>CAWCBQ010000001.1:0-1525513 GCA_963793885.1 uncultured Acidobacteriaceae bacterium
GGTGATGATCCGGTGCGCGTACTTGCCGGAGAATTTCCTGGCGTAGGAACTGGAATCCGGGTGCGGTGCGCCATTCGCATCGCCTTCGAGAGTGATAGTGGGCACACGATGACCGGCCCTTCGGCAAGCCGTTTTTCCAATTCGTCGTATTTAGGCTCGCCTTCAGCCGGACCGAGCCGCCAGCGGTAATTGTGGATCACGATCTTGACATGATCCGGGTTGTCGAATGATGCTGCGCTCCGATCGAACGTGGCGTCGTCGAATGCCCATTGCGGCGATGCGAGTTGCCAGATGAGCTTCGCAAACTCGCGCCTGTATTTCTCATACCCGTCCTCACCGCGTTCCGTGGCAAAGTAAAACTGGTACCACCATTGGAACTCAGCCTTGGGCGGCAGCGGAGTTTTGCCGGCTGCCTGGCTGCCGATCAGATAGCCGCTCACAGAGACGAGTGCCTTGCAGCGTTCCGGCCAGAGCGCGGCTAGGATGTCAGCCGTTCGCGCGCCCCAATCAAAGCCGGCGACGATCGCCTTCTCGATCTTGAGGGCATCCATCAACGCGACGATGTCGAGAGCGACGACCGATTGCTGACCATTCCGAAGCGTCTCACTCGAAAGAAAGCGCGTCGTGCCATAGCCGCGCAAATGAGGGACGATCACTCTGTATCCCGCCGATGCTAGCAATGGGGCAACGTCCACATAACTATGAATGTCATAGGGCCAGCCATGCAGAAGAATCACAGCCGCGCCATTGGCCGGGCCGGCTTCTGCATAACCAATGTTAAGCTGGCCAGCGTCAATCTGCTTCATCGAGGCGAACGATGTGTTCGTTCCCGGCTTGATCGCCGGCAAATCCGACGGGTCTGTCTTGGGAAGAGGCCGGCTCTCGCCCGCGAAGAGCGCGCTCGGTGCGAGCAACGCTGCACCCGCTGATAGTCCGGCGATGGTGAAATTGCGACGGGACATTCCGATTGACTTCGTTTGCTTCATGGCGATTCTCTCCTTGATCCTGCGTGTAACCATTCCCCACAAATCGTGCGATGTTGGCGTCAGTGAAGGTTTTGGGGTATACTTCCGCTCGGAATTGTGAAGGTAACAACTTGCTGATCAAGGGGCCGATGGTTTGCATTGACCAGTTGGATCAGAACCTTGTGCGGTCCAGGCGCGAGGCCATTGATGATGATCGGTACGCCGCTCGCGTCTGCCCAGTGCCAGGTGGCGTTATCAACCGTCACATGGATGTGCCCAACCCGTGGAGTCACGGCAAGTGCGGCAGGCCCGAATACCGGTAGGATGCGCAGATTCTCCGCGTGATAGGGAAGAAACAAAACGCCACGCGACAGCGGCTCGGCCTTAGGAGCGTCGACGATGAGCTTTGCGGGTGGTTCGCTCTGAGAAGGCTCAACAGCGGCCATGCCATGGGTTGCGTGCGCGTCCATTGCGGCGGATGACGCGGCGTTTTTCGGCTCAGGCACCGCGAACTCGACGGAGCCTTGATCGAGCAGTTGGTGGTTCGCACTCTCCAGTTGAATCAGGACCTTATGCGGCCCGGGCAGCAGGCCGTTCAGAATCACGGGCTCTCCGCTCGCATCGACCCAGACCCACGATGCATCGTCGACCGACACGTGGATGTGTCCGACCCGCGGAGAAACGGCAAGCGCGGCCGGTCCGAACACCGGCGCCATGTGCAGGTTCTCCGTGCGATATTGAATCACTACAAGGCCATGCGACAGGGGTTCGGCCAGAGGCGGATCGATGACGATTTTCGCCGGTGGTTCGTTTTGAAGCGGCTCGACAGCCGCTGCCCCACGCACCTCCCTGGCGGTTTGCGCAGCGCCCGACGCCGCAACCAGGCAGGCGATGATGACCGGCACACTCAACCACTTCGAGCGGCTTTGATGGATTCGACTTTGCATCCCGGTAGATTGTCTTTGCTTCATTTCTTTTCTCCTTTTCAATTGGATTGCTCTTCGAGAGCGCTCCCGTGTGTAACACAGTTACGGTTAAGCCAGAGGCGCGAAGTCAAATCTTCTGGACGATGGTGTTGGTCGATACCTTGGTATCAGCCACCGAGATCGTCCGTGCGAAGAAGACGGACAATCAGCACCGCCCGGGAAGGGCTACGCGTTGATTGTCCGCCTGATTGGCTAATGGCCTTCAGGCACCTTGAGATTGGCTCTCGCCGCTCGGACCACAAACAGCAAAGGAACGGCAGCGATGGTCAGAACCCCAATGAATCGAAAGCAATCCATAAAAGCAAGAAAACTGGACTGCTTTAGAAGTTCGCGATATACAACAAGTTTGGCTGCTGGCATCGCATCCACACTTGAATATCCTTTCTGCATCAAGTAGTCGGAAACAACTGCGACACGCTGCTGAAGGAACTGCGATGCCGGAGCAAGACTGGAGGAAAGTCGCTCCTGATGAAAATTCATCCGCCTCTCGCTAACAGTGCCTATCATGGCGATTCCAAAGCTTCCTCCCCAGTTCCGGAAGAGATTGGTAAGACTTGAAGCCTTGTTGTTTTGATCGGGGCGCAGCATCGAGTAAGCGATGATATTGACCGGCACAAAGAAGAATCCGTAGCCGACTCCCTGAAACACTCGTCCCCACGCATAGTGTCCGCCATTGGTATCAAGCGTGAGGGTGCTGAAATACCACATTGCTGCCGCTACAGTGCAAAGGCTAAGCCCGATCATTGTTCTCGGCTGGATCAGACGGCGCTGAATCAGTTGTGCGGAGACGGGCGCAAGCACTGTGATAACAAGGGCCCCCGGACCCAGGACTAGTCCAGCATCTGTCGCTTTGTAACCGTAGAGAGATTGCAGGATCTGAGGAACGAGTACTGTCGTTCCGAATAGCCCGGTTCCAAACACAAAGAACAGAATGCTCGCAATTGCGAAGTTGCGATTTGCCAGCATGCGAAAGTCAATCACCGGGAATCGGCTGTTCAACTCCCATACAACTGTAGACACCCATCCCACAACCGCAATCCCTAAAAGCCAGCATATGGATACACTGCCAAACCAATCTTCGATCTGACCGCGATCCAGCGCAATCTCCAGCGCAGCAGAAGAGAGGACGATGAGTGTGATTCCAATTCCATCGACCGATAATCTCCCACCCATACGCACACTGGCTCGCTCTGCGACAAATGAAGGAGGATCATGCAACAACTTCCTCGACAGAAGCAGGGCAATCAGGCCGATAGGGACGTTGATGAAGAAAATCCAGCGCCAACTATAATTGTCGGTAATCCACCCACCCAGGACCGGACCGACTGCCGGGGCCGTAACCAGGACCACCGTATAGAGAGCGAACGCGGAAGCACGTCTCTCAGGCGGGAAGGTATCGATCAAGATGGCCTGTGCCACTGGCGCTAGGCCTCCGCCCGCGACTCCCTGCAATACGCGTCCCACCAACATCAATTCCAACGACGGCGCGAGACCGCAGAAGAGCGACATCGCCGTAAACAGTGCGACACAGATCAGGTAGTAGGTCTTTCGTCCAAGGGCACGGCTCAACCAGGCGCTCATAGGCAATATGACCGCGTTTGCGACCAGGTAGGTTGTGAGGACCCAGGTCACCTCGTCATAGCTTCTTCCCAAACCCCCGCCGATGTACGGCAGTGCCACGTTCGCAATGGAAGTATCGAGCAACTCCATAAACGTCGCCAAGGTCACGGTTAGTGCAATGACCCATGGATTGATCGCTAGACGCACCTTGGGTGCCTGTCGTGTTGTGACAGTTGTGGTAGCCAATTCAGTTCTCCGCCAAAATAGTTCCGAGGTTCCGATCGGGATGGACTTCAAGAGATCCGTCGCATTGGATCAGCCGAACGTGAAGTCAAAAGCTTCTACCCCAGAGCCGAGAAACTCGACCTCGAACAGGTGATCCGCGACGGGTTCCGGCTGCCGGATAAGCTGATACAGCCGCTGCTCGGTTACTTTGCCATTGCCTTGATCGTCAATGTCGCTACCATGAGATGCGCCCGGCAGATGTCCATCAATGAGAACGCGAAATTGAACGGAGGTTCCTCGCACCGCAGGTCCCATGACGAGATGAAGATCGCGGGCGTGAAAGCGGTATGCGATTCGCCCGTTGGCCGTGTTCAGTGCAGCCGCTTCTCTGCCGACTGTCCAATCACTCTGCAGTGCCCAATGGTTGAGCCCTAACTTCGCGGGGTATCCATAGACATGGCTGTTGTTCAATCGTGCGCCGCCAGGGGATGAAAAATTCTCGGTGAGTTCAAATCCGGCATAGGTTTCAGGAGACTTCAAGCTGCCCCAATCGGCGGGGGCTTCCGCACCTTGGGCATCGATCGAAACAAGTCGATGGGAAATCTCTCCGGCACCGGCCTCGACGAGCAATTGTTGGATGGTCCGTTCCGACTGTTCGTAATCGCCCTCGCCGAATTGATGGTGTCGAATACGCCCCCGTGCATCGACGAAGTAAAGAGCCGGCCAAACCTCATTGTTGAAAGCGCGCCATACCGCATGATCGTTGTCGACCGCAACCGGATAGTCGATCTTCATGGCATTGATCGCCCAGCGGACGTTTTCGATGTTCTTCTCGAAAGAGAACTCCGGAGCTTGCACACCAATTACCACCAATCCTTGGGCCTTGTACTTTTCGGCCCATGCACGAACGTATGGGAGTACGCGCAGGGAGTTAATGCAGGTATAGGTCCAGAAATTGACGAGCACGACCTTTCTGCGTAGCTCCCTCATTTGCAACGGCTGTGAATTGAGCCATGCGGACGCGCCTGCGAGGGGAGGCGACTCGCTATCGATTGCGAACTGCGCTGCCGCTGAACCGACAATTCCTAATTGAGCAGCGGCAATCGACATTGCCGCGGCGCGAAGAATGCGGCGACGATCTAGGTTGATTTCGTTGGGCATAGTCTCTCTCCGATCGGGAAATGGTTCTGCCAATCGACACCGACAGACCACATCCGTGACAGATCCGGCTTATCGTCTTTCTCCGATCAGCTCGTCAAACGTTGATGGCGTAACGAGCCGCTGCATGCATTCGAGACAAATTGGGGCCGAGTGCCTTGCGAGCTTCCTCAAACTTTTTCCAATCGCCCAGGTTGGGCAACGAAGGGATGGTGATCAATTCGCCCTGGTCCAGACCTGCGAGGGAAGCATCGACCATCTCCTCAGCCGACATGACGATCTCTGCGGGAAGATTATGGACGGGCAAATTGGCGCGGTCCCAAAACTCAGTGCTGGTGGCCCCGGGCAAAACAGCCTGCACCTGGATACCCTTGTCCTTGACCTCGTTATAGAGGGATTGCGTGAGATTGACCACGAATGCTTTGGTGCCGCTGTAGACGCCGTTGAGCAATTCGGGGCTGAGGGCGACGACGGAAGCGATGTTGATGATGAGCCCTTTGGAGCGCTCCAGGAAACCCGGCAGGGCCGCAGCGGTAAGGCGCGTTAGAGCGGTGACGTTCAACTGGATCATGTTGTCCATGTCGTCGACATTGGAGTCAATCAACTTGGCAACGCCGCCGAAACCTGCATTGTTGACCAAGGCTGTGATTTCGCTGTCCGAGCGCAGGCGGTCTTCGACGCGCTTGAGATCAGCCTTGACGGTGAGGTCAGCGGCTAGAACTTCGGCATTTCGATCGGTCTTTGCAGCAATATCGTTTGCCAAGATGGTCAACCGCTCCCGGTCGCGGGCAACCAGGATGAGGTTGTAGCCTCGCTGCGCGAGACGGTGGGCATAGACGGAGCCGATGCCCGTGGATGCTCCGGTGATGAGTGCGGCACCCGGTTTCGAAGGTTTCGACATAGTGGGTCTCCTCTGAGTTGCTGAAATGTGTCCATCAATCGGACTCACTACAGTAGAGTAGACCGGTCGGTCTAGCGATTCAGAATTTATGCATATGCTAAGAATCTTTTCTTAGCGCTTCAGCAAGACGTTGAAAGCAAAGTGCAGAAAGTTCTTCAGTGGTTTGCTGGAGCGGTCCGCCTTTGACCGAAGGAGAGCGCCTTCGTAGCTGTTAAGGAGGAAAGACGCCAGTTCCTGGGGCTTGTTCGATCTGGCAAGATCTCCACGGTCTATTGCCTCCTGGAGAATGCCTGCGATCGCCGTTTGCCAATTCGAGAAGGACATGTGGAGCAGAGATTGGATCGAATCGCTGTGATCTGCCATCTCAAGGCTGAGGTTTGCCAGCATGCAACCGCTAACAGTAGCTCCGGGCCCATAGATGGCCATGAGTTCCTCGAAGTAACGCCGCAGGCGCCTAAGTGGCGCGGCCTTGCCGTCGCGCAGGATCTTTTCTGCTCGTTCGTTTTCTCCGCGAACGTAGAGATTGAGCACCTCTTTTGCGAAGGCCTCTTTGCTGGCAAAGTGATGATAGAACGATCCCTTTGGCACGCCGGCCTCGTCGAGGATTTCTTTCACGCCCGTGGCCGCGTAGCCCATAGCATGAATGCGCCGAAGTCCAACTTGAAGAAGATGCTCCCGCGTGTTCCGAACTTCCATTTTTCTCCCTCTTCGCCAATTCTGACATTCGATAGACCGACCAGTCTATTCGATTCAGATTTCGCACAGAAGATTCCCTTGTTGGCACAGAGTTCATGCCAAAGCTCTAGCGACGCTGGAGATGCGGCTTTCTGAGTCGATTGGTGAGGAAAGGTCTTGTGCTGACAGGCGAGTCGTGTGCCCTCCGCCTTTTGGACCGACATCTCTGCCCTGACAGAAAGATCAATCCCGAAAGAGGATAAGTCCTCAGCCGGCAAGCGTTCGCCGATCCGTCGTCGGAGAAATCGAAGAAATGGACTCCCCATTACGCGGGCGAGTCCAGGACAGCACGGAATCGTCCGGTTTCCCCTCGGCAAATGCTCCGTTGGCCGCGATTTCTTCCGGTAGCTTCCAGCGAACGAGGAGCAGTCGCCGCGACTCCGCGGGAACCTCTGAGCGATAGAGCTGAGAGAGTGCTTTACGGGCCGGGTCCATCAGTTTCACCACAAGGCTACGTTGCGCTTCTTCAACGATCGGGCGCACGAGGAAAGGGCCAGGGCCTTGCCGAACCATCACGGGAGTACCTTCTGCCAGGCGCTACAGGGGCCTCTTTGTCGCACAATGCAAGCATCGCAATTGCCAGATTGAACCCTTGGGCAGAGGAGTTTCCCTGTCTCAAAAAAATGAGCTCAAGTGAGGGATCCTCCATCGCCAGAATTTCGGAAGCGAGTACCAGATCGTCCAGATCTTCTAAACTCTTGCCCTCCCGGCCGAACAGGCCGCGCAGGTATTCCGAAGCCCAAGTGCTTTCGAGCATCCGCAATTCAGTCATTCTTTGCCCACCTCCTCATCTCATCATCATTATGATGAAGTCAAGGGAGTTTTCGGGTATACTCTGTCTCGGGAAGGAGCAATATCGTGGGGCGCGATCCTCTCAGCAAATGGAGCCAAAAGCAGCGGGACCGGTTAGCATACATCGATTTTCGCCTTTGGTTTTTGGGCGATGCCTGCAGGCGGGACTTGATGGAGCGATTCGGAATCGCGCCGGCCATGGCCACAAGGGATTTCACCGCCTACCGGGAATTGGCGCCTCAGAATATCGATTTTGACGGCGGCCGTAAGGTATATGTACCAACCGCTCAGTTTGCGCCGGTCTTCGAGCACGAGCCGGAACGGGTCTTGTCGGCAATTTCCAAAGGATTCGGCGACGGGGACGATCGCAAAGGAGGGAGCTACCTGCCTTGCGAACTCCCCGTGCACTTGAACCGCCCCGGTTTACCGGAGTTGGCTGTACTGACCAGGGCGATCAGGCAGCGTCATGTGCTGCGAGTGAAATACCACTCTCTAAGGCGCGGAGCAGCCGGCCGCGAGATCGTTCCGCACGCATTGGTGGACAGCGGGCTGCGCTGGCACGCTCGGGTCTTCGACCGCCAAACCGGCAAGTTCAGGGATATGGTCATTTCGAGAATCGAAGCCGCCGCGCCCGTTCCCGGAGAAGAAGTCCACCCCCACGAGTTGGCCGAGGCAGATCTTGAATGGAACAGAAATGTTGATCTGGTCTTGGTCGCTCATCCAGGGGTCGTTCACCCCGAGATCGTGCAGCGAGATTTTGGAATGAGACGCGGAGAATTGCACGTCACGGTTCGCGCCGCGATCGCCGGATATGTCCTGCAGCTTTGGAATGTAGATTGCAGCCCGGATCGAAGTCTCGATCCGACCATTCATCGGCTGTGCTTAAAAGAGCCAGACGCCATCCAGGGAACAGAGAGCGCAGACATTGCGCCGGGCTTCGCAGGGACTATCGGAAAAAGATCTAAAAGCTCGTGAGAGTACACCTGACAGTTGAATTCTGACGTCAACCTGCTCGAAGAGGCGGTGACTCTCAGAAATATGGCAGGATTAGCGACGGACAAAGAATCACTCACTCTCTGCAAGACGGTACACGCTGGCGATTTCTGCCAGAATATCGTCGCGTGTGCCAGTGCGTAGTCCCAGGGATTTGAGGTCAACATCCTCGCTGCGCATTCGGGAGATGAAATCGCCAATATCCTTCTTGACGGTTTCCGGAGCCTCTGGGTCAATGGCAGGATCGAGAATCTGGTAGAGCCGGAAGACATCGTTCTTATGTTTCTTGATCGTCTTGCTGTCGATCTGCTCACCGCGCTCCGCGCGTTCTGTCAGATCAAGCCATGCCCGCGCCTTCAAAGCAATGAGTTGCGCGGCGCCCACCCTGGGGAGTCCGTCGATCTCCTGTCTGCCGGCGCGGATGAAATCGTAATAGTCGTTATCCAGGAGAATCGCCGAAAGGCTGGACGCATCCTCCTCAACCGGTAGCGGCGTGAGGTGGCTGCCGTCGGCAACCTGCAGCACATCGGGCTGCCGCGAGAATAACTCCAGCATGAAAGGATAGTTCGCGTTCGTGGGCTTCTGGAAGCGGTAGAACTGCTTTTCGCCGGTTGACTTCTCCTGAACCTCGTAGCCGCCTGTGCGCACGAATTCCCAGAATGCCCGGACAAACGCGGCATCCAAAGCCTCGACGTAGAGAACGATGTCCAGGTCCTTTGTGGCCCTGAATGCGAGTCCGGCGCCGGTCATGGCGATATCGCACGCGGCGCCACCGATGAGCACATAGCGGTCGGCATAATTCCGGAAGTGCTCACGGAAGACTTCCAAACCCTTTACCATTTGAATTTCTCCATCATCTCTTCCAGCGCAGTTTCGGTGCGCTCGTCGTGGTCGGCCTTCAGAGAAAGGTAAAGCGACAACCGATCAACGATGCCGTGTTCGGCGAAGAGCGCCGGCGAATACCACCAGACCTCAATCTCGCTGGCATCCGGGTCCTGAGCTGGCACTTCGATGATCTTGTGTCGTTTCCGCAGCGCTTTCCAATCCTCCCGGCTCAGCGCATAGGTCGTGTAAGCTGGCGGTGCCAGCATGCTGTAGTGCGCCAATGCTGTGAGTCCCGCACGGATAGCGCCTTCCGCGCCATCGGTGCGGCGGATAAACAGTCGTTTGTTCACCGGGCTGCGAAGGAAGGGCTGAGCTTTCTCCCAGATTTCTCTTCGGCCTCCGTTGAAACGCAGACAACGCTCCCGGCCGCGGACCGTTACCTCAGCAAGGCTTGCAGTCTCCAACTCGTCAAAAGCGCGGGTCATCGTCATGGCCGAGTATCCCAACAGCGGGGCCATTTCAGCTGGAATAAGCACTTGCCCTGCATCGCGGAGCAATGCGTAGAGGACGACAACCTGAGTTGACGGGCTGAAGGTGGGAGACTCCTCGCGGATTCTGCGGAAATGTTCGCGCAAATCAATCGCCAGCATAGGCAAGTACATCTGGTTGCCTGGAACAATAAACGGTACCTTTTGTTCGATCAACCGCTTCCTGTTGTACGCCGTCACCTGCGCGCGGACATAGATAAGGTCCGCGTGCTGCTTGGTCTGGAGCAGGTCCATGTGCTTGCGCACCGTCGCTGGCGACTGCTCCTCGGGGTTGGTGTCGATGACGAGAAGGGCGCGTAGTCCTAGCAACTCCGTTTGCGCGAATCTGTACCTTTCCTTGAGGAAGTGCGGCAAGTGGTCGGCTCCGCTCCAAGGCGTGGACTTCACGGAAACGCCCAGGGCGTCGTGAACATAGCGTTCGAGTTCATGGAATTCGGGATGCACTTGCGACCTCTTCACACTTTATGCACGATAACATAGCAAATGTGATCGTGCAAATCAAGTGTTATATTGGCAAACAGCGTGAAGAGCATCGCGCCTTTCAGAATGAATCTGTCTCGATACTCCGAGCGACCGAGTCGAAAGAGGAATCGTTCTACGGCATATTTGCCGAGGATGCGCTGGTAATCCTCACCCTTCTCCTGAGCAAGCGTGAGCAGGCGGGCGCGAACGGATGCTGCAAGATTCCTGGCAGGTTCACGGCTCATAGAGCCTCCATGTACGGGCGAATGACGTTGCTCACGCGGCAGATCTTCGCATAGCGGTAGATCTCATTGGCGGTGGTCTTCTTTTGGCGGAGGCTGTCCTTGAGCGCCTCGATGGCGATGTCCAGTCCGATCTTGTTTCTGAACTTGAAGCAATCGGCGACCGTCTTCGCCACGGAATAGACGCTGATGACGACCCCTTCGGCTCGATGTTTCTCGATGCCTTCAGTATGCGACGGACCGGTGAGACGAACAACTCTGAGCGCCGGTGAGGCGATGGCTGGTTTGCGAGCGCCTTTGCCGAGGGCGATCCAGACCGATGCGGGGTTCTGTGTCGTGATTCCGTGGAATGCCAGTGCCGACAGAAGGCAGAGAACGGCGTCAGGCGCGCGCTTGGCTACCTCGGCATAGGAATGCAGTTCGGTAACGGCGGCGTCAGGGAGCGAATAGATGCCGCGCCCAAGCCGGATGATTTTGCCTTGTTGAATGAGCCGGGAAAGGTAGACGCGCGGCACTCCGATCGCTTCCAGTTCGCGTGGCCGCACGATGCCGTGCTCGCGGATATAGCGCATCGCGTCTTCGATTGGTTCGGCCTGCGTCATTGTTCCATTATGACATCATTTGTAAGCAATGGATGGCGAAATGCAACACGGTAGTCGTAACATTTTGTCGTAACTTTTGAGGCTTTTTCCCTCGTTTCCCTGTATTTTCAGGCATATGACGCATCTTCCTCGGTGTGCGAGGATGCGTCGTATCAAACTGACAATAAAGGAGATTACACACAGGCCAGGGAAAACGCAGAAACATGGAGGAACCGTAGGACAGCTGACTCTGGATTGGCATATCGGGGTCAGATTCTCTGAACCCGGAAGTCTCAGCGCCCAAAGAGGCGCGCCTCCAGTGCGAACCTTCCCGACGAGCCGGCCGGATCCTCCTCCGGTATGTTGGGAGCAATCGGCCGCATGGGTTCAAGTTCAATCCACAATTCGATCCACAAAAAGCACGGTCTTACACGACTTCGGTGGCCTTAGGCGTTCCCCACGGGTTTGTCAGTCGTTGAAAAACCTAGAACGGTAAACCTGTCACGCAGGAGGCCGCGGGTTCGGGACCCGTCGCTCCCGCCACCGTTTTGGGAAATTGCATAATTACGGACCGGTCCCACCTACACTCAAACGAGACGGCAGCGGATTCGCGTCGTCAACTGATGTATCTGTGGTCACTTGACTTTAGACGCCCAAGATCCTACGATTCAAGCAACGTAGAGGTGAGGGAGTTCACCTTTAACCGCTGTCCATTCCAATAGGCCGGACAGATGATGACTCCTGACAGGGAATCCTGTTGCGGAGTTATGTCCCGGCCGAGTTCCCTGAACGACAATTTAGGAGTTCGTATTCATGACGAACACTTGGGCTCTTTGTGCGCTCTGGGTGGGTCTGGCTTTGGCGGCGACGCTGTTGGCGATCTGGTTCAAGATCTCGACGGCGCTTTCTGAGATTGTGGTCGGCACCGTGGCCCAATTGGTCATCGGCGTGTTCCTTACCGGGCTCTTTGGTTTTGCGCAGGGCGGGCTGGCCGGGAATACGCAGTGGATAACATTCCTGGCTGGAACGGGTGCAATCGTCCTGACGTTCCTTGCCGGTGCGGAACTCGATCCCGCCATCTTCAAAACCAAGTGGCGTGAAGCGTCGATCATTGGCCTCGCGGGGTTCTTCGGTCCCTTTCTCGGTTGCACTGCGATCGCGCATTACGTACTGCATTGGGCGATCATGCCCAGTTGGCTGTGCGGTGTCGCTCTTTCGACAACGTCCGTCGCCGTTGTATACGCGGTGATGCTGGAACTTGGGTTTCAACGTCACGGAGTACGGGAAGGCGATTCTCGCCGCCTGCTTCATCAATGATCTCGGAACCGTGATTGCGCTCGGACTGATCTTTTCTCCGTTCACCATCAAGACGCTGATCTTTGTGGTGGTTTCCATCGTCGTCTTCGTAGTCCTGCCATTTCTCACGCCGCGGTTCTTCAAGAAATACGGCGGGCGCGTCTCCGAACTCGAAGCCAAGTACCTTCTCTTCTTCCTCTTCGCCATGGGCGGACTGGCCGTCTGGGCTGGCAGCGAAGCGGTGCTGCCGGCTTACATGATCGGCATGGTGCTGGCGGGAACGGTCGGAAAAGACCATTCACTGATTCGCCGTCTGCGTACACTTACGTTCGGATTGCTCACGCCGTTCTACTTCATCCGCGCCGGATCGTTTGTGTCGGTGCCGGCGTTGATGGCTGCGCCCGTCACGCTGCTCGTCCTGTTTGGGGCGAAGTCGCTGTTCAAGGCGGTTGCTGTGTATCCGGCAGTCAGGATTCACAAGTATGACGGCAAGGCTGGAGCCTACTACACGCTGATGATGTCAACCGGCCTCACATTCGGAACCATCTCGGCACTCTTTGGCCTCAATCATCAGATCATCACGCAGGCGCAGTACTCCTACATCGTGGGCACTGTCATCGCCAGCGCAGTAATACCCACCATGATTGCGAACTCGTTCTTTCTTCCCCGCCATCTTGCTTCCCCACCATCAAGCAGGCAAGAAAGCAGAGAAGGAAGTTATGCGGCCAGTTCCCGCAGAAGAAGGTTAGGTGATCGCTATGGGAAGTCCGGTTTTTGTTGGAATTCAAAGAATACTGGTTGCATTCGACGCGTCTCCGCACGCGGAGCACGCTTTGGATGTGGCCCTGTCAATGGCTGGCGATATGAAAGCCAAGCTCTTCGTCATCGCGGTAATTCGGCCGCCCGAACCCGCCGAGAGCGCGGAGTTCCACGCTGTGCTTGAAGACGGGCAAGAGCGCTATGAGAAATGTTTCGTCCCGTTGCGCGAACGCGCCAAGCAAAAGGACATTGAACTCGAAACCGACATTGTTCTGGGCCATCCGGCGGAGCAGATCATCCACAAGGCGGACACCATCCAGGCCAGCCTCATCGTCATGGGCAAGCGCAGCCATACGATCCTTCATCGCTGGATGCTGGGCTCGAACTCCGAGCGCGTGCTGAGATATGCGCACTGCCCGGTGATGATCGTCCATTGATCGGATAACCAAGCTATGAAGATCTCGAAACACGCGAGCGGTGAGGCACAGAAGAATCGTAACTGTCAACAATTCTGTTCTCGCATGCCGCTCGACAACAAATCATGGAACTCCTCACAACCGACGGCTTTTGTAGCCGGGAAAGCGTAATCATCATGTCTGAAATCGCGAAACTTGAAGCCCTCGAAATCCTCGATTCCCGCGGGAATCCAACCCTGTCAGTCACGGCAACCCTGGCCAACGGCGTAAAGGCAACTGCGAAAGTACCTTCCGGTGCATCAACCGGCAAACGGGAAGCGGTCGAACTCCGAGACGGTGACAAAAAGCGGTACGGGGGCAAGGGCGTACTGAACGCGAGAAATCACGTGAACGGCGAGATTCAAAAGGCCGTTCATGGATTCGATGCCAACGACCAGAAGGCATTGGACAAGAAGCTGTGCGAACTCGACGGGACGCCGAACAAGGCGCGCCTTGGAGCCAACGCGATTCTCGGCGTTTCTCTCGCGGTTGCGCGGGCGGCTGCTGCGGACCATGGTCTGCCGCTTTATGCAAGCCTCGGAGGCGAGAAGGCCAATCTGATTCCGGCGCCGTGGTTCAACGTGCTCAACGGTGGAAGCCACGCGGACAGCAATGTGGACTTTCAGGAGTTCATGATTTCGCCGGTGGGCGCGCCTAGCTACAGCGAAGGCTTGCGGGCGGCTGCTGAAACCTTCCATGCACTGAAGGCTGTTCTGCACAAGAAGGGCTACAACACGGGCGTTGGGGATGAAGGCGGATTCGCACCGCAGTTGAAGTCCAACGAAGAGCCTATCGAGCTGATTCTTGAAGCGATCCAAAAGGCTGGCTATAAGCCGGGCAAGGACATCGTCCTCGTGCTCGATCCTGCCACCAGCGAACTCTTTGAAGACGGCATCTATCGTTCGAAAAGTCGGACAAGAGCAGGAAGTCGCCGGAGCAGATGGTCGACTTCTGGAAGGACTTGCTTGACCGTTATCCGGAGATCTGGGCCATTGAAGATGGCGTTGCCGAAGACGACCACGCCGGCTGGCAGCTATCTGACGAAGACGCTTGGCGGTCGGATTCAGTTGATCGGCGATGACAACTTTGTCACCAATCCGACGATCTTCCGCCAGGGCATCAAAGACGGAATCGCCAACGCGATTCTGATCAAGTTGAACCAGATCGGCACGCTGACGGAAACGCTCGAATGCATTCAGATTGCTCGCGAGAACGGATACGGCGCGGTCATCTCGCACCGTTCCGGCGAGACCGATGACACGAGCATCGCCGACCTGGCCGTGGCTGCCGGCATGGGGCAGATCAAGACGGGCTCGACCAGTCGCGGCGAGCGCATCGCAAAATACAACCGCTTTCTGGAGATCGAACACGAGCTTGGGACAAAGGCTCGCTACGCCGGCGCCAGCGTGTACGAGCGCTGGCACAAGGCAGTAAAGGCATAGCAAGCAGCCGTGGGTGTTGGAGTCCACCTGAAGAACGCTCAACTGGGCAGATGACTCCTCGAAGCTGAACAACACTTGGAGGAGTCATGCCCGAGCCCGATGCGGAAATCGCAAGAGCGAAAGAACCAAGAGCGCGAGAGCCGGGGGCTCTTAACGAAGTCCAGCAACGACGCCTGAGTATCACTTGCAAGTACATCGACAAACTGCTGTGCGACATCGAACAGGCTCTCCATTCGGCGGCATCGCCGTCTCCGTTTCCGCGCTACCTTGTTGACATCACGCCCGCGCAGTCGCGGGTAATAGAAGATCATATTCGGCGTCTGCGGGCTCAACTGTTGCGGGCTCTTGACTGGCAGCACTTGAAGCCGGAGCCGCCGGAGATTCCGGTCACGCGATCAGTCACAGTTGATCTTACTTTTATCGACATCGCGATCGAGGAACTCAAGCCCAGCTATATGCGCGGATGTGGGGCCGTGCCTGACGATGCCGTTGACGAACTCAATGGAGTGGTCCATGAGCTTCGCTCTCTGGCTGGAAGCATGGAACGTTACCTCCGCCAGGAGTTGGGCATTAATCTCGAAACGCGGCTCAAGAAGCTGGAGGGGACCGGTTACGATGTGGCTCTCTTGCGACTGATCGAGGAAATCGTCACTCGTCACGGATTGGTAGAGTTCCGCACGCACATCGATTCACTAGCTTCCCGCCTGGAGGACAACAACCTGGAGGTGGCTCTGTTCGGGCGTGTTAGCAGTGGGAAATCCTCCCTTCTCAATGCGCTTCTGAATACCAACGTTCTTCCCGTGGGCATCAACCCCATCACCGCGGTACCCACGAAATTGCGCTATGGCGCGAAACTGCGCGCCGACGTGGCTTTTGCAAGCGGGAGGGAAGAAACCGTTACGATCGACGAGCTTGGCGTCCTGGTAACTGAACAAGGGAATCCAGGCAATCTGCGGAATGTTGTGCGCGCGGTTGTCGAGGTTCCATCGCCGCGCCTCAAACAGGGCATTGTGCTGGTGGATACGCCGGGGCTTGGCTCCCTGGCCAAACGAGGCGCTCAAGAAACTCTTGCCTATCTTCCGAGTTGCGACCTTGCCCTTCTTCTCATTGACGCGGGAACAGCTTTGAATGAAGAAGACGTCGGGACTCTCCGTCTGCTCTACGAGGGCGGCATTCCGGCCATCGTTCTGCTTAGCAAGGCGGACCTGCTGACGGAAGAAGATCTTCATCGGGTCACCGGCTATATCCATGAACAGTTGCAAGCCGAATTGGGCCTTGCGATGAACGTGCATCCGGTAAGCTCGTTCCCGAACTACGCCGCTCTGCTCGACCAATTCTTCGAGCAGGAATTGCTTCCCCGATTCAACCAGGCGCGAAGTCTTAGAAACGCGTCGGTTGCCAGAAAGATCGGAGTCCTCCGTGGCTCATTGGTCGCGGCCATTGAGACAACTCTCGACCAGACGAAACGCAGAGGGCAGGAACTCCCGCAGGATGTGCATGATCTGGAGGAGCAATTGCGCCTCGTAACCGGCGAAGTCGGAGAACAACGCACAGTTCTCAACGATGCCTTCTTTGAATTGGGTGAGACGCCGGAGAGAGTTCTGAATGAGGTGGCAGACACCGCACTTACGTGGATGAAGACACATTCCGACGCCCACGTAACGTCGCCGCAACTTTCGGAGTGGCTCCACGACGCTGTTTGGAAGTCCGTTGAACATCACATCGAGGACGTGCGCTCCGTCAGCCAGCGTGCAGTTTTCACACTGCAGTCGGTGGCGCAGGAGTTGGGGCGCATCGATATGCCTTCGCCGGACGAGGTGGAAAGTCTCTTGCGCGACATGCCACGCTTTGAGTTGCCTTCACTCCCGAACGCGATCAACATGAGCGCGTGGAAGTTCCTCGGGACTAGTGTTGTTCGCGTCAGGATCAGGAAGGCCCTACGGGAAAGCATTGGCGCTGTCTTGAAACAGGAGCTTCACCATTACGGCGATGCGCTGTCTCGGTGGAGCATCCAGTTTGTCAGCAAGCTGGCGCTCCTGGTGGGTTCCTACGCCGACGCCTATCGCGTTCAACTTCAGAGGATGTCAGGAACTTCCAATAGCAGCGTCGACGAGCCTCAACTCGAACAGGACCTGGCTTTGCTGAGGAACTGGAGCGCAATCGAGAGCCACAACGTAAGCGAGACCATCGAGAGGGGGGCTTAAGATTGCAGAAATACTTTCTTATCGCGTTCGGCGGCGCACTCGGATCGATTGCCAGGTACTGGGTCGGCTCGACAATTGCCGGCCGTGTGGGAACGAAGTTTCCATACGGAACCTTTGTCATTAACATCACAGCCTGCATGATTATCGGCTTCTCCCTCACTTTCTTGGCGAAACGAGCAGATTTGAATCCTGCCTGGAGATTCCTCGTGCCGGTTGGCTTCATTGGCGCATACAGCACTTTTTCAACATATGAATGGGAGACTTTTTCCACGCTTCGAACCGGCGCTTTCTTACTTGCCGCCTTCTATGCAGTCAGCAGCCTCATTCTTGGGCTCGCTGCCGTGTGGGGCGGCTCAGTGATTGCGGAGATCCTCTGATGAGAACACAAAAGCAGCTCGTTATCTATCAATCGATCCTGGAAGTGCTTCAGGAACCAGGATGCCCCTTCTGCCGCTTCTTGAAGGAATATCAAGCGGCGCGCCTTCAGCATCATTCTGAACAGGACATCCACCACCTGTGCAATTTTCACACCTGGGGGCTGGCGGCAGTGCAAAACGCCCTAACAGCAGCTGAGGTATTCATCCATCTCGTAGAGGAGCAGGCGCCAATTTCCAGCGATGCCGCCGACTGTGACATCTGCAAGGAAGTATATGCGGAGGAAGACCGCCGAATTCGCGAATTTGTCAGTTGCATCTATCGAACAGATGTGGCCGATTGGCTGCGAGGGGCTCCGGTATTGTGTATTCCGCACGGGATAAAACTGCGGCGCCAAGTCCAGCCTGTGGTCGCCGCCCGCGTCGATGCGATCATCGAGAACTGTCGCCGGCAGTTGACACAAGAGCTGCAAAGTTTACGTGATAAACCGGAGGCGGAAAGACCGGGATGGGGCTCGCTTGGCCGCGCGGCCGAGTTTCTTGTCTCACAGCGCGGATTACATTCCTGAGGAGGACGTATGTTGAGTGCCGGAAAGGCCGTGAAAGTTTCCATCTACCTGAGTGAGGGTTCAAAGCACCATGGGATCCCAACGTATTCGAGCATTCTCGATTTTCTCTTCTATCGAGGCGTTTCGGGTGCGACCGTCCTCAAAGGAGTTGCGGGATTTGGTGCGGATCATCACATGCATTCCGCCAGTATTGTCGAAATCTCGGATCACATGCCTCTCAAGATCGAATTCATCGAATCTCGTGAGAAGGTCAACGAGCTCCTCGGGAAGCTGGAGGAGTTGGCCGGAACTGGAATGATCGAGGTCCAGGAGACAACCGTTGCGAAGCCAGCCCAGGTTTCCAAGCCAAAGAGGCCAGTCCTCCCCGCGCACCTCAAGATTGAGGGCAAGGCAAAAATGATGCGGATCTACATTGGCGAAGCGGATCGCTGGAAGGACAAGCCTCTTTACAATGCGCTCGTTGAAGCCATGCGGGCCAACGACATTGCCGGCGTCACAGTCTACCGTGGCATCCTCGGCTACGGCGCACACCGCCGGATTCACAAGGACAAAGCCCTTCACCTGTCTCACGATTGCTCGATCATGCTCTCGGCCGTCGATACCGAGGAGAAACTGAGATCCTTTCTTCCGCTTGTGGACCAGATGGTGGAAGAGGGTCTGGTCGTGCTTTCAGACGTTGACATCATTAAGTACTCCTACCGTGCACTGGACGTAGATATGCCAGAGTCAGTTCCAGGTAGTCCTTCTATGTGAGCGGAGGCTCAAAATGAAAGACCAATTTCAAGCGCGCATGTTGCGGATTCATTTCGGCGAGGGTGACAAATGGCAGGGCAAACCCTTACACGAAGCGATTGTGGCGAAATGTATGGAGCTGGGTATGGCTGGCGCGACCGTGTATCGCGGGATCGAAGGGTACGGGGCAAGCACCAGAATTCACCATGCCAGTCATTGGACGTTCTCGAAGGACGCGCCGATCATGCTGACTGTCATCGACCGTGAGGAACAGATTGAAAAGCTGATTCCCCATCTCGACGTCATGGTTGAGGAGGGTCTCATCGCGATGTCCCGCGTCGAGGTCATTCGATACTCGCGAACTTCAACTAACGAACCGGCGAAGATCTAACAGGACCTAGATGGAGACGATGACTCACTCCGCGATGCAGGAACTCAAGAGCAGTTCGACGGTGCAAGATTCTGGCAGCCCTCCGACGGAGACATCCGTGTGTATGGATGGCGCCTCCCGTCTGCTGCGACTCGTGGAGCTGGCTCAGGAGCTCGGAGCTGAGCCTGTTGCCGAGGAAGCACGCGAACTTGCAGCGAGGGTTTCCGAAGGACGTTTCTATGTAGCTTGTGTTGGTCAGTTCAAGCGAGGCAAATCCACCCTGCTCAACGCCCTGGTCGGCCATGAAGTTGTCCCAACCGGGTTTGTTCCGGTCACGGCAGTGCCTACCGTGATTCGGTTTGGCGACGTACTTCACGCGCGGATTCGTATGCGGGATGGCTCGTGGCAGGACGTTGCGATGTCCGACTTGAAGGACTACGTGACCGAAGAGCTAAACCCCGAAAACAGAAAGCACGTGGACGGCGCGGAAGTGTTCGTGCCCAGTCCCTTGTTGTCCTCCGGTATGTGTTTTGTGGACACTCCGGGTTTGGGCTCGGTCTTCACCGGAAACACGGCCACCACGCAAGCCTTCATTCCTCACATTGATGCAGCCTTGGTCGTGGTCGGAGCCGATCCGCCGATTGCGGGCGAGGAGTTGGTGCTGGTTGAGGCGGTTGGCAAGCAAGTTCAGGATTTGATTCTGGTCATCAACAAATCCGATCGCACCAGCGACCCGGAGCGCGCGGCGGCGGCCAAGTTCACGCGCGACATTCTGGAAAAGCGCCTGCATCGCCCGATGGGCGAGGTTTTTGAGGTGAGTGCCGCCGAACGCATGGAAAACCGCGGCCCGTTGCGGGATTGGGAAAAACTGCTGGCGAGCTTGCAAGCCCTCGTTGAAGACTCGGGCAGAAACCTCGTGCGCGCCGCTTGCGACCGGGGGCTCCAGCGCCTGAGCGAACAGCTACTGGCTGTTATCAGTGAGGACCGTGACGCGCTGCAACGGCCTATCGAAGAATCTGAACGGCGCATCGAGATGATGAAACAAACCATCAGTGAGGCTGAACGCTCGATGCGCGAGCTCAGTTTTCTCTTTATGGCAGAGCAGCATCGGATTTCGGACCTCTTCGGTGACAGGCACAAGCAGTTCTTCAATTCAGCGTGGACCGAATCTGAAGCAGAATTCAATAGTGGCCTACCGTCCGTGCCACTGGGCTTTGGTCCACATTATCGGCGCCGAGTGATGCACCTCGCCCAGGAGGTCTCGCGCCGCAAGATTATGCCTTGGCTCAAGCCTGAGCAGGAAGAGGGCGAGCGCCAATACCGGGCTGTGGCCCTTCGATTTGTGGAAATGGGAAACAACTTTCTGAAAAAGCTCGCGGATGCCGGTCTCAGCGAACTAACGCGGATGCCCCACGCACTCGATCCGGAGAAGGGCCTTCGCGTGCGTTCGAGCTTCAGTTTCGAGAAATTCATTGGAACTGCGGAACCCCCATCGCCGCTGCGCTGGCTCGCTGACGTCTTTTTGCCGTGTGTGGGCGCACGCAAGATGATCACGAACGAGGCTCGAGAATTCCTGCGGCACCTTCTGGAAACGAACAGCGCGCGCGTGCAAAACGACGTTCTCAACCGCATTCAGGAAAGCCGGGACCGTCTGGAGGTCGAGATCCGCAAGTTGCTGCACGAAATCAGCCGTATTGCAGAACAGGCACTTGACCGGGCACGGAAGGTCAAAGAAGAAGGGGCGCCCGCTGTGCAGTCGGCAGTTGAACGGCTCAATCGAATAGAACAGGAGGTTTTGGCGCTCGTCTAATTCCGTTCAGCCGCAGGATGGAAAAGGCGAAGGAACGAGTGTTGGAGTCCACTCTAAATTGCCCCTCCTTGTCAGGGGAAGATGACTCCTACGAGATTGGAGCTCGGAGGAGCACATTGCCCGCAAAAACCGCAAATCGGCTGATCCCTCAGCAGGAGTCGCAAGGGATTCGTTCCGCTGGATTCGAATCATCCAATGAATCTGACGGAGCTGCGACATTCCGGAGCATCCTGTTTGGTGACGATGCGGGTGCAGCGGGTGCTGTGAACCAGGCGCTGCCAGAGTATTTCCGAGATCTGAACCTTGACCAGATTGTTGAGTCGATTACCGTCGGCCGCGACGAGTACGACCTGAAGCCGTTCTTTTACGCACCATTGGGAACGATCGACACGATTCATTACCGTCAGGCCGTGTTTCGTGATCTTGAGGTGCCATCACTTTTTAACCAAGTTCAGTCGTTTGCAGGAGCGATGCGCCAAATGCGCTCCTGCATTACGAAAGCAGAGAAGTTCTACTACAAATACCAGAAGAATGCTCTTTTCCTGAGCGCCGCCGAAGTTTACTGTGCTGCCGTGTCGCGGCTGACCGGCGAGCTCCTATCCGCTAGTCCACAATCCCTCGCTATCCGAGGCTTGCGCGATTACCTGGCCCGTTACGCCGGGTCCTATGATTTTCGGATCCTGGCGGCGGAAACGGCGAGGCTACGAACAGATCTCCAGTCGGTTCGATATTCCCTACACATCGACGGCAAGCGAGTGACTGTGGGGCGATATAGCGACGAACGAGATCTCAGCACAGAGGTCCTACGAACCTTCGAGAAGTTCAGACAAGGGGCGTCCAAGGAGTACAAGTTCAGAATCTCGAATTGGCCGGAGATGAATCACGTCGAAGCCGCCATCCTGGACCGGGTCGCCCGCCTTTATCCGGAAGTGTTTTCGCGCCTTGAGGAATTCCCGGTTCGGCACAGCGACTTTTTGGATTCTGTGATCGCGGTATTTGACCGCGAAGTCCAGTTTTACCTTGCCTACATTGAATTCAAATACCGAGTCGAAAAAGCTGGTCTCTCATTCTGCTATCCAGTGGTTGCTACGTCCAAGGACATCCACGCTCACGACACCTTCGATCTGGCACTTGCAAACAAGCTCGTCGAAGCTCACCTGCCAGTAGTAACGAATAGCTTCTTCTTGAAGGACCGGGAGCGAATTTTTGTTGTATCAGGGCCGAATCAGGGCGGCAAGACGACGTTCGCTCGCACTGTTGGACAGCTCCACTATTTGGGCTGTCTTGGTTGCCCGATTCCCGGAACCGATGCCAAGCTCTTCCTCTTTGACCAGCTGTTTACCCACTTCGAAAGGCAGGAAGATCTTCAGAATCTGAGCGGCAAACTCGAAGACGAATTGAAGCGGATTCAGAGGATTCTGGAACAGGCGACCGGCAGGAGCATTCTCGTCATGAATGAGAGCTTCCTGTCCACTACTTTGAACGATGCGCTGTTCCTTTCGAAAAAGATCATGCAGCGCATTCTTTCGCTGGACATGCTCTGCGTGACTGTCACGTTTCTGGACGAATTAGCAACCTTGAGCGATGCCACGGTCAGCATGGTCAGCACCGTGGACCCGATAGACCCGGCACTGCGCACTTTCAAGATCGTCCGCAAGCCTGCCGACGGGCTCGCGTACGCTGCGGCAATCGCGCAGAAATACCGTCTCACGCAAGCTGCCATTGGGGAGCGCATTTCTGCAAACAGGGAGAAGGTGAACCCGTCATGAAGGTCTTTCTCATGCACCGGGACCGCGATTTCCGGCTCGGAGAGAATCTGCCGGCGAATGCCGCAGAACTGACCGAGGATTTGGAGCTGGACATCTTGTTCGATGCGATAGCGGCGGCCGATAACTTTCTGCGGGAGGTTGCAAAGAACGCTCTCCTCGCGAGCGTTCGCGATCCGGATACGATTCTCTACCGGCAACAGATACTTGCTGACTGTTTGTCTGCACCCAAGGTGATCCGAGAAATTTATTCGACTGCAATTGAAGCAATCGAAAGTGAAAGGAAAGTCTGGAGCTTGATGTGGGAACGAGACGCTAGCTCGGCTCTGCATCGTTCAATCGAAGTCCTTCAGTTGTGCGTGAATCAACTCCGCCGTCTCCGGAGAATCGCAGAAGACAATGGCCCGCAATTTCGTTCAGAAGGATTCAAGCGGTTATTTGCCATGATCTCCACCGAGCTTGACGAAGACTACATGCGAAGCATCGAAGAGCACCTCGAGCGGCTCGAATTCAACAATGGCGTGCTAATGAGCGCCGGATTAGGGAGCGACTGCAAAGGCGAAAACTATGTTCTTCGTGAAATGGCGATGGTAAAGCAGAACTGGCTGGAGCGAGTGCGAGATTGGGTAAATGATTTGACTGGTAGAGCTGATCCGGCCTTTGTGTACGAGGTGGACGAGCGCGATGAAACTGGATTCCGGATACTTGGAGACCTACGGACACAAGGAATTGTCCATGTCGCCACTGCTCTTACGCAATCAACGGATCACATACTGAACTTCTTCAGAATGTTACGGCTCGAACTCGGCTTCTACATCGGCTGCCTGAATCTCCATGAGCGGCTGGCACAGAAGGGAGAGCCCGTCTGCTTTCCAGAGCCATTACCAAGCGGCGACCCAGGGTTCAGATGCGAGGGACTTTATGATGTTTGCCTTAGCCTCAGGTTGGACGAGCGAACTGTTGGCAACGACGTGAATTGTGACGGCAAGCCGCTGGTAGTGATTACCGGCGCCAATCGCGGCGGCAAATCAACTTTCCTCCGAGGCGTTGGCCTCGCCCATCTCATGATGCAGTGTGGCATGTTTGTGGCAGCTGAAGCCTTCCACGCCAGCGTGTGTAGAGGCATCTTCACCCACTTCAAACGCGAAGAAGACGCCACTATGCAGAGCGGAAAGCTGGATGAGGAATTGAGCCGGATGAGCGCGATTGTTGACGCAATCGTTCCAAACAGTATCGTTCTCCTGAACGAATCCTTTGCTTCGACCAATGAACGCGAAGGCTCGGAGATTGCGACGCAGATTGTCCGCGCATGCGTGAAGATGGGAATCAAGGTGTTTTACGTGACGCACCTGTTCGCACTTTCCGATGGCTTGTATCGCGCCGGCATCGCGCCGGCGCTCTTCTTGCGTGCTGAGAGGTTTTCAGATGGCCGGCGGACGTTTCGCCTTCTCGAAGGCGAACCCTTGCCGACCAGTTATGGCGAAGACCTGTACCGGCGCATTTTTGAAACCGCAGGTTCTCGAAAGAGCACGTCTCCAGGTGAGGCTTGAGTATGGCCGGTCTGGCTATGAACAGCACGATTGATCCTCTACAGTACTCTGCGGCCGTCGAGCGCACCGAGGAACTGGCGCGACTGCAGGCGCAAGCGCAAAGGCGGAAGTCGATGCTGATCTTTGGGCCGGAAGTGGTCGGCAAGACGCGCTTGCTGCGGAGCTTTCTTCAAACACAACCGCTCGCCCTCTTTGCTCCCCAGGTCCAGTCTCCGCACGAAATGTTGTTGGCTCTGATTGAGGAACTCCGGCGTGTAGGAAAGCCCGGAATCACCCTTCCGGCAAACTGCACGTCTCTGCGCACGGGATCTTTAAAGGGCATTTTGCAGAAAGCTCTCGAAAAGCATCCATTTTCCCTCGCGCTTGATCACCTGGCGGCTCCGTCGCGCGTTGTAACCGGCCTTATTAAGGACCTCAATTATTTTGATCGGACTCCGGTAATCTTTGTAGCTCGTTCACCGCACATGGAAGACATTGGGAATTTGCAGTCCATGTGCGCGGGCAAAGCGGAACGGCTGGAGTTGAAGGAGTTTCTACCGCCCATCGCATTGGAATTCGCGCGGAGAGAGGCGAGCAGAACGGGACTGTGGGCCTCAAACCTCGATCATGTCCTGCGTCAACTGGTCGAATGGAGCAACGGAAATCCAGGCAGCATCGTTCACATGCTGAAGATGGCGCATTTCCCTCGTTACTACGCCGGAGACCAGATCAAGGTGCACGTCCTCTATCTCGATTACCGCATGGGGCGGCGCGAGTAAACAGGCCATTCGGACGATCGAGGAGGAGACTCCGCCCGCCCGCGACTTCCGGGTTCGCTTCCGCTCTGGCCCACGTTCAAAACCCGAATAGTTTGAGGAGTAGTCATTTGGAGTTCCGGATGGAGGTTTGATCCGCCATCCCGTGGGTCCATATTATCCAAGCTGAAATGCCTGTATGCACCACCGCCATTGAGCAGGGAGGAAGTGCTATCTGAATGAGTGAAATGGTTAGGTGGTCCGCCCTTCTTGCGGGGGCACTCTTTGCATCCACTCTGGCGGGAGTCACAGGATTCGGCGGAGCCGCAGTCCTACTGCCGATTCTGGTGGCAACCTTCGGAGTACGCGATGCCGTTCCGATTCTTACTGTCGCGCAACTGATCGGAAACGGAAGCCGAGTCTGGTTTAATCGTCGCGAACTGGACTGGAAAGTTGTCGGCTGGTTCGCGCTTGGCGGGATTCCGATGGCCCTTCTCGGCGGTTACGCGTTTGCAAGCGCGCCTTTGACTCTGCTCACCCGTCTGCTCGGGGCTTTTCTTCTGGGAGTCGTCATCTTACGCCATATAAGGCCTCGAGTCATGAAACCCTTTTCCACGGTGGCCTTTGCCGGAATTGGTGCTGTTTCCAGCTTTCTCTCCGCTCTTTTAGGTAGCGTTGGACCTCTGATGGCCCCATTCTTTCTTGCTTACGGCTTGGTCAAGGGAGCGTATATCGGAACAGAGGCGCTCTCCACCGTGATCATGCACGTTACAAAACTGATTGCTTACGGAGGAACTTCCGTGCTGACGCAATCGGACGCATTGGTGGGGCTGGCACTGGGGCCAGCCATGGTGCTGGGCTCATTCCTTGGCAAACGAATTCTCGATTATCTCCCGAAAGAAGCATTCATAGTGCTGATCGAGGCGGTTCTCGTGATCGCGGGGGTCGTATTCCTCGTGCGCCCCTGAAATTGTTTCATGGTACTTGTGGCGCTAGGGGTTTAAGGGTACTCGATATTCGTCTCGAAACTCTAAAACAGAAACTCCACCCGCCACGGCGCACCGACGTTGCGATGGCCAGCGAGCATCAACAACAGCAGTTGCGAGGCACGCCGCTCTTCTTCGCTGGTCAGGTAGCGGCGCAACGCGTCATGTCGGAGCGCATATCGTTGCGCATCTTCGCCAAGCCGCTCGAGAAATCGGGAGTGTGCGCCTAGCAATAGCTGTGTCGCCAAGCCTTTGCCCAATACAGCACTCGTCATTGCGAGATGGACCAGACAACACGCAGGCACGTTGCCGGTCGATGAACTTGTGATTTCGCGGACTCTGCCCGCCGCTTCATTGACTGCATTCCATTCTGCCCCGATTCTCACCAGACATACCTGGCAGGTACTCTGAGACGCAGCCAGCCCATTGACGCGTTCATAGGGTGAAATCGCTCCGTTCATGTTCATAGCGAAATCGTGCAGTTCTGAGGCGACGCGATGAGCGAGCGCTGGATACGAAGCGCACACCCCGTATGGCGAAGAGATATTCTCGTACTGCCACGTGTGCAGAGAGCAGAATCCTCCCCGCCTTGCGTGCTCCTGCTGCGCCGCGCGGTCAATGATCAGCTGGTACTGGTGCTTGCTCAGGAACCGAAAAACAGCCTCCAGCACTTGTCCGCAAATCCAGCATCCAGTGCGCTTTTCAACCGCTATGCCGACTGCGATGCCAGCATTTTTACCTTGGGCCTCAGCGACTTCGCGCGGAGGTAGATGCACGGGCGCTGTCAGTTCACGGAGCCTTGCAAGGAGACCATCCAGAATCTCCCGCCGCTCTGATAATCGCTCCAGGTCGTACCTCCGGGTGAGAAACGCCAATACACGCGTTTTAATGTTTGCGAGAAACGCTTCTGCCTTCTCCTCAGTCAAGAAGCGAAAAAGAGAGTCTTCCAGCAGGCCAATGCCGCTTGATTCTACAAGTCCGTTGTTTCCCGATTGCTTTCCGTCAAGAGCCTGACGCGCAGAAACGGAGAAAACCAGAGGCTCTCTTGAGAAGAAGTATTGAGCGAGACGTTCCTTCACAAACTCCAGAACCTGTCCTCGCTCGCTTGGACTCACCGTGTCATGCTTGTTGACAATCACAAAAAGGACCCGATCCGCCTGCCGAATCCTTTGCAGAGCACGGTCTTCCTCTTCCGAGAGCGGACTGTCATAGCTTGTGATAAGGACAAAGGCGTCCGCCTCCGGGAAGAAACGCTCCGTGGTCTCGGTATTTTCTGTAATGGAGGAGCCGAGCCCAGGACTGTCTACGAAGAACAGTCCACGACGCAGCAATTCCACTGGAAGCTGAATCTCTGCATACGCCACACGTTTCACATTTCCGGGATTGGACTGCTGAGTCACATACTCCGGCAACTGCGAGAGCGGAATCTCGCGCGGCAAGCCCGCGTTTCTGAAATTCAAAACAGCCTGGGGACGGCTTCCATATCGCACCGTGGTGATGACGGACGTGAGGGGCAGTATTCCTGTCGGTAAATACGAATGACCAAGGACAGCGTTGATCAAGGTGGATTTGCCACGGCTAAAGCGGCCGACCAGCATCAGGTTGAAGCGATCGTCTGCCAAGCGCGTCAATAGTTCACGGGCCGCGGATTGTAGATCGGGGTCCTTCGAATCAATGGCCTGCGCAGACCGAACGATCTCCGCCATCGAGAACTTCGCCTGCTCATACTCCTTCAGGTTCATCGGATCACGGCTTCGTCGTGCAAGTATTTCCGAATCTCCGGCCAGTCGCGCTCGCAAATACCAAACTCACTTAGAAGTTGAAGAGTAGAACGCCGCCGCCGAGCCGAAATTGATCCTTGAATCAGGGTCTCCGTGCATCCGCGTAGCAACAGGACCGCGTAGGGCTGGGCCGCCTCCGGTACTTTCCGCAATTCCGTCATTGCGTCGGTTCTGCACAAATCGTCCTCGAGCAGTTCGAACAACAAAGGGATGCTTTCGTGACGGCAAAATGCACCCAACGCTTGAACCAGGCCGCCCGTCGCGCGCTGTTTCGCAGCTTCCAGCAATACGCGGTAAACTTCGTCGCTGTGGACTTGGGCGAGCTCTTTTGCTGCCGCACTGCGGACTGCATCCTCAGCAAACAGAACGGCAGAGTCAGCAGGGCGCTCATATTGCAAGAAGTACTTCGAGAGAGTTGAGTACGCACCCAATTGACCAAGAGCGCGGGCTGCGCGACATCGCGGTATGGAGATCGTTCTCGGCGGGCAGTCCAATAGAAAGTGCTTGAGATGAGGAATGGCCAGCTTTCCGAACGCCACCACCCTCTCTACAGCAGATTCGGTCCCCACCAAGGAATCCAATTCGCTGATGGCTTTCTGAATCGATCGATCCGGCTGAAGCTGGTGCGCGCCCATAACGATTTAACCTGTCGATTTCACGGAACCCACAGTCGGCAGAGACCCGGTTTCCAGCAGCTCAATCAGCGCGTCCTGCTCGCCCTTTGCGATTGGCATACCACGAATTCCGCGAATGGTCTCGGCCACGGGATACTCGAACTCCTTCAACGAAATCTTCCCGTCTTGCCAAACGGCGTAGCACGCCTGTGGCCGACCCGTCTTTGGCTGTCCAAGGCTGCCTGGGTTGAGAATCGTTGTGTTGCCTTCCCGCCGCACGAAGGGTGTATGCGTATGACCCACGATCAAAACGCCCGCGTTGATCCCCGCCACTTCCTGCGTCCAGCGGTCAGACTCCTCGGGACAGTAACCGAATAACGGATCGCTAGGCATCGCGTGTACAAGGTAAAAACGGGTGGAATTCACCGTCATCTCCTGCCGAACTGGCAGGCTTCGGAGATAGCCAAAATCGTCTTGCGTGCAAACCGACTGCGTGAAGCGCAGCGTATCCTCGGCCAGTTTTTTGAAAGGAGCCGAGCATTGCGGATCCACAGAGAACCCGGCCGCATGATCGTGATTTCCGCGAACCGCAACCTTCGCCTGTTGTCGGACCCACTCGATAACCTCGTGCGGACTGGGCCCGTAATCGACCAGATCTCCAATGCACCAAAGTTCGTCGAATTCACGCTCTGGCAGTGCATTCAGAGCCGCAAGGTTGCCATGAATATCGGAGATGATGACGATCTTCAAGAGTCCTCCGCTGCTCGCAAATATGCGTGCGCAACCTTTGGAGGTGAGATTTATTACCGGAGGATTAGTGCGAGCAGGCCACTCCCCGGCGAAATCTCACCAGGGGTCATCATCTGCCCATCCACGTTAATCAGGAAAGGAAAGAACAGCGGTTAAGGCGAACCCCTTCGCCTTTGTGCCTCGGTCCGGCACTTCGTCAGTATACCAGTGATCGAAACAATCGTTCCGGCCGGGGAGGAGCTTGCAACTTCAGCGCTGTCGGCGCTCCGACATCCAGATGCGGTTCCGGCGGAGCCATTCCGAATCCTCGCCGAAATCCCGTCTTCGGGATCGTCGGTTTGATGTATAAACGATGAAGAACTCTTCAGATGGTCCGCTGAACAGATTGGAAGGTGAAGCTGTTGGAGGTTCGGGAATTCTAGGATTTGTTTGTACGCGATTTGTACGCAGATTTGGCACTCATCGAAATCTGTGAATTTCGGGCATTCCTAGAATGAATAAGTTGCGTGTTTTCAATGCTCAGCACGAGTTCGACTCCCGCCGCCTCCACCATATACACGATATATGTTTCCTGCTAAAGGATCTTTCAACTTGCTGATAACAATGCCATTGAGTGGGGTTCAAAAGTTCAGATTCCGGGGTCGAATAGTAATCCGTCGGGAAGCAGCGCGTTTTGAACCTCCTGCTTGAGGTCATTCGCTCTTGCCAGAACCAGAGAACCAAACGCATGACCACCCCACGGTCTTCCACCCGGCACCATCCGGTCCGGACTCCTTCAATGAAACGAGCTTGTCATCCTCTCTTCAATCTGTTCGAGCGTCTTGCCACGAGTTTCGGGAACGAAGCAGTAGACAAATGCGCAGCCCAGGAAGCAGATGGTCCCGTAGGCAAAAAACGTTCCTGCCGTGGTGAGCGCCCGGTTGAGAAAAGGGAATGTATAGGTCAGCGCAAAGGAAGCGCTCCATAAGGCGGCCACAGCAACAGAGACTCCAAGACTCCGCAGGCGATTCGGGAAGATTTCCGAAATGAGCACCCATGTTACGGGCGCGAGTGACATGGCATAGCAGGCGATGGCACATAAGGTCAGGACCAGCACCGCGCTCCCGTGCAGACCCTGGCGATAAGCGAAGCCGACGGCGAAATGAGAGAGCCCCACACCAGCGCAACCGACAAGCATCAGCCGCCTGCGGCCCAGACGGTCCACAAAGGTCATCGCAATCACGGTGAAGATGAGATTGATCGCGCCGGTAATGACGATGTTGAAGAGGATATCGCTGATGCCGAACCCGGCGCTCTTATACACTTCCTCTGCATAGTTGAAGAGAACGTTGATTCCGCTCCATTGCTGCAGCACCGCGAGAGCGATCCCGATCCAAAGCAGATTCCGCAGGTCTTTGCCGAGGAGATCTTTCCACCCTAACCGAACTCCGGCATCCTGATGAAGTGTGCTGTTGATAGCGGAGAGTTCAGCGCTCGCGTAATCCTCACCGCCGATGCGTGCAAGAACAATCCGTGCCGCGTTGGTTTTCATCCTGGTGGCCAGCCAGCGGGGACTCTCGGGGATGACAAGAGCCAGCATAAAAAAGATCAGCGCCGGCAGTGCGACTGCCGTAAACATCCAGCGCCATCCGTATTGGACGTTCCAGGACTGTGCAAACACAGTGGCGCTGCCTTGCACGGGCATCTTTTTCGCGATGAGCCAATTGGCGATCTGTGCGGCGAGAATACCGCAAACGATGGCCAACTGGTTGAGGCTGACGAGGCGCCCGCGCCAGGGAGCAGGGCTGATCTCAGCGATGTACAACGGGGAGATGTTTGAGGCCAGTCCGATGGCTACACCGCCGGCAATTCGCCATAGGATGAAGAACGAGAAAAGGTGAGCCCAGCCCGTGAATATGGATGAGAATGCAAACAGCAGCGCCGAGAAGATCAAGAGCTTCTTCCGGCCATACCTGCTGCCCGCCTCACCTGCAAGTAGAGAGCCGATGAGGCAACCGAGGAGCGCGCAACTGTTGGCCCAACCGACGACTTGCGGCGAGTGCAGATGAAAATAGACTTCATAAAATGGTTTTGCCCCGCCGATCACAACCCAGTCGTAGCCGAAGAGAAATCCTCCCAGCGCGGCGACAGAGGCAAGGACAGTTACATAACCGAGGCGAAAGGACTGCGGGGCCTCGGTGGGCCCTTTCATTGTATGAATCAACACGATGGCTTCATTTCCGCCAGCCTGACGAGGGCCGCTTTCTGCTGCTGCAACTCGGCAGCGGGGAGATGATTCTTGTCCAAATTGAGCACTTGCAGGAGCAGGCTTTCGGTGTCGGCACATCGACCTAAACCGAGGCAGGCCTGAGCGCGCAGGAAGAGGGCTTCAATCTTATTCTGAATACCGAGATCGGCTTCGAAAAGCAGCATCGCCGGCAAAGAAGTAGCAAAGTAATCGATCCGGGGTTTCTCCTGCTCAAGCTGCACAGAGCGATCGAATACCACCTGGAATAGCTTTTGTGCTTGGTCTCTTTCCCCTAGACACTGCATGGCCAAAGCACTCCAGAAGGTCATGTCAGAGATAACACGGACGCTCATCTGCTGAAAATCGCTGCGAACCCTGGCGGCGTGTTTCCAGGCATCGAGAGCCTCGTCAGGCTGATTCTCTACGGCATAGCTGGCGCCGATCCAAAACCAAATATTGCTCTGGTTCGCGAGCAGATGTCTTGCCTCGCTGAGGTTTTCGGGAGGATGCAAGGCGTGGACGAAGAACTTGCGCGCGCCCTCGGGATTGCCTTCTGCCAGTGCGCGCTCTCCAAGCAATAGAAGCGAGCGAGTGTACTGTTCCAGCACCAAACCCTCGCCGCCCTCCCATGGTTGAAATTTGCGATTCAGCAGCAGATGCAGGGCCTGATCGGGCTGGGCTGTCTGATTGAGCAGCGTCGCACGTTCCAGGGCCAGGTCATCGCGCGAATCGCAAAGGTGGGGGTGACAGTTCAGTTCCGACAGTCGAGATTCGGGCAGTTCCCCGGTACGCTTCCAGAGTTGATCACGCTCATAGAGGACGCGAGCGTCGAGCGGATTGGCAGCAAAGGCTCGCTCGAAAGCTCCGCGCGCCCCTTGTGCATCCCGACGGACATTGAAACGGGCGATGCCAAGATTGCGCCAGGCGATGGGGAAATCCGGATCCAAGCGAACAGCGCACTCCCACTGGCAGATTGCTTCCTCGTGTCGTCGGCGATCGTAATACAGATTTCCCAGATAATATGCGGCCCGGCCGTCGCCTGGATTCGCACGTACTGCTGCCTCCAGAATGATCATCTCGTCGAGACGGGCGGGGAAACAGTAATCAGGGCAAGCGCCAGCCGCTCTGCGGTACAGCTCGGCTGCTTGCTCGGCCATACCCAACTTTGCGTGGAAATGCGCCAATGTGTACAGAGTGATGGGCTCCGAACCGTCGGTCGGAGTTGGGTCGGCAGATTGCAGCACCGCGATCGCATCCTTTAAAAGGCCGGCATTTGCCAGATCGAATGCGAGATCGAGCCGTTGCTGATGATCGGCAGGAGGATTCCCGGTCAGCAGAAACCGAGACCAAGAGTCCAGCGGATCGAGCTTCGATGTCTCCTGCAACCAGGCTTCGCTTTTCTTATCGAGGCCCAGGTTGGTTAAGACAATGCACCTTAGATTGCGCGCATTGAGATTGTCACCTTCGGTGAGCAGGCATAGACGCAGGTGCTCCGAAGCTTCGTGCCAGTTGGTTCGCCGCGCAGCGATCGCCGCCAGTGCATACCAGGCAGGACCGCGCCATGCGGCATTCCAAGTAGCCTTGTAGAAGGCGTCGTATGCCTCGGCGTCTCGATCCTGGAATCGCAGCGCGAGGCCGAGATTGTAGAATGGCTCGCCGTCGTACGGGTTGGGATTGCGATGGGTCAGCCTTGCGATGGCGGCGCGCAAGTGAGACTCCGCCTGAGAAAATTCACCACGGCGGAGAAGCCAGATGCCCAGGGCATTGTTGCAGCGGCTGTCCCCTGGATCACGGCGGAGAGCCTCGCTCCAGTAGATCTGCGGCGGGCGCGTCGCGTGCCGGTATTGCTCGAGATGTAGGCCCGTGATGTAGAGTTCATCCGCCGACAGAATATCTTCGGGGAGAGGCGGTTCTGTCGCAACGTCGGGGTCGGTCGCGGGTTGCACACTTTCTGTTTCAAAGGAAAGGATTTGCTCGTCGCCCGATTCCAGGAATATCCGCAGCCTCCCAACATCCGTGCCGTCAGGCAATGCGCAGGAAACCAGCAGCGGTTCTGCGACGGTCAGATCCCGCACCCATTCTGCAAGCTCCGTGGTTGCGGAGAAGAGCCTAAGTCGAGCGTCCGCAATGGACTGCGTAACGCAGACGCCAATGTGGACGATCTCCGATTCGAGGCGCAGACTCAGAGCTGCATCGACGTTGGCGGCATTTGGTGAGCCAATGCGGCGGATGGGATACCAAAACTGGCGGAAACTCCTGGTTTCGTATGGCGCCAGGAAGGAGAAATCAGGCTGGTTATCCGTGAACAGACCCGCCATCAACTCAATATATGGCCCGTCTGCGTCGGTCAGATTGCGATCCCACGCATATCCGAACTCGTGATTACCCCAAGTCCATTGTTTCTTGCCCGGCGCGATTTGGTGACTAGCCACATGCACCAGGCCAGCATCGGCTGCATGGTCGTACCCACCGAAAAAGTCACCGTCAGATCCAACGATCATGTAACTTGTGGGCACAGGAATATTCGCATACCACCTCAGGTCATTCGGAGGATACGAACCATTCGGAATGAATTGCGATGGCCTTTCGCCCATTGGGACGCCGGTGCGAGCCCGTCCCAGGTAATCGACTCCATAGTAGAACCGGTCACTCAGAGGAAAGCTTGTGATCGCCCGCTTGGCATGATCGGCGGCGAACCTCGCATCGGGAGGAAAGAACGACTGATAGTGCTCATGCACTCGGACCGCAGCATTGGCCCACCACAGAAAGGTCTGGACAAGGGGAGTCCGATTGAATAGTCGAACTTTCAGCTCGATGTAGGCCTTGTCTGGATGCAAGCAGACTCCGTGCATCCCCTTCATTCTGGTGAGAGGATCATGATCGCTGCACCACACCGTGATCGATCCATCGAAATGCCTCTCAATTTCCCATTGAACAGGCATGAATGTTGCTGGCCGATGATGCTGCGGCCAGTTAAACTCGACCCCGCCGGAAACCCAGGGACCAGCCAGCCCAACGAGAGCTGGCTTAATCACGTTCTGCCGGTAGAAGAAATCAAAGCCATTCCTCTTATCGAGTCCGACATGAATGCGCCCCCCGATCTCGGGCAGGATCATAACGCGCAAATATTCGTTTTCAAGGTGAATCGCCTCCCATTGGCGATCAACTGGCTCCCTCGAAATCCGATCAATGAAGGGTAGGGGATAAACGCGTCCGCTACTTCCCTGATATACACGCCGTTCCAGAAACATCGGGTTGCGGTCCGCAGGCTCAGGCGCATAGGTGCGCATCGAAACTGGCTCGGCCCACGCCTTCACTTCGCCAAGTTCGGTCGCTGGCGGCTCGGGGAGGTTAAGGATCGAGGTGAGTTCTTCAGGTTCCGACGAATGCATCGTGATTGTCCCTGGCTGGCATTTTGATCACCTGGGCCCGCGTATTCGGACTGACACCCTGGCGGTTGTGAAGCGTGCGATCGACGGTACCGATGGAACTGCCCAGATCGTGAGCAATCTCCTTAATTCCCGCCGGTTTCGATATCCTTTGCTCCATAGTCGTGCTCAATTCTAGACGATAGATGCCGGAGCTCCGCTCAAGGGCCAATAATTGGATCCCCTTATTGAAATGACATTAGAAAAGCCATTAGGGTAGACCCTGTAAAAGTACCCGTTCTTATCGGAAACTCAGGGGCAGGATGAATTCTCATGAAGACCATAAGAACCGTGCAGACGGTCTCATGTCTGCTGCCGGCCGCAATGCTAGCGCTGGCCTGTTGTCGATGCCAGAGACATGGCTGCGATGATCGCCGAGTTTGTTGGATGAGACTGCCATGTGCAGATTGTCTCTGAATGCCTGTTCCGAAGCCACACGCTCATCTGCATTCCTGCTGCGCCGCATCTATGTTGCGGAGGGCACTCTTAACCCTTCCATGGACCTGATGGATCTGCGGATCACGGCATCGGAGAGAAATTGCCTTTCCCAGTTGCTCCTGTGCCGCAGTGCCATCCCGAGGCTTAAACTGTTACCCATGATTTCGCGACGTAGTCTCATCTCTAGCCTGTCGATGCTTGGCGCCGCATCGGGGCTCTCTTTTTGTTACGCGTCAGCTCAGACCGACCCCGACTCGCCTGATTCATTCAGCGAGACTATTCCCCTCCGGAATGGGTGGCAATTTCGGCTTGACCCCAGTGCATCTCTCCAGCCTGTCGTTGTGGCGGCCAGCGATGCTGACTGGCAGCCCGTGACCGTTCCACACACCTGGCAGGCGATGGGCGGCTCACCCGACTACGCCGGAGTTGCCTGGTATCGCCGGTCCCTGCTTGCGCCCGAGGAGTGGCGCACGATGTTTGTTCGCATCGAGTTCGAAGCGGCCTACCACACCGCGCACGTATTCCTGAACGGTGCGCAGGTGGGCCAGCACATCGGGAAGGGTTACACAGCGTTCACCTGTGACCTCTCTCCGCACCTCCAGTACGGCACGTCGAACGAACTCGTGGTGCGCGTGGACAATTCCATCTCGGACACGACACTACCCCGAATGAAGTCCTTCGACTGGGCCAATGACGGCGGCCTGATCCGCCCAGTTCAATTGCTGGTTACGCCTCAGTTGTTCACCGAGCGACTTGAGATTGACGCCTTCCCCGACCTCGATTCCCATCGGGCCGAGATTTCGGTGCGTGCGATTATCCGCAACACTACCTCGTCGCCACAAACTGCCAAAGTATGGTTCAGGGTGCGCGCTGAAGGTATGCCGGAAGCTGAATATACGAGCATCGTCGGCGACATAACACTCGCGCCGTCGTCGAACGAGAAGATCGCTGTGGGCGCCATCCAGATCGAGTCACCTAAGCTTTGGCACTTCGATTCGCCGAATTTGTATCGGGCGGAAGTTGCGCTCGAGGGAGGCGGCCGCACTCATGTGCTTGGCGACTGGTTCGGTATCCGCAAATTCGAGATCCGCGGCACATCGTTCTATCTCAATGGCGATCGAGTCTCGCTTATAGGAGTGGAGCGCATGGCTGGCAGCAATCCTCAATATGGAATGGCCGAGCCGGCTGACTGGATCGATTCCAACTCACGCGACATGAAAGACCTCAACTGCGTCTTCACCCGAGTGCACTGGCCGCAGGACAAGCGCGTCCTCGAAGCTTGCGACCGCCTCGGCATCCTGATACAGGAAGAGGTGCCAGCCTGGGGTTCGTTCACATTCGACAACATCTCTCATGAGTTGGAGTCGCAGCTTACGGCCAACGGCCTTGGGCAGTTAAGAGAAATGGCCGAGCGGGATCGGAACCATCCATGCATCGTCTCGTGGGGGCTTTGCAACGAGGTCAACGGCAAAAATCCGATCACGCGGAGATTTGCTCACGCGCTTGCGGATGAAGCTCACAAGATTGATTCCTCACGTCTGCTCACCTACGCGTCCAATTCTCTGCAAGTAGATCCGGGACAGGACATGGCCGGCGACTTCGACTTCGTCTCCATCAATGAGTATTTTGGAACATGGTCGCCGGGAAGTGTTCCTGACGCCCGCGGTTATCTCAACCGCATTCGGAAGGCTTTCCCCGGCAAACCACTGGTCATCTCGGAATATGGGTATTGCGAGTGCAGGCCCGAGTTCGCGACGGGAGATGAGCATCGCGTGAAGATTATCGAGGGGCACACGGAACTCTATCGTGAGTTCCCCGAAATTGCCGGCGCGATTTATTTCGACTACAACGACTATCGAACTCAAATGGGCGACAAGGGAGCCGGAGCCTTTTTGCAGCGAGTCCACGGCGTTGTCGATCTGTTTGGCGCCCGCAAGCCATCCTTCGACGCTCTCGGGCAACAGTCCAGTCCAATCAAGAGCCTTGTTCTGAATTCGACAGGCAAGAGGATTACGGCGCAGATCGAAACGCGGAGCGACCTGCCGAGTTACACCCTCCACGGCTATAGTGTGCGCTGGATTTTTTATGGTTACGACGATTTGCCCATGGGAGGGAGCCTGCAGGCGCTCGCTCCGCTTGCTCCCGGCGCCAGCATCACTGTGCACACCAGCGCCGTTTCGATTCCCTACATGAAACGTGTAAGAGTTGATATCCGCCGTCCGACTGGGTTTTCAGTAAAGTCTGTAGAAATGATCCTCTAGCGTAGGTAAATTCCGTCTTATCGAGTTACCCCAAGACTCAGCTCGGATTGTTCTCGGCCGCTAGGTGAAGATCCCGGAGTGAAGACGAAATGGCGGGGTGGCGCATGGACGCCTGCGCGACGATGAGATCGTGGATTTGCCGCGCAGTCGTAAGAGTGGTGAGTTTTTGCAGGCCGGTTTCGCCCCATGCATACATCGTCGATCGAAGTAGGGGTCGGTTCGCTATTGCCTTTCGTCGACTCTCGCGGGCCGGCATTCGAGGGAAAGCAGCTAATCATGACCGCAATTCTGCCGATGAGCTAGCTGGACTCATGGCTCGGACAGCAGGCTATCGCGGATAGCCGGCATATCCGCCGATTGTCGCACCACGGGATGTGCGCAAAGCGGCGCGCTCGAAGCTCGTCTTGAAACGACGCCGCAGCTTGAACCGCGAGGAGTTTGCATGGCAATGACAGTGCTCGTCGTCGATGACTCGGCCACTATGTTGATGAGTCTCAAGACCACCCTGACCATGAGTGGCTTTCAGGTGGAAACCGCCGGCAACGGCCAGGAGGCACTGGCGAAGCTGCAATCGGGTGTCAAGCCGAATTTGATTCTCACCGACATCAATATGCCGGTGATGGGTGGAATGGAACTGATCAGAAATGTGCGCGCGCTGCCTTCGCTCCGGTTCGTCCCCATCCTTACGTTGACCACCGAAAGTGAGGCCGCTAAACGCGACGAAGGCAAACGCGCAGGAGCGACAGGATGGCTCGTCAAGCCGGTGTCGGGGAATGACCTGATCGCTGTAATCAGGAAAGTACTGCCAGGAGCGTAAATGGATGGCATCAACGTCGATAACCGTGCGCGACAATGCAGCTTTCGAACAATCGGGCCCGAAGGAGCATCAAACCGACCAAGGCGAGTTGGATCGACGGTCACGCCTGCGACGGATCGGAAAACGCCTGGCCACTGAGGTTGCGGTGCGCGCTGCCTTGCTCTGCCTGTTTTGGTTACTGCTCTCCAGAGTGATGGGATCCGATTTTCCGCAATATCGCCTTCACGTTACCGGGCTGATGTTCCTCTTTCTGCTCTTGCCGGGCGCCATCTTCAAGGTAATGGACTGGACAGAAGCGCGACGTTCTGTGGGCGATATGTGGGCTTTTGGCAGAATGAACTTCAGTCAGATCTCGCAGATGCTGGCGTCCCGACATGCCATCCAGTCGCAGCTCGGAGAGTCAGGGCCGTACGTTGACGTGATGCATGGTCAAATCGGCGACTCGCTGGCCGAATCCGAACGCGAGGTCATGAAGGTCATAGAGCAGATCACCGTACTGAATGCCCAGGCGGTCGAAAAGCGGGCGCGCATCATCAGCTCCATTAAGAGCGGCAAGGCGCTGACAGAAAGCACGCATCAGCGCGTTGAGGTTAATCGGGAGATCATTTCGGCGCTAGAGATGCAACTCGAAGAGCAACTAACAGAGGTGCGATCCAACTTCGAAAGAATCCAAGGCCTAGCCGGCGAGGTGCGCGCTCTGACTCCGCTCATCAAGGTCATCACCTCGATCGCCCAGCAAACCAGCCTGCTGGCCCTCAATGCCGAGATCGAGGCGGCACGGGCCGGAAAAGCGGGGCGAGGCTTTGGCGTGGTGGCTATTGAGGTGCGTAAGCTCTCTGTACTGGCCACGCGAGCGGCTGCTGATATCGCCACAAAAATCAACTCCACCTGCAAGCGGGTCGACGAGGAGATGGCCGACGCCAGGTCCTCGCTTGAGCGCTATGAGGCGAACACCGGAATGAAAGACCTGATCACCGGTTTGGACGGTATGCAACAGGAGTTCAGCAGCAACGGCGAGTTGCTCTTCGAAGTGATCTCTGAAGTGGATTCGAGCTATGAGGAGAGTATTCTCCGGCTGTCGGAGGCGCTTGGCCATATTCAGTTCCAGGACGTGATGCGGCAGAGAATGGAGCATGTCCAGGGGGCGCTCAAGGAAATGCGCGATCACATGCACGCGCTGATTGAAAAGCTCGAAGACCCCTGCTGGGATGGACAGCTCGATTCCACCTTCTCCAGTCTTCTTGCCGCACATCTCGGCCAATACAGAATGGCCAGCCAGACCTCAACCCACCTGGCGGTATCCGGCGGGGAAGCTGGCGCCGGGAATAGCCTTCCCGGGATCGAGTTGTTCTAGGCCGGTCAATGTAGTTGTCCCAGTTCTCTCTAAGTGCATAGCAGTTTCTGAAACGTCGGGAGAAGCCGAGATCTCATTAAGAAATTCTAAGCTTGGCCATCCGAATTTCTGCTTGTCAATTGCTCCACCTTGACCGATTGAATTGGCGCGAGCACAGATTGTGTTCGCATGTCCAGGATCGAAATCGAACGATTGGACATCTGCGCGACGCACAACACACGGTAGGTCTGCGACTTTGGGGCCAACCGCAGCGGGATGCGCGCCCGTCTCAACCCTCCAACTTTCTCCGCCAGGGCCGGTCGGAGAGAAAAGGACATTACGGCTCCGGAGCCATCTGTGGGAATCGCTGTGGAGCAACGGGAGAAACTTAACCTGGTTTGTCTAGATGGTGCGGTCGACATCGCCTCCGCGGCTGAACTGAAGACAAGCCTTATTCAAGCCCTCGAACCGGGCCACGCGCTGTCGATCGCGCTCGATCGCTGCACCGACCTGGATGTAACGGCGGTCCAGCTGCTCTGGGCTGCCGAACGAAGAGCAAAAGCGCTGGGAGTGGAGTTCACGCTGGCCGGCGCAGTGCCGGAACCGGTTTCCGCGACACTTAGAGAAGCGGGATTTGAGAACCTTACCTTTCACGTTTGAGCAAGGAAGAGTAGTCCGCCATGTTCCAGCCGGGCCCAGTCAACGCCGACCAGTTCAAGCAAAGCTTCCGCGAGGAGGCCAGGGAACTCGTGGTCGATCTGGAGTCGGCGCTTCTTGAGCTAAATGAGAACCGCAACGATCTGGAGCTGGTGGGAAGAGTCTTTCGCGCCCTGCACACCCTCAAAGGCTCCGGCTCCATGTTTGGCTTTGAGGAGTTGGCCGCGTTTACGCACAACCTCGAGACAGCGTTCGACCAGGTACGGAACGGACGGCTCCAGGTCGACTCCGGCTTGATCGATCTGACCCTTGCAGCCCTGGATCAGATCAGGGCCATGGTCGAAGAAAATGCCGCTGCGCCGCCTGACGCCGCAGCCTGCGCCAAGATTCTCGTAAACGTGCGGCAACTGGCAGGCTTAGCGGAACGACAGGAGCCGGGTCCGCGACCGGACGCTTGTGCTTCTCCCGTGGCCTGCCTGGGCGGCCGGACGCTCGAATGGCTCATACGCTTTGCTCCGGGCCCCGATCTGATGCTGAACGGCGCGAACCCTCTCCTGCTGCTGCACGAGCTTGGTCAACTGGGGGGCTTTCGGTCAGAGCAAGCATGGCTGCCGTTCCGCCGCTTGAAGAGCTCGATCCGGAGCGTTGCTACGTGACCTGGGAAATTGTGCTGGCAACTTCTGCCGGCCGCGACGCCATCCGCGACGTCTTCATCTTTGTCGAGGATAACTGCGAGCTCACGATCGAGCCAGCCGCGGAAATCCATGAGAATGTACCGCGGCCGAGCTCAGCCGAGACAAGCGCTGGGGCGCTTGAAGAGATGCGCGCTCCTTCGGGGGGGCGCCGGACCTACGACCATGCCGACAGCGCGGCCACGCTCCGCGTGCCCGCGGCCAAGCTCGACCAATTTGTCAACCTGGTGGGCGAGCTGGTCACCGTGCAGGCTCGGCTCAGCGAAATTGCCGCCCGCGGCGACGATCCCGACGTAGCCGCCGTCTCTGAAGAGATCGAGCGGCTGACCTCCTCGCTGCGCGAGAACTCGATGAACATCCGCATGCTGCCGATCCGGGGCACCTTCGAGAAGTTCCGCAGGCTGGTTCACGACCTGGCTCGCGACCTGGGCAAGGGCGTTGAGCTCACCATGGAAGGCGCCGACACGGAGCTCGACAAGACGGTGATCGACCAGTTGGGCGACCCACTGATGCACCTGATCCGCAACAGCATGGACCATGGCATCGAGGCGCCCGCCCTGCGCACCGCGCGCGGCAAGCGGCCCACCGCTACGATTCATCTGTCCGCGCGGCACTCTGGCGCCAGCGTGCTCATCGGGGTTTCAGACGATGGCGGCGGCATCGATGCCGACGCAGTGCGCGCCCGGGCAGTCGAAAAAGGGCTGGTGGCCGCCGACGCCTCGCTGACCGAGGCCGAGATCTTCGCTCTCATTTTTGAGCCTGGCTTCTCAACGGCGAAAGCCATCACCGATGTCTCCGGCCGGGGCGTCGGAATGGATGTGGTCCGCCAGCGTGTCGAAAGCCTGCGGGGCAGCATCGACGTGGCCAGCAAGGACGGTCAGGGAACACAGGTAACCTTGCGCCTGCCGCTGACTCTAGCCATCATCGACGGGCTCCTGGTGAGCGTGGGCGGCTTCTTTTTTGTGTTGCCGCTCGCCAGCACGCTGGAGTGCATCGAGCTGACACGCGAGGAGGTTGAACGCGCCAACGGCAGGCTTCTGGCCAACGTGCGCGGGGAACTCGTCCCCTATATCCGCCTGCGCCAGCACTTCAATATCCGCACCGAGACCCCGACGATCGAACAGATCATGGTGGTTGAAACCGGGGAGGGCCGTTACGGGTTCGTGGTGGACCAGGTGCTGGGCAACTGCCAGACCGTCATCAAGAGCCTTGGCCGGTTCTACCGGCACGTCCAGGTAGTCTCCGGCGCCACCATTCTTGGCAACGGTGCGGTGGCGCTCATTCTCGATCCCGAGCGGCTGGTGCTGGATGTCGTGCGGGGTACGCTGCAGCGCTCCCGGGGGCGCCCTGGAACGACAGGCAATGCCCGGCAGAGGAGCGGCACGCTGTCCAATGCCCACTGAGGCTTCATCGGCGCTGGGGGGAAATCGCCAGTGCACGTCAAATAACGATTCAACCTGCTAAGTCTCGCACTCTACCGCTTCCGGGCTTGCCGCTCAACTGCTGAAAGAGCCCACGGATTGGGACCAGTGCGAAGACAGCCGAGAGGGAGGAACGGATTCAATGCCGACAACTTTGGTAAACGAAGGCCGGAAGCTCAATGGCAACGGCAATGGCGGAAACGGTCACGGTGGAATGGAACGCGGTAGCCGCGACAGACTTAGCGTCACAACACAGCCTGACGAGGACGAGTCCACGCGTGTTCTCGACGAGATCATGCGCCTGGTGGACGCGTCCAAAGAGGGCAATCTCACCGAACGCGGCAAGGCGACGCTGTTTAACGGCGTCCATCGAGAGATGATTCAGGGCGTCAACGAGATGCTTGATGCGATTCTGTTGCCCATCGCCGAAGGGAACCGGGTTCTGGCGCAGATCTCTGTGGGCAAGATCGACGAGTTGATCACGCACTCCTACAAGGGTGATCACGAGAAAATGAAGGTCGCGGTCAACAACGTGGCCTCGGTGCTTCAGAGCCTGCAAAAGGAGCTGGGCCGCCTGATAGAAGCCTCGAAGGAAGGCCAGCTCAGCGACCGCGGCAAGCCAGAGCAGTTCCAGGGCGCCTATTCGGAGATAGTGCGCGGCGTCAACATCATGCTCGACGCGATTCTTCTGCCCATCAGCGAAGGCAATCGCATTCTGGCGCAGGTCTCAAACGGCAAGATCGACGAGCTGATCGCGCATACCTACAAGGGCGATCACGAAAAGATGAAGCAGGCCATCAACAATGTGGCCACCGTGCTGCAGGGACTGCAGAAGGAACTGGTGCGGCTGACCGAGGCCTCGAAGGAAGGCCAGCTCAGCGACCGCGGCAAGCCGGAGCAGTTTCAAGGCGCGTATGCGGAGATTGTGCGCGGCGTCAACATCATGCTGGATGCCATCCTGCTGCCCATTGGAGAAGGCAACCGTATTCTGGCGCAGGTGTCGAACGGCAAGATCGACGAGCTGATCGCGCAGTCCTACAAGGGCGATCACGAAAAGATGAAGCAGGCCATCAACAATGTGGCTACCGTGCTGCAGGGGCTGCAGAAGGAGTTGGCGCGGCTGACCCAGGCTTCGACCGACGGCCAACTCTCCGAACGCGGAAAACACGACCAGTTCCAGGGCGCGTACGGCAACATTGTGCGCGGCGTGAACGACATTCTGGACGCGGTGATTACTCCGCTTAACTTCTCTGCCAAGTATGTGGAGAAGATCAGCAAGGGCGACATTCCGCCACAGATTACGGACACGTATCACGGCGACTTCAACAATATCAAGAACAACCTGAACACGCTGATCGTGGCCATGAACGACATCACATCGGCGGCCGAAGAGATTGCCAACGGCAATCTGACGGTGAGCGTGCGCGAGCGCTCTCCGCAGGACAAGCTGATGCAGGCTCTCTCGTCAATGGTGTCCGGTCTCACGCAAACGGTCTCCGACATCCGCGCGATTGCCGGCGAGGTGTCGGCCGCCAGCCAGTCCATCTCTACGGCCTCGATCCAGGTGTCGAAGGGCGCCAGCGCACAGGCCGCGGCGGCTGAAGAGGCTTCGTCTTCGATGGAGGAGATGGTCTCGAACATCAAGCAGAATGCCGACAACGCGCAGCAGACCGACAAGATAGCGAACAAGTCGGCGAAGGATGCGCAGGAGAGCGGCAAGTCGGTCCTTGAAGCCGTCTCCGCGATGAAGGAGATCGCCAATAAGATCTCCATCATTGAGGAGATTGCGCGGCAGACCAACCTACTGGCACTCAATGCGGCAATCGAAGCAGCGCGCGCAGGCGAGCACGGAAAAGGCTTTGCCGTGGTGGCGGCCGAAGTGCGCAAGCTGGCCGAGCGCAGCCAAAAGGCGGCAGGCGAGATCAATCAACTCTCTGCCAATACTTTGAAGGTGTCGGAGAAGTCCGGCGAAATGCTTGACAAGCTGGTGCCCGACATCCAGCGCACCGCCGAACTGGTGCAGGAGATCTCGGCCGCCAGCAAGGAGCAGGATACCGGCGCCGAACAGATCAACAAGGCATTGCAGCAACTGGAGCAGGTGATTCAGCAGAATGCTTCCGCTTCCGAAGAGATGGCCTCGACCACCGAGGAGCTCACCGGCCAGTCCGATCAACTGGTTAGCGCGCTCTCGTTCTTCCATACCGGGGACGAAAACGGCGGACGGGTGAGGAAGGCGGACGGCGCAAGAGCCGGACGGCAGGCCGGGGCGGCAAAGGCAGCTAGGCCGAACGGCCACAGTGGCCAGGATGGCGCGAAGACAACGGGAGGTGTGAATCTTCGGCTCAAAGACAAACACGATGATCTCGATGGCGAGTTCGAGCGTTACTGACCGGCGGGGCGCGGCTCTTCGAAACGAGAGCCGCTCCTGTCTTCCGAACAAGAAAGGAGTTGAAGTATGAGCGTTAACGAAATTACGGAGACACGGCAGTACCTGACGTTCAAGCTCGGCAACGAGATTTTTGCCACCGATGTGGCCAAGGTGCGAGAAGTGCTTGATCTGACCACCATCACCGCCATCCCCAGGACACCGGACTTTATGGCCGGGGTCATCAATCTGCGGGGCAGTGTTGTGCCGGTGGTCGACCTCAGGCTCTGCTTCGAGATGTCGAAGACCGAGAGTACGCGCAATACCTGCATTGTTGTGGTCGAGGTATTGCTTGACAACGAATCGACGGTGATCGGCGCGCTTGCCGATTCGGTTGAAGAGGTCATCGATCTTGAGCCCGACCAGATTGAGCCGGCGCCCAGGATCGGCACCCAGATCCGCACCGACTTCATCAAGGGGATGGGCAAGCGCGACACGCAGTTCATCATGATTCTGGACATCGATCGCGTGTTTTCAGCCGAAGAGCTGGCGGTTGTTCGCGGGCAGGACTCCAGTAAACCGTTGATGGAAGTAGCGGCGTAAAGGAGGAATGGGGCGGGCAAAACATCCCGCCCCGTTCACACGATGAGCGTTCACGACGAGAAGATGTCAACCCGGGATTATACGCGGCTCTCCAATTTGATCTACGAGCAGGCAGGAATTCGCCTTGGCCCCGAAAAGAAGACCATGCTCGAGGCACGGATCAAGAGGCGACTGAAGGCTCTCAACCTGGATTCTTATGACCGATATTGCAACCAGCTGTTCGGACCCCGGGGTCTGAAGGAAGAACTCGTTCCACTGATCGACGTGGTGACGACCAACAAGACAGACTTCTATCGTGAACCTGGACACTTCGGCTTCCTGGTCGACAGGGCGCTCCCCGAACTGACTGCGGGCGAGGGAGGGGGCAGGCCATTGCTGGTCTGGAGCGCGGGCTGTTCCACAGGCGAGGAGCCTTATACACTGGCGATCGTGCTCAGTGAGTACGCGCTGGCGCATCCCGGCTTCCGCTTCAGAATACTGGCCACCGATATCTCAACCCACGTGCTGGCGAAGGCCGAAACGGGAGTCTATTCCACCGAGGTGGTCAGCCCCGTCCCGGTGGCGCTGCGCCGAAAGTATCTGATGGGGAGTCGTGAGCCAGGCTCCGATCGGGTGCGCGTGGTGCCGGAATTGCGCCGCCTGATCGAGTTTCGCCGCTTGAACTTCATGGATGCCGACTACGGTTTGACAGGGAAGGCGGATGCCATCTTCTGTCGCAACGTCATCATATATTTTGACCGGACCACGCAGGAGCAGGTTTTGAGAAGGCTCTCCCGGCACCTGGCGCCGGGCGGATACATGTTTGTTGGCCATGCAGAGACCCTGCACGATATGGATCTTCCGCTCACGCCGGTCGCCCCGGCTCTCTACAGGAGGATCGATGCCGGAGCGTGAATCGGAGATTCCGGAGGTTTATGTGCAGCCGGGCGAATCCCGTCTGGTCACCAAACCAACGATCCTGCGCACCTTGCTCGGCTCGTGTGTTGGCATCGCTTTCCGGATTCCACGGCTGGGTGTCGGTGCGCTATGCCATCCCATGCTGCCCCGCACGCCCGCAAAAGCAGCTGTCTCTTTGAGCCGCTCCGCCGGACGTCGCTACGTCGACTTCGCCATTCACGATCTGGCCCGGCAGTTCGACGCACTTGGTGCGCGTCGCGGTGAAGTCGAAGTCAAGCTCTTCGGAGGAGGAGATGTGCTGGTCATGGTTGCCAGTTCCAAGCGCCCATCCGTGGGCAGGCTGAACATCGAGATGGCGACCAAGGTGCTTGAGGAGGAAGGCTTCGCCGTGGCGGCGTCTTCCCTCGGGGGCAAGCGTGGCATCAACATTCACTTCAACACAAGAACCGGTGAAGTGCTCTTGCAGCGCCATACCTGAGCTGCGATTCGCATCCCGGTGATCGCTGGATGCGCCAATTTTGGAAATTACCAGAGGATGAGACCATCGAGGCCCGGCAAATGAGTACGAGAAAGATTCGCGTTTTGGTTGTGGACGACTCCGCCGTGGTACGCCAGACGCTACGCGACGTGCTCGAATCCGATCCGGAGATTGAAGTGATCGGAACTGCCAGCGACCCCTTTGTCGCGGCAGATCGCATCAGTGAGCAGGTGCCGGATGTGATTACGCTCGATATCGAGATGCCGCGCATGGACGGGCTCACTTTTCTCAAGAAGATCATGAGCCAGCATCCCATTCCGGTAGTGATCTGCTCGAGCTTGGCCGAGGAGGGCGCACAGAGTACGTTCAGGGCTCTGGAATATGGCGCGGTTGAAATTGTAACCAAGCCACGAATTGGCACCAAGCAATTCCTTGAAGACTCGCGCATCACGTTGTGCGAATCGGTGAAAGCAGCGGCTGGAGCCAGGTTGCGTGCCCTAGGGCCAAGCCATACCGTCGAACCCAAGCTCACGGCCGATGCCATTCTCTCGCCCGCCACCCATGCCATGGCGGAAACTACGGAGAAGGTTGTCGTGATCGGCGCCTCAACCGGGGGAACGGAAGCACTGAAGACCGTGCTGGAAGCGCTCCCCCCCGACACGCCGGGCATTGTGATTGTGCAACACATGCCCGAGCTGTTTACGCGTGCCTTTGCCAACCGACTCGACAGCCTTTGTAACATCACTGTAAAAGAGGCTGAGACCAACGATACGGTGATTCGCGGGCGTGCGCTGATTGCGCCTGGCAATCATCACCTGCTTTTAAAGCGGAGCGGCGCACGTTATTACGTCGAAGTCAAGGACGGGCCTCTCGTTTGTCGCCACCGCCCTTCCGTGGATGTTCTGTTCCGTTCTGCCGCCCGCTATGCGGGACGAAATGTTGTGGGTGTGATTCTTACGGGAATGGGTGACGACGGCGCACGCGGCATGCTTGAAATGAAGCAGGCCGGGGCCCTGACCATGGCCCAGGATGAGGCGACATGCGTCGTGTTCGGGATGCCAAAGGAAGCCATCAAGCTGAATTGCGTCGATAAGGTTCTTCCGTTGCAGTCAATTGCAGGATCGATTCTTGCCCACGCGCGGTGAGGGAACCTGCGCACTGCTTTCAGACACGATGAGCTGCAGGGCGGCTTCGCGTGACGCGGTCGACGTTGCCACGCTACTGATAAACTGAAGAGACATGATCCTCCCGTTTGTCCGCGAGATTTTCGCGGAGCTGGAGCACTGTTCGGGATTTGAGCGCGTAAGCAGGCATCTAAGCCTGGGTGCGGGGCGTAGGCGTGTCTCCCGACTGACGGCGACGGCTCGTTCCCTTTATATTCCGCTGATGGCACGCGCGGCCAAGCAGCCTGTAATCATCGTGGTAGCCGATAACAAGGCTGCGGAGACAATAGAGCCGATGCTCAAGGCCGGCTGCGAGCTCACCGGCGCGATTGACCCGGCGCGCGTGGTGCGGCTGCCGGCCCACGACGTGCTTCCCTTTGAGAATCTCTCCCCGCATCCTGACGTGCAGGAGCAGCGCGCGGCAGCCTTGTGGAAGCTGGCCACCGGGGCTGTGGACATTCTGATTGCGCCCGTCGAATCGGCAGCGCTCAAGCTCTTTAACCGCGAGTACTACGCAGGACTGGCCGTGACCTTGCGCCGTGGCGAAGAGGTGGATGTGGAGGTGCTCACCAACCATCTGGCCTCAGTGGGATACACGCAGTTGGACCTCGTCGAGATGCCGGGGCAGCTCACGCGCCGTGGCGGAATTCTCGACGTCTATTCTCCCGAGCAGGACAGGCCGGTGAGGATTGAGTTCTTCGGCGACGAGATCGAGACCATTCGCAAATTCGATCCGGAGACGCAGCGCTCGCAGTCCGGAATGGACGAGACCGAACTGCTACCGCTGACGGAGACACCGGTGACGGAATCATTGCTGGCCGCAGTGCATGGTCGGCTGAGCCGACAGCGCGTGGAGTTTGGAGAGAGGGTAGAACAATCACGCGAAGACGAGGAGATGGCCGTGGAAGCTGCGGCGGCCGGGGGCGTCAGCGTGTTTCCGGGTTGGGAATTCTTCAGCGCCGTGGCCGGAGCCGACAAATCGCTGTTGTCGCTGTCGCCTAAGTGCGCTCTGTTTGTCGATGAGCCGGCCATGGTCCGCAACCAGATCGAGCGCTGGTGGAACAAGGTGGAGCAGCGGCACGAGCGGTCCGGCATCGGCTCACTGATTACGCCGGAAGACATTTATCTGCAGCCTGACGTCTTGCGATCTCAGCTTGAATCGCATATGGGGTTGGATCTTGACCAGTTGGGCGCGATTGACGTGCTTGAAGAGGACACGACCCTGGGCGAGATCGAACTGGACACGCGGCCGACGCTGCGCTTTCATGGTTCGATTCCTGCCTTGACTGCACAACTGAAGACCCTGATGGAGACGGAGGCGCGCATTGTGCTGGCCGCACCGAACCAGGGCGACGTGGAACGGCTGGCGACGCTGCTGCGCGAATACCAGGTACCTTACCGGCTGGGCAGCCGCATGATGAGGCCTGGCGGCGAGACAGTGCTGGACGAGGCCAGTTACATGGCAGGCGACCTGCGCGTACCGGTGATCGTGCGAACCCCGCTTGCGGCGGGCGTGAGCTTCTCTGGCGCCAACCTGGTCCTGTTCGGAGCCAACGACCTTTCAGATGACGCCGATGTGACGGCTCGTCCCGAACCCAAGCGATCGAAGACAGCGGCGTTTGTTTCCGACTTCCGCGACCTCGGAGTCGGGGACTACGTGGTGCACGTGGAGCACGGAATTGCGCAATATCAGGGACTGAGAGAGATTGTGCAGGATGGCCTGTCGGTTGAATTCATGATTCTGGAATTTGCCGAGCAGACAAAATTATATGTGCCACTGACCCGCCTCGATCTGATTCAGAAATACCGGTCGACAGACACGGGGCCGGCGCCGGCGCTCAACAAACTCGGCTCGCAACAATGGACCAAGACCAAGGCGCGGGTGCGCAAGGCCATGCAGGATATGGCCGGGGAGCTATTAAAGCTCTATGCTGAGCGAACCACCGCCCAGGGAACCGCCTTCTCAAAGGACAACGAGTTTCAACGTGAGTTTGAGGGCTCGTTCGACTACAACGAGACCGAAGACCAGTTATCGGCGATCAGGGCGATCAAGTACGACATGGAATCGACAACGCCGATGGACCGGCTGCTCTGCGGCGATGTGGGTTATGGCAAAACCGAGGTGGCCATGCGCGCGGCGTTCAAGGCCGTGCAGGACGGCAAGCAGGTGGCTGTGCTTACGCCGACCACCGTTCTGAGCTTTCAACACTTTGAGACCTTCAAGAAACGATTCGCGCAGTTTCCGATTAACATCGAGATGATCTCCCGCTTCCGTACCGCGAAAGAACAGAAGCTTATCGTCGAACAGGTGGAGACAGGCAAAGTCGACATACTCATCGGCACGCACCGTCTGCTTTCAAAAGACATCAAATTCCAGGACCTGGGCCTGCTTGTGGTCGACGAGGAGCAGCGATTTGGCGTGCGGCACAAGGAGCGACTGAAGCAGATTCGCAAGGAGATCGATGTGCTGGCGATGAGCGCCACGCCGATTCCGCGCACTCTGCACATGTCGCTGGTGGGCTTGCGAGATATGAGCGTGATCGAGACCCCGCCCAAGGACCGCATGGCCATTCAGACCGTCGTGGCGAAATTCGACGAGAAGATCGTGCGTTCCGCAGTCGAGGTGGAGCTGGAGCGCGGCGGCCAGGTGTACTTTGTGCATAACCGCGTGGAGTCGATCTACGAAATTGCATCGAGGATTCGAGAGCTGGTACCGGCGGCTCGGGTGGGTGTAGGCCATGGGCAACTGAGCGAGTCGGAGTTGGAGCGGGTGATGTTGGCATTTATGCGCCACGAGTTCGACGTGCTGGTAGCCACGACTATTATTGAGAATGGACTCGACATTCCACTGGCAAATACCATGCTCATCAATCGGGCCGACAGGCATGGACTGAGCGAATTGTACCAGTTGCGTGGCCGCGTGGGCCGATCGAACCGGAGAGCGTACGCGTACCTTCTGATTCCTCCGGAGAACGAGCTGACCGAGATTGCGCGCAGGCGACTGGCGGCGCTCAAAGAGTTCAGCGATCTGGGCGCGGGCTTCAAGATCGCCGCGCTTGACCTGGAGTTGCGCGGGGCGGGCAACATGCTGGGCGGCGAGCAAAGCGGACATATTGAGGCAGTGGGCTTCGAACTCTACACGTCGATGCTCGAGGCCGCGGTGAAGGAGATGAAGGGCGAGAGCAGCGAGGAACGGCCGGCAACCCAACTTAACCTAGGCATTGCGCTGCGCATCGACGAGAGCTATGTGCCGGAAGAGAACCAGAGGCTGCGCCTTTACAAGAAGATTGCCGGAACTGCAAGCGAAACCGCGATAGACGAGGTGCGCGCTGAGCTGGAAGACCGCTATGGAGCGCCTCCCGATGCCACCGTATACCTGCTTGAGGCAGCGCGCCTGCGCCTTGAGTGCGAGCGGATGGGCATTGCACAAGTCGACCGCAAGCGCGGCGAATTACAGATTCGTTTTATGGAGAACGCGACTGCAGACCCGCAGCATCTGATGCGACTGGTGGCACGGAACGCCGAGCGGGGAGCCCAGTTCACGCCTCAGGGCTTATTGAAGCTCCCCCTGGCGGCTACACGGCCGGACGAGGTTCTGCTTGAAATTCACGAGTTACTTGAAAAATTGGCCCCAGCGCCGGTTGGCGCATAAGAGTGCGCCATGAAATTGAAAGGGAAAATGAAAAAGACGATTGCGCTGATCATGTTTGGAATTTGGATGTCCGCCGGCATTGTGTCTCGTGCCCCCGCAGAGGATTGGAAGCAGCAGTTTGCGAAAGCTGCCGATGCGTACTTTGACCAGGTCTACTTTCCGTACGCGCCTGCAAATGCGACGGCCACCGGGTACCACCAGTATGACGCGCAACTTGAAAACTACTCGCGCAAGAGTATGGACGAGGAGATAGCGGCGCTGAAGAAATTCGAAGCGCGTATCGAGGCAATTCATCCCGACAACGCTCCCGCGGATTTCGTGCCGCGGAGCGACCGCGAGATCGTTCTCTCGAACATTCGCTCGCAACTGCTCACTCTCGAGACAATCCGTCCGTGGGAAAAAGATGCCGACAATTATTCGAGCACATGCGCGAATGGGGCCTTTGTACTGATGGAGCGGAAATTTGCGTCGCCTGACGATCGGTTACGATCGCTTATAGCCCGCGAGAAACAAATGCCAGCTCTGCTAAACGATGCGCGCGCGAATCTCAACAATCCGCCGCGCATCTTCACAGAGATTGCTATCGAGCAGTTGCCGGGGATTGTCAGCTTCTTTGAGACGGATGTTCCGGCCGCGTTTGCCGACGCGAAGAACCCCGCGGTCAGGGCCGGGTTTGCGCAGACGAATGGAGCGGTGATTGCAGCCTTGAAGAGTTACCTCGATTGGCTGAGGACCGATCTGCTGAAGCGATCGAATGGCGATTTTCGGATTGGCGCGCAGGCGTTCAGCGACAAGCTGAAGTACGACGAGATGGTGGATATTCCTCTGGATAAGTTACTTGATATCGGTTGGGCCGATCTGCATAAGAACCAGGCCCAGTTTAAAGAAGTTGCACACGAACTCGAGCCGGACAAGACGCCTGCAGACGTGCTTGAAGAACTGGGCAGGGATCACCCCGCACCGGACCAGTTGCTGGATGCATTTCGCGCTACATTTAGCGGGCTGGTAGCCTTTATCCGCGCGAACCATATTGTCACGATTCCCTCCGATGTCCGGCCGATTGTGGAGGAAACGCCCGCGTTTATGCGCGCCACGACATTTGCCAGCATGGATACACCGGGGCCGTTCGAGACACATGCGAAAGAGGCTTACTTCAATGTAACTTTGCCCGATCCGTCGATGACGCCGGTCGAGGTAGAGGGCTTCATGCATTCCTTTAACATTGGCACGGTAACTTCCACGGGTGTGCACGAGGCGTATCCGGGACACTATGTGCAATTTCTGTGGCTTCCGCAGGCGCCCACCAAGGTGCGCAAGATTCTGGGAGCGAACACGGACATAGAGGGGTGGGCACATTACTGCGAGCAGATGATGCTGGACGAGGGCTTCGGGCAGCCGGGCGTGGGCGCGAAAGATGAGCGCGAGGCGAAGTTTCTGCGTCTGGGACAGTTGCAGGATGCGCTGCTGCGCGATGCGCGCTTTATTGTAGGCATTGAGATGCACACGGAGCAAATGACAGTCCCGCAGGCAGAGGCCTTTTTTCAGCGGGAAGGCTATCAGTCGAAGGAAGCTGCCGAGATTGAAACCAAACGTGGCGCGGGCGATCCTACCTATCTTTATTACACGCTGGGCAAACTTGAGATCATGAAACTGCGCGAAGATGTAAAGAAGAAGGAAGGCGCGGCATTCTCACTTGAAAAATTCCACGACGACTTTCTGAAGCAGGGATTTCCGCCGATCAAAATCGTGCGCGAGGCGCTGCTGGGAGATAACTCGCCGACGCTTTAGAATTGGCAGATCGAACCGAAGCGAGTTTGCAACATGGCGAGTTAGAAGGTGAGGAAGTCCACTTACTAACTCGCCTAACTTATGCCTTCCACTTGATGTTGCAGCCGATGGAGGGGCTCTGGTCTCCGGGGACCTGCTTCCCTGTCAGCACCGCATCGATGGCCGCGCGAAGGTCCTTACCGGTTGCGGGGATGCGATTGCCGGGACGGCTTGCATCGAATTGGCCGCGATACACGAGCCGGAAATCCACATCGAAGAGAAAGAAGTCGGGCGTGCAGGCAGCGTCGTAAGCGTGGGCCGCAGACTGAGTCTCGTCATAGAGGTACGGAAAGCTGAAGGCGAGGGTTTCAGCCTGCTGCTTCAGGCCCGCGGGGCTGTCTGCGTGGTGCGTGGTTGCGTCGTTTGAGCTTATCGCGACAATTCCAAGCGGCTGCACGGCATAGTCTTTGCCGAGCTTCGCCAACTCCCTCTCAATGTGCTTCACGAACGGACAGTGCGCGCAGATGAACATCACGAGCAGCGCCTTTTTGCCGCGAAAATCGTTGCGACGTACTTTCTTGCCGCCTACCACGTCCGTAAGGGCGAAGTCGGGGGCCGTGGTTCCGAGTGCGAGCATTGTGGATGCTGTTTGCGCCATGAAATTAGCTCCTTTTAAAACAGCGGCGTCTGCCGGCCGGGAATTGCAAGGCCGAAGTGTTCGTAGGCAAGCCGCGTGGCGACGCGTCCCCGCGGGGTGCGGTCGAGAAAGCCGATCTGAATAAGGAAGGGCTCGTAGACTTCTTCGAGGGCATCTTCCTCCTCGGCGAGTGTTGCGGCCAGCGTACCGAGGCCCACCGGTCCGCCATCGTACTTTTGGATGATGGTGAGCAGCAGACGGCGATCGATCTCGTCGAAGCCATGCGCATCCACTTCAAGCATGGTGAGCGCGGCGTTGGCGGTCGGACGGTCGATGTTGCCCGAGCCCCGCACCTGCGCATAGTCGCGGACCCGGCGCAGCAAGCGGTTGGCGATGCGTGGTGTGCCTCGCGAGCGCAGGGCAATCTCCGCCGCGCCGTCCTCATCGATGGGAATCTGCATCACTTCAGCGGAACGCTTGACGATAACACGAAGCTCCTGCTCGGTGTAGAACTCGAGGCGAAGCAAAATGCCGAACCGGGAGCGCAGGGGCGAAGAAAGCAGACCGGGGCGGGTTGTCGCTCCAATGAAAGTGAACGGCCGGATTTCCATCACATGCGTGCGCGCTGCCGGACCCTGGCCGATGATGATGTCGAGTTTGTAATCCTCCAGAGCGGTGTAGAGCTTTTCTTCGAGTACCGGCTGCATGCGGTGGATTTCGTCGAGGAAAAGCACCTGGCGCTCGCGGAGATTGGTAAGGATGGCGGTGAGATCGCCCTGAATCTGAAGGGCCGGGCCTGAGGTTTGCTGGAAGCCCACATCCAGCTCATTGGCAATAATCGTGGCGAGGGTGGTCTTGCCCAGGCCAGGCGGTCCGAATAGAAGAACGTGATCGAGAGCTTCTCCTCGCGATTTAGCGGCTTCGAGCGCGATCGCAAGCTGTTCTTTGGCCTTGGATTGGCCGATGAATTCACCCAGCCAGCGGGGGCGCAGTTTGAGCTCGAAACCCTGCTCCTCGTCGGCGCGGGCGGCGCTTACCAGACGGTCTGGCGTGTTGTCTCGGGCGATGGCCATGCTGAGGGAAGTGTAGCGGGTGCCGGGCGGTGCGGCAAAGTGACCATTGCTGCGCGGGTGGGCGGGTACGTTCACATCCGGCCGAGGTCCTTGCGCCGCAAAGCAACATGGACCTCAATTCGGGCTGATTGGCAACTCGCGGGATTGAGACGGGGCTTCTGCGCAAAAGCTGGGATTACCTTCTTGGTACTCCGTGAGTTTTGTTTGCACCGGAAATAGTGCGTCACGGCCCCGGCCGGTTGAGTATTTAAGGTGAAAAGCTCAATTAACAGGCTAATTATCGATGGTTCGTACCCCCTTTGTGTTACTTCGGGCGAACTTTCGTGGTAATCCGCACGGCAAAAGTACCAATGCGGATAGTTACGCGCAGTCCTATAGTCAGAGGCGTAGATGCCAGTGTGAATCTGCCGTTTTGGCGCCGCGCGCCTGATCCGGCAGAGGATTCCAGAGGGTGACCATGCTTGACCGTGTTTCAGCCCGTGCGCTTCTTCTTGCCGCTCTCATTTTGCCGATCGCCGGCTGCTCAGCCGGCCTGGTCGACGGCATCTCCGTCGCTCCCACGACGCAATCGGTCGCTATTGGGCAAACTGCGCAGTTCACCGCAACAGGCACCTATGGTCACCGGAACAGCGCCTCCACAACAGAGGATATTTCCAGCCAGGTTACATGGACTTCCAGTGAGCCTTCGGTCGCCACGGTCAGCGCTACCGGTCTTGCCCAGGGCGTGTCGGCGGGAACAACAACGATCTCAGCAAGCATGAACGGCTTTACGGGTAACATCGTCGCCACGGCAAGCCTTACAGTGACCGGCGGCGGCACCGGTGTTGGCTCGATCATAGGGATTACGTCTCTTACAGTGATTCCAGGCTCTCAAACTGTTGCGATGCCGGGACAAACCAGCCAATTTATCGCGATTGGAACAACTTCCACGGGAGCCACGATCGATCTGACCGACCAGGCTGCCTGGAGTTCAGCCAGCGTGCAGATTGCCTCCGTGGTTGCTTCCACGGGTCTAGCGACGGCAGTGGGTGCGGGAAGCGACACAATCACCGCCCTTTACACGAATCCCGGCGGCGGGAGCACGATTGCCGGTACGGCGACCTTCGCCGTAACAGGCGGAACAACGGAGGAGTACACGGCGGTTGAGATCATTCCCGACTCCCAGTCCGTTTCGGCATCGGGCCAGACGGGGCAGTTTGTCGCTCTCGGAACGTTGGGGAGCACAGGCGTCGAAGAGGATGTGACCGACTCTCCGCAGATCACGTGGTCCTCCAGCATTACATCGATCGCCTCCATCACTTCCGGACTTACCTCGGGTGACGGCGTCGTTGCGGGATTAAGTGCCGGCACAAGCACCATCACGGCAGAACTGAAGAATGCTGACGGCTCCGTAGTTTCAAGTACGGCCACGGTTACCGTGACGCTTACCCCTGCGCCGGAACCCCTGCTCTCGCTCACCATTATTCCCGGCTCAATCACAGTCGGCAATTTGCAGGACACAGGGCAATTTCTGGCTATCGGAACGTATTCAAGCACCCCGACCGTCCGCGATCTGACAAACTCAGTCACCTGGACTTCATCCTCGCCGAGTGTCTTCCCGGTAAACACCAACGGAACAGGCACGCCAAACCCTGGAGCCGACGCCGGTGTTGTGACCGCATACGGCAACGGCGACGCGGTCATTATTGCGGAAGCAACCGATCCCACCACCGGCTCAATCCAGACCGCAACGGCAGACTTCAGTTGCCCGCTGATTATCCCCACTGCCACCACCGCCGGTTCCTGTTATCCGGGGTCGCAGGCCGCAGCCTTGCTGGCTACTCTGACGGTCTACAACGAAGGCCTGAACACCACCGACTGGCTGGTGACAGCTCCTTCCGCGACTGGCACGCCGGATGTGCTCCATTGCGGCCCAGGCTCCAATGCGGCCGGCTTTGGCGGATCGGTGTGCGTTGCCACGTACCCGGTAGGCACCACCGTTATCTTGACAGCTCCTGCAGGTGCGGGAGCCTTTGGTGGCTGGTCTGATAACTGCACGGCAAAGACAACGGTCACAGCGGCCGGGCCCAACACTTGCAGCGTCACCTTGACAACAAATGACACGGTCGGTGCGATCTTTAACTAATCGCAACGAGGAGACCAGAGAGGCCGCCCAAAGGGGCGGCTTCTTTGCGTCTGGAGTGAAAGCGGCCTGATCCTCAGCGCCGAATGCTCGAGGCATGCGCATCTCCGCGTGGAACTGAGATCGTGGCTCGGTGTTGTCGGACGCCTCGATTCATTAGAGCCGCTTCATTCGCCGGCAGACGTCAGGGTACGAGGCCGATCCATTTAAACTGGTAAAGTTCGTACGATCCTGATGACCCACTGGTTTGGAGTTCTTCGCCGCTTTCGCTTCAATCGTCCGCAGCGCATTGCGGCGGCGCTGCTCGCTCTGTTTCTTTTTCAGGGACTTTGGCTGACGGGCCGGCAGACGCTGACCGACCGTGACTATCAATACGCCCGCTGCGGGCGCGAGACTTGGGAGCGGCCGTCTGCGCTTGCCGGTTACTACACTAGCTGCGGCAACATTCACGATGGAATTCTTGCCTATCGGCTGGCTGGCCTGCCGCTCACGGTCAATTTTCTTGTTGAACGGGCGCTTGACCATTTCCGCAAGCCCGAAGACCGCGTGGTGCAGGCGCCCGGTGGCGAAATAAGTACGTGGGAACTTCGCCACCAGATGACGCACATCCTGCTGCTGCTGCGGTTGCCGTTTCTGTTCGCGGGCTGCCTGCTGGGCGGCTGCGTCTGGTGGGTCACGCGAAGACTTTACGGAAACCTGGGCGGATACACAGCGCTGGCGCTTTACTGTTTTTCTCCCCCAATTCTTAAAGCCTATATTGCTCCGAATGGCGAGGTGCTCGCGTCCCTGGGCGTGTATGGAGGCGTGTACACGTGCATCGGCGTCGCCCACGCCATGCAGGGACCGCGCCGAAAATGGCGACCGCGAATGGTGCTGCTGACGCTCCTCTTCGGAATCGCGGCGACCGCGCACATTGCGGCTCTGCCGGTGACGGCGCTGCTGGGGTTGATGCTGTTGCTCTGGGTTGCCGAGGGACACAGGAGCCAGGCACTCCCGCTGGTGTTGATTGCGGCGGCCGGGGCGCTGGTGCTGTTGTTTGCCTGCTATGGCTTTTCGCCGGATGCCTTCAGCTACGTCTTCCGGTCTGCCGCTGGTTTCCTGTGGTTCTCCCTTGAGCCTGGGCGGCGGTTCTTCTGTGCGCTCGGCAATGCGGGCCTCACGGTGGCTTCATGCGCGGCGCTGTTGCTCTACTTCGGTATCGGCCGGTCGCGCTATTTTGGCAACACGGCTCCGCTGGTCTGCGCCTGTATCTTGTTCCTGCTGGTGATGACAGGCGCCCAGGGGACGCCGTGGTTGTGGGCGCTGCCTTTTCTGGTCACATTTGTGAGCGGAGTGTTTGCCGATGCCTATGAGAGCCCGCGGAGAAGGCTGGCGATTGCTGCCGGAGGCGCAATTGTTCTGCTGCAGGCGGTCTTTTGCATGCTTAGCCTGCCAGGGCTCCTATAGCTTTTGCGTGGCCCGAAAATCACCGAAATCACCCCAGCAGCAACCGCTGAAATCAGCCCGAAAATAATCCCTGTTGGACCGGTTCGGTCAAGCGACCCGCACTTCTCCTTTAGAATCCCATAAATTATAGTTAAATAAAGACTTATTTATGGGAATCCGTCTTGCTAAACCGCCTCTCGAACGCGTAAAATGATAGCATAGCTCGCGGACCCGGCCCTGCGTACACCGGACCCTGCTTGCAGCCCTCCGGCGAGCCCAGAAAATCCTATGGCAGACGATCAGAATCCCCAACTTCCTCTCGAAGGCGGCACGCCCCCCAATAGCGGCACGAACCTTATTCCCATCAACATCGAAGAAGAGATGCGGCGCTCCTATCTCGACTATTCGATGAGCGTGATCATCGGGCGCGCACTGCCGGATGCCCGTGACGGATTGAAGCCGGTTCATCGGCGTGTGCTCTACACGCTCAATGAGATGGGCCTGCAGCACAACAAGAAATACACGAAGTGCGCCAAGGTGGTGGGCCAGGCAATGGGCGTTTACCATCCCCACGGCGACTCCGCCATCTACGACACGCTGGTGCGCATGGCGCAGCCTTTTTCGCTCCGGTATCCTCTTGTGGATGGTCAGGGAAACTTTGGTTCGGTGGACGGGGATCCGCCCGCTGCCATGCGTTACACCGAGTGCCGGATGGAGCGAATCGCAGGCGAGATGCTGGCCGACATCGACATGGAGACCGTCGACTTTGTACCCAACTACGACGAATCCACGTTTGAGCCATCGGTGCTGCCGACGCGGATTCCAAACCTGATCGTGAACGGGTCCAGCGGCATCGCGGTGGGCATGGCCACTAACATCCCGCCCCACAATCTGACCGAGGTGGTGAACGCGGCTATCGCGCTGGTGAAGGATCCGAGGGCGGGGCTGGCCGAGGTATTGAAGCACGTGCTGGGCCCTGACTTCCCCACCGGCGGCTTTCTCTACGGCAAGAGCGGGATTCCGCAGGCGTATAAAACGGGACGCGGCCGGTTCCTGATGCGGGCCAGAACAGCGCTCGAGAACCTGACCAAGGAAAAGCAGGCGATCATCGTCACCGAGATCCCCTACCAGGTGAACAAGTCCAAACTGATTGAGCGGATCGCCGATCTCACCAACGAAAAAATCATCGACGACATTTCCGATGTGCGCGACGAAAGCGACCGCGACGGAATGCGCATCGTGATCGAGCTCAAGCGCGGGGCTCAGCCTGAGATTGTGCTCAACCAGCTCTACAAGCACACGCAGATGCAGGAAAGCTTCTCCATGATCTTTCTGGCGGTCCTCAACGGGCAGCCGCGGGAGTTGGGGATGGATCAGGCTATTCGCGCCTTCATCGATCATCGCGTCGATGTGGTACAGCGACGAACGGTATTCCTTCTGCGCAAGGCACGCGACCGCGAGCACATTCTTGAAGGTTTGAAGATTGCGCTCGACAACCTGGACAAGGTGATCAAGATCATCCGCGCATCGGGTTCGAGGGCGGAGGCTCGGGAAAACCTGTACGCGTGGGGCAAAGGCAGCGAGATTGTGATCACGCTGGACCGCGTGCGGTTGCCTCACGAGGAAAAAGGCCTGACGCTCAGGCAGATCGATGCCATCCTCGAACTGCAGCTTTATCGTCTGACACAACTCTCCATCGACGAATTGCTCACCGAGTTGAAGCAGGTGCGTGAGCGCATCGCCGAGTACGAGTCGATCCTGGCCAGCGAAACCAAGCTGCGCGCGGTGATCATAAAGGAGCTCGAGGAGGTCCGCGACAAGTACGGCGACGCGCGGCGCACGCAGATTGTGGACGAAAGCGCCGAGTTGCAGCTTGAGGACCTGATTGCCGACGAGCAGGTGGCTGTTACGGTAAGCCACCAGGGTTACCTCAAGCGGACGCCCATCTCGATCTATCGCTCAGCAGCGCCGCGGTGGCACGGGCCGGACCGGCATGAAGACGCGCGAAGAGGACTTCGTCTCGCAGCTCATCGTCAATTCGACCCACGCCTACCTGCTCTGCTTTACCAACACCGGCCGCGTGTACTGGCTGAAGGTATACGAGATTCCCGATGTGAGTGCGGCGGGCAAGGGCAAATCGATGCAGAGCCTGCTCGACCTGCAGCCTGGCGAAAATGTGCGCGCCATTCTTCCCGTGCGCGATCTTGAAGAAGAGGGCAAGTACATCTTCTTCGCCACGCAAAAAGGACGGTCAAAAAGACGCCGCTCAAGGACTTCTCGAACGTGATGGCGCGCGGCATTATCGCCATCGGCATCGACAAGGATGACGAGCTCGTGGTTGCGCGCATCACCGACGGCGCGACAACTGGTCTTTCTGGCGACGCATCTGGGCATGGCCATTCGCTTTGACGAGTGCGACGTGCGCTCGATGGGCCGCCCCGCCTACGGTGTGCGCGGCATTGCGCTCGCCAAGAAGGCGACTTTGTCGTCGGCGCGGCCATCACTCCCAAAGAGCACGAGCCTGGCGCCTACCGCATCCTATCTGTCACCGAGAACGGTTTCGGCAAGCGCACGGACGTGGAGCAGTATCGCCTGCAGACTCGCGGCGGCAAGGGCGTCAAGAACATGGCCGTCACGCCGCGCATTGGCCGCGTAAATACCATTCAACTGGTCGACGACTCGTCGGAACTGATGGTCATCAGCCAGTTCGGCAAGATCATCCGCTGCGACACCAAAACCATCCGCGCCGCAGGCCGCGCTACCCAGGGCGTGCGCATCCTCAACCTGGAGCCGGAAGACAAGGTCGCCGCGGCGGTCATCATTCCGCCTGAAGAACTGAAGGACGACGAGCCGACACTGCTGCAGTAGAACTGCTTGAATCACCGGTCGCGTCCGGAAATCCACGGGGTACACGGAACCATGCCGGCGACAGGAGCCAAACCATCAGGCGCAACAGACGAAGCGGATGCGGCAGAGACTGTTCGCCGCATGTTCGACTCCATCGCGCCCCGTTATGACCTGCTGAACCATGTGCTCTCGGCCAACGTGGACCGGCTCTGGTGGCGGCGCGCGGCGCGGCGTTTTCAGCCCATCCTCGAGATCCTGATGCCGCGGTTCTCGACATCTGTTGCGGCACAGGCGACATGACCATGGCGCTGCTCAAGCATCGACCCAAGGGATGCGCGGCCGATTGTGGCCGCGGACTTTGCGCGCGGGATGCTGAGCCGGGGAGCACGAAAGTTTGGTGAAACTGCTCGCGGATGCAGGTGACCCGTACGCAGTCCTCTGGAGGCCGACGCGCTCCATCTGCCGCTCAAGGACGCGTCGCTCGATCTGATTGTGACGGCATTTGGCTTCCGCAATCTTGCCAACTACGAGGCGGGCCTGCGGGAGTTCTTTCGCGTTCTCAAACCGGGCGGACAGTTGGGGATTCTGGAGTTCAGCGAGCCCGGCGGGCTGATCGGCAAGGCCTATGCGGTGTACTTCCGGCGCGTCCTGCCGGCTATCGGCCGGCTGGTCTACGGGAAGCAGGACCCTACAACTATCTGCCCACGTCGGTCGGCGTTTTCCGTCTCCGCCGCAGATGCTCGAGTTGATGCAGTCCACTGATTTTGAAGAATGCGCATGGCAGCCTTATACCTTCGGCATCGCCGGGTTGTACACGGCAAGCGATCACTTTAATCTAAGATCTCGTCTGGAAACTCGATGACCGGAACCGCGCCCACGTTCGCCTGTCCCAAGCCAGCCCGCCTTAACCGTGGCGGAATCCTCTGCCGCCAAGCGGCGCGTGGCGCGGCAATCCATGATCGCGGCGGCGCGCCATGACAGTGCTCAAGCTTGCGGCTGGCCTGCTTTCAGGTTCGCTGGGCGTGCTGTCGGATGCGGCCCACTCGGGGCTGGACCTGGTGGGCGCGGCACTCACCTTCTTTTCCGTGCAGGTTAGCGACAAGCCTGCCGACGAGGATCACACCTACGGCCACGGCAAGGTCGAAAACCTTTCCGCATTTTGTGAAGCAATCCTGATGGCGCTTTCCTGCGCGTGGATCATCTGGGAAGCGCTTAACCGGATTATTCGGCACTCCACGGAGCTGCACCACTCGATTTGGCCGGTACTCGTGTTGTTGACTTCAATCGCCGTGGACTACTGGCGTTCGCGGCAACTGCGCACGGTGGCGCTGCTGACGGGCTCGCCTGCCCTGGCCACAGACGCCTTCCATTTTGCCAGCGACATATGGGTTACGCTTGCCGTGCTCTGTGGCCTGGGGGCGAGTTGGACGGGGACGCGCTATGGTATCGGCTGGCTCAGGTACGCTGACCCGTTCGCGGCCCTGGTGGTCTCGCTTCTGATCCTGCGCCTGACGCTGCACCTGGGCCGCGAAACCGTTGCGGTGCTCATGGACGAAGTGCCGGCGGAGACGCGGCTGCGGCTGGTCCGCGAAGTGGAACAGGTAGACGGCGTCCTGGCGGTGGAGCAGGCACGGGTGCGCCGTGCGGGTCCGGGGTACTTCGCAGATCTCACGCTGGCGCTACCCAGGCGCTTCACGTTTGAGCACACCGGGGAGCTGGTGCAGTCGGCCACCGATGCGGTCCACCGCGCGCTTCCGCAAGCCGATGTGGTCATCCACACGGTGCCCCGCGAGGCCCGGGCCGAGAGCGTATTCGACCGCGTGCGGGCGGTCGCCGCGCGCAACAACGTGAGCGTTCATGAACTGAGCGTGCAATCTCATCATGGGCGGCTGCGTGTGGAGCAGCACGTCGAGCTCGACGAGAAGATGCCGCTGCGCGTTGCGCATGGATTTGTGAGCGCGCTCGAGGCTGAAATCCTGCGTGTAGCTCCTGAAATCGACGCCGTGCTTACCCATATTGAAAGCGAGCCGGCCACCATCGAGCAGCCGGAAGAGATGGTGGAGGAAAATCGCAAGATCGAGCAGGCTTTGCGCAATGCAGCACAGCTTTTTCGCGAGGTGATCGACGTTCACGAAATCATCGTGGGACGCACGGCTGAGCACATTTACCTTTCCTGCCATTGCACACTGCCTGACGATCTGCCCATGCAACAAGTGCACTTGGTGATCACGGCCCTCGAGGATCGCTTCAAGCTCGATTGTCCCGAGGTACAGCGGGTGACGATTCACCCCGAGCCGGTGACGGACAATTTACGATAGAGCACGGGGAAATTAGCCATTATGAGTGAGCCGCAAGGATGAACAAGACATCGATTCTGAATTTCTTTCAGGTGGCGTCGCTGTTGATGCTTCTTGTGGCGGCGGCTCTGCTTGCGGCCATCACGACCATGCACTTTGCCATTCATGGGGCCGAGGTGCAGGTGCCGTCGCTCAAGGGTATGACGATTGCGGATGCGCGCAGCCAAACCGCGGGGTTGGGGCTGAACCTCGACGTGGATAACCGTTACTTTTCTGGCGACGTAGCCGCCGGGCACATTCTTTCTCAATCGCCGGAACCAGGGACGGTGGTGCGGCGCGAGTGGAAGGTGCGTGTGGCCGAAAGCCTAGGCCCGCAAATGGTTGACGTACCTGGCACGGTGGGGCTGCAGGAGCGCGTGGCGGAGTTGGATTTGCGCCGCGCGGGACTTGAGGTGGCGACAATTGCGCGTCTGCCCGACGCAAAAGGCGAAGAGGGAACAGTGCTGTCCCAGGATCCCCCGGCCCATGCACAGGACATTGCGCAGCCCAGCGTGAATCTGCTGGTGGCGGCGCCCGGTGATGAGGCGCCAGATGGTTACGTGATGCCAAACCTGGTTGGATTGCCGGTGGTGAGCGTCGAAAGTGAACTGGCCCGGGTGGGGATCAGGGCTGAGACCCCCGTCTACATCAATATCTCAGTCGGGTCCATCGGCAACGGAGGTGAATTGCCGAGAATGCCCATTAAGCCTGGCGCCGTGACGGCGCAAACGCCGGCCGCGGGAACACGGATGGACCAGAGTATGATGGTCAAGCTGGTGGTGGCGAGATAGCAGGCGGATTTGAGTTTGTTCACGGAGACGACAACTTTATGGGTTTGAGCGAAGATCTGGATCGGGTGGCGTTGCAGGAGAGTGAGCTGCAATTACCGCGGATGGATGAGCAATTGGCATGGGAGCTTGGGCTCCGTTTGCGAACCATGGCTGAAGAACGCGGCCTGTCGATCGTGATCGACGTGCGGCGCTTCGGGCAACCGCTGTTTTACTCCGCGCTGAATGGCACAACACCCGACAATGTGGAATGGGTCAGGCGCAAAAGCAGCGTGGTGGCGCGCTTTCATCGCAGTTCCTACGGCGTGGGACTGCTCATGCTCAAGAAGAACGACTCGCTCGAGGCTCGCGGTCTTCCAATCAGCGATTACGCTTCACACGGCGGATCGTTTCCCCTCGCTGTATCGGGCGCGGGCATTGTGGGCAGCGTAACCGTCTCAGGACTTCCGCAGCGCGCCGATCATGAGCTGGTGGTGGAAGTCTTGTGCGGAATCGTGGGCAAGGACTATGCAGCGCTCAAGCTGGGGCCGGAATAGGCGACTTTATTGCCTCGTCAGGGTTCTTGCTTTATCAGACTTTTTCCAACATTGCGATATAAAAACCGTCGGAGTTGAAGACCTCGGGCAGCAGCCGTATTGCGCCTTCCGGCGTTAGAGATGCGCGCAGCCGATGCGCACCGGAACCTGTGACAACATTCGTGTCACGCAGGACGTGGATGCTGGTTTCAAGCGATACCAGGCGGGCCTCTGCGCCTTCAGCCACAAACGCCGCAACGACTTGCTGGTTTTCTTCCGGCTCCAGCGAGCAGGTGGAGTAAACAACGCGACCTCCCGGCCGAACCGCGCGCAGCGCGGCGCTTAAGATTGCCCGCTGCCGCTTTGCCTGGCGCGCAAGGTCCGCAATGCGCAGCCGGTGTCGAATCTCAGGGTTGCGGCCCAGCGTGCCGGTACCGCTGCAAGGCACGTCTGCCAGCGCAATATCGAAGACTGCTTCCTCTTTGAGCATGGCTGCATCAGCCAGACGGCACTCAATCCGCTCTTGATGCGCTGCGAAGCGACTGCGCATTTGGGCAAGCCGATCGGGGCTGGAATCACAGGCTACGATCTGCGCCCCAGGGTTGCGCTCGCTAAGGATCAGCGTCTTGCCGCCCGGAGCGGCGCAGGCATCGAGAATCGCCTGAACCGAAGCCGGGTTCCCGGCCCCCGCAATCTCTCCCACCAATTGCGAACCTTCGTCCTGCAAGCGGACACGTCCCTCGCGGAAGGCAGCCGTCGCCGTTACGTCGCCTGCAACCACCTTGCGAGCAGCTGTAAGCAATTCGGCCGGCTCAAGGGTGATTCTGGCCTGGGCAAGTTCCGCCTCCGTGTCACATCCCTTGATGCGAACTGTCTGCGCGGGCTGAGTCTGTCCGTGATGGCAATTTGCACGCGCGGCTTCGAGCCCGTAAAAATTAGCCCAGCGCTCCACCATCCACACCGGATGGGCCTGGGCAAGGGCTAATTCCGCGGCATTCTCCTCCAACGGCTCTGCGCGCATAGCGTCGCTGCTGCCGGTTAACTTGCGCAGCACTGCGTTCACCATCCTCGATGCGAAATGGTGGCCTGCCAGTTTGGCGAGTTCCACGCTCTCGTCGATCGCGGCACGCGGCGGGATGCGATCGAGATGAAGCAACTGAAAGGCTCCCATGCGCAGTGCGATCCGAATCTCCGCATCCAGCCGGGCGCCTGGCCTGTTGAGGAAGCTCTTGAGTTGCCGATCCAGAAGGATCTGCCAGCGAAGTACGCCTAGCACCAGGGCCGTGGCCAGGTTGCGGTCGGGAGCCGAGAGCGTATTCACCGCTTTGCCGCGCAGCAGGACGTCAGAGCGCGATTGGCCTCGCTCAACGGCCATGAGGATCTGGAATGCGACTTTGCGTGCTGGAGAAATGGCGGCCAAGGCAGCTAACCGAGCCGCGCGAGTGCGCCGGGAGTTGTTCCGCGCAAAAACTCCGCCGCGGCCATCCGCTTTTTGCCCTCGAGTTGAACATCCACCAGTTCGAGCCAGGTTTCGCCGGCGCAGGTAACAAAGAAGCGATGATTCACAGCTTGAATCGTCCCCGGCAGCGGGGGGGGGGCAGGCACGGAAACGCTATCGGCTTCGGCAACGGTCATGCGATGCACAATAAGCGTCTTGCCCTCAAGGGTCGTGAACGCGCCAGGCCAGGGCTGAAAGCCGCGCCAATGATCGTAAAGCTCGCGCGCGGTGCGGAGCGCAAAATCCATCCGCCCGTCCTCGCGATCGAGCAGCGGCGCGAACGTGGCGAACTCGTGGTTCTGCGGCCGCGGCTTGATGCTTCCGCCGGCAATGCCGGCAAGTGTCTCGACAACCAGCGGTGCGCCGGCTTTGGCGAGCACGTCAAACAGTTCCACGGCGGTCTGATCGGGCGGGATCTCGACGGTTTGTTGCAGGAGAATGGGGCCGGTATCCAGGCCCTCTTCAAGCAGCATGGTGGTGTTGCCTGTGTACGCGTCGCCCATGGCTACCGACCACTGGATCGGTGCTGCTCCGCGATATTTCGGCAGCAGAGACCCATGCAGATTGATACAGCCCAGGCTCGGCAGCGTCAACATCCACGGCGGAAGGATGCGGCCGTACGCGACAACCACGATGGCGTCGGGAGCTACGGCCTCAAGTTGTCCGCGGAAGTCGGCGTTTGAGCGAATCTTCTCTGGCTGTGCAACGGCAAGTCCGGCGGCTTGCGCAACCTGTTTGACCGGAGACGCGGTGAGTGTCTGGGCACGGCCCACGGGCCGGTCAGGCTGCGAAACCACCAGCGGGATCTCATGGCCTGCGGCAAGAAGAGCTTCAAGCGTTGGAACGGCGAAGGTCGGCGTGCCGCAGAAGACAAGTTTCACTGCTTTACCACTCTCCGTCGGCCTGCATCTTGCGGATCTTGCGCAGATTCAGGCTGCGCTTGAGGGCGCTCATGCGAAGAAGAAACAGGACTCCGTCGAGGTGGTCGATCTCATGTTGAAAGCAGCGCGCCAGAAGTTCTTCACCGTCCATCTCGAACCATTTGCCGTGCTCGTCCTGCGCGCGGATGCGTACCTTCGCGGCGCGCACGACCTTCTCGCGAATGTCAGGGAAACTCAGGCAGCCTTCTTCTTCGTAGAGCTTGCCCTCGCTGAAGATGATCTCAGGATTGACAAGCACCAGCTTCTCTTTTGGGTTTTTGCCCATGCTCAGGTCGATCACCGTCAGGCGTTTCGACACACCCACCTGCGGCGCGGCCAATCCGACGCCCTGCGAGGCGTAAGTGGTCTCGAACATATCTGCCGCCAACTTGCGCAGCTCGGCGCTGAACTCAGTAACCGGTTCGCCGGGCTGCGACAAAATCGGGTCGGGGTATTTGAGAATCTTGAGAATCATTTTCGCTTGCTAAAAGCTCCGTATCTGTTCGATGTATCCGTGAAAGTTTCGCTTCATCTCCAGCATTGAGTCGCCGCCGAACTTCTGCTGGGCCAGGCCGGCAATTGTGAGCGCCACCATGGCCTCCGCCGCCACTCCCGCGGCCGGCACCACACAGATATCGCTTCTTTCGTAGCTGGCGCTGGTAGCCTCGCGGGTGTCGAATCGTACCGACTCCAATGGGCGCCGCAGGGTCGAGATCGGCTTCAGGTAGCCCCGCACCACGATATCTTCGCCGTTCGACACGCCGCCCTCAAGTCCGCCGGCATTGTTATGCGGCCGAGTAAAGCGGGTCGGGTTGCCATTCTCCTTGGCTGCGTATTGGATGGGATCGTGCACCTGCGAGCCAAACGACTCGGCAGCCGTAACGCCGCGACCGATTTCGACGGCCTTGACGGCCTGCAGGCTCATCACCGACCAAGCCAGCAGCCCGTCGAGCCGCTCGTCCCAGTTTGCGTATGTGCCCAGGCCAGCCGGCGCGCCATGGACCACCACCTCGAAGACGCCCCCCACCGTGTCTCCGGTGCGGGAAACAGCTTCGACCTCTTCCTTCATGCGCGCCTCGGTCGCGCTATCGACGCAACTGAGCACGGTTTCGTCCTTGGCAACCACTGCCGTGATCTCGTCCCAACTGGCCGTACGATCAAGTTCAACGTGGCCAACGCGAATCACATGGCTGGCCACCTCGATGCCCAACTCCCGCAGCATCAGCTTGGCGAAGGCGCCTGCGGCCACCCGCCCGGTGGACTCGCGGGCCGATGCGCGCTCCAGAACGTAACGGGCGTCGGGAAAGTTGTACTTCAGGGCGCCAGCCAGGTCGGCGTGGCCCGGGCGCGGAGAGGCAACCGCCTGGTGTTTCGCCGGGTCGCCTGCAGACACTGGCAGCTTCTCTTCCCAGTTCTTCCAGTCGCGGTTGACAATCTCAATTGCAATCGGTGAGCCGATGGTCTTTCCGTGCCGCACGCCGGAAAGCACGTGGGCCTTGTCGGTTTCAATCTTCATCCGCCCGCCGCGGCCATATCCCTGCTGGCGCCGCCACAGTTCCCGGTTCACGAATTCCAGATCGACGGGGATGCCTGCGGGCAGCCCGGAGATGAGGGCAATCAGCGCCTCGCCGTGGGACTCGCCGGCTGTGGAGAAACGGATCATATTGAATCCATTGTACCGGAGACTGCAGTTACCGACCCAGCAGGAAGACGATGTACGACGACTATCTGCAATGCCCGCTTCGAAGCCTGCTTTCTCGTGGAAATCCTTGGCTTCATACCATAAGCACGCCGCTTCTTCGAGGTCGTCCATCTCGCTTTTTAGCAGCGCGTATTCGCGTAGCGCGTCGGCCAGGTCCCGAGCCGGTGCGTGGGCTCGATAGATTTCAAGCGCGTCCTCGTAGAACCCGGCGGACTCGGCCAGTTCCCTATTTCCTATTCCCGGCATCTCGCCTAGGATGGATGCCATGACCTACTTTCTTTTCAAGTCCGAACCGGATGTATACTCCTTTGACGATTTTCTGCGCGACAAGGAAACCGTGTGGGACGGCGTCACCAACCCGACGGCCGTCAAACATCTGCGGGAGATGAAGGTAGGAACCGAGTGGATCTTCTACCACACGGGCGACGAACGGACGGCCGTGGGCACCGGAACCGTGATAAGCGTGGACCCAACCGATCCCAAGGTCCCCGTGGTTCGAGTGATGGCCGGCAAGCGGCTCAAGAACCCGAAGCAACTCGCTGCCATCAAGGCCGAGAAACTCTTCGCCGGTTCGCCGCTCCTGGTGATCGGCAGGCTCTCGGTGGTGCCACTGACGACTGAGCAATGGGCGTGGTTTCTGAAGTAGGAGAAAAGAGAAAGTAAATGGGCCTGGACAGCGGGAAACCGCTCCCTGCCTTTATCCTTCCCCCAGCCACCGCTTGGTGTTCACCAACTGCCGGTTGTCGAGCGACCAAACCTTTCCTGTCAGCTCACCCGGCCCTTTGCCTTCGCGGAGCGACTTATCAAATTCGCTCGCAACGGCCTGCATTTTGGCGTCAAGGTCATCCACAAAGTTGAGAGCCAGAGCCTCGGGAATCATGGGGAGCTTGGGCGAACCGAACTCCAGCTTGCCGTGATGCGAAAGGATCATGTGGAGAACAAGCGTCCGCAGACGGTCAGGGAAAGCGGGCAGCGAGGCCATCGTTTTCTCAACAAGGTCGATGCCCATCTGGATGTGGCCGAGCAGCGTGCCTTCAATCGTGTAATCGAATCCAATTTCCCAGGAGAGTTCGCGAATCTTGCCGATGTCGTGAAGAATCACGCCGGTGAGCAGCAAGTCGCGGTCAAGCAGCGGGTAATGGGCCGCCACGCGGTCAGCCAGGCTCAGCAGGCTCACCACGTGCTCCAGCAACCCGCCCAGCCAAGCGTGATGAAGTTGCCGTGCAGCGGGGGCCTCGCGATAAGCAGTAGCGATGGCCGGGTCGTTAAGGATGGTCGCGACCAGGAGCTTGAGATCGGGATTGGTAAGGCTCTCGACGCTCGCCTGCAGTTGGCTCCATAGGGCGGAGACGTCATACGTTGTCGAGGGGAGCATGTCGGACTTGTCCACCTCGAGCGCGGTGGCTACGCGAAGCTGGTCGATCTTCATCTGCAGCCGGTCGTCGAACCGCGAAGCGCTGCCGCGGGCCTTCACAAGATCGCCTTTTTCGAAAGCCTTGGCGATGCGCGGATCACCCGGCTCCCACACGCGGCCTTCGAGTTGACCTGTCCTGTCGCCCAACGTGAGGCTCAGGTAAGGCTTGTTGGTCTTGGTGGTTCGTTGCTGCTTGGACAGAACAAGAAAAAAGCCGTCGAAGATTTTGCCTTCGTCAAACGCAGCGATATCGGCGATATAGATGTCTTTCATGAGCCTGCCTGGACGGAGCAAGCGTGAACGCCTGCTTCCATGACGGTCAAGAATACCACGCTTGCCGGTTTACGACGACGAGTCGCGATCATCCGTTGCGACCCCGCGGAACCCTTAAAACGGGGGCAGAATATCGGCGAACGATGGCCTACCATGTTCACGAATAAGAACCAGTTGATTTGGCTTTTTTGCGGGGGCGAACCCGCTCCATTCTTGATTTCTAATGCAAAGCGAGCCTGGGAACGGTTCCCAGACTCGCCGTGTCTTCTAAATCCGCGGTGCTACTGTTGCGGCTGAGGAGTGGGTGCGGGTGCTCCGGGCTCCTGGGGCGCCGGAGTAAACTGCGGCTGCGGTTTCGCGGTTTCAGGCTGTTTTTTCTTGTCCGCGAGGCGCGTCTTCTCGGCTTCGGTAGTCTCATGCTTTTTCTTCTTCGATGCGGTATCCCCGGCCAGGCCAAGCGGGCGGTTTTGCATTTCCCGGTCGGCAACCTCGGCCGCATCGGGCGGCGCGGGTGCCAGCGCGTCGGTTGGCGCGCCTTTGGATTTCGGTTTTTTGGGCGTCCTGGCGCGCGCGCTGAAGCGCGTCTTTTGCGTGGGAGCGGCAACTTCAAGCGGATTCGCCAGCTCCGCCGCATTCGAAGCTGTCTCCGGGAGAGCACCGGCATTTTCCACGGTGCCATTCGGCGCGGCCGGCAAAGCCTCGCGCGGCTTTTGACCGTAGCGAATTTTTTCCTTTTTGCCCGGCTTCTCGACCGCAGGCTGGGTGCTCGTTGCGTGCTTCTTTCTGAACCAGCCAGTCTTCACTACCTTTGGCGCATTGGACGCCGGGGCAACCTTGGTCTGCGGGGACTTCTGCCGGAAAGTGCGCGTAGTCTCGCGGAAGCGCGTGCGCTCAATCTTCGCCTTCTTCTTCGGGGCCGGGGGCGTGTAGGCGCTGTAGACCGGCTTGGTTTCGTTCGGGCTCGCGCCTGTGTCTGTATAACCAGGCTTGATGTCGATGAAGGCGTCTTCGCGCATCTTCGTCAGATAGGCACGAATGGCCGGCTCCATCTGGCTCATGTAAAACGCATCCTGGACCTGATCCTCCACGTCCTTGTATGGGCGCGGGCCGCTCGGGTTGTGCTGCACCACCTTCAGAATGATGTAGCCTTGGCGGGTCAGGATTGGGTCGGTGAATGCGCCGACCTTGAGGGGAAATGTTTTTTCTTCAAGCAGCTTGGGCAGCGCGCCGGGCTGGTACTGTCCCAGATCGCCACCCTCGGCCGCGGTGGGGCCGTCGCTGAAGGTCTTGGCTAATTGGCTGAAGTCGCCACCAGCACGCAGTCGCGCCTCCATGTCGTCGGCTTTTGCTTTAGCAGCCGCAACCTTGGCCGCATCGCCGGAGCTACCGTCGGAAATCAGAATTTCGCTCAGGCGAACGCTCTCAGGCTGCGTGTAATCCTGCTTGTGCTGCTCGTAATAGCGCTCGGCTTCGCCAGGAGTGATCCGAATCGTCGAGCCTACCTCATCGCGCATCACCTCCTGGGTGATGATGCCGTTGCGGATGTTGGCCTTGAAATCCTCAAACGAGACCCCTTGCTCCTTAGCGGCCTTCTCCAGGTCATCAAGCGAGTCCATATGGTATTGCTTGCGAATATCGTCGAGGCGCTTAATCAGCTCAGTATCCCCAGTTATATCCAGTTCCTTGCCTTTGGAGAGCCACAACTGCTGGTCGATCAGGTTTCGGAGCAGGTCTTTGTGGGACTCCGAAATCTCCTGCAGCGTTGTAGCTCCATGCTGGCGCGCTTCCTGGTCCGACTCGGCCATCGCGCGCTCATAATCTGAGCGCGTGATGATCTGGTCATTCACGCGGGCAATGATGTCCTCCACTGTTTCGCCCCCGTATGGGCTTTGTTGCGTGCTGTTCTGGGCAAGCAAAAGCGTGGGACTGGCAAGAAGCGCCGTACCGAAGACGATCGCTGCGGGAATGCGAAGGAATCTTAAGGTCATAAGGTCAGCACACGTCAGGAACACTAAAACTCCACCTGAAGCATAGACGCCATTGTAAATGCCTTGGCAGCAGTAACGCGATTCCCGCGATCATTTCCGCGGCTTGCCGTCAGAACGTTCCCCATCCAAATCGAGCCCGAATCGCGTCCCCAACCCTGGGTCGACGTTTTGAGCGGGCGTCGCAGTCCGATCCGGCTCTTACCCAGATCCGCCATCCCAAGTGCCACAATCGAAGAGCGATCGACACTTTTCGTCTGTTTTCAGAGGGGCCTCGACGGGCCGGGCGGCGCTTCGCCGCTACCGGAATGGCCGCTGCCGGAGTCAAACAAGCCGGTGCTATACTTTAGCCTGGGATGGTTCTGCGGAGCCCTTTCAAGCGGTTTCCCAATTTCCTGAGCCTTGCCGGATACGGGCAAGGCGAATTTTTCTCCGGGAGTATTCCCGCAGCAGGTGCGGTTTGGGACTCAGTGAAGGGGAAGACCGCGGGTAGCCGCCAGTTGTTCGGAGGTTCCACTCACTTATGACTCCCCGCGCACGCCGCGCACTCTTTACCGTGGTGCTCTTTTTCGCCGTCTGCGCCGTCGTTGGCACGGTACTGCAGCGCCGGGTCGGTGCGCAGTCCGCAACGGACGAAAGCCAGCTGCGCGACAGCCTCAAATCGTTCACCAATGTGTATGCCACGGTGGAGAAGAACTACGCGGAGCCGATCACCGGCGACAAGGCAGACGCAGCCATCTACGACGGGGCGATTCCGGGTATGCTCCGGATTCTCGACCCGCACTCCAATTTCTACGATCCCAAAGCCTATGCCCACCTGCGCGAAGACCAGCGTGGCCTCTATTACGGCGTCGGGATGATTATTCAGCAACAGGGCAACAAGGTCTACGTCATTACGCCTTATGAAGATACGCCCTCGTTCCGCGCCGGCATTCATCCGGGGGATATCATCTCTGCCGTCGACGGCAAAAGCACCGACGGCTGGACCTCTGATCAGGTAGCCAAGGCGCTCAAGGGACCGAAGGGTACCCATGTGCAGGTGACCACAATCCGTGTCGGCCAGGCTGCCCCGCTCGTCTTTGACCTGATCCGCGACGAGATTCCTCACCCATCGGTCGACCTCAAATACGAGATTCGTCCTGGCATCGGCTACATTCACCTCACCCAGTTCCAGGAAACAACCGGCGATGAGATGACGGCGGCGATCGAGAGCTTCGGCGACCTCAAGGGTCTCGTGCTGGACCTGCGCAACAATCCCGGCGGGCTGCTCACCCAGGCGGTGGACGTATGCGACCACCTTCTGACAAAGGGACAGACGATCGTCTCCCAGCGTGGGCGCGCGTATCCTGACCAGAACTACACGGCGACCCACGGCAACGGCGGAAAGACTTTTCCTATCGTCGTGCTGGTCAATCGCGGCACCGCCTCGGCAGCAGAGATTGTCTCCGGCGCGCTGCAGGATCACGATCGCGCGCTTATCGTGGGCGAGACGACTTTCGGCAAGGGGCTGGTGCAGACCGTCTACAACCTGAGCGAGAACACAGGACTAGCGCTGACCACCTATCACTACTACACGCCGTCGGGCCGCCTTATCCAACGCAACTACGCGGGCGTTTCTCTCTACGACTACTACTACAACCACGCCGGGGCGCTGCCTTCGAACTCCACAAATCAGGAGGTCAAGCTCACCGATTCGGGCCGCACGGTGTACGGTGGCGGCGGCATCACGCCCGACGAAAAGATCGAAACGCCCGAGGCCAATCAGTTTCAAACAGAACTCATGGATAGGGACGTGTTCTTCCGTTTTGCGCCGGTCTACGTATCGACCCACGCGGTTGACAAGAACTTCCAGGTGGACGAAGCAGTATTGACCGATTTCAAAAAATTCCTTACTTCCCAGAAGATCGAGTGGACCGACGTTGACATCAACGGCGTCTCCGATTGGCTGAAGACACGTATCAAGGAGAAGATCGTCACCATCCAGTTCGGACAATTGCAAGGGCTGCGCATTCTGGCTGACTGGGACCCTGAGATTCAGAAAGCAGTTACGTATCTGCCCGAGGCCCAGGCGCTGGAAGACAATGCGCACAAGGTGCTCACCGAGAAGGCTATGGCTCGGAATCCTGGAAGGCTCGGCAATCCGGTTCAGCCTTAGATCTCAATTCAGTTTCCGCTTCAAGCACCAAGGCCATCCCCGTGGGGATGGCCTTGGTGCTTGGTCGGCTGAAAATCTGCCGGGTTCCTTACTCGAACGCAGGCAATCCCGCCAGCGCCATCGCAATCTCCTCCGCAGGGTAGTCGTAGTTCTCCAGCTTCCCCGCCTGGTAGGCAATGTAGGATTGCATGTCGAAGTGCCCATGCCCACTGAGGTTGAATAGGATAGTGCGCGTCTTCCCCTCCACCTTTGCCTTCAGGGCTTCGTCGATCGCCACGGCAACCGCGTGGTTGGATTCGGGCGCGGGCACAATCCCCTCGGCGCGCGCAAATTGAACACCCGCCGCAAAGGCATCCAACTGTTGCACCGTCACGGCCTCGGCCAGTCCAAGGTCAAGAACGTGCGAAACCAGCGGCGCCATTCCGTGGTACCGCAAACCGCCCGCGTGGATTCCCGGCGGCATGAACGTGCTACCGAGGGTGTGCATCTTCACCAGCGGGGTCAGGTGGCCGGTGTCTCCAAAATCGTAGGTAAAGCGGCCCTTGGTCAAGCTGGGACAAGCAGCCGGCTCGACGGCTACGACGCGCGCACTGCTCTTGCCCTCGACCTTGCGGCCAATGTAGGGCATCACCAGCCCGGCAAAATTGGACCCGCCGCCGGTGCAACCAATGATTACGTCAGGATCGTCGCCCGCCAGCGCCATCTGCTCAATCGCTTCCTGGCCGATCACGGTTTGGTGCAGCAGCACATGATTCAAAACGCTGCCCAGTGCGTACTTAGTGTTCGGGTCCTTGGCCGCCACTTCCACGGCCTCCGAGATTGCAATGCCCAGCGACCCGTTAGAGTCAGGGTGTTGGGCCAGGATCGCCCGGCCGGATTCCGTCTCTATGCTGGGGCTCGCCGTCACCTGGGCGCCGAATACCTCCATCAAGGCGCGCCGATAAGGCTTCTGGTCATAACTCACGCGCACCATGAAGACCTTGCAGTCCAGACCGAAAAACGAGCAGGCCATGGCAAGCGCCGAGCCCCACTGCCCGGCTCCGGTTTCGGTGGACAAATGTTTGGTGCCATCTTTCTTGTTGTAATACGCTTGCGCCACAGCGGTGTTCAGCTTGTGCGAGCCCGCCGGGCTTCCGCCCTCGTACTTGTAGTAAATGTGCGCGGGCGTGTCCAGAGCCTTCTCAAGGCGGCGCGCTCGAAACAAGGGGGACGGACGCCACTGCGCGTAAATCTGCCGCACCTCTTCTGGAATCTCGATCTCGCGCTCACCGCTTACTTCCTGCAGGATTAGGCTCATCGGGAACAGGGGAGCAAGGTCGTCCGGGCCGATTGGCTTGTGCGTGCCGGGATGCAGCGGCGGTGCCATAGGCTTGGGCAGGTCGGGAAGTACGTTATACCAGACGCGGGGGATCCGGTCGGATGGCAGGATGTATTGAATGGTTTCCATGGGCAACATCATACCAGCGAAATCTTCGCCCGGTCTCCGGACGCCATCACGGGGTTGCTTCCAAGAGCCTTCAGCCACCTTTGCTGCGTGGACCGGCACGCGGTCTCGAAGCCGGGAAGAATTGATCCGGGCCACGAGAAGACTCATGCCGATCGCTTACCGCTGGCTGACTTCGCCCGCTGCAACCTTGCGATTAAAATCGGTCGACTGGTTGCGCGGCACGCTCAGCGATTGCCAGTGGTCAAATGCAAAGTGTTTTGCCAGCAACACAATCTGCCCAACATGGTGCGAGTAATGCGCCAGTTGGCGATTGACTGCCTGCATCACGGAGTGCCCTTCGCCGCGAATCGTCACCGTCCGCCCCAGGTCCACATCGCCAAGCGGTTCAAGTGCCTTGAAGACACAATCCCAACCATTCTCCCGCTCGGCCATTAGCTTCTCGCGCGTGGCCGGCGGGTCAACGAATTCGCGGTCGCGATCGCGATTCGGCTTCTCTCCGTCTGTGGTCAGGAAACCGGTCCAGCGCGAGCGCATGTTACCCGCCATGTGCTTCACGATGATGCCGATAGAGTTGGCCTCCCGGTCGATGGCAGCAAAGAGTTGTTCGTCGGTCACTTGCGTCATGGCCCGCTCGGCGAGCCGCTTGTAGTGGCGAAAGACCGCGACAGCATCCTCAATGTACGAGGTTGTAAATTCCAGCGCCATGGCGACAGTTTAGCGCAGGACGATCGGCGTGATGGCTACGGCTCGTCGTCGTAAATCTCAACCTGCAGCTTGCCGCCCTCAGCCAGCTTCGCGCGATACTTGCCGGGGGTATTGAAGCTCCACGCCATCTCCCCATCGGGAGCGATAGCAATTACGCCGCCGTCGCCGTGCAGCCCAGTAAGTTCTTTGTGGATTACCTCGTCGGCCGCTTGCTGCAACTTGAGGCCTTTGTACTCGACGAGCGCGCAAACGGTCCGCGCCACTGTCAGGCGGATGAAGTACTCGCCAGTGCCCGTAGACGACACCGCACACGATTGGTTCGAAGCGTAAGTACCGGCGCCGATAATTGGCGAGTCGCCCACGCGTCCCCAGCGCTTGGCATTCGTGCCCCCCGTCGATGTCCCCGCGGCCAGGTTGCCGGCGCGGTCCAGGGCCACGACACAGACAGTTCCAAATTTGTGCGCGTCCTGCGTCTCGATATCGGCCACCGGCACAGCAGGCGGAGGGGGCGCACCGGCAGGCCGCGGCGGAATCGGCAGGCCTTCCTTGCTCAGTTCCTTCACCAGCGCCTACCAGCGCCGTTCTGTAAAGAAGAAACTCGGTTCCACCTGTTCAAGTCCCGCATAGACTGAGAACTCATCGGCGCCCGGGCCCGCAAGAAATACGTGCGGCGATTTCTCCATCATCGCGCGCGCCAGCGAGATCGGATACCGGGTTCGCGTCACATCTCCGACGGCCCCGGCTTGCAAATTTGAGCCGTCCATAATGGCCGCATCCAACTCATTCCTGCCATCCGCTGCAAAATCCGCGCCACGCCCCGCGTTGAAAAGCGGATCGTCCTCAAGGATGCGGATGGCCGCTTCAACCGCATCAAGCGCAGAATCCCCGCGGTCGAGCACCTGCGCCCAGGCTTGCGTCGCCCGCCCAAGTGAGGCGCGATAGGCCACCTCCGTTGTGGGATTCATGCTGGTGCGTTCGATGATTCCGGCCCCGCCATGGAGCACGATTGCCCAGTGGTGGGCCGCGGGCCGTTGCACGGCGGCGAATAAACCGATCATGATTGCTCCAGAAAGAAGGATTCGCGTGTCCCTTGCCTTTTGCTCGCGAGTACCACTGCTCATCAATTCAATCGTAGCGCCTGCCGCAGGACCGATCCCGGTGAACCGCCTGGGCTGTCCCTTGGCGAAGATGGGGTCGACAGGTGAGAATGCTCTGGTTCCTCAAAATAATCCCCGGATTGCAGGGTATGCCGGTTCACCACCTGGCGCTGTAGTCCAAAGGTAAGAAGAAATGCATTCAGTTTGGTTAGGCGAGTTTATGGGCACGCTGGTTCTGGTGCTGTTGGGCACCGGCGTCAATGCCGGAGTCACGCTTCGCAAGTCGTATGCAGCCGATGCGGGCTGGATGGTGGTCTCCACGGGGTGGGCGCTGGGCGTCCTCTGCGGTGTGATGGTGGCGCAGGCCTTCGGCAGTTCCGGCGCCCACCTCAACCCAGCCATTACGCTGGCTGCCGCCGTCACAAATGGAGATTACTCCCACGTCCTTTACTACTGGTCGGCGCAATTGCTTGGCGCCATGAGCGGCGCGGCTCTCATGAGCCTGCATTATGCCCCACATTGGAAGCTCACGCCCGGCCCCGCGGACAAGCTGGGCGTCTTCTGCACTAACGCGGCGGTACGCAGCCCACTTCTCAATGTCATTAGCGAAGCAATAGGCACGGCGGTCCTTGTCCTGGTGGCCGGCGCCATTTTTTCCCATGGCGTCTCCATGTCAGGACCGGCTGCAGGCATGGGACCGTGGCTGGTTGGCAGCCTCGTGTGGGGCATTGGACTCTCGCTCGGCGGAACGACCGGTTACGCCATCAATCCGGCGCGCGATCTGGGTCCGCGGCTCATTCATGCCTTACTCCCCATTCCCGGCAAGGGTGGATCGAACTGGCACTATGCCTGGATTCCGATCGTCGGCGACCTTACCGGAGGAGCGCTCGCGGGTCTGCTTCTGCACTTCGCACATCTTTAACCGGACCCACGTCCGCTGTCCCGGCTTGGATGCCGAGTTGTATTCTTTCTCTTGACTGCAAGTTTTCCCCGCAGACTAGGAAAAGAGCCCCCATGCCGGAAAAGATCCTGAAACTCGACCTGCGCGACAACGTTCTTGTGGCGTTGACCACGCTCGACCTGGGCACGGAGGTGCGGTTTGGCCCACCCGATGCACCCGTCTCCTGCATGGTCACGCAGACCATTCCCGCCAAGCACAAAATGGCCATCAAGGCGCTCAAGCCCGGCGACTTCATCTTGATGTACGGCATGGTCGTGGGCGAAGTCGTTGAAGCCATCCCAAGCGGCGGCCTGATTACAACACGCAACATTCGCCACCGCGCCGCCGACTACACTGCCGTTCGGCATCCTCAACCGCAGGCGCTTCCCGATGCATCCCCGTGGGCCGGGCGCACCTTCATGGGCTACCACCGCACCGACGGCCAGGTGGGCACGCGCAATTACTGGATCGTGCTGCCGCTGGTCTTCTGTGAGAACCGCAACGTGGAGCAAATGCGCGAGGCTCTTGAAGAGGAACTGGGCTACGGCAGCACCAACTCGAGCTATCGCCGTCATGTGCGTGAGCTGATTCAGAGCCAGGGCGCTGGACGCAAGGTTTGGGAAGAGTCCGCGCCTGTTCCCAGTGAACGCATCTTTCCCAACCTCGATGGCGTCCGCTTTCTCCCCCATCAGGGCGGCTGCGGGGGAACGCGCCAGGACTCCCAGGCACTCTGCGGCCTGCTGGCCGGCTACATCCACCACCCCAATGTCGCCGGGGCCACGGTGCTGAGCTTGGGCTGCCAGAACGCGCAGGCCAGCATTCTTATGGAGGAGTTGCGCGCCCGCGACCCGCAACTGCGCAAGACGGTCATCATCGTCGATCAACAAAGCGCGGGAACTGAATTGAAGCTGATGGAGCGGGCACTGGACCAGACCTTTGCCGCGCTTGCCGAGGCCAATCGCGCCCAGCGTGCGCCTGCGCCTCTCTCCGCGCTCACCTTGGGATTGCAATGCGGAGGCTCTGACGGTTTCAGCGGTATCTCGGCTAACCCCACAGTCGGCTACGTCTCTGATCTGGTTGTGGGCGCAGGGGGCACTGCCTTGCTCTCCGAGTTTCCAGAGTTGCACGGTGTGGAACAGGAACTCGATAAATCGTTGCACAACGGATGAGCTTGCGCGACGATTCTCGCGGCCTGATGCAGTCCTACGCGGCCGCTGCTCGAGCCGTCAACTCCGACTTTGCCTTCAATCCTTCGCCGGGCAACATTCGCGACGGCCTCATTACCGACGCCATTAAGTCGGCCGGTGCGGCCCGCAAAGGCGGCGCTTCGCCCATCTGTGGCGTGCTGGATTATCCAGAGTACGTGTCAGCGCGCGGATTCAACCTGCAGTGCACGCCGGGCAACGACGTCGAGAGCGTGACGGCACAAGTGGGCGCCGGCTCAAACATTGTGCTCTTCACCACAGGCCTGGGCACGCCCACCGGCAATCCCATTGCGCCCGTCATAAAAATCTCCACCAACTCCACCCTCGCCGAACGGATGAGCGACATCATCGACTTCGACGCCGGCGGCATCGTCAAAGGCGAGTCCACCATCAAGGAGTCCGCCGAACAGCTCCTCGAGCTTTCCATCAAAGTCGCCAGCGGTGATGAGCTCACCAAATCTGAACAGCACAATCAGAGCGACTTCATCCCCTGGAAGCGCGGCGTGTCACTCTAAGGAAAAACCAAGAATGTCTGCGCGTGCCAGCTTCCGGCACCGGACGTGCTGCGCGAGCCTGCCTGCGCGCGAGACTCACTCGAGGCACGAAGCCACAACCGCCAGCGCGGCGATCGAAGCCGTCTCCGCACGAAGGATCCACGGACCCAGCGTCGCGGCGCGCCATCCGTTCGCGTCAAACAGCGCTTCTTCCGCAGGAGACCATCCGCCTTCCGGCCCAATGGCGATCTCCAGCGAGGGCATCTGTTCCCCGGCCGCCTCAATGGCTTCTTCCATCAGCCGGCGCAAGGTCGTGGTGCGCTCCTGCTCCGCAAGTACCACGCGCAGAGCGTCAGAGCTCTCCCGAATGCGGGTGGCCAGCGGCGTTGGCTGGTAAATGAGCGGCACATCGGCGCGGCGCGACTGCTGGGCTGCCTCATGCGCGATTCGTCGCCAGCGCTCGGCGCGCTTTTCTGCCGCCTGCGCCAGGTGCTTCTCTGTTCTCTGCGCAATCACTGGGGCCAGCGCCGCAACGCCGAGTTCGGTCGCCTTTTCGATAGCCCACTCCATGCGATCAAACTTATAGACCGCAACGACAAGCGTCACGGGCAGCGCGGGATCGGCCTGAACTTCGGTAACCAGGTTGAAGCGGACCTCATTCGGCGACACCGCTGCCACCTCAGCATGAAACACGCGGCCGCCGGCAACCACGTCTGCCTCCATGCCCGGCTGTGCGCGAAGAACGCGCGCCATGTGCGCGGCCTGCGCGCCCACAATTGATGCTTTGGCCTCGTCCCAGTGTTCGGCAATCCAGCGACGGCGCGTCATGGCGATTGAGTTCTGGTTCCCTTCTCTGCAAGTCTAATCCTTCCGCAGAAACACTGAGGGGGACGCTTGCAGCGTCCCCCTCGAGTGTTGCCTTTTAGTTGGTAAAACCGCTTACTTCTTCTTCGCGGCCTTCTTCACGGCTTTCTTCGCCGCCTTCTTCGCAGGTGCCTTCTTGGCTGCTTTCTTAGTTGCCATTTGCCTATTCTCCCTTTTCGATGGGTTGCATCGATTCTGCAATACTTAAATTGCAGTTGATGAATGTATAGATTTATGCTGCACCGATGTCAAGAAAAAAACGTATTGAGAGTGGAAAAATCGTCAACAATTTCTTGCGGCTCATCGCGGAGCGATGCGCAAAATTGAACGGCGTCGATTGCGAATCGTTCCTTCTTCACGATTGCTGAACTACGATTGCACACAAAGTCGTTGAGCTTGAGTGAGCCATCACATTCTTTTCAGCATTCAATTCTGTTCAACGCAAGTCCGGCAAGACTCGTTTCCTTGTAGCGCGACTGCATGTCAAGACCAGTTAAATACATGGTCCGAATCACCTGGTCCAGTGAAACTTTGTGTTCTCCCGATTCATTCATCGCGATGCGCGAGGCCTGTACCGCTTTCGCCGCGCCCATCGCATTCCGCTCGATGCAGGGAATCTGCACTAGTCCGCCGATCGGATCGCATGTCATCCCGAGATTATGCTCCATCGCGATCTCCGCGGCATGTTCCACTTGTCCGTTGCCGCCGCCGAGAGCAGCCGTCAGTCCTGCAGCGGCCATCGAGCAGGCAACGCCCACCTCGCCCTGGCAGCCTACCTCAGCGCCGCTGATGGATGCATTTTCTTTATAAAGGACACCGATTGCCGCCGAAGTAAGAAAGTAGCGAATCATGCCTTCGTGATCCGATGCAGGTATGAAGCAATCATAATAGTGAGCTACTGCCGGTACCACGCCCGCAGCTCCGTTGGTCGGCGCAGTCACCACGCGTCCGCCCGCGGCGTTCTCTTCGTTAACCGCCATGGCGTAAACGGTCACCCAATCCAACGGAGCAAGCGGATCGGCGCGCAGACCCGCTGCCTCTCTCCCCCTCAGGCGCTCAGCCAACCTCCGCGCACGTCGCCGAACGTTCAGCCCGCCGGGCAAAATGCCCTCTGCCGCCATGCCCCGTACCACGCAATCCTGCATCGCCGCCCAGATGCGATCAATGCCCATGCGTACCTGCTCGACCGGTGATTGCTCCGTGTCTCGCAACGCCAGCGCACACTCGTTCTCCAGCATCACTTGGCTAATCGAGAGGTTGTTGGCGCTGGCCATCGTCAACAATTCCACGCAACTGTGGAAAGGGAACGGAACGACGGCCGCGTGCTGGTCTGCCGAGGTTTGTGTCTTCCCGGTCCCCGGTGCAGCGTCTTCGATAATGAATCCGCCGCCGACGGAAAAGAATGTTCGTTGCTCCGTAACGGCGCCCGCAGCATCGAAGACCGTGAGGCGCAGACCGTTAGGATGCTCGGTATGCGCACCGGGAGGAAACATGATATCGCGGTGAAAGAGAAGATCGCTGCCCTCGTCGAAGGGTATGGATCGGATTCCGGCTAGGTCGATGCGCCGCGCCGCTCGAATTCCAGCGACTGTCGACTCTATCGCGGCGGGATCGATCATCGCCGGCTCGTTGCCTGCTAATCCCAGTAGAACTGCCCGATCGGTCGCGTGACCCAGCCCCGTCAGCGCCAGCGAACCGTATAGGTCCACCTGAACGCGCGCAAGCCTGTCAAGCAAACTACCCTCCGCGAGTCCGCGGGCAAAGCGGCAAGCGGCGCGCATTGGCCCCATCGTGTGCGAGCTCGACGGCCCGACCCCGATCTTGTACAGGTCAAACAGACTTGTGGTCACGCATCAGATTGTAGCCTGAGTCACAGATTGCTGACCCCAGTATTCTGATACACTCGCTTCAACTTTTTGTCATGCTCTTTAAAGTCCTCAGTGCGGCTGTCTACGGAATCGACGCCAACCTCATCGATGTCGAGGTGGACTACAGCGGCACCGTGGCCGAGAAGGATGTCTTCCATACGGTCGGCCTGCCGGATGCCGCCGTGCGCGAGAGCCGCGACCGCGTGCGCGCCGCAATCAAGAACTCCGGCTATTTGATTCCTCCCACATTCATCACCATCAACCTGGCGCCCGCCGATCTCAAGAAGGAGGGCTCCGGCTTCGACCTTCCCATCGCCGTCGGCGTCCTCGGAGCCTATGGCGCTCTGCGCAATGACGACTTGAGCCAATTTCTCCTGGTAGGCGAACTGGGATTAGACGGAAGCCTGCGGCCCATCCCCGGCATGTTGCCCGTGGCCATCCTGGCCCGCGAAAAAAATATCCCAAACCTGATTTTGCCCGCAGCCAACGCCGCAGAGGCCGCAGTCGTCGAAGGGGTCAACGTCTATCCCGTTTCTTCTCTCCTGGATGTCCTTGAGTTGTTGAATAGCTCGGTGGTTGGCGTCATCCAGCGGGAGCCCTTTCGCGTCAATACGCAACAATTACTCGGAGAGCTGCAGCACTTCAGTGTAGACTTCTGCGATGTGCGCGGCCAGCATACCGCCAAGCGCGCGCTCGAGGTATCAGCAGCCGGCAGTCACAACATTCTCATGATTGGCCCGCCCGGCTCAGGGAAAACGATGCTGGCCAAGCGTCTGCCTTCCATCCTGGCGCCACTCACTTTTGAGGAGGCGCTCGAGACCACAAAAATTCACTCCGTGGCTGGTGTGCTGGACGCAGCCGCCGGCCTGGTCACGCAGCGGCCCTTTCGTTCTCCTCACCACACCATCTCCGATGCGGGACTCATCGGCGGCGGCATCGTGCCGCGGCCGGGAGAAGTGTCGCTTGCCCATAACGGCCTGCTTTTTCTTGACGAGCTGCCGGAGTTTCCTCGCAATGTGCTCGAAGTCATGCGCCAGCCTCTTGAAGATCACACCGTCACCATTGCCCGCGCTTCGATGTCGCTCAGCTTTCCGGCGCGGTTCATGTTGGCCGCGGCCATGAATCCCTGCCCCTGCGGTTACTTCAATGACAAATCGCGAGAGTGCATGTGCACACCGCCAATGATCCAGCGCTACGTATCTAAAATCTCAGGCCCGCTGCTCGATCGCATCGATATTCATATCGAAGTGCCGGCAGTGCAATACAAGGAGTTGCGCGGCGGTGCGGCGGCCGAGGGCTCCGCGCAGATTCGCACCCGCGTGATGGCCGCACGCGATCGGCAGCGCCAGCGCTTCCGCAATGCCGGCGAGAAAATCTATGCCAACGCGCAGATGACCACGCGCCAGATCAGAACCCACTGCGAACTGGGCGCCGACGCCGAGCGGCTGCTTGAGCGCGCCATGCAGCAGCAGGGTCTCACGGCCCGCGCACACGATCGCATCCTCAAAGTGGCTCGCACGGTCGCGGACCTCGAAGGTGCCGAGCACCTGGCCGTATCCCACTTGGCCGAGGCTATCCAGTACCGCACCCTCGACCGCAGCTACTGGGCGTAAAGCCGCCAGCCCAGCTCGGTGCGGTTGCAGGTCTCGCTCATTAGCAATCTTCAGGCCACGGGTTGGTTCCCACCGGTCCAGTAAATCGTGACGACTCCCTCAAAAGCGCCATTGACCGCTCCTGCGACAACACCGTTACCTTGGTTCTTAAGGAAATTCTAATTTCCGACCGATAACCTCAAAGTCTGCTTTAATACATGGCCTTTACGCCCTTGAGGCTTGCGGATGGCGCCGATGACTGAAACCGTTCTGAATTCGGGTTGGGATACATTTCTCTTTGGGGTTCCTGTTCTCTTTTCGCTGGTGGTTGGCGTTTTCCACCTTGATGAGCTATTTGCCGCCCCAAAGCAGAAAGAAAGGGCGAGACGACCGGCATCCGGCTTCGACCAAAACGGGCGGCCCCGGCTTTTCGATCCGGACGGACGGCCGTCGCACCCTCGATATCACCGAAAGTGACTCAGTTGGTTCGACTTCCGGGTCAATTTGCCTGAAAATCGACTGACAGGTCGTCGAACCGCCGAATCCACCTCTTTGTCTCGCTCGAACTATAATCCTATGCTATTTAGAATAAATATCTTATGCGCCAATCAGCGCGATGCTCCCGCGATCGCTTCAAAGGGTGGAAAAGCTCTGAAAAAACTGTTGACCTGAACCTCTGACCGGTATACATTCGTGAGAGCCATCCTTATAGGGCAGGTTGCTTATTGTGATTTGATGTGCCCGTGAACCATTTCCCGCATCATACTTTATGAGTCGACGCTCTTTGATGATGCCTGCGGTGTGTTTTGATGACTGCCGAAAATGGGAATGACGGGCCTTTGGACTCCTAAGACTGCAATCTGGATGACCCATACGGTATATTGCTAATTTCAAGACGTACAAAAGTGCGTCAAGATTTTTGAACTAGACGGCTATGTTGAGCGTCTAACGGTTTGAAGGTGGAAATTTGGGGCAGCCCTTGATTCATTCGGCTCTCCCGTGCTGCACCGGCGACGTTAAGAGTCGCCAGCCGGGCAGGCAACTGACGAAGGAGAATATGGCAATGCGTTCTGATTTGGTTTTTGGGGCACTCTCTCATGTGTCCAATCGCTACCAGCTCTGTCAACTGGCCAGCAAAGCAACTCGTAAGCTGCACAAGCCGAATACACGGCTGCAAGATACCACCAACGAAGTTCTGTGCCGCTTCCAAACCGCTAACCCTGGTGCCGTGGGACCTGTAGTTGCGCCCGCGTCCCATCCGGTTGAGCGCCGACGTGCCGCCTGACGGCGACTTTTCAACAACATCGCCGAGCAAGAAAACGAAGTGAATCCAGCATTCCAAATCGGAAAGCTGGATTTCCCCCGCGTTTCAATACATCTCATGCGTTAGGATGACGCTTCAAGGCCGGTGAGAGTCGGCTGATTTCCGCCATCCCCGCAAGCTTCCTGTCAGGAGCAGTTCCCCCTCCCCCAATCCCTCCACTCACATCCCGCCTCGCAGGTGAACATGACCATCGCTGAACTGAAAGAAAAGAACATTACCGAACTGAGCCGCATTGCGCGCACCCTGGAAATCCCAGGTACCAGCGGCCTTCGCAAGCAGGACCTGATTTTCAAGATCCTCCAGGCACAAAGCGAAAAGGAAGGACACATCTTCGCCGAAGGCGTACTCGAAATCCTTCCCGACGGCTACGGTTTCCTGCGCTCGCCTGACTACAACTATCTCCCCGGCCCCGACGACATTTACGTTTCCCCGTCGCAGATTCGCAAGTTCGACCTCAAAACAGGCGACTCGATCAGCGGCAACGTCAGGCCCCCTCATGAGGGAGAAAAGTACTTTGCGCTGGTCAAAATCGAGGCCATCAATTTCGAGTCGCCCGAGGAGACCCGCAACAAGATCCTCTTCGACAACCTCACCCCGCTCTATCCCCAGGAGCGCATCAAGATGGAGACCGTCCGCGAGGGCACCAGCGGCCGTGTCATGGACCTGCTGACTCCGGTTGGCAAGGGGCAGCGCGGATTGATCGTCGCCCCGCCCCGCACCGGCAAAACCATGCTGCTGCAGTCCATTGCCAACTCGGTCACCTCGAACCACCCCGAGGTTGTGCTGATCGTTCTGCTCATCGACGAGCGCCCCGAGGAAGTTACGGACATGCAGCGCTCTGTGAAGGGCGAGGTCATCAGCTCCACCTTCGACGAACCTGCGGCGCGCCACGTCCAGGTGGCTGAAATGGTCATCGAAAAGGCCAAGCGCCTGGTCGAACATAAACGCGACGTGGTCATTCTCCTTGATTCCATCACCCGTCTTGCGCGCGCTTACAACACCATCGTTCCGCCGTCGGGCAAGGTGCTCTCGGGCGGCGTCGACTCCAACGCCTTGCAACGCCCCAAACGGTTCTTCGGCGCGGCCAGGAACATTGAGGAGGGCGGCTCATTGACGATCATCGCTACCGCGCTCGTTGACACCGGCTCGCGCATGGACGAAGTGATCTTCGAAGAGTTCAAAGGCACCGGCAACATGGAAATCATCCTGGACCGTAAGCTGGTCGACAAGCGTGTGTTCCCGGCCATCGACATCCAGCGCTCCGGAACCCGCAAGGAAGAACTGCTCATCCCCAAGGAGGAGCTTTCGCGTATTTGGGTTCTGCGCAAGGTTCTCAATCCGCTTTCGCCCGTGGAGGCGATGGAGTTGCTGATAAGCCGTCTTGAAAAGGTGCGCAACAACGCCGAGTTCCTTCTGAACATGAACCAGTTGTAGGTCCTGCCGGGTTGGGCCGCTCACCGCAAGCCAGGCACAGGTCGATAAGTTGCAGGCGCCGGGGCCCCTTTCCTGATCGCGCGCCCGCTGGTAAGATAAGGGATGTCGTGGGGCTGTAGCTCAGCTGGGAGAGCGCCTCGTTCGCAACGAGGAGGCCAGCGGTTCGATCCCGCTCAGCTCCACCAAAATTCGACATTCCCAGTGGCCCACCCGTTTCTGCGTGAATTTGCGGCGTTCTTTTTTTCAGTAACCCTCCGCGATGCACCCACGGTGAACCTGGGTTAAGATTCGAACGCCTGTCGTGTTTTCTACTCCAATCCCAAATGCGCGGGTTGGGCCTCCATACGGGACCCTGCTACGGCAGCAAGCGTAGCTTGAATCAAATGATCATCCTGTCCGGCTGTCCGCCGTTTGATTCGAACTCTTCATCTGACTAAGAGCGACTGTATACTTGACTTGTCCTCCATTGGCCTGCAATTCCAGCATGAGCCGGGGAAACGCCCCGGATATGCATTCAGTCGGCTCTCCTTCCCGGGAGCGGTGGTCCTTGACGAGGTAATCGTTTGCCCCAAGTCGTCTCTCAACTGGAAACTGCTGGCATAACATTGCGCCCGTTGTTTGTCGATCTGGACGGCACGCTAGTCAAGTCGGATACGCTGGTCGACTCATTGCTGGCGCTGCTGCGCAGGCGACCGGCGCTTTTGCTGGCGCTTCCCGCACAGTTCATTCGCGGCAAGGCGGCGTTCAAGGCATTCGTCACCAAGTCCGTTGCGCTCGACGTCGATGCCCTCCCTTACAATCGCAAGCTGCTTTCGTTTCTTCAGGAACAGCACAAACAGGGCCGCGAAATCTACTTGGCTACGGGAGCCGATGCTGTGCTAGCCAGCCGCGTATCCGCCCACCTGGGCATCTTCCATGGCGTAATCGGCTCAGACGGCGCAACCAATCTGACGGGAGACAGGAAACTCGACGGCCTGCGCAGCCGCTTCGGGATGAGCCAGTTCGATTACATCGGCAACGCCTCTGCGGATCTGGCTCTTCTGTCCCGTGCGACCGTTGCCATGGTCGCCAACCCCAGCCTCGCGTTGCGCCTCAAGCTCCGATCCCGCGGCATCCGGCCCGCGTGTGAGTTCAACGAACGCAGGGATTTTGCCGCTTCCATGCTTCGGGCTTTGCGCCCTCATCAGTGGGCCAAGAACCTACTCATCTTTCTTCCACTTCTCTTGTCCCACTCTTTGGCCCTGAACCGCCTGCTGACCGGATTGCTGGCGTTTGTGTGCTTTTCGCTCACTGCCTCGGCCACCTACATCGTCAACGATTTGCTCGATATCGAAACGGACCGCCATCATCCGCAAAAGCGGCGACGGCCCTTTGCCTCGGGAGATCTGTCTCCGTTGACCGGCGCGGGCCTTGCGGCGGCGCTTCTTCTGGTTGCGTTCCTGAGCGCACGGCCGCTTCCCGTAGCTTTCTTTGGCTGGCTCATTCTCTATGTTGTTATGACTCTCTCGTATTCCACCTGGCTCAAGAAAATTCCGCTGGTGGACGTGCTGATCCTCTCCGGGCTTTATACGTTGCGCCTGTTGGCGGGCAGCGCTGCAACCGGGTCTTACATTTCCCACTGGCTAGGCGGTTTCTCGGTGTTTCTATTTTTGTCCCTGGCCATCGCCAAGCGCTTCGCTGAGTTGCAAAACCTGCGCGCCAGTGGCTCAGTGCCCAAGAACGGGCGCGGTTACCTGTTGGCCGATATCGACCAACTGCGCAGCTTCGGCACCTCCAGCGCCTTTGCTTCCGTGGTGATTTTCGCGATCTATATCAGCGGCAGCGACGTGATCAAGCTCTACCGGCAATCGGCGCTCCTATGGCTTATCATGCCCCTGATGATCTTGTGGCTCTGCCGTGTCTGGCTGCTGGCCTCGCGCGGAATGCTCCACGAAGATCCGGTGGTCTTCGCATTGACTGACCGCATGAGCCTCCTAATTGGATTGGCTGTTGCTGCCATCGCCTTCTTCGCAATTTAAGCGACACAAATCCCCTTCGGTTCCGCCACCGCCGGCTCCAAATCTGCACGGCGGTTTTCGAGTTTCCTGCACTCCCCCATATAAAAATGCCGTTGCTATTGATTCCCAAGCGCCACCACAAGAAACGGCGGAAGCAGCGTCGGCCTCCCCGGGAACCCCTGGCCTCAATATCAAAACCTGATTGTGGTGGGTCATCACCCAAGTGCTGGGCATCGGAATCGGCGCCGCTTTCTGCTTGCTAGTTGAAAAGATCCTTCATCCTTTCCATCAGGCCAGGCGAGGTGGGCTTGTTCTCCACCGCCAGCGTATCGGACAATTTGCTCACCAGTTCGCGTTGCGCGCGGCTCAACTTTCGGGGAATCTGCACCACTACCTTCACAATCAGGTCGCCGTGGCCCTTCTCGTTCAGGTAAGGAACGCCCCGACCGCGCACGCGCACTTCCTTGCTGCTCTGCGTACCCTCGGGAATCTTCAGATTCACCGGTCCGTCGATGCCCGGAATCTCGATCTCGGCCCCCAGCGCCGCCTGCGGAAAGCTAATCGGAATCACGCAGTGCAGATCGTAACCGTGGCGCTCAAAAAAGTCGTGAGGGCGCACTGAGAGTACAACGTACAAATCGCCTTTTGGACCGCCGGCTCGCCCCGCGTCGCCTTCGCCCGCGTAGCGGATGCGCGTTCCATCTTCGACGCCCGGCGGCACCTTCACATGCAGCTTGATCTCGTTGTTCGCCCGGCCTTCTCCGCGGCAGGTCGCGCACGGATCGCCTATCACCGAACCTGTACCACCGCAGGAGCCGCATGTGCGCGCCACCGAAAAGAACCCTTGCTGGTACCGGAGTTGGCCGCGCCCCTGGCACTGGCTGCAAACCGCCGGCCCGCGTCCTGACGCGCTGCCCCCGCCTTTGCACGTTGCGCACGTTTCAAGCCGCCGAATCTTCACCTCGGTCTCGGTCCCGAAAAAGGCATCTTCAAAGTCGATGGTCAGGTCGAAGCGCAGATCGTCCCCGCGATACTGCCGCGGACCGCGCTGCGCATTGCCGCCCATCGAGAACATCTCGCCGAACAGGTCGCCGAAAATGTCGCCGATGTCCACCCCGCCGCCAAAGGGGTTGCCGCCAAAGCCCTGCCCGCCCAATCCCGCATGGCCATAGCGATCGTAGGCCGCGCGCTTGTCGGTATCGCACAGCACCTGGTAGGCCTCGCTGGCCTGTTTGAACTTCTCCTCGGCCGCGTGATCGCCCGGGTTGCGGTCAGGATGATACTTCAGCGCCTGTTTACGGTAGGCGCTCTTCAACTCCTGGTCGCTTGCCTCGCGATTTACCCCGAGAACTTCGTAATAATCTGCTTTGCTCACTTTTGTATTGGAAACCATTCTTTTTTCTGCGATTCAGCCGCCGGCCCAGGCCCGCGGGCCAATGCTCATTCGCTTGTTTGTTTGGAATTGTGCGCCACGCGCACCAGGGCCGGGCGCAAAAGCCGCTCGCGCATCCGGTAGCCGCGCCGAATTTCTTCGGCCACATGCTGGTCGGGCAAGTCATCGCGGTCCACTGAGCCCAGCGCCTCGTGCATGCGGGGATCGAATGCCTCGCCCACCGCCGGCACCGCTGTCACCTGCATTTGGCGCAGAATCTCCTCCATCTGCTTCACGATGAGCGCCACGCCGGACCGCAACTGATGAGCCGTCCCGTTTGACTTCAGCGCCAGCTGAAAGTTGTCCAGCACGGGGAGAAACTGCTCCACCACGCTGCCGGTGGCGTAGTCGCGGAACTCAAGCTTTTCGCGTTCGGCTCGCTTGCGGGCGTTGTCAAACTCCGCCTGAAGACGCGCTACACGGTCTACCAACTGATCCCGCACGGTCTTCAACTGGTCGAACTCCGCCCGGGATACGGGCTCCTCTATCTCGCCTGAACTGGCAGCAGTCCCCTGTCCGGCCCCGGTTACGGCTCCCCCCCCCAAGTCGTGTCCTGCCGCTTCCGTCCGCTCTACCCCCTCCGTCCCTGAAGCGATCTCAAGGGGTTCAAACTCAGTTAACTCATTTTCCTGTTTCTGCATATGTGTTTATTGTCTCAAGAAATCGGCAGCGCCAGATTCCATTGTATTTTGTTGTTCAAGGTTGTGTTCGCCGCGGCGGCAGGGACTCTTCCGAGGCAGTTCCGGTCTGGGCCATTCTCAATCCGGCTCTGCCAGTAGGCACCTAGTCGGGAGGAATCTCCAGAAGGCGCTCAGACAGCCGTGCAATATAACTGACGGCCTGAATCATCTCGTGGTATTGGATGCGGGTGGGCGCAATCACCGCGACCGTGCCCACATTTGCGCCACCCAGCCGCGCCGGCGCACCGATCAGCACTAGGTCCTGCATGGCAGGAGAAGCCTTGTCGAGCCCAACGATCACCCGGACCTCCTGCTGCCGCCCGTCCACGTAGGCGTTCAGCAACTCCACGAGGCGCTGCTTGGCTTCTAAAGCCGCCATCATCTGGCGCAGGCGCTCGCGATCGAGTTCGCTGGTGATCAAATTGGCGATGCCGTCCACAAACAAGGCGGGACCGGTCTCGCCGGAGACCAGCGCGCCTTTGCTGCACAATTCCTCTACCGAGGCCAGCATCTGGTGGTAGGCTTCGCGCTCCACTTCCAATCGCCGGGCCACTTCGGCGCGAATCCGCTCGATGGGCCATCCCCTGAAGTTTTCGTTCAGATAGCGCGCGGCCGTTTCCAGTTCCACGTGGCTGAGTTCACGGCTGAGCGCCAGCACGCGGTCATGGACGGTGCCGGCCTGCGTTACAAGAACCGCGAGCACTCTGCACGTCGAAAGGCGCGAAAAGTGAATATGTTCCAGCACCTGTCCTTCGGTGGCGCTGGCAAGAGCCACGCCGAGCCCGCTTGAGATCAGCGCCAGCACGTGAGAGGTGCGCTCCAGGTACTCGTGGGAGCTGGCGACTCCTGAATAGCTCTCCTCGATCTGCCCGCGCCGGGCATCGCTCAAGATCGACGGCGCCGTAGGGATCGCGCCCCCTGACAACTGCCCCGGGGCAAGTTGCCCGGAGTGCGTGATCTGCTCTACGTAATGGCGAAACCCGGCGGCTGTGGGGATGCGGCCGGCCGAGGTATGCGGCTGCTCCAGCAGTCCTGCCTCACCCAGTACAGCCATCACGTTGCGCAGCGTGGCGGAGCTCAACCCGTCGCGATCCGCGAAAAAGTGCGCAAGCGCCTGAGATGCCACCGGTTCGCCTGTAGCGATGTACATTTCGATGATTGCGTTAAGCACCAGCCGCTCGCGCGGGCTGAGGCGTAGATCAGGCATCTTCCCTACTCTCGGTCCGGGTTGCGGATTGTCCGCCACGGGTGCGGGCGCCGTGCAACCCTGACATTGCATTGCTAAGTGCTTATGCCAGCTGCACTTATTTGAGGAAAAGAACCGGTATCATCTCTTGATTGTAGGGAGTGTGAAATCGCGATGTCAAGGTACGGCTATTACCGACTTAAGTCACCGGTCTTATTGCCCTTGCCACACCAATGGTGCAAGATGGTTGTGCGCGCCGCGAGGTTTGGAGTTGCTCAACTACATGTCGTCTTTGGGAGCCAGGTCTCGCATCAAATCTGGAATTTGCAGGGAAGGGCATTGGAGGATACCGATTGTGCGCAGGTTTGACCGTCAGTCTCAAATCGCGCTGGCACTCTTTGCCGTCACGTTCCTGTTCTTTGGGACCCAATCCAGTTGCGCACAAACCGCTCACCAGCCTGCCGCGAGCCCAACAGAATTGCTCAAGAACCAGCAGTTGTTAGGAGAGTGGCGCGCCCAGCGAGAAAAGGAGATCTCTGCCCCGCAAGGTTGGTTGTCTCTGGCAGGTTTGGAGTGGTTAAAGTCCGGTATCAACTCGATGGGCGCCGCCCCCGACAACCAGATTCGTTTGCCTGCTCAGGCTCCTGCACATCTTGGACTGCTGACCATCGGCGGCAATGGGAAGAACGGGGAAGTTGTCCAGCTGCTGGCGCCGGCAGGCGGGTTTCCGCCGGAGTTGTCCGTGGATGGCAAGCCGGCGCGTGAACGCTCCCTGGCCGTCAACGATGCCGATCCTTCCGTGATCGCCTGGCGTGGGCTTTCGCTCGTGGTGCTCAAGCGCGGCGACCGCTATGTTCTGCGCATCAAAGACGCTGATTCGCCCCAGAGAGCCTCTTTTCATGGGCTCAATTGGTATCCGCCGAACCCGCATTACACGGTCACTGCCCGTTGGGTCCCCTTTAAGCCTCCTCAGGTTGAGGAAATTGCCACCGTGATCGGCACCACGCTCAAACTGCCCGCGCCGGGCTTGGCGATGTTTCTGCTCGACGGCAAGGTCCTCGCGCTCGAACCGGTGCTCGAAGACCCGTCGGGAAAAACGTTGTTCTTCATTCTTCGGGATCAGACCAGCAACACCACCACCTATGGCGGGGGCCGGTTTCTGCACACGGAACTCCCCGACCACGGTCCCGACGAGCCCGGCAACCTCACGCTCGACTTCAACCGGCTCGAAAATCCGCCCTGCGCCTATACTCGTTACGCAACCTGCCCTCTTCCGCCGGAGCAGAACGATCTAGCTGTGGCGCTCGAGGCCGGCGAGCGGCGTTACGAAAAGTAGAAACTTCGCGCCTGAAACCGCAGTACAATTCACTTCTCCGGGGGCTCCCATGAAGATATGTCTAGGCGGTAAATCGGTACTTTGTCTGGCAGTGGTCCTGGCATTCATCACATCTCTGTCAGTGTGTAACGCTCTCTCCACAAGAAGCCAGGAAAAGCAGGCTCACAAGATGCACGCCAAGCTTGCGAAATATCCAGCCGGAATCCTCCTGCATCTTTACCTGCGCGACGGCACGGAAACCACGGGCAAGCTGGGCGCGCTTTCTGACGCCAGCTTTGGCTTCACCAACTCTGACTCCAACTTCAAGGAGACGCATACCTACAGCGATGTGACGCGAGCGGAAAAGGGCAAGGAGTACATTGGCGAAGGCTCAACCCCCCGCCATCGTTTTCTGTGGATATTCTGATCCTCACATCTAGCCGTGCCAGCGCTCGTTTGACGCGCGAACCGCGAAGCCTGGAATCCGAAAGCCGGCTCAGGTTTCACCCGTTTCCGGCTGCTTTCCGGTGCCCGCTTCCGCCCAGTCTCAATGGGCGTGAGAATCCGCCTGAGACTGATAGATTTTAGATAAGGGCGCGTTGAGCTGAACCACCGGGGCTGCTTTTCAAAGAGTGCCCTTGCTGCGCCAGGAAAGAGCCATGCTGCACACAACCGAAGATATTCACATTCAATGGACCAAGGTGGTTCTTCCGCCGGTTTTTCTCGAAGAAGAGGCTCCAGTCACCGAGCAAGCCTCGGAGACAATCTTCAAGACGCGCAACGAGATCACCGGTATTCTGTCGGGTCAAGAAGACCGGCTGCTGGTGCTGGTGGGACCCTGCTCCATTCACGACACCCGCGCCGCGCGAGAGTACGGCGGATTGCTCAAGGATGCGATTGCCGAGTTCTCCGCCGACCTGCGCATCGTGATGCGAGTGTATTTCGAAAAGCCGCGCACGACCATCGGATGGAAGGGCCTCATCAACGACCCCTTTCTCGATCAGTCCTACAGAATCAACGATGGGCTCCGCCAGGCGCGCCGACTTCTGCTCGATCTGGCTGAAGCGGGCGTGCCCACCGGAACTGAATTCCTAGACATGATTTCGCCGCAGTATATCGCCGGCCTAGTGAGCTGGGGCGCCATCGGAGCGCGCACCACCGAGAGCCAGGTGCACCGTCAGCTCGTGTCCGGAGTCAGTTGCCCGGTCGGCTTCAAGAATGCAACCTCGGGCGACGTGCAGGTGGCGATCGATGCCATCCTGTCGGCAGCTCACTCCCACACCTTCCTCGGTCATACCAAGCACGGTCAATCCGCCATTTTCGTGACCACCGGCAATCCGGACTGCCACATTATCTTGCGCGGAGGCAGAAGAACGGTGAATTACACCGCCGACTGCGTGGCCGACACCGCTGTAAAGATGGAAGAGGCGGGAATTCCGCCCCGCATCATGATCGACTTCAGCCACGCAAACAGCAACAAGGACTACCACCGCCAGTCCATCGTCTGCCACGATGTTGCAGGCCAAATCGCAGCCGGAGACCGCCGGATTCTGGGTGTCATGATCGAAAGCAACCTGGTTGCCGGCGCGCAGCCGCTGGTTCCTGGCCAGCCTTTGGTCTATGGGCAGAGCATCACCGATGGCTGCATCGACTGGCCTGAAACGCGCACCCTGCTCGGCGAGCTTGCCGAGGCCAACCGATCCCGACGGCGGCGACCCCACAGTTCATAACAGGCTCTCATCATGTCCCCAACCATCTTCATCTCGGCGGGCGAAGCAAGCGGCGAGCACTATGGGGCGTTGCTGGCCTCTTCGCTCTCCCGCCAATTCTCTCTAACGGGGCAAACCGCTCAGCTCTTCGGCATGGGCGGCGAGCGTATGCAGGCCGCCGGGGTCAAACGCATCGTGCACTCTGAAGACATGGCGGTCATGGGGCTCACGGAAGTGGTGCATCACCTGCCCCGCATCTACCGCGAGTTCCGCAAGCTGAAGAAAGCAATCCGGACGCGTAAGCCCGATGTGGCCGTGCTCATCGACTTTCCCGAAATCCACTTCCGGCTGGCAAAGGAGCTCCATCGGCAAGGGATTCCCGTCATCTTTTTCGTAAGTCCCCAGTTATGGGCGTGGAAAAAACACCGCATCAAACTGGTGCAAAAATATGTTCGGCGCATGCTGGTAATCTTCCCCTTTGAGGAGCCGTTTTACCTGGACAGTGGAGTTCAGGCTGAGTTTGTAGGCCATCCCCTCGCGGAGTTGTCCCTTCCCATGATGACCCGCGAACAGTTTTCCGCCCACAATAATCTGGACCCCGCAAAACAATGGATCGGCCTGCTCCCCGGCAGTCGCCCAGGTGAGGTCCGCGATCATTTGCCCGAGATGCTCAGGGCAGCCCGTCTTCTCGCCGCCACGCAGGCACTGACGCACCCGTCTTTGGATTTTGAGTTCATCGTACCTCTGGCTCCCACGCTCAATGCCGCGCAGCGCGCCGTGGTGCTGGGAATTGTCAGTGACCACAGAGCAGGGCAGACAGTTCGGCTCGTTGAAGATGCTCGAGCCGCGCTTCAGCATGCTCGCGCCTCGGTGGTGGCCAGTGGCACGGCAACGGTCGAGGCGGCGCTCATCGGCAATCCGTTTGTCGTAATCTATCGGGTTTCAGCCCTCACTTACGCCATCGCCAGAAGGGTGGTCAAGGTACCCCATGTGGCCATGGTCAACCTCATCGCGGGCACCCGCGTGGTTCCCGAGCTCATCCAGCACGACTTCACGGCAGCAAATATCGTCCAACATGTCGAGTGCCTGCTACCCGATGGGGCACCTCGCCAGTCCATGATGAAGGAGCTGGGCTCCGTTCGTGATCGACTGAGTCCGCGGAGGCCAGGGGTCGGGAATTCATCCGCGGGCGCCATTGAGCGGGTGGCAGCAATTATTCTTGAAGAAATTCAGGGGGCTTCCCCGGTGGCGAGCCGGTGGGCTGTCAAACCCTGATTAATGTAGAAATGGCCCGGAAAGCAGGCGGCTATCCCAAGTCCGGCTGTGCAAGGATGAGAGTGATGCGAACACAAGAGCACAACACTAGGTGGGAATACGGGCGGCGTCTGATTGCGGGCACGGCCGACATTCTGGCCGCTGCGCTCGTCGTTGCGGTTGTTGCGATTCCTCTGCACGCGCAGAGAGCGGAGCGGCCGGCGCTGACAATCACCGGATACGTCATCGACGCCGAACTCGACACCACGGCCCATCATCTCGCGGCCAAGGCCGTCGTCAGCTTTACCGCACCGCCTAACCTCGAAGTCGTCAACTTCGGCTTTCATCCCGCGCTCAAGGTCACCAACATTACCGATGAAAGCGGCAAGGTGCTTGAAGGGGAACGTACGGCCGACGGGGCGATACGAGTGACGCCGCCTTCGCCCTTTGTTCAGGGCAAAACCGTGAAGTGGACCTTTGAGTATGAGGGCGTCATCACCGGCTCAGAAGATGGTCCCATCGAGGGGCTCAAGCTGGCCGCCATCCAGGAGCCGATCAGCTATCTGCTCTACCCCGCACGCTGGTTCCCCACCACTGGCTATATGACCGATAGGTTTACGGCTGAGATGCACATCCGCGTCCCCCAGGGAATGCGGGTGTTTGCCAGCGGCAGCGAGGGTGCTTCGCACCCGGTCACGCTGAGCAACGGAAAGCCGGGCGATGAATTCAGCTTCAACTGGACAAAGGCGGGATTCCCCGGCACAGTGATCGCCGGGCGATACATTGGCCCGGTCTCGGTTGGCGCCGGCAATGTGAAAGTTTATCTGTCGATCAGCCATCAGGCCTCGGCCAACCAGCTTGCAGAGGCCGCGACCAAGATCACTGACTTCTTTACCGATAGGTTCGGTGAGCCTGAATCGAGCCGGTTGAATGTGATCGAAGTGCCGGACGACACCTTGCCTTCGGTCTGGGCGCCGGAGCTAGCGGCGATTCAGAGCTCCCGGGTCGGGGACAAAAGTGGCGTCCGCCTGCTGGCCAACACCATCGCGCACCAGTGGTGGGGTTCCGAGATCAGTCCGCGAACGCTCGACGATGCCTGGATCACAAATGGAATGTCGCGCTACGGCGAGTTGATGTACCTGCAGGAAGAGAGCGGCAGAAGTGCCATGCAAGCGGCCCTGGAAGACGTCGCTGCGGGTGCCCTGGCCTACGACACGATCCCCCTCTCGAGCGCCGGCCGCCTTGCTCCGTTCTCGCCGGATTTCCAGTCCATGACCCTCGAAAAAGGCGCGATGGTGTTCCATATGCTGCGCGGGGAGATAGGCGACAAAGCCTTTCTGGCCACGCTCAAGGGAGCACTCAGTCAGTACACCGATAGCTCGATCCGGACCCAGGACCTCGTCAAGGTCGCCGAGTCGCAAAGCCAGCAGCAGCTCACCCCATTCTTTGCCCAATGGATCGACGGCACAGGAGCGCCCACTTTCACTGACAAGTACGCGGTTTACCGCCTGGGCAACAATAAGGGCTTTCGTACGATCGGCGAAATTCAGCAGGATCTGGATCTGTTCCGCATGCCCGTGGATTTGCGTGTGGAGACCGACGGCAAGACCGAGAACCAGAAGATCGAAGTGGTGGGCACCGACACCCAGTACGTTGTGGACACCTTCGGTCGTCCCCGTCGCATCAGCATCGATCCGGATGACGTGGTTCTGAAGACCACCCCTGACCTCCAGGTCCGCATCGCCATTCTCAAGGGCCAGCAACTGGTGGCCGAGGGCGATCTTGCGGGCGGTCTCGCCGAGTACAAAAAGGCACTGGAAGCCAATCCGGAAAGCTCCCTAGCTAACTATCGCATCGGCGAAATCCTGTTCACCCAGCGCAACTACCAGGCCAGTGTCAACGCCTACCGGGATGCTCTGCGCGGCGACGATGAGCCGCGATGGACCGAAGTCTGGAGCCATATTCAGATCGGCAAAATCTTTGACGTCACCGGCCAGCGCGACCGCGCAGTGAATGAGTACCGGCTGGCCGTGCAGACGAACGACAACACCCAGGGAGGCGTGAACGAAGCGCGGCTCTACTTGCAAAAGCCCTATACCCAGCCTGAATCGGATTAGAGCCTGTTCACTCTGTTCGAATGGCCAGCGTCACCGATGAAGATCCTGTCAATCCGAGTAGTGTAAGCCGGATCTAATCCTCCGGCAGGCAAAAATCGAACGGCCAGCCCGAAGGCTGGCCGCTCTTGTCTGAGAAATCCAGAATCCTATTTCGAGCCGCGATGAGAACCAAGAGAAAGAACCTGCAATTCGACCTTGGCCAGACCCCGCTTGGTCATAGCCAGCTTCATGGCCGCTCCATAGGAGAGATCAATAATTCGTCCTTCATCCACCAGGTCACCCCGATCGGTGATCCTTACCACCACTGAACGATGGTTTGTGTGGTTAATTACCCTCACGAGCGATCCAAACGGAAGGGTCGGATGGCAGGCTGTCATGGCAAACATGTTGTACCGTTCGCCGCTAGCCGTCTTACGACCGTTGAACACCCCTCCATACCACGATGCAATCCCGAGCAGTCTGTCTCCCCGCTGTATGGCCTTCTGCTGCGCCATAGCGTTTTGTTGAGGTTCAAGGGATTCCGGTGTTGGACTTGCTACTGGAGGCCCGACCGTCATAATGGGTACCTGAGGACGGGAAAGCCGGGCATCCGCATGCACTGTCCGCGTGGCAAATGTCACCACGAGGGCGGCCAGCGCAATCGATGAACAACCCGCCAGCATCCATATTCGGAACGGGGCGTTCAGCTTTATCTTGCGTGATTTCCGGTACATAACCATCTGAGTATTTTACCAACTCGCCACTAAATTACCTCCCCTATTAGTAAGGTTGCTATGTGCATTTCTGTCAAAAAAGTACCCTTGTTTTGGTTACTTTCGCTAAATGTCTTGGCCTTCAGGGTTTAAGGCCTTGCACCTAATATGGTGCAATCGCTAGAGCTCTTCCGTGTACCTCGCGTTTGCAGCCTCGCTGCCTGAAACGCCACCAAGCAACGGGAACAAATGGCGAACAGTTGCGAGCCCGACAGTTTGCACGCGGACCAGAAAACCCCCTGCTCATTGAGCGAATCTAACGACGCAGATTATCGGAAAAATCAACCGATTGCACAGCGCAGGAAAGGGCGTATCCGGATGAGAAAGATCACTTCCAAACCCTTTGCCGCCTTAGGGTTGCTGTTCGCTATGATCCCGGCCGCCAGCCAGCGGCAGGCCGCTACCGCCCCAGCGCCTGTCCCTCCGGCCATCCGTGCAGCAAAGCGCATTTTCGTCTCCAACGCCGGCTCTGACGCGGGCCTGTTCCCCCATCCTTTTAGCGGCGATCCCGATCGAGGCTACAACCAGTTGTATGGCGCCCTCAAGACTCAGGGTAGTTACGAGCTCGTGACCGATCCATCGCAGGCTGAGCTGGTTCTTGAGCTCCGGCTGACGGCGCCCTACGGCCCATCAAATGCCGACAAGCAAAAGGGCGCCTCTGACCCGCTCCCCATGTTCCGCCTGGTCGTCTATGACGCCGGAACCCATTACGTGCTTTGGGCGCTCTCGCAGGCCATCGATCTCGCCTATCTGCAGAAGAGCCACGACCGCAACTTCGACGACGCATTGTCTGCGCTTTTCGTGGAATTTGAGAGGCTCAGCGGCAAAGTGCCCGCCACGAATTAGGCGGCCCAAGCACAGCCCACCCCTAAAAAAACTCGCGCAGTCGGAGGTGTCCTAATTTTGAAGAGGGATTTGCGGCCGTCGAGGACGGCCGTCAATCATCCAGCGTCGCAGCCGAGAGGTCCTGGCGTGGGGGCGGAACACGGGCATCCACCTCCACACATCCCACGGGTACAGACTGAGCACAGTGCCAAACACGGTAATGAAGGAGGCGAGCAGGCCATGAAGGGTCTTCTTCATAAATCACCTCCTGCATTGAATAGTAGCCCGCATACGCCTGACTTGATCTGATTTCACTATGGTCTAGCTCTAAGACGCATTAGCCGGTTATCGCCCTGGACGTGACAGTTGAATGCGATCCTTCTATGCTCTCCAGTGGTCGGTTCGACGAGCTGAAAAACAGATCCTGCAGAGCTCACTCGTTGCGCAGCGCGACAACCGGATCGATGTAGAGCGCGGTATACCGGAACGCGCTCTGATCCCTGTCTCCTTGACTCCGCCTTTTGCAGATTAAATCTCACTTCCTGCCAGCATAGAAACCAGGTCATCTTTGGCCCATGGATGGGGTTTGCATGGAGTTAAGCATTGCGGGACTGGAGCTGCTGAAGAATTCTGAGGGGTTTCGCAGCCAAGCCTACCTGGATTCAAATGGGTTGCCGACCATTGGCTATGGGCACAAGCTGTTGCCCCAGGAGTCGTTTCCTCACGGCATAACTGAGGCACAGGCGACTGGGATCCTTGCTTCTGATCTGCGTCAGGCAGAGCAGACGGTCGCACGGCTGGTCAAGGTTCCTTTGGCGCAGGGCCAGTTCGACGCCTTAGTGGATTTCTGCTTCAACCTCGGCGCCGGTCGGCTGGCATCTTCCACCCTCCTGAAAGTCCTGAACGGCGGACGCTATGAGGCCGCTGCTGAGCAGTTGCTCCGCTGGGATCTGACTGGCGGCAAAGTGAATGGCGGGCTGAAAGCGCGCCGGGAAGCAGAGATCGCACTTTGGAGAAACCAGTCCGCGATCGCAGGCACCAGCCCCGCACAACCTCTCCAAAAAGCCGTCGCGTAAACAAGGCCGCTGGATTCTTTCCCGTCTCAAACCGAGATCTTAGGCTAAATCTCTTCGATTTCGAGTTGTTCATCCGGCTTCAGGTAGCCCTTGCGGCGAAACCAGCCTTCCAACGCGAGCTGAAGACGTTCTAAAGGCACCCGGCTTCCCACTTCAAGCACTCCGTCGGCGACTGGCATCGTGTCGTCAAAGACGGCATCGTTCGTAAAGTTGCGCATCGCAAAATTGTCGATCCACCCGATCGGGCAGGCGTGGCGCTCGCCTGCTTGGTCGATGCGCGAAATGGTGAGTCGGCGGGCGAACATGAGTTCACTCTAATGGATCCCGCTCCACCGGTTGCGGCAGGGACGCGCATCACCGACGCCAGACGCTGCTGCGTCGCTTTGCGCTATTGCTTGCTTTGCGGCACTTCCCTGGCGTCACTCTCCTGTTGAGTCTCAACCCGAAATCGCTTGTAGTCAAAATCGCGCTCGACAAAATGCTGGCGCAGGTTCTTCACCAGCAGCACCCGAACCTGCATACTGGCTTCGGCAACCGCAGGCAGCCAAAGGCCTTCACTTACCGGCGTCTGGTCGAACCGAAACGAGGATCCCTTCTGGACATTCGCGAACAGGCCCCCGGCGACGCGAAAATTGTCGTCGAAGCTCACCTCCAGGTGGGCCACCTGTAGATCCGCCTCGTCGACCCAGATTGTCCCCTGCAGCTTTTTTGACGCGTCCTCGATTATGCCGTGAGTCTTGGCGTCTTTGCGGCCAACGAAATCGAAAACGATGGTGGGACGGCGCCGGTAGCGTTCGCGGCGCGGGTTGCGCACATCCATGATCGCCAGCAAACGGCTTACGCTCACAACCTGCCATCCAGCGGCTGATCGGGCGGAGTCGCTTGTGCCTTCGCAACCAGCTTGGTTACGCGCTCCGTCTCCTTGTCCTGGTCGTGGCCGCTCAGTGGCTGGCCATTTTTCTTTACAGTCCGCTCGATCACGTGCCCATTGACAAAAAAGTCCTCCCCCTCCTCGGTTTCGGTCCTTGTCACTTTGCCGTTCTGATCAAGGTTCTCAGTCGTTTGCAGCGAGTTATAAGTGTAATTCTCGCGCACCCGCTCAACCTGCTTCTGGTGGGTCTGAACCTCACTCATGAACTGGCGAATGTCCGGCAACGGCGCATTGGCTGCCTGCTGAGCAGTCAATGCGGAAGCAAGCAACAGGAGCGCGAGGATGGCTTTGAGTGAACCGGTCATTTCAGGATAAAGGAGTCAGGATGCAGTTGCTCCGTTCTTTTCTAATGCTTTGAGAGCAGCCATACAGCGCCTCAATCTGTTGTATCCGAAGCGCGTCCTGTGGATGCCTGTTTGAACGCGCGCGACCGGAAAAAGTCGCAAGGTTGGGAAAATCGCCCGCGACATCCTGCCGATCATGCTATACCGTAGAGCGATGAGCCCCGTTCAACCGCGACAGTTTGCTCAAACACGATTAGCCCTCGGGGCTGACATAAGGAGAAGACTATGAGACTGCTGCTTCACTGGATCCTCAGCGCAATTGCGTTACTGCTTGTTTCCCACGTCGTGCCGGGATTCATTGTTCGTGGCATTATGCCCGCGCTGATCGCCGCGCTGGTTATCGGTCTGCTCAACGCAACCGTAGGCCTGTTCCTCAAGATCATTACGTTCCCCCTGACCATCCTCACTCTTGGGCTTTTTCTCCTGGTCATCAATGGGATCATGATCCTGGTGGCATCGCACATCGTGCCCGGATTCAGGGTGCACGGCTTCGCGCCCGCATTCTGGGGCGCCCTGGTCCTGGCTCTTTTGGGAATGGTAATCCGCGCCGTCGTCAAGGACGTGTAGGTCCAGCCTGCCCCCGACCAAATAGACCGCATAAGCCGGCGTCCGGTTCTACTGCGCTGCGGGCGCGGCAGGCTGGGCTGTCTCTTTGCCGCCCGCAAAAGAATGTGAACTTCTGTGCGGCGCAAGCGCTTTCTTCGCAGGCTTGACCTGCGCCCGTTTCTGGGGTGCCGGTCGTGCGACTACCGGGCCATTGAGAGTATCCGGTGTGCGCATGGCCCCGGCATTGGAGAAACCACCGCCCGTGCCGATACGCGGCATCACGACCACTTTGTTCGGCTCAGACGGTTTCACGCGTGTGTAAACACCCCATCCCCCGCCCGCGACAACAAAAACGATCGCAGCAGCAGCAGCCCCACGCATCCAACTGCCTGTCGGCTGCAAAAGCCCCGGCCATCGCAGAACGAGACCGGTGCGCCGAGCCGCCCTGACGCCGACCATCACGCGATCCTCAATACCTTCGGGGACTGGCAGCCGCGCGATCAGCCGCAAAGTGGACTCCGCAGAGTCGCATGCAGCTCCGGCTTGGGCGCCGGCATGCAGATTGGGGGCCGAGGCATCTTGGGAAGTTGAATTCATCTGAGACTCCTTGAATGATCGAGCAGGCCAGCCATCAGGTTGCGCGCGCGGAACAGCCGGGAGCGGACACTGGACTCTGTAATTCCTAGCACGTCGGCAATTTCGACGCTCGATAGCTCTTCGAAAGCCGAGAGCATTAGGACCTGACGCTCCTTGGCGGGAAGCTTGTCGACGCAGGCCAGCACATGGGCATGGTGCTGCGCTGCGGAAGCAATCTGCTCGGCGGAGAGCCCGTTGCTAGGCAGCACCCGTGCAAGTTCCGCCACGTCGTCAGTCTCTGGGCGTGTCTTGGCACGGCGCTTCCGATCCAGGACGATGTTCCACACGATGCGGATAAGCCACACCCGTTGGTCGCGCACTTCGCCCAGGGTGTCGCGATGGCGCAGAACACGCAAAAACGCCTCTTGCACGGCATCTTCGGCGTCTGATGAATTGCGCAGAACGGAGTAGGCCACGCGATAGAGGGAACCGGCATACCGGCTCACCAGCGCCGCAACCGTAGCTTCTTCTGCCTGAGTGCGAGCCAGTTCGTCCACCGCGCTGTTCGGAATCTCCATCCAACCTGCGTATATTGCCTGGCTGGTACTCATACATCACCGGACGCAGGCAAGGGGAATAATGCTCGAAAGTGCAGCCATCCTGGCAGGGCGCAGAAAGCAAAGACTCGCGGAACCAGGCCCCGCGAGTCAACTCTGTTGCGTGAAAACTGAAGCTACTTAGCGGCCAGCTTTTGCGTGGCGATGGAGCCGGCTGCTCCATCCTTATCCGTGTCCTTTACCTTCGCCCACAGTGCGCGCGCCTGATCCTGTTTGCCTTCAGCGGCATAGAGGTCAGCCAAATCCAACTGCGCCACCGCGGCTGAAACTGTCTCTGACGGCTTCGCTGTCAGGCTGTTGTACAAGTCGACGGCTTGTGGATCGCGCCCAGTCTGATGATAGAGTCCGGCCAGAGCTAGCTTCGCCAGGTTGGCCAGATTCCGGTCCCAGGCGTCTGAAGCAGCTTTGAGGTTTGTCTCTGCTGAGGCATTCTGCCCCAGGTCCTCGTCCGTGATGCCGGCAAAATAACGGGCCTTGGCGCCTTGCGGCAGCCAGCCATACTTCTGGGCAACGGCAGAGAACTGTTGATTGGCGGTCCTGGACCGATCGGCAGCCGTCGAATAAATGCCGGTCCCGGCCGGAACTCCGGGCTGGGCCAGGGGCGCGTTATAGGTGTCCATCGCGCTGCCAAGTGCCGTGTCGCCCGCCGCCGATTCAATGTTCCAGTAAATCAGCGCGCCTAGACCCAGGACAAGAACCAACGCGACACCAATCACCAGGCGCAGAACGCCGGATCGGTGACCGCTTATCCAACTAAAGCTGGTGGCAGTGGCCTGGGCAAAACTATCTTTCTTGAGAGCGTGACGTGTTTGGGTATCCACTTGGTTTTTTCTTGTCCTTCGTGCGTAGACTTGCAGGCGGGTCCGAGCTTGTGGTGGCGCTACGACTGCAACCATACTAGTCTATCAGTGCACAAAGAGCAGCGTCCACCGGGGCGCTAAGCCCAAGTTGGGGGCCGCGAAGTTCCACTACGAAGATACCGACCGCACTCCCGAGCAGGCTATCGCGGACCAGCGGGGCTTCTGTGGGCTCCTCCGCCAAACCTTGGCGAATTAGCGCGAAGACTCGCGCGTAGGGGACTGCAAGGTGCGAATTCGCTCGATCGCGCTGTTCAGCCCGTGCGACTCCTTGGCTGCCCTCATCCCCCTATCGATGAGCGACTCAACAAAATCAATGACCGGAAGGCCGCGAACCGCCGCTTCCCGGATAATTGCGTCGGAGACAGTAACAGTGATCAGCATGGTCCCAAGTCCCTTTCAGGTTTCATCGGCAACCTCGCGCAGATCAACAGATACCAAACATCGGTGAATTTCCACTTCCCCCGAATCAACTGAGTCCAATTAACTTTGCTGCCGCAATTCAATCCAACCCTGCAGCCGATTCCAACGCCTTCGTGCCGCCTGTTTCAACGGAATGCCGCCACCGGCGTGGCGGGATGAGCGGGATCGTCCTGCGCGGGTAATAAATAGTCGAAGTTAGGCCCCTAAATCAGCGATCCGGAGCATAATAGCCGGAACGAACCTCGATTCTGCTTACACGATCCGGGAGCTGAAGCTCTATTTCGTGGAACGAGCCATCGTGCCTTAAATTTGCGGGGTTGTACACCAGGCGGTACTGGTTTCTAACTTCCGACTCAATCGTTTTGAGGTCGTTCCAGATTACGTCTTCCTTATCGTCAGCGGGAAACACCCACCCTCCGGTCTTTGAGGCAAGTTCTGCCAGCGTCTTTGGGCCAGTAGAGTCACCGTTCAAAGGAGAGCGAACACGGAAGGCGTAGATCACGGTCTTACTGCGTTGGCATGCATTTAACGCTTCTTCAGCAGATGAATGACTCGAATTATCCTCCCCGTCCGAGAGCAGAAGGATGAAGTTTCCAGTGGCTGTGGAATCGGCTTTTCCAAATCCATAGAGGCAGGCGCGAAAGATCGTATCGAAGATCGCTGTGCCACCCAGGGGATTCATCTTTCCTTGCCGAACATTCCGAATGCTTTGCGAAAGAAGCTGCGGCTCGCCGGTCCAGGTTTGGGCGAACTCCGAAGAGTATCCAAAATCCATGACGAAGGCCTGGTCGGAGGTCTGTCTGAACAGCCGTTGAGCATATTCCTCTGCAATGACCTTGTTTTCGGGAAGCGCCTGCTGCATAGACCCGCTCGTGTCGATCAAGATTCCTGCGCGGACAGGCCGATCAAGCAAGGAATCGAATGAGACTATTCTGCGCGGCGCGGCTCCGTTGTCAAACAGCCGGATCTCCTCCCGCTTGAGGTCGCTGATTGGCAACCCATGCAGATCCGCCACATCGAACGTCAACACCACTTCGTCAACCGATAGACGCAAGCTAAAAGCCTGCGATCCCGGATCGGCATTCCCAGCCCCTTGTGCGTTTGACCGCGACGGCTGGGAAAACACCGCTATCATCACCCCGAAAGAGATGATCCCGGACCGTAAAATCAATGCTCCATGATCAATGGCGCGTCTCTTTGAGTCAAAGGAGAACTCAGTTCTGTTGTGTCCGCCTTCCAAGTGTGACAGATTCCAAAACATCTGAACCTTTCCCCATCCAACTACGAATTAGACGCCGCTCCACCCGGATAGCGCTCGTTAGCACTCATTTCGAGGTTCGGTTCCAAGAGCTCCCCAGTCGAGGACTACCCATCGGACAACATTCTGGAGGTGACAGCCAGAACGGCAGGAACCTTAAATTAGCGCAGGTTGCTGCCTATCGTTTCATTGCCCGCCCGCATTTGGGTGTAACGAGAAAGGGGATGACCGTCTGAAATGAATCTCTGCGCTTGCCCTTCTGCTGCTGGAGCGATAGGCTTAAGACATGTACGAAAATTTCCACGTGACCGACCGCTGGAGTGGCGAGGATTTGCATTGCCGCTGGAACGGCACCATGGTGGCCATCGCCACCCGCCACGCTGATGCTGTCGACGTCCGATTCGATGTCAATGGCAGACCCATGTGGATTGCCCTGCCTTGCACGGCATGGGTGGAGCAGAAGAAACGCGCGGGCAAGGTGATTACCGACCAAATTGCCGCGCAGGTTGCCGGCTGCTATTTGAAGCAGCTCGTGGAAGAGGGCTACGATGCGCGCCGTGAAGTCTACACGATGACCGTCGCCGCCGTGCTCAAACTGCTCGATGTCGTAGTGGCCGAGGCCAGGCAACAAGGCTCCATGCCGGCTTTGCCAGTGGTGATATAGGCGCTCGCGCCTGCAATCTCGTTCACATTTCTTATTCACATCTTCCAGCAAACGCAAAAAAGCCATCCGTTTGAGGATGGCTTTTTTGCTTGGAATTTAATGCCGGCGATCACCTAATCTCCCACACAGTCGCCCGTGCAGTACCATCGGCCCAGCGAGGCTTAACTTCCGTGTTCGGGATGGGAACGGGTGATCCCTCGCAGTATGGTCACCGGCAAACTTGAATGGCGCTTGGCGGGTGGTTGCCCGCAGCCTGCCGCGGCGTCTAGTTTGTCCCGGATGGTTTCTCCCGGGCCGAGTAGGAACGCGGACTGCAATCTGGCGCCAAAAAAATTTGCTCGTACAGAGCTGATTGCAACGAAATTGATTGGTCTTACAAGGCTTGGTAAGAAGAGCATCCGCCTTACTGCGCGGAGTTAATTCTATGGACAAGCCGAACGGGCGATTAGTACTGGTAAGCTTCACGCATTACTGCGCTTTCACACCCAGCCTATCAACCAGATGGTCTTTCTGGGCCCTTCAGGGAGATCTCATCTTGGGGCGTGCTTCCCGCTTATATGCATTCAGCGGTTATCACAACCGAACTTCGCTACCCAGCCGTGCCCTTGGCAGGACAACTGGAACACAAGAGGTTCGTCCATCCCGGTCCTCTCGTACTAAGGACAGCCCCCCGCAAATCTCCTACGCCCACAGCAGATAGGGACCGAACTGTCTCGCGACGTTCTGAACCCAGCTCACGTACCGCTTTAATAGGCGAACAGCCTAACCCTTGGAACCTTCTACAGCTCCAGGATGCGATGAGCCGACATCGAGGTGCCAAACCAATGCGTCGATATGAACTCTTGGCATTGATCAGCCTGTTATCCCCGGCGTACCTTTTATCCGTTGAGCGATGGCCCTTCCATACAGAACCACCGGATCACTAAGGCCTGCTTTCGCACCTGCTCGACTTGTAGGTCTCACAGTTAACCACTCTTATGCCTTTGCACTCGACGACTGATTTCCAAACAGTCTGAGAGTAGCTTCGCGCGCCTCCGTTACAATTTAGGAGGCGACCGCCCCAGTCAAACTACCCGCCTAACTATGTCCCTCTCCCGGATTACGGGAGGAGGTTAGGATCACAGCACTCGCAGGGTGGTATCTCACCATTGGCTCCACCAAGTCCGAGAACCTGGCCTCAAAGCCTCCCACCTATCCTGCGCAGCAAGAACCATAACTCATAGTTAAGGTGTAGTAAAGGTGCACGGGGTCTTTCCGTCTAGCTGCGGGTAACCGGCATCTTCACCGGTACTACAAGTTCGCCGAGCAACTCGTTAAGACAGTCGTACGATCGTTACGCCATTCGTGCAGGTCGGAACTTACCCGACAAGGAATTTCGCTACCTTAGGACCGTTATAGTTACGGCCGCCGTTCACCGGGGCTTCAATTCAAAGCTTCGCTTGCGCTAACCTCTCCTTTTAACCTTCCGGCACCGGGCAGGCGTCAGCCCCTATACGTCGTTTTCGACTTAGCAGAGACCTGTGTTTTTGTTAAACAGTCGCCGTACGCGCTTCACTGCGGCCCACTTGCGCGGGCGCTCCTTCTCCCGAAGTTACGGAGCCAATTTGCCGAGTTCCTTAACGAGCTTTCACTCGAGCGCCTTTGGATATTCTCCTCGTCTACCTGTGTCGGTTTGGGGTACGGTTCCCTTTGTTCTCCTTAGAGGTTTTTCTTGGCAGCGTGAAATCAGCAGCTGAATCCCATACGGGCCTGCTTTGCGCCTCACTGTTAAGCCCTGGTGGATTTGCCTGCCAGAACCAGCTTGCGCGCATCGACCGTCATAGCCATCGGACGGCCTGCTTATCCTTCTGCGTCACCCCATCGTCAAACGAACATTGGGAGGTCCGGAATATTAACCGGATGTCCATCGGCTACGCCTTTCGGCCTCACCTTAGGGACCGCCTAACCCTGAGCGGATTAACCTTCCTCAGGAAACCTTAGACTTTCGGCGCGGAGGGTTCTCACCTCCGTTATCGCTACTTATGCCGGCAGGGTCTCTTCGCAACGCTCCACCAGTCTTCTCAGTCTGGCTTCGATGCTGTTGAGAATGCTCTCCTACCACGCACACCCTAAGGTGTGCATCCGCTGCTTCGGTGTACAGTTTTAGCCCCGTTGTATTGTCGGCACCGGACCGCTTGACCAGTGAGCTATTACGCTTTCTTTAAAGGATGGCTGCTTCTAAGCCAACCTCCTGGCTGTCTGAGCGTTCCGACTTCCTTTCCCACTTAACTGTAACTTTGGGACCTTAGCAGGCGGTCTGGGCTGTTTCCCTCTCGACGACGAGGCTTAGCCCCCGCCGTCTGACTCCCGGATGTGTTGTCGCTGGCATTCGCAGTTTGGTTGGATTCAGTAAGCCGGAAAGCCCCCTAGTCCATCCATCTCTCTACCACCAGCGCAATTCGTCCGAGGCTAGCCCTAAAGCTATTTCGGAGAGAACGAGCTATCACGGAATTTGATTAGCCTTTCACCCCTACCCACAGCTCATCCGAGCTTTTTTCAACAAACACCGGTTCGGTCCTCCAGTGGGTGTTACCCCACCTTCAACCTGGCCATGGGTAGATCATCCCGCTTCGCGTCTATTCCTGCCAACTGAACGCCCTGTTCAGACTCGCTTTCGCTTCGGCTCGCTTACGCTTAACCTTGCTGACAAGAATAACTAGCCGGCTCATTATGCAATAGGCACGCGGTCAGACATTCCCTTGCGGGCATAGTCCTCCCACTGCTTGTAGGCACACGGTTTCAGGTACTTTGCACTCCCCTCGACGGGGTTCTTTTCGCCTTTCCCTCACGGTACTGGTTCACTATCGGTCAGAGACTAGTATTTAGCCTTACGGGATGGTCCCCGTAGATTCAAGCAGGGTTTCACGTGCCCCGCCTTACTCAGGTACCCACTTCGAGTCTGGATTATTTTCGCCTACGCGCCTGTCACGCTCTATGGATCCACTTTCCTGAGGATTCGGCTAACAACCAGATTGGTAACTCTACTGTTGTGGGCCCTACAACCCCGGAGTCACCGAAATGACACCGGTTTGGGCTGTTCCGCGTTCGCTCGCCACTACTAGCGGAATCGAGGTTTCTTTCTTTTCCTTCAGGTACTGAGATGGTTCACTTCCCTGAGTTCGCTCATGCCCGCCTATGTATTCAGCGGGATGTTCCCAGGGTTTTGCCCGGGAGGGTTTCCCCATTCGGAGATCTCCGGTTATAACGCCTGTGTGCGGCTTACCGAAGCTTATCGCAGCTTGCCACGTCCTTCATCGCCTGTCTCTGCCAAGGCATCCACCGTGCGCCCTTAGTAGCTTGACCATAGAATTAACTCCAGCGCAGGGAGCCGAATCGCTTCGGTCCTGATCAGAGATAACCTACATTATCCGCCTTGAGAAGTAACTCGCTACGCTCACGCGCTCCCGAGTCACAACTCCTAAAGACACTCTTCTTACTTGAACACTTGCCTGAGTTACTCAATTGCACGTAACTCATTGCTTGTGCTCGGCCTTGTATTAAAGCGACATTTGAAATACTGCCCATCCCGCCAGGCGCCTCGCGGCGGCCGGCTACGGGGATACGCATTCCAGATGCGCAATTACCCAATCAATTTCGTTGTCAAACATCCAAACCGTCTCGCTGCTGTTTTCGTGAAGGCCCGCCCTGAGGCGGTAAAAACCTGCCGGACCAGAATTCGAACTGCTGGACCAGCCTGTTTCCAGATCGGCGTCACCAACATTGGATGGCGGCGATCAGGAAACAGCGAATGAGATTTGGTGGAGCTGAGCGGGATCGAACCGGTGACCCCCTGCTTGCAAAGCAGGTGCTCTCCCAGCTGAGCTACAGCCCCACTGATGGGTGCCTGCGGCTAAGATGGTGGGCCTGGGTAGAGTCGAACTACCGACCTCACCCTTATCAGGGGTGCGCTCTAACCAACTGAGCTACAGGCCCGTGTTGGCCGGCAGCCCTCGCCGGAAGTTAATCGCCCGGCGGCTCTCACAAAACCTCATTCATTTTAAAAGGGTTTCGAGGACAAGGTTGAACGTACTGGACGGCTACGCCGTCCGTGACCATCGTGCGATGGTGATCAAGCAAAGAAGGCTTGTATCAGAATTCCCGCACTCTCTGTCAGGGACAGCAGTTGCAGGTTAGATGGACATCCATATCCGCCGCCTATCGATTCCCATCGGAGAGCGGTCCGCATATCGCGGAAGGGATATCAGTGCCATCGTTTCTCTTTTAGAAAGGAGGTGATCCAGCCGCAGGTTCTCCTACGGCTACCTTGTTACGACTTCACCCCAATCATGAATTACACCTTGGACGGCTGCCCCCTTGCGGTTGGCTCACCGGCTTCTAGTGCAACCCACTTTCGTGATGTGACGGGCGGTGTGTACAAGGCCCGGGAACGTATTCACCGCGGCATTCTGATCCGCGATTACTAGCGATTCCAGCTTCACGCAGTCGAGTTGCAGACTGCGATCCGAACTGAGGCCGGCTTTTTCCGATTAGCTCCCCCTCGCGGGTTTGCGACGGTTTGTACCGGCCATTGTAGCACGTGTGTAGCCCTGGACATAAAGGCCATGAGGACTTGACGTCATCCCCACCTTCCTCCCCGTTATCCGAGGCGGTTTCACCAGAGTGCCCAACTAAATGATGGCAACTGGGGATAAGGGTTGCGCTCGTTGCGGGACTTAACCCAACATCTCACGACACGAGCTGACGACAGCCATGCAGCACCTATATTACGGCCCCTTGCGGGGAAGGGATATTTCTACCCCGGTCCATAACATTTCGAGCCCAGGTAAGGTTCTTCGCGTTGCGTCGAATTAAACCACATGCTCCACCGCTTGTGCGGGCCCCCGTCAATTCCTTTGAGTTTCAGCCTTGCGACCGTACTCCCCAGGCGGACTGCTTAACGCGTTAGCTACGGCACGGCGGGATTGGGTACCCGTCACACCAAGCAGTCATCGTTTAGGGCTAGGACTACCAGGGTATCTAATCCTGTTTGCTCCCCTAGCTTTCGTGCATCAGCGTCAGTTGTGGTCCAGTGAGCCGCTTTCGCCACAGGTGTTCCTTCCGATATCTACGCATTTCACCGCTACACCGGAAATTCCACTCACCTCTCCCACACTCAAGCCCGGCAGTTTCTCATGCAGTCTACGAGTTGAGCCCATAGATTTCACATAAGACTTACCAAACCGCCTACGCACCCTTTACGCCCAATAATTCCGAACAACGCTCGCCCCCCTCGTATTACCGCGGCTGCTGGCACGAAGTTAGCCGGGGCTTCTTCTTCCGGTACCGTCATTATCGTCCCGATCGAAAGGAGTTTACGTCCCGAAGGACTTCATCCTCCACGCGGCGTTGCTGCGTCAGGGTTTCCCCCATTGCGCAAAATTCCCCACTGCTGCCTCCCGTAGGAGTCTGGACCGTGTTTCAGTTCCAGTGTGTCCGTGCGCCCTCTCAGGCCGGATACCGATCACAGTCTTGGTGGGCCATTACCCCGCCAACTAACTAATCGGCCGCGACCCCCTCCTAAAGCGAATTGCTCCTTTGACCCGTAGGTATTATGCGGTATTAGCTAAGGTTTCCCTCAGTTATCCCCCACTCCAGGGTAGGTTAGTCACGTGTTACTCACCCGTGCGCCACTTTACTCATGGTATTGCTACCACTTTCTCGTTCGACTTGCATGTGTTAGGCACGCCGCCAGCGTTGATTCTGAGCCAGGATCAAACTCTCGTTTGAAACCTGATGTCTCGACCCTCTGACGGAGGTCAGAGAGTTTCGACTGGCATCTGCGCATCAGCTGTCCGAAAACAGGTGCACGCAGATGCTCTTACCTTGTGAGAATGATCAAGCCAAACCTGATCCCTTCTCACGACTGGCATGTTCAACCAATTTGTCAAAGATCCTTCCGGCTGTCCGCCTGAGCGGGGCCGTTTGGATCGAGGCCCAGACTGTTACGCCGGGGTGTCCTCGAACTTGTTGCGCTCGCCTGTTGTTGCCTATTCCGGCACCCTCGGCCGTTTTTGCGCGAACCTTTCAAAGATATCGAACTTGGCATCCATGTCAAGGACTAATTTTCCCGAGCTCAGATGAGCGGTTCACGCACTGCGCAAAATATCAAAGAGCGACCAGCACAAAACGCCCGAGCCATAAGGCTCGCGGGAGATAAACTCCCGGGTCATGCAATGGCTTGTTCTCTGCTAGGGATTCCCTACAGGGGCTTCAGGGGCGCTTGCCTCACCTGACCCAGCGAACTAGTTCCATTACTTTGGCTTCCCACTTCCCTCAATCGGGGCAGGCCACAACGGCCACCGGGAGGCTCTGCTACTCAACATCTGCAACTTATCAAGAGTAGCACACGCCACCCCCGTTTGCAAGCCGTGCGCACACGAACCGTGTTGGCCTTGCTGCAACTTTCCGAGAATAGCAACAGTGCGGCGTGAAAGCAAGCTCAGGGGCTGTGGAAACCTTCCGGAATCTGTGGGAAACGCCGGGTGGGGCCTTGCTTGACAGGGCTGGAATCAAACTTTCTGTCTGCGCCCCCGTCCCAGGGCTAGGCGTCAGTGCTTCGGCAGAACCCCCAGGTCGGTCAGGCCGTTGATAAACAGCTGCATGGCCAGAGCCACCAGCAGCAGGCCCATAATGCGGACCAGGATGCGAATGCCGGTTTCGCCCATGACGTCCCGGACACGACCTGCAGCGCCCAGAACCCAGATAGCTGACCAGCGGAGGTGAACGTGATAGCGCCCAGGATCGCAGCCATCTCCCAGCACCAGAAAGTCGGCACCTGGCCCACCAGCACCATCACAGTGGAGATGGCGCCGGCGCCAGCCAGCATGGGCACGCCAAGCGGCACAATGCCGGCATCTTCCTTGGCCGCAGCCTCTTCGGCGTCGCCCACTGTCTCCTGCGTGCGGGAGCGGCGCGCCTCCAGCATGTCCAGCCCGATCAGCAATAAAATCAGGCCTCCGGCAATTTCAAAGGCGGGAAGCGTAATGCCGAATATCTGGAAGATGAACTGTCCGCCGACAGCAAAGCTAGTGAGGACGATGAAGCAGGTGAGCGCGGCCTTGCGCGCCATGCGCTTGCGCCGCGGCGGATCGGCGCTTTCTGTAATGGCCAAAAACGAAGGGATCGCGGCGAAGGGATCGACCAGAAAAAAGATGGAGCTGAGCGCCAGCAGCGAGAAGCGGACGATGGGTGCACTGCGAATCTCGGTCAGTGCCACTTCAGCCGGATTGGTAAAAATCATCGCGGATACACCCATTTGAGGTTAGTATATTCGAGTCCTCAGCGCCCATGCGGGGTGCGCTCAGAACGGGCGAAACGCAGGCGGTTCCCGGCCCAAAACGACCCTCTCTCGGCCGCAAGAGATCCTTTTGTTTGCATATTCTTGAGCGCATGCTCTGATTATAAATGAGTTACATACGACGAGCCGATGCAAGCGAAATTTGACTCTCAGTGCGCAAAGCGGATGAAAAACCGACAACTTTTTGTTGTTTTCAAGCGTTATCCCACGGCGGCGAACGACTCGATTACTACATGCCCGTTCGAATCGCTCACGCCCACGTTGCCCGGCCGCATAACAAGGCGAGTCTCCATTCCTGCTTTGCGGGCCGGGTCGAGCTCTCGTACCTCGTCGGGGATAAAACAGACCTCACGGGGAGCGAGCCGGGAGTTTGAGGCAATGGCTGCGTAGCTGGCTGCCTCGGTCTTGGGCGCACTGCGCGTGTCAAAGTGGGCCGCGGCGCGCGGCGTCAGGTTGCCGAACATCGGGTAGCGGAGAGGCAGTTGCTGCGCGGCGACGAAGCCACAAGAGTAGTTAGCGACAGCGCCGTGATGGTTCCGGCGTTCGAGGGCCGGAGGCACGTCGTCAAACAGTGCGCCCTTCAGCTCCCCGGACTCAAAGCCCGCCTTCCAGATGCGTCCTTGAAGACTTTTGAGCGCAGGGGACTTGCGGTCGCGGTCCATGAGCCATTGAACGTAGGTAAGAGCGTGCGCGGTCGAACGGCGCTGCGGACTGTTCTGGAACAACGCGTATTTGAAGGGCGGGCACTCGGAGTGGGGTTCGGCCTCGCGTTCAGCGCGGTTCTCCTGTGCCAGAAGCACCAGGTCTGAGGCCAAGCTGGGGTTGGCGCGGTTGGCCAGAAAAAACGCGGGAAGGTGAGCGCGCATGTAAGGAAGCAACTGCCTGGTAACGAACGAGAGTGGTGCGATGGCGCCCCGGACATCGAGCAGGTAAAGTCGCGGTAGCGAAGCGCCGGAAGATTGATCTTGTGACGCTGATTCCTTCATGCGCTCATGGTTGCGTGGATCTGGCGGCCTGAGTGGAGCATGAACCAGTGCGTCATGTTACCTGGGACACGGAGGAAACAGCACCGCCCAGCCACGGCGCGATGAAATTCAGCGGCAGAGCGGAGCGGGTCAGCTCAGGGATCATCGATAAGGGCAGTGTGGCAAGACCGCTGCCAGCCCCCCAAGGAGCACAAATATTGGCGCACAAATCGCTTTCTGAAATCGCGTCGTCTCGGCTCTTCGCGCACCGCTCTACAATGGGGGCTTGCCGCCAACTGATGGCCGGATTCAGGATGGGACTGCTTGCTGACCAACAATCAGGAAAATCACCTCGACACACGCAATCGCCTCGACGTCGTGCTTGTTTCGCCGCGTAATCCCCTCAATATTGGAGCGGCGGCTCGCGCAATGGCGAACTTCGGATTTTCACGGCTCGCGGTGGTAGACGCCTATGCGCCCTATTGGCGAGAAGCGCGGTCGGCCGTGGGCGCACCGGAGTTGCTGGCCGCCGCCGATGATACCCCGACGCTGGCTGAGGCGGTGCGCCATTGCACGCTGGTTGCGGGGACGGGAACGCTGACCTATCGCAGACCCGAACAAACCGTCATACGGCTGCCCGATCTGGCTCCGCTCGTGCGCCGGGAACTGGCCCATGGCGGGCAAGTGGCTCTGGTCTTCGGGCCCGAAAAGCACGGGCTCACGCGGGAAGATCTGTCGCATTGCCATCTGCTCGTCGAGATTCCGACCGGCGGGCAGCAACCGTCAATGAACCTGGGACAGGCGGTCGCAGTTTGCCTCTATGAGCTGGCCGCGCGGGCCTTTCCGGCGGAAGTTTCCACATTGGCTCCGCAGCAAATCGAAGAAGCAGACGCAGGCGCGAGGCTGGCAGCCTCAGCCCGACTCGATCTGCTGGCCGAGGTGGTGGAGCAGACCATGATTGCGGCCGGCTACTCCCCGGCACATATGCGCGAAGCCAACCGCCATGATCTTCGCCTCCTACTGCGGAGGCTGACTCTTTCGGAGCGGGATGCGCGGCGGATTCTGGGCCTGTTCCGAAGAATTCTTTGGGGATTGAAGCGCTGATCGACAGAGCTTGTTTCCCGCTCATGAGCGCTTGTTTTGAATGGGTTGAAAGGCGCCTTCGGGTTACAAACGTGGGACAAGGGCCGGGAATCTTTTCGACTTGGGAAACGTAATCCTGTTAAAGTTGCGCTCAAAGGCTCACATATGACGCAGTTGAACTCTCATGCTGTCCTTATTCCCCCAGACTCGTCCAGGGCGCAGCAGATCGCCTCGGCCTTGCCGCTTGCGCTGGTTTTGGCCTTCGCGGTTGCCGCATCTTCACAGCAGGTGACGCCGCCGGGTCCGCCAGATGTAGCCCCGCAACCGTCGGCCTCAGTTGTCACTACTCCTTCCGCTCAGCGACCGGCACCCTCCGAACAGCCTTCAAGCGCCGCCCCGGATGCAGCCCAGCAACCCGCCTCGCCTGTGCAGGCGGGTCCAGCAGGCGAGACATCTCCCCAGGGTGCGCCACCCTCAGCACTGGCAACGCCGACCCCGGTTGTAGAGTCGGCGGGCGCGAAGTCAGCCGGCGAGGCTGGGGGCATCTCAGAAGATGAGCTAAAGCAGATGCTCGTGGGCAAGCCGCTCTTCCTGCGCGGCGGCTACCTCTTTGACCAGCTCAGCTACAACGAACTCGGCGTCATCATCGGGCGCTCTCCGGTTGCGTCTTACACCCTCTGCGGCGTTCGGATCGATAAGGTGCACCTGACCAAACACAAGCTTGAGCTCGAAGGTGAGCGCTACGGCCTCCACTTTCTTGGCGCGATGCCCTATGAGGACCCGACCAAGGCCATGGACCGGGTGAGAATCACGCCCAAGAAGAAAGTGGTGAGGATTACCATCGATCGGGAGTTGGTTATCAAGGCAAAGAAAGTGAAAGAGACAAAGGCCACGAAAGGGAAAGCCGCGCCGTCAAAGGCGGCCGCAACCGCAGCAGGGGCTGCTCCCGTGGCGCCGTTAGAACCGCCCGGGGCCACTCTGCCAGTCGGCGCAGCAGATGTTACATCGACGCCGGCGCCAGTATCGCAGGCGGCAGACCGCGGCACCGCTGAGGCCACCGCAGCATCCGAGCCTCCTGAGATGAGCGGCGAAGATCAAACCAAGGCCGAGATTGCCGCGGCGCCGCCTGCCGAGCGCCCGGCCGATCCTGGGAGCGTCACCTGGACTCTGTCGCCAGCTCACGCCACAAAAATCCTGAAAGAGGCGATCAACAACGTCTTTGCCTTCGGGCTTGACGACCGGATGATGGCCGCTATGCCTGACTTCTGGAAGCTCTACTATGAGGCAGCCGCGGCCAAAACCGATTACAAGCCTTCGGACCCGGCGGTGCAGTGGCAGAGCAATGTTGACCAGAAAGCCCGGCTGCTCTCCACGTTTGAGCCTGGCTCGAACCAATACGCGCAAGATAACGGTGTAGCGGGTATTGCACTCTACCACGTGGTCGTCGGCCCGGACGGTGCACCGGGAGAGATCGCCGTGGCCCGGCCCATCGGTTTCGGCCTCGATGAGAATGCCGTCACTGCGATCAAGGCCGCCAAGTTCCAGCCGGCCATCAAGGACGGTAAGCCAGTCTCGGTGCTCCTCGACCTGATCGTCCAGTTCAGGATCTACTCTCACCGGACCGAGGTCACGCGTGCGCCGGGACAGGAAGATAACCCCGCCGCGCCCATCTTGCCTGGGCCCTACACGGCCGAAGAGCGTCGGAGCGGGAGCCCTCGTCCAAGCTCCAACTAAGACTTCTGGAAGCCTCAGGTGCAAGGTCCGTTCACGTCCTGTCGAGATCTTTGTAGACAGAATCGAGTGTGACTCGAAGCTGTCATCTTGCGTGTCTTTGTATGTTTCAGGTTTAAGCCGTCTTACGAATGCCATGCAGCGTAAGACATCACTTTCGCCACGTAAGACATTGTCTTGCATCGCGTCCTACCGTCTTACAACACGAATTACACATGTATTACATCGACATGATCAAGAATTCTCCCTCCTCAAACGGCCGACCCGGCTTGCAAGACTCCGCTACCGTACATCGCCACAATTGGGACATGGCAGGAAAAATTACCGGAGCGTCTTCACCCACCTCCGGCTTGGCCCTAGCCCTCATTCTTCCCGGCGAAGAATCTCTTCGAGCTTGGGCTTGTGTTTCGCGGCGCGGCCGGTGCGCGGCTCGGTCGAAAGCACACGGCCAGGCTTTGGCTGCCCCACACGATCGCGGGCGTTCGCCTTCACAGCTTTCGTCGCTGAAAACCGGCCCGGCTTGCGCTTCTTCATGGCCTTGCGTTTCCCCTCTGCAAAGTTGAGTATGGAAGAGATTGAGCCGAAGTGGAAGAACCTGGCTTGCGGGGAGATATGGAAGAGCGGGATTTTTTCAACGAAACCACCGAGCAGCGTTCGCATACTTTAATCTGCCCCAAATGCGGCCAGGCCGCCGAATACAAGGTCGCTTGGGTCGTCCGGCGCAAACGCACGCAACTGCCCCGCGGCGCCGACGAGCGTGACCGCGCCCGCTTCGCCAAGGCGCAGTCTTACATGGTAAGACGCGACGACAAACTGTCTTGCGCCAATATCCGCTGCCGCAAACCCTTTGAGATTACCCAACTCCAATCGCTCGCGTTCCTCACGGAATAAGTGCCCCTCTGAAGTCTAGGGGGCCGTTCCGCCCTTACGCCGCCGGGACGGGTGTCAAGCCCCTCATTGATTCGAACCCCTCACCCATGCCGCGCACCCTCGGAGGCAGGCGTGCCAAGCCACGATCCTTTCACTGTCCTTTGAGGAAAGGCCATGCACATTTCATTTCGATCCAGGATCGCTTTGCCGACACGTTTTGTTGTTCTGACCGCTTTGGTAGGCCTGTTTTTTGCTGCCACAGCATTGTGCCAGCAGGCGACGATTCAGTTGCCCAGGCCTCAGACCAGCGGAGGCATGCCGCTCATGCAGGCTCTCGCCCAGCGCCAGACCACGCGTGCCTTCCTTGACAAGCCTCTTCCGCCTCAATCGCTCTCGAACCTGCTCTGGGCGGCCTTTGGCGTCAACCGCCCGCGCGAGGTGAAGCAGGGGCTGGGACGCACTGCGCCCTCAGCCATGAACAGGCAGGAGGTTCAGCTGGATGTGGTGCTGGCCGATGGGGTCTATGTATATGAAGCAGAACAGAACCGGCTTCGTCTGTTAGTACCCGGCGATCTCCGCGCGCGGATCAGTCCGCCGGCCGCCATGCGCGCCGCGGTCACAATCGTCTTTGTCGCCAACCAGACTCAGGACTATGCCCAGGTGGATACGGGCTTCATCGGCCAGAATATCTACCTTTTCGCCGCCTCCGAAGGACTAAACGCCTGGTTTTATGCCTATCAGGCGCTCGATGAGACGGCCACGCTGAAACTGCCAGCAAAGCTGAAGATTCTCTACGCGGAGTCAGTCGGGTACCCGCCCATGTAGCTCGTCGCAGGTCGTGCGCCCGTGGCAACACACCCCAGGTAGCGGCGTTTGTTGCGACGCCTCCGTCTCGCCGAGAACGGACTTGGGCACTGGCGTGGGCCGCCTGGCATATGATTGAATCAAAGTGCGGTTGCATGCTGGCCTGTGAGCTGCCGCGAAGGCCCGGCCAACAGACTGGAGAGAGATACGATGGCAAATTCCCTGCTTCCCCCCGAAGAACGTAACCTGACCCCCGACCAGGTTGAGGCGCTGGACAAACGGCGCGACCTCGGTCACACGTTTCTCGTCATTGCCGGGCAGTTTGCCGTCATCGCGGTGGTTCTGCTCCTTTGGGTGGGCCAGGACCTCACCTACTCGCCCGGATGGGCGCACCCCATGGCCTATTACTTCTTCCTCGCCGTGGCCATCATCGCCGTCTTCGGCATCATCGGCCTCGCACTGCGCAAGGGCACGCCTCGCATCGACTGAGTTGTCTGAATTGCCTGAACTGCTCCGATCCGCCGCCCGGGTCCCACAGCGCTGGGCACGCACCCGGGAAACGGTATAACCTTGTATATGTAGATGGCTGCCGTTTCCCTTCCCGGTCGCACCTCCGCTTCCCAAGCCAGGCTCACTGACAGCCATGGCCGGGTGATCCACGACCTGCGCGTCTCCATCACCGACCGTTGTAACTATAAGTGTGTCTACTGCCGCACCGGCGAGATGGGAGCACAGTATCCCGAACTCCGAATCGATGAATACCTGCGCTTGATCAGGCTGTTTGTGGATTTGGGCATTATCAAGGTCCGCCTCACGGGCGGCGAGCCGCTGCTGCGGCCGGGCCTTGTGGAGTTGGTCAAAGAGCTGAAGGCTCTGCGCACCCCTGCTGGCCTGCCGCTCGACCTTGCGCTCACCACCAACGGTCACCTGCTCGAAGGTCTGGCCGAGCCATTGAAGGCCGCTGGCCTTGACCGCGTAACGGTAAGCATGGACGCGGTGGAAGCGCTGACATTTGAGCGGATCACGCGCATTCCCGGCAGCTTTGAAACGGTGCTACAGGGTGTCCGCGCGGCGCGCGCCGTGGGGCTCACTCCCCTCAAGATCAACTGCGTCCTTCTGCGCGGCTTCAACGACGGCCAGATCGAGGGCTTTGTTCGCTTTGCCCGCGAAGAAGGCGTGGTGGTGCGCTTCATCGAGTTCATGCCCCTCGAAGAGGGCCGACTGTGGACCCCAGAAATCGTCGTGCCTCTCGACGAAATCGTGGCCCGCATCGGCCGCCTATTGCCGCTCACCGAGCTGCCTCCCCGGGATGCGAGCGAGACGGCGCGCCGCTACAGCTTTCTTGACGGCGTAGGCGAAATTGGCATCATCGCCCCGGTGAGCCAGGCTTTTTGCGGGGCCTGCAGCCGCGTGCGGCTCACGTCTGACGGCAAAATCCGCACCTGTCTCTTCTCCCAGGTCGAACACGACCTCTACGGACGGATGCGGGCCGGGGAAGGCGACGAGGAACTGCGCGCCTACATTGTGCGTACCGTTCAGGCAAAGGAAAGACGTCACCATATCGGAGAACCTGAATTTCTGAAGCCTTCCCGCTCCATGGTGCATATTGGTGGCTGACTGATTAGCAGCCTGTATTGCGGCGCCCACCCCCTTTGTATGCATGCATTGACCTTGGTTTAACTGCGCTTGAAAGCGGGTGTGACAGAATGTTCCTGAGACTCCTTTCCGGGTGGGCTGATGTCTAACGAAACAGAAGGGCGGGTCCCGCTCGCTGATTTACTTGTCTTCCATCAACTGGCCCGCTCGCTCACCTCGAGCTTTGACCTGGACACAATTCTGCGCACCATTCTCGAACAGATGGAACGTATCATGGAGGCGGAGCTGTGGACCCTTCTCATGCTGGACGTCGACACCCAGGAGCTGTACTACGCGATTGCCGCCGGCGGCGAGCAGGAGGCGCTCAAAGGCCTGCGCGTTAAAGTCGGCGAGGGCGTTGCCGGATGGGTGGTGGAGCACGGCGAGACTCTCATTGTTCCCGAGGCTGTTGACGATCCCCGCATGCGCGAGGACGGCGCCAAGCCCGGCTCCGCGCGCTCGGTGATCGCTCTGCCGCTCAGGGGGCGCAAGGGAACTCACGGAGTCATCGAGATCTTCAACCCCCGCTCCGACCAGATGACCGATTACACCATTGCTTTTTTGCACATTCTGGCGGACCACGCCGCCATTGCCATCGAAAACGCGCAGGACGTCTCCCGCATCCAGCAGTTAAGCATCACCGACGACACTACCGGCCTCTACAACGTGCGTCATCTTTACGACGTCCTGGGCCGCCAGCTGGACCGCTTCAGCCGCTTCAACGCGCCCGTAAGTCTCGCCTTCCTCGATCTCGATCAGTTCAAACTGGTCAACGATGTCCATGGCCACCTAGTGGGCAGCGAGTTGCTGGCTGCTACCGGCCGCCGCCTGCAGGAGCTCGCACGCAAACAGGACTGGTGCTTTCGCTACGGTGGCGACGAGTTTGTCATTCTCCTGCCCGAGACCAGCGCCGCCGACGCCTTGGCCCTCGCCGTCAAACTGCTCGATGCGTTGATGGCAACGCACTTTCGCATGAAGAACGGCCTCGATCTGACCGTGCATGCCAGCGTGGGGCTGGCCACCTCGCCCGCTGACGGCTCAACCGTGCACAGCATCATCGGTATGGCAGACACCCGCATGTATATGGTCAAGAACAGCGGCCGCGGGCGCGTCTGGCACCCTTAGGGCCTGTTATCTAATTCCGCGGCAGCTCCCCCTGGTTTGGCAAGCGGCCTGAGCACTGGTATCCCGATAACCTGTAGCCTACGCAGGTCAGGGAGTGTCCGCAGCTAGTTAACCGGAGAAGCGGCGACGTCGCGGGTAGACTGCCACGCGATCTGCTGCCAGCGTCCATCGCGCCGCGCATACATGGTCAGGATGAGGAGGGTGAGGTTGAAGGCCTGAGCCTGAACGCGCCTGTCAAAAACGCGCACTATGTACTCTCCATCGATCACTGCGGCGTCTCCTTCGACGCGAACGTGAAGCTTTTTCGGTTCCCAAAAGATGTAGCGAAGCTGCCCTGAACGGATGGCGGCGAGATAGGTGTTCTTGGTGTCGACCTTGCCGCTGGCATGAACGTAGGTCACATCGTCGGCCATCAATTTCTCAAGGGCCGCCACGTCAGAGTGTTCGAGCGCGGTTGTGCGAGCCTTCTCAGCGGCCATCACCTGTCTTTGCACGTCGCCGGGCTCCGGCTGCGCTTGTGCGGCCAAGGATACCGTTGCAATCATAATGAAACCGAACAGCATCTTGGTCATCGGTATCTCCTTCCTCACAGTCTGTTATGAATCCGGATTGAGTGAGCTGGTCAGTAGCCGAGATGTTTCTCCACGACGTTCTTGAGCGGCTCTCCCTTCGAGAAGCGCTCATACTGCTCAAGAAAAAAGCGCATCGCGTCGTTGAGCCAGTCCTTGGTGTGGTCGGCACAGTGGGGTGAAACCAGGACGTTCTCGAACCTCCAGATCGGGTCATCGGGTGGGATCGGCTCCTCCTCGAAGACGTCCAGCCCCGCGCCTTTTATCCTGCCTGCCTCGAGCGCCCGCAGCAGAGCTGCCTGGTCGATGACCGGCCCTCGGCCAAGGTTGATCACCACCGCATTGAGCTTCATCGCCTCGAATGCGGCATCGCTGATCATGTGATGGGTATCGCGCGTCAGCGGCGCGGCCACCACAACATAATCGCTAAGGGCAAGCAGCTCGCCGAGCTGGGACAGTGCATAGAACCTGGCAATCAGCGGATCGGGGGACGCCGGAGCGTGACGCTTGAGCGCGAGTACGCGCATCCCCATGGCGTGCGCGCGGCTCGCCACGGCGCGGCCAATATCGCCGTAACCGACAATGCCAACCGTCTGCCCGGCGATCTCCTCCACATCGAACTGATCCCAGTTGCAAGCCGCCTGGTTGCGCAACATGCGGCGCAGGTCCTTGGCAAAGTACAGAATCATCGTCAGGCCGAACTCGCCGAGCGACTGCGAAAAAACACCGCTGCCGTTCGTGAGCGGCGTTGCGCTCTCCACCAGCTCCGGGAACAGCACACCATCCAGTCCCGCCGAGCGTGAATGAACCCAGCGCACGGATGGGCACGTCAAAAACGCCGTCTGCAACATCTCCCGCGGGCCCGCCCAGTGCAGGATCGCCTCGGCCTGCTTCGCCTCTTCGGTCAGATCAGCCGGCGACTGCACGTGGATGTGCGGCAAACCCGCAAGGAAACTGAGTTGCATATCAACTGCCGGATCAGGGACGTTTGATAGCACCAGGACAAGCGGTTGCCTCTGCATTGACGAGAATCGCTCCTAACTTCATTGAATCATGAGGTGCGCTGCTGAACATAACATCGATGATGGAGTGTTCCGGAGCAGACAATTGCGATGCGTAGCAGTTTCTCCGTCCCGCATCGCTGCAATTCACAATTTTCCCGCGCTTTCCCGGCAGTCGAGCCTTTGGCTGCTTTTCCGCAGCCGCTGCTTGCGGCCTAGATATCCAGGTTTTTCACGTCGAGTGCATTGTCTTCGATGAATTTGCGCCGCGCTTCCACATCCTCGCCCATCAGCGTGGTGAAAATGGCGTCGGTTTCAGCAATGTCTTCTAGCTTCACGCGAAGCAGCGTTCGGCGATCAGGGTCCATGGTCGTCTCCCATAGCTGCGTCGAGGTCATCTCCCCGAGGCCCTTGTAGCGCTGTACCTGGTAATCCTTCTTGCCTTGCTCCACGATGTAGGCAAACAGCTCGCGGGCGGTCGCTTTTTCAACCGGCTCGCGCGGAATGCGCGGCACGCGGCGGGCTGCCTTGCCTGTATCACCGGGGGCTGCAGCCTGGGGCTCGGCTGCGGCACCTTCCATTTCCGCTTCTTCGGCCTCTTCGGCAGCTTCCACGGTCGCCTTGGTCGCGTACTCGATCAGGAAAGGCGGCTCCAGAAACTCCTTGATCAGCGAGTACTTCGCCATCATCTGTCGGAACTCGGGGCTGGAGGCAAGGGCCCAGTCGATGCAACGCGCGGCGCCCTGCGCATCGGTAAAACAGACGGACCAGGTGTGATGCTCTTCGTCCTCCACCGGATCGGCTACTTTGAACTGGAGTTCGTCGGCGAGCTCTGCAAGCTGCTGATGTAGCGCGGCCAGCTTCGGCGGAACGTCGCTTTCAGCCTTCGACGCAAAATCGGCGCGATGGATAAGCTCGGCGCGCGCCAGCAGTTCTGTCAACTTCTCGTTGCGGATCCGCTTGTCCACTTTTTCAACGAAGCCCAGATACTCGTTCAGCGTGCCCATGAAGCGGGTCAGGCCGGCGCCCTCAATGCGGCTGGCCGTCTCGCCGTGGCGCACCACCATGCCCTCTGACGCGCGGTTCACCATCACTCTCACAAACTCGCGATCGTCCTTGATGTACTGCTCGAAGCGTCCCTTCTTGATTTTGTAAAGCGGCGGCTGCGCAATGTAAATATTGTCCCGCTTGATCAGGTCCGTCATGTGGCGGAAGAAGAAGGTCAGCAGCAGGGTACGGATGTGCGAGCCGTCCACGTCGGCGTCGGTCATGAGAATGATTTTGCCATAGCGGATTTTGGTCGCGTCGAAGTCGTCTTTCCCTATCCCGCAGCCGAGCGCGGTGATCATGGCCCGGATCTCTTCATGGCCCAACATTTTGTCGTAGCGGGCCTTTTCAACGTTGAGAATCTTACCCTTGAGGGGCAAAATGGCCTGGAATCGGCGGTCGCGCCCCTGCTTGGCGGTTCCGCCTGCGCTTTCACCCTCGACTAGGTAAAGCTCGCAGCGATCGGGATTGCGCTCGGAGCAGTCGGCGAGTTTACCGGGCAGTCCGCCGCCGTCAAGTGCGCCCTTGCGCCGGGTAAGGTCGCGAGCCTTGCGCGCAGCTTCGCGCGCACGGGCCGCCTCAATAGCCTTGTTGATGATGCGCTTGGCTACTGGCGGGTTCTGCTCCAGAAACATGCCCAGACGTTCGTTGACAAAGGCCTGCACTGTGCCGGCAATGTCGGAGTTGAGCTTGCCCTTGGTCTGGCCTTCAAACTGGGGCTGCGACAGCTTCACGCTCACCACCGCCACCAGGCCTTCGCGCACATCGTCTCCGCTCAGGTTCTCTTTCATGTCCTTGAAGAGTCCCAACTGCTGGCCGATGGCATTGATGGTTCGCGTCAGCGAGGTGCGAAAACCCGACAGGTGCGTGCCGCCGTCTACCGTGTTGATGTTATTGGCAAAGCTGAATACGGTCTCCGAGTAGCTGTCGTTATACTGCAACGCAATCTCGATCTCGACCCCGTCGCGCATTGCTTCCATCATGATCGGCTTCTCGTGGAGTACGGTCTTGCCCCGATTCAGATGCTTCACAAATTCGGCGATGCCGCCCACGTAACGGAACTCCTGGCGACGTGCTTCGCCGGTCTTCGCATCGGCGGCCCGCTCGTCGGTGAGCGTAATTTCAAGGCCTTTGTTCAGGAACGCCATCTCGCGCAGCCGCTGGGCCAGCGTGTCGTAGTTGAATTCGGTGGTCGCGAAGATGCTCTTGTCGGGAAGGAAGTGGATTTTCGTCCCGCGCCGCTTGCTGTTGCCCGCCTTGCGCAGTTCGCTGGTCGGCGCGCCGCAGCTGAAGTCCATCTCCCAGGTGTGGCCATCGCGCCAAATCTCCACGTTGAACTCCTGCGAGAGCGCGTTCACGCAACTCACGCCCACACCGTGAAGTCCGCCTGAAACTTTGTAGGTCGAAGCGTCGAACTTGCCGCCGGCGTGAAGTTTGGTCAGCACTACCTGCACCGCCGGCATCATCTTGCCGTTGCCCACAGGCATCAAGTCAACCGGAATCCCGCGCCCGTCATCGACCACGGTGATCGAGTTGTCCACGTGAATGATCACATCGATCTTCTTGCAATAGCCGGCCAAGGCTTCGTCCACCGAGTTGTCGACGACTTCGTACACCAAGTGATGCAATCCCATCTCGCCGGTCGAGCCGATGTACATGGCGGGACGCAGGCGCACCGCTTCAAGGCCCTCAAGGATTTTGATGTTTTCGCCAGTGTAGCTGCCATTATCGACGCTCTCGCCGGGGAGGGGATTCTCATCAGGTACATCGATCGCCAATGTCTTAGTTGCCATAGGTTTCCATTTGCGGTGCTTCCTGTCGCGGGCCCCGTTCGCGAGGGGCGCTTCCGAAACGCCATTCCAGAGAAATTCGGGGTTTAACCGTCTGAAAAACGAGGGGTTCTCGACTCTTCGGTCTGACTTTATTTTAGCATGTGGCCGGGGCCAGAAAAGCGCGCAAAACAGGGGCCTTTCAGGTGATTTCGGCGGCTCGGACTGGCCTTTATATGGTGACGTTAGTAATATATGTGATTACTTATTGTGTATATTATTGAAAAAAATGGATTTATATCCAAATAGGCGTTACTATATCAATGGCATGGAGAACAAGATCCTGCCACATTCTAGTCTAGGAAGATTACCAATGTTCAAACTCGCTCTCCGCTCACTCGCCGTTTGCGTCGTCCTGGCAGGCGCCTCTGCCGTTTCCCTGTCTTCCGCCACCACCCAAGTGGTCACCAGCCATCAGTCCTCCACCGCTGCAGTTCCTGTTCCGTTTTGCGGACCGTGGGTTGCCTGCCCCGGTGGGCTGAGCAGTAACCTTCGCTAATGCCTTCTGGTAACACTAAAGTGGCACAAACGATTCGGCTTTGCGGTTGAGTGTGGCTGGTTTTGGCGCTATCCTGAGAGAGTTCTTATGATGGCGAGTCAGCCCTTATGAATTCTCAACTCGCAATGTCGGTGATGAACGTAGCGGAATTCGCCCTCTGGGCCACGCTGGGATTCCTGTTTTGGAAGCGGAAGTTTTATCGCCGTTTTCCGAGCATGGCCGCCTACCTGGCCCTCCACGCTGCGTCGATGCCGATGCTTTTGGCTGGGTTCTACCTGCAAGGGCAACCTTGGGGCCGTGACTACTACTTCGTGTACTTCTTTACCTACTGGGCGGTCTATATTGCCAGCGCCGTGCTTCTGCTGCTCGTTTCCGTCGAGGTCTTCCGTTCCGCCCTTTCCGCGCTGCCCGGCCTGATGAAGATCGGTATTGTGATCTTCCGCTGGGCAATTCTCGTTTCCGTCGTTCTCACCTTCTCATCCATGCCCTTCACTCATCGCGGGCTGGCCGCAGTGCCCGACATCGCTGTGGGATTCATGCGCTCCATCAGCGTAGTCGAGCTTTGCCTTCTGGCATTCCTCTGCCTCAGCATGAATGCTCTACGCCTCTCCATTCGCGATGTGGCCTTCGGCATTGCCCTGGGCTTTGGCATCATGTCGTCAAACGACTTCGTCCTTGCCGCCATGATCGGTAAGACTTCGCCGATGACCTCTTTCATGCAGTTCGTGTATGAAGGCATCATTCTGGGCACGCTTGGCCTCTGGGTTGTCTATTACGCCCTGCCTGAGCCTGTTCGCAAACCCCTCACGGTGCCTGCCAACTCAACTATCTATCGCTGGAACGAGATTGCCTCTGCGCTCGGCCACACCGGAACGCAGATCGCTGTATCCCAGCAGGCCAACAGCTTCTTCCTCACCGATGTCGAGAAGGTGGTCGAGAAGGTGCTCACCCGCAACCTCAAGGGGCGCGAGTCGGAGTCGTAAAGACAGGGGCAGGGTTTCAGGAGTCGGGATTTTCGGGGCCGGTACCCGGTATCAAAGAGATCAAGAGAGCCAATGAACAGCAAAAGGCCACGACGCCGTGGCCTTAGTTGTATGCTCCAGCCGCAGTTACTCGGCTAAAGGCTCAATCGAGGCAAACCGCCCGCGTTCGCCGCGATCAACGAACTTCACGCGGCCCGTCACCTTGGCGAAAAGTGTGTCGTCCGACCCGATGCCCACGTTCACACCCGGCTTAATCCGCGTGCCCCGCTGGCGCATGATGATTGAGCCCCCTGTGACCAGTTGACCGGCAAACGCCTTTACGCCCAGCCGCTGTGCATTGGAATCGCGTCCGTTTGTGGAACTGCCTCCACCTTTCTTATGTGCCATTGCCGAATCCCCTTCTCAATGATGTTCTGCGCTTACTTGGCTGCGGTGTAGGTCACGCCGTCGGCCTCAATGGCCTTGATTCGCACCTCGGTAAAGTTCTGCCGGTGCCCTTGAAGCTTCTTGTACTGCTTCTTCCGCTTCAGGTGGAAAACGAGAATCTTATCGCCGCGGCCCTCGCCAAGCACTTCGGCCGTCACCTTGGCCGTCGACGGCTTGGCGATTACACCGGTCTCCCCGCTCACCGCCAGCACGTCGCTGAATTCGATTGTTTGGTTCTCCGACGGAACGCTCTCAATCTTTACAACATCCCCGGGAGCCACACGGTACTGCTTGCCGCCGGTGCGAATCACTGCGTACATAACTAACCCTCCGGCACACTGGCTTTTCATGCCAGGTGCGAAAACTCAAATCCGTGTGCTCGATGGGGCGGATACAGACAGTCACTGCATCGGGACGAGGGCCGCACACGCGCCAAACCTGGCGGTGAACCCAACTGAACCCGCACTCCCAAAAAAGGAGCGCATCGCCAAACACTACGATTCTATCGTCAAATCGAGGTTCGGGTCAATTTCGGACTTTTGGACCGGAGTCTTGCCCATGTACAAGCCGACGATGGCTCCCAACTTGTCGGCGAAGGCGGGATCGCGTCTGACCATGAAGCCTTAGACCAGATTCGGCATGAGTCCACGCGCGTGCCGATCTTCAGGAAGTAATTCGGAAGGTCCCTAAGAACTTGTTGAAATTCGCCTGGTTGTGGCGTCTTTTCTTTCGATTTTCGTAACTACTCGTTCAAAATCTGTTTGAAGTACGTTTCTGGCCGGTGTTTATAGGGGTTTACGAACCTCCGGGAATCATCTCCGAAGCTCGCAACCGTTGTTCAGGCACACTTCTCCCGGAGCATTTCCGGTGGTTGAGCCATCAGTCTCGGCAGCCGGATCAAGTTGTGCGCCGCGCAGCTGAAGACGAACAGCCAGTCCACCTTCTCCAGGCCTCGCAACTTGACCTGGCGCAGCGGGCCGGTTTGCTTCAGCCATCCGAATCCCTTTTCGATCAGCCATCGGCGGCTCAGACTGACGGCATAGCCGGGCTGGCGCGTGGTTCTGCGGTCCAGGTTGCTCGAGCGGCCCTTGTCGTTCTTGGTAACGTGCGGCGTCACGTTCAACTCCCGTACCGTGCTGACGAAATCCTTGCTGTCGTAAGCCTTGTCCGCACCCACGGTGATGCGGCGTGAGCGACCCTGTTGTTTTTGCTCAAGCATCAGAAGCGCGGCATCGCGTTCAGCATATCCATCGGCGTGCGTCACCATCGCCGCGGAGATCAGGCCGTTGCGATTCTCCACCAGCGCGTGGCCCAGATAGCTCAACTTGGACTCCTTGCCGTAGCTCTTCTTGTATAGCCGCGCATCCGGATCAGTGGTCGATTCATGCGTCTTGTTCGATCGCTTCTGACCGTGAAAGTCTCCCCCGTCGCCGTCATCGGACCCGTCTTTCGAGCGAAAACTCTTTTGCGATGCCCACGCCTGGATCAGCGTGCCATCGACAGTGAAGTGCTCGTCGGACATAAATTTCTTCGCCAGCTTGTTCACTTCTGCGAAGAACTGCTGCGCCACATCGGAGGTCAGCAACCGGTCCCGGTTCTTCGAGAACACCGCGTGGTTCCAAACCCCATCGTCCATGCCCAGACCTACAAACCAGCGAAACAAAAGGTTGTAGTCGATCTGCTCAACCAGCAACCGCTCCGAGCGCACCGAGTAAAACACCTGCAACAACAGGGCCCGCAGGATGTACTCGGGAGCAATCGAAGGCCGACCGGAGTCCGCATACAGTGCATCGAACTCTGCGCTCAACGACCGCAACACCGAGTCCGCCAACTTGCGAACTGCCCGCAATGGATGATCCTGAGGCACTCGCTGCTCCAACGAAACATAGCTGAACATACCGTCCTGATCCCGCTCGTCTCCACGCATGTCTGTTAGACGAATGGCCCAAGACCTCCGACTCAAAACGAGTACCTATTTCAACAAGTTCCTAGATCAAGCATGTGAAGAAGCACCGGAAGCTTGACGCTGCCGTCCTCGTTGATATCCCCGACCAGAGCAGCGTGATTGTCGTAGTGATAAGAGTTCAATACCAGTGGCGAAAGTGGATTTCCTCCGGCGAAATGTGAGTGCGGGTGTATTCGGCGAGCAGAGTACTCAAATGTCAATAGAGGCGGGGTTTGGGCGGCGGTCCCTGAGGCACGATACGCGAACGTCGAGCCAACATGAGACAACTCATATATTTCTTCTGGCTTCGCAAATGACCGGTGTGCATTTGCGCTGAACATATCCTTGCCGAGCGAATCCACCGCCAGCGACGCAAAGCCGGGTTGATCCTCGGCCAGTTGGACGGGCATACAAGGGGAGTGGCATGGCTATGTGATGTTCTGCGCTTGCGCAACACCGAACGCAAGTGCAGCAACAGCAGGCAGAAAGATCGGAACTCGTCTTTGCACAAGATTATTCATTGAAAGAGCTTTCCAGGTCTGAGAAGTAACTATGGCCCAGCATCCTGCCTTTATTACGTCCCAGGCATCTCGAGATCAATCCAACTGGCAATCCCGTAACGTCCAGCGTCGTTTCGAGGCCAGACTTTTAATCGATTGCGGCCGGCGTGCAATTTCCAAGGGAAGATCGCAGCGATGGGGGAGGTTGCACCATGATCGATTTCGGCCAGAAAGGTTTCGAAACCGGGAGTCTCGGTGTCGAGGTGGACTATGAATTCTCCCGGGGTTAAGGTTGGTTCGAGCGTGATGTGGGCCTGGTCGAGCGTCCATTCGAAATTGCCGTGCCGGGTGATCAAATACGGATAAATCGGCTCGCCGGGCACCTTCGCATCGGTCCAAACGTCAAATCCTGTCCAACTCCAGCCCGCCCTGCCATTGTTGAGCGGCAAAGGCCACTTTTGTTTCAGGAAATTGCTTCTTGGGATAAGCCTCAGTTCCGCAAACGACAAATCGACATCGAGCCCGCGCCACAGATGGATCGAATCCTCGATATGCACTATACGAATGTGTTGCGCCTGGTCCCCGTGCATGAGGAGTTGGAGTTGGCGCTCTCGCACCTCAAATAATGAAAGCGGTACGCCCGTCTCAGCATCCACCGCATAATAGGCACCCGTCGCATCAATCCAGATCCACTTCCGAAATTGGTTCGACCATATTTCCACCGGCTCATGACCAAGGGGTATCGGACGACCTAACGTTCCGCCACTGATGGAAATATCTCTGCCTGCGAATCCGAAGCTCTCCGCCGCCTGCAGGAACACGAGGTCGTATTGCTGACAGAAACCGCCAACCGGCTTGCCATCAGGCCCTTTCTTCAGTATTTCGAGTGCGTTCCACGGCGGATAGAACTCGTCTAGGTGCCACTCTTCCCATTTCCATTGACGCGCCGACCAAGCCGCAAGCCTGGTGAGAATCTCGAGTTCTGTTTTCGCTCCGGCTACGACGTCGTCGAGGTGATATTGCTCTCGCAGCTTTTTCAGCTCCGGTTGCGTGAATGACTCATAACGAAACGGAATGGATGTGCGAACGATCTCCTCGTTGTGGTAATCGACTACTTTAACCGCCTTCGTCCAATCTTTCGCAAGTTCGGGCTCAGTGGTCAGCGTAATCCCTCTCAGGTTGGGCGTGACCAGCGGATCGGCTGCCGTGAGCGTCACCTCAACCTGAACATAGCGTCCGCGCGGCTCTTTCAGGCCGCCATCACTGCCCAGCGCCGTCCACTCCGACCACGTTTCGTGGCTCTGCACATATGTTGTTCCGGATCGTACCCGAAAGGTCACGCCGCTGTTAGAGTCGGATGAAGTGGAACTGAAGACCCGGAGCTTACCAGGCGCGGTAAGAGGCGGCGTCACCAGATGCTCCTCGAGGTTGGCCACATCCATCACCGGTAGCACGAGTGAGCCACGCTCTGATATGGAGTGACCTGTCAACCCCTGCACGGCTGTGGGGTGGTTTTTGTTTTTCCGAGGACAGGGCCAGCAGCAGCCGGGGCAGAATGGGCGACGATTGATCAGTCTGATATTCGCGGGTCGGAACCGCATGGTCATGATCCGTCGGGAGCTGCCTCGGACTAGTGTCGCGAGTCCGGCTGAGCCTGTCGCATAGAGCGGTCGAGGATTCTCCTTCGTGCGTGCTCCGGCTGCGGCTGGCCCTGTCTTCGAATTGGTTGACGATGTTCATCGGGTTGTGAAGTTTTTGTTTTTTCCTTCTTAGGAAAGTTTTGGCTTTTGTTCTTGCTGTTGCTGTTGCTTTTTGCCGGTTATGCCGCCATTGCCTGGCCGGCAGCAGCTTCCGTCTTTACGCCAATGGCCCAGATGAAGCCCAGCAGTTCGCGCCCCACGGCGGTGACGATCTTGCGCTGGTCCTTGCCTGCCGCGGCCAGCCTGGCGTAGCGCTTGTGCAGGCGCAGTTGCGCCTTCCAGGCTATCTCCTTGATCTCCTCCGGCACGCCTTCTTGTCGCTTGCGCAGCCCAGGTCCCACGGCCGGCTTGAGACGATAGCTCCAGGCGGCTTCGATGGCAATGCGCCGCAGGTGCGCGTTGCCAGTCTTGGTGATCGCGCCGCGTTGCTGCCGCTTGCCGCTGGACTCTTCGCTGGGCACAGCGCCGCTGTAGCCCATCAACTGCCGCGCGCCCTCGAAACGTGAGAGCTGGCCCAGTTCGGCCACCACCGTCACCGCCGAAATCTCGGCAATGCCACGCAAGGCCTGCAAACCACGAATCACTGCCTGCATCCCGGCCGGAGCCAGCTTCACCGCTTCCCGGATCGCCTCCTCCAATCGCTTCACTCGCTCCGCCATGTGCTCGACCTCGTGCAGTAAATCCAGCCGCGTCCACTCCTGCGCCGCCTGCTCGTAATGCAGTTGCCGCACCCAGGCCATATACGGCTGGCTCCATGCCTTCACCCCAGCGACCGGACGCCGCCCGGTGCGCAACAGAAACTTGCTCAACCGATGCCGCGCCCGCAACTGGTCCTGTTTGGCTGCCTCGCGCGTTCGAACCAGATCGCGCAACGCCTCCGCACTGGCATCCGGTACCCACACCGCAGTCAGATCGCCCGCCCGATGGCAGCGCGCCAGCTTCACCGCATCCCGCCGATCCGTCTTGACCCGATCGCCGGCCTTCACCGGAACCAGCGTCGGGGCCACCACCGCGCACTCCACTCCCAACTCCGTCAACTGCCAATACAGCACGTAGCCCGTTGGACCGGCCTCGTAGCAGGCCCGCAGCTGTTCCGCACAGCCCAACTTCTTGATCAGCTTGCGCACCGACTCGGCGCGGCTGGCGATTATACCCAGGCTGCGAACTTCCCCATCCTGCTCGGCGACCGCTACCGCGATCGCCTCGGCATGGACATCCAATCCCAAAAATCGTACCTTTTCCTTCATGGCCGGTTCCTCTCCGCTTGTGGCTCTGGACTGTGTTCCTCTTCGACTCACAGCCTAACCCACGAAAAGCGCACTGGAACCGGTCACTCCATGATGACTAGCGATCGCTTCAAATAGACCCGAACATAATACTCTCCGGCTATGTCACCCGCCGACCCAAATTTATCCACGCTCCAGGACTTCCCGTCATCTGCGCTGCGCGCACTTCTGTGCGGTAATTCCACGTAAGAATCATCCAGTCGCGCGATATTGACCGTGCCGGTGCCCCGGAGGACGAAGTCGTTTACGCCGGGCTTGAGCGCCGCCGGGTCAATATCATATTCCTGCCATTGCCCATAGAATATTTTCCGGGGTGCTTTCAATTCCTGCGGAAGTCCGTTCACCTCGATTCCCAGGTTGCCGCTTCCGCCCACCATCAGGAAGGCTTGACTCGCCTGCGGATCGGGAATCAGGAGTTGCTTACGAATCGCGATACCGGGAGAAAGCACTTCGCTATTTGGCTTATAGGAGAAGCCGGAAGCGGGACCGTCGTCCTGGAATACTTCGCCTGACTGCAGTTCTATCGCTGAACCATCGTGTGAGAGAACAACATTGTTGCTCACGGCGCGATCGTAGATTGTCCGCGCATTCAAGTGCAGCGTCGCCTCCTGTGCCGAGCCCACCGCAAGCGCCGCAAATACCGCTGCCACGAACGACTGTCGAATCATCTTTTGCCAAATGGGCATAGTTTTCCTCCTGCGATCGAGTCCGGGAATTCCCAGGCATCTAGTAAGGCTATCCGACTTTCAGTTCTGCTGTCATCGGGCTGCACAATCGCTGAAGCTTTCACCGAGACTTCCGCCTCATCCAGGTGCGCTACAAGTGCATCCTCATCGTGTTTCAAGGCCTCTTCCACCCTGCCTGCCTGCTGATCGCGCTGAGGCATTTATGCAACCAGGTCTAAGAACTTGTTGAAATAGGTACTCGTTTTGAGTCGGAGGTCTTGGGCCATTCGTCTAACCTACATGCGTGGAGATGAGCGGGATCAGGACGGTATGTTCAGCTATGTTTCGTTGGAGCAGCGAGTGCCTCAGGATCATCCATTGCGGGCAGTTCGCAAGTTGACGGATTCGGTGTTGCGGTCGTTGAGCGCAGAGTTCGATGCACTGTATGCGGACTCCGGTCGGCCTTCGATTGCTCCCGAGTACATCCTGCGGGCCCTGTTGTTGCAGGTGTTTTACTCGGTGCGCTCGGAGCGGTTGCTGGTTGAGCAGATCGACTACAACCTTTTGTTTCGCTGGTTTGTAGGTCTGGGCATGGACGATGGGGTTTGGAACCACGCGGTGTTCTCGAAGAACCGGGACCGGTTGCTGACCTCCGATGTGGCGCAGCAGTTCTTCGCAGAAGTAAACAAGCATGCCCGGCGCTTTATGAGCGACGAGCACTTCACTGTCGATGGCACGCTGATCCAGGCGTGGGCATCGCAAAAGAGTTTTCGCTCGAAAGACGGGTCCGATGACGGCGACGGGGGAGACTTTCACGGTCAGAAGCGATCGAACAAGACGCATGAATCGACCACTGATCCGGATGCGCGGCTATACAAGAAGAGCTACGGCAAGGAGTCCAAGTTGAGCTATCTGGGCCACGCGCTGGTGGAGAATCGCAACGGCCTGATCTCCGCGGCGATGGTGACGCACGCCGATGGATATGCTGAACGCGATGCCGCGCTTCTGATGCTTAGCAAAAACAACAGGGTCGCTCACGCCGCATCACCGTGGGTGCGGACAAGGCTTACGACAGCAAGGATTTCGTCAGCACGGTACGGGAGTTGAACGTGACGCCGCACGTTACCAAGAACGACAAGGGCCGCTCGAGCAACCTGGACCGCAGAACCACGCGCCAGCCCGGCTATGCCGTCAGTCTGAGCCGCCGATGGCTGATCGAAAAGGGATTCGGATGGCTGAAGCAAACCGGCCCGCTGCGCCAGGTCAAGTTGCGAGGCCTGGAGAAGGTGGACTGGCTGTTCGTCTTCAGCTGCGCGGCGCACAACTTGATCCGGCTGCCGAGACTGATGGCTCAACCACCGGAAATGCTCCGGGAGAAGTGTGCCTGAACAACGGTTGCGAGCTTCGGAGATGATTCCCGGAGGTTCGTAAACCCCTATAAACACCGGCCAGAAACGTACTTCAAACAGATTTTGAACGAGTAGTTACGAAAATCGAAAGAAAAGACGCCACAACCAGGCGAATTTCAACAAGTTCTTAGGAAGGGAAAAGAGAACCGGAGGGGACGGAGAACGCGGCCACCCGGCTGCGTCGGCGCGACGCTTGCGGAGCCGGGGCGGCGAGCATTCCGGCAATCTCGCGCAACTCTGCGCGGATGTGTCCAACTGCAGCGGCGGCAGCATCCAAACGCTTGCCGGTTTCGGCTGCGGGCAGGGGAAGGCCCGGCTGAGGATCTCGACGGCGATGCACTTGCTCAAGGGCTTGGCGCGCGCCGGAAAGAGTGTATCCCTCGGCATGAACCAGACGCTTGATATCCAAAGCCAGTTCCACATCACGACGGCGGTAAAGCCTTTGTCCGGTGCCACTTTTGTTGGGCTTAAGCTGCGGAAACTGCGTCTCCCAGAAGCGCAGTACATAGGTCTCAACCCTGCAGATCCGAGCGACATCGCCAATCTTGAAATAGAGACGGTCGGGGATGGATGGCGATTCGAGGGCGCGCTTCCGGTTGAGTTGCGTTGACATAGTTATGAGGAGGAGGGCACCGAGTACCGGGGTTAGAGCCTCGCTCTAGACGAAGTATAGGTCAGTTTTGCACTCTCTGAAGGGCAAATTCTGGATTGGTATCAACTTGGTGAGCAAAAGCAAGGCGAAATAGCTTTTGGTGATTTCCGCCGGTACTGAACCACTGCAATTCCGGGTCAAGGAAAACGAGCAAAAGTGTGTTCACGCAGTTCTTGGACGCTGCGACCTCTACTGCTTGTTCAGGACTGCCATACCCCTTTTCATCGGACAGAATCGCACCCTCAAGTTTGCGGAGGTTCGCACCATGTCAGAGAGATGCTCAAATTCGTTGGGTTGCTGGAACTGTTGGCAAACAAGGACCAGCGATGCCGTGGCGAAGAGCAGCGGGGCACAGCGCGAGGAAAAGGGATTCCGCTTGAGTTTTGGACCTGGCCCTTAAACTTTTTGGGGGTAGCCCGAAACAGTTTCAAATTTTATCGCGATTTGGAATCTCTATTTTATGCAGCCATGATCCACGAGACCGTGCCGCTGAATCCTATCGATTCTTGGCCAGTAATCTTCAAGGAGCGCGGAAACCAGCGCCAACGGAAGGCCCACGACATTGAAATAGCAGCCCTCAATTCGCGGAATCCAGCGTGCCGCCTGGCCCTGAATGGCGTAGGCGCCCGCTTTGTCCATGGGTTCGCCGGTAGCCACATAGGCCGCGATTTCTTCGTCAGACAGCGAGAGAAGGCGGACTGCAGTGGCCTCCGCCGCCACCTCAGTTCGTTTAGCGGTCACCAGCGCCACGCCGGTAATGACGCGATGAGTTCGCCCTGAGAGCAGGCGCAACATGCGCGCGGCGTCGGCTGCGTCTTCCGGCTTGCCGAGGATCGCATTGTCGAGGGTCACCGTCGTGTCGGCACCAAGAACAGCAAGCGGACGACAGTCGGGCTCCTCTTCTCTCGCCGCAGTTCTGGCAGCAGTGAGCGCACGAAAGACGGTCTCTGCTTTTTCCCGAGCCAACCGCGTTACGTACGCGATCGGGTCCTCATCGCCTAGCGACTCCTCGGGAATATGCGCCGGGTGCACCGCAAACGAGAAACCGGCCTGTGCGAGCAACTCGCGGCGGCGAGGCGAGGCTGAGGCCAAAACCAGCATATTGGCATTATGGCAGGCAGTGGACTCGCCGGCCGAGTCCTTTACGCAATGAATGTCGGAGAACGCGACTCTGGGCACGAATCGGCTCATGACGCACTCCAGACGTTTAAACTGAAAAAGGGCCAGCGCAACAAACAACAAGCTGCCAAGGCAAGGTTCAAATGCATTTCAACTTCGGATTTACCACTGTACAGGTTCTGTGGACGCTGACTTTTGCGGCGCTTCTTGTTTTGCTTGTGGTCCTGCTGGGGCGGGACCGCGCGCGGCGTTTTCCCTGGTTCACGCTGAGCATGGCTCTGACGGCCGTCCGCCTGCTCGCCAGCAGAATGCTCTACGGGCGCATGGCGCCCTTGACCATGAGCAGAATCTTTCTTTCGCTCGCTGTGGTCGAAGCTCTGGTCTGTCTGCTTGTGGCGGTGGAGATGGCGCGCCGGGCTTTTTCAGGCGCTGGCCGCCGGGCCTGGCTCATCGGCACTCCTGTCGTACTGGCCGTGGGCGCGCTTGTGCTATACACATGGGGGCCCTGGCCTGCCTGGAAGGCCCTTACCGCCGACTCGACCCTCGCGGTCCTACGGCTGATGCAACTGGTCGTGCAGAAGACCGACCTCCTTTTCGATGTTCTCACCATCGAGCTTTGCCTGCTCGTGGTCATGTGCGGGCGCCGGTTCAAAGCCGGTTGGCGCAGTCATACCCAGCAGATCATCATCGGCCTCTCCACCGCTTCGATTGCGCAGATGGCTGCGCGCGGCAGTTGGCAGGCCATCGCGCTTCACGCAGTCCCCCATTCCGAGGCTGATTACGAGCACATCATGAGCCTGCAGGAAAAACTCTACAACGCCAACAGCGTTGTGTTTTTGATTGTTGTGGTGTGGTGGATCGTTTGCCTCTGGATTAACGAACCGGGAACGGTGATTCCGGCAGCAGAAGAAACGTCCGCTGCAGCCCCTGAAGGCGCAACGGGGAAGGAACCCAGCTAGACAGGTTGTAGCGCAGGCCGCAGGGATCTTTGACTTAGCAGCAGGGAAAATCCGGCTCATCCTTGACGACTTCTCAGCCACTTTCCTTGTCAATCACTTCCCTGTCTCTAGATGTGACAGCTGGCTTGACCGCGCTTTTCGAGATACCGCTGGTGGTACTCCTCGGCGCGCCAGAACGTTTGCGCGGGCTCGACCCTGGTAATGATGCGCCTGGGCTTGAAACGGCCTTCGGCGTTTAGCTGCTCGATCTTTGCGAGCGCCTGCGCCTGCTGTTCGGGTGAGTGAAAGAAGATGGCCGAGCGGTACTGCGAGCCCCAGTCCGGCCCCTGGCGATTGAAGGTTGTCGGGTCATGGAGCGCGAAGAACGCGTCCAGAAGTTGCTCGTAGCTAACCTGCGCAGGGTCGAAGTCGAGCTCTACCACTTCGGCGTGCCCGGTTTTGTCCGTGCAGACATCCTTGTATGTCGGCTGCTCCAGCGCGCCGCCCTCATACCCAACCGCCGTAGCCGTCACCCCGCGGATCGCCGCGCACGTCGCCTCCACTCCCCAAAAACAACCTGCTCCGAATGTCGCTTTTCCCATACTCATGGCCTTTGGATGCACATGCCTCAACCGGGGTAACAATTTTCCAGGGTCTGTCTGATCCGGAACCTGAAAACGCCGGCACGCTTACCCTTCTTTTCTCTCATTCCGGGCCTTCACCTTGAACCATATCGGAGTGCCTTTGAAGCCGAATGCCTCGCGAATCTGGTTTTCGAGGAAACGCTCGAAGGCGAAGTGCAGCTTGATGTCGCGATCGGTGAACAGCACGAATGTGGGCGGTGCAACGGCGGCCTGCGTCATATAGAAGATCCGTATCCGCTTTGCCATCGGCAAAGGCGCGCGCTGAAAGTCGATCTTTTCAAGAAAGCGGTTCATTTGCCCCGTGGTTACGCGCTTGCGCCGCTCCGCTGCCACGGCCTTTACCTCATGCAGCACCCGCGACCTCCCTTTGCCTTCGGGCCCTGTGGCTTCGAGGGCAGAGAGAAAAATAACCGGTGCGTAGCTCAAATATTTGAGTGCCGAGCGCAGTTGCTTCTCGAAGACCTCGCGGTCGGCCGGCGGCTTGCCGTCGGTGCGACCTGTCGTCACCGCATCCCACTTGTTCACCATGATGACGACGCTGCGGCCGCTCTCGTGCGCGTAGCCCCCGATGGTCGCGTCGGCGCCCGTCACGCCCTCGGTCGCGTCCAGCACCAGCAGCGCCACATCCGCGGCTTCAAGGTGCCGCCTCGCCATTACGACGCTCATCTTTTCGGCCATCATGTGCGTCTTTCCCTTGCGCCGGATGCCTGCTGTGTCCACAAATCGCAGTTGACTGCCCTCGAACTCCACAACTTCGTCCACCGCATCGCGCGTGGTGCCCGCGATTGGAGAAACTATCGCCCGCGAGGTTTGCGTAAGCGCGTTCAGCAACGTGGATTTGCCCACGTTGGGCCTCCCGATAATCGCCACCGAGGTTTCATGCTGCGCAAATTCGCCGTGCGTCCGGTGTACCGCCTCCTCGACCGCCGAGTTTTCGGCCGCCTCATCTTCAATCAGGACTTCAACTTCGCCGGCTGCGTCCGGAACTGCGGCTACGCTCGCCGAAATCGCATCCGCAATCCCATCCAGAAGATCGCCGATCCCGAGCGCATGTTCCGCGCTGATGGGATATACATTGCGAAGCCCCAGCCGCCGGAAATTCTCGGCTTCCGCGGCCATGGCTTCACCCTCCACCTTGTTCACCGCCAGAAACACGGGCTTGCCGCCACGGATGAGCAACTTCACAAGATCGTAGTCGGGACTGGCCAACTCCGTGCGGGCATCCACAACCAGCACCAGCGCATCGGCCTCTTCGAGAGCTACCTTGGCCTGGTTGTAGATTTCGGTGGGAATCAGTTCGGGGTCATCGGGCACGATTCCACCCGTATCGACCAGCCGAAACTGCCGGCCGGCCCAATCATATTCGCCATAAATGCGGTCGCGCGTGATGCCTGGCTCGTCGCCCACAATGGAGCGGCGGCTGTGCGTAAGCCTATTAAAAAGAGTGGATTTTCCCACATTGGGCCGGCCCACAATGGCCACCAGCGGCAGCGCTGCGGCGCTCGCCCTGCCGGGCACAACCGATCTGCGATACGTCGGCAAAACTCGTCTCCAGTCGCCGCCCGCCCGCAAGGACGAATCTGTATATGTCAACTCCAGACATGGTCGCGGCCATACTCAAGTTTAGTCCAACTGCCTGTGTCAGATGGGTGAGTCCGCGGATATGAGGTTTCGATGAGCTTTTTCACAAGTTTCCGGCGCCATCCCGGCGTGCCGATTGCCCTGCCTTCCAAGAGTCGGAGTAGGGATCATGATTGCTCATAACCCCCTCCACAGATCCGGACGAGCGGATTTCCCGCATCCGGCTCCTACCTCAGGTAATGACGCCCATGCGGCGTAGAGGAAAAGGATGATACACGCGCACAGGAGGCAGCCATTGATCGATCAAGCGCAGCATTCGATTCCAAGGAACACGGCCATTCTGGCTGCGGTGCGACAGCGCCCGATGCCAAAGCCAGCCTACCCGATGACGGAACAGATGCAGTGCTGCGTTGTTCATGGGCACCCCGTAGTAGCGGATGTGTCCACTCACCACCGACCTCAACCACTTGCCTGTGTCCTGAATGGGAGCGTGCATGCGCAGTCGCAATTCGGCTTTCACCGCGTTCAACTTCGCTTGCAGTCTTTTACGAATCGTCTGCCGAAGCACCGTGAAGTAACCGTTGCTCCTCTTCTTCGCGCAGATATGCGTGAAGCCGAGAAAGTCGAACGTTTCCGGCTTCCCTTCTCCGCGCCGCTTCCGGTTTCGAACCGCGAACGGTCCGAACTCCAGGAGCCGCGTTTTGTCGGGATGCAGTTCCAAGCTGAACTTCCGAAACCGCTCGGTGAGTTCCGCCAGAAACTGCCTGGCATCCGCTTCGTTCTGGAAGCCAACCACGATGTCGTCCGCGTACCGCACGATGATCACATCGCCGTGCGCTTGCTTCAGACGCCATGCCTGAGCCCACAGATCGAAGGCGTAATGGAGATAGATATTCGCCAGCAGCGGCGATGCACTGCCGCCCTGCGGCGTACCCTCCTCCATACGGATTCGTTTCCCATCCTCCAGCACGCCCGCGTTCAACCATTTCTGGATGAGCCGCACCACGCGCCGGTCCGCGATGCGATGCTCGATGAACCTTACCAGCCATTCGTGCGAAATCGCATCGAAGAAGCCGCGTATGTCCAAATCGAGCACCCAGTTCACCTTCTTCGTCAGCAGTCCCGTGTAAAGCGCATCCAGCGCGTTATGCTGGCTTCGCTTGGGACGGAACCCATACGAAAATCCGAGGAAGTCCGTTTCGTAGATAGCATTCATCGCCTCGACCGCCGCACGCTGAACGATCTTATCCTCCAGCGCAGTGACTCCGAGCGGTCGCAACCGCCCGTCGGCCTTGGGGATGTGCACCCTACGCACCGGCTTGGCCCGGTACGCTCCCTGCTTCAGCCTATGGGAGAGGTCCTGGAGGTTGGTCTCAAGGTCCTCGCCGTAGTGCCGCCACGTCTCTCCGTCCACGCCGGGCGCGGCTTCTCTCTTCAGCCTGAGATAGGCCACACGCAACGATTCTGGCGCATAGATGTGGTGAAAGAGCGCGGTGAACCGCATCTCCTTATCCTTGCTTGCTGCTTGACGTATCCGCTCCAGCGCACTCGGCGCGTTGCTCCGGCTCTGCGTCCGGGACGCGTTTTGCTCAAGCGGATTTCCCTTGGTCAAACCTCTTCCCTCCATCCCCTCCGCCGCCGGTTGCCCAGCCTTGTTCGAGGACTTCACAGGTACTACAGGTCTGTCCGACTTCCCGCGCTCGTTCATCATCGGCGTGTGTCCTTAGACTTCCCGATGCGTCCCAGCGCCTCTTTCGCTCTGGGCAAACGCGGGACCTCCCGGTTCCCGTGCGAGATGTTTCGATACGTGCTCGGGGTCTGTGACCGCGCGGGACTCGGACGCACCTCGCGATGGCGGTGCTTCCGATGGTGCCTTCCGCCTCCTCCTACGGCGTCGGCATCCCGGAGGATGGTTCTTTCGCGGCTGAATACCCGGCCCGCACCTTCCCCTGTCAACGCTTCGCAGCCGCCCTCACGAGCGATTCCGCATGACTCGGAGCCAGTGTGGTTCGCTAAACCTTCACCGTATGAAACTTTCATTCAATACACCTCGCCGGTTTAGCCGGCGCACAGGAGGAAAAACGATGCACATCCACGGCAACTCCATGAGCGTGAGCGCGGCAAATCTTTATTCAGTTGGCAACCGTGAACGTGCGGCTGCGGCCCAGCGTGCGGCAGATGTGCGCAAACGCCTGTCGAAGGTCAGTGTGGAGGGTGAAGATCTTCCCGAGGAAACCCTGATGCTTGGTCGCTGGCTCGGGGCGAACACGGGCCAGCCTCGGGACGACGCCGAATCTCACCCAGATCCCGGGCGCGACTCCGTCTTTGGATAAGCTGCAGCCCCCCAACCTCCATTCAAAACAAACAGCCACTTGTCTCCGCCACCCCACCACACCCAAAGGCCCGGCTCACTATGATGGAATGAGCTAACGGACCAATGGCATTCAGCGATAATTCAACCCGCGCTCTGCCCTCCCTCTACGAGTTCTTTTCTCCGGGCGGCATTCTGGCGCGCTCGCCGCTGCCCTACGAGTATCGGCCTGGCCAATTGGAGATGGCCAAAGCCGTCGAGCGCGCGCTCGCCGAGCATCGCCATCTGATCGTGGAGGCGGGAACCGGCACGGGCAAGACCCTTGCCTACCTGCTGCCCGCGTTGCGTACTGGCCAGCGCGTGATCATCTCCACTGGCACCAAGGCCCTGCAGGATCAACTCTACTTCCGCGATATTCCGTTTCTGGAAACTCTGGTGGGCGACCTGCGCGTCTGCTACATGAAGGGCCGCGCCAACTACCTTTGCCGCCACAAGCTGGTCGCCCTCAAGAATCAACCCATCCTGTCGGGCCTCGAAGAGATCGACCAGTACCAGCAGATTGTCGCTTGGGAACAGACCTCCGAAACCGGCGACCGGGCTGAGCTATCGGGGATGCCCGAGTCCAGCGCCCTCTGGCAAAAACTCGATGCCCGCTCCGAGGCCTGCCTGGGCACAACCTGTCCGGACTATCGCCGCTGCTTTATCACCGAGATGCGGCGCAAGGCTCTCGAGTCTGACATCGTCATTGTCAACCATCACCTCTTCTTTGCCGATTTGTCAGTCAGGCAGGAGGCGGCGGGCGCGCCTGACGCGGGTATTTTGCCCGAGGCAGGTGCGGTCATTTTTGATGAGGCACACGAACTGGAAGAGGTTGCCTCAAGCTACTTCGGGCTCTCGGTCAGCAGCATCCGCTTTGAAGAGCTGGCGCGCGACACCGATGCGCTCCTGCGAGGCAAGGAAGGCACGGAAAAACTGACCGCCGCAACCCAGCAGCTTCGCGAGCGTGCCCGGCTGTTCTTTGCGGGACTGCCCATGGCCGGCGACGGACGCCAGCCTTTCTCTGAGCGCGAGCAGTTCCTCGAGTCCTCCGGTGACCTTTATATGGCAGTGCGCACCGCGCTGAAACTGATGGAATCGGAGATGGAGCGCCTGAACGGAATCGACGAAGCGGCCGGCCTCAAGAAGCGCGTTGCCCGCCTGCACGCGGAGCTCGAATTCCTGCTCGAATCAAACTCAAGCAACATGGTGTATTGGATGGAGCGGCGCATCCACGGTGGGGGCTCGACCGTGAACTCCTCGGCGCGCAGCACTCGCAGTGCGGCGCGGACCACGTTTTTGCAGGCCACGCCCATTGACGTCTCCGAGTTACTGCGCGAACAGGTCTTCGAGCAGATTCCCACCGTGGTGCTCACCTCGGCCACACTCACCGTGCAGGGGGGCTTCGAGCACATGCGGCGACGGCTGGGGCTCACCGACACGCGCGAACTGGTTGTGCCTTCGCATTTTCGCTATGGAGAGCAGGCGCTTCTCTACCTTCCGCCGGGGATGCCCGACCCGCGCGACCCAGAGTTTCCCGAGGCAGCGGCACTCTGCATCCAGCACGTGCTTGAGCTTTCGCACGGCCGCGCATTTTGTCTGTTCACCAGCTACAGCCAGATGCGGGATCTCTACGAACGCCTGATGCCGGTGCTCGACTTTCCGATTCTTCTGCACGGCACAGCTCCCCGCAAAGCCCTGCTCGAGGAGTTCCGCTCGACGCCCAATGCTGTTCTCTTTGGAACCTCCAGCTTCTGGCAGGGCGTAGACGTGCAGGGAGAAGCGCTCAGTTGTGTCATTATCGACCGGCTTCCGTTCGCGGTACCCAGCGATCCAGTGGTTCAGGCGCGCATGAAGGCGATTGAAGAAGCGGGTGGTAAACCCTTCTTTGACTATCAGGTACCGGCTGCGGTGCTTACCCTCAAACAAGGCTTTGGACGGCTGATTCGCTCGCTCGAAGATCGCGGTGTGCTGGTGCTGCTTGACCCGCGCATCCAGAAGCAGAGGTACGGCCAGACGTTTCTCCAAAGTCTCCCACCCTACCGCATGACGGCCACGATTACGGACGTGGCGGATTTTTTCGAGAAGAACCCTGGCCAGACAATCGAGAAATAATCCGGAAGTTCGCCTGAGTCACGTCAGTGGTTTGCCGTTATCCGTGAGCTGGTTCAGAAGCCCCTCACTTTTCTGCTGGATAGGGGCGGGGCGCTTGTCCGGCTGGGAACCACAAATTCGCCCGCCTTGTTCTGGATGGAAGCCACGGGAAGGCCCGCCCTTTGGGCGTATTTGAGTTCAAGATAGGCGATGGTACCCAGTCTCTGTATCACGGTGTTCAGCAGGGCATTGCTGCCGCTCACACCGATGCCTGCCGGCCATTTGACTGTGAGTCCGCGGCCAATTTTGTTTGCTCATTCGGGGCTGACGCTGCTGAGGTAACTGGTGAAAATACCGCCGGGTCCGCTGCCGCCGGAGCGATGCACAACGATGACGGCCGCATAGGGACGCCTGGCGCCGGGGTTCTCAGCGACGATGGCGGAATCTTGTCAGGTGATGATGTCTACCGAGAAGATGCCCGCCAGAGTTCCGCCGCTGAGGCTAAGGGGAGAGTTGAGTGTGGGCAGGTTGTATGTTAAGCGGACAGGGCCTGCAGTTACCGGGCTTTGCAGAATCGGGGGTATCGATTTGAGCTGATTGTCGATGAGGGGCACGTCGGCGGCGGCGAAGGTCGGGTTAACGTTCTCGAGCTCCGTGATGCCGGCCCTGCTGCCGACGGGGCGGGAGTTGATCTCGCCTCGATGAGTTTTTGTGTGGTCGTTAGAGCAATGGGTGAAGAGCTGGTCAACGAAGGTGCTACCGACAACTCCGAAGGTCTGTATCCGGCTGATGACGACCTTTGAGTCGTCGGCCTTGCCCTCCTCGGACAGGCTACAACCGGTTGCAAATAAAATGCTTAGGCTTGCGGCTACCATCAGTGCGGCAAGCGGCAGCCGGGAGCGGTTGGCGCGCCTTTTATCAGCCGAAAAGATCGCAGATTCAGGGGCCGGTTGCGTGAGGAAGGACATGGGATTTTTCCGCGTCTTGCGGTGGGGAATGCTCAAGACCAGAGGACATTAACACGGGCTTTGAGAGAGGAAGATGAATGAAATGTGAATGGTGCGCTAAACCTGGGTCAATGAGAAGCAGTCGGTCGATGGTCGACTCTGCCGGCGGATGAGTTGAAATTTACTGGCGGAGCAGTTGGGGACCCGAAGTGAAGTCAGGTGCCTGCAAATGTTGGCTTGCGTGGCGCAGAAAAGTGACCTAATGGCCGCTTAAATGGTTCCATTTACCCCCCAAGATTTACGCTCAAAAGGTTGCGATTCTTTTGAGGCCTTGACTTGCGAGGGGCTTGAATTTGATGAAAGGGTTGCGAAGAATTCTCCCAATCAGAGCCCATGGTTGTAGAGATTTGCCCGAACCGGGATAGCTGCCTGAAAATGGGCAAGAATGCGGTTGTACAGCTCCACTCGTGCATCCGCGCCGCTGATGGCATGGGTCTTGCGGGGAAATATCTCCAGATCGTAGGGAATTCCGGCTTCAATCAACTTCTGCACAAATTGGATTGTGTTGTTGATGTGCACGTTATCGTCGCCAGTACCATGCACAAGAAGCAGGCGGCCTTTCAGGTCACCGGCCGAGCTAACCACGGAAAAGTCCTTGTAGCCGGCGGGAAAGTCGGCGGGCTGGCTCAGATAGCGTTCGGTATAGATCGAGTCGTAGTTGCGCCAGTCGGTGACTGGGGCAACCGCAACGCCGGCGAGAAAGCGGTCGGAGTGCGTCATGGCATAGAGCGTGAAGGTGCCACCCCAGCTCCAGCCCCACCAACCTAGCCGCTTAGGGTCTAGGCGCGGATTTTGCGCGAGAACGGCATCGATCACCGTCAACTGGTCTTCAAGCTGCACGGGCCCGAAGTTGTGATACGCGGCCTGGGCAAAGGCCCGGCCACGCATGCCGGTGCCACGATTGTCAGCATGAAGGACGGCAAAGCCATGCTGGGCCAACAACTCGTCGAAGAGCAGCGCGCTGTCCCAGCGGTTGGCAACGCTCTGTGGCCCCGGACCTCCGTAAGGATTGATGATGAGCGGGACCGAGGCCGGATCAGTGACGCCCTCGGGAAGCAGCAACGTGGCGCAAAGCGTGGTTCCGTCGTGCGCCTTGACCTCAAGTTGCTCGGGAGGGTGCAGATGCCAGGCTTCAAGAGCCCTGGTTTGCCAGAAGACGCTGCATTTGCCCTTATTCCGGCAAAGGCTCAGGACGGGAGGATCCATACGCGCCGATCTTGTGTCGACAAATACGCCGCCAGACGGAGAAAAGCTGCCTTTATGAAACCCCGGTCCGGTGCTCAATTGCTTCCGTGTGCCGTCGAAGGCGGCGCTGCCCAACTGCTGCTCCAGCAGGTTATCCTCGTTCGAGGCGTAGTCAACGTATTTGCCGGTGAAGTCCACGGCGTACACTTCGCTCACGTCAAAGTCGCCCTTGGTGAGCTGCTGCTCCATGGTGGCACTGGTGTTGGCGGGATGGTCCCTATCGAAGGAATAGAGATAGATGTGGTTGTGGCCGTCGGCCCATTGAGTGAGCACGATCCTGCCGTCGCGGATCCAGACGTCGTAGTTGTCGTCGAGGAACTTGTCGTCGCTTAATTCGAGGGCAGGATGCGCCTGACCGGTTTCTGGATCTGCAAGATAAATGTCGCGATGTTTGTGATCGCGGGTCACTGTCTCGATCCACAAAGTGCGGTGATCGGCCCAGCCGAAGCGAGGAATGTAATCCTGTCCGGCCTGGATGGGGAGTTTAACCCACACTGTTTTGCCGCCGCCGAGACCGACGACGCCCACGCGCACATTCGGATTGGGGTCGCCGGGTTGCGGATAGCGCTGAATATCGACAGTGGCATGGGTAGGAAGCCAATCCACAAGCGGGTAGGGCGGCACCTCGGCCTCATTCATCTGCAGATAGGCCACACGCATGGAATCCGGCGACCAGAAGTAGTTGCTTCGCGTCTCCAGCTCCTCCTCGTAAACCCAGTCCACCTTGCCGTTGAGCGTGGTCTCACTGGGTGAGGGCGCCAGTACCGAGGTGGGCGTACCGGGGTCACGCAGCCGTATCACGCAGAGGGCGTTGTCGCGGATAAAGCTGATCTCTTTGCCATCGGGCGAGAACTTGGGGTCGTCGCCGGAACCGGTGCCCGTAAAACCTATCTCGATTCCCGTGCCATTGCGCAGATCATAGATCCACAGCCGACCGTCGGAATCGAAAAGGAGGTGCATTGAATCCGGCGCCCAAATATAGCTGGCCATTCCATAGCGTTGGCGATGGTCGCGGTCCCGCTCCGAGGCTTTCCCCTCGATGAGCGTGGCCAGTTTGGGGTGGCTCACCAACACATGCGGCTTGCCCGTGCCCGGATCTAGGTCAATCAGCTCGCCGCCGTCGAGATAGGTGAGATGGTTGCCATCCGGCGACCAGGTGAGCTCATCGGGTGGATTTCCGACGAGCGACCCATGCGCAAAGATTTGCTCTACAGTGAGAGTCTTCTCATGAGCCTGCGCGGCCAGTGGCAGGCTGAGAAGAGGGATGGCTATAACAGTAAAGACCAAGCGGGGGGCTGCATGGGGCAAGAGGGGCTCCTCCGGAAGCCAAGTGCGGATCGCACCTGCTCAGCAATAACAAATGCCGGAAGGGCAGGCCGAAGATTCAAGGTTGCGATCTGGAGCAGCGGGCTTCCTGAGAAAAAGTGTAAATCAGAGAGCGATTGCGCTCCGCGCTTCGACGGTGTATGTTCCGGCTATGCAATGGACGACTGCGGTGGAGCGGCGCTCTGTTGGCCAGGCGCGGCGCAAACAGGTGGGCCGCCAACAGCACGATGAATTGAAGCCAAAGTCCCGGCCATCGCCGGCGGCTGCTCTGCTTGAGCGGTCGATGTACGGCCGGGTCCCGGCGCTCGTCAAACTGAAATACGAACTGATGGAGCAATCTCCGTTCGGCTACTTTCGCGGCGCGGCTCCGGTGATGGCGGCGGATCTTTCGGTGCTACCGTCAACCGGGATCGTCGCGCAGCTATGCGGCGATGCGCATGTGCGCAACTTGGGCGCCTATGCCGCGCCCGACGGCCGGCTGGTGTTTGACATCAACGATTTCGACGAGACCATCCGCGGTCCTTTTGAGTGGGACCTGAAGCGCATGGCTGCTTCGCTGGTGCTGGCGGGACGCGAGGCGGGCCACAAAGGCAGGTCAGCGCAACATGCGGTGGTGGTTTGCATCGAGCGCTACTGCACGCAGATCCGGGCCTTTGCCAGAATGCCCTGCCTTGAGGTGGGCCGGTACCAGGTGCACCGGCTGGGCGGGGTAGAACCGGTGCACGCGGCTCTGCTGAAGGCCGAGAGGGCCACGCCCCAGCACACGCTGGAACAGCTTACCGAACCCGCGGGAAAGCCGGCGCCTGCGACAATGAAACCAAAGAGCAAGCAGGCCGCGACAAGGCGCTTCAAGGAAGTCAAGCCAACACTGACGCGCTTGACCGGAGCGCGGGTGGCGGCTGTGTTGGCTTCGCTGGGACCATACCGGGAGATGCTTGAGCCGCAACGGCAACACCTGCTCTCGTTTTACCGTCCAATGGACGTCGCTTTCAAGGTGGTGGGAACCGGCTCGGTGGGTCTGCGCGACTATTGCATCTACTTTGAAGGCAACGGACCCGGCGATCCGCTGTTCTTGCAGATCAAGGAGGAGTCCCCTTCGGCCTATTCGCCCTATCTGCCCGATGCACACCCAGCGCATCACAACGGCCAACGGGCGGCCGAGGGACAAAGGGCCATGCAGATGCAATCGGATCCGTTCCTGGGCTGGACGCGCATCGGCGGACGCCAGTACCTGGTGCGCCAGCTCAACGATCACAAGGGCTCGATTGAGCTCGAGGATCTGAAGGCGGGTGGCCTGGAAGCTTACGCCGAAGTCTGCGGTGAACTGCTGGCCCGCGGCCACGCCCGCTCCGGCGATCCGCTGACAATTGCTGGCTACCTTGGCTCAGGCGGTGGATTTGCCGAGGCTCTGGCAAAATTCGGCTCGCTTTACGCCGACCAGACAGAAAAAGACTGGGAAGATCTGCGGCGATCGCGAAAAGTCAAGGGCAAGCCGTAGGGACCGGCAACAGGCTCACACTTCATGCATGTAGCTTCCATAACGATCCCAAAAATCTGATGGGTGACTTTCGGGTATTGACCGGCGTGCGCTGGTAGATGTCGTACGCATGCAGGTGGGCCACCAGGGTGAAATCGGTCGTGAGCGCCTTGAGAGTGGCTTCGGGCTGCGGGGTCGGGTCTGCATTGATCTGCAGATTGCGCTTAACGATCAGCCAGCGGACCTGGTGCAGGCGCGCTTCTTCAAGTAGCTGATCGGGCGCGTATGGGTTCGTGGTGCGATCGAAGAGCAGGACGGGAAACTGCGGCACGCGGCCGGTGGCAAAGTAAAACGGGTCCTCGCCTGGAACGAGAATCAGACCGTCGGACAAGGGAATGTTGGCCTGTGCGTAGCGAAGCAATTCTTCAAAATCAGGCAGGTAGGGGCCAGAGGCGGCCATTCCTCTAAGCTCAGGGAAGGCTGAGTGTTGCGCCGGCTCATCGGGTAGATGCACATACGACAGGCGCTCTTCGCTGGCAGTGTAGAAGCCTCCGCAAATGAGCAGCGTTGCCGAGATCACAATGGCCATCGCCGACGCAAGGTTGCGCGATAAAACGCCGGTTGCGGCCGCAGGGGATTTGAGGGATGCCAGGAAGGCGATCATTCCGGCAATCAGCGGGATGAGCAGCGGCCAAAGAGCGTAGGTGGATCCCCAAAGCTGTTGCGACATCATGGTTCCGTGGATCGCCGCCAGGACGAGGATGGGAAGGAGCGGGCGAAGGCCTAGATTGCAGCGAAGCCCGAACAGATTCCAGAGCGCGAGCGCAGCGGCAAGTATGAGCAGCAAGGGCCAAAGGGCCAGCAGGCTGTCGCCACGTTCATCGGCATCGTCGTAGAGAAACAGGGAGCCAAGCGTAAAGAGGAAGGGCGCGGACAAGAAGGCAAGCACTGCGATCCGAGCCCATCGTGCTTTTGCAAGCGGAATAAGCCAGAGCAGCAGGCCCGCGGCGACAGAAGGCAGCGTCCAAAGCAGGGTGGAATCGGCATAAACGCCGAGCATATCCCGGAGGCCAGGCAAACGGCGCTGTGCCGCAAACTGGTAGGTCCAATGGAGATAGTTGCCCAGACCCACCGTGAAATGAATCAGAAGTACAGCCAGCAGAAGCGTTGCAACCGCGCCGCCCAGCACGGCGAACAGAATTGCGGTTTCGGGGTGGGGCTGGACGGTCCTGCTGCGGCGCATGAGGTCCATCGTGACCAGCAAAAGAAGGGCGGCAACGGCGGCGGCCAGAAACGGAAGGCCGATGTTCTGCTTGAAGAAGAGCGGCAGACAAAGGGCGGCTCCGGTCAGAAGCCCGCGCAACATGCTTGCGGGCCTGCCCGGCGCGAGGGCGGCGCGTTCGTCTGGAGTGAGGCGTTGCAGCAGGTAAAGGGCGAGGAGGATTGAGAAGATACAGTCGCAGTCGTAAGAGGGATGCGGGAAGATGCAGTAAAGTCCGAGTACCGTGAGCGGAAGGGCCAGCAACAAGGCCACGGCCCACGCCGAGGCCACGCGACTTTGCAAGGTGTGCAGCGCGATACGCCAGGCAAGTACTGTGCTGAGGGCGCCCACCATCGCCACATAGAGCACGTGATGGAAGAACACGCGTCCGGTCAGCTGGATGATGGCTGCCTGGATCAGAAAGGTGAGTGGCGCATGGACAAAAGGAAAATCACGATACGGCAATTGGCATGCGGCGATGCGGGCGGCGCTGTCGAGCACGTAGCCAATATCAAACAGCACGGCCAAATGCGCGTTTTGCCAGAGAATTACGGCAGCGGTGGCAGCGAAGAGCCCGGCAGCAGCCAGCCAGTCGCGACAAGCCCAGGGCGGTTGGGGCGAGCCCGCGCCTGCATTCACCATCCGCGACGGGCGTAGTAGACGTAACTGGGGGCCGAACAAATGGCCATCACGAGCGCGACGCACCAGCCGATGAAGGTCCAGCCCAGGAAGATGTTGAGCAGAAGGATCCCCGTGGCGTTGTGGGTGTGGCGCACAGCCGCAACGATGGCCGGTACGAAGTAGAGCCCGATGATGAAGATCAGGAAGTGCATTAAAGCTCCCTAATTTTGGTCACAAGATCCTACGCAAAGTGTACCCCTGGGGTTCCCTGATTTGAAATGGTTTTCGGGGTGACGAATTGGAAAGCGCGCCTACGGACCCACACTACAATGAACCGGTATGCCCACCACTGTCCGTTCACACGCGAAGATTAACCTTGGCCTCGGCATCGGCGCGCCGCGGCCGGATGGGTTCCATGGGCTGGCCACGGTTTACCAGACCCTGGAGTTGTACGACGTTGTGACGGTAACGGCAGAGCCTGCCGCTGCGACGACGCTGCGCGCTCACCTCAAACAACGGCCGCGTGCCCACCGACGAGCGCAACACGGCTTGGAAGATGGTCGCGCTGGCGCTGCAACGAATGGGCCGGCAGGCTGAGGTGGAAATCCACATTGAAAAGCAGCTGCCGGTGCAGGGGGGGTTGGGTGCCGGCTCAGCCAACGCCGTGGCTGCGCTGGTGGGGCTTGAAGCTGAACTGGGCGGGGGCTTGGCCGCGAGAATTGACGGCGCTTCATTTCGAGATTGCCGCCCAGGTGGGCTCGGATGTGCCATTGTTTCTGATCGGCGGCACGGTTCTGGGGCTGGACCGGGGCCAGGAAGTGTACCCGCTGCCGGATATCGAGCCGGTGTGGTGCGTGGTGGCGGCTCCGGAGATTGGCGTCTCAACGCCGCAGGCCTTTCGCGACTGGGATGCGCTCTGCGCGACCGAGGGTTTGACCGCAGAGGCAAGTGCAGCTAAACTAAATGAGTTGAGCCGTGCCTATGTCCGCGCCTTTGCGGGAGGAATTCCGCAGGGGTGGGCAGAGGATCAGGCTCCTCCGGTGTCCTCCCTGAAGGCGAGGACCTGGCCGGACCTCAAGAGTCCGCGCTTGTCCGCACCGGGATCAGTAGCTGGATCCAGAACGACTTTGAACGGGTCGTGTTCCCCCAGCATCCTTCCCTTGCAGAAATCAAGCGTCTTCTTGCGGCTTCGGGCACTCCGGAGGCAGCCCTCCATGCCTCGCTGTCGGGGTCCGGTTCGGCGCTCTACGGGTTGTACCTGACCCGCGGGAATGCAGAGGCGGCTTGCGAACGGCTGCGGCCAATGGGCGTTGCGATTCATTTGACCAGCACCCTGCCGCGCGCGGCCTATTGGCGCGACATGCTTTCGCATTGACAGGCGTCCGTTCGGCGGGAGAAACTCGCGGACGGCTGCTCGAACTTGGGCGATCGTCTAATGGTAGGACAGTGCCCTTTGGAGGCACTTGTCCAGGTTCGAATCCTGGTCGCCCAGCCAGTTTTTGAGTGCGAGACCCGAAGAACAGCCAAAGCCAACCAGCTTGGGGGGAATCGGAATGGAAACGGGAACAGTGATGGTGGAAGACAAGCAACCGGAAGACGGGCCTAACGCCCAGCCCGACGGCACGGGCAAGGAGCTGGCGCCAAAGGCTCCCCAGCAGGACGGCGCCAAGGCCAAGGACGCCAAAGCCGGCTCCGGAGCGCAAGAAGGCCCGCAACCTGAGCGAGGACAAGCGCTTCAAGCTCTTCAGCGGCACGGCCAACCGCCCGCTCGCCGAAGAGATCGGCCGCCACATCGGGGTTCCGGTGGGCGAGGTGAAAATTCAGCGATTTGCCGACGGCGAAGTGTACTTCCAGCTCCTCGAGAACGTACGCGGAGTGGATGTTTTTGTGGTGCAGCCCACCTGCTATCCGGTGGACCAGCACCTGGTGGAGCTATTGGTGATGATTGACGCGCTCAAGCGGGCTTCGGCGGCCAGAATCACGGTGGTGGTGCCCTACTATGGATACGCACGCCAGGATCGCAAAGACCGCCCCCGCGTGGCCATCAGCGCCAAGCTCATCGCCGACCTGCTCACCACGGCAGGCGCCAATCGCGCGCTTTTTGTGGATTTGCATGCCGCCCAGATTCAGGGCTTCTTCAACATTCCCGTCGATCACCTGTTTGCAAGCCCGGTGCTGGTGGGCTACTTCCGCGAGCTCAGACTGCCCAACTTGACTGTGATTTCACCCGACGCCGGAGGCGTGGAGCGGGCGCGGTTCTTTGCGCAGAAGGTGGGCGCGCCCCTGGCTATTGTGGATAAGCGACGTACAGACATCAACGTGGCTGAAGTGATGAACGTGGTGGGCGATGTGAACGGCAAGACCTGCCTGATTATCGACGACATTATCGACACGGCCGGCACGCTGGTAAAGACGGTGGATGCGCTCTATGCTTCAGGTGCTTCCGCTGTGTACGCGTGCGCCAGCCACGCCGTGCTTTCCGGCCCGGCCATTGACCGCATCGCAGCCTCGCGGCTGGTGCAGCTGGTGGTTACCGATACGATTCCCTTGCGCGACGCGGCGCAGAAGTTACCCAAGATCAAGGTGCTCTCGATCGCCGGCCTGCTCGGAGCGGCCATTGAGAGCATTCACATGGAGACCAGCGTAAGTTCGCTGTTTAACTAGGAACAGGGGTCCGGGATTCGGTTTAAGGGATCAATGGCCTTTGTGCACAACCTAACGAGCCTTTGAACGGGACTCGGCAAGTGGGGAGCGGTTTTCTGGTCCCTGACTCTGATCCCTGTTCCCTGGCCAACAAAGGGAGCGGAGCAAGTTAGCTTAGAGCTGACCCAGTCTGCCAAGAGCTAGAAGCTGCTTCCCGTGCCCGAAACAAGGAAACGAGAGAAACAATGCCAGAAGTAGTCGTAGCAAAAGCCCGTGAGGGCAAATTCAACAAGAACGCCGCACGCCGCGTTCGGGTCGCCGGCAAGATTCCCGCAGTGCTTTATGGTTCCGGACAAGACCCGATTGCGGTTGAAGTGGACCCGAAACAGATTTCCCGGATATTGTTTTCCGAGACCGGCCACAACACGATTTTCGACGTCGAAATTCCCGGGGAAGACTGCGGCCAAGGCCATGATCGTGGATTGGCAACGCGAGCCGATCAAGGATCAACTGATCCACATCGACCTGAAGCGGATTGCCCTGGACAAGTTGTTGCGCGTGAAGGTGCGCGTAAAGCTGCTGGGCATTCCCGTCGGCGTGAAAACCACTGGCGGCATTCTTGACCAGGTGATTGCGCGAAGTGGAAATCGAGTGCCTGCCGGCGAATATTCCCAGCCACCTCGATCTGGACGTGAGTGAACTGGAGATGCACGGGGTGCTCCGGGTCAGCGATCTGCCGCACTCTGAAACCGTCAAGGTTCTTAGTCCCGCCGATGCGACCGTTGCCCACGTAGTGTCGATTCGTGAGGAAGCGCCGACGGCTGCGGAGGTAGAGGCAGCCGCAGTTGCCGCTGCAACGGCTGCAACGGCTGCGGCCGAGCCTGAAGTTGCCAAGAAGGGCAAGGCCGAGCAGAGGCCGGCGCCAAGAAGCCTGACGCCGGGGCAAAGAAGTAAGCCTTGGCCGGAGAAAGTGCGTTCCCGGACCGGCGTAGCCCCTTCCTCATTGTGGGATTGGGCAATCCCGGTCCGGAATACCTGTGGACCCCGCATAACGCAGGGTTTATGGCCATCGATCGCATCGCCCAGCAAGAAGGGGTTGTGGTCCAAAACCGGCGCTGCCGGGCCGTAACCGCAAGCTGCCGCATGGCAGGGCGCGAAGTGGTCCTGGCCAAGCCGGAGACGTTCATGAACCTGAGCGGACTTGCCATTGCCGCTCTGGTTGAGGAGTTTGGGGCGGACCCGGCCCAAGATCTGCTCGTCATCCATGACGAACTGGATCTGACGCTGGGGACCTTCAAGATAAGGGAACGCGGATCGCCAGCCGGGCACAACGGAGCCCGTAGCGTGACCGGCGCCCTGGGCAGTCAAGAGTGGTTGCGCTTGCGCATAGGCGTGGGGCTCGACCTTTCTCCTGAAGCCATTGGCGGCGGAAGGCGTCAAGGCAGGGATTACCTGCTGTCGCCGATGCGGAAGGCAGATTTCACGGTTCTTGACGAGGTGCTTGACCGGGTGACTATCGCTACGCGGTCGATCCTGGAAAAGGGACCGGCAGCTGCAATGAACGAATTTAACCGGAAGGAAGACAGGGATCAGGAACTCGGGAAGCAAGGAATAGAGCCTGGGAACTGGAAACTGAGATCCAAGTGTCGAGTGCTGGAAGCGAAGAAACTCCAGCGGAAAAGGAATACTGATGTCTCGTGTGTATGAGGTTATGTTTATCGTTCGGCCCGATGTGACCGAAGAAGATACCGACAAGCTCATTGCCGGCTTTACCACCACCATCACGGCCGGCGGCGGCGCGGTGAAGACCGTGGAGAAGATGGGCCGCCGCAAGCTCGCCTACATGGTGCGCAAGTTCAACGACGGCAATTACGTACTGCTGACTATTGAAGCAAATGGCGCTGGAGTTCTTGAACTGGAGCGCCGTCTGCGCGTCACTGAGCCGGTGATCAAATTCATCACCGTACGCATCGACGAGGAAGAGAAGCGGTTGGCCAAGGTGAAGGCACTTCGCGGTGTCCGCCGCAAGGTGAGCGGTGAACCAGCCGCCGCACCGGTTGCCGTTGCCGCGCCGGCCGCGGAAGCTGCAGAACCTGCTCAGGCCGCCGTCTAGTCGGGTCTATCTACCATCGCTGTTACCGACCCTGCCGTTGTGGGGTAGCCGGACGCAGCCCGATCCAGTGTTCCGCCGACGCCGTTTGAACGCATCGGGGAACCGAAGAGAGTAAAAGAGGAAACACTATGTCAGATGAAACTCAAGGAAAGGCGCCCGAAGCGGGCGCATCCGCACCCCAGGCCGCATCCGGATCGGATTCCGGCCCAAGTTCAGGCCCTGGCTCGGGTCCAAGCTCAGGTTCAGGTTCAAACTCAGGTCCGCGCTCCGGCAGCCGTCCGCAAGGCGCACGTCCCTCCGGCGGGCCCGGCGGACGCGGCAAGTTCTTCCGCCGCAAGAAGGTTTGCAAATTCTGCACGGAGAAGATCGACGCGATTCCTTACCGGGACGTAAGGCTGTTGCAGGGGTTTGTGGCTGAGCGTGGCAAGATTGTGCCCCGGCGGCTCACCGGGGTATGCACCACGCACCAGCGCCGTCTGACCAAGCGCCATCAAGCAGGCCCGGAATATCGCCCTGCTGCCGTTTGCCACGCGGCACTAAGCTTCGGCCCGGATTTTGGCTTTCCGCACCTGTTCGTTTTCGCGCTTGAGAATGATAGCGATAGAACGCGAAGCGGGCGGTGACCAATGCCGGGATGCGAATTCCGCGCGGTCAAATGGCCGACACGCTCGTTGACCGATGCATTTGTTGAATTGATCAAGGCGCACACGGCGCCCCGAAACACTGGAGAGTTTCCATGGAAGTTATTCTGAAGGAAGACGTAGACAATCTGGGCCAGCGCGGAGATGTGGTCAAGGTCGCAGAGGGCTACGGCCGCAACTATCTGCTGCCGCGTAAGCTGGCGATGCAGGCTACCCAGGCCAACAAGGCCGTCATCGAACAGATGAAGAACGCCGCCGCCCGCCGCTCCGCCACTGAGAAGGCCCAGGCCGAAATGCTGGTTGCCAGGCTGGAGCCGGTTGTGCTGAGCTTCACGCGCAAGTCGGGCGAGGCCGGCCATCTGTTTGGCTCGGTTACTTCATCTGACGTCGCCACCGAGTTGGCGGCCAGTGGATTTGAGATCGACCGCCGCAAGATTCAACTGCGCGAGCCACTGAAGAGCGTGGGCGAATTCAGTGTGGCCATCAAGCTGCACCGCGAAGTGACCGCGCACATCATGGTGAAGGTTGTGGCGGAGACCCTGGAAGGCGAAGTTGCCGAAACGCCGGCCGCCGATCCCGCGACGGAACAAGCTCCCGCCGAGTAGCTCGCGCCACGGCACACTTTGGATGGTCGCCGTCTCCCGATGAACCGGAGAGGCGGCGCATCACTATTGCTGCTTGTTCCTTAGTTTTGGGTCGCCGGAGAAAATGTCGTTCTCGGGTGCGGCACCGCTCAACACGATGAGATTCTTGAAGGCCTTTGACAATTTTTCCTGGAAGTTGGGCCACTGGGCCGCCTTGGCTTGAGAAAACAGCAGGCGTACGCGGTTCGGGGCAACACTTGCATCGAGTTTGTTTTCCTTGTCGTAGCAGATTCTCGCCGTTTTGCCGCTGACAGAGACCAGTGTGAGGCGCAAGAGCGGTTCACGGGACTCGTGAGCGTCGCTCGGATCGAAGACGTCCCAGGCCGAATTGTTTGCATCGAGCGTATTGAGATATTGATCGCAATGGCCGTTGGGCTGCGTTACGGTCATCAAGCTTGTGGCCTGATTGAACGTGACTTCCAGGTTGTCATTGATGCCGTCATCGGGGCTGAGCAGGATAAGCGCGCTGCGGACATACTCAAAGAGTTCCTGAGCCGTCGGCTCGGGCTTGGGCTCCGGCTTCGCTCTGGGCTTTGCCGATTGCGCGGCGCACGCGGGCAGAAGAACCATGAATACCGCGGCGCATATCTGCGCCAGTTGTCTGCATACGAGTTGCGTCATGGATCCCCGTCTCCTTTTTCTTCGCTCCAGTCGATCGATGCCAGATGCTCCAGAGTAAGATATGCTCCGTGTTTACTGCGCTCGCGGTGAGTATAACCCCGATTCGGCCGGGGAACCACCTGCCACGGCCAACGGTAGGCTTCTGTTGGTTCGTAGGGTGGGCACGGCAGCCAGCAGGCTGCGCGTATAAGCGTGCTCCGGAGCCACGAGCAGCCGTGCGCATGGCCCTGTTTCCACCACCTGTCCGGCGCGCATTACGGCGATCCGGCTGGCCACTTGTCCCACCACTGCCAGATCGTGCGAGATGAACAGCATCGCCAGCCCGTACTGCTGCTGCAGGCTGCGCAGCAGCTCCAGCACCTGCGCCTGCACGGTGACGTCGAGCGCAGTCGTGGGTTCGTCGGCGATAAGCAGCCTTGGCTGGTTGATGAGTGCCATGGCAATGAGGATGCGTTGCCGCTGCCCGCCTGAGAACTGATGTGGATAGTCGCTGTAGCGCTGCGTCGCATCGGGAAGGTCGACCGCTTCAAGCGCTGCAACGGTCTTGCTCTTTGCCTCGCGTCTAGTCCAGGAGGGAAAGTGCGCCTGCGCGGCTTCGGCCACCTGGCGGCCAATCGACATCACCGGATTCAGCGCCGTCATCGGCTCCTGGAAGATCATGGCGATCTCGCGTCCGCGCATGCGCCGCCAGGCATTCCCAGTTTGCCCCAGCAGGTTTGCGCCCTGCCACTGAACCTGACCCGCAACCTGCGCGGCCTGCCCCAGCAGCCCCATGATGGCCAGCGCGGTGACACTCTTGCCGGAGCCCGACTCGCCCACCAGCCCCAGCACCTCGCCCGCATCCAAATGCAGATCGATGCCACGGATGGCTTCGACGGCCTGAAAGCGAATGTGGAGATCGCGGATGGCGAGCAGAGCGTCCATGTTGTCATCGTAGAGCATGCGTGGCCAAGCCGTGCGCCGGCAATGCGCGATTTGACCGGTTCAAGGCCTCTGCCGCTGCAACATTGCCATTGCTCTAAGCGGCGTTTGGGTTAACTTCAAAATACTATCCAACCTTTTCATGGGGGTTCCCTAAATGCCGCGGATCGTTCGATGTTCCATCATTCAGGCTTCAAATGCCGTGCCGGCTACCGAACCGCTGGCAGTGCAGAAGAAGGCGATGGTCGACAAGCACCTGGGACTGATCCGAAAGGCGGCCGCGGATGGCGCGCAGATCGTTTGCCTGCAGGAGATCTTCAACGGCCCTTACTTCTGCGCGGAGCAATCTGTCAAATGGTACGAGGCGACGGAGCCCGTTCCCTCGGGGCCAACCGTAACCCTGATGCAGGCGTTGGCCAAAGAGCTGCACATCGCCATGGTTATACCGGTATACGAGAGTGGAGCAGGAAGGCATTTTCTACAACACTGCCGCGGTGATTCAGAATGATGGCGCCTACCTGGGTAAGTATCGCAAGACCCATATTCCTCACGTTGCGCCGGGCTTTTGGGAAAAATTTTATTTTCGTCCCGGCAATCTCGGTTATCCCGTCTTCGATCTGGGCTTCGCCAAGATCGGCGTCTATATCTGTTATGATCGGCACTTTCCTGAGGGTGCGCGCTGCCTGGGACTGAACGGCGCCGAGATCGTCTTCAACCCTTCTGCGACGGTGGCGGGATTAAGCGAATATCTCTGGAAGCTGGAGCAACCGGCACACGCAGCCGCCAACGGCTACTTCATTGCGGCTATCAACCGTGTTGGCACTGAGCCGCCGTGGAACATCGGCGAGTTTTACGGACAAAGCTATTTCGCAAATCCGCGCGGACAGATTGTTGCCCAGGCATCGCGCAGCAAGGATGAAGTGTTGACCGCGGATCTGAATCTGGACGAGATTGCCGAGGTGCGGCGGACATGGCAGTTCTATCGCGATCGCCGGCCGGATCTGTACGGGCCCCTTGTCGCCTCTTAAGACGAATGTCAAGGGTTTTACGAACCAGACTGCGGGACCGATGCGAAAGAGGCTTTGAACCGCAGCAGTTTTCCTTGAGGTGTGGATGAGCACCGCAACTTTACCCGACGATCCGCAACTGCGCGAGCGGTTTAGCGAGTTGAAGCCGGCGTTGGCGCCGCAGGCCGCCGTGCTTGAGGCCGATCGCTGCCTCTACTGTTTTGACGCGCCCTGTACCGCTGCCTGTCCCACGCATATCGATGTACCCGGCTTCATCAAGCGCATCGCCTCCGGCAACCTGCGCGGCTCTGCCCTGCGCATTCTCGACGCCAATATACTTGGTTCAAGTTGCGCTCGGGTGTGCCCGGTGGAGGTGCTTTGCGAGGGCGCCTGCGTGCTGCATCGCCAGAATCGCAAGCCGATTCAAATTGCACTGCTGCAGCGCCACGCAATGGACGCCTTCCAGTCCTCGGGTGAACTGCTTTTGGCCGCGCCAACCGCATCGCGCAAGTTGCGTGTGGCCTGCGTTGGCGGGGGCCCCGCGTCCCTGGCCTGCGCGGCGGAGTTGTGCCGGCGGGGCGCGCAGGCCACCATCATCGAGCGCCGGCCGTTGCCCGGAGGCCTGAACACGTACGGTGTGGCCGAGTACAAGCTGCGCGCCACCGACAGCCTGCGCGAAGTGGAGATGATTCGCAGCATGGGCGTCGAGTTCCGCTTTGGCGTGGCGATCGATTCCGCAGCCGCTCTGAGTGCGCTCGAATCGGAGTTTGATTCCATCTTCCTCGGAGTGGGCCTGGGGGCTATGCAACGGCTCGGCATTCCCGGCGAGGACAGCAAGGGCGTGATGAATGCGCTCGAGTTGATTGCCGCATATAAAGTAGGCCACATCCGCGAGATGCATGGGACCATTGTAGTGGTGGGCGCCGGCAATACCGCAATTGATGCCGCCAACGCCGCACGCCGGCTGGGCGCAGAGGCGGTCTATCTTCTCTACCGCCGCGGCAGGAGCGACATGTCGGCCTTCGACTTTGAATATGACCACGCCAAGCAGGAGGGTGTGCAGTTTCTGTGGCGCCGCCAGCCGCTCGCCATCCGCACCGGCGATTACGGGCGCTTGCTGCTGGACACGGTGCAGGTGCAGCAGGTGGACGAGAGGCTTTTGCCCATTCCGGATTCGCACTTCACCATCGAATGCGACGTGGTGGTGCCCGCAATCGGCCAGTCTCCACTTGCCCAACTCATTCACGGGTTGCGCGGCGTAGAGGTGCGCGAGGGGCGGATCGTTGCGGATTTGGCGACCGGACAGACCGATAATCCCCGCTACTTTGCCGCCGGCGATTGCGTGAACGGCGGGCGCGAAGTGGTGGACGCGGTGGCCGGCGGCAAGCGCGCCGCGCTCGCGATGCTCAAGACTGCGGAGGTGGCCCATGCCTGACATTCGCATTCGTGGATTTGCCGGGAAAATTGACTCGCCCAACCCGTTCTGGCTGGCGTCAGCGCCGCCCACCAACTGCGGCGAACAGATTATGCGCGCCTTCGACGCCGGCTGGGGTGGAGCGGTGTGGAAGACCATTGGCGAGCCGGTGACCAACGTGAGTTCGCGCTACTCAGCCACCGATTGGAACGGCCAGCGCATCATGGGCTTCAACAATATCGAACTCATCAGCGACCGCAGCGTGGAAGATAATCTGCGCGAGATGGCTGAGGTAAAGAAGCGCTATCCCGAGCACGTTGTGATTGCCTCGCTGATGGTGGCGTCGAACCGCGAAAGCTGGCACGAGATTGTTATGCGCGCCGAGGATGTAGGCGCCGACGGCCTGGAGCTCAACTTCGGCTGCCCGCACGGCATGAGCGAGCGCGGCATGGGCTCGGCAGTCGGCCAGGTGCCGGAATATGCGCAAATGATTACCGAGTGGGTGAAGGAAAAGGCGCGCACCCCCGTGCTGGTGAAGCTCACACCTAACATCAGCGATATTCGCACCGTGGCGCGCGCGGCCAAACGCGGCGGGGCAGATGGGCTGTCCGCGATCAACACCATCAATTCAATTACCGGCATCGATCTCGATACGCTGGTTCCACGGCCGATTGTGGATGGCAAGACCTCGCATGGCGGTTACTGCGGGCCGGCCGTGAAGCCGATCGCCCTGAGCATGGTTCAGCAGATCATGTCGGACCCCGAAGCGGCGCTGCCACTCTCCGGCATCGGCGGCATCGGCAACTGGCGCGACGCGGCGGAGTTTATTCTGCTGGGCTGCGGCACCGTACAGGTGTGCACGGCTGTCATGCACTACGGCTATCGCATCGTCGAACACATGGCCGAGGGCCTCGACAACTGGATGCGCTACAAGGGCTTCAACACTATCGAAGACTTTCACGGTCTGTCGTTGCCGCGCGTGACCGAGTGGAAACACCTGAATCTGAATTACAGGATTGTCGCGCGCATCGACGAGCAGAAGTGTATCGGATGCGAGCTTTGCCACATTGCCTGCTGGGATGGCGCACACCAGTGCATTCATCTGGACCGCGTCACGGGTCCGCTAAATGGCCACATAGAACTGCATCCGACTCCGGCAATTAGGGAAGCCGAGAGCCGTGCTTCCATCGTGGAGACGACGGTGGCGCGCAACGAGCGCGAATCCGCTGTCGTGGGACCGTATCCCACGCCGCTTGCGCGCATTCCACGTGTCGATGAGACTGAGTGTGTAGGCTGCAATCTCTGCTCTCTGGTTTGCCCGGTTGACCAGTGCATTACTATGGTGCGCGTGGATACCGGCCTGCCTCCTGAGACCTGGGATGAACGCACGTGCGGCGCTGCCTGCCCTGCTCAAACTCAATCCTGAGCAGGAACGAACCAATCGACTCAGGAAGCTGGATTCAAGATCATGGCCACAGTGTTGATTCAGAATGGAACGATAGTCAACGCCGACTCCACGGTGCAGGCCGACCTGCTGATCGATGGCGCGACGATCAAGGAAGTTCGCGCGGGTATTCCCGCAGGTTCGGCCGACAGGGTAGTGGATGCGCGCGACCTGTTGCTGATCCCGGGCGGAATTGATGCGCATACGCATCTCGATATGCCCTTCGGCGGCACTGAGTCGGCTGACGATTTTCTCACCGGCACAAGGGCCGCGGCCATTGGCGGGACGACGACGATTGTCGATTTTGCGGTTCAGGGGCGCGGGACCAAGATGTGCGCGGCGCTCGATACCTGGTGGAAGAAGGCCGAGGGCAAGGCCTGCATCGACTACGGACTGCACATGATCGTCACAGACCTGGGCGATGCGGGCTTGGAAGACATGGACGAGATGGTACGCGAGGGCGTATCCAGTTTCAAACTCTTCATGGCGTACCCCAACGTGCTCATGGTCGACGACGCCACCATCTTCAAGGCGCTGCGCCAGACGGCGAAGAACGGCGCCCTGATTTGCATGCACGCTGAGAACGGATCGGTGATCGACGTGATCGTGCAGCAGGCATTGGCCGAGGGCAAAACGGCGCCGATCTATCACGCGCTCACCCGGCCCACGCTTGCAGAAGCTGAAGCGGTGCATCGCTCTATCGCCATGGCCGAGATGGCCGGCGTGCCGGTGTACATTGTGCATCTTTCGAGCGAAGACGCGCTTAACCAGGTGCGCGAGGCGCGCGACCGCGGCTTGCCGGCGTTTGCCGAGACTTGCCCGCAGTACCTGCTGCTCTCGCTTGAGGACGTTGCCTATATAGGCTGGGAGGGCGCGAAGTACGTCTTCACGCCGCCGCTGCGTGACCGCCGCAACCAGCCGAAGCTTTGGGAGGGGTTGCGCACAGACCATCTTCAGGTGGTTTCAACCGACCATTGCCCATTCTGCTTTGCGGATCAGAAGGCGCTGGGCAAGGACGACTTCACCAAGATTCCTAACGGCGGTCCTGGAATCGAAAATCGCCTGCAACTGCTGCATCATCACGGGGTGGGCAAGGGCAACTTTTCGCTCAACCGCTTTGTTGAGCTGGTTTCAACGGCGCCGGCGCGCATCTTCGGCATGTATCCAAAGAAGGGCTTATTGGCCGTGGGCAGCGATGCGGACCTGGTGCTGTGGGATCCGCTGGAGGAGTACATTATCTCTGCCGCTACGCATCACATGCGTGTCGACTACTCCATGTTCGAGGGCTTTCATGTGCGCGGCAATGCCCGCGATGTCTATTCACGCGGCGAGTTGATCGTTTCCTGCGGCAAGTTCATCGGCAAGCCGGGCCGGGGCAACTATCTGCGCCGCGAGGCGCGCGGCGGCGCATGGAAATAGGCGAAACAAAGCTGCGTTTGTCACGTTCTTGTCCCTGCAGCACGACCACGGAGGAGGTCCCGTGAGCGTTACCGATCCGTCACTCTCGAATCGTGACCTGGCGCCGACGATGCGATCTCAGCGCACGTGGGGTTTTTATAGCTACACGGCGCTGTGGTTTTCCATGTGCATGGAGATCACAACTTATCAGCTCGCCTCCTCGCTCATCGCCGAAGGCATGGATTGGAAGCAGGCCATCGGCACGGTGTTGCTGGGTAACCTGATTGTGCTGGTTCCCATGCTGCTGAATGCGCACGCCGGCGCCAAGTACGGCATTCCCTTCCCGGTGTTCAGTCGCGCGCCATTTGGGGTGCGCGGGGCAAATCTGGCTGCGATTCTGCGCGCCGTTGTGGCCTGCGGATGGTTCGGAATTCAATCCTGGATCGGAGGAACCGCGATCCATTCCATGCTGGCCGTGATCTGGCCCTCCCTGGCTGCCAGCGACGGCGCAAAATGGGCATCCTTCCTCGGCTTCTGGCTGCTCAACATGGTGGTGGTCTGGCGCGGCGTTGAATCGATCCGCCACTTGCAGGCCTTCGGCGCGCCATTCATGTTCGTGATGGCCGCGGCGCTGCTCATCTGGGTGCGCATCAAGGCGGGCAGCTTTGGCACCATGCTCTCGACGCACAGCCGCCTGCAGACCGCTGGAGAATTTCTCCCTGTCTTTTTCCCATCGCTCACGGCCATAGTGGGCTACTGGGCCACGCTGGCGCTCAACATTCCCGACTTCACACGCTACTCCAAATCGCAGAGCGCGCAATCGTGGGGGCAGGCATTCGGACTTCCGGTGGCGATGGTGCTTTACACTTTCGTGGGCATCTCCGTCACTTCAGCGTCAGCAGTTCTGTTCGGCCATCCCATCTGGAATCCTATTCTTTTGATCGGCGCTTTTCATGACCGCGTTGCTGCTTTCATCGCGCTCGTTGCCATCCTTGTGGCCACGCTCAACGTGAACATCGGGGCCAACGTTGTGTCGCCTTCGAACGATTTTTCCAATCTCTATCCCCGGCTTATCAGCTTTCGCACTGGCGGCCTGATTACAGGCTTTCTTGGCCTGACGATGTGCCCCTGGAAATTGCTGGCCACGCCGGATGCCTATATTTTTGGATGGCTGGTTGGTTACTCCGGGCTGCTCGGCCCCGTGGCTGGCATCATGGTCGCGGATTACTTTCTCATTCGCAGAACCGAGCTTGACGTGAACTCGCTTTATCACCGCGAGGGAGCCTATTACTACACCAGGGGAATCAATCCTCGTGCGATTGGGGCGCTGGTGGCAGGCGTTGGGCTGGCGCTGATCGGTCTGGTTTATGCGCCTTTGCATTTCCTCTACGATTACGCCTGGTTCGTGGGCTTCTTTGTCGCGGGCATCGTCTATGTAGCGCTGATGAAGCTGGCCGCGCCAGCCGTGGTAGCTGCCAGCACGGAAGAAGCTGCTTGATTGTAGCGTTAGAATTCTTAGTGCTGGCAGCGAAAGGCTAGCAGCTAGAAGATAGAGGCTGAAAGCTGCTTTTCAAGCCTCCACCAGCGCGTCGGCGATAGATAAGTGCTCGTCGAGCGCCGCGATTCCGAGGTCCAGCTCTTCCTTAGTGACAATCAGCGGGGGCGCTATAACGAAGTGGCTGACCCAGGCCTGAATCGCCACGCCCTGCGCCATCATCTTGCCCACGATCTGGTCCACCACCAGCGGCTTGCCTTCCACTTTGTCGCGCATGGTGTTGAAGAGTTGCTTGGTCTTGCGATTCTTCACGATCTCGACCGCGAAAAAGAGGCCGAGGCCACGCACATCGCCCACAGAGACATGCTTTGCCTTCACAGCTTCAAGTTTTGCGCGCACGTAGGGCTCAAGATCCGCGGTTCGTTCCACCAACTTGAGGCGCTGCATCTCCTCGATGGTGGCCACGGCCGGTCCCAGGGTGAGCGGATGCGCCTCGTATGTATGGCCGTGAGAGAAGTAGTGGTCGTCGAAGAATTCGGCAATTTTGGCGGTGGTGGCGCACAGGCCCAGCGGCACATACGCTGAGGTGATGCCCTTGGCGGTGACAAGAATGTCGGGCTTCAGGTTCCAGTGGTCGACGGAGAACCACTTGCCGGTGCGGCCCCAGCCTGCCATCACCTCGTCGGCAATCATCAGCACGCCATGACGGTTGCAGATTTCGCGCAAGCGCGGAAAATACTCAGGCGGCGGAACGAGTACGCCGTTGGTGCCCACCACCGGTTCGAAAATCATTGCTGCGACGTCGCTTTCATTGCGGATCATGTGTTCGATGTAGTCGGCGCAGGCTATGTTGCAGCCGGGATAGGTGTGCTTGATGGGACAGTCGTAGCAGTTGACCTCCGGCGCAAAGACAACGCCTGCGCCCTTGCCAGCAGGCTCCATGGCCCAGCGGCGCGGATCGCCCGTTGCCGCGATCGAGCCCATGGTGGAACCGTGATAGGAGCGGTAGCGGGAGATGATTTTGTTTTTGCCGGTAACCATGCGTGCAATTTTGAAGGCCGCTTCATTGGCTTCGGTGCCGCTAGTGGCAAAGAAGAATTTATTTAGCCCCGCGGGGAGCACTTCAAGCATCTTCTCACTCAGCCGCGCGCGCGCCTTGGTGGCATAGCCCGGCGTGACATAGGCGAGTTCCCGGGCCTGTTCCGCAATCGCCTCGATCACGCGCGCATTCTTGTGGCCGAGGTTGACACACATCAGTTGCGACGAGAAATCGAGGTAGCGGCGTCCGGAGCCATCGATGAACCAGCAGCCCTCGGCGTCTGCCACATGTAGCGGCTTCCAGCTTTTCTGGAAGCGCCAGGTTCCGTAGTTAGTTTGCCGCGTAATGGTGGAAATCTGTTCGGATGTCAATGGGTCGGACGCAGGGGATTTTGTCATTGTCGCCGCCTTGAAGAGGATGCTTCAAATCCTATCATCGGGATCGCCGCATCGGAGCAGTCAAATAGATACTACTTTGGGGCGTCAATAGAAATCATGTGAGCGCACATCGGCGTGGGAAATATCGAGCGGAATGATCTCGCGGGCTTTGACATGGACGACGCCATCCTGAAGCTGGAGTTGACCTTCAACGCGCAGAATGCGGCTGCGGGTGACGGTGAGGCGGTTGGCTTCAAAGACATCTGGCGCGATAACGACGTTGGCGATGCCGGACTCATCTTCAAGCGAAAGGAAGACAAAGCCTTTGGCTGTGCCGGGGCGCTGGCGCGCAATCACACAGCCTGCGATGCTCACGTGCTGTCGATTGGCGCAGACAGCCAGCTCCTCCGCCGACCGAATGCCATGCTCGCGCAGAGCCGCTCGGTGGTAGGCCATGAGATGGGGGCCGGTGGTGAGGCCGGTACCTGCGAAGTCCGCGGCAAGACGCTCTTCGTCGCTCATCTTGCGCAAGGGCGTCTTGCCGTGCGCTTCATGCCGCATTTTGCCGGCGTCGCGCAGCAAAGGTCCCACTGTACGCGCGGCTTGATCCACTTGCCATAGCGCGTCGCGGCGATGCTCCACATCGCCGAGCGAGTTGAGCGCTCCAATCCGCGCCAGAGAGACCATGCCTTTGCGGGTGAGCTCGGGAACGCGCCGGGCCATGTCGTCGATGGATTTAAATTCGCCACCCTGGGTGCGCGCGCTAACCAGCGCATCCGCGGTAGATCGTTGAAGTCCCCGGGCATAATTGAAGCCGATGCGCAGTGAGAGTGTCGAGTCCGATTCAGCTTCGAGTGCGCAGAGGCCTTGCGAGCGCTGCACGTCCATAGGCCGCACGCGCAGACCGTGGCGCTGCGCGTCCTTGATGAGCACGGCGGGGGAGTAGAAGCCCATGGGCTGATTGTTGAGAAGGCCGCAGGTAAAGGCGGCTAGAAAATGAACTTTAAAATAAGCCGATGCATAGGCGATGAGCGCGAAACTGGCCGCATGCGACTCAGGAAAGCCGTACATGGCAAAAGAAGAAATGCCCTGCACGATGTTGTCCTGGGCTACGGCGTCGATACCATTGCGTGTCATGCCATCGCGCAGGCGTCCTTCAAGATTGCGCATCCTCTGCATGGACCGCCGCATGCCCACGGCGCGGCGCAGCTCCTCGGCTTCAGCACCGGTGAAGCTGGCCACGGTCATGGCCATGCGCAAGAGCTGTTCCTGAAACAGCGGTACACCTAGCGTACGTTTGAGAACGGGCTCAAGGGATGGATGCGGATAGGTGACCTCCTCTCTGCCCTGACGCCGGCGCATGTAGGGGTGCATCATTTTACCCACGATGGGCCCGGGGCGAATGATGGCTACCTGCACCACAAGATCGTAAAATCGTGTGGGCGCGTTGTGCGGAATGGACGCCATCTGGGCGCGGCTCTCCACCTGAAACATGCCCACAGTTTCAGCCTTGCACAGCGTCTCGTAGACGAGCGGATCCTCAGGCAGCATTGCCAGGTCCACTTCTTTTTTGTAGTGGCGCGAAATCAGCTCAATCGATTCCTTGAGCGCAGCCATCATGCCCAGGCCCAGCAAATCAACCTTGATGATGCCCAGATCGGCACAGTCTTCCTTGTCCCACTGCACCACGGTGCGGCCCGTCATGGACGCGCGCTCGATGGGCACCACGCGATTCAACATGCCGGCGCAGATGACCATGCCGCCGGAGTGCTGGCCAAGATGGCGCGGCATGTCCTGCATGCGCATGCATAGGTCAAGATAGCGCGTCATCTGCGGATGGCGGGTGTCGAAGCCTGCCTGATCGAAGTGGCGGGCCATGGTGTCGTTGGCGCCATGCCACTCCCAGCGGCTGACCAGGCTCGAAAGCCGCGTGACCGTTTCTTCTTCAAAGCCGAGTGCCTTACCCACCTCGTGTGCGGCAGAGCGGCCACGATAAGTAATGACATTGGCCGTCATGGCGGCGCCGAGCGCGCCGTAGTGCTCATAACAATACTGGATGACCTGTTCACGCTCGCCGCCTGAAGGAAGGTCGAGATCGATATCCGGCCATTCGCCACGGCTCTCGGTCAGGAATCGCTCAAAGAGCAGCTCCATGCCTACGGGATCGACCGCTGTGATTTCAAGCGCGTAGCAGACAGCGGAGTTGGCTGCGGAGCCGCGTCCCTGCACCAGGATCCCATGCTGCCGACAATAGCGGATCAGGTCCCAAACAATAAGGAAGTATCCGGCAAAACCGAGTTTGGCGATCAGCTTGAGCTCGCGCTCCACCTGCGCCCTGGCCTTCTTAAACAGATACTGTTTGGCCGGGGAGCCGTAGCGATTGCGCACGCCTTCGTCGACGCGTTGAGCCAGAAAACTGTCCATCGTCTCGCCTGCAGGCACAGGATAATGGGGAAACTCGTAGCCAAGATTGTTGAGCGTAAAGTTGAGCCGCTGGCTGACGATGCGCGTGTTGGCAATGGCCTCTGGAATGTCGCGGAAGAGCGCGGCCATGGCGCGGCCGGAGCGCAAAAGCCGCTGTGCGTTTGCTGCCAGCAGGCGGCCTGCCTTGTCAAGCGTGGTGTGATGGCGGATGGCGATGAGCACATCGAGCAGTTCGCGGTCGGCTTCGGTCGCGTAGCGAACTCCGTTGCTGGCGATCACCGGCAGCCGCATTAAGGAGGCCAGCGAAAGCAGCGCCTGGTTGCGGCACTCCTGGTCGCGGCGGCCGTGACGCTGCAATTCGAGATAGAGATGAGCCGGGCCGAAGATGGTCGTGAGCCGAGTGACGATTTCTCTCGCTGTGCGGCTTGGATCACTGCTGTTCTGCGCCAGAGCAGCAGCCAGCGGTCCTTCGTCGCCTCCGGTTAAGCAGATAAGTCCCGCTGAAAACTCCGCAATGTCTTCAAGCGTAGCTGCGCCTTCGCTCTTGGTTGCTTCGCGCATCTTGAAGCGTGTGATTAGCTGGCATAGGTTCTGGTAGCCGGCCTGCGAGGCACACAGCAACAACAGACGCGGCGGCTGCGCCGGATGCTGGTGCGGCAGCAGGGCCGGCGGCGTGAGCATGGTTCCAAACGAGCGCACTGCAATCTCCGCGCCGATGTGCGCGCGCACGCCCGAGCGAGCACCCGCGGTGTGAAACCGTGCCGCACCGTAGAGCCCGTTGCGATCGGCAAGCGCCAGGGCGCTCATGCCAAGCTGCGCGGCGCGCTCCATAAGCGCCTCAGGCTGCGTACCGCCATCGAGAAAGCTGAAGGCGCTGGCGCAATGCAGTTCGACATATGGGTCGCCTTCAGTCATAGAAGGCCTCAAGCCTCCACTCATTTTTTCCTCGATCCATCACCAACAGGCAGGCAAGCGGCGCGGCGCCCTGCGACAGGGCCAGCACATCCCACTCATCGCTGTCCCAGCTATCCATCGCCCACCAGCAACCGCTGCTTCGCCAGGGACCAAAGGATGCGGTGACTTTGTAACTCTGCCGGCCATCGAAAAAACCAGCGGGCTGATCGGCGCTCAGCACTACGCGCACTGCAAGCGGAGGCCGAAGGCGTCGCAGCGCCATGCGCGGCTGGCCAGTCTGCTCTTCAACAGGTGTATTTTCCGCCGCAAAGTCTGACATGTGGAAACACCCCGCGCGATGAACATCTTCGAGAACCGGAGTGCCGACGCGACCTTCACCGGCGATGGCCTTCAAACGCGCGATTGTGACGTCCAACCGCGAGGGCTCAGGCGTTTGCGGCGCAAACAGGCCCAGTTGCACCTTGCTTGACTGGCCGGCTTCGGCGCTGAGCGTGAGCGACAGTACGGCTGCCGGCGGCGGAGAGGCTGCAATCTCGAGCTGCATGAGCTTGAGCAGAAATTTACGATCGATGGAGGGCAGCGCCGGACGAATCGTGAGCCGATGCGCGCGCTTGCCCTCTAGTTCCAGATGCACGTCCACACTGGCTAATGACATGGCTCGCGTTGCGGCACGTTGCACCAGGCTGTCAATCATGCGCGCACCCACAAACAGCAGCGAGTCCATCTGCTCCACGGGCGCTTCAAACTCGCAGAACTCGCGCAGCGAAAATGCAGCCTCGATAGGTTGAAAGGTATGCGGGTGCGTGCCGTGGGCCAGCTTGTGCAGGGTTGATGCGCTCTGGCCCATTCGCGCGACCAAGTCGGCCAGGGGCAATGCCGCCAGCTCTCCCAGCGTGCGAATGCCCCATATGGAGAGGGTTTCGCCCTGGGTAATTGATGTTTCGAGCAGCGCAAGTGGTAGTTTCGCCAGCGCCGACTCTTCATCGCCCGCGGGGATCACGGTGATTCCGCGCGACGCCGCGGCCATGATGCGTGCCGCATGGTAGTTGGCGCTGACGGCAATCGACGTAAGAAAGCCGGCAGCGGAAAGGGCGGTACGCAGCCGCTCGGCCAGCGCCCGTGGCGGACCGAACAGTCGCTCTGTGCCTCTAATATCCAGCACAAAGGCACAAGCTGTCTGCCGGCTTGCCTCTTCAATGCGCGGCGAAAAGGTGGCCACGCACTCCAGCATTGCCGCTCGTGCCGCGGCCTCGCCTTCAAGAGAGCGTGGCAACAGGCGCAGGCCTCCACTTTGCCCAGCCAGGGACTCGGCTTCAAGACGCGTCATATCCGCCGCTGCACCCTGCCGCCTTGCCAGCCGGTTCATTGAGCAGACCTGCTCAAGAGGCGCGCGGCCCTCGAGCACCGCGATCGGCAGCGACTGCAAATCCGGCCGTAGGCGCAGCAAGGCCTGCGACGGAAACTCGGCGGCGCGCACGCAGGCATACAGTCCATCGCTCATGCCATCTGCCCCTTATCCCACACACCGATTGCCGGCCACACGCAGGCCGGGGGCTTTTTTTGCCCCATGACAAAGGGCGTAAAACGTTGCCGCTCGCGCCGGACTTCAAAGTGAAATCCGCGCAACACTGTTTCGCCGACAATCACGGGACGCAGTGCCGCGCATTCCAGAGTCACGGCGGCGCTGGACTGCGCACAACCCGTTTCTGCCAGAACAACCAGGCAGGTGCGCGCCCTGTCTGCTGCCTGGCGAAATCGAAACCACGTCGCCAGTGGAATCCTGCGGGCGTGCTCCGCCGCGGTGTCGCCCAGATCCAGAACAATGGCCCCAAATCCGCCGGCCTGTAGCAGCAGGTCAGTCGCCCGCAGCGCCTGGTCGAGTTGAGCGAATAGCTTCGCCGCTTGTCTTTGTTGCGCAGACTTGCCGTTCTTCCGGCAGCGCACCCAAAGCAGTTGCCGCAAATGGATGCCATTGGCCGCAGCCGATTCAGGATCGAAGGCGTCGTCCGCATCCACCCATGCGCACACCTGGCCCGCCGCGGTTCTCTGCGCAAGAAAGGAGAGCACCAGAGTCGTTCGTCCCGATGACTCCGGTCCGGTGACTTCGCCGATGGCCCCGACGGGCAGCCCGCCCTCGAGCAAAGCGTCCACCTCGGCTATCCCGCTGGGGGCAGTTTCGTGCATGGTGCGCTGCAATGGGGTCAGCGCCGCAGGGAAGCTGCGTTCCATGGCGTGCTCAATTTCAAGACGGAGGGCAGTGGCGGAGCGGGTTGACATATTCGCCTTTTGTTCGCTATAGATTCCATCGGCAGCTACCCTCTTGTCAACAGTCTTCTGTGCATATTTCCACAGGCGCTGCGGTATTCTGTGTGCACCATGTGCGGCCGCTTTGCCCGTAAATCGACGCAAGACCTTTTGGCTGAATGGTTTGGCATTGATCTTGAGGACATGCCCTGGTTTGCGCCCAGCTTTCAACGCCGCCCCGCAGAGTGTGCAGCCCGTAGTACGGCAAGACCGCGACACCGGAGGCCGGGAATTCGCCCTTTTGCGCTGGGGGCTGGTGCCTTTCTGGGCAAAGGACCCAAAATTCGGCTACTCCACCATCAATGCGCGGGCTGAGGAGGCGGCCGCTAAGCCTGCTTTTCGCGATGCACTGAGGAACCGACGCTGCCTGGTACCTGCCGACGCATTTTATGAGTGGCAGCGGCTCGACAAGAAAACCAAGCGGCCCTTTGCCTTTGCGCTCAAAAGCGGTGAGCCCTACGCCTTTGCAGGCTTGTGGGACAAGTGGCAAGGCAAAGACCGGGAAGCGCTCGAAACCTTCACCATCCTCACCACCGATCCCAACGAACTGATGGAGCAGGTTCACAACCGGATGCCCGTGATTCTGGAGCCTCAGGACTATGACCGCTGGCTCGATCCCGAAGTTACGGAGCGGCCTCCCGTCGACCTGTTGCGGCCTTTCCCGGCCGAGCGCATGCGTGCCTGGCCAGTGAGCGAGCGCGTGGGGAATGTGCGCAACAACGACGCGGAACTGCTGGCCCCGGCGCAGGTCGCCGAACCTTAGAGCCTGTACACTCCGCGAGCTCCCGGTGGCCCTTCCTTCCATTTGGGCCTATAATTCCTGCCAGAATCACATTGATCTCGAACTGATGCCTATTTTCGACATCTCTTTGGAGGAGGATGTTATGTTGAAGTCGTTTCTGCTTCTTTCTGCAGCTCTATTCATCGGCCTTGCTCCGACGCAGTCCCAGAGGGTGAGTGGCCAGGAGGCAACCCCTGAGGCCGCTGCCCCGGGTGCCTCTTCGCACGCCGGTACTGCAAATCCGGTGGTAAAGCCAACCGCTGAATCGCAGGCGAAGGCCAAATCCCTGTATCAGATCGACTGCGCCATGTGCCACGGCGACAATGGCGATGGCAAGACCGACCTGGCAAAGAGCATGGGACTCATAATGCCGGACTACACGGATCCAAAGGCCCTGGCGGGCAAGCAGGATGGGGACCTATTCGATATCATCCGCAACGGCAAGGACAAAATGCCGCCCGAAGCCACGGGGCGGGCCAGCGACACGCTGGTATGGAACCTGATTATTTATATCCGCGCCATGTCAAAGTAGAGAACGGCAGCACCCGTGGAGTAAATTAGACCGCAGCATGCATCGATGGACGGACAGGTAAGCTGTGCGTAACGTGCGTGAATGGGGTTGCCGATGAAAGCTCTTATCTTCTCAGGAATAGTGCTGGCCGGACTGGCTGGGTGGAACTCTCAGGCGCAGGAGAAGGTAAAACCTGCAACAACATCTGTAAGCGGCGGATTCTCGCCGGCGGAACTGCGGGCGTTCACGGCGCTCGACCCCGTCGACGCGCATGCGCATGTCTGGCGCAGCGATCCTGCATTCGACCGAATGCTCAACCGGCTGAACGTCCATCTGCTGGACATTGTGGTCGTCAACGACCAAGAACCGGAACAAAAGGATCTCCGGCATGAGAGCGATGCGACGCTGAACTTTATCCGGGGCAGCGGTGGGCACGCTGCCTTCTGCACCTCGATCGATCCCTACAAGATGGGTGAACCGGGATTTACCGCCGATGCGATCCGCGGGCTCGACCGCGACTTTGCCCGGGGAGCTGTTGCGGTCAAAATCTGGAAGAACATCGGCATGCAGATCAAGGATGCCGACGGCAACTATGTGCTTCCCGACGATCCTGCTCTGGAGCCGATCTACAAGGACATCGCGGCCCACAACAAAACGCTGATCGCCCATATTGCGGACCCCGACAGCGCATGGGCTCCGCTTGATCCCGCTTCACCCGACTACTCCTATTACAAGGCAAATACCTACTGGTACGAGTACGGAAAGCCGCATCCGCCTTCAAAGGCTCAGATCCTTCTGGCGCGCGATCACATCCTGGAGCAGAATCCGAACCTGCGCATGGTTGGGGCGCACCTGGGCAGCATGGAATCCAATTTCAAAATGCTTGCCCAACATCTCGACCGTTATCCCAACTTTGCGGTGGACATGGCTGCGCGGATTCCCTACCTGGCCCGGCTGCCGCGCACCGAGGCGATCGCGTTCATCGTGAAATATCAGGACCGGCTGATCTACGGCTCGGATCTTGGTTTTCGGGCAACATCCACATTGCCGCAAACGATGGACCATTGGGAAGAGTATTACGCACGCGACTGGCGCTTCCTGGCCACCACTGAAACGGTGGACTTCGCCGGCAACACGGCAAAGGGCCTGGCGCTGCCCGATGCTGTGCTGCGCAGGCTCTATCACGAGAATGCGGTGCACTGGTTCCCGGGAATTCTATCGAACGCGCATTAGAGCGGTTTCAGGATAGGTATGCCCGATTGTGCTTCGTACCAGGTCGCCCCTCCTTGGGGTCGGGTCGACTTGAGTGCAATGCCTCTGGGTACAGCAATCCTGAAACCGCTACAGGCGCTGCGTTCACCATGGAGCATGCGACGCAACGGGCGGTCATCCTGTGATTGTGAGCGCCGGACTCATCCTGTGATTGTGAGAGCCGGACAGGGTGCGTTGGCAAGGATGTGAGAGGCGCATACTGCTGCGCAAGTTGGGGCATAAGTTCGCGGGGATCGCCATCAAGCAATGCCGTCGCAGTGCGCCCGACGCCCTCCCAGAAGCGTTGTGCCGCGCGCGCCTGCCGCAAAAGCTCCCCACAAATGAAGACGCCAGAGACCGGAGTCCCTGGCGCCTTAACCCTGATAACCTCGCAGGTCTACCGAACCATGCATCGTCCGTTCGGCCCCGGGGCGCTCACTCCGAGTTTCCTCAAAGTTCGCTCCCTGCAGCGCTGCCTGAGGTGAATCCACGGGTCTCCCCGCTTCTTCGCTCCTCCTGCCGCGCCTCCGATGCGTCCCCGGGTCGCCCCGGTTGCTGCATCTTCAGGCCGTGCCGGCGATGGATCCTCGAGTTGCCCCGAGTTTCGCATCCTTCAGCGTACTGGTTTTAAAACCTCGGGTTTCCCCGATTCTTCGCTGTACCAGTAGCGCTTCCCGACGAGTTTTCGGGTTGCCCCGGGCGCTCGTCTTCCGGCTTTTGCCGGTGATGGATATTCGGTTCGCACCGAATTTCGCATCTTTCGTCGACCCCGGCGTCGATTCTCCGGGTTACCCCGAATCCTCGCCCTCCAGTGCCGACTCTCGATGAGTCTCCGGGTCGCCCCGGATTCCGCATCTTCCGGCTTTGCCTCGGGTGAATTCCCCGGGTTGCCCCGGTTGTTCGTTCCCTCGGCTCGCCGACTGGTGGCTCTCCGGGTCGCCCCGGGTCCCGCACCTTTCGGCGATGCAGGTGGTGAGTTGCCGGGTCGCCCCGGTTCCCCGCTCCTCCTGCCGCGCCTGCTGTGGAGCTTCGAGTCGCCTCGACGCTCGCACCCTTCAGCGCTCCCGGCGATCTAGTCCCGGGTCGCCCCATGGCTTCGATCCTCCAGCGTGTCTGCCGGCGATTTCCCGGGTTGCCCCGGTTCTTCGTTCCCGCATCCGCGCTGGCGATGGAGTTCCGGGTTTCCCCGAATCTCGCATCCTCCGGTTTTGCCGCCTGGCGTCTTCGGGTTTCCCCGAATCCTGCTTCAACGGCCGGTCCGATGATGAATCCCGCTTCCTCGAACTTTGCATCCTCTGACCGAAGTCAGCGGATGAATCTTCGTGTCAATCGGCACTTGCACATTCTGGCCTGACTCTGGATGCGCTCTCAATCTCATTTGGCCTTCCGCCGCCGGTTTCCCGGCTTCGAACTGCCTCCTTCAACCGATGCTTTCATCGTCCTGTCAGGTTCGATCTGCGTATCCGATTCCCTACAGGGCCATCAATTGATTCGAAGCTTAGGCCCGTTGAATCTGTGGAAGCAAGTGCAAAAAAATGATTAATTTGTGGATTTCACCAAGGTTAGTGCATAAATCGTAAACGGAAGATTTAGTTGAACTAACTTTGGTGCAGATCGGTGCCATGGAGTAAGTGACGCGGTAAGTTATGGGAGTTATTGCTGTGTAACTTAGCACTTAGTTTGAAGAATGAGAGGGCGGAGTGGGGTGTTGCTGTGCTCCGGATTTTGCATAGGCCATTGGGTACCCACCCCCCCCTGGTATTCTGTGGCCAAAATCTTCATTTCATTAGGGATAGAGCATGGGTGTCGCTCTAAAATATTGATTCTAAAGGTACTTCGCCGCAGAATCTTGCAAGCAAAGGGGTTAGCTTAGAAAAGTGGCAGTGAGACGCGCTGACGCACTCTCGGGGCCGTATCAAGTTCACTTTCACTATAGGCGTAGTCCCGGAAATGATATGCAACGATCGTTGCGCGGATGAATCAGTGGTCTTCGAGGTATCTGGATTGGCCGCGCGGCGGATTGGCTAAAATAAACCGAGTATCCCGTTGCCTAACTCTTGGCAAACATCTGCTTGATACCCCGCAGCGCCTGGCGGGTGCGCTCTTCGTTTTCGATGAGCGAGAAGCGGACGTGGGCGTCGCCGTGCTCGCCGAAGCCGATGCCGGGGCTTACGGCCGTCCTGGCTTCGGTCAACAGCAGCTTTGAAAACTCAAGAGAGCCGAGCTTGCGGTATTGCTCGGGAATCTGCGCCCAGACGAACATGGTGGCCTTGGGCAGCGCTACAGGCCAGCCGAGCTTGTTGAGGCCCTCGACCAGCACGTTGCGGCGCAGGCGGTAGTTCTCGCAGATTTCGTGGACGCAGTCCTGGGGGCCTTCAAGGGCCGCAATGGAGGCCACCTGGATGGGCGTGAAGGTGCCGTAGTCAAAGTAGCTCTTGAGGCGCGCCAGAGCCCCTACGAGCTTGGGATTGCCCACCATGAAGCCGACACGCCAGCCGGGCATGTTGTAGCTCTTTGAAAGGGTGAAGAACTCGACGGCCACATCTTTGGCGCCGGGAACCTGCAGCACGCTGGGAGGCTTGTAGCCGTCGAAGGCGATGTCAGCGTAGGCGAGGTCGTGGATGAGGTGAAAGCCGTATTCGCGGGCCAGCTCGACGAGCCTGGCAAGGAAGGGCAGATCGACGCACTCGGTGGTGGGGTTGGAGGGAAAGTTGACGATGAGGGCCTTGGGCCGCGGAGTCATGCGCGGGATGAGGTCCTCAAGCTGGGCGAGAAACTGCTCCTGGTCGTGGACGGGGACGCTGATGATGTGGGCTCCGGCGATGACCGGCCCGTAGATGTGAATGGGATAGCTTGGGTTGGGCACGAGCACCGTGTCGCGCGAGTCGAGAATGGCCAGGCAGAGGTGGGCGATGCCCTCCTTGGAACCGATGGTGACGATGGCCTCGTTGTCGGGGTCGAGATCGACGTCGTAGCGGGTCTTGTACCAGGTGCAGATGGCCTTGCGGAGGCGGGGAATGCCCTTGGAGACCGAGTAGCGATGCGTAGCGGGCTTGAGCGCCGCCTCAACGAGTTTGTCAACGATGTGTTTGGGCGTGGCTCCATCGGGGTTGCCCATGCCGAAGTCGATGATGTCTTCGCCGCGGCGGCGGGCCGAGACCTTCATTTCCCCAGTGATGTTGAAGACATAGGGGGGCAGGCGCTGGATTCTGCTGAACTCTTCCATGATGTTTCCAGTTTACAGGGGAGAGTGAACAGTGGACAGTGAGAGGACGCGCTCTCAGCTTAGCGAGGATGAAGGCGCGCCGTGGGATGGCGACAGGATGAATGCCTCCAGTGCGTGGAGGAAACGGGCAGGAATGGTCAATCCGGGTCAGTTTCCGCATGGAAAGGGGAGTATGGTGTTGGGGAGTGGGCTGCTGCATGGAGCCAGGCCGTGAAATCTCCACCCTGGAGAGCCGACCCGTTTCCCCCACCAACCTGCTCATTCGCCTGCTCCGAATTTTTTGCGAGGTGGCTTGATGAACGCTCTCCTGATCTACCCGAAATTTCCTGACACCTTTTGGAGCTTCAAGCATGCGCTCAAGTTTTTGGGCAAACAGGCGGCGCAGCCTCCGCTGGGGCTGATGACGGTGGCGGCGCTGCTGCCGAGCGGGTGGAAGAAACGGCTTGTGGATACGAACGTGGAGCGGCTGAGGGACCGCGACCTTGCCTGGGCCGATGTGGTTCTGCTGAGCGGCATGCACATACAGAGCGAGTCGCTGGTGGAGATTGTGGAGCGCTGCCGTGCATGCGGGCTGCGTACGGTGGTGGGCGGCCCGATCGCCAGCAGCCTGTCGGCGGCGGAACTGAAAGCGGACCACGTGGTGATCGGCGAGTCAGAGAGCCTGATCGCCGGACTGGCGCTGGACCTGGAGCGCGGCACGGCAAAGGCGGTTTACCGGGCCGATGAGCGGCCGGAGATGTCAACCAGTCCGCTGCCCGACCTGAGCCTCATCAAGATGAACCGGTACTCGACGATGACGGTGCAATACTCGCGCGGCTGTCCGTTCAACTGCGAGTTCTGCGACATTATTGCGATCTACGGCCGGCGCCCAAGAACCAAGGCGGTGGCGCAGGTGCTGGCCGAACTTGACCAGTTGCGCGCGGCGGGCTGGCGAGAAGCGGTTTTCATTGTGGATGACAACTTTATCGGCAACAAGGCGAGGGCAAAGGAGCTGCTGGTGGCCATGGCCGCATGGCGCCGACAATGGAAAACCAGCTTCGACTTTGTGACCGAGGCCTCGTTGAACCTGGCCGACGATGCGGAGTTGATGCAGCTGATGAAGGACGCGGGATTTGTTTCAGTCTTTCTGGGCATCGAGACCCCGGACGAGTCAGGGCTGATTGCCAGCAACAAGCTGCAGAACACACGGCGCAGCCTGCTGGACAGCGTAGCCACGATCCAGAGCTACGGGATGCAGGTGATGGGCGGCTTCATCCTGGGTTTCGACACGGACAAAGAAGACATCTTCGACCGTATGGTGGAGTTTATCCAGAAGAGCGGGATTCCCATCGCGATGGTGGGCTTGCTGCAGGCGATGCCGGGAACGCAGCTGTTCAGTCGACTGGGCAGGGAAGGCCGGATTGTGGACCCGGGTGGTGGCGACAATACCTGCGACAGGCTTAATTTTCTGCCTCGTATGGACGCGGCGAAGCTGGTAGAGGGCTACCGCTCGGTGCTGAGAAGGATTTACGGCTGCGAGGCCTACTATGAGCGCGTGAAGCTCTACCTGAGCCGTACCCATCCACGGCCTGGGCGGCATGCAAAGGGCGAGCGCGTCTCAAAGCAACAATGGATCACGGCCGGGAATGTGCGGGCATTTGTGACCTCGATCGTGCGCCAGGGGCTGTTTGGACGGCAGCGGTGGAGCTACTGGAAGTTTTTGATGACCGTGGCAACCCGGTACCGGCATTGCGTGGGCACGGCCATGACGCTGGCTGTGATGGGATATCACTTCCAGGTGATGACGCGCAGGCTTTCAGCGGCCTTGGAAGCGCCGCTGCTGCCGGCGCCGGTGGCCGAGGGGCTGCTGGTGAAGGGGGATGGAGCCTGAGATTGACCGGGGCGGCGCCTGGGGGGCCCCTCCGCGAACTTTATACTTGTTAAGACATGCAAGAATTTCTACCCGTAAATGAACAGATGGATCTGCTGGAGAAGGGCGCGGCGGAGATCATCCGCGTTGTGGACCTGCGCGAACGGCTTGAAGACAGCCGCAGAACCGGACGCCCGCTGCGGGTGAAGGCTGGCTTTGACCCCACTGCGCCCGATCTGCACCTGGGCCACACCGTGCTGATGCGCAAGCTGCGCCACTTTCAGCAACTCGGCCATACTGTCGTTTTTCTGGTGGGCGACTTTACATCGCTGATCGGGGACCCGACGGGACGGAACGTGACGCGTAAGCCATTGACGCGGGAGCAGATTGACGAGAACGCGGAAACGTACAAACAGCAGGTCTTCAAGATTCTGGACGAGAAGGCAACCGAGGTGCGCTACAACAGCGAGTGGCTGGGGAAGTTGGGTTATGAGGGCACGATCCGGCTGACGGCGCACTTTACGGTTTCGCAGATGCTGGAGCGGGACGACTTTAGCAAGCGCTTCCAGGCGGAGCAGCCCATCGGCCTGCATGAGCTGTTGTACCCGGTCATGCAGGGGTACGACTCCGTGGCCCTGGAGTGCGACGTGGAGTTGGGCGGCACCGACCAGAAATTTAACCTGCTGTGCGGCCGGGAACTGCAGCGGCACTACGGTCAGAAGCCGCAGATCGTGCTGATGACGCCGATACTTGAGGGCACAGACGGTGTGCAGAAGATGTCAAAATCGCTGGGCAACGCCATCGGCATCAATGAGCCACCCGGGGAAATGTACGGCAAACTGATGAGCATCAACGACGAGTTGATGTGGAAGTATTTTCTATTCCTCACCGACTTTCGCTTGTCGGAGATTGAAGTACTGAAAGCGGATGCAGCCGCGGGCCGGGTGCATCCGATGGAAGTTAAAAAGCGGCTGGCACGGACGATTACTGGCGGATTCCACGGCGAAGCCGCCGCGGTGAGCGCCGATGAGAACTGGGCGCGCATGTTCCAGCAGAAGGAGACCGCCGAGGACCTGGAAGAGGTTGCGGTGAGATATGCGGACGTGGCAGGGGGCGAGGCAAACCAGATCCGACTGCCCAAGCTGCTGCTGGCGCTCGGTCTGGCCGCAAGCGGCGCCGAGGCCAACCGCAAGATCGCTGAGAGAGCGGTGAAGCTGGATGGCGAGCCGGCAGAAAATGCATTGCTGACGCTCGGCTCACTGCCGGTTCGCATCGTTGTGCGCCTGGGCAAGCGCGCGAAGGCGGCGGTGATCGCGTAGGCCTTATTCCGCCTCAAAATCGAGTTCGACCGGATCGATCAGGGGCACCAGCCACTCAAGCAGCGCAAGGTGCGCGGGATGGATGGCGTAGGCATCGCACGCAGCTTTGCTCGAAAACTTCATCATTCCCGCAAAGGTGAATCCGTGATTGCGGGGCGAGAGGTTGGGACCGGCGTAAGCCTCGATCAAACCGGGAATGACGCTGCGAAAGGCGAGGATCTCTTTCACGGCGCGGGCCCGGTCGGCCTCGGTCGCCTGCGGCTTCCAGCGAAATCCAAAGATGTGGATGAACATGTTGCCTCCGTCTCGCCGGACTTGCGCGTTGCGGGACTAGCCGCCTATCGCAAATTTCCGCGCGGATTCGAGCAGCCTGGCGACAGACTCCTTCGAGCACGACTCAGTGTAAATGCGCAGCAACGGTTCGGTGCCGCTGGCGCGCAGAAGCAGCCAGGTCTCTGCCGCGTTGGGCTTGGTTTTGGCTTCGGGGTTGTCAAGATAGAACTTGACGCCGTCCATGGTTTCAGTGCGCAGCACGGGCATGCCGGCAAACACGGAGTCTGCCGGGAAGCAGCGCGCGGGCGCGGGCAATGGCGCCGTTCTTTACGTCATCGGGGATGGTGAGGTCGATGCGACCGTACTGATGCTCGCCATACTCGGCCTGCAAATCGGCCACGAGCTGGCCCATCGTCTTGCCCTCTTCGGCCATCACATTGGCCAGCAGCAGCGCATTCAGCAGGCCGTCGCGCTCGGGCAGGTGGCGCTGGAAGCCGATGCCGCCCGACTCCTCGCCGCCCATCACAATTTCGCGCTCCAGCATGTAATCGCAGACGAATTTGAAGCCGATGCCGTGCTCGATGAGCTCGCGGTGATGTTTGGCACAGATGCGGTCGAGCATTTTGGTTGTATTAAAGGCGCGCGTAACGGCGCCGGGCCAGCCCTTGCGGCGCAGCACCCAGCTCAACAAGATGGAATAGATTTTGTGGGGGTCGACAAAGTTGCCCTCTTCATCTGTTGCGCCGATGCGATCCGCGTCGCCGTCGGTGCACAGGCCGGCCTGGCAGCCGTTGGCCACCACAGCCTCGCCCAGGGCGCGGATGTGCGGCTCGATAGGCTCTGGATTGATGCCCGGAAAGAGCGGATCGGGATTGGAGCGGATGGGCAGGTTGGCAACGCCCATGCCGGTGAAGATCTCAGAGAGGATGGTGCCGCCCGCGCCGTACATGGAGTCGATGCAGAACTTCATGCCGGACTTGGCGATCAGGTCCAGATCGGCGAAGCTCTCGATGGCCTTGAGGTAGGTGGGAAGGAAATCGACTTCAGCAATGGCGGCCGGGTTCGCGGTGCGGGGCGCCGGCTTGCCCAGGTAAGACTCGATTTCGGCGATGATCGAAGGCTTGCCCGAGCCGCCATACCAGGCTTTGTACTTGACGCCGTTCCACTGCGCCGGATTGTGCGACGAGGTGATCATGATGCCGCCGGCCGCGCCGCGCTCGCGGACCCCAAAGCTGAGAGCGGGGGTGGGCGTGATGGCGTGAGCCAGCGGAAACCGGGATGCCCGTGGCCGCCACCACCTCAGCGCAGGCGCGGGCAAAGGCTTTGGAGCCGAAGCGCGTGTCGTAGCCGATGCAGAGGCCTTTGGCGGGATCTTCTTTGGCGTGAATGTACGCAGCGATGGCCTCAGCGGCAATGCGCACGTTGGCAAAAGTAAAGTCATCGGCAATGAGGCCGCGCCAGCCGTCGGTACCAAATTTGATTTGAGGATGTGGCATCGTTCGAGTTTCCATTTCCGCAAGAGATCAGTGTAATCAATGCAGGCCGTAGGGCATAGCGCGCGGGTTATTGCTGGACGACGGCGGAGGCGCAAGGGCGAACACAACGGGCTTGAGGCACACAAGGCCGCCTGGCCAGTTATGAACTTCGGGAATCGCCATGGCGGCGGCGCTCGGCAGCTGCGGCTTTACTGTGGAGCTTGCGGCGCAGGTTCCGGCGGGGCCTGCTTTGCTTTCTTGCGTGCTGCGTCGGCCGCCCGGGCCAGAGCATCCTGGCCATGGGTCGGGTCTTTGTGGAAGAACTTGCGCGACAGGTCGGGCCAGAACTCCTGCAGGACGCCCCCGAACGTGCCTTCCGTTGTGACGACGAATCCGTCGGTGATCGTATGGCCCCAGCCCGAGCCTTGGGATGGATAGTAGAGGTTCGAGATCGCTCCCGCGATGATGTTGCCACCCACGTTGGAGTAGTTGGGCTCCCACTTGCCGGTGTTGTCGTGTTTGCAGATGTAGCTGGTGGCAATGGCGTAGAACAGTCGGTGGGTTACGGTGCCATAGCCACGCCGGAAGTAGCGCGGATCCTGGTGCAAAAGGACGGGGAGAAAGGCATTCCCGATCATGGTGCCGTCAAACGCGTCGAGATAAGCGGCTCCGGAGCGCCTAAAATATCCCACCGGGCCCCAACCCTCTCCGACATTGTCGTCCCTGGCTTCGCCCAGGCCGGCGACGATAAAGGCAATCCCAAAGGTATAGGGATCGATTGCGGAGTGAAAGGCAAGGCTCACCTTCTGGTCGGGGCTGAGGCTCGCTGCGTTGGCGTCGTAGGAGGTGTTGAAAGCGGGCAGAATCCCCATCACCCGCTGATGTTCCTGCGCCTTGATTTGCTCAGCGGCCTTTTCGTGTTGGGTCTTCTGAGGCGAGGGTTGCGGAGCGGGCGTCGGGTTGGAGCTGGAACTACCCTGAGCCGGTGGAGTTTGGGAAGGAGCTGGAGCGGGAGTCGGCGTCACCGGCTGGGTGCTTTGGTCTTGCGCGGGTGCGGATTGCTGGTCCGGGCTCACGCTTGGGCTCGCGGCTTGACTCGCATCCGCAGGTGCGGCCGCGGCAGCTTCAATCTGCGGCAAGGGGGCGTCGGGGAGAGAGCTGTCGACCGTTGCGGGAGCCGCGTCATCAACTGGAGACAGGGCTGGCCTTTCTGCAACTGCAAGGCAAGGCAACGCAACCAGGAGAAAGCTTACAACGCAATTTAAGAGGGCGGTACAGGATCGTTTGCGCATTCACTCCCCAAATGAGTTCTTTTGAACGTGGCCACCGGAGATAAGGTACGGCGGTTAAGCAACTCAGCTTTGATCCAGCAACCATGAATCCTTAGCGATCCGGATCTCTTCATCGGAGCGTTAACCGGAGGCCTGCCCGGACGACTGCGCTCGAAGAGAAGACCCAACTCGGTGCAGCCTTCGGAAAGGCTATGCGTTCACCACTGGATTTCGTTCAGAGAATGCTCGAAACCCAGCGGATGGGACTTCACCGGCACGATTCGCGGGGTTCTGTGGTGTTAGACGTATTCTAAATGCCTGCGAATCTGGCAGTTCGGCTTCCACCGGACTTTTTCCGCCGTTCTGAATCCGGCATTTTCGGTCGAGCTCGCGCCTTTCCAGCTGATTCCATGGGTATTGACTGCATAGAGTTCACATAGACCGCACGTGAAAACTACACAAAGAGAACAGTGTTCCCCTGGCGTTCTCAAATTTCAGGCAGCGAAGTCGATAAAACCGCGGTCAGGGTTGGTAGAAATCAGCTTTACAGTCAATTTGTCGCCCACGTCCAGGCCTTTGCCGCCCTGCACCAGCATCCCCTCCACATGCGGATCGAGGGTGCGCACAAAGGTGCCGTAGTTGTTGACGCCGGTGACGATGGCCTGGAAGCTTTGGCCGATGCGCGGGTGGAGCACCACAGCGGCGATGCGCTTCTGCATGTCGCGCTCCACCTTGCGTGCGTTGTCTTCCATCAGCGTGCAGCGCGTCGCAATCGCCGTCAGGTCATCGGTCGGAGTAAGGCTGCGGACCCTTGGCGAGGTAGGCCTTCATCAGCCGCTGCGTCACCACGTCAGGAAAGCGGCGGTTGGGAGCAGTGGAGTGAGTGTAGTCCTGCACGGCGAGGCCGAAATGGCCAGGCGAAACTTCGTTGGGCTTCACCAGCACGTATTCTCCGGGACCCATCAGCTTGACCATGGTCAGCGAGAGATCGGGAAAATGGTCAGGATCTTTCTGTTTCTGCGCCAGCAGGAAATCGTTGAGCGCCTTGGAATCCGGCTCGGCGGGAAGTGTGGTGCCCAGGCCTTGGCCACTTCGACCATGCGGTCCCAGCGCTTGGGGACGCGGACGATGCGGCGGATGGAGGCCACGCCGGCCTGTTCGAAGGTCCGCGCTATTACGCCGTTGGCCGCTACCATGAACTCCTCGATCAGCGACGTGGCGCGATTTTTTTCAAGAGACGCGATATCCACTGCCTGGTCGGCCAGCATCACCGGCCGGGTTTCGATGGTTTCAAGGTCGAGCGCTCCATGCTGGAAGCGGCCGCCCAGCATGCGCTGGGCAGCGGCGTCCTGCAGCTTGAGCTGCGCGGCCAGGTCGGCGCTGGCGGCCACCTTTGCCGGCGCAGATGCCTTCGCCTCAAGCCACGCACCCACGCTGTTGTAGGCCAGCTGCGCCCGGTTGCGCACCAGCGCCCGGTAGGCCTTGCCATCGGATGCAGTGCCTCCGCATCCACGGCAAACTCGATCACCAGGGCGACGCGATCCTCATTTTCGTTCAGCGATGTGATGCCCTCAGATAGTTCGGAGGGCAGCATGGGAAAGACCCTCACGCCGGTGTAGACCGAGGTGGTCTCGCTCTGCGCGTGCTTGTCGATGCGCTGTGCCTTTGCACACGCGTACATCCACATCTGCAACGCCTACCAGCACGCGGATGCGGCCGTCGGGCAGTTGTTCGGCCCACTCGATCTGGTCGAGATCCTTAGACGTGTCGTTGTCGATCGAGGACCAGAGCAGGCTGCGCAGGTCCTGGGCACCGGGCGCAGGGGGCAGTGCAGGATGAGCCTCAATTGCGGCCAGTTCGGCTGCGGCCGCGGCGGGGAAGTCCGGCTGAAAGCCGTGCTCGATCATGGTGGCGTGGGCTGCGGCAACAAGATTGAAGTGCATAGGATGGCATGTGGACATACGAAAGAGGCTCCTTAGGTGCGACATGCCAGCCTAACACTTGAGGGCACTTAGAGCGGTTTCAGGATAGGTATACCCTATTGTGCTTCGTACCAGGCCGCCCCTCCCTGGGGTCGGGTCGACTTGAGTGCAATGCCTCTGGGTACAGCAATCCTGAAACCGCTATAGGTCCCTCGGGTTTGGCGCACATGCGAAAGGCGGCTGAAAATCCAGCCGCCTTTCGTGATGAATTTCCGGTAAGGCTTCGCACGGGCGCCTGAGCTGTCGGTATTGCAGGCCCTACAGGCCGAGATCCGATAGCACCTTCGGCTTGGCTTCTTCCACCGCCAGCAGGTTATGGCAATTCGCGCAGTCCTGCGTAATGGTCTTTCCGCTCTTTTGCCACGTGGTCGCCGTCGTGGCAGCGGAAGCAGCCCGGATAGGCCATGTGGCCAATGTTGTTCGGGTGCGTTCCCCAGGTCACCTTCATGTCTGGAAACACGTTCTGCGGAGTAGATGCGTCACCAGTTCCTCGCCGGCAGACTTGACCAGCGCGGCCTTCGAGGTCAGAACCTCGGGATTGCGAAGCTCGATAGAAGGCCACAAGCTGCGCTGGAATCTTGGCGCGCGCGTCATCCTGGCTGGCGTAGGTGGCGTTGAGCAGTTCCAGGCCCTTCCTTGTGAACCCAGGGAAGCTCAGGACTGATGGCGCCATCGGCCATCGCCCGGTTGAGTGCGTCTTCCGCGGTGGAAAAGGTGTGTGCCGCGCGATTGTGGCAGTCGATGCAATCCATCGTCCTGCGTTCGCCCTTGGGCATGGCGCCGTTCAGAGCCGAGGCGGTAAACACAGTCTCGGAGCCGTCGGAGTTCTCTCGCTGCACCCAGGGAATCGTGCTGCGGGCCGGCATCCGTGGCGATGTACTCCATGTGGTTGAGGTGAACGCCGTGAATGCCGGACAGGTGCGAGAGCGAATCCTCACCGCCCAGGTGCAGAACCAGCACGGTCTGGCTTCAGTGTTCTGCTCATCGTCGGCGAAGTTGGACTTGACCAGCAGCTTTTCGCCCACAAACTTTGCAGGCGTGTGGCAGCCCTCGCATGTGTACCGCGCCGGGCGCAGGCTCGTGACCGGCGAGGGAATCGGCGTGGGATAGCGGTCGAAGGTAACTTCAAGAAGCTGCTTGGTGCCGTTTACCTTGGCGTTGAAGTAGGCCTGCGCGCCTGAACCGATGTGGCACTCCACGCATGGCACATGGGAGTGCGCAGAGATTTTGTAGGCCGTGTACTCCGGATGCATCACGTGGCAGGACTGGCCGCAGAACTGCGGCGAATCCATGTAGGCTGCGCCGCGATAGCTGGCCATGGCCACCACCAGCAGATTGACGATAGTCGCCACCAGGACGATATCGAGGCCGTGACGAAAGATCCGGTCGTTGAGATCGATTTTGGGAAATTCGGCGGGAATCTGACCGGCCTTCTGCAGCTTTCTGCGGCGCAGCAACACACCCACCGGAATCAGCACCAGCCCGAGCAATGAACAGCCCCGGCAAGAGCAGGAAGAAGATGATGCCGAGATAAGGGTTGTCGTTGAACCGGCCGAACAGTTCAACCAGCCAATAGCTGATCATGGTGACGCCGGAGGCGCTCGTAATGGCGCCGCCGGCAAGGCTGATCGGATTGTTGCCGAAGAACAGCGCCGGGCGCACCCAGCTTTCACGGAATTTTTGGAACAGAGACATTGCTTACTCCCCAGTCTGCAGAGACGGATAGCCCGCCGGAGAGCGGCGGGCTTTGTCGTTCATCCCGGTTTGATTGTACTGCCTACTTGAGCGAGCGGAGTAGGTGACCACATCCTTGATCTGCGCATCGGAGAGTCCGGCGATCGGCTTCATCTTGCCCTTGCCGTTCTTTACGGTAGCGGTCATCTCGGCAACGCTGAGAGCCTTGATTGCTGGATCTAGACAGCCTTGATGCCCATCATCTTGGCCATGCCGGGGCTGGGCGTGCCGGTGGCTCCGTGGCAGGTCGGCGCACTTGGCTTTGTAGGTGGCTTCGCCGGAATGGGCAAAGCCAACGGCGCCGGCCAGCGAAACTGCCGCGGCAAGCACCAAGAGGGAACGAGACTGATTTTGTCATTGTGAGACTCCTTGGCTGTTTTGCGGCCTGTACGCGCCGAGCAGCGCCTGCCGGGTTAGTTTTTGCCCTGCCCCTCCAACCGCCAAGAACCGCGGCCGTTGAAACGGCAACGAAAACTTCGACCAGAAGCAATATTACTTGGGCCGGGGCTTCCCGTGTTAGATGCGAGCGCGCCGTCACTGCTATTACTTGGCAAACGTGCGGAAGTAGTCGACCGAAGCCTTGATTTCCGCGTCGCTGAGCTTGCCCTTGAACGCAGGCATCTTACCCTCGCCGTTGGTAGTGACGGCAATCATCTTGGCCTCTGTCTCGCTCTTCACCGAAGGATCGGTGGCCGGCTTGACGCCCATTAACTTGGCAATGCCCGGGTTGGGAACACCAGCGGCTCCATGACAGCTTTGGCACTTCGCCTTGTACGTTGCATCCCCTGACTGGGCGAAGCTCACGGCGCCGGCCAGAAGAACAACCGCAGCCAACGCCACCTGGAATCGAATCGTGTTTCTCATGGTAAGACTCCTGAATGATTTTCTGCCTCCGGGTGCACGCAGCTCAAAAACCGAAGGCATAGCGCGACTTCATTCTGACGGAATGGGTGAACCGGAAAAATCGATATCCGGTCCACCCATGAGCCGATTGAGGAGTGCTCCTTGCAGTTAGAACTCGTAATGGAATCCCAGAGTCACGTTATTGGCGTGGAAGTTCCGCGCCGCGGTCTCCCCGGCGGACGATATCGTCATGCCGGTTTGTCACGGTCCCCGGTATGCGGCGAACCCGCTGCAACCAACTGGGGTAGCCGGAACCGCGGGGGTGGGATTCGTGGTGCTGCAATATTCCGCACCGATGCTGCCGCCCTCACCATAACCGAAGAAGTTGTACTCCGCCTTCCACACTCAATCCCGGATGCGAGTCCCATGAAAAATTCACAAAGGGAGACTGGTAGGTGGACACCAGCGATCCGTTGACCTCCCGTGCATCGTTGAAGAAGCGGCTTCCGTTCACTGCACTGATGCGATAGCCGAGATCGGAATGGACCGTCTTGGAAGGCGCCAGCATGAAGGCAACCGATCCGATCCTGGGTCGGGGCATCCATGAAATCTTTGGCTGGACCGAAGTCGTAGATGCCTGACCTGGTAGCTGCGCCCGGGCAAGCCGCTCCACTGGGGGTTGACGCGGCCAGGCAGCGATGCACTGGCGCTGCCCAGATAGCAGATATTGTCAGCCATATAAAGTCGCTGAAAGAGTAGTTGAAATCGATGCCGTAGTGACTCGTTGGGGAAAAGCTGAGCATCCAGGCTCCCAACGCGGCTGTGGTCGACGTGATCGAGCGGACCGGCATACACCACGGTGTTACCCGGGAAGTTCTGATCGTTGTTCGTGTTGTTATGCCGCTCAAGGTCGTTAAATGCGCCCGAGACAGTAGCCCAGGTCTTTGGCCGGAAGAGGGTGTGCACGCGGTAGTGCCGGAGTTGCCGGAATCCCATCGGGGTAAAGGCATTGTCGTTGTACATCACTTCAGCCGAACCGTTGACATCCCAATTGGCGGAAGGACGGAGAGCTACGGTGAAGATTCCGCCATTTTCGTGAATAGTGACCATTCCCGACGTTGTATTGTTCGCGGGAATCGGAATGTTCTGCGAAGCGCCGCTCTGGCTTTCGGCGATGATGTGATCCTGGTACCGGTAGGTGAGCGCGAATACGCTGCGCGGGGTTGCATCCCAGCTGACGGTCGCGTTGTTTGTAATAAGCTTCTGACCGAAGAAGGCCGGCAGTGGGACGCCGACGCTGCTACTGCCCTCAAAGGTGGCTGTGGCCGGGGTGGTGGCGGTGTTGACAACAGTCGTAGTGAGAGTGGGATTGTTGATCGTCTCGTTGCCGGTGGACGTAGACGAATCCTTGGCCGTAGCCACGGTAGTGACGCTCGTCATAGTGCTGGAGCCCGGCTGCTGCACATTCGAGAAGTTCACCTGGTCTTCGATGCTGACTGTTTTAGAGGCCTGCCAGACGATTCCGTAGTCAGCAGCCATCACCTTGCGCTGTGCGCTTGCGATTCCCGTGTATGTGCTTGAATGTGTTACCCCGCTCAGGCCCTCGAAGCTGTCGAGATAAGCGGGCAGGTTCATATTCGCGCTGGTGTAGCGGGCATCGCCGTTCATGGAGATGTTCTTGATGCTCGAGCTTTGCAGCCGGAAAATTTCAGTGGGATACAGGATTCGGGTGGGCTGGCTGCGTTGATAGCTGAGAGCCACAGCACAGGCCGCGTTGATAATCGGCGCGCCTGTAGGCGACGCTGTGAGCATCGGGTTGCCACCCATACTGGTCGAGATGCAACTGCTTGAAGTATAAGGCGTCAGACTGTCGTAGGTGATCAAGAGCGCAGCCTTGGTTCCGTCTGCTTCCTGCACGATGAAGTTGGCAGGATCCAGGGAGAAGGTATCTCCCCCTTTGTAATGGTCGATCTGCTCTTCGTAGGTGAGCTTGGTGTTCCGCAGCGGTTTCCAGTCGACGGCGCCCGTGAAATCGTCTGTGCTGTTGCGTTGGTACTCCTGGAGCACCAGGCTGTAGCTGCCACCCAGTTGATAGCCGCTTGGCGTGTTGGTTGGGCCCTGCATGATATTTTGCGAGTACCCAAATCGGAATGTCACTCGTGAAACGGGAAGAATGGTCAGATTGGTGTCGGTCATGCGCCGAACGGTATTAAACAGGAATGGCGAATGCAAGTGCTGAGGGTAGGCAAGGGAGCCGGTCGGTGATGCCGACGGCCCGATGGGCATCGAGAGCCCACTGGGAATGTTTGCATTGCCCAGAAGATCGTAATCGAAGTACTGGCGGTCGCGACGGAAAATCCGGAAAACTCATAGTACTTGCCCTTTGAGAAATCCATTTTGGCGAAGTTATTCGGATCGCCGCCGAAGCCAGTGGTGAAGACGCGCATGAGCGAATCGAACAAAGGTATGCTTGTTGCCCAGGCAGTGCGTGCAGTCTCAAATGTCTGCCCCAACATGCGCGGGCCTGATTGCACGTTGACCATCGTGTCGTACATGGCTCCGCTGCCGGAGAGGCCGGCGATGCGACCGCCGACGTCCACGCTCGAATGCGCCGAGTACCCGGTTGGCACGCCGACATTCGGTGTACTCGGGCACCGGTACCGCATTTTGCGCGGCCGCCATGCCCGTCGCACCAAAAGAAGCGATCCGATACAGGCAGACATGCGCCGAATCTTTGCGGATGAAGGCTGTTGGTTGGACAGCCGAGAAAACCAGCCTGAGTTCTTCATATAAAGCCTCACTGAATGAAAGCGTCATTACATCTAGCCCTTGAACCAGTACGCGAGCCCGGTTAAGTATCCAGGCCGCGCCGTCCGAAATTCAGGACGGCGCGGCGCCGTTACTTTACCTCAGAAACGCCGCATTGATGTTGGACCCGTGGATGTAGGTGTGGCAGCGTGGTGCAAGGTTGCAATTCGTCCGAACCCGCGCCCATGGCCGTGAACCGTGCCCGCGGCGACCCGGCTGTGGCACTGGTTGCAGAGCGTGTTGATGCTTGGCATATTCAGCATCCGCGCATTCTGCGAGCCGTGCGGCGTGTGGCAAGCCAAGGCAGCCTTCAGCCTTCACCGGAGCGTGCTCGTAGACAAACGGTCCGCGCACATCGGTGTGGCACTTGGTGCAAATCGCGTTCTGGTCAGCCGTGGACCTCAGGTTGTTGTTCCCGAAGGTGCCGTGAACGTCATGGCAGTCGCTGCATTTGACCAGACCCTTCATTCACCTTGTGGTGGAACGGCATATCGAACGCCGCCTTCACGTCGGTGTGGCACTGGAAGCAAAGCGTCGGCTGCGACGCCTTCAGCAGGGGCTCTGACTTGCTGGCGTGGACGTGTGGCAACTGATGCAACTGACGTTGGCCTTGGCGTGCGGCGAACGTCGAAAGTCAGGATGCGCTCCGGCATGGCAGCTCAGGCACTTCGCGTCCACTTCTTTCGCTGAAGCCTTGGCGGGATTGAAAATCTTGGTGATGTCTCCGCCGCCATCCACGTGCGCTTTGCCGGCGCCGTGGCAGTTTTCGCAGGTGACGCCGTTGCCGCCGTGCATCTGCGCCATCTTGGTGTGCGGATTGTCAGCGAAACTTCTTGCCGACTTCGTCGTGGCAGGTCACGCATGTGTCCTGGCCCACAAAGTCGCTGGGACGCAGCAGCGGCTGCCTTGGTATCGGCGCTGACTGCTTTTGCGTCCGGCGCCTGGGCGCCCATGGCAGGGAGCGCAAAGAAGAATGGCGCCCAGCATCAACATCAAACAAAGCTCGCAGTCCCGGTCTCGTTCCCGGAGCCGCACCGATCGACAATTGCGCTACAGGCCTATCTTTATGCATGAAAAATACCGCCTTGGGTGCTCTCATCGCGTCCTCCGTAAATCATTGTTCCATCGTTTCGGTTGTCGAACCTGGCGTTTCCCTGATTGGGTGGCGCCATCACGGCATCGGTTCGTTGGATCATTATTTTGCGGAAGCTGCGCTTGTGCGGAGCATCACTACATGCCGTGAAGATTACTTTTTTGTCATGGGTGTAAGCGGTGATGTCCGTCACACACCATAAAGTCGACAATTTCAAGCTGATTTTACCGTCACTTCGTGATGCAAATCCGGTACGTGAATTCCTGCAGGACTCTCCGTGGCGAGCTCAGATTTCCCGCCTGTGGCAGACCGTACTTCGAATTCGTCAGCCTCCGAAAGGGGCAGGACGCAACGTGCATCCATCGTACCGCCCATTTCTCGGCATAACTGTACTGAAAAGAACACTCTGCTTTAACCGATACCCGGCGAACGACCCGAACGGTAGATTCGTTTTTGCATTGCGGCCATTGGCAGCTACTGCCTGAGTTTGCTCTGGCGTGAAGAGATCAAAAGCGCATGCTTCTTTACGTCCTACCCGCTTGCGGCTATGTGATCGATGGGCGGCATAGACGTGAGGCCCATCACATCCATTTCCATAGCCCGTGCCGCAGAACTTCTTGTAGAAAAAGCCTCTCTTTTCCGTGGGCCCGAAGAGTACTTCAACTTAACCCTATCCCTTGCAGCCAAGATACAGGGCAGCGAGAGCGGAAAACGGAGGCTTGGTAAGAGAATCGGGCGGGCAAGACCATGGCGGATTCTCAGATTTCGATGGAAACACAGACGCAGGCACAGGCACATTACCCGGCAGGTTCCCGCCGGTTGCGCGGCCTGTTCCAATCGCCGCCCCGGCTGGTTCTGCTCCCTGGGCAGCGCTGTGCTGGCCGATCTCGAGCTGGCCACCAGCACCATTTCCCTGCCGGCCCAGGCCTCGCTCTTCACCCAGGGCGAAGAAGCCCGCTGCCTCTATCTCATCTGCAGCGGCTATCTCAAGCTCACGACAGGCCGCACGGAAGAAAAGCAGATGATTGTCCGGGTCGCCGGCCCCGGCTCCATGCTGGGCCTCTACGCGGTTCTCTCTCACGGCCTCTACGAGGTTTCGGCCGAGTCGTTGACCACCGCCCAGTTGCGCCCTGTCGAGCGGGAACGGTTCCTCAACTTTCCTGCGCAGCCACAAAGAGGCGCAGATGCGCGCCGTGCAGTGCATCTGCCAGGAGTACCGGTTCGCCCTGCAGGACGCCTGCCGCATCGCTCTCGCTGAGACCGTGGCTGCCCGCCTGGGCCGGCTGCTGCTCGAACTGGCCCATCAAATTGGCGAGCATCTCGATGCCGGCGAGTTCCGCTTCCCGCTGCTGCTCACCCACGAAGAGATGGCTTCAATGACCTGCACGACGCGCGAAACCGTCACTCGCACGCTCGGCCAGTTCCGCAAGGATGGGTGGATCTCGATCGAGGACTCGCTGGTGACCCTCCATCATCCCGACAGCCTGCAGGCGCTGCTCTAGAGTTCCGGGTCTTGCCTGCTTCCCCATGGCCGCTTTTCGAGTCAAAGAACGGTGGTTTCCGGGCGTTATCATACTAAGTGGGAGTAAAGTCGCACATGATTCGTTTTTCTGCTTGTTTTTCTGCTCTTCTCCTCTCCTGCTGCGTTGCAATTGCTCAAACACCTGCCTCCGGCTGCGGCTCCGGCTCGACAGACCCGGCGTCACGTCACCGAGAGCCCTGAGATGATGCAATTCCAGAAGATCGAGGACACCTGGGCCAACGCCGTCAATTCGCGCGACCAGTACTGCTCTCGAACTGGTGCTGTCGCCCTTGTTTGTGGATGTTGCGGCAAGCGGCGACATCACCACGCGCAATCAGCAACTGGTGCAGGTGATTACCGGCGAGGACAAGACCTTCTGGCTCACCCAGAAGGTGATCACCGTGCGCATGTTGGGCGACATTGCCGTTGCCAACGGCACCTACACGCTGCATCACAAGGTCAACGGCTCCAGGTGGACGAAAAGGGCGTGTTCACGCATGTGTTCGAGCGGCTTCGTGGCGGATGGGTCTGCCTTCAACTCCCAGCGCACCGCACTGCGAGCAGACAACAACGCAAGCGGCAAGCAGAAAAAGTCCTCTGCCGGGGATATGCCCTTCCACATTCCCTTTTTCTCAAAGAGCGACAAGGGCCCGCAGTAAATAAGTGGCCGGTGCGCGTACGACTGAGAACTACCCTGCCGCCCGCTTTTGAGCCTTGGCGCGGTGCGCCTGCGGCTCTCGTAGCATCCGATGCGATTTGATCGAAACATGCACCAGACTCAGTGCGGCGGGCGTGACGCCGGGAATCCGGCTGGCCTGCCCGATCGTCACCGGGCGAACCCGCTCCAGCGTCTCCCGCATCTCGCGCGAGAGCCCGCTGATGGAGCCGTACTCGATCCACTCTGGAATTGCCACGGCCTCGGCCGCCTTGAGCTTCGCAATCGACTTTTTCTGCTGCTCAAGATAACCGGCGAACTTGATCTCGGTCTCGACGGCGCGCACTTCGTTGCGAAGCACGGCTCGGCCCACGGGTGTTCCGTAGTCGGCATTTCCCTCAAGCGCGGCAGCCATCTCAGACAATAACGGGCTTTCGGCCAAGGTTGCGCGCATGGCGCAGAGCACAGGCTCGATGGTGACCTCAGGCCGCTTGAGCAGTTGTGCCCAAGTCAGTCCAGCGGTCGCCGTGAGCGCGCCGAGGCCGGCCGCATCCAGGCGCTCCGTGTCCACCTTGCCGGTGGTCAGCATCTGTTTCAGGGCAGCCATGCGTGCCTGCTTCTGTTCATACTGAACCCAGGCCTGGTCGCCGATCAGACCCAGTTTGCGGCCGTATGGAGTGAGCCTGCTGTCGGCGTTGTCAATGCGCAGATGCAGGCGGAATTCGGCCCGCGAAGTGAACATGCGATATGGCTCGTTGGTTCCCTTGGAGATGAGGTCATCAATCAGGATGCCGGTGTAGCCCTCGGTGCGGTCCATGGTGAAGGTCGGCTCGCCTTTCAGCCACAGGGCTGCGTTGATGCCGGCCATGATGCCCTGGCAGGCCGCCTCTTCATAGCCGCTGGTTCCATTGATCTGTCCTGCGAGATAAAGGCCGGTGAAGGCCTTGACACGCAAAGTGCGGTCCAGTTCGGTGGCATCGACGCTGTCGTATTCAATGGCGTAGCCGGGGCGCAGCATCTCCGCCTGATCGAGGCCGGGAATGGAGCGCACAATCTGCCACTGCACCTCCATCGGCAGGGAGGTCGACATGCCGTTCACGTAGACCTCGTGCGTATTCAGGCCCTCCGGCTCGAGAAAGAACTGGTGCTGCGCCTTGTCAGGGAACTTGACTATTTTGTCTTCGATGGACGGGCAGTAGCGGGGCCCAATGCCCTCGATCCGGCCCGAGTACATCGCTGAGCGGTGCACATTTTCGCGGATCAGGCGCAGCGTCTCGGGCGTGGTGAAAGCAATGTGGCAGCTCACCTGCGGCTGCACGATCTTCTTGGTGCGGAAACTGAAGGGGGTGGGGTCCGCGTCGCCGGGCTGCTCTTCAAACGCCTCCCAGCGGATGGTGCGCCCGTCAAGGCGCGGCGGCGTTCCCGTCTTGAGCCGGCAGGTCCGAAGCCCCAACGCCCGGAGGGCCTCGCCGAGAAGAACACTGGCCGGCTCACCGCTGCGTCCGGCCGGATACCGTTCCTCGCCGCAGTGAATGAGTCCGTTTAGAAAGGTGCCCGTGGTGATAATGGTGGCGCCGGCCAACAGGTTGCGGCCGTCGCGCAGCTTCAGGCCCAGAACACGGCGGCGCGGGCGAACAGGCCGCGGAATCTCACCCGGTCCGTCGGGGGAGATCCCATCCCATGTTCCAGGATCTGTTGTTCCGGGATCTGTTGTTCCGGGATCGGTGTCCGAGGGCTGATCCCTGACCCCTGATTCCTCCTCGATCACCAGATTTACGACTTCTGCCTGGCGGATGTGCAAACCGGGCTGGCTTTCCAGCACCTCACGCATCTTCACGCGGTAGAGCTGCTTATCGCATTGGGCGCGCGGACTCCACACCGCGGGCCCACGCGATGTATTCAGCAGGCGGAACTGGATGCCGACCGCATCGGCCACCTCGCCCATAATGCCGCCCAGCGCATCCACCTCGCGCACCAGGTGCCCCTTGGCCACGCCGCCCACGGCCGGATTGCAGCTCATCTGCGCAATCAGGTCAAGGTTCATGGTGATCAGCGCAGTCTTGAGCCCCATGCGCGCCGCGGCCATCGCCGCCTCGCATCCGGCGTGCCCCGCACCCACCACGGCCACATCGTATTGCTCAGTAAATGCCATCTGTATCCATTCTACGGATTCCTGTCCTCTACAGAGTGGAATGGACCATTGGCGCGTGTCTGAAAAGGCCGCTGGATTGTGATTTCGTCAGTTTTTGAGGGGTTTTCAGAGTCAAATCGCGAAAGGACTACGCTGCTTTCATTTCCAGAATGATGGCCGCGCCGTGGGGCTCCAGGTTCACTGCCGAAGCGCGCCCGCTGTTGTCGCGCAGGATGGTCGCGCAAAGGCTCAGGCCGAGACCTGCCGTTTCTCCGCCGATCTGCGCGGGCGTGAACGGGTCAAAGGCGCGCTCCGGATGCAAAAAGCCGGGCCCCGAATGCGCCACCAGAATCTGCACCAGATTGCCCTCGCTGCTGGCTTCGATGCGAATGCTTCTCGGACCCTTCGGCGCCCCGGCCGAGCTTTGCTTCTCGACTGCCGAAATCGAGTATTGCATGCAATGGAGCACAGCCTGGCGCAATTGCTGCGCACTGCACAGGGCTCTGGGCAGGGAGGGCGCAATGTTCATCCTGAATTCGATGGAACGCTGAAGAAGTTCAGGGCGATAGAGCTGCTCCATGTCTGCCAGCATCTCGGCCACGGAGACCGCGGCAAGGCGGTCGCCTTGCGTGTATGAAACGCGCAGCAGGCTCTCTAGCGTTGAGCGCATGCGGCGCGCCTCGGTCAGGATAGACTCAACGCCCTTGCGTTCGTGTGCATCGATCGGAACCATCTCTTCCAGCAGCGAGGCGTATCCCAGAACGACGGTGAGCGGATTGTTCAACTGGTGGGTCACGTTGGCAGCCAGTTGGCCCAGCCCGGCAAACCGCTCGGAGTCAATGAGCTTTTCAAACAGCATGGTCTGGCTCCGAGTGGCCTGCAACCTGGCGGCCAGCATCTCAATGGGCAGCAGATCGTCGGCGCGCAGCGGGTCGAGGTTGGGCGTCAGGGAATTTACCTGGGTGGTGCGCATTCCAGCCAGCAACAGCGCTCCCTCCGCATTTGCGCGGCCCACCAAGGGTACTGCGAGAGCTTTGGTAAACCTGAGTCGCTTCAGATCGTCGCCGGGCTTGAGCCAGGGCGTCAGGTCGAGCGACAGGGCCTTGCTTTGGTCCACGGCGGAGGGGGCTGAGCCGGAGGTTAGAAAGCCTGCCACGGGAATCCGCTGTGCCATTTCTCCGAGGGCCGCGGCCGTGGCGTCGTCAAAGCCGGCAGACCCGGCCATCCGGAATCGACCGGCATACTCGAGCAGCAGCGCGGCCTGTGCAAACCTGCTGTGCGCCACCACAACCTGGCAGATGTCGCGGCCTTGCAGGTCGAAGTCCTCGACCCTGCGGCGCGCGAGAATGATCCCGGCATACGCCTCCAGTTCCCGGCGCGCTCTGCGTTCACGCTCCTGTGCGGCCTTATTGAGGTCCAACTGGTCCTCGAGGGCTACCAGGATCATGCCCAGCGCCGCTACAACTTTGCCCATCACGACCAGGTGAACCAGCTTGAGGCTCATCCCATAGGCGAGGCCGGCGGCGGGAAGAATCTGCAAGGCCGAGAGCGACCAAGCGGTAAAACCGAGTACGCTCAGGACGACGCCCGGAGAAAAGCGCCGAACCACAAACACCAGCAGCAATGCGGTCATAAGGAAGCTGGCGCACTCGGCAAGCAGCAGCGCCCACGCGGGTCCGGCGACGAAGCAAACCCAGATGGCTATGAGGCCCGTAACGATGCCGTAGGAGATGCCGATCCAACTCGGCAGGACGTTCTCCGTTGCGCTCCAGACAATGGCCACCGCGACGGAAATCAGCCCCAGAACCGGAAAGAGAAGCAGCAGCGGCTCGCCCGGGGATACGCCGTGAAAGACGCCAAACAAGAGAATGGAAGCAATGACCAGGGGAGCAGTGTAAGGCACAACGTAGAGGACCTTCCACCGACCGATGCGAAACCGCCCTGGAGATAAGGAGGCGAAAAAGAGCGCGGAGCTGATCTGTATCGAGGTTTGTCCTACCGCGGCGAGCCAGGGATTGATGCCCCCGGCAAAACTGTGCCTGCCGTCGAAGTAGAGCAGCACCATTGACACCAGCGCGAAGAGAAAGCCAAGAAACCAAAGCAGCATCCGGGTGTCGCGAAAGCGCAGATAGAGATAGGCGAAGGCGGGAAGCAACAGCGCGCTAAGCACCAGCGCGGGAACATGATAATAATCGGGCATGAAGCCGGGATCTCCTTCCACACCAGTTTCCCAGAGTCTCAAATGAACGATGGGGTGGGCAGATGCCTTGACTGTGAGAGGCGGAGTTCCAGTATGATTCTCGGAAAGAGCGTGCGCCCCCGCCTTCGCACACCTGTCGGCCGCGCTTTAACCCGATGACCCGATGCTTCATTTTGAGACGGTCCAGAGGCCGAGTCCATGCGTCTAAAGTTGCAGCGGGGCGTGCGCGCCTGTGGATTTATTTACCTATTCCCATCAAGGCGCCAAACGCATGAGGAGTGTAACCAGGTTGAGAAGTCGATTCGCCATCACTTTGCGGTTCCTGCTGACCTTGCTGGTTACGTTGGCCTGCGCGCTAGCGGCACGGGCGCAGCTCAAAGACAGCTTTACGCCCATGCCTTTGGACTCGGGCTTCGGCCGCATGGACGTTTCTGCGCCAGCTATTACCCCGGAGCAGATCATCAAGGAGTTTGCCGCCAAGGAGAGCGAATTCCAGGAGGCGCTGAATCACTACACCTACCGCCGTTACGCCCGGGTGCAGACCATCGACGACGACAATAAGGTGGATGGCGAGTGGTATGAAGTGGACGACGTGATCTTCGACCCCACCGGACGGCGCACGGAAAAGGTGGTCTACGCCCCCGGCAGCACCTTGCAGCGCGTGATGATGTCTCCCAGCGATCTTCAGGACATTTCACATGGCTATCCCTTCGTGCTCACCACGGAGGACATCACCCAATACGACGTAAGGTACGTGGGCCGGCAAAAGGTGGACGAAGTGGACTGCTACGTCTTCGCAGTCAGTCCCAAAATCATCGAGAAGAAGAAGCGCTACTTCGACGGCCAAATCTGGGTGGACACGACCGACCTGCAGATCGTGGTGACGAACGGCCGCATGGTACCCGACGATACCCGCAAGGGAAGCGAGGACCTGCATCCGCCCTTCATGACCTGGCGCCAGCAGGTGGACGGCCACTACTGGTTCCCGGTCTATACCAAGGGCGAGGGCATCCTTCACTTTGCCGGGGGCAGCGGCTACATGGCGCAGGACGTGCACATTCGCGACACAGTCAAGTACACAGACTACAAGCGGTTCGGCTCAACCAGCACGATCATTTACAACGGCCAGAGCCTTTCGCAATCCGGACAGCCTCAGGGCAACCAGCCCGGCGCACCGTCGAAGTAGTCAGCCCAGTCAGCACCCGACGCGAACGACGAGACGAACCGCCAGAGAGACGTACCTTTGGAGCCGGGTCGTCTCATTCGTCCGCGGGTGCAATTTCAATGCAGGTTAGCGGCGTCCGTGTCCGCCTGCGCTGCCGCCTCTGTATCCGGGCAGGGCACGCTCTGCGCCGGCTTCATGTCCGGCGTTGCCTACGTGGCCTCTCCCGTCTCGCGCCTCGTTCCCCTGGAAATGGTAGAACGGTCTGGCTCCGCGATTGGGAAGCGGCCCACGGTAGCCGTTACGAGGATCAAAACGGTTGTCGACGTGGCCGTAGAAGCCGTGAGGGCCGTGGAACCAGGGGCCGGCTCCGAGAAATACGCCACCCACAAACCAATCGGGCCCGTAGTAGCCGTAAGGGGCGCAGTCATAGGGGGCGTAGTCGAAGTAGCCGTAGGGGCAGACGGGGGGTACCCCAATGTTTACGCCAAAGGAAATCTGGGCTTGCGCCCTGTGCGTGCAGCACAACAGCGCAGCTGCGAGAAAAACAAATGCAAAAACTCGAATGCGTGACATAGATCTTCCTTTCTTCCGCTTAGAGGCGCAGGGGAAGCGCCGGGTTGTCTTTCTGGCACACGATACCACCTTGAGGAGGCGATCATCTACCGTTTTCGAGGTTGTCAGCAACAAGGGAATCATGGCCGGAAGGCCTTTCAATAGAACAGATACTTCCGCCAGCGGTCGTCGCCGCGGCCCAGCATGCGCATGATCTGGCGGCTCGTGTGCAGCGAAAAGGGCCGCGGGTCACGCAGCAGGATCATATCGTCAATCTCACTCAACATGCGGTTGCCCTTGCGGCGGTTGCAGGCGTGGCAGCAGGCCACCAGGTTTTCCCAGGTCGAATTGCCGCCCCGCGAACGGGGAATCACGTGGTCCAGGGTCAGTTCACCTGGAGGCAGCCCCTCGCCGCAGTACTGGCAAGTGTTGCGGTCGCGCAAGAGGATGTTCTTGCGCGACAGGGCACGCGTCTGGTGCGGAATACGGCGATATTCGAGCAGCCGTATGACCGAGGGCATCGCGATCCGGCTGCGCTGGGCATGAAGGGTCAGCCCATGCTCCTCCTCGGTGCGAGCAATGCCTTTGAGAACCAGCACCAGCGCCCGCCGCGCGCCACAGATGTTGATGGGCTCATAGGAGGCGTTCAGCACCAGCACCGGCATCTGCAGCAGGTGGGGAGTGTGGACGCTGTAATGGGATGGAGTGTGCTCGCCTGCCAGAGCTGCGGCCCTGGCGATGGATTTTTGCTTACGCGCATGAATCATTGCTTTTCCCAGCGACATCCTTTTTCCCTCGTCAAAAAGATGGTTGGTCGTGCGATGAAAACCTGCCTGCCTGTCCCCTTGCGGCTCCCGGCACGTTGCCGGTCAGCTCTGAATCCCGGCGCAAAGGCTCGCCTCCGCGCATTTGAAGTTCCTCGGTGATGTCTGCGTCCTCGAAGTAGAATCCGCGGCCGGGTTCGCTGATGCGCTGCGCCCTTGCCAGGGTAGCCACCCATACCGATGCTGCTCCGGCCTTTATAAGCGCGTGCGCCGCGGCACGGGCTGTGGCCCCCGTGGTGAGAATGTCGTCGATCACCAGAATATGTTTCAACGTAACCGCGGACGGATCGGAGACCGAGAACGCCCCGCGCACATTCAAGCGCCGCATGCGGGATGACAAACCCGCCTGGCTCTCCGTGGCGCGCAGGCGCATCAGCGTGCTCGAAGCCATCCTAAGCTTCCACGCGGGATGAGTTTTGCCAAGACATTCGAGCGCTTCAGCAGCCAGCGACCGAGCCTGGTTAAAGCCGCGCGCACGGTATTTTGACCGGTGGAGCGGCACTGGAACCACCAGCATCTCCGAGGGAGCTTCGGCAGCCAGTTGGGCGATGGCTTCAGCCAGCATCCGGCCCAGTTGACGCGCAGCCGGTTCGAGCCGGTGGTATTTGAGAGCGTGGATGGCCTCTCTCATGCGGCCCTGGTAGGGCCCGTAAGCAACGGCGCGCGCAAACGGCGGCGGCACCATCCGGCAGACCCGGCAAAGCGCTGCAGGTGCCGGCCCTGCTTCAAATTGACGGGTATCCACTCTGTCGCCGCAGCGCGCGCACGCGGGTCCGCCCTGAACCCGAAACTCCGTCCAGCAGACATCGCAAATTGGCGCACAGGAGAGCTGCGGAAGAGGGCATCCGCAGAGAGAGCAGGAGGCAGGGAAGAGGGCACAACTCAAGGAATCCATGGGACTTCGAAGTACGCCAGCGATAGCGCGCCACCGCGAAGTCTTCGATGGCGGAACGTCGAACGTCAGTGAACCGGAGTCCCTGCGGAAGACGCACCTCACTTCAGACGGCGCGACCGATCAAATGCCGCCTTGCGGTCCAGTATAACTGGACCGGGCAAACGAATCCAACTTGCTTGCTTCTTTGTCGTTTCGAGCCGCGTATGCCCGGTTTCCGGCTCTAAAAAACACCAGCCATGTAGGCTTCGGCTGGATGCGTCTTCTCGGATTTCGACCCGCAGGCGGCCAACACAACCGGCGAGAGCGTAATCACCGGGCAGTGCGAGTGCGCCAGCACCTTGTAGACGACTCCGTGGCGTGTGATGGCGGCAAAGGCCGAGGCGCCCTGCGCGCCCAGAATGATGAGGTCGGCCTGTTGGGCCCTGCTCTGGTAGAGCAGTTCCTCAGTGGGATCGCCCGGCACCACGATGGTTTGAAGGGCGATCTTGTGCTGCAGTCTGGGTGGAATCAGCAGCATCAGGTCCCTTTCAATTTCGTCGAGCGTGCGCCCGGCCAGAATTTCGGCGCGCTCCTGGGGCCGGATCACGTGCTGCAGGACCAGGCGGGCGCCGTGCTGGTGCGCCAGGTCCGCGGCAAAAGCCGCCACCACGCTGCTGGACTCCTGCAGGCTTGCCGCACACAAAATGGTCCGTGTGGCAAAGTTCCGATAAGTGCCATCCACCACTTGGGGACCGACAATGAGAACGGGTACCTTGGCGGTGCGCAGAACGGCTTCGGCAACCGAGCCCACCAGCAGCTTGCCAATGGGGCCCGGAGAGTGCGTGCCCATCACGATGCGGTCGATCTCCCGCTCGCGTGCGAAGGCAAGAATCTGGTCTGCCGGCAGGCCGGGACGCACCACTACCTCGCAGGAGACGCCCGCATTCCTCACTTTTTGGGCCATAGGCTCAAGATGGTTTTTCTCGGTGCGCGCGGCGGCGGCGTAGTCGTAGTAGCGAATACCCGAGGTCTCTGAGGCTGCCACCACCAGCGTGTCATAGGCGTGGAGAATAATGAGGTTGGCGCCGAACTCCCTGGCTTGCGCAAGCGCAAATGCGAAGGCCTTCTGGTTGGCGGGAATCTCGGAGGCAAAGAGGATGGTGGAGGGTTTGCTCCAACCTGGCTTCATGACGGCGGTCATGGGAACCTCCTTCTGGTGCGCTCAAACGATTACAGAAAAAATATGAACTCGCAGTGTCCTGACTCACACGAGAATGTGATTTGATTCACCTGATCTTTGCACGACAATGGGGGCCCGGACTCAATTTTCGTTACCGCTACTATAGACCGGAATTGATGCAGAAGCGTCAACGTTGTGGGAATTGTTTTCCCCCTCCGCCTTTCCGGCTAAGCTGGGACGGTGCGAGGTCACCGATCCGACAGGGTAAAGTGATCTGAATCACAGCCTGACTCGTGGAATACCTGTTCTTCTAGACCGGAATCGTGGCGCCATGGACGACTTGGCATCGGATTTCCCCTTTCAGCCCCACCTGCACTCTGGGGCAGCAATTGGGATATCCAAGGAAATCGGAGCCATTCCATCCCCGGCCCGTAAACCATGACGTGTTTCCCCGCCCGGTTCCGTAGGAGGCCTTATGCAACCGATGCACAATATTCCCGCTCGCGGCGGGCTCAACTTTGACGAAACCCCCTTTCTTGCCATCTGGGAAGTTACGCAATCCTGTGATCTGGCCTGCAAACACTGCCGCGCCGCCGCCCAGCCCATCGCGCATCCTGACGAATTGACGAACGCTGAAGGCAAGGCGCTTATTGATCAGATCGCCGATATGCACATCCCCATCTTCGTCTTCACTGGCGGCGATCCACTGAAGCGGAAAGACGTCTTCGAACTAATCAGCTATGCGGCTGGCAAGGGTGTACAGGTCGCGCTTACCCCCAGCGCCACGCCCCTGCTCACCCGCGAAGCCATCTTCGAGTTGAAAAAGGCGGGACTGGTTCGGCTGGGCATCTCGTTAGACGGCTCCACCCCTGAGATTCACGACGCCTTCCGCGGACTTCCCGGCGCCTGGGCGCGCACCATCCAGGCCATCGAGTGGGCCAACGAAGCCGGCATTCCCATCCAGGTCCATTCCACGATCAGCCGTCACAACGCCCACGACCTCGACAACCTGTGCAACCTGTTTGAGAAACTTTCGATTGTCATGTGGAATGTCTTCTTCCTGGTTCCTGTGGGCCGCGGCCAGCTTGACGACCTGCTCTCCGGCGAGGACTTTGAACAGGTCTTCGGCAAGATCTACGAGCTCTCGCACAGGGTCAGCTTCCAGATCAAGACCACCGAGGCGATGCACTATCGCCGCTACCTGCTACAGCACAACCTTGAAGAGCGGAAGATGAGCCATGGACACGGCCATCCGGGGGGCATGAAACCTGCAACTGCCTATGAGCCGGGCGCGCCCACCGCCGATGCCAAAACCCGCACCGCAAGCTGGGCCACGCGCCGCGTCAACGACGGCAAGGGCTTCATGTTCATCTCCCATACCGGCAACGTTTATCCGAGCGGGTTTCTGCCCATCCATGCCGGTAACATCCGCGAAACGCCGCTGGCCGAGATCTATCGTGAAGCGCCCATCTTCAAATCGCTGCGCGACACCGGCAAGCTGGAAGGCAAGTGCGGCGCCTGCGAATACAAGGAAATCTGCGGCGGTTCGCGTGCCCGCGCTTACGCCGTCACCGGCGACCCGCTCGCTCAGGAACCCTGCTGCATCTACCAGCCGAAAAACTGGGATCCGGAACTGGAGCACAAGGCCGAGGCCTTCCGGCAGCTGGAACCGGCCGGAACGCTGGTCACGCTTTAACCTTCTGCCACACGATCTGTCCGTCTCAGTCGGCAACCGATGAGGCGGACGCGCATCGAAGCAGCAGAGGGATACAGAAATCATGAAAAGCCAGGCGCTGCTGCGGCAGCACGTCGTAAATCTGCTAGCGGGCAAGGGCGCCCACGCCGATTTTGAAACCGCCATCAAGAACCTGCCCACCAGCCTGCGCGGCGTGCGGCCCAAGGGCGCCGAACACTCCCCGTGGGAGGTGCTGGAACACATGAGAATCGCCCAATGGGACATTCTGGAATTCACGGTGAACCCAAAACATGTGTCGCCGGCGTGGCCGTCGGGCTATTGGCCCGGGAAAAAGGCTCCGGCAAGCGCGGCAGAATGGGGCCGGAGCGTGAAAGCGTTTCGCAGGGACCTGAATAAGATGAACGATCTGGTGGCCTCGGAATCGACCGACCTGTTCAAGAAGATTCCGCACGGCGACGGTCAAACAATTCTGCGAGAAGCCTTGCTCACCGCCGACCACAATGCTTACCACCTGGGCGAGTTCGTGCTTCTGCGGCGTCTGCTGGGCGCGTGGAAATAAGCCCGCTTCAATGCCTCACGGGGAGCAGATCGACCTTGCCGCGGAACTTGCTGTAGACGAAAACAACGTAGCCCACGGCCATCGTCATGCCCACGATCCACCACACCAGCCCAACGGCGAGCGTATGCGGGCCTGAGAGTGCGCGGCTTAGCGTAATGTCGTTGGCTGCGCCTGTGGTGGCCGGCAGAAGCGTGGGATAAAGAGCCCAGCAGGCACCCGCCAGCATGAAGAAAAGATAGGCGCAGGAACAAAGGAACGCCTTTACGGGCTGGTCCTTGCGATTCAGAATCCAAACGCCTGCCAGCGACGCCACCACCCCGCCGGCACAACAAACGTCACCGGGTAGCTGAAGTAGTTGTTCAAGCTCTCAGGCCGCACCGCAACGGTTGCGGCCAGGCTGACGACCGTAAGCGCTGCCAGGAGCAACCACAGCGGAGTCACAATCTCCTTGCGCGCTACGTCCCAGTTCGCTCGAGGTTTTGATCACCAGCCAAAGCGCCCCATGCAGGGTGAGCGCCACCAGTGCCACCAGGCCTGCCGATCACCGTATACCAGTCCAGAATCCCCGGATGCAGGCCCGGCTGCCAGTTGGTCCACAGAGGCAGAAAAAAGTAGCCGTCGGGCTGCAAGGGCACGCCGCGGAGCACATTCGCCAGCGCCGCGCCGAAAAAGATGGTGAGCAGCGCGCTCGCCAAGCCAAACAACCCATCCAAGAGCGCCCGCCATACGCCCACGTCAATGTGGTTGCGCAACTCCAGGCTCACGCCGCGCAGAATCAGCAGCCAGAGCACGATCATCAGCGGCAGATAGAAGCCGCTGAAGGCCGACGCATAAAGCAGCGGAAACGCAAAGTAGAGCGTACCTCCGCCGGCCAGCAGCCACACCTCGTTGCCGTCCCACACCGGCCCAATCGAGCCCAGCGTCGCCTTGCGCTCCGCCTCGGTGCGCACCAGAAAAGGTGCAGTACTCCGACGCCCAGGTCGAAGCCGTCGAGCACCACGTAACCGACAATCATGACCGCAACCAGCCAGAACCAGATGAACCCCATCATCGCCAGGCTCCTTCTTCTTCAGGCCACTGAGTTTCGATTCCTTCGCACTATTGCGGCGCCGGCGCTCAACCGGCGTTCACGGCCTCGACGGGAACCTGCGGCTCCGGACCACGATCGATCTCGCGGTAGATGAGCACCGTGAACAGCAGGCCCAGCAGCGCGTAGAGCCCCATGAAACCAAGCAGCGTAAACAGCCCATTGCCGGCCGAAACGTGTGGCGGAGTAGCCTTCGCTGGTCCGCATCAATCCGTAGATCAGCCACGGCTGCCGTCCCAGTTCGGCCGTCATCCAGCCGGCAGTATTGGCAATGTAGGGCAGCGGAAAACTCAGCAGCAGCGCCCACAAAGCCCAGCGCGCCTTGTAAAGCCAGCCCGCGCCACAGCAGAAATGCGGCCACAACCATCAGCAGCACAAACCAAGTCCCCAGTCCGGCCATGATGTGGTAGGCGTAAAACAGCAGCGGCAGGGCAGTGGGCCGCTGGTCCTGCGGAATCTGATCCAGCCCCTTCACCTCGGCCTTGGTCGTCCCGTAGATCAGGAAGCTCAGTACGTTGTTCACCACGATCGGGTTGTCGATTTCGCCCGTCTCCTCGTTCGGCTGGCCCATCAGCACCATCCCCGCGCCGGTCTCCGTCTTGAACAGCCCTTCCATCCCGGCCATCGCCGCCGGCTGGTTGCGCGCCACATACTTGCCATGCAAATCGCCGGTCGGAAAGATGATGAGCGATCGATCGCAATCACGCCCGCAATCACGCCCACCTTCAGGAAAATGCGCGCATAGTCCACGTTGCGGCCGTCCAGCAGGTAAAACGCACCCACGGCAGCCATCACAAACGAGCCAGTGACCACCGCGCCCGTCATGTTGTGCGCATACTGCAGCAGCGCCCACGGATTCAGCAGCAGTTGCCAGAAGCTCAGCACTTCGAACTGTCCATTCGGCAACCGATCGAAGGCCACGGGATGCTGCATCCAGGCGTCCGTCACGATGATGAAGAACCCCGAGATCCACGACCCCAGAAACACCATCACCGCCGAAAACCAGTGCATCACGCTTCGAGATCCGCCTCTCTCCGTAAAGAAACAGTCCCAGAAACGCCGACTCCAGAAAGAAGCTGAACACGCCCTCCATCGCCAGCGGCTGCCCAATCACGCCGCCCGAGAGCTGCGAGAACCGCGCCCAGTTGGTGCCGAACTCGAACTCCATGGGAATGCCCGTCACCACGCCCGAAGACAAAGTTGATGGCGAAGATGCGCCCCCAGAAACGCGCCGCCCGGTCCCACTGTTCGCTGCCGGTCCTGAGCGCAACCGACTTGAGCACCACAATCAGCAGGCCAAGGCCCATGGTGAGCTGGGGAAACAGGTAGTGGAAGGTGATGGTGAAGGCAAAGTGCAACCGGTGGATCAGTTCAGCTGCTCATGCAGTGTCTCCTTCAGGGCTTGTACGCGGGTTGTCGGAGCTCGCGGAAAAACAGGCGGCTCGCTGCATTCGATATGCGGCGGCTCGGTGCAAAGGTGGAGAGCGGCGAAACTCAGAGGCTCGATTGCCCCTTGAAACAGCACTAAAGCCCTCCAGGTCGCTTTGCATGTGATTTAAATCACATGCAACGGCGGGTCGTCGCCTTGATTCTAACTCTGTGAGCACGCATTCCCGGCGAGGCCGCAACTTTCCCCTTCCTAGCCCGTGCGATAATCCCGGAAATTGCTGTAATCATGGGATGATGGCAAGGATGCGGATTGCGATTATCGGCGGCGGCATAGCGGGGCTGGCGGCTGCCTACGAGCTTGAAAAGGCGCGCGCCGCGGGCGCGCCGGTCGAGTACACGCTGTTTGAGTCGCGGGAGCGGCTGGGCGGCTCGCTGGCCTCGGAAATCGTGAACGGCGCCGTCATCGAGCGCGGCCCCGACTCCTTTCTTACCGAGAAGCCCGCGGCGGCCGAGCTTTGCCGCGAGCTGGGCCTGGGCGCCGAACTGCTTCCCTCCAACGACGCCGCCCGCAAAACCTACATCCTGGTACAGCAACCGGCTGGTCGCGCTCTCCCTGACGGCCTCATGTTCCTGGTGCCCACCAAGCTGATTCCCACCGCGCTGACGCGGCTCTTCAGCTTCTCGAACCAAGATCCGCATGGCGCTGGAGCTGCTCCACCCGCCGCGCCCCAGCGGCCTGCCCGACGAAGCTGTCGCCGCGCTGGTTAGAGCGGCATTTTGGCGCAGAAGCCGTCGACCGCCTCGCCGATCCGCTGCTCTCCGGCATCTACGGCGGCGACTGCAGCCGAACTGAGCGCCCGCACTGTGCTGCCCCGACTGGTGGAGATGGAGACGAAGTACGGCTCGCTCACCCGCGGCATGTTGGCGGCGCACCGCCAGATGCGCGCCAGGGCCAAGGCCGCAGCCGTCGAACGGATCGAACCGCAGGAGCCGGCGCCACGCTCCATCTTTACCGCGCTGCGCGGCGGCATGCAGCAGCTGGTGGATGCGCTGGCCGCGCGGCTTCGTCCGGCTTCGGTTCGCGTGGCCACGCCGGTAAGCGCCATCTGAAGATCGCCGAGGGCTGGAAGATCGAGGCATCGGGAGTCTCCGAGCGTTTACGACGCGTGTGATCTTTGCCTCTCCCGCATGGGCCGCGGGCGAACTGCTGGCCCGCGGTGGACCCTGCGCTGGGCGAGGACCTCGAGCGCGATTCCCTACTCTTCGTCCATCACCGTCAACCTGGTCTATGACGAAGCCAAGCTGGGCCCCCTGCCCGAAGGATTCGGTTTCCTGGTTCCGGCAAGCGAGGGCCGCGCCATGCTGGCCTGCACCTTCGTTCATCGCAAGTTTCTGGGCCGCACGCCGCCGGGCAAAGCTGTATTCCGCGCCTTTCTTGGCGGCATGCGCAATGAGTCCCTGCTCGCCGAACCTGACGGCGCTCTTGTCGCCACCGTGCGCCGCGAGTTGAGCCAGATCCTGGGTGAAAAGACGATCGGCCTCACAGTTGAACCGGAACATGCGCAGGTGGCTCGCTGGCGCCGAGCCATGGCGCAGTATGCCGTGGGTCACCAGGAGCGCATCGCGCGCATCGCCGCGCGCGTGGCAGCGTTGCCCGGCCTGCGCCTCGCCGGCAATGCCTACGACGGCATCGGCATCCCCGACTGCATCCGCCTGGGCCGCCAGGCCGCGAAGGAACTGGTTGTGCAGAGCTGCGAGGCCGCTTCAATTCCGCGCTAGAGTTCGTAACAGGGTCTAGGGCGTTACCACCGGCAGAATCAGCGCGCTGGGATGCGTGGCGTCGTGCAGAATGGTATTCGTCGCCTTTACGAAATCCGCGCTTTCTGCCGCGCTCTTGCCGGTGTTTAGGTTGCGATCGAACCGCGGAAAATTACTGCTGCTGACTTCCACGCGAATCCTGTGGCCTTTCATGAAGACATTGCTCGTGGACCACAGATCGATCTTGTAGTCATAAACCTTGCCCGGCTCAATCGAGCTTCGGTTCGCTCATTGACTCGCGGTAGCGTGCCCGCAGAATTCCCTCCGTCAGGTTGATCGCTGTGCCGTCAGGAGCCACGTCCACCAGCTTGCCGGTAAAGTCCGTATCGACGGCCGACGACTTTGCATATAGATCGAGCGTCACCGGCCCGGTGACTTCGGTGTCCTGGGTCGAGCGGCGGCGTGGAGTAAACCAGCACATCCTGAGCGGGCTTCCACGCTGCTGCTGATCGAGCGGCCCGGCCGGCAAGTGTCCAGAATCGCAGCAAAGCGGCCCGCCGATGGTCGGCACCGGGTTGCCGGGGTCGTAGACGTAGTCTGTCGGCAGCTTCATTTTTCGCGGCTTCCGTCGAGAGGCCGCCATCGCCCGCGGCGCTGTTTGCCTTGCCACCGGAGTGGAGGTAATAGACGCGTCTGCTGCGCGCGTTCAAGCGGCCATGCGGCCTCATCGCGCCACTTGTTCTCGCCCATCACAAAAATCTTGACCGGCTTGCCGTTGGCAAATTCATTTTGCTTGCCCTTGAACAGGTAGTCATACCAATCCAGCGTCATGGCGTTTTCGTCAAAGGCCGCATCGGGACCAAAATCGACGCTCGCCCACCTTGCGGCCCGAGCCGGAGTGCCCGCCGATGGCCACGAGCAACTGCGTCCTGGTGCGCGCCGCCTCCGTGCCCCCATGAGCCCGGATGCCCAGGTAGTTGCTGAGCGAACCGCCCTGGAAAATGTCGTACCAGGCAGCGATCACCAGCGCGGGAACCTGGATGTTCGCGTAATTCTCCTCAATGGACCATTGCTTCCAGTAGCTGTCGTAGCCGGGATGCGCCAGCCAATCGAGAAAATAGGGCGCCAGCTCGTGCGTCAGGTCTCAGCGCCCGACTGCAGGTTTGAGATTGAGGACCGGATACTGGTTCAGCGGCAGAACCGTGCTGCCCACGAGCGCATTGGTGGCTTTCCTGAAGGCCCGGTTCGCCGTGTCCTGCGCCAGCCCCGAGGTCCACGACTCGTCGAACCATTGCTCGAACGCGCCGCCCTGGTAGGTCCAGTTTTCGTGGTAGTTTGAGGCCGTAACGATCGGGCAGATTCCCGCCAGGTGCGGCGGATGGCCGATGGCGGCCAGCATCTGCGTTGCGCCCACATACGAGCCGCTGAACATGCCCACTTTGCCGTTCGAATGGGGCAGCGCGGCCGCCCATTCCACGGTGTCATAGCCGTCTTCGATCTCATGCTTGAAGGGGTACCACTCACCTTCTGAGGTATAACGCCCGCGCACATCCTGGACCACAACCATAAAGCCCCTGCAGCGCGCCCATGCGACCCAAAGGCGGCGCCGCCGTTCTTGTCGTAAGGGGTCCGCGTCAGCAGGACGGGAAGGGATTCCGCGCCGGCGGGGCGGTACACGTCAGCGTAGAGCGTCACGCCATCGCGCGTCTTCATCGCGACGTTGTGCTCCACAATCACGTTGGCCGGAGTCTGGTTGAAAGCTGAAGTTGACGGCAAGAACGCAACGGCAAAAGCAAGGAGGCAGAGAGTCCTTTTGAACATGAAGGTCGAATCTCCCATAGATTTTGAAACCGCATCGATTATAGGGGCCGCACGGAGCGAACGGCTACACTGACCGGCTGATTTTGACGGATTTCCCCGTATACTCAACCCAGAGCATGGCAACCCAACTCGACATTATTCTGGCAGCCACCCGTGGCGCCGTTGCGGCGGCCAAAGAGCATGTGTCGTCTGCCGAACTGGAGCGCCGCGCCGATGCTCATCGGCCGCGCGGCTGGACTCGCGCCCTGCGCCGCCAGGCCACCGATTCGCTTGCCGTGATTGCCGAGATCAAGAAAGCTTCGCCATCCAAAGGACTGATCCGCGCAGACTTTGATCCCGCCTGGTTGGCTGCACGCTACCGTAGCGGCGGAGCAGCGGCGCTTTCAGTGCTCACCGATGAGCCTTACTTCCAGGGCAGCCTGCGCAACCTTGAACTGGCTTCGGCCGCCACGCCCTTGCCCTGCCTGCGCAAGGACTTCATCATTGACGAGTACCAGATCGTGGAAGCACGCGCGCACCGCGCCGACGCCATCCTGCTGATCGCCGCCGCCCTCACCAGCGCAGAGCTCAGCCGATTTACCGAAACGGCCCACGGCTTGAAACTCGATGTGCTGGTTGAGGTGCACACGGCCGACGAGCTCAGCCGCGTTCTGGATGCCCTGGGTGAAAAGAGCGCCGACGCCATAGGCGTGAACAACCGTGACCTCAGGAGCTTTGAGGTGAAACTTGAAACCTCAATTCAGCTGGCCGAACGAATTCCCGCAAGCGTGGTGCGCGTCTCGGAGAGCGGCATCTTGACCGCTGCGGACATTGCGCGCCTGCGCTCGGCCGGCTTTGACGCATTTCTGATCGGCGAGAGCCTGATGCGCCAGCCCGACCCCGGCGCGGCGCTTGCCGAGTTGCTTCGAGGAGCCACGGCTGCGCGATGAGTCTCTGGGTAAAAATCTGCGGCAACACCTCGTTCGAGGACGCGCTGCTGGCCGCCGAGGCCGGCGCCGATGCGGTGGGCTTCGTTTTTGCGCCCAGCCCCCGCCGCATTACCCCCGCAAAGGTTGCGGAAATTGTGCCTCGCCTGCCCGCGATGCTTGAAAAAATCGGCGTCTTTGTCGATGCGCCCTTTGAAGAGATCGAGTCTGTCGTCCGCTCCAGCCGTCTTACCGGTGTTCAACTCCACTTCACCACCGCGCCTGACCTGCCGGCCAGGCTCCGCAATCGCTTTGGGCCTGCGCTGACCGTCCTGCGCGTGGTTCATTTCGGCGAGTTGACGGCCGTGGAGTTAGCGAAGATCATCGAGGACCCCCATGTGGACGCGGTGCTTGTGGACTCGCGGACTGCCTTGGCCGCCGGCGGCACGGGACAGACTTTCGACTGGGTCGAGGCCCGCAAAACTCTGTTCCAAACCACGGATCTGCAAAAGCGGATGGTGGCCGCGGGAGGGCTGACTCCCGAGAATGTGGCCCAGGCCATCGCCGCACTGCGCCCCTGGGGCGTCGATGTTGTCTCAGGTGTTGAAGCCGCGCCGGGGCGCAAGGATCCCGCCAAAGTGCGCGCCTTCATCGACAGCGTCCGCGACGCTGACGGCGACTGACGGACCGTTTCGAAGTCCAAGCGCAGTTGTTAAGGCCCTTTCGGCGCTATCCGTTTCGCCAATGCGCGGGCATGTAACCTCTCGCTTGAGCCCAGCGTAAGGTAAATAGACGCGCTGGGCACGGCCGCGGACAAGACGCGCCTATGCTCAACGAGCAGGTATATGGAGGTTTGCGGATGGATACCTTTCTTCCCCCAATCGAAAGGCCCAAGGGCCTGATTAACAGGCTGGTATTTGCCATGGCACGCCGGCAATTTGGCAAAGTGCCCACGCCATTTAAAGTTGTCTACGCCCGGATGCCAACAGCGTTCGGCATGTTCGTCGGCAAGATCAGCCAGTTGGACAAGAAGCTGAAGTTGCCGCGGGAGACGGCATTCCTCATTCGGGAGCGGGTGGCGCAGATCAACGTCTGTACCTTTTGCGTTGACATAGGCCGGTACTTCGTGATCAAAGCGCAAATGAATGAGGCCAAGTTCGATGCCCTCGACGAATACAACACCAGTCCCCTGTTCAGCGAGGCGGAGCGCGCGGCCCTGGACTATGTAACCGAGCTGACCAGATACAAGTGCGTGAACGCGGCTACATTTGCCCGCCTCGCCAGCCACTACTCCGATCGCGCGATTTGCGAGATCGGATGGCTGGTAGCCAGCGAACACTTCTACAACATAACCAACATCGGGCTGAACATTCATTCCGACATGTTGTGCGACCTGAGCCGAAAGAAGAAGGGCTGAAGCTTGCAAGGACCGAACCACGAGCCCGCCTCCTAGTAAACTGAATAGTTCCCCGTTTTCGGGCATTTGTTAAGGAGGCCATCATGGCATCGGTCATTCTTCCCTCAGTTCCCTCCGAGGCGCGTCCCGGGCGCTTTGGCATTTACGGCGGGCGCTACGTGCCTGAGACGCTGATGGCGGCCCTGATCGAACTGGAGCAGGACTACGGCGCGGCCAAGGCCGACGCCGCTTTCCAGGCTGAGTTGGCCGATCTGCTCAAGGACTTCGCCGGGCGGCCCACGCCGCTCTACTTTGCCAAGCGCCTGACTGAAGAGCTGGGCGGAGCCAGAATCTATCTCAAGCGCGAGGACCTGCTGCACACTGGCGCTCACAAAATCAACAACGCACTCGGCCAGGGCCTGCTGGCAAAGCGCATGGGCAAAAAACGCGTTATTGCCGAGACCGGCGCCGGCCAGCACGGCGTGGCCACAGCTACTGTTTGCGCGCTGCTCGGCCTGGAGTGCGTGATCTACATGGGCGACGTGGACATGGCCCGCCAGGAGTTGAACGTACTCCGCATGAGGCTGCTGGGCGCGGAGGTGCGCGGCGTCTCCTCAGGCTCGAAGACACTGAAAGACGCCATCAGCGAGGCCATGCGAGACTGGGTCACCAACGTCCGCACTACCTATTACTTGCTGGGCAGCGCACTCGGCGCGCATCCTTATCCCACCATGGTGCGCGATTTTCATCGGGTCATCAGCATCGAGATGAAGCAGCAGATTCTCGAAAAGGAAGGCCGCCTGCCGACCGCCGTGATCGCCTGCGTGGGGGGCGGATCGAATGCAATCGGCGCATTCTATGAGTTCATCCCCAACCGCGAGGTGAGGCTGATCGGCGTGGAAGCCGGCGGACGCGGAACCGCGCTCGGCGAACATGCGGCCCGGTTCAAAGGCGGCGCGCCGGGGGTATTGCAGGGCACCTTCTCTTACGTGCTGCAGGACGAGAATGGGCAGATCGCGCTGACCCACTCCGTCTCCGCCGGGCTGGACTACGCCTCCATCGGACCCGAACACGCCGCGCTGCACGACTCAGGCCGCGCCGAGTATGTTTCAGCAGGATGACGCCGCGGCACTCGACGCGGTGGTGAGGCTGTCCCGAACGGAAGGCATTCTGCCCGCTCTTGAGAGCGCGCATGCCGTGGCCAGGCCCTGCGCCTTGCTCCCACGCTGCAGCCGCCCGTGACATACTGGTGGTGAACCTCTCTGGACGCGGCGACAAGGACATGGGTATTCTGGCCCGCGAGTTGAAGATTCAGGGAGCGTAGAACCTGTAGATGCCAATAACGTTCGCTCATAAACCGGGGCTGGTGGTTTATTTGACAGCCGGCGACCCGTGCCTCGAGGCCACACGCGCCATTGCGCTAGCTGCCATTGATGCGGGCGCGGACGTGATCGAATTGGGCGTGCCTTTCAGCGATCCGCTGGCCGACGGTCCGGTCATCCAGCGCGCCAGCGAGCGCGCCGTGGCACGGGGTACGCGCCTGGCCGACGTGCTCAAACTGGCCGGCGAAATTCGCGCCGAGCGTCCCAAGGCGGGTTTGGTCATCTTCAGCTATCTCAATCCCGATTCTCCGTTATCGGCCTCGCCCGCTTTTCTGACGAAGCCGCCGCGGCTGGCGTGGACGGCGTACTCGCGACCGACATGATTGTGGAGGAAGCCGGCGAATATCTGAGCGGAACTTGCCCGCGTGGGTCTTGCGCCCATCTTCCTGGCCGCGCCCACCAGCCCCGACGAGCGGCTTGAGGCCATCGCCACGCATTCAAAAGGCTTTGTCTACGCCATCTCGCGCACCGGCATTACCGGCACACAGCAGACGCTCACCTCGGACGCCGCGGCACTGGTGGCCCGCATCCGGCGATGGACGACGCTGCCGGTGGCCGTGGGATTCGGCATCTCCAACGCGGAACACGTCGCCCAGGTGGCGGAGTTCGCGGATGCCGCGGTGGTCGGCAGCGCCATCGTCGAGCTTATTGAACGGTCGACTCCGGAAACCAGGGTTCCGGGGGATGGGTCTTTGTCCACGGGCTGGGAGACGGCGCCCGGCGCAGTGGCTCGATTTATCAAGGGCCTGCAGCTGCCCCAGGCGGCGTCTGGCCCGGTAGAGCAATTCCACGCAGGCGGCGCTTGCGCCGTTCAGCTTCTCTGCCAACTTCAGCTCCCGCGCGGCACGGCACAGCTGAGCAAGACTGCACGCTAACGCTATAGCCGGCCCAGCGGATCGCTACACGAGGATGAAATGACGCTGGAAGAATTGCGAAATCGAATCGATGATCTGGATCGCCAGCTCGTTGAGCTGCTCAGCGAGCGGGCGCGCGCCGCACAGATGGTGGGTCACCTCAAGGCTGCCACTTCGCTTCCGGTCTACGAGCCGGCGCGCGAAAAGGTGGTCTACACCAACGTGCGCGCCGCCAACAAGGGGCCGCTGCCCGACATCGAGTTGACGCATATCTACGAGCGCATCATCGACGTGATGCGTTCCCTGCAGAGGGACGAGTTGGCATCGCAGAGAAACGCCCAGGCCGCCGAGCCGGGCCATGCCGCGGACGCAAAGACGTCTGAGACAGGGAAAAAATAATGATTGTTGCTATGCAGGAGAAGGCCACCGAAGAGCAGATAGATGTAGTGATCACAGCCATGGTGGAAGCAGGAGTAAATGTTCACCGCACCACGGGCGCCTACCAGACCATCCTGGCCGGCGTAGGGCCGACAGCCAACGTCGAACTTAGAAAATTCGAACTATTGCCTGGCGTGCTTTACGTTCACAGAATTACCGCACCCTATAAACTGGCCGGCCGCGCTTTTCGTCCTGAAGGCACGCAGGTAGAGTTTGCCAACGGCGTCAAGGTTGGCGGTGACCAGACGCACGTGATGGCCGGACCGTGCTCGATCGAAACCCGGGAGCAGATGTTTGAGACAGCGGCGCGCGTCAAGGCCGCCGGCGGCAGTTTTCTGCGCGGAGGCGCCTTTAAGCCGCGCAGCTCGCCTTACGCCTTCCAGGGCCTCGGCATTCCGGGTCTGGAGCTGATGCGCGAGGCCGCCGATGCGCATGGGCTGCTGACCGTGAGCGAGGTTATGGAGATTGCGCAGATCGAGCCGATGCTGCCCCTCGTCGATTGCTTCCAGGTGGGAGCGCGCAACATGCAGAACTTCAATCTGCTGCGCGAGCTTGGCCAGGTTCGCAAACCGGTACTGCTCAAACGCGGCATCGCCGCCACCATCGAGGAACTGCTGCTGTCGAGCGAGTACATCATGTCCGGCGGCAACTACGACGTCATCGTCTGCGAGAGAGGCATCCGCACCTATGAAACCTCGACCCGCAACACCATGGACATCTCGGCGATTCCGGTGCTGAAAAAGCTCTCGCACCTGCCGGTCGTCGCCGATCCATCTCATGGAACGGGCCGCCGCGACATGGTTGCGCCCATGGCAAAGGCCGCTGTTGCTGCGGGGGCTGACGCCATCCTCGTTGAAGTCCATCCCAATGCGGACAAGGCCGCCTCCGACGCCGCCCAGACACTTTATCTGGACCAGTTTGAGAAGCTGATGAGCGAACTCAAGGTGATTGCCACGGCAGTGGGGAGAACGTTGTAAAGAGGGCCGGTTCCGCGGCGTTTGCGTGGCTTGAGCAGTTAGATTGTCCACCCACAGTTCTAACTTTGCTAAGCCGCGCGAACATATCGAGCTTTTCGCCATGAGGAGGTCGTAGGTGAATGTTAGCTATGTACGCCATATTCCCTTCTTATTCATGCCCCTCTTTATTGGCGGTTACCAGTGCATCATGGGACACAATTACTCTGTAGCCGCGCAGCATGAATCTACGACGGTCGGCAACATCGTGCGAGTTCACGCCTCGGCGAAGGGAACAGCCTACTTTTATGAGTTCTCAGTAAATGGCGTGAAGATGGACGATCACAGCGACGTCTGCCGCACCCCACTCGCGCCGGGCGCATGCAACAACCGCGGGCCTGTACTGGTCTATTACTCATACCAGCCGTTCTCGAACTCCCGTCTTGAAGACTTCGCCGCAGCCAGCGCTCACGCCTATCGCATCGGCATACCCACGATCGCTATTAGCTTGCCTCTTTATGCGCTGGCTTGGGCGGTTATCGCCATAGTGAGCCGAAGGAGCAAAGGCGAAGACGACTCCGATCCCGAAGACCAAAAGGGAAGAAGCAAGAGCGACGCTCTTCCCGACGAGATTCATATTGCTCCCGGCGAATAAGCGCGGTCGCTTGTCGAATCTCCTTCCGCTAAACCGGCTCGAATCTGTGTACAGTAATCTGAATAGACAGAATGATCTCCCGCATCTCCATCCTCGGCACCGGCTTGCTCGGCACATCCGTCGGTCTCGCTCTGCGCGCGTCCGGATTTCGCGGCGAAATCGTAGGTTGGAATCGCAGCCCGGAGCATGCCGAGCTCGCCAGACAGATGGGCGCAATCGATTCTGCAGCAACCGACGCCCTCGAATCCGCCCGCGCCAGCCAGGTCGTTCTCCTCTCCGTTCCCATCTACGCCACGCTCGACTTCATGGAGAAGCTCGCGCCCATCCTCGGCTCGGAACACCTGGTCACCGATGTAGGCAGCACCAAACGCATGATCACTGAAGCCGCGAATCGCCTCTTCAACACGCCCGAACGCGCCGCTTTTCTTCCCGGCCATCCCATGGCGGGCAAGGAGCGGGGCGGGGCGGCCCTGGGCGACGCCAATCTGTTTCGCGGAACCGTGTGGCTCTTCACCGACGATCCATCCGCGAGGCGTTCTCCGCATTCGGCCGCACTGGTCGAGGAATGGCGCGAGTTGGTGGGCGCCATGGGCGCAAAGACGCTCGATCTCGATGCCACACGCCACGACGAGCTGGTGGCCTGGGTCAGCCATCTGCCCCAGTTTGTCGCCACGGCTCTGAGCGCGCTGCTGGAACAAGAAGTGGGCGATGCGCCCGAGCTGAAAGATGTGGGCGGCCGCGCTCTCCGCGAGATGACGCGCCTCGGCGCCAGCCCTTTTTCCATGTGGCGCGATATCGCCCACACCAATACTGAGGCCGTGCAGGCCGCGCTCGAAGCATTGGAGCAGCGGCTGGCCCATCTGCGCGAAAATCTGCGCTCGCCCGAGCTTCGCGACGAATTTGAGCAGGCCAACCGCTTCCGCAGGGAATAAATCCGCCACGATCTTCGCAAATTAATTGCACATGTTGCCAAACGTCGCGCCCGTTCAACAAAATCGCAACAGCCATGTGTTAACTTTTACGATGTCGATTACGGACTTTCGGATTGCCGCACGAAACAACGAATTCCCATAGGAGAAATAAAGATGAGAAATATTCAGTCTGTTCTTCTTTCGCTTGCCGCCCTTGCGCTCGCCGGCTGCCTGCCGCTTTGCGCGCAGAGGCAGTGGGAGGTAACGAAGACCATGCACATCGGCGGTGACGGCGCATGGGACTATCTCACCGTCGATTCATCGGACCACCGTCTTTTTGTTACGCGCAGCACCCACACGATGGTCATCGACGCCGCCACCGGCAAGACGCTGGGCGACATTCCAGGGCAGAAGCGGTCGCACGGGACGGCGATTGTGCCGGCTGCGGGGCGCGGGTTCATAACCGACGGCGGAGGCGACGGAGCTATTGTTGTCTTCGACCTTAAGACCTATGCGACCCTGGGGACGCTGGCCACGATGCCCGATTCCGACGGCATCATTTATGACAAGGCTATGAATCTTGTTCTCGCCGTTTCCGGCGACAAGGGCATGCTGATGACCTTCAGGCCGGACATCGATCCGGTGAACGGCAAGATTGATCCTCCGATAGACCTGGGCGGCTCGCCTGAGTATTTGGCCTACGACGACGCGGGCAAGGTTTACATCAATATCGAAGATAAAGACGTTGTTGCGGTGGTCGACCTGAAATCGCGCAGGGTGATTGCGCGCTGGCCCGTTGCACCCGGCGGCCACCCGGTAGGCCTGGCCATCGACCGGAAGACGCACCGTCTGTTCATCGGTTGCCGCAATCCTCAAAAGCTGATCGTGATGAGCAGCGACGACGGAAAGGTACTTGCCGATCTGCCCATCGGCGCGGGCGTGGATGCAACCAAGTTCCATGCCGGGTACGCGTTCGCAAGCTGCGGCGACGGACAGTTGTTTGTGGTGGCCGAGAAGGCCGGGAAGTTTGAGGTTGAGCAAGTGGTCAAGACGCCAACCGGAGCGCGCACCATGGGCGTGGATGATTCCGCATTCAACCTTTACCTGCCGACAGCGGAGTTTGAAGCGCTTGCGCCTGGCGCGACTTCACGGCGGCCCAGAGCCAAGCCGGATACGTTCATGATTGTTCAAGTCGGGCAGAAGACTGCAGAGTAAGAACTGATGAAAGCCGGACCACGTCCTTAAATCTGGCTACTCCTGTTTCGCGGCTTCCGCGGTTTCCTTTGCCGGGTCAAGAACCTTGAACCCTTCGCTTACGGCCGCTTCAAGCAAACGAGTCGAAGCCGACACAAACACGATCTCCGTGCCCTGAAACATGTCGCGTGCGGCCAGAGCAGCGCCCAGTTGCAGGGCCTCGGTCCAGCGCAAGGTGGCGCGGTCCAGCAGCAGGCGCGCAGCCTCAAGCACCGCCGGGTTCAGCGGTTGTTGCACCATACGCGCCGATTCCATGCGCAGAACCGTGAATGCCGATGCGGCATCGCCAGGGGCAATGTCACCGGCGCGCTCGCGCTTGCGAAGCACCGCGTACACTTCCAGTGGGGTTGCAGCCGAGATCAGCTTGCGATTGTCCTCCGTAGCCTCCATCAGGTTAATGAGTTCGGCAGTCCCAGGTTCCTGCACAAACAACTTCACGAAAGCCGTGGCCTCGACAAAGTAGACGCTCAAGGCTCACCTCGTTCTTCATCGATGGTTCCGGCCACGGGCTCGCCCAGCACAGCCACGGGATGAAAGCGCTGTGCCTCATCTGGAATGCCCGCTTCGGCCCGATTCAGGCGAATGGTGGTGGTGGGATAGGCCGGTGTCTTGGGATTTGCAATCTTGCTGGTCATCACCACGCCGCGCTGAATAGCCTCGGCAAGCACCATCTGGCGCGTCTCCGGGTGCTGATTCCAGCGGAAGGCCTTGCGGGGCAGAAATGAATCCCGAAACCATTTGAGCGCAATGAAAGCATGTCCGCCGCGCTCGGCCTCGGCCAGTGCCGCGCACAATTCCTTCACGCGTCCATCCATATCAGCCGGGAGCATCGCCTCCTGGGCGTCATCTTCCTCGTCCATACCGTGCTCCAAGTCGCGCTGGCTGGCAGTGCGCTGCCCGCGCGCGACGTGGCTTGATGGTTCGCTTTCGTCGAGACGCTCAAAATAGATCCGCACCTCATCTTCTTCCGGCGACCAGGCATCCGCCGAGGAATTGCGCCGCTTGCTCCGCCCGCTTTCGTTGCACAGTTCCACGATGGCCCGATATCCGGGGGGCGCAAGAAAGCGCAACGCCCTCACCAGACCCGGGTCTTGCGAGTATGCCAGCTCATTCAGGGCTTCTTCAATAATCTCTTCCGCCGCGGGAATGGTCAGGTTGGCACCATCGATGCTGCTCATCGCAGCTCTGGTCGATTTCATATCATCTCTCCGTCTGCTGCTTCCCGCGCTCACTTTGCCGGCAGCTTCTCCGCCCGGCCCCTCAGCCCGGATCGAAGATGGCGCCGCGCCCCATGCGCGAAAATCGGCAGTCTTGGTTCTATCGCATCGTCAGGATGACCCCACCCCGAAACCAAAGTGCTCAAGTCGACGCGACCATCAGGAAGCGGCGACCGGGAATGATCTCCATAAGGGCAAGCCCATCCTGGAAGTGCCGCAAGTCTTGACTGTGCCCGCCCAGCTCAATTGCTCTTATTCCCCGCCGTTCTTCTAAGAACTTTCCGGGGGATGGTGATTTTTGAGAGTAATGACCCGTTCCGCGGCTTATGCCGCTGTCCGGCCTGAAAAATGGGCCCAAGAGCAAATCTCGAAATCAATGTGGATCGATTCAGGCTTATTCATAAGGCTTTTAGCTGACAAAAGCCGTACTCGGCGTCTTTCTTTCTTTTACTTCACATAGTTTCGAGAAATACTATAGGGCCAGTTAAATCCGCCGACCCTTAATGAATTCAGGTTTATACAGGCCACAGTGTAACCGAAATTCCTTTGGGGCGCACTTCAAAATCTTCAAGCATTCTTCCCCGCCGCGCTGCTCAGGCCAAGCCGCGCGGCCGCTCCGTGCTAACTTTAGAGCCTCGATTCCGTACAATAGATGTTATGCGTCATTGTTTACTGCTCCTGTTGCTCTGCTGTCTGGCTTTACCCGGGCGGTGCGCCGATGGCCCCTCCTTCGACCTCTCCGGACCCAAAATTGATGTACACGTCAAGCGCGGGGATGTGACTCTGCCCATTGCGGAAACCCCCAACCTGTTGCCGGGAGACCGGCTTTGGATTCACCCCGACCTGCCTGAAAGTCAGTCGACCCATTTTGTGCTGGTAGTGGCCTTCCTGCGGGGAGCGACCAATCCCCCGCCTCCCGAGTGGTTTACCCGCGTGGAAACCTGGAGCCGCGAGGCGCGTGAGGAGGGCGTTTTTGTCACTGTGCCCGACGAGGCCCAGCAGGCGCTCATCTTCCTCGCGCCGGAGACCGGCGGGGACTTTAACACCCTGCGCAAGGCCGTGCACGACAGGCCCGGTGCATTTATTCGCGCCGCCCAGAACCTACAGGCGGCCAGTTGGGACCGTATGCGCATCGAGGCCTACCTGGCCCAGGTGAAGGTCACCTCCCAGTCCGATCCCAAATCCCTCAAGGAACACGCAGAAATGGCTGCCCGCAGCCTCGGCGTCAAGATCAACCAGGATTGCTTCGCAAAGCCGGTCGAACAGCAGGTCTCATGCCTTTCGGAAGACTCCTCCGGTCTGGTGCTCGACGACTCCAACGCGCAATCCGTGGTGGCGCAGCTCACGAGCGGCAGCACCGCAGACCTGATGAACCAAATCAGCTACTCGAGCATGGCCGGAGGGGGGGCGTACAGCCCCTACTTCGGCGCCATTGTTGACACCGCCAGGATCCTCTCCTCGCTCCATACTGCGCATTTCCAGTACATTCCCGCCCTGGCGCTGCCGACGGGCGATACGCTCAACCTCAAGCTGAACACCCCGCCTTCCTTCCGCGATCCCAAGTCCGTCGTGGTGGTAGCCTTGCCGCCTCTCGGCGCGACCAAGCCCGAGCCGCTGCATCCGGTCGCTCCCACCGATGATTTTTGCGCCCGCAAGCCCGAGCTCGTGCTGCCAGCCGAGGGAGCGCCCATCGTCTTCGCCTCCGAACTGGCTCACGATCTCACCTTGCACATTACGCCCCTCATCGGTCCAAAGGGTCCCCCCATCGATCTTCCGGTCGCCGCCGACCCCTCCAAAGGCGGCCTGATCCTCACCCAGCCGACTCCCGCATTGCCTTCAGGCGAGCTGCTGGGCACCATTCGGGGCAAATGGGGTTTTGACGACTGGACGGGCCCCCAGTTCCACCTGCTTTCGCCTCAACCCGGCGGCTGGACCCTGGCCGCAGCCGACCAGTCCGCGCTCGTAGTGGGCCGCGAAGACCAACTGCACTTTGAAGGTCTGAATGCGCTTTGCGTTGCCAGGGTGGAAGAGCAGACTGGCCTGGGGGAGCTGAAGACGCTCACCTGGAAATCTCCGCATCCCGAGGTGCTCGATGTGCAGATGCCTATGAAGGATGCGGCGCCGGGCCCGGTAACGGTCGAAATTTACCAGTATGGGATTGAGAAGCCTGAAACGATCCAAATGACGGCCTTCGCCGACGCCGCGTCGCTCGAGCGCATGACCCTGAACACAGGGGACGCGGATGCACTGCTGACCGGGACCCGCCTGGATGAGGTAGCAAAGGCCGAACTGGATGGCATTGGGCTCAAGCCCTTCACGCTGAGCCGCGTTGAAGACCACGACCAGCTCACCATGAAGGCCTCCGCCACCACTGCACACCTCGATCCCGCGGAACGATACATGGCCCACGTGGAGTTGAAAGACGGTCGCCTGCTCAAGGTGCCGGTCACCGTGGAACCGCCGCGTCCACAGGTAACGTTGCTCAGCAAGGGAATCCAGGAGGAGACTTCCGCTCTGCCTTCCCCGGTGCAACTGGGCAGCCCGGACGATCTGCCGCTGGAAGGACGGCTGGTCTTTTTTCTCAAGTCCACAGTCCCCTCAAAGTTTCCCCGCAGCGAGAAGGTGGAGCTGGCCGCCGAAGACGGCAGTTTCGATACCGAGTTGTCGGTGGCAGACGGAAGCCTGATGCTTGAAGATGCAAGAACCGCGGTGGGAAGCCTGGAGCCGCTCACCCGCCTCGGCGCCTCCGCCTTTGGACCCGTCAGAGTGCGTGCGCTCTCGGCGAACGGAGTCGCAGGCGAATGGCTCCCCCTGGGAACGCTGGTGCGGCTCCCCGGCTTTAAAGATCTACGCTGCCCCCACGCCGCTGCCCGGCCCTGCACGCTGGCCGGATCCAATCTCTTCCTAGCCTCGTCCATAGCCGCCACGCCGGACTTTGACAACCCCACCGATGTGCCGCCGGAGTTTACAGGAACCCAGCTTAGCGTGCCCCACCCAACCAACGGTTTGCTCTATTTCAAGCTGCGCGACGATCCGGAAACCGTGCAGACTCTCAGCCTGCCGGTAACGCCGTTGGGTGCTGCGCCGCAGGAGGCGGCTGCGGTCAAGAACGGGCCGGCGCCTTCGCAACCTGCCGATCTTCAAACCACCCCGCCCGCTGCTGCTCCCGCCACTCCCCCCGCCCCGCAGACAGGCTCGCCAAGTCCCTCTGACAGCGCGCCTGCCGCTTCGCAGCCGGCCGCGAAGCCCCTTCCATCGTCGCCCAACACCAAGCCCTAAGCGGGCATCGATCTCGTGTCGAGGCTGGCTGGGTAGACCTTGGGCTCAGGAACCGTTGAACCTTAGTTGAAGTAGGCCCTGTTCTTATCCGCAAATTCGGCCTTGTCGGCGGGCAGCTCGTCCAGGGCAAAGATCGCGTTCTGCGCACAAACCGATGCGCAGTTGCCGCAGTCGATGCATTCGTCAGGATTGATGAACACTTGCGACACGGTCCCTGCGGCCGCATCGCCGGCCCTAGGCGCAATGGCCGCGGTGGAACACTCGTCAACACACACAAAATCCTTCGTACAGGCGTCAGTCACTACGTAAGCCATTATGAAATTGCTCCTCAGTTGCGATCGAGACGCATTGCCAATGCATTGCGGCTCTTGAGTTGAGGCTATCGGTCCTCCGCCCGTGGCACCGTGACCTGAATCACGCCCAACTCCAGGAACCTGCCTGATTACGGTACGCCGCCGATCTCAATCTTCGTTTAACCCTCCCTTCGCGCCGGTTTGCACTCCCTGCTTCACCATGAAGCCATGCACCGGGCAGATCGCTCCCCCCTCCTTCGCGCAGGCCTTTTGCTGCTGGAACTGGAAGCGCGCCCTGCTCAGCGCAACCGCGCGTTCGTGCGTGTATCTGGAGGCCATGCGGGCTGCTGCGACTCGTCGCCGAACCGCCTTGCGGGCGCATTTCCACTCCGCAGGGCATCCGCCCATTCAGTGTGCGGAGCGCGAGGAAAACTGGCGGCGATGCTCTGTTGACGAGGTGTATCTGTAGAGAAAAAGGAGCCAGCGATTAAGCCAGCTCCACCTCGATCTTCTTCCCCTCCGCATCGAGCCTGGTAATTTTGAAGCGGCGAATCTGGCCTTCGGCCAGCGCTTCGGACTTGGCGGTGGCGAATGTGTTTCCCTTCCAGCGATCTTTGAGTATGGACGAAAGCGCGGAGAGGTCGAGGGCTCCGCTTGATGCGGGGGCAGCGGTAGAGGTGGCCGCAGCTTGCGCAGCTGGAGCGCTGCAATTGGCCCGGATGCCTTCCCCCAACTCAACGATGGTGCGATTGCCGGATAGCTCAACCACGCGGCCGGAGACTTCGTCGCCGATTTTGCGCTCGGCGATGTACTCGTCGATGCTGGTGGGGATGAGTTGCTTCATGCTGAGCTTGATCTGGCGCTTCTCAGTGTCGATGGCCAGCACCTGGGCCTGGACGACCTGGCCGGCGCGCAGTACATCCGAGGGGTGGTTGAGCCGGCGGTCGGCAACGATCTCGCTGATGTGGACGAGGCCCTCGATTCCATCGGCAATCTCAACGAAGGCGCCGAAGTTCATTAACCTGGTCACCGGGCCTTTAACCTCGGAGCCGACGGGGAAGTTGTGCTGCACATCGAGCCAGGGATCTGCATGGGCCTGCTTGAGGCCGAGAGCGATGCGGCGCTCTTCCGGCTTGACGGAAAGGATGACGGCTTCGACGCGGTCGCCCTGCTTGAGCAAATCCCCGGGATGACGGACTTTTTTGCCCCACGCCATCTCAGAGATATGAATGAGGCCCTCGATGCCGGGCTCAATTTCGACGAATGCGCCAAAGTCGGTGAGGCGGGTAACAGTGCCAGAAACACGCTGGCCTGCCAGCAGGCGGGCGGGGGCGGTTTCCCAGGGCCCGGCGTGCAGTTGCTTGAGGCCGAGAGAGATTTTCTTTGTTTCAGGATCGATTTTGAGAATGCGTACCTGGAGTTGCTGGCCGACGGAGAGCACGTCTTCGGGCTTGGCGACGCGGTTGTGGGCGATGTCGCTGATGTGAAGCAGGCCGTCAACGCCATCGAGGTCGACGAACGCACCATAGGGCATAAGCGTTCTCACGGTGCCGGGGACGATATCGCCTTCTTTCATGGCGGCGTGGCGGGTTGCACTGGCGGCGCGAGCTTGCTCTTCAAGTACGACGCGGCGATCAACGACAACGTCTTCGTCGGTGACGTCGAGCTTGGTGATACGGCACGTGATCTCGGTTCCAACGAGCTTTTCGAGCTCAGCGGCATCTTTGGTTCCGCTGCGGCTGGCAGGCATGAAGGCGCGCACGCCCACATCCACAGTGAGGCCACCTTTAATCACCGCTGTCACGGTGCCGACCACGGCAAGCTTCTCCTTGAAGGCGGATTCGAGGGCTGTCCAGTCGCGCGGCTGCGCGACTTTGAAGCGCGAGAGCTGATAGTAGCCCTCTTCGTTGCGGCCGGTGACGGAGACGGAAACCGAATCGCCGGTTTTGACGTCCTCCGCGTTGCTCTCAAAGGCCGTGCGAGGCAGCACGCCCTCGGTTTTGTAACCGATGTCGAGAAAAACCTGCTCTGTGGAGACCGAGACGACCGTGCCTTGCAATTGCCGGGCTTCGGACTCCGATTTGTGCGAGTGGCTGCGCTCGAAGTCGCGGAGCAAGTCGGCAAAAGACTCAGTGGGCTCTTCCTCTGCCGATGCGGGAACAGCGGGGGCAGGCTCGGCTTTTGCGGCAGCCACAGGCGCAGGGACACTTGCGAGGACGGGCTCGGGAGCGGTTTCGGCGATCGCACCGGCAGCGAATTCGGCGATTGCTGCCGGAACAGCTTCAGGTGCGGATTCCTGGCTTGGGAGAGATTCGATGATGTTTTCTTCAGTCATGGCAGGTCATCGTCCATTCTCCCATGATTGGGCGGGAGAGATGATGTCTTGCGATCAAAACCGTACCGCAAAACCGAGAGGAATGGACACGGGGCAAGCCGGGGAGAGAGAATGATCGGCACGGGGAGGAAAGAGGAAGACGTCTGACTGCAGGCCAAGGAGGATTTTGTGCGGCTGCGATTGAAGTGGCAGCGTGTGAAGTCCCTGGCCGGTTGAACGTTTGTGGATCTTTGCAAACTGGGGTTGACTTTGCAGTCCAATTCCCCAAGAACGCGCCAACGCGGTAAGTCCAAGGAGAAGCAGCAGATGAGCAACACTTCGCGCAGAACATTCCTGAAGGCAACGGGCGCTGTGGCGGCCGCGGCCATGACCGGAGCGGGCCACCTGAGCGCCGCTCCCCTTCGCCTGCCACTCGGGCTCGAGCTCTATTCCGTGCGAAGCCTGTTGCCCACGGCCTTTGATGCAACACTGACCAAGGTACATGCGGTCGGCTATACCGTTGTTGAGGCGGCGGGCTTCTACGACCGTACAGCTGCGGATTTTCGCAAAGCTATGGACAATGCAGGGCTCCGCTGTGTAAGTGCCCATTACACGCTCAGCCTGCTGGAAACGCAGCTGGATCAACTGATCGACTACGCGCAGGGGCTGGGGCTCGAGTACATGGTCTGCTCCTCGTCGGGAGGGATGCACCGCGACTCTTCGATGAAGGGTCCGCCCACGCTGGATGATTGGCGTTGGATTGCCGACGAGTTCAACCGCGTTGGCGAGAGGGTAAAGGCCGGGGGCATGATCTTCGGGGTGCACAACCATACGCCGGAGTTAGAGGTGATCGACGGCGTATCGGTGTATGACGAGCTGCTGAAACGCACTGACCCCGCAATGGTGGTTTTTGAGATGGATGCCGGCTGGGTGTTTGCCTCAGGCCACAATCCGTTGGACTACCTGACGAAGACGCCCGAGCGCTTCCCGCTGATGCACGTCAAAGACATGATCCGCGGTGCCGATGGCAAAGAATTGATGACCGTTCTGGGCAAAGGAAGCATCGATTACACGCCGATCCTGCGCGCGGCCACCGGGCTCAAGTACTATTTTGTGGAACAAGAAGAGTTCGAGATGGAGCCAATCGAGGAGCTGCGGCGGGACGCCGAGTATTTGCGCCACCTGAACGTGTGATCCATTGGCGGCAAGTCCTGGAAAGTTGCCCTCTGCATTATGAGAGGGGCAATGCCCCGGCAAGCGGGGCGTGTCTGGCGCGTGGCTGCTCTCGATACTGGCATGGCGTAACCGCTGTGCGCACGTCGCGGCGTTGCGCTGCCGAGGGTACGATGCGCGGCTGGGCACCATGAGGCACGCTGGGTGATTATTTCGTGCCGCGAGGCAAAAGCGACCGTGGCGCTCAGTAGAAGGATGCAGAGCGACCAGATCGCCTTGTTGCCGTTCGGGGAGAGCATGCAACTCGGAAGAACGCCGTGCAAGCGACCTCCGGCAGCTGGGCTGGAGGCGAAGGCGCGGCGTTACCGCGACCCGGCCGAAGCGAAGAACGGCTTCGACGACATGAAGAACCAGCTGTTGAACGCGAGTATTCTCAGGTTCTTGAGCCACGTAACAGCGGTTGCGCAGGAGCACCCGGCGACAAACCGATAGAAAGCCTTCCTCGACTACATCGCCGCCAAAATCGTCCCACCTTTGCCGCTGAGACCGCTCCACCCGAACGCTGCTTCTTGGGGTAACTGCCGGATTTAGGATTATGGCAGCTACCCCGTTCCCACGAAGCGGCGACTCTGGATAGATTATGAAAGACTGGCGATAGAAACGAAAAGAAGACTGGCATCAGAGCCAGCACAAAAACAGCATCTCGTAAGGCGGCTTAAAGAGGAGCGTAAGATAAATAAAATACATTAGTTACTAAGAGTCAGGGCCTGTAGCTCAACGGTTAGAGCAGGGGACTCATAATCCCTTGGTTGGGGGTTCAAATCCCTCCGGGCCCACCATTAAATCAGCAACTCACGCTTCTGCCTCAACTTCAATTTCCTCAAACCTACGCAACTTGTAAATCGCAATGGAAACGACCCAGCTAAGGGCGAAGAGCCCAACGATGCAGTAGCCAAGCGTGCCGAAGTTCTCGTTGAGCCGGCCCACAGCCATCCAGAAACTTCCCTGCAGATGAAGTTGCGAGCCCAGCAGGCCCAGCGACTCGATGCCGCCGACCACCAGCGCCACCAGAACTGAGACGGAAGTGACCGTCAAGTTGTAGTAGAGCTTGCGGATGGGCTTGACGTAGGCCCATCCATACGCTCCCAGCATCAGAATATTGTCGGTGGTGTCGATCAGCGACATCCCGGCCGCGAAGAGCACAGGGAAAACCAGAATCGACACCAGCGGCAATCCGCGGGAAGCCTCGGCCGCGGAAATTCCCAGCAGCCCGATCTCGGTTGCCGTGTCGAATCCCAGCCCAAAGAGCAGGCCAAGGGGATACATGTGCCAGCTTCGCCTTATCATCGAGAAGATCGGCCTGAAAATCCGCGCCAGAAAGCCGCGGTTGGCAAGCAGGATGTTCAGGTCTTCGTCGACGTACGGCTCTCCGAGCCGAACCCGCGAAAACGTGCAATACACCGAGCGCAGAATGACCAGGTTGGCCGCCGCGATGCCGAGTAGAAACGCGGCCGAGACAAGGGTTCCAATGACCCCGCCGAGACTGCGGAACTGGTCCACATGCTGTTGCAGCTTCAGGGCAGTTGCCGCTATCGCAAGCGACCCGACAACTACGATGGTTGAGTGTCCCAGAGAAAACATAAACCCGACAGCTACCGGGCGCTTGCCCTCCTGCATGAGCTTGCGAGTCACGTTATCAATGGCCGCGATGTGATCCGCATCCACGGCGTGGCGAAGCCCAAAACTGTAAGCGAGAAATGCGGTGCCCAGCAGCACCGGATAATGTTGAAAAGCGAACACCGCCCAGGCCCATGCCGCCACATTGAAAACAGCCAGAACGCCGTAAATGGCCACGACCTTGCCTTTGATGTTCTCCGGCCTGTCGTTCAGCAAAGTTTTTAGATCGTTCGCCATGGAGTTTCAATCAGGCCGCATGCACCAGCCTCGTGGAGTCTAAATACGAAGTGTAGCACGATTTTAAAATATGTACTACCGTGCCTGGGCACTCTGGCGCCTTCCGCGTCCTGAACATCCAGGCTGATGCAGTCACGCGGCGCCGCTGCCCTTTCAAGTGATCGCAAAATGAAACTTTGAGTGCGGGTGGACCTGTGGGTGCGAGTGGTGGTGGCTGGAGCTTTTCAGCTCCCTCTGGGAGTTGGTCAGAGCGAGTGTTCCCAATTCCACTTTGTCATTACGCCCTGTGCCCTCGGATTTGAGCCGGAAGATCACAGCGAGACTGAGCGCATCCCTTCCCACGCCAGATCCATTGCCAAAGCTGTTCGGGCCGTTAGAATGAAGTCGTTGGTGGAGGAAAAATGAATTCTACGCCCCGGCACCTGCTCTTTGCGGGCACATACACCCTAATGTTCTTAACGTTCGCCGGGTGCAGGCAGGACATGCAGAATCAGCCCAAGTTTATTCCTCTGCGGTCGACCTCTTTCTTTTCTGACGGTCGCTCTGCAAGGCCGCAGGTGTACGGCACCGTTGCGCGTTCGCAGAGCATCAGCCGGACCTACTTCAACACGGGATTGGAGAACGGCGTCGAAGGAGATGGCCTGCCCTTTCAGGTGACCATGGCCGTGTTGCGGCGCGGACAGGAGCGCTTCAATGTTTATTGTTCGCCGTGTCACTCTCATGTTGGTAATGGAAGGGGAATGATCGTTCAGCGCGGGTATCATCAGGCGGCCAATCTTCTCAGCGATCGTCTTGCCGGGGCTCCGCTGGGCCATTTCTTCTACGTCATGACCCATGGGTACGGAGCCATGCCAGACTATTCCGCGCAAGTGTCGCCCCAGGACCGATGGGCCATCGCCACCTACATTCGAGCCTTGCAACTAAGCCAGGATGCTTCATCGGCAGATCTTCCCTCGGGCGCTCACGTGGTGGAGATGAATGTGTTGCTGGAGCGCGCCGGACGGCCGCAGAACTTTATTGATTCGTGGAATTCGGATGCGGTTGTGCCGCAGTTGCCGGCGATGGCCGCGTCCAGTCCGGCATCCGCTAGTGCTTCCGCGACGGCACAAGCGGGAACGCCTGCAGCCTCAGCCGGAGCACGGTCAAGTCGAAACCTGATCGCGAGTGCTGCCGCGCCAGGGGAACCCTCTGCGTCTTCCATAGCCGCAAGCGGAGAGCATCAGGCTGCGGAAGGACCTGGAGATGTGGCAGCCGGGAAGAAAATCTACATGGATAACTGCTCGATGTGCCATCAACCGGGACGAACGGGGCTGCCGCCGATTTTTCCGTCGCTGCTGGGGGTGATCGATCGCATCGGGGAAGCAAAGGTTCGCCACAACGTCAGAAACGGCATTCCAGACGCGAAGCCACCGATGCCCCCGCACCCAACTTTCACGGAATCGGACATGAACGACCTGGTGGCATTCCTGCGCACCAAATAATCGCAGACCAGGCTGAGACCGCGGGTGAACTGATCGCCTGCAAGGTTGTTTGTTCAAAGTCCCCGGCTATTGGCAGACAGAATGCCGGCGTGTCGGCCGAAATGAAGGGATCTGCGCCGGACACAGATTCGCAGCTTGACAACATATAATCGTCCTCAAGCCGTTGTTTGGCCTGATCTTCCCTGCAAAGAGAGAGATACCTTGGCTCGTGAGCTTTACACTGCGCGTCTTGCGCGCAAAGAATGCATCTCTGAAGTGGCCCAGTGCTACCACTTCGAATTCGTCCTCGACGGGATGGAGAGTTTTCCCTACGCTCCCGGGCAGTTCATCTCAGCGGTCGCCGAGGATGAGAACGGCAAGATGCAGACCCGCGCCTACTCCATCGCCTCGGCCGCCAACGCCAACCGGTTTGAGCTCTGCGTCAACCGCGTCGAGGAGGGCTTTTTCTCAAATCACCTCGCCGATCTGCCCGATCTGCCCATCGGCTCAACCATCCAGATTCACGGCCCGCACGGCCACTTCATCCTTCAGGAGCCCATCACCGATTCCATTCTTGTTGCCACAGGCACCGGCGTCGCACCCATGCGCGCCATGACGCAATGGCTGTTTCCCGCCGATGGTTCCGACCGCAGCCAGGGCAAGGACATCTGGCTTGTCTACGGCACGCGCCACGAAACCGACATTTATTACCAGAAGGAGTTTGAGGAGCTTGCCGCCCGCAAGCCGAATTTCCACTATCTGCCCACGCTCAGCCGCGCTCTGGATAGCTGGACCGGCCTGCGCGGGCACGTTCAGGCCCATGTGGCCAAAATCGTTGAAGAGCGTGCCGCGCGTCTGGGCTTGCCGCTTCCCGTTCCGCGCCGTCGATCCCGCGATTCCGCCTAAGGATCTGCGCTTCGACTTCTACACCTATATCTGCGGCCTCAACTTCATGGTGTCAGGCGTGCGCGAGCTTCTGGCTGGCTTTGGCTGGCACCGCAAGCAGATTGTCTTCGAGCGCTACGACTGAGAAAGCCGCTATAGATTAAACAGCTCCCTCAGCCGCTTGGTCTGCGTGCGGCTCACCGGAATCTCGGTCTGTTGCTTGTCGTTCATGCGCAACTGGTAGCTTGACTTGAACCACGGCACCACCTCGCGGATGTGGTCGATGTTGACCACAAACCCGCGATGGGCGCGCCAGAAGTGGGCTGGGTCAAGCTGCTCCAGCAACTCCTCGAGCGTTCGGCACTTTGACTGCGCCCTCAAAGTTCCTGGTGACAATGCGGATGACGCCCTCATCGATGGCCGCAAAGCAGATCTCCGCCTGGCTGACCAGCAGCAGCCGGTTCTGCGCCTGCACGATCACCTTGGCCGGCTGGGGCGCCCGGTCGGCTCCCTGCGGACTTTTCAGCAGTCGCAGCAGCGCTTCAAGTTGCGACTCGATCGGCGACTCGGATTGCGCGCCCGCGCTTCCTGCCGTCCCGCCTCCGGTCATTCTGCCTCTCACCCGCTCCACCGCTTCCACCACGCGGCTGCGGTCAAAAGGCTTCAGCAGGTAATCAACCGCGTTCACGTCGAAGGCCCGCACCGCGTACTGGTCGTACGCGGTGGCAAAAACAATCTGCGGCAGCGGTTCGGCATCCTTGGCCACGCCTGCTTTTGCCCGGTTGCGCGTCCATCAGCTTCTGGATCACCGCAAACCCATCCAGCCCCGGCATCTGCACATCCAGAAACACCAGGTCAGGATGGTGCTCCTCGATCAGCTCCACAGCCTCGATGCCGTTGGCGCCCTGCCCCACCACGTCCACCTCGCCCACTGAGTCGAGCAGATACTTCAGCTCTTCGCGGGCCAGTTGTTCGTCGTCGATGATAAGCGCGGAGATAGACATGCGAAGACTTCGATTGTAGGAAGGGAATCCGGCAGGGTCAATGCCGGCCTCTATTCGTGGTGGCTCAAATTCAAGGTTTGAGGGTGGAAGCCCTCCAGGCGGCCCTACCTATCGACCGGAAGCAGGAAGGAGGTATTCCTGACGGACCGTTCCCAAAAACGTTCCCCACTGCCAATCCCATCGATCCGCTGAAGCCGCTTCAATCACCCAGCATGTGCAGCCGCGTGGGCATATGGTCCTGTCGCCAGTTCGTGGCCGCAGCGCGTGCAGTACTGGTCCGTGGCCCGCACCGTGCGGAAGCAGTTGCCGCAGTTCGCCGTGAGTTGGTAGTTGCACTGCGGGCAAAAGTGGAAGTCGCTCTGCACATGCGTACCGCACGCCGGGCAGTGCGTAACCTCCGGCTGGCGCAGCAGGAAGTAGATCACCGCGCCAATGCCGCCCGGCATCACAAAGCAGACCAGCATCCAGAACCGCGTGCTCATGCCCCGCCGCGGCGAGTCCTTGCTGATGAAGCCCACCATCAGGAAATACAGCGCGACCACCACGCCCCAGGAAAGATTGAAGTAGATGCGAAAGCCGATGGGCGGCGGTGCGTGGTGCCGTTGCTCCGGCGCAACCACCCAGAGGTAGTACTCCACCAGCACAAAGCCACGGCCGGCCACATACGATGGACCACACCGGAATCATGCGTTCGTCTTCGTTCACGGCAATGGATTGTGGATCCCGCATAGGCTATCCCTCCCCAGGGAGGGCCTTTCCATGGATCAGAATCAAGATTAATCTCTATATTGAGATGGACGGAAAGGAGACAGCAGGAAGTTGCGTTCACGGCCTGAAAGAATGCATTTTTTGTTGGATTCAGGGCTATTTACGCGACCAGCCGGCCACCAGCGCGGCTGCCAGCATGCCGGGCAAAGGATGCACACCCAAAGGCTGAACTGGGTGGCCATATCGCTGATGTGCTCGCCGCCGATCAGGTCGTCGGCCACCCGCCAGAAGAACGGTCCCAGCGCCAGAACCACCAGCAGAATTGCGGCCACGCCACAGCCCGGCTGTGCTTGCGCCCGGCCTTCTGCTCCTGCATCACGCCCAGCGAGGCCATCACCACCCGGCGCGTCTTGTGGGCCACGGCGCGGTCCCGTCCGGCCTGAGTTTCCGGCCAGCGCCGACACCAGGTCACCTTGGTCGCCGCTGCCTGCCGTTGCCGACCGGGTCCTCGACTAGCCCGCTCGGTCTTCACACCCCTCCGCTGAGCGCATCCGGGTCGCTCCAGCTTGGGTTTGATCATCGCCATGCCGCGATAAAGCCTTGATTTTACAGTCGAAAGCGGGCCCGCGTCACTTTGGCAATCTCTTCGAGGACAGTTCCTCGTGGAACCGCAGCACCAGCACCTCGCGGTGCAGCGTATCCACTTCCAGCAAGCGCTGCGGCAATCCGTTACCGGTCTTCCATGTTCGCAAAATGATCGAACGGGGTAGGGTCGTCGTCGGCGATCTCGAAGGCCATCGGCCGGTCTTCGTCGCGTTCCGCCCTCGAAAAGCTCGTCCAGGCTGCTCATCGTCCGCTTCCGCCGCAGGTCGATCAGCAGATTCCGCGCAATCGTAAACAGCCAGGTCTCAAACCGCGCCTGGCCGTTGTACTGAGCCCCGCGCACCAGAACCCGCATCCACACTTCCTGGAAAAGGTCTTCGGCCTGTTCGCGATTGCCGGTAAGTACAGCAGGTAGCGCAACAGCCGGTGCTGGTAGCGGACGATCAACTCGTCCAGCAGCCCCGCGTCCTGCCGCTTGAGCCCTGCGGAAATTGCCAGGCTTTCCTGGCGAACCTGTTCGTCTGCCGCCGTCAGCGGCTGCCCGGTATGAATAAAGGCCGATATGGATTTGCTGCTCATCTCATTCAATTAGACGCGAAAACTCCATCCCGAGACCACCAGCGATTGCGAACTCAGCTGACAAATTGACCACCAACCGCAAATCCGGTGCGGCACAAGTTCCAATGGAATCCAGGTTTCCTCCGTCTCGTATTCAGAAAGGACCGGTAAGAGCTTTGCCGAATCCAACGCCTCAGCCGATTGGCTCGGATGATCGCTACCGGCGCAAAATGGCCGGCCCAGTTTACTTCCCGGCCGCCCGCAGCGCCTCTTCGATGGCCATCATCGCCCGCCGTTCCCGCGCCTCTACGGTCTCGTAGTAGAAGATCCCCAGCAATGATTGCGCCGCTGCGTCGGCGTCAGTTTGTTCCATCCCTCCCGCGCCCGGGGCTGGCGCTGGAACGCCGCCCTCAGCACCGGTGGCGGTTCCTCTTCGCCCTCCATCGCCTGCATCAGCCGTTCCGCCATCTTTTCCGCCCGTTTCATCCGCGTTTCCGCGCCCTTCGGCTTCATCCACATACTTGCCAATCTCCCGCCGCATCGACGGGCTCATCGCCTCGAACCATTTCCGCAGTCCGCGGTCGCCTCAGAGCCGCCTCCAGCTCCGCCGGAATCACGGTCGGCCGCTCTTCCAGATCCGGCTCCAGCGTGATCCGCACCTTTGCTCCGACCCTTGCCTTTGCGCCCGCCTCAGCATCTTCTTCTTCACCAGCAGCAAGTGTACCTCGCCGCGCGGGTCGGCAAACAGCGAAGTTCCTGAACGCAAACCCCTCAATCTCTCCGCTGACCCGTTTCCCTCGCCGCACCGGCCAGGCCGTTGCCACGTCGAACGGAATCCGCGCGATCACCCATCGCAGTGCGGTTCCGTCCGGCTCCAGCAGTGCGGTAAATGTTCTCGCAGTGCTCCCATCCATCGCTCCTCCAGCTTTTCTCTCAACACCATGGATTCGGTGCCCAACATCTTGCCTTTGAGATGCCCGATGGAAACAAGATATCGAAGATCTTCCCCCGCCCACCAGATTGCTCCCATCTTCTACACTATCCCTCATGGAAGTCTTGTATGGCCTGCACCCGGTTGAAGAAGCTCTGAAGGCCGGACGGCGCCGCTTTGACAGCGTGCTGGTGGCGCAGGAACGCCACGATCCGCGCATGGATCAGCTTGTGGCCCGCTGTCGCGAGGCCGGAGTCCGGGTCAGGCAGGAGTCGCGGGAGCAGCTTACGCTGGCCGCCCATACCGCCGCGCACCAGGGCGTCGTTGCTTACGTGCGCCCCCAGGAATCTCTCTCGATTGAAGACCTTTTCTTGCCCGATCCGGCGACTACGCCCGGGGCAGCCCGTCTGCTTCTGGCTCTCGATGGCGTTGAAGACCCACAGAATCTTGGCGCGCTGCTCCGCGTTGCCGACGGTGCAGGCGTCGACGGCGTCGTTCTTACCGAGCGCCGGTCTGCCCCGCTCAGTCCAGTTGCCGTGAAAGCCAGCGCGGGAGCCACGGAACACCTGCGCGTGGCCCGTGTTGTGAATCTGGTTCGCGCCCTCGAAGAGCTGAAGCGCCAGAATCTCTGGATTATCGGCCTCGATGAGCGCGGTGGATCCGACTACGATCAGTTTGACCTGACGTGCAACTGCGTTCTCGTCCTCGGCCGAGAAGGCGCCGGCCTCCACGACCTCGTCCGCCGCAGCTGCGACCACCTTCTCCGTATCCCCATGGCCGGGGGCGTCAGTTCGCTCAACGTCGCAGCCGCCGGCGCCGTGGTCCTCTATGAAGCTTTCCGCCAGCGCCGCGTTGCGGCGCGGGGCGCCGAAGGCAAAGCCAGTCCCGCTGCCGCCGCCAGTTCCAAACCACGCAAACAGAAAGGCCTGGGCTCATGAAGTTCCAGTTCGCGCGAACGATCATGCTTCCCGCCACAGCCATGGTCCTCGCGGCCATTGCCTGCCCGGTGCAGAGCCAGAATCCTGGGTCACAAACCGCCCCCCGGCCGTCCGGCGGCAAGGTCATCTTTTCCCGCTCCAGCGACGAAAACGGCGAGACCACCAATGAAATCGCACCGGCCCCGCCCCAGCTTGCCTCTGCTCCCACGGCGACTGACGAAGAGCGCCAGGCCGTGACCTTCCTCGCCTTCGATATGGACGTGCATCTGCATACGGCCACTCAGTTTATCGCCGTTCGCGCCCTCCTCACCGTCCGCAACGACGGCAAAACTCCGCTCACCGAGATTCCGCTGCAAATCTCCTCTTCGCTCAACTGGGAGCGCATCCGCGTACTCGACCGCGGCGTCAACTTTCCCGTAGCCACGCTTAACTCCGACGCCGACCACACGGGCCAGTTGCACGAGGCTGCCGTTCCGCTCCCCCAGCCCCTCGGTCCTGGTCAGAGCATTCAGATTGACGTCACTTACTCCGGCGCGATCGCCCAGTCGGCCCAGCGGCTGCTGGTCATCGGCACGCCCGGTGACATTGCCCTGCATTCTGACTGGGATGGTATCGGAGTGCCCTTCACCGGTCTGCGTGGCTTCGGCAACGTTGCCTGGTACCCGGTATCAAGCGTTCCCGTTATCCTCGGCGACGGGGCCCGGCTGTTTGACGAGATGGGCGAGCACAAGCTGCGCCTGGCCGGCGCGCATTTCCGTCTGCGCCTCACCGTCGAGTTTCCACATGGCCATGGTCCCAATGTCGCACTCATCAACGGCCATCCCACACAGCTCACCGTCACCAGCGTTGACTCGGTGGGCCCTGAGATCGACGGCGTTGCCACTGCGATTCTCGAAGATTCAACCCTGGGCTTTGAAGCACCCAGCCTCTTTGTGGCCGCGCGCACGCCCCACGCCGCCGCCAACACAACCTTCTGGACCCTCCCGATCGACGAACCAGCCGTTGAAAGCTGGACTGCGGCTGCTTCCACCGTCACGCCTTTTCTGCAAGGCTGGCTCGGTCAGCGCCCCCGCTCGCAGCTCACCGTGCTCGATTTGCCCGACCCCGACGACGCTTCCTTTGAAACCGGCGCGCTGCTGGCAACCTCCGTCCGCCAAGCCGCACCCGAGCAGCTACAGAACATACTTGCCCACGCCCTCACCCACGCCTGGATGCAGTCCCCGCGTGCCTGGCTGTCGGAGGGCGTAGCCCACTTCATGGGCACGCTGTGGGTCGAACAGCAGCGTGGCCGCACCCACGCTCTCGAAGAGCTAGAGGCCAACCGCCTCGCTCTCGCCCTGGCTGAGCCGGCCAGCCCGGGCGTCAGCGCGGGACAGCCGCTTGCACAGGCCATCGCGCCCATCTACTACCGCACCAAGGCCGCCTATGTCTTCTGGATGCTGCGCGATATCGCCGGCGACGCTGCCCTTTCCGCCGCGCTCCGTGCCTACAATCCCGCTGAGGATGTGAGCCTTGGCTACCTCCGCGACCGCGAAAGTGACCCCGGCGTCTTTGAGAAACTGCTTGAGCAGGCCAGCGTTCGCCGGGATCTCTCCTGGTTCTTTGCCGACTGGGTCGATGCGGACAAGGGGCTCCCGGACCTGGCGATCGACAGCGTTTTTCCTGAACCTGCCCAAGCCGGTCAATGGCTTGTCGCCGTTAACATCTCAAATGCCGGCTACGCCTCCGCTGAAGTCCCGGTCACCGTCCGGTCCGACACCAACTCCGTGGCTCAGCGCGTCGTCGTTCCCGGCCGCGGCAAAGCCGTTCAGCGCATTCTCATTCTCGGCAAGCCCACTGAGGTCCAGGTGAACGACGGCACGGTCCCTGAAACCCAGGCCAGCATCCACATTACCCATCTCGACACCGCGCCATAGCTTTTTTTTATCTCCCGCCTGCCGGCTCCCTGTTCCCTCACATTTGCAGATAATAACCTCGCCTCCGCGCACAATGAGGAACAGAGACGGAGCAGGGGAGCCACGTTACGCACAATCGTCCCGCTTCGAGAGCGGTTCCACAGTACTTGTAGCCATTTCTGGCGCTATCCGAGGTGGCTTTTTCTTGATAAAAAAGCCACTTAGCCTCATCGCTTCGGGATACAGCAACTGTGGAACCGCTGTAATTGAAGATGCAGGAACGATCGTTCCCTCGAAGAACCGTCCGGCGTCTTCTCTCAACCAACAAGAGCTGAAAAGCTCGCACGTTTGCCGATGGATTGAAACCATGGGCCTCTGGGCCGCATGCGAGGAAAAATTGTGAGAAACCTTACCGAAAACGCCAATGCCCATCCCTCCAGAAGGGTCTGGGCTTCAGCCTCTGAGCGGGATGCGGCCATCTCCAAACTGGTGGAGCACCTGCGGCTCAACCTGCCCGGTTTCCGCGCTGGAAGACCTTTGGCGCCAGGGGTGAGAGACTTCCCTATATTTTCTGTAAGTTCGCGAACTTCTCCATCAGCTTCTTCATTCCGTGGCGATTGAACATCACGGTCAGCTTGGCGTCTTCGCCTTCGCCTTCGCGCATCAGCACCGTTCCTTCGCCGTATTTGGAATGCCGCACCCGCTGCCCCTTCTTCAGGCCCGCCGGGCTGCGCATCTCGTCGATCGCCATCACCGGCCGCGCCAGCGAGCCCGGCTTGCCCGCAGTTGCTTTTCCGCCGAAGAACCGCGCGATGTTGTCGATCGAATCTGCCTTCCCCGGCAAACTCGCGTCCATGCTCTCGCCACCCGACTCCTGCTTTGCTGCGGACTTCTTCGCCGTCATCCATGAAGCCACAAACGGCTTTGACGGCGCACTTTTCTTTCCACGCTCCGAGGGATTGTAAGCCTCCTGGCTTTCGTCCTCGTAGTTGTAATGCTGTCCGTCAAACTCTCCGCCCGCGTGAGTGCGCGGTCGTCCTGCCCTGAAACCGCCGCCATACGCCGGCGTCCCCCACGCGGGGCTGCGCCCGCCCAGGTTCTCAATCAACGGGCCGGGAACCTCCTCCAGAAACCGCGAAGGAATGCTCATCTCCGGCGCGTCGTTCCCGTACCGCCGCCTGTAGTGCGCCCGCGTCAAGATCAGCGTATCCATGGCCCGCGTCATGCCCACGTAACAAAGCCGCCGTTCCTCTTCCAGTTCCTCAGGATTCTGCAGCGTCCGCGAGTGCGGAAACAGCCCCTCCTCCAGTCCCGCCAGAAACACCAGCGGAAACTCCAGTCCCTTGGCCGCATGCAGCGTCATCAGCGTCACGCGCGCATCTGGGTCGTATTGGTCTGTGTCTGAGGCCAGCGCCGCGTGGTCAAGAAAATCGGCCAAGCGTCTCGCCGCGCACTTCGGCGTCGTGCGCAGCGTTCGCCAAGTTCCTTCAGGTTTTCAATCCGGCTGAAGGCCTCCGGCGAGCCCTCCGTCTCCAGCGCCTTGATGTACCCGGTCCGGTCAATCAGAAACCGAATCAGTTCAGGCAGCGTGGCCGCATCTCCTGGCGTCCTGAATGCGGCTTCTCCTGACGGCCGCGATCCGATCCGCTGCGTCACCGTCGCTCTTCAGCGCCGACCGTCTGCTTCGGCATCTTCAGAAACGGCCGACTGGTCTGCCGCGGCAAACGGCGAAAAATTCGAAGCGTCGAGCAGCGGAATCTGCTCCTCGCTCCCGCCAAAATCGAACGCCGCCGCAGAGTCGGCGCTCGCCGCGTCTCGCACTCACCGTTTCGTCTGCCGAGACCCCAAACCCGAATCCGGTATCCGCGTCTTCCTCCTGGCTCTGCATCGCCGGCAAGCTTGCCCGCAAAGTCCGGATCCATCATCGCCTGCGCGTCCAGAATCAGCTGCCTGAACCGTTCAATCGCCATCAGCGCCCGCGACGGGATCAGGCGGTTCGAAATCGCCGCCGCCAAGTCGCGTCCCACGTCGATTGCCCGGTCTCCAGCGCCAGCCGCTCCAGCGTCTCCAGTGACGTTTTGCCGATGCCCCGCGCCGGCGTATTAATCACCCGCTGCAGCGCCATCGAGTCATGCGGATTGCGGACCAGCCGCAGGTAGCCCAGCAGATCCTTGATCTCCGCCCGTTCGTAAAAGCTGAAGCCGCCCACCATCGTGTAGCTGATGTTGTAGCGCCGCAGCGCTTCTTCCACCAGCCGCGACTGCGAGTTGGTCCGGTAAAGCACCGCGCAGTGCGCCCTTTCGCGGTCTTGCCGCCGCTGCCGAATCCGCCTGCCGCAAGAAATGTCTGAATGCGGTCGGCGATAAACAGCGCCTCGTTTTCGCCGTCCGGAGCTTCGTAGTAGCCGATCAGGCTTCCGCCCTGGCGGTCGGTCCACAGCTTCTTGCCCTTGCGGCGAAGATTGTTTGCGACCACCGCGCCCGCCGCCTCCAGAATCACCTGCGTCGACCGGTAGTTCTGCTCCAGCCGCACGATCCGCGCGTTCGGAAAGTCCTTCTCAAACTCCAGAATGTTGCGAATGTCCGCGCCGCGCCACGAATAAATGCTCTGGTCCTCGTCGCCCACCGCGCACACATTCTTCTGTGTCGCCGGCCAGCAGCTTCATCAGCTCGTACTGCGGCCGGTTCGTGTCCTGGTACTCGTCCACCAGCAAGTAGCGATAGCGGCGCTGGTAGCGCTCCCGCGCCTCGCTCGACACTTTCAGCAGCCGCACTGCCTCCAGCAGCAGATCGTCGAAGTCCAGCGCATTGTTCTTGCGCAGTTCCGCCTGGTAGCCCTTGAAGATGTGCGCAATCCGCTCGCTGTTCGGATCCTTCGACGCCAGGTAATACTCCTGCGGATCGACCATGTGGTTCTTGGCCCACGAAATCCGGCCCAGCACCGTGCGCGGCGTCAGCTGCTTGGTGTCCAGCCCCATGCGCTTCATAATCTGCTTCACGATCCCCTGCTGGTCGTTCTCGTCGTAGATGGCGAACGCGCGCGTCAGTCCCTCGTTGCCCACCTTCAGCGCTTCAATGTCGCGCCGCAGAATCCGCACGCAAAGCGAGTGAAAGGTCGCAATCAGCGGCTTGGCCAGCGTGCCGTGTCCCAGCAGCCGGTCCACCCGCTCGCCCATCTCGCTGGCGGCCTTGTTGGTAAAGGTCACGGCCAGAATCGAGTCGGGCGCAACACCCTTTTCGTGAATCAGCCAGGCAATGCGGCTGGTAATCACGCGGGTCTTGCCTGAGCCCGCTCCCGGCAAGGATCAGCAGCGGCCCTTCGGTGGCCTCCACTGCGGCGCGCTGTTCGGGATTCAGATTGGAGAGGAGCGGTTGCAAGGCGAGGGTCCAGGCGGGAAGCGTCCTTGTTCCAGTGTACCGTTTGGGGCTGCGAGGATGCAGGTCCAGGGTGCGTCCGGCCCGGCGTAGCTCTCCTTCGCATGCCGTGGCGTTATCCTTAGTCATCAATGACCAACTCAAAACCGACCTCTGCGCCGCGTCGCCGTCTATTGCGGATCGGCGAATGGCAATCAGCCCTGCGTTTCGTACCGAAGCCGCGGCCCTGGGCAGGCGATCGCCGCGGCCGGCCTGGGGCTCGTCTATGGCGGCGCCAATGTCGGCTTGATGGGCGCCGTCGCTGATGCGGCGCTCGCTGCCGGCGCTGAGGTGATTGGCGTGTTGCCCGAGGTTCTTGCCGGCAGCGAGATCGCCCACGCCGGCCTGACCGCGCTCGAATTGGTTCCCACCATGCACGAGCGCAAAGCGCGCATGGCCGAGCTGGCCGATGCATTTCTTGTGCTGCCCGGCGGCTACGGCACCCTCGACGAGTTGATGGAAGCCGTCACCTGGGCCCAGCTTGGGACTCCATGCCAAGCCCTGCATCCTCATCAATACCGTCGGCTATTGGGATGGCTTGCTCACATTTCTCGATTCCACCGTCGACCAGGTTTTCTGAAGGCCGGAGAACCGCCAGTTGCTGCTGGTCGTTTCAGATGCTGCCGAAGCAGTCCGCCTTGCCACCGCCCGGTAGAAGCAGCCCGGCCGTTTCGCCGTTTTCTCGCTGTATCATTCTCCTATGTCTGCCAAGCTCCGCTGGGGAGTTCTCAGCACCGCAAACATCGGTCTCAGGAAGGTTCTCCCTGCCATGCAGCAGGGCGAGAACACCGTCATCGCCGCCATCGCCTCCCGCGATTTGGCCAAGGCCCGTCAGGCTGCAGCCGAGCTCGATATTCCCATGGCCTACGGATCCTATGAAGAGCTGCTCGCCGACCCAAATATCGACGCAATCTATAATCCTCTGCCCAATCAGTTCCATGTTCCCTGGACCATCAAAGCCGCCGAAGCAGGCAAGCATGTACTCTGCGAAAAGCCCATCAGCCTGACCGTGGCTGAAGCCAAAACGCTGCTCCAGGTGCGCGCACGCACCGGGGTCAATATCTGCGAAGCCTTCATGATCCGCAGTTTTCCGCAGTGGCTCCGCCTGCGCGAGCTCCTCGCCCAGGGCCGCATCGGAGAGCTGCGCTCCGTCACCGGCGTCTTTAGCTACTACAATACCGACCCGGCCAACATCCGCAACCAGGTGGAGTGCGGCGGCGGCGGCCTCTACGACATCGGCTGCTATCTCATCCACGCCTCGCGTTACGCCTTCGGCCAGGAGCCCACGCGCGTAGTCGCAGCCCTCGATCGCGACCCGGCAATGCACACCGACCGCCTTACCTCGGCGCTCCTCGAATTTCCCGGCGGCCACGCCATCTTCACCTGCGGCACCCAGCAGATTCCCTATCAGCGCATTCACTTTCTTGGCACGCGCGGCCGTATCGAAATTGAAATTCCATTCAACGCGCCACCTGACCGCCCCACCCGCCTCTTCATCGACTCAGATGGCGATCTCACCGGCGGTGGCATCACGACAGAAATCTTCCCGGCGTGCGATCAGTACACCCTGCAGGGGGAGGCTTTTGCCAGGGCTGTGCGCGAAGGAACCGAGGGCCCCGTAACCCTCGAAGACTCGATCGGAAACATGGCTGTCATTGATGCCATCTTCAACTCCGCCAGCTCCGGCCAATGGGTAACGCCCCAGCGCTAGAGCAGCCTGCCCACCGCGACCATTCATGACTTGAAGCGCGCCAAATAAAAGGGCCGGCGCAGGTTTAATCCCGCACCGGCCCTCTTCCTCGATGACAATTGCCTATTTTGAAGCTGCGGCCGCCGCTTTCCTCTGTGCTTCCCAGCGCCGCTTCACCGCCTCGGCAATCCGCTTCCGTCCTTCAGGGGTGAGACGCCTTTTTTTGCGTGCAACCTTCTTTGCCGGCGTTTGCGCGGTGGAGGTCGCCATCGCCTTCTTAGGCCTGCCCGCCGGCTTTCTCGGCGCTGCTCCAGTTGGTCCGCTCAGCAGTGCGCGCACCTGTTTCAGCAATGCGATTTCGCGGTCAACCGATTTCACAATCTCCGACACTCCCATAAATCCTCCCTTGATCGCGATCGGCAATCCAGCCTTCGCGGGTTCACTCGCATCGCAGCATAATTAAGCTGCTCGACTCCGCCTACGATAGACGCTTGAAGGCTCGTTTTGCAAATGGAAAAAGCCCCTTGGCGTTCGCCATGAATTGTCTCCGGGCCGCATTCAACCCGGCAGCGGGTCGCTCTCATCATGACTTCCCGACAGAACGCGCCCGCCGGCGAAGTATCCGCCAGGATTGGCTTGCGGCTTCAGGCCTGCCGCGCTGCGCATTCTTTCAAGTCGCGGCAGAAAGCGTCCACGCGCTCCCGGTCGCTGTCCCACGCAAACATGATCCGCGCCGCGCCGCCAATAAAGGTGTAGAACTTCCATCCCAGCGCGTTCATCCGCTTGAGCAAATCCTCAGGAGCCTGAAGAAAGATCGCATTGGATTCAACCGGCCCTGCCAGACGCACACCAGCAATCCCCGCGATCTGTTCTGCACAGTAGTGTGCGCAATCGTTCGCGTGCGCGGCGTTGCGCAGCCACGCGCCGCTCTCCAGCATGCCCACCCAGGGAGCGGAAAGAAAACGCATTTTCGATGCCAGTTGTCCGGCCTGCTTGCAGCGGTAATCGAAATCCACGGCCAGTTTGGGATCGAAGAACAGCACCGCTTCTCCCACGGCCATGCCGTTCTTTGTCCCTCCAAAGCAGAGCACATCCACGCCGCGCTTCCACGTCATCTCCGCCGGCCGGCAACCCAGGCTCGCGCACGCATTCGCAAAGCGGGCGCCGTCCATGTGCAGCGAGAGTCCATGAGCCTTGCACGCCTCTGCAATTGCCTCCAACTCCGCCAGCGAGTAAACGCGACCCGTCTCCGTCGCCTGGGTCAGCGTTACTGCGCGCGGTTTGGGGTAGTGAATGTCCTGGCGCTTGGTCGCCAGTTCGTGTATCGCCGCGGAGCTAAGTTTGCCGTCGGCGCTGGGGGCCACAAGCAGCTTCGATCCATTTGAGAAAAACTCCGGCGCCCCGCATTCGTCCGTCTCGACGTGCGACTGGTCGCAGCAGATCACCGAGTGGTACGACTGGCAAAGCGACGCCAGCGCAAGCGAATTAGCTGCCGTGCCGTTGAAAACAAAGTAAACCTCGCATTCCGTCTCGAAAAGTTCCCGAAATGCATCCGCGGCCCTTACCGTCCATGGATCGTCTCCATACGACGTTGCGTGGCCTTGATTGGCCTCTTCACTCGCGTCCCATGCCTCGGGACAGACGCCCGCGTAGTTGTCGCTTGCAAACTGCTGCAACAGGTCTTTGGAGTCAATTGTGGTCATTATTTGGTCCTTTTTCGATGATAGGGACGGGCGCGCAGGCAACCCTCACGGGCGGCAATGCCGCTTCGGCCGGGTTAATCCCCGCCCGCATTTGAGCTGCAGATTCGCACCAGGCAATGATTGCCGTTAAAAATATCCTGTAGAGAAAAACAGGTAACTCTTCCTCTCTCCGCGCGCTTGCCCTCGTTTCTTAATCATAGAACATGCAGATTCGGCTGACTTTGCCTGCACGACACAGAGCTTTCCACCGCCGGACTGTGACCCAAAAGTGCCATTGCTCCTATCGGTACATCGCCCTACGGTAGTGATGTCAACTGATTCTCGGTTTCCCCAACTGCTGTTGAGAAGGAACGGTTAGGGTTTTCCTTGAATCATCCACAGGTGCCGCTTACCGGCCGAGGACGAACGATGATCTTGGCTCTCCTTCAAATTGTTGCCATCGCTGTGGCTGCGGCGTGCCTCAACGCTTTCAGAAACTCGATGCGTCGCCGGAACAACCAGTCCTGGGATTCGCTGGTGGTACGGCTGCGCCTTGACTCCAGTACCCGGGGTCTCGGCGATCAGTCCCTATGGAATGGAAGCATGCATGTGACGCCGCAAGAACAGTGGCGGCTCATCCGCGGAGCGCAGGGGCTCTGGACCATTTACGAGAACGCCCGCGTCATGCTTGAGATGGCCGACTATGCGGCCCGCAACAGCACCACGGTCGATCCCGAACTGATTGCCGCCCTGCGCAGCGATGCCATGCAGATCAGGGTTTGTGTGATCTCCGCCCTCGCAAAGTACGCTTTCAGCCAGGTTAACGAAAGCATCGGCGTTAATGTCTCGCGCGCCGCGTCCATGTACACAGAGATGGCTGCCCGCACAGCGGAGCTGCTGCAAGTCAATGGCCGCAACATGGTACCCAATCTCGTCCCTGCTATGTAGCCTGGTTCTCACCTCGCATGAAAAAGCCCCGGCCATGGCCGGGGCTTTTTCATCAGCAAGAACCGGGGAGGGCCTCGCCTGCAACACTTCCTCAAATCCATTCGCAGCAATTGTCCTGCTCAGCCGCCGCTTCCATGTCCAGATGCAGCCCGGTTGCACTTCACGCTACCGGCTTGTGCCTCGCCGTCCCGAGCTGACTAGAAGCTTACCCTACGCGTCGGAAACCACGTGAGCTGAATTGATGTGGCCGTCACCGTCTGCTCGCCGGGCAGGTAGACAGGAGCCTTGTAACGCTCATATGTGAAGTCGCCCTTGATTTCCAAATCCTTGCCCACGCGCTTCACCACCTGAAAATCGACGTCGTTCAATGTGGTGCCTCCGGGAATAAAGTCCTTGGCGGCTTTCTGGTTGCGCAGCCCCAGTTGCATCCACTCGTTGCCGCTCAGATGGTAAGTAATCCAGGCCTGTCCGCCCTTGTCTTCGCGTCCGACCCAATCGCCGAAGAGCTGGCCATTGTTCGTATAGCCCTGAACCTGGATTACTTCCCAATATTGATAGCGGCCGCCAATGCTGCTGGGGTAGGAGGAGTCGGTATCCACGGCTTCAAAGCGCGCATCCAGCTTTGGCACTCCGGGAACATGGGAAAGGTAAAGTCCGGGCCGGAAGCAGCCGTGATACGGCTTGGCAATTGGACTGGGCGAGTCATGCGCCTCGGAGTCGGTATAGAGTGTCAGCCAGTTGCGCGGGAAAGGAAGACGGTAGGTGAAATCGAAGGCACTGAAGCGTGCGCCTGGATCGTGACTGCCATACTTCTCGTCAGGATAGGTGGGTTGGGTGCTGAAGAAACTCCTGAGAAACGTACGAAGAGTCACAGGCTCATGCCCCTTGCCTCCCCAGATCACCGTCCGCTCCCAGCCAAACTCCAGATCGCGCGTGGGCTTGAAGCTGAACTTCTCTGCATGCACCCAGGAGTCGCCGGGGTTGATCACATTGGGTAGGTCGGGGGATGGATTGGCGGCATACGCAGGATTGGGTATATAGGTGTGTCCGCGCAGCTTTCCCACCATGAAGTCGTAACGGAAAGGCCCTGTGAATCGGGAGAGCAGCGGAATATTGATCGGCTCAATGCGGTTGATGCGGAACGAATAGATGTTCTCTGCGTTATTCGAGTAGGCCATGCCGGCGCCCAGCGCGGGTCCCAGCCACTCATCCTGTTTGCCAAAAGATACGATGTGGTCAAACAATTGGATTGAAGTGTAAGCTTCAAGGAATCGCCCTTGAGTCGCCGCCGCAATCGGTCCCAGCTGAATCGTCTGTTGAACGTAGGGAAGCCCACTGGCCGGGTTGATGAAGGGGATGTAGTCGATGTTCGATAATGTCTCGGCCATTGCGGTTGAGTACCCGGCTGCGGAAGGCGCACCCTGAAACTCCCCGCGTGCATAAATCAGAAAGCGCCCGGCCGAAGCGTAACCGCTAATGCCTGAGTAATTATTAAAGCCCTTTTGAGACGGCCGGCCATAATCATTGATGATTGTCGATCCAAGGTGAAAGCTGTCCTCGAGCGGAGTTCCGCTGATGGCGCGCATCACGGAGTAACTTGATTCCACTCCCGCTTCGCTCTTGACCCTCCCGCACGCCCCGTTTTCATTGAGTTGCAGCTCCCTCTGGAGCGCCGCATAAATGTCCTGAGCCTCGCCAACTGTCGGATCCCCGTAGAGATCCGCATCCCTGATCTGAGCGCTGGTCTCCGCCAGCATGTGACTCAGGCTGGCCCTCGTCCAGGGGCGCAGGCCCAGGTAAACCTTGCTCGCAAAACCCAAGCCATACAGCCGCATCATCGCCGGGTAGACCCAGCTGTCGACCGGAATGTAGGCCGTGGCCGCGGTCGAGGGCTCGCACGCTTGCAGAGCGTCGCCGCCCTCAACCGGTTGCGCCTCCCTTTCCGATGCATGTTCTTGCGCGGCGCCCGAAGGAGCCGTCCCAGGCACGAGACAAAGCATCAGGAAAGCGAGCGCGCTCTGACGGATGAGGGAATTCAATTGCATAACTTGTTGATTGTTTTCTCTTGACCTCTGGCGGCGGCGATTGCAAGCGATTCCGGCAAGGGGAACGAAGGCATACCGGAACGTATCGCTTTCTTTACCCGCATTCCGTCCCCGATGCCAGCCTCGCCCAGCAATTTGAAGGCCGCCTGGCGAGGCTCATCCAGCAGGCGGATCACCCTCTTCAACAGGTCGGTACTGGGGCTATAGTCCGGAACCATCTCCTTGAGCGCTAGAACCAGGCGGCCGGTATCGCGGGCGTCGCAAATTTCGCGCAGCGTTTCAAGCCAGGTCAGCATGTCGTCGTCCGGCATTCCATTCCCCACGAAGATTCTTATCTTCTCGTGAACCGTGGGAATCGTGTCTTCGAGCAGCGTGCTGAGCTCTTCGTACATCTTTTCTCCAGGCCGCGCGCCTGTGAATTCGATCTTGATGTCTTCATCCGGTCTTAGTCCGGAAAGCAGAATCAGATTTCTGGCCAGGTCGACAATCTTCACCGGGTGCCCCATGTCGAGCACGCAAATCTGCCCCCCCTTTCCTATGGCCGCGGCTTGCAGCACCAGTTGGCAGGCCTCGGGGATGGTCATGAAGAACCGGCGCATCTCGGGATGCGTCACCGTCACAGGGCCGCCTGCCGCGATCTGCTTCTTGAAGATCGGGATCACGCTGCCGTTCGATCCCAGCACGTTGCCAAATCGGACCGCCACAAACTTGGTACGGCCGTTCTGCAGCGTCAGCAGCAGCAGTTCCGCGATGCGCTTGGTTGTGCCCATCACGTTCGTTGGCCGCACAGCTTTGTCGGAGGAGATCATCACCAGATCCTCGACCCCATGATCGGCCGCGGCCTCCGCCACGTTGTAGGTCCCGAAGACATTGTTCTCGATCGCCTCAAATACGTGCGCTTCCATCAACGGCACGTGCTTGAAGGCCGCGGCGTGATACACCACGAGCGGCCGATGATGGCAAAGCACTTCGTCCAACCGGGCGCGATTCTGGATGCTCCCGATCTCGGGATGAAATGGAACTCCCGGAAATGTGCGGCGCATCTCCTGTTCAATCTCAAACAGCGGCGACTCCGCATTGTCGAAACCCACAATCCCTGCCGGGTTGAACCGCGCAATCTGCCGGCATAGCTCGGAACCGATCGAGCCCGCGGCCCCGGTCACCATCACAACTTTGTTCGCGATCGTGCTGCGAATCTGGTTCTCTTCCAGGCGCACCGGTGTCCTTCCCAGCAAATCCTCCACCGCCACCTCGCGAATCTGACCAACCAGGGCGTGATTCTCGATCATCTCGCCCAACCCTGGTACGGTCTTGCATTCCGCGCCGGCGCCGTGGCACAGTCCCAGGATCCTCGTCATCTCCGCGCCCGTGGCGGATGGCATGGCAATCAGAATTGTCTTCACTGCGTGCTCCTTTACCAGCGAGCCAACCTTTTCTCCTTCGCCAAGCACCGGCACGCCCGCCACCCGCAGGCCCTGCTTCTCTGGTTCATCATCCACAAAGCCGATTACCCGGTACAAAAGCTTCGGATTGTTCCGGATCTCCTTCAGTAAAATGATCCCGGCGTCGCCCGCGCCGTAAATCAGGGTTTTCCTGCCTGCCAGCCTCTCGGTCCAGCCGGCGATCGGTCTCTCCTGCAGAATGCGCGCCGTCAGCCTCAGTGAAAAAGTCGCCAGCCCGCACACCATCAGATCGAGGACGAAAATCGAGCGGGGAAATCCCGGCGGCGCCACCGCAATGATCACCACACAGCTCACCACCGAGCCGACCAGGTTGCCGAGCGCAACCCGGTACATGTCGGCCATTGACACATAACGCCACAGTCCCCGGTCAAGATTTCCGGCACGGAACACAGCCACCTTGACCATGATCCAGATCGGACCCGCATAGGCCAGATAACGCAAATCCATTGCGGGCACGGTGAAATCGAACCGCAGCAGAAATGCCGTCACCGCCGAGAATGCGAAGACCGCAATCTGCAGTGCCCATAGAATGGGCCTGCGCCAAGTCTTAAGGTTTTCCAACAATTCCTGTAATTTATGCATTTTTCTGTTACCTACCCTTCAGAACCCCGGCGCCGCATCACCCCGCGGTGCACTGCTGCTCGAAATCTATTGCAATGCAAAGGCCAAGCTAGAGCGGTTTCAGGATAGGTTTGCCCTATTGTGCTTCGTGCCAAGTCGCCCCTCCTTGGGGTCGGGTCGACTTGAGTGCAATACCTCTGGGTACAGCAATCCTGAAACCGCTATAGCGAACGGAACCTGCTATGATTTGCAGCTCTTTCTCCATACAAGCTGTACGAAGTCCTCAGTTCCATATTGAGAAAGGTTTAAGAGGCCAGACGACGGGTCAGACAGAGCCGGGGAACGGTGATCTCTTGTCAGCGGATCCGGAGTTCCTCATCTCCGTCACAAAGCCGGTGTTGCGGCTCGCTCACTCGGGGCGTGCGAGAAGTGATTTCTGGATACTCCTCAACGTCTCCGAACTGGATACGGAAGCCGAGGTCCGCGGGGTCGACAGCACAGAAACGATTCGTCCCTGGTCCTGAACTCCCTGCGTTTCGCCCGGCGATGTCTGAGCCCGGCCGGCATCGAATCTTAGCGCCAGGCAGACAAGCGGAGTGATCGCCGTCAAGGCGAACAGCGGTCCAAGCGCAGGGCGCACGCTCGCCGCCCATGCCAGCGGAAACAGCCATACCGCATTGATCGCGGTTAAGGTCAACGTAACCTTCAGATGGCTGCCATAGCGGCGTGCCGCGTGCTGGTAGGCGTGGTCGCAATGCGCCTCGTACCATCGCGCCCCGCTCACCATCCGGCGCATCAACGTCACGGTCGCGTCAACAATGAAGGCGGAAAACAGGATCAACCAGCACCAGGCAAGCTCCGGACGTTCCCGGGTGCTGAATAGCATGAGTACGCCGAAAACAAACCCCAGGAATCCACTTCCCACGTCCCCCATGAAGATTCTGGCGGGCGGCCAGTTCCACACCAGAAAGCCTGCACTCGCCGCTGCCAGGGTCCAAGCACCCTGCGCGTACCCGGCCTGCCCGGTCCATACCAGCAACAACCCGCCCAGTCCGCTCACGCAGACTGCTTCTGTTCCAGCAATGCCGTCGATGCCGTCCATGAAGTTGTAGAGGTTGATCATCCAAACCAGCCCTAGAAGCACCAAAAGGCAGCCAGCCCAGCGCCAACCCCCGGTGAGTCCGTCTGGGAGCGTAGAGCCTGACGCTTTCAGGGTCCAAAGTGCCCATCCTGCCGCCGCGAATTGAGTCAAGAGCCGGAGTCGGATCGAAAGATGGAACCGATCGTCCAGAACCCCTGCCCCTGCCACCGCAACACCCCCCCCGATCAGCGCCCTGCCAACTTCCCCGGGTAAGGCGCCTTTATCCATGAGCAAAAGAGCAGCGGGCAGAAATACCGCGACGATCGCCAATCCTCCTCCTCGCGGTGTCGGCAGCGTATGGGAACTGCGTGCATTCGACTCGTCGAAAAGCCCATAGCGGCGGCAAAAGGCAAGGGCTATCCCCGTTCCTAGAAAGGAGCTCAGCAGGACGACGATGAGGATTGGCACGATCGTTGGCATAAGTCCCTGTCGCCAGGAGCGCCGGCTGGGTTGGTCTCTGCCCTCGAACGATAAGGGGCAGCGATCGATTCAGGTCAAATCGGCAAGTAACGAGTCAAATTGTCTTAGGATTGAATCCTGAGTGTATTTCTGTTCCGCGGCCTTACGGGCTCTTGCACCCATCTCCCGAAGCAGGGCTCGATTCATCTTTGCCTCGAGGATCGCCGCCGTCGCGCCGGCGACATCCCCAGGCTCGATTACCCACCCGATCCCCTCTTCCAGTACCACTTTGGCCGTCTCAGAGCGGCTTGAGACCAGGGCAATCACCGGTTTTCCCGCTGCCATGATGTTGTACGTCCTGCTTGGAACCGCAAGGCCGAGCATCCCGGATTCCAGGGAGAGGATCGACACGTCGCATGCGTTCAAGAACTCGTTCTGCTCCGCTCTTGCACGTGGATTGAGGATCGTAATATTCCCTGCTCCCGAGTCGGCCAGCTCTTCAATGATTCTCCGCTTGGGGCCGGATCCGATAAATAGAAAATGAATGTCCTTGTCGCCCGCAAGGCGTCTTGTGACCTCGGCGAGCGTGTCGATACCGTGAGGGAATCCCATGTTGCCGGCGTAGAGAACCACCATCTTGTCTGCCGCTCCAATCTCTTCGAGCAGCGCGTTGTTCTCCTTCCGGTCCGGATTTACGTCGCCAAGATCGGACCACAGCGGGATCATCGTGATTCCCTCACTGCTTCCGGTTCCCCTGACCGCCGTCAAATGCTCCATCATATCTGCGCCGATCGTCGTGATCCGGCTGGCGCGCCGCAGGGCCCAGCGGTTGATCCGAAGCATCAGCCTGTAGGTTAGCGAACGCGTGGTTGTCTTGCCGCATGCCGCCAGAATCTCCGGATAGACGTCGTGAACCACCAGCGTGTAAGGTATGCCGCGCGCCCACGACAGAATGGCGGCCATTACCGGCAAGGTCGGCGGGTTGGTCACCGCAAGAATCGAGTCTCCCTTGCGCACGCGCAACAGAGCGTTCATAAAGAGCGAAAGCGTAATCGAGCTCATCTTCAATAGCCGCGCCGCCAGGCTCCTGCCGCGCAATAAAATTGCTGCGCACCTGAAGATCTCCACACCCCCATGCTCTTCTCTGGGGAGCGCTCTCGCTCCTGCGCTCGAATAAGAGGGCTGCACGCAAAGCGCAGCTACGTTCCGAGTCTGGGCAAGGTACTCCGCAATCCCGGTGATGTAATGACCGGTGCCCGTTTCCTCAGGGTAAAAAACCTCGCTGAGTATCCAAAGCCGGTGTTTTGAAGGGAGCATCCGCCGCATCTCTTTCCGGCCCGCCCGCCGAGCCTTATCCCTTCCCTGTCTTGTGCCAGACGTTCCTGTTGATGTAACTCACATAGCTGTGCAGGATCCGCGTCACCTTTTCTGAGACATTGGGAACGTCGTAATCGGCCACAATTCCGAGGGTTCGCTGCGCGCCCGTGGTCTGGGACTCCAAAACCCTCAGGCATTCCAGGATGCGCTCTGCGTCAAGCCCGGTCATCATCGCTGCTCCTTCCTCCATTCCCTCAGGGCGCTCGTGCGCTTCACGAATATTCAAAGCCCTGAAGTTCAGAATCGAGGACTCCTCGGTGATCGTGCCGCTGTCAGACAAGGTTGCCCGGGCGCCCATCATCAAGTGGACATAATCTGAAAAAGCCAGCGGCTTCAGCAAACGCACGCTCTCGGGGAACGCCGTGCCTTCCGCTTCGATCCTTTTGCGCGTGCGGGGGTGAATCGAAAACACCACCGGCTCTCCATAACTTGAGACCAGCAGGTTCGGTAGCTCGGTCAGGCGCCGGAACTGCTCGGGGGCATCGATGTTCTCCTCGCGGTGCGCGCTGAGGACGAAGTAATGGCCGCGCTTGAGTCCCAGGCGTTCAAGAGCGTTTGAGGCATCTATCTTTGCCCGGTAATGCGCAAGCACCTCCCGCATCGGGCTGCCCGTCTTGACGATCCTGTCCGGGGCTATCCCCTCGCGCAGCAGGTACTCGCGCGAGATGCTGCTGTAGGGCATGTTGATGTCGCTGATGTGGTCGACAATTCTTCGGTTGATCTCCTCGGGCACCCTCTCGTCAAAGCAGCGATTCCCCGCTTCCATGTGAAACACCGGGATTCTGAGCCGCTTGGCCGCCAGAGCCGCCAGACAACTGTTCGTGTCGCCCAGGATCAGCACCGCATCCGGTTTCACCTCGGTCAGCACTTCGCTCGATTTCGAGATCACCATGCCGATCGTCTCGACCGTGGTCCGCCCCACCGCCTGAAGATAGTAGTCAGGCGGCCGGATCTCCATATCCTCGAAGAACACCTGGTTCAGCTCGTAATCGTAGTTCTGGCCCGTGTGGATCAGTACATGCTCCATATGACGGTCCAATGCGGCAATCACCCTTGAAAGCCGGATGATCTCAGGCCTCGTGCCGAGAATCGTCGCTACCTTCACGCTGTCTCCAATGTCTTCCGCTCGACCGGCACGCCGGATTCGACAGAAGCGTAATACGTGTCCGGGCGATTCGGATCGAAGATTTCGCTTGACCAGAACAGCGTGACCATCTCTCCTGCGCCCACGTTGGTGATGGAATGGGTAAAGCCGGGCGGTATGTCGATCACCTGGTAACCACTGCCGGCCACAGGGTATTCGATGACCCGGTCGCTGTCGATCTGCCTCATCCGGATCAGGCCGTCCCCTTCCACCACCAGGAACTTCTCCGTTTTTGTGTGATGGTAGTGATTTCCGCGCGTCACTCCGGGCCGGGTTCTGGAAACGAAGATCTGCCCCGCATGTTCGGTCTTGAGAAACTCCGCAAGGCTGCCTCGGGGATCGCGCCTGGCCTCCAGCAGCGTCTCCCGGCCGGCGTCGCTCACATAGGAAAGATAAGTCGCATAGAGCGCGCGGTTGAACCAATCGGCAAAGTCCGGAACCGTCAGCGTGGACCTCATGTCGTGAAATGCCTGGATTCTTCCGGCCAGGTCGCCAAGCTGCAGACGATAGCTTCGAATCCCCGCTCCGGGGATGCCCGCGTCCTGTTCGTCCTCCAGCTCCTCGAGAAATGCGGCCACAACATCATCCACGTAGCTCAATTCAACTTCGCGCTCAGGGTCGGAGACGGCAATGGGAAGCTGATGCGCAATGTTATGGCAGAAGGTCGCGGTCACCGAATTGTAGCTAGGGCGGCACCACTTGCCGAACAAATTCTTCAGCCGATAAATCCTCACCTGCGCCCCGCTCTCCCGCGCAAATTGCCGTAGAGCCTCCTCGGCCTTTGCCTTGCTGGCGCCATAGGGGTTGTCTGATTCCGCCTGGATCGACGAGCTGAAGACCAGCTTTGGCTTGCGCCCGCTCGCACCAAGCCAAGCGCATATCTGTTCCGTCAGCCCGGCATTGCCCCACTCGAATTCAGAAGGATTCTGGGGCCTGTTCACGCCGGCAAGGTGGAAGATGATGTCAGAATCCAGCAGCCGGCGCCTCAGTTCCTCCACCGGATCCTCGATATCGAAGGTCGTCGTCTCCCAATCCTTGCGTTCGGCGAGATGAGCGCCAAGATTGCGGCCCAGAAATCCCCGCCCTCCCGTGATCAGAATCCTCTTCACGCGGCCACCGCCGTGTGCTGCATGGCTTCCTGCACGCACTTCAATTTGAGAAGCAGCCGCATCATCGCTTCAACGTTCAGCAGTTCGGTGTTGTGCGAGTTATAGTCGACCGTTTCCGATACCCTGGTCTCGCCTTTGCTGAAAAAACGCGAGTAGTTCAGATCCCGTCCATCGCCCGGGACCCGGTAGTACTGGCCAAGATCTTCCGCGCGCGCCAGCTCTTCGCGGTTCAGCAGCGTTTCATAGAGCTTCTCGCCGTGCCTCGTGCCGATGATGTGAACCTCGTTGGGCGCATCGAGCAGCTTGAGCAGTGCCCTCACCAATACGTCGATGGTGGCAGCCGGCGCCTTCTGCACGAAAATGTCTCCCGGGGCGCCATGGGCAAAGGCATAGAGCACCAGGTCCACCGCTCCGTCGATGGTCATCATGAAGCGGGTCATTTGAGGATCGGTCACCGTCAGCGGCTCCCCAGCCTGAATCTGCTTCAAAAACAGCGGAATCACCGAGCCGCGCGAGGCCATCACATTTCCGTAGCGCGTTCCGCACAGGACCGTGGGTCCGCCGCTGAACATCCGTGCCTTGGCGACCATGCATTTCTCCATCAGCGCCTTCGACATTCCCATGGCGTTCACTGGATAGACGGCCTTATCGGTGCTCAGCACAATCACCTTGCCCACCTGGGAGGCAAGTGCCGCCTTCATCACGTTTTCCGCGCCCAGCGTATTGGTCCGCACTGCCTCCAGAGGGAAAAACTCGCAGGACGGGACCTGCTTTAGAGCGGCGGCATGAAAGACGAAATCCACTCCCTGCATGGCCTGCAAGACGCTGTCATAGTTCCGCACATCGCCGATGAAGAACTTCACGGCGGGGTCCTTCAGGCGATCGCGCATGTCGTCCTGCTTCTTCTCGTCGCGGCTGAAGATCCGGATCTCGCCAAACCCAACCCTCGTTGCCATGTCCACCACGGCATTGCCAAAGGTTCCTGTTCCGCCGGTAATCATCAGGGTCTTTCTCGAAAATATGCTTGTATCCATTGCCTCACTCATGCTCTCTGTTGAGGGAATTACCCGGGACTGGCGCCCTTCTGCTCTGCCCTGGGCTCAGACTGTTGTGCAACGCCCTGCTCGATCAGGCTCTGAAGATGCTCACCCGGTCATGATGATCCGCAAGCGCCTGGCCGCTGAACATCCCGTGAGAGACGCCGGCCGCTCCCACATACGGCAGCACGATCAATCCATATTGAAAGAGGACGCTGTGCCAGCGGTCCTTGGCCAGCGAGCAACGCGGAGTCCACGTCTCGTCGTCCGTGCTTCCGTACAGGCGTGCTGCGCGAACCTTGTTGACAGCGCTCGGTTCCACGCAGCTGGAGATGAATCCCGTTGCGCCGATGTCCGCGGCATAGAGGGAACTGCCGTCGATGGGCGCCACGCGCTCGCAGCGGCCGGTCTTCTTCTCCAGCCGGATAATGTAGTTCGGCTCCAGTTCCGTGTCGGAACCGTAGATCAGGTAATCCCGGCGCACCAGCACGGCCACGGCCCGCGCCATCTGGCTTCCCCGTGCCACCCACTCCAGGGTTCGAAAATCCTTTGACAGCGCGGCAATCCCCGGAGTCCGCCCGTGATCCCCGGCCAACACCCAATAGTGATCCTCATGCCGGTCCACAACCACGTTGTGCAGATGATGAATGTCGCCCCTGGGAAACGCGTAGGCCTGCTCGAAGTGCTCGCCCCCGTCGTCCGAGCAATAGATCTTCACCTCCACCGAGTCCATCTCCGCGCCGCCATATTCGCCGAATACGACACGGTTCCCCTCCACGGACAGGTTGATCGGCCGTGAGCCCCTCAGCACCTGCCACGATCGGCGCATCTCGGTTTCTCCTTGCCTGGCGACATAAACGCCGTCGCGCGCCACCGCCACCCGTGTGCCGTCTTGCAGCAGCCGCATCGACTGAATATTGAAGCGAAGCAGCCGGGCCCCGATCGAAACCCGCGCCGCCCACGGCTTCCATCCGCGCGCCGGAATCCGGCAATCCAGATTCCATGTCGCGCCAAAGTCGTCCGACCTTTCGATCGTGTAGCCGCGGGCAACGTACAGGCTCCCTCGCTCACTGATCAACAGGGCCCGGCCACGCGTGTGCCGGCAGTAACTCAGGTGCGTATCCCCTTCGGTCACGGCTTGCTCATCATCCAAAGACCGAAGTAGGGATAGGGCCTCTTCGCCGTCTTGCGCCAGAAGAAGTTAAACACCTCCCCGGCTCTGGCCCAATCCACGCGCAACGTTCCCACGTGACCCTCGTGAATCACACCCGCGGCCCTCAAATCCCGTCCCATCTTCTTTCTGCAGTAGGCAAATTGCGCAAATTCGTCACGCCGCAGGCGCACCGTCCACTCTCTGGCTTCTCCGTTCTCGACCACGCGGTATCGCCGCTCTTTAAAGAAGTTCCCGATCGGCCAGTCTGTGCGCACTTCCTCCACAACATGCGCCATGGTCAGGCAGTTCCAAAGCGGAACCCCGATGCTGATCACCAGGCCGTTCTTCTGGCAGAACCGGTAATAGCCCGAGTCCGCGCCGTGGGGAGATGGATGCCGCTCGTTCAGATTGCCGGCCAGCAACTCATCTGCGAGCGGCCCATGCGCCGCCAGCATGTTGAACGGGAAAAGACTTCGTTTCACGCCTTTCCTGCGCCAGAACAGTTCATTTGCCAGGCCCACCCCACAAGGAGTCCGGCGGGGGTCGTAAGTCACGATTCTTTCCTGTCTCGCGTCAATCTCGCTTTGCTCGGCTCCGGCTTCCTCTGCCCCGGCTTCCTCTGCTCCGGCTTCCTCTGTCTGATACGCGGCATGCGTGGGCATCACCAGCGTTCCGCCTGGACCGATCGAATCGAGCAAACCCACTATGATCGTCTGGGCCTGCACCAGGGCGTTCGACGGGCCCGCGTGTCCCTCGTCTCGAATCTCAACACCGCCCACGCCGGTATGGGCCATCACCAGGGCGCCCTCGCGCACGCCAATCACGCCCAGATAGCGCAGCAGATCGCTCCGTCCGCAACGCTGGCGGATGGGGACCTGGCGCTTTCTCTTCGCGCGCATCAGCCGGCGCAAGGCCGCCCAACTCCAGAACAACTGCCGCGACAGGCGTTCGGCGATCAATTGAATCAGGTCAACCAACAGGATGCCTTCTCATGAAATTCTGGTTTAGACCGGTTCCACAGTACTTGTAGTCATTTCTGGCGCTATCCGAGGTGGCTTTTTCTTGATAAAAAGACCCTTAGCCTCATCGCTTCGGGATCGAGCAACTGTGGAACCGCTCGAGCCCCGCCGGCGCGCTCGCGGAGTCCGTCTGCGCCCGCGGCCTCACCAGTGAACCAGCGTGCCGCCCCAGGAATATCCCACGCCAAATCCCAGCAGCATCAGGCATTGTCCGGTCTTGAGCCGGCCGGAGGCCGCGAGCCCCTCTAAAACAATGGGGATCGAAGACGAGACGGTGTTGCCGCAGTGGGCCATCGCCAACGGCAGTTTTTCGTCCGGAATCTTCAATTTTCTCCTGAGGTGCTCCAGCATGTAGCGATTGGCTTGATGCAGAACGAAAAGGTCGATCTCTTCCATGCTCTTTCCCGACAGGGTCAACAGTCTTGAAAACGCTTCGGGAACCGCCTTTAAGGTGAAGTTGAAGATTTCGGCTCCGTTCATAGAAAGGTTGTTGATGGTCCGCCTGTTGCCGCTGCTGTCCTCGGTAGTCTCCGCATCGATCACCCGCGCCCTGCGCCCTCCGCCGGTTGCAACCATAAGGTTCTTCGCGCCGCTTCCATCCGTGCCGTACACAAAGGGCCCTATCTTCTCTTCTCCTTGTGCGCCCTGGACGAGCGTTGCGCTCGCACCGTCTCCAAAAATCGTGCGCACGCTTTTGTCCCCCGGATGGATGTACTTGCTATAGGTTTCTGCGGTCAACAAAAGTACGTTTTCGGCCTGCCCGGTTTCAATCAGGCCCTTGGCCATTCCCAGGCCATAAACAAATCCGGAACAGCCGAGGTTGAAATCAAGAGCTCCGCAGTTGGTTGGGAGGCCCAGCCGATCCTGAATCAGGCATGCCGTCGTCGGCAGCGGATAATCCGGGCTCTCGGTGCAAAGAAGCACGCAGTCCACCTGCTTCGGGTCAACGCCACCGCGCGCAAAGAGTTTCTGCGCCGCTGCCACCGCGAGATCGGATGCGCATTCGGTCTCGCCGGCGATGTGCCGTTCCCTGATGCCGGTCTTTTCCTCGATCTTCTCCGCGCTCCAGCCGGGATACTCCTCTGCAAGCTGATCGTTGGTCAGCACCCGCTCGGGGAGATGGCAGGCTATCTCGCGAATCATTGCTTTCATCCCGGATTCCTCGCCCTTTCTTAGGTTGTTCGCCTCAGGCACTCGCAACGGCAACACTTCCGGCGATGTCCGTGTTTGGCAGGGAAGCGGAATCTCCGCCCTCCCAACCACAAAGCCTGGCCAAGTCCCCGACCGACTCCGCCGAGGCAAGCATGTTGATCTTCAGGCTGATCCCCAGCTTCTCGTCTGTCATGGCGATGAACATGATGACCGCCATCGAATCCCAGCTCTTCAGATCCGCCAGCCTGTCCTCCAGGCTGGTCGTGCCCGGATCGGCCTGCGTGATGGCGTCGATTTCTTCAAGAAACTCCGCTTGTGTCATCTGCCTGTCCTTTCCCCTCGTACGTGTGTCGGCGCACGCCCAGCCGGCCCCGCCTTACGCGTCCACAATGGACCTGATCCACTTGAACATCATCCTCAGGGCCAGCAGCGTGGAGACCCCGGTGTAGAGATACAGATAGAAAATCGCCATCGACGTACCGCAGTACCGATCGATGAGAAAGACGATCGGGAAGATCACGGCAAAGTTCGGATAAAGCGAAAAGATGTTGGTGATCTGGATCGCCATGATCGTCACCAGGCCGCGCGGCTTGGCCTCGGTTGGAGCCCGCTGCATCTTCAGGGCATAAATGCAATCAAAGGCTAGAATGTTCCGGATGACCATCTCGGCGCTGATCGAGAGGCCCGCAACCATCCAGATCGTCATCGGATTGTAGCGGCCCATCGACACCAGGCTGGAGGCGAAGGCAAGATTGAACAGAGGGTGACACACCACGTGGGCGGTGTAATCCAGTTCCCTGCCGAACGTTGAAAAGCGCCTGGTAATGCGCGCCACTTCCCCATCGCTGCAATCGAGCACCAGCCATAGGTGAATGCACAGCAGGCCGGCGGCCTTGAGCGCGGTCTGAGGGAAGGCAAACAGGATTGCACCCGCGACCCCGGACGCCATCATGAGCAGGGTCACCCGGTTCGGAGCGATGCGCGCCCGCACAAACATGCGCGTAAACCAAGGCGAGAGCAACATCCCATAACGATCGACCAGCAATACTTCAAGAGGATCGCTATGCTGGAAATCTCGCCGGATTATGCGGTAGCCTGCCGTTGCGGTTGCCATCAACGCCTCCCTTTCGACTCATGCCGCAAGAGCGTTCCTCATCAGTTTGATTGCCTGCCTGGTTTGCTCCCTGAGAATGAGAGCGGCGCAACCGGCAAACGCCGCCGCTTCCGCCATGGCAATCACGGAATGCGCTTCCGTTGTGCAGTTCGATCCCAGGCATAGGTAGCGCGCCGCCAGGATAGCCACCCCGCACCCCAGTAGACTTGCGTGCTTCAGCGTGTACGGAAAGATCCTGAGGAGCAGATAGTTGGCGACCAGGTTCGCGGCATTGCCCATCACGAGCATGGTGGTTCTCGCCAGGGCCGCCCCCACCAGGCCATATCTCCTGGTCAACAGAACGCCGAGTCCGGCATAAAGAACCAAAAGGAAAAGGTTGATCGCGAGTGATACCCGCGAGTGACTCGTCATCCTCAGCACCGCGCCTGCCGGCCCCGCAATCGCATCCACGGCCGATCCGAAGGCAAGGATGAGCAGGACCGCTCTTCCCTGATGCGCGAAGCCTTTGCCGAACAGGGAAAGGGCAAAGTCCGACATCTCCACCAATACCAGGCTGAAGGGAATCATCAGGGCAATAATCAGCAGGTTGACGTTTCGATAGGCCTCGCGCAGCTCCTCCAGCCTGCCGGCTCCAAACAGGCGCGAGATATGCGGCCAAAACGCGATGAAGGGAGCCACGAACAACGTGTTCAGCGAGGCAAGGCTCTCAGAAACGCGATAGATTCCCACCATGTCGAGCGAACCAATCACTCCCAGGATGGCCTTGTCCAGAAATGGCGACACAGTGTCGATCACATTGATGCCGCACATGGGCAGCGCGTTGGCGACGATGGCGCGCCTCTGCAACACCGCACCTGGGCTCTCCGCCTGCCCCAGTCGCCGCAGCTCCGGATACCGGCTGCGCATCTTCCTGTATCTCAAGATCGCCGTCAGAGTTCCTTCGCATAAAATCGCGCCGAACAGAATCGGCCCCGTGGCCTTTGGATAGAAAAGTACCGGGAGGCAAAACAGGAGCCGCAAAAGAGTGCGCATCCCGTTGAAAAATCCAATGAGTTGCGCGTCTCCCATGCCCAGAAACACGGCATCCAGCAACTTCCCGATGGAGAAGACGATGACTGAGAACGCAAATGCGATGCGAGCGCCCGCCGGGAGTCCGATCCATACCAGGCCCCGTCCTCCCGCGGACAGAATCACCCCTGCGGCCATCGTGGACACTGCCCCGGTGATGAGCAGAGAGACGAAAACTACCCGGCGGCGGGACTCCGGGTCCGCTCCGTACCTGGGCAGGAAATAGACCAGGGTGCTTTCCAGTCCAGGGATCGTCAGCGCGGATAAAATGGTCAGCCATGCGACAAAAAGCGTGAATCCTCCCAAGGCTGCCGCGCCCGAACTGCGGGACAGGAATGCCTGCAGGCAAAACGCCAGAAGCAGGCCCAGTCCCTGGTAGAGCGAGACTTTACCCGAAGCCAGAAAAAGGTCCTTCGTCGTGTTTCCCCTCACCAGCTCCTCTTCTCGGTCAAGAAGGATTGGAGCTGCCGGGGCGCTGCGTGCGAGTCCCATCGATCACTTCCCTAAAGTTCGAATCGAGCCGGAGCTTCTCCCCGAAACCGCAGGGGCGCATCCTCGTTTTGAATTCAGAAAAAGGTGAGGTTCCGGCGGTGCGATTCTCCACCACCCAGCAATCTAGTCGAACTTGTTGACCATTGGAACCGGCACTCCCGCCGATCCGCTCGACAACTCTGTGAGATTGTCCGAACCCGAATTCGTGACCCAGACGTTTCCTCTTCCATCGATCGACACACAGAGGGCGTCGATTCCCGCCGCATAGGTGCCCATGGCCGCGCCGGCGGCAGACAACTCGGTCACCGTGCCGGCCGTGAACACGATGGGATTACTCAATCCATTCGCCACCCACACGTTGCCGCTGCCGTCGATCGCGATCCCCCAGGCGTTCGTCCCTGCTGGAAAGGTCCCCAAAGTCACTCCTGCCGGCGATAACTCTGTTACGGTCGAAGGTTCAGAGGAGATGCCATTGTTCATGGTGTTTGTGATCCAGGCGTCTCCGCTTCCGTCGATGGCTATATAAACCGGATCGGGGCCCACCGTATAGGTGCCGATCACGGAACCGGCAGGCGCCAGCTCCGTGACGCTGTTGGAGGCGTTGTTGACCACCCAGATGTCTCCATCCCTGTCGATGGCGACACCGTGCGGGTTGCCGCCCACGGGAAAGGTGCCCAGCAGCGCGCCCGTGGAAGAAAGCTTCATCACCGTATCCGCCCCGTCGTCGGTCACCCACAGGTTTCCGCCGCCATCGATGGCAATGTCATGGGGCCGCGCGCCCACTGAAAACGTGTCGAGGATCGCGCCTTCGGGAGACATCCGCATCACGGAGGCGGAGCCGTTGTTCGCCACCCACGCGTCTCCAGCTTTATCAAATGCAATGCCTTCGGGCTGTGTCCCGGCCGGGTAAGTGCCGAGCAGCACTCCACTGGCAGACAGTTCGGTCACATTCGCGGAACCCCAATTCGTGGCCCACACATTGCCGCTGGCGTCGATGGCCGTCTCCTCGGGATTCCAGCCGACTGTGAGGGTTCCAAGCATTGCCCCCGCCTTGGGATTGACCGTAACCGTTGCGGAACCTGATTGCTCCGAGCCCGAGTCCGAGACCTCGGCCGTCACCAACACCGTCAACGGGCCGGATAGCGCGGCGGGCGCAGCAAACACCCCTGTTGCCGAGATGGTTCCAAGCGTCGAATTGCCTCCGGTGGCTCCATTGATCTGCCATAACACGGCTGGGCTCGAATCACCTGCAACCGCGGCGGCTAACTGCAGCGTGCTTCCGGCCTCGACCGTGGCCGTCGCCGGCATGATGGTGACGGATGTGGCAGGTGATTTGACGGTCAGGCTTGCTCCACCGCCGCTTCCGGCGCATCCCGCACAGCTTAGAACGATTCCGGCAAAGAACAGTAACCCCATCGAGGTCCGTTGTGTCTTCATGAAACAAAAAATAAGGGAAGACACATCTTGATTCGGCAGAGTTGCCGATCATTTTAGAGAGCCTGGATTCCAATCGGGAAGCAGGAGGGCATTCCTTCCCGCTTTGGAACCGCGAATTCGGTTGAGATACCCGGGGGCATGCGATAAAGACCGCGCACCCGTCCATCCCATCTTCTCCCTGTCCCGGCGGTCTCAGAAGCCATGCGAGCTCTTAACGGGATGCAGCCATTGCCGCAGGTTGCTCGGAATCTGTTTGCCGGCATTGATCCACTCCCGGGACGGCCTCTGCGGCGGCGCTCCGATAAATCGTGTAATTCGGATAACAGGCATTACTCGTCCGGAAGATCTCGAAGCCCTGCTCGACCCACACATCTTTGATTGCCGCGCTGTAGTAAAGGATGAAGACATCGCGAGGAGTCTTCGCGGTCGATTCCCTGAGCCGCTCGGCAACTGTCTGCATTACATCCGGATAGAACGGGTTGTACATAAACAGCACCAGCGGCCTTTCGGGAAATTCAAACTCCCTCACGTCGCAGCAGACAAGTTTGCCGGGGATGCCTTTGCGAGCCATATTCTCCCTGGCAACCTCCAGCAGTTGTGCGGAGATGTCAACGCCAACGATGTCTTTGAAGCCCCTCTCGGCGGCCAGCAGCAGAGTGCGCCCCTTCCCGCAACCGAAGTCCACATACGAAAAGCCCTCCACCCTTGCCGGCAGATGCTTTACCATCAGCTTCCACGCCCGCGGCGGAGTGGCCACGTAGTTCTTGCCGTGCCCTTCCATCTCCGGGAGATCGATGACGCCGCCGGTATCTACCTTGTGGATCCGGTCATAGAGTACATCCGTCATTCTGAAGAGCATGAGGTTCATGCGCGGGTGACCCGCCGGACTCATGCCAAGCGCAGTTGCCCCGACGCGTCTCACCACGCATTCCATGCAGGGAAGCGCGCCCTCGTTCTTAAGAACGCTCCAGAACATGGCCAGGTTGGCTCGAACCTTTGCCGCAATGCGTTTCATCATGAATGCCCTCGACCCCATGGGTGGTGCGCGGTTGCCGGGTTTCAGGCCACAAGTTCCGGGGCCGGATCGCCAACCGCGATCTTCGGCGCGCTCTTTGTCCGTGTCGCCACGCCGGTTCTGAACCACTGCTCAATGCGCTCGATATCTTCGATATAATCCGCCTCTGCCCAGAAGAGCCCATTCACGTCTACCACATTGATCTTCACCCTGAACTCGTCGCGGATCTCGAACAGCGCCTCTTCCCACCACATGTCATATCGTTCCCGCTGCGCCACCAGGTCGCGCACCCGCGCCAGGTACATCGGCACAAACTCCTTGTGCATCGCCACAATGCCCACGTATTCGCCGCTGGTCTGCTCATCTTTCAGGCTCTTGCCCTGGTTGACAACATAATCGCCTTCGATCGACAGGCGATAGTCGGCCAGCTCGACCACGGACGTATCGATGAGCATGGTCACGGGTTTCTCAGCGCTGAGCGCCATTTCCAGCACCTGGGGTTCGTAAATCACGTCGCCATTGAAAATGAGCAGATCGTCGTAAAGATCCAGCTGCTGATGGGCGAACCAAAGCGATGCCAGGCTGTTGGTCACTCTGAAGAACGGATTCACGATGCACCTGGCCGTGTCGCCCAGTTCTTCCTTCACCAGCGCGGCCCTGTAACCGGCAACCACGATGATTTGCTTGACGCCGTGCTCACCGAGAAGCCGTACGTTGCGGGAGAGAATGGTCTCCCCTCCAAAGGCGAGCAAGCACTTCGGCAGATGCTTCACCTGCTTCTTCAGGCGCGATCCCACACCTGCGACCATGATGATGGCTGTCATGATGATTTTCCCTTTCCGCGGATGCTAGCGACGGCTGCCTCGAGGCGGACCACGACCTCCTCGAGCTGTTCCCGGTCTACGTTTCCCATGTGGGACACCCTGAGATAGCGGTCGCATGCCGAAGTCGGCGCCGGCGCGAACCACCAATCGTACTTCTCCCGCATGAATTCAATGATTGCTCCCGAAGAAACATCCTCCGGGAGCAGCACCGCGGTCAGCGCGTTGCTTGAGCGCTCCGGGAAGATTGCGTATTCGCTGGAGCTCCGAAGAAGGCGCTCCCGAAAGCATCGCGCGCGCTCCGCGTGGCCACCGATCCAGCGGTCCAACCCCAGAGCGACGATCTGCTTCATCCGTTCCTCCAACTGGAGGAGCGAAGCCATCGCCGGCGTAAAGGGCGTCATCCCTCTTTGCAGATTGAGGATGTACTTCGGAGCGTCGAAATAGTACCGTTTCCGCTTCACCCGGGCCATGCGCTCGGCGGCCCGGTCGCTGAAAGCTATGTAGCCCAGCCCCGGAAGCAGCGCCAGCGCCTTTTGCGTGCTCACCATGGCGCAGTCCACATGCCAGTCGTCCATTCTGAAAGGATCGGCGCCGATCGAACTCACCCCGTCAACAATCAGAAGCGCCCCGCAACTGCTGGCCATCGATCCCAGTTCCTCAATGTCATAGAGGTACCCCGTCGAGGTTTCGTGCATATTCACCAGCACCGCGTCCACGTTTGCTTTCAGCATCTCGCTCAGCGCGTTCAGGTCTGGCGATTTGCCCAGCTCCGCCTTGCACTCGATTACCTTGACGTCAAAAGCCCTGCAGATGTCCACCCACTTCTGCCCAAATGATCCGCCATTGATCACCAGAGCGGTATCTCCCGAATCCAGCAAGTTGGTGACGGCCATCTCCATCAATCCCGTTCCGCTGGCTGTAATCGGCAAGGGCAGGCTGGCGGTCTGAAAGAGATACTTCACCTGCCGGCTTACGCTTTTCACCGTTTCAGCGAACACGGCACCCCGGAAATAGGGCAGACTGGGCCTGGCCGCAATCCGGCAGATGCTCTCTTCCATTTCGACTGGCCCCGGTGCAAACAGCATGACGGTCTCCTTGAAGCTGGATTCCAGCTTCGGCCCTGCAAGATCCATGGCCCTGCAAGATGTATGGATTGTTGTTGAAGCCTACCGCGCGGCCGGCTCGCCTGCGAGATCGGTCACCAGCTGGTCCCATTGGAGAGCGATCTCGGACTCCGCATATTTGCGATCGACGTAGTCGAACGCGCGGTTGGCCGTATCCCGGCGCAGGCTCTCGTTGGTTGCAAAGCGCTCCAGCATCGCGCGCCACTCGGTCTGGTTGCCGCAGCAGGTCACCGCGCCGCATTCCTTCATCTCCGCCTGGTAGGACGGCAACGCGGAAGTGAGGACGGGAACCCCCATCTGCCAATACAGCAGCAGCTTGTTGGCGGGTTTGCCCACGTTGAACTTGCTCCTGAGATCGAGCGGAATGATCGCCAGGTCGCATCCGGTCAGAATCCGGGAGGTCATGGCGCTGGTCCAGTCGTACAAGTGGAACGGAACGCCGCGGCAAACCTTTCCGAGCTTGCGGCGCACGTCGGTCGCAAAATGATCTCTGAAGCGGAACTGCTTTCCGAGCGTCACGATGTGAAGCGCGATCTTTTGGCGCTCGGCGAACGCGCGCAAAACGGGCATGATCGCCGCCAGGTTCTCGAGTGCCGGGAAACCCTCCCAGCCGATATGTACGACCTTTCCCGCCCGATAGTCGTTCTTGCGCGACCCCAGGCTGTCGCTATGGATGTCAAGGATCTTCACCACTCTTGGGCAAAAGGGCTTCACGCGCTCCCTTTGAATGTCGCTGCCCACGACCACCGCATCGGCCCTTCGGCACATTGCCTCCACGACGTTGTGGAAGGAAAAGTGAAGATGCCTGTGCTGCCTCAGGACGAACTTTCCGAGTTCCCTGGTGGTATCCCTGGGCGTGAATGCGGGCTCAGACAGGTAATCGTCGCAAAGATCCACAATCAGCTTGGCGCTGGAGCGCGGGTACCTGGACCAGGCGGTGTAGTCGGCAGACTGCGATAGCCACACCAGGTCATACTTCCCCTCGACCGTGGCTTCCACGGGTCGTATTCCGCGCATCCTCGCATAGGCGCCAAACCGCCACCGGATCGCCGGATGCTCGGCAAATTCGCCCACCACCCATCCAATGCGTTGGTTCGCCGGCGCGGAGGCCGGCGTGGCCCTTCCCTCCACGCGAGCGGCGCATTCCTGGGTATCCTTGAACACGATCTCACTCACCTGGCCTTGATATCAGCAGATCTTCCGTTCGGCATACGCCGGCCCTTGCGGCCCAAGGCGTGCCGGAACCTCCAGGCAACCGTTCTTCCCACGCCAGGTACATCCCTATCAGCAGGGCCGGAAACGGAGTCGTCAAAAAGGGGTTCACCATTCCGCAGACGACAATGGCGCAGGCGCTTGCCCACAATGCCAGGGCCATCGCGGCTTTGCCGTCAAACGTTCTTCTTCTTCTCAGCGCATAGAAGGGCTGGACGGCAAATGCGACAAACCCAGCCAGCAGCGTCATGCTCCCCAGCACGCCGTAGCGATGGAAGATCATCAGCTCCTCCATTTCGACTCGGGGTTCAGGGCCCCCTTCCACGCTTGGCATGAGTGCCCCGGCTCCCCTGCCAAGCCAAAAGTGGCTGCGATAGTCCTCGGCGGCGACCTGGCGCTGATAGTCCCGGCGTGCATCAATTCCAAAATCTCCTGAAGCCAGGCTGCTGATACGGGACAATAGTTTGAGATCCAGAAGGTCCGGGGTAAAGATCATGGCTGCTCCCAGCACGGCAACCGCCAGGCCGGTTGCGGTCAGCAGAATCGCCCTTCCATTGCTGCGCGACGCCGGCCTGGTCACAAGAATGGCGCCGGACACGAAGATCACTGCGAACAAGGAGAGCAGTGGTCCGGCGAGAAATGTGACTACCATGGGGAGCAGAAAAAACAGCGCAATCGCGCCTAGAGCGGTCTTGCGCAAGAAGCTGCCGGCCCGGGTCATTTCAAAGATGGATAGAAAGACCGGAAGCAGCATCAGGACTATGTGCGTAGGCATCACGCGGCTGATTCCGGTCACCGTGATCCCCACCGGGTTGTCTCCCACAACATTCTGCATGATCGTCCGCCGATAGGCCATTGGCCCAACCGACATCAAGAGCATGGTCACGGCCAGGGGCAGGCTCAATCCCAGAACCAGGGCCGCGGTCTGCTGTGCGTAGATGCGCATGGAGTGGTACAGCGGAAAGTAGAGCAGAAGCACCAGCAGGAATCCGAACGATTGAGCGGCGGCGCCTGCCGCATTGTTCGTAAAAGCGACCGCGTATCCAAAGAGAAACAGCGGAATCAGGGCCCCAAAGCTCACCATGGCCGCCGCATGTCCCGGCTTCGAGCGGTATTGGCTCAGCCGCTGTGGATTCCAAACCAGAATCCCGATCGCGGCATACACCAGCGGCGTGCCCAGAACGAGCATCCAACGCAGACTCAACGGACCCAATCCGGTCCACGTACCATTGCTGATGGAGTAGAGTTCGCCGATGGTTGTGAACAGCAATGCGGTTCTGAATTCGCGGAGAGCAATAGTCCAGCAAACGATCGGCAATAGCACGAGAACCAGCAGCAGAATCGCAACCGATGAGGGAGAGAGAATGAGCGCTATCGCTCCAACTGCCCCCAGCAATGCGGCCAATAGGGCTACCGTCTGAGGGCGCGGGACCTTCGCAGTGCGGACCTGCGCAAGCTGCGCGGTGTCTGGTTCCCTTGATCCGAGGGTGCGATTCATAGCTGCCCGCCGGTCGGGAAGAATCCTGAAACCCCCACACATCCATGCTGCAGGCCTATGGCCATTGCCTTCAGATGCCGCATCTTGTCTCGATAGAAAAGCAGGGCCGCGAGCAACTGCTGACAATCGCAATAAAGAGCGCCTGCAATGTAGGCGGGATCCTGCCGCCACCTCTCCTTCACCAGCACCGTCGAGTTCCGGACCCGGTAGTAGGTCCGCAAAGGGCTGTGTTCGTTGAGCTGAATCCGGAGGGGTCCCCAGCGGATGAGCAGGGATTCGCCCAGTTGCTGCGCGAATCCCTGCTCAGCGAGCTTGACCACCCTCAAGCCCTGGGCGCGGACCCGCGAGCAGTATTCCGCATCGATCGCATCAATAATGAAGTTCTCTCGAAACGGTCCGACGGCCTCCCAGGTTTCGATGCGCATCAGCGATCCGGAGGTGATGACCATTTTCTTGATCTCCCAGGTCCGGCCCTTCGCCATGGCTCTTTCCGGATTTGGCTTCCACGACATCGCGAGGATGCCGAGCGGCACTGTGCGCGCTATCGCGTTCCAGCTCACGGCCAGGCGGCTGCACATCGCCGCATCCACGGTCGTATCGTCGTCCAGGGTCAATACCCAACCGAATCCAAGCCGTTTCGCCTCGTTGACCCCCATGTTCAATGAGGCGCCCAGGCCGCGGTTCTTCTGGTGGTGACAAACAACCGCACCTGGAATAGTACTTGCGATCCGGTCGAGTTCCGCGGCAATCTCAGGGGACGCGCTGTCGTCGACGATGACCACGCAGCCCACCTGTTCCGCTACTGCTCGCAACCTGTCCGGGAACCCGGCATCCGGGCGGTGGGCTGGAATAATGGCGCAGATCTGCATGGTCTCGGACGTATCTAGACCGCCGCGGGGTTCACCCGTCTCTTCATCGAAAGCGCGCTCTTCAACTCCTGAAGCCGGCTTGAAAACTCCGGCTCCGCTTCAATCACTTCCTTTCGCCATTGGGCCAGGGCCAGAAAACAGGAGGCCGCCAGGCCTAGCGCTGTGAACAGCAGAACGATCGCGGCGCGCTTTGGAGAAGATCTTCGGTCTGGCTCAATGGCCGGCTCGACAACCTGGATAACGACTGCGGACCTGGCTTCGTCCAGCCGTGCGGCGTCGTATTGCTTCATCAGCAGATCGAGGAGCGCCTGCCGGTACAGTACCTCGTGCTGCGCCCGAAGATAGTCCATCCCGGCCCCCGGCACATCCTGGAGGCCCAAGCCGGCGGGGGCTCCTGGCGCATGGCTTTGTTCGAGCGTGGCAACCTCTGCCTGGATCGTCGAGAGCTGTTGTTCTTGCAGTTCGAGCTCCGGATTCTGCTCGGTGGCATAGGATCGCAATGCCTGAACCTGCACCCGTTTGGCTGCTGCCTGAGCCCGCAGTGCAGCCAGATCTGCAATCATCGCCTTGGCCTGCGCGTCCAGTTGCACCAGGCCCTTGCTCTGCTGAACCTGCTGAAAATCCATCTCCGCTCTTACCAATGCGTCCCTGGCCTGCGTCAACTGCTCCTGGTAGAAGAGTCTTCGCTGCGAGGCCTCTGTCATCGCCAGGGCGCCGGTCAGCACGCGGAGCTGATCGGTATACGCATTTGCCATGGCGGCCGAGCGCTTCTTGTCGGTGTCCGTCACAGCAACCGTGATAAAACCTTCCTTTTCCGACGTGACTTCGGTATATCCGGCCAGCTTCTTGCGCGCCGCCGTCATGTCCCTTGAGTGGTACACCTTCGCCAGTGCAAACTGCTGGATCAGTGCGTCCGCCACCGGCCGCGATTCGAGCAGACCGATATAAATCTCGTTGGGGTTTTTCAACCCCAATCCGCCCCCCGCCAGAGCGGCCAGGGAGCCTGCCCCTCCGGTGGTCAGCTGGCTCATCAGAAGCGAGGCGGTCGATGGCGTCTGTTGAGGAGGCATGATCTTGGTTGTCGCGGTGTACCGGACAGGCAAAGCGAGGCTCAGAATCACGCCGGCCGCGAAGGCGATCCCCGTCCCTTTTGCCACCAGCCGCTTGCGCCGCGCCAGCTGGGTCAGCATGTCCAGCAGGTTCACATCGGATTGCGCTGCCGTCCCCCCCCAGGGGGGCATCCCACCCGGCGCAACGATCGTCGGGCAGGGGCCGCTATCTTCGTTCATCCTCATGAAGCCTCCTACCGCACCACGCTGAGAGCTGCCGCGGTCAAGGCGGATTGGGAGACAAATTGCGTTGCCTGCGCCAGGTCGCTCATCTTGGAGGAGACCCGCAGTTTCTCCGGAACCACGATGGCGTCTCCCGGCAACAGCTTCAGGTTGTCGTAGCTGCCGTGCGAATGGCTGTTGCGCGATTGGCGGCTTACCACTGTTCCGTCCGCTCGAATGACGAACATGCGCTTGGGATCCGCTTCGCGCGTGGCCCCTCCGGCCGCATTCAGGTAGGTAATGAGGCGCTCTCCCGGCTGGTAACGGAAGGCATTGGCGTTGTACACTTCGCCCGCCACTTCCACCGTGCTCAGCCGCGGGGGAATGTAGAGTGTGTCCCCGTCTTCGAGCGGAAACGCCGGAATGTCGGCAACCGTGGTCGCCGTGGGCTGCATGTCCAAGACCACCCGGCCCGTGGGCTTGATCGAGGTCAGCCGGGCCAGCGCCGCCTGTTGCATGGCAAGCTCCGCCTGCTGGTCGGCCCCGGACTGCCCGGCCTGCGGCGCGGCATTGGCGAACTTCGACATCAGTTCCTTCTGCATCTGCTCGGCCGACTGCCGCATTTGCGTCTCCTGGGCCAGGCGCGCCGACACCCGGGTGAAGATCGAGGCATAAAGATAGGAGTGCCCGGTGAGCCCGCCAGCTCTCTCGACTACATCGCGCAGCGTTTCCCCGGGATCCACGCGGTACACGCCCGGCGCATTCACTTCTCCGCCCACGCGCACAAACGACGCGTGCTTTTCCATCGGGAGCTCAAGGTCTGCCCGCGAAAAGATCGTCACCACATCACCCGGCTTCAACAGTTGATCGGCCTGCGAAGCGGGTTCGTCGATCGCGCTGGCCAGCCGGAATGGAATCAGATGCGTACTCAGGTCGCGCTCGTCCAGACGCTCGATCAGGGCGTATTCCCAGTTGATCTCCGCGCCGTTCTGACCGATAGAGGCCACCGATCGCGAAGTGCTGTCTTCACCTGGGTCGCTGCCTTGAGCTGCAATATCGTTTGCAATATCGTTCTCGCTGCCCGGCTCATCCAGTCCCCGATTTCGCCCGGAATCGGAGAACTGGTTTCCCCTTGTCACCGGTAGATCTTCCCCGGAGGCGTTCTTGCGGGTGTCCCCTGGAATGGCCAAACCCTCTTCGGGACGGACTCCGAAACCGCTCTGACTCCCGCCGGCAAAGGGGCGGGCACCTTCCGGCCGCACCAGGTGGTTCTGCCGATTCCAGTAATCGCGCGTGATCAGCGAGGCTCGCGATGGAATCAGATCCGACACCCGCATTCCTTCTTTCCAGGGATACAGGCCGGGCTCGGCCACATTGCCGCGCAGCGTTATCGCATTGGAAAACTTTGGCGACAGCGGAAACACGCGCAGCAGGTCTCCATCCTTCACCGTCAGCGCCTGTCCCGCCGCGTCCAGCGCAAACTCCTCAACCGTGCGGTTCGCGTGGGCATCAATCCGCTCCAGCACCGCCCGCCCCGTATCGGCCAGGCTGGTGATTCCCCCGGCGTTCTCCAGAGCGGCCCCTACCGTGCTCTCCCCTTTCAGTTCATAGATACCGGGCAGATTCACGTCGCCGCTGATCGCCATCTGCGGTCCGATGTGGGGAATGAAGATCACGTCGCCCGGCAGCAGCTTTACGTCGTGGGATTTGTCGCCCTTCTCCATCAGATCGTAGAGATCGAGGTCAGAAACCGTCCTTCCTTCGCGGCGCAGCTCAATGTGGCGCATCGTCCCGGTCGCCGAAGGACCTCCCGAGGCAAACAGCGCATCCACCAGCGTGCTCAGCGAGCTCACCGTGTAGGCACCCGGCTGGCGGGCGTCGCCCAACACAAACACCTGGATCGAGCGCAGCTGGCCCAGCGCGACATTCAATTCGAAATCCTTGAAAATGCCGCCGATCGCGGCGCGCAGAAAGCCTGCCAACTGCCCAAAGCGCAAGTCTGCTACCGTCAGCGTGCCCACCCTGGGCAGATTGATCTGGCCGGTTCTGTCCACGGTTAGGCGGGAGTTGAGTTCGACCTTTCCCCACGCGCGGATCAGCAGCTCGTCTCCCGGCCCGAGCACATAATCGGCAGGCACCGGCACATTCTCAAGCGGCGCAAATGTCGTCGGGACCTCGTCGAACATCTGCCGCCCGTATACCGGAAGCCGCCGTCCGGTCGCATCTTCGGCATACCGCTCGAACTCCGATTTCGTCTTCAATGGCCCGACAATCCGAGCCGTCGCCGGCTCCTTATCCGCCGATCCCTTCGGCATCGCAGCCGGCAATCCCGGAGTGCGCGGGACAGGCGCCCGCATCTCTCTATTCCGGTCCGGACCTTCAAGCGGTTCTTGTCCTGCATCGGTTGCAGGCTCGGCTGCGTCGACCGACCCCGGTTGCGTCCCCACACTCGGTGTGCTCCAAACCGATTGGTCCTGGATGGATTGGCCCAAGCAGATTGTGCTTGCAACAAAAAGCAGAAATGTGAGTTTGTTAATCATGTCAGATAAGCCGTTCTTCAATTCGGAGTTGTCGGATCGATGAACCTTTTGCGCTCCGCCGCGTGGGGCGCCAGCACATCCAGCCAGAACGCCGCGTAGGCGCGCTCCGCGGCCCGACTCTCGGCATAGATCGTCTTTCCTGTCTCTGCGTGACGCAAGAGCCATGGGTGCACCAGCACCATCGCCGTCAGCGCCGCGGTCACCATCGTCGGGTCCAGGTTTCGGATCTGGCGGTTCAGCACATTCCTTGCCATGTACCCGCTGATCGCCGAGATCGACGGCGACAGGTACTCGTTGCAGAAGGTGTCGGCCTTCCATTGCATCTCGAGCAGCGCCACGGCGATCAGCCGCAACAACTCTGGCGAGTAGTTGAGGATGTCGGAGAGGAACTCGATGATCCTGGGCAGAATCACCTCTGGTGCTTCACCCTCGGCCATGCCTTCAAGCAAATCGCGGCGCAGCTTCACCGCCGCCGAGCGGGAATGCAGGACCGCCCAGAACAGGGCCTCTTTGCGATCGAACTGGCGGAAGATCGTGTTCTCGCTCACATCGGCAAGGCGCGCGATCTCTCGCGTGCTGGTCCCGTGGTACCCCTGGCGCGCAAACAGTTGCGTTGCCGAGTTCAGTATTCTTTCCTTCTGGGTTGCATGCTTCGCCGTCAATGGCATTTTTTGCTCCTCGTGCGTCAAAGACGGGACTTCGATGGCAAGTCGTTTGACATGGTTCTCATTCCTTTTTTTATTTTTTGGAGGGCTGCGCGTCGCATCGGACGGAGCGGCCGCTTTCCATCCAGAGTCGCCTTCTATCGATATCGACTGGATCTATTGAGAAACCCCTGGTCTGTGGAGCGCGTCAATCATGGGGCGCCTGCTCAGCCGGCTACCGGTTCCAGGTCCTCGGCGGCCACTTCGACGGAGGCATATTGATTGATCAGCTTGAGCGCCAGCACGAATCGGAGGCCATTGCCCTTTCTTACCAGCACACCCTCCACGCCCTCCATCGCGCCGCAACTGATCCGGACCTTGCTGCCTTCCACCAACTCCCTGTAAGGCTCCAGGCTCCTGCCCCGCATCCCGCAGCGCAGCAGTTCGATCTCCGCGTCCGGAACCGGCACATGCTCCCGGCTGTTGCCCACAATATGGATCACACCGGGGGACTGAAGGACGCGGGTGCGCTCGCGCCCGTCGATGCGTACGAAAAGATAAGTTGGAAACAGTGGAAGCACGATGCGCATCCGCTGCCGGTTCTTCCACACCCGCACCGTCTCATAGGTCGGCAGAAAGGCCTCCACCTCCCGCATCGCGAGCTGCCTGGCCACCGACTTCTCATTTTGCGGAAGGGTAAACACGGCATACCAGTTGCGCCGGCCGGACCCGGGGGTGGCCTGCGCCGTAAGGCTCGTTCCAGGATTCGTTGGAACTCTCGTTTGAAGGCTCATTGCGCGTCCCTCGTTTCATTTCTCCAGCAGCGCTTACTCGCGCGCAAGGCTTCGCCATCCTGACTGAGCATGCCAGCTTTCAAGAAGAAAGCCCGGAATCCAGCATTGACATGAACCAGGCTGAGTTAGATGCAAGAAAGCAGGCAATAAACGGGCCGGAATCAGAGTCCCCTTATTGGAAGGATCTAATGACCAGCATGAAAGCATTTCCATCCCCGAGATTCCTGGTGTGGAAATACCCCGCGTACGCCTGGATTCTTGGAATTGAGAGTAAGCCACTACTCCCCAGGTTGACAGTGCCAAGATGCGTCGGTATCTGCAAGTTTGCGCCGGGCCTCGCAATTACCGCGTGAAATAATCCTTCACACCTCTGCGCAATGAGCCGGATCGCGTCTCAACCGTGGGGAAGTGCATGCTCTTGACTCCAGGTACGCCAGACCTCCGCAGCCCTCATCGCCCGAGGATTAAAAGCCTGTAATCATGCCGCCGGCCTGCCAGTCCACTCGCTCCAGCCTCGCTACCGGCTCCGCCCTTGCTGAAAACCTGTTTTGACCTATGGGTTTTCGACCGCCAGCGCTTCCCCTAGCCGTCGAACTGGCGTCGGCCCCTCGAATATTTCCTCACCCCTCAACTGGGCCGATGACCCGATCCTGCCTGCCAGCCTCTCAAATCGGCCATCGCCCCGCAATGGCCACAGCACGGGATCGGTGCGGAATCCAAGGCTCCACAGCGTACCCTCTGCATACGATGCTTCCAGCCGCGCAATCGCCTCCTGGTGATTGTCCAGCCCCATCGACACTAGAGCCAGCGCGTACGCGTTGCTCTTCATCCTCGTCTCTGAACCATGCGCCAGGTATGCTTGCTTCTCCCGAGCCTTGCTCTTCTCGCCGACCATCCCGTATGCGTAAGCCAGGATCCCCTGCAACGTATGATTCTGCTGAAACTCCATCGCCGCCTTTTCCAGCCGGTCCAGGTGCGTGGTCAGCCGTTTGTCCTGCACCAGAACCAGCGCCTCCACCACCGTCGCCAAGCTTCCGCCGCCGCCTCCCGACCGCATCTGCGCCACCATCTCCAGTGCCTGTCCAAAATCTCCGCTCAGGTACACGATCCAGCTCAGAATCCCCCCCAGCGAGCCCACCAGCGGATTGCGCTTCCATGCCTCCCATGCGCAATCAAAAGCTTCTCCCAGCCTGCCTTCCGCAACGTGCATCGCCGCCAGGCCTGACAAGGCGAACGACGTGGGCCGCTTGCGCACGATCTCTTCGAATCCCGCGCGCGCCTGGCGCCAGTTCCGGTTGTAAAGCATATCGATCCATGCCGCTGAGCATTTAGCGTCCAGGTGCTCGGAGTCCAGTTGCGGTATCCGCCGCAATGCCTCCACGGCGCTGGGATACGCCATCGTCGCGTCCACGATCTCATGCAGCGCGCAATAGATCATCGCATTGGCCAGCCCGGTGAACGCTGAGGCGTCCGTCCCGTCGTGATCGATCGCCTTGCGGTACAGGTCCGCAATCGTCCGTATGTTGCGCTCCGACCGCGTCTCCCACATGGCGTCGGCCGTCGCTGACAGCTCATGCGTACTTTGCCTGCACGGTCCTTGCCCCGCCTCCGCAGGTGCCTGTGACGTTGCCGTTTCCCCGGCAAGACCAGCAAGCCAATGGTCGATCTCTTCTTCGTACCCGAACACCGACCCCTTGTGACCGCCAAAGTGGTGCACCGGCAACCTGTTGCATTCATGCCAACGTTGTACTGTCCGCACACTCCGGCCTAGAAAATCCGCAATTTCCTTCCACGAATCTAAACGCTTCTTGCTCACCAGCGGACCCATTCCCCAAGATTGAGTGTTCAAAGAGGTGCCTGCTGGCAAACACGGTGAGGGCTTCGGCATCGGACCGGCTTGAAATGTGCGGAGTTCAGCCTATACAAAAAAGCGCGGAATCATTCCGAGTCTCAACCCCTCGGGTTAGACCTTTCAAACCAAGGCAAAACCAGAACCTCTTCCCCGGCTGTTCCGTTTGAGGTGCACGACTGCAAACGCACTTCAACGACAGCTTCTTGCCAGACCGGGCGGTCTTTGGACTTTTTAACAGCGAAGCAGGCTGGAGAGATTGTTTTCAAGATGTTACAACTGAATGCTTTCTACTTTGGCAGTTCTTTCCTCTTCATGACGCGTCATTGCATCTATTGGCGTGAGATGACACGGAAAATGTGTAAGTACGTACTCTTCGGGTTGTTCCCCGCGGAACCTTCCTCCGAGAACCGTACTTCAAGCCTGCAAAACAGGCTAATCCTATCCGCGAAGCCGTGTTGTGTCCACAATCACATCATGTGCAAAATCGGACCGAGACCGTTCTTTGACTGCCCGGAAACGTTATCTACCGCTCCGCGCACAACCAGCCGGCTTCCGACGAGAGTCTCCATTTGAGGCTTCCAATCAGGACCAGTTTGCCCCTTTCTCAAGTCGAGCGCGCACTAGGAATAACTAGCGTGGATCGACATATACGGATGCGGCATGTGAGGTCCGAATACTTCCGGCAGATAGGTCTCGCGTTTGCCCAGCAGGCCTTGACGCAGCGGCGATTCTTGCGGACCGGGCCGGCAACCGAGGGGTAGACCCGGCGGGCCATCAGGCCGCGTTCGATTTTGCGGCAGCTCCACTTTGTCGAGCTGTCCTTGGCTGGTTTGCTCGCGGCGGCCAGAATCCGCGTCCGCAGTCCGGGTCCACCACAGTGGGCTTCTGCCCGGGATGAGCCGTGTCCAGCACGCCAACTCTAGAGATACACCTGGTCCGCATAGCACCACTTCCATTCCTCGCCCTTCTCTGCGGACCGCATCAGCGGATGCTGGGTCTCATTGAAATGAGCCCTTGCATGGCGCCCCGGCGACGAGTCGCAGCAGCCCACATGGCCGCACTCCAGGCACATGCGCAGATGCAGCCATGAGCTGCCTATCTTCATGCATTCCTCGCACCCCTTCGTCTGCGGCTTCACCTTCTTCAGGTGCTCCGCAACATGACTGCAAACCCTAGCCGCCATCCTTAGCTCCGTGCGCGCAGATTCCAGCTCCTGTGCTTTAGATTCTGCGTCGATGGTTGGCGATTCAACGGTCTGCGTTGCCAACCAGGAAGAGTGGCGGTTTTCTCACTGCGTCCAGGCCTTCGCCCGCTCCACCGCGCGCTGCCAGAGCCTGCGCCGCTCCGCGCGCTCGGGCGCGGCCATGTGCGGCTCAAAGCGCCTGTCCCCCTTCCGCTTGGCGCGCAACTCCTCCGGCCCTGCCCAGAACCCCGCAGCGAGCCCCGCCAGGTAAGCTGCTCCGAGCGCGGTTGTCTCCGTTACTTGCGGACGCACCACCGGCACGCCCAGCACGTCCGCCTGGAACTGCATGAGCAAGTCGTTCACCGATGCGCCCCCATCCACCCGCAGCGCCGCCAGGGGCGTTCCCGTCTCGCTGTGCACCGCCTCCAGCACATCCGCCACCTGGAAGGCGATGGCCTCAAGCGCGGCCCGCGCAATGTGACCCGGCTTGGTATCGCGCCGGAGACCGATCAGCATGCCGGCCGCGTGCGCATCCCAGTGCGGAGCACCCAGCCCTACAAACGCCGGAACAAACACCACGCCGCCCGTATCCGCCACACTCGCTGCCAGCGCCTCCACGTCGCCCGACGAGCTGATCAGCTTCAGGTTGTCGCGCAGCCACTGGACGACTGCTCCGCCTATAAAGATGCTGCCTTCAAGGGCGTACTCCAGCCGTTGCCCCGCGCTGGCCGCCAGCGTGGTAATCAGCCTGTGCCGCGAGCGCACAAACTCCGTGCCCACGTTCTGGAGGAGGAAGCAACCAGTGCCATAGGTGTTCTTTGACTCGCCCGCACCCCAGCACAACTGCCCAAAGAGCGCCGCCTGTTGGTCTCCGGCGATGCCCGCAATTGCAATGCCGCCCAGCCCCAGCGTCGTGGTCACCTCACCCACCTTCTGGCTCGACCAAGCCACCTTGGGCAACATGCTCGCCGGAATTCTGAAGATCCTCAGCAGTTCCTCGTCCCACTCGCCTTTCACGATGTTGTAAAGCGACGTGCGCGAAGCATTGGTCACGTCCGTTACATGCGTGTGCCCGCTGGTCAGGTGCCAGATGAGCCAGCTGTCGATGGTTCCAAACGCCAGCTCGCCCCGTTCGGCCCGCGCCCGCGCGCCCTCCACGTTATCCAGAATCCACGCCGCCTTCGTCGCAGAGAAATAAGGGTCCAGCACCAGCCCGGTCCTCGACGAAACCGTCTCCAGAACCCCGCTCTCCTCGAGCGCCCTACACGTTGTGGCGGTGCGGCGGTCCTGCCACACAATCGCCGGATGAATCGGCTTGCCCGTCGCCCGCTCCCACACCACCACAGTTTCCCGCTGGTTGGTAATCCCGATTGCCGCCACATCCCGCGGACGCGCGCCGATCTTGGCCAGCACCTCAACCGCGCAGGTAAACTGGCTGGTCAAGATTTCCGCCGGGTCGTGCTCCACCCATCCCGCCTGCGGGTAGAACTGTTCAAACTCATGCTGCGCCGTGGCGGCAATCGTGCCCACCTCGTTAAACAAGATTGCACGTGAACTTGTTGTTCCCTGGTCGAGCGCAAGAATGTATCCCATACGTGCCCATCACCTTTCGGCAACCAGTCAAACACGGTCGGCCGCTCAAGGGCAAGAAAGCTCGCTCCCCAAGCCGCGGCATGTTGCGGGAGGAGATACTCCACACCTGATTAGGTCTCGCTGCCATCCGATTCTTTCGTATCCTGAAGGCGAAGCCCACCGTGAGATGGTGGCCAATCCAAAAAGGGAGATTTTGTATGGCAGACACGATGAAGAAAGCCAAAGCCCCCGCCAAGCCACGCAAGACCGCCGTAAAGAGGGAGAAAGTCATCAAGGCCGCAATGCAGTCCATGCCCTCGCGCGAAAAAATCGAGGAACTGGCGCGCGCCTTCTGGGCGCAGCGTGGATACCAGGATGGCTTTGCGGAGCAGGACTGGCTTCGCGCGGAGCAGCAACTGCTCAAAATGGCCTCGTAGAAAAGCGCTTTCACAGCTGAGAGTCAACCTCGCATCGCTCCACCTTCAAGGCTGGAGCGGCTGCGTGCGGCCCGCGATCCACAAGACTTTGTGCAACACCATCTTCCCGTACCGAGCCTACGGATTCGACGGCTGGTGCGGCAGCTTCGGCGTGAGCCGCTTGACAACGAACTCCTGAAGCAGATTGCCAACCACGCTGCCCGCGATGCCCAACCCGGCATTTTCGAAGGTCAGCCCCACTCCGGCGCGGTCGCTTGCCGGATAGTAAAGATTCGCAATGCCGCCCGCAGCCAGGCTGCCCAGAATTCCTGTGTAGTCAAACTGCGAGTGTCCATTGTCTCCCTTGCAGACCACGGCATTCGCAATGGCATAGAGGACACGCGACCGAATCGTTCCCGTCCCTTTGTAGAAGTAGCGCGGATCCTGCTTGAACATCGCAGGCAGAACCGCGCCCCCGAGCATGGTGTTGATGAAGCCTGTGGCATAGGTCGCTCCATAGCGCTTAGCGTACCCCTGCGCCCCCTGCCCATAGCCGCTGAAGCCGTTGCCGGCCTGCTCAATGCCCGCAACGGCCCCCGTCGCCAGCCATGTATAGGGGTCGACCGAGGATTTCAAGGCCAAAACGTATTTTTGTCTTGCCGTCAGCGGCGGCGCGTTGGGCACATAGGTCACGAAGAAGTTCGGAATCACGCCCAGCACGCGCTGATGTTCCTCTTCGTGGAGTTGCTCCACGGCGACCTCCGGTTGCGAGGCCGTCACGCGCACCACGCTGGTGGCCGCGGCCATCGGCAGAACAACGGTCTGAGCGTCGAATTGCTCGCCGGAGTGCAGAACACCACTGATCGTTTGGGTCGTAAATCCATTCGAGGCGATCGTGAGCGTAAAGGTTCCGGGGGTGACGTCCGCAAAGTCGAAGGCGCCGTTGCTTTCGGTGGTCTGTGACTGCGCCGGAGCAGCGCCCTGGCCGGAAAAAGTGAGCGTGACGCGAACTCCCCCGTACAACTCGCCCGTCTCGCTCGTTACTACGCCGAAAATGTGTGCGGGCACGTGGCCTTCCGCGGCGGGAACCGGAGAGACGGCCTCGCCGTTCTGAGTCCATGCGACGGAAACAGACCCGCAAAGCGCCAGTGCCACTACCAGGAGGCGCCGACGCGCCGCGCGCAGACGCAGATTCTTCCGTTCACCTATGAGATTTGTGCTTGCTCTGCTCAGGCCTGCCCTCGGTTCTGCAATAACAGATGTCCCTCAATCCGGAAGCGCGGAACATTCACTCCCCACACAATTTAGACGGGGGTTTCCGTCTGTAAGCATGGCCGTGGGCTGAAGGGTTTAGTGCACTTCTCCTATGTAGACCCCAAATGGGCCAAGTTTGATGGCTCTGAGCGACTGCGGATCGGCCGCTCCTGGCATCTTCAGAAGCGTTTTCACATGTCGCGGGCCTATGCCTGCACCGCCGGTGACCACGTTTACTGTCTGCGGCTCGGCGGTGAAGTTAACGCAAACCACCACCTGGGCCGCTCCCGGCGCCTGCCGCAACCAGCTCAGCACCTTCGTATTCTCCGCATCCAGCATGATGTTGGCGCCGCGCTCAAATGCCGGCACCGTCTTCTTCAGCCGGATCAGGCTTTGGTACCAAGCCAGGAGCGAATACGGGTCTTTCTTCTGCGCCGCGACATTGATCGTCCTGGCGCTCGGCGGCACCGGCAGCCACGGCGTCCCGGTAGTAAATCCCGCCTGCGCGCTCGCGTCCCACTGCATGGGCGTCCGTTCGCCGTCGCGCCCTTTTTCCTTGGGCCAGCCCGTAATGCCGATCGGGTCCTTAACGTCCTGCTTGCGCTCGGGCGGCGTGGTCTTCATTCCGATTTCGTCGCCATAATAGAACAATGCCGCTCCGCGGCTCGCGAACAGAATGGTCGCAAGCACCCGCTGAATGTCCTCGTCGTGGACTCCATCGCCATAGCGCATGTCGATCCGCGGGTTGTCGTGGTTGTCAAAAAGCAGCAACGGCACATGCGCGCTCAGGTGCGTCTCCGCTTCCACCAGCTTCGATCGGAACGTGGCCACGTCCAGCTTGTTGATCAGGGCAACTTGCGTATCCATCGGCAGATGAAACTCCGGCTTGCCCGGTGGCCCGTACATCTTGGCCAGTTCTTCAATGTTGGGCATGTAAGTCTCGCCGATCAGCACCCGCGTGCCCGGAAACACGCTGGTATTGAATTTGTCGGTCGCGGCCCTCATCTCCTGCATCACCGGGTGCAGCCCCGGCTGGTTGTCGGTCTTCGAGCCGTCCAGTTGCGGGTCCCCGTAGGCGTTGATGATCACCTTTCCGGACTTATCTCTTACCACGCCCTCATCGGCGAGGCTCGGGTCCTCGTAGAGCGTGGTGATGGCGTCAAAGCGGAAGCCGCCCACGCCGCGCTTCAACCAGAAGCCCACAACGTCCTCGAAGGCTTTGTGCACTTGGGGATTGTTCCAGTTCAGGTCAGGCTGCTGGATATAAAACTTGTGATAGTAATACTGCCGCGTCTTCGCGTCCCACTCCCACGCGGAATGTCCGAACAGCGATTGCCAGTTGTTTGGCGGTCCGCCCTTGTCGGTCGCTGTCTGCCCCTTTCCATCGGCCCACACGTACCAGTCCCGGTAGGGGTTATCCCGAGAAGATCGCGACTGGAGAAACCACGCGTGCTGGTCGGACGAATGGTTCATCACCATATCCATCACCACGCGGATGTGGCGCTTGGCTGCCTCCGCTACCAGACGGTCAAAGTCCGCCAAAGTGCCGTATTGCGGATCGATGTTCTGGTAATCCGAGATGTCGTAGCCGAAGTCCACCTGTGGCGACGGATAAACCGGTGTCAGCCAGATCGCGTCCACGCCCAGCTCTTTCAGGTAGTCCAGGCGCTCGGTAATCCCATTCAGGTCGCCTACTCCGTCTCCGTTTGAGTCTTGAAAGCTGCGTGGGTAAATCTCGTAGATGACGGCGTTCTTCCACCAGTCCTGCTCTTGGGTAGTGCTGTCGGGTGTGGGCTTCACTTGCGGGCTTTGTCCTCCTGCTGCAAGCACCGCAGAGGCAAAAATCAGGGCCGCCGCGCAGCTTCCAAATCCTCCAAGGCCAAGCTTTCCATGTATGGCAGAGTACACTCGCTCTTCCACCTCGTTCTGTCTCCGCTGCTCGTCCTTGCGGCAACGGTGCGACGCAATCCAGTCAAACGATCATGCCCGCAGCGTCTGTCCTTCGAGCAGGACAGTGGGGAATCCCCCCTGCCCGCTGTAGCCTGTCAACCTCTATTGTGATGCATTCGGCCTCTGTGCCGCTTTCACCTTCATCCGGCCCAGGTCGATTGCAAACAGCGGATCTTCCCGCGTCCCTTTGATTTGAATGGGAATCTCCGTCCCAGCCCCGTCCTTCTCAAAGTACCGGTCCACCGGTTTCAGCAACAAACCTTTCCAGCCGCCGACCATGGCTGAAACCGTGGCCTGCATCCTGGCGGTCCCGGTAAAGTCGAGCGCACCGCCTGCCATGCCGTAGGTTCCCTTCAGGTAAATCACCGCTCCAGGAACGCGGTACGTAAGTTCCGGTAGCGTCACCACGCCGCCCCCGACATTGAAATTCCCGTTCATCGCGGAGCGGACCTCCGCCTCGCCGGCGGTCTTCGCATCCTTCGGCCGTCCTAATCCCCGCGCGCTCAGCTCTCCAATGCGATCCTGGATCCTCGCGCTCGCAAACTGCGCACCGTTCAGCGCAAACGTGCCATTGATCTTTAGACGCTTCTCCACCGGTACCGGCCCCGGCGGAATCTCAAGATTGGCCTTCATAGTCAGCGCGCCGGACAGAAGCGGCGGTCCCGAGTGGCTAGCCAGACGCAGAAAATCCTCCATCCGTCCCCGGTCCACATCCACCTTCAACGCGATATCGTGCCCCCCGGCATGTTCCACGCCCTTTCCGTCTGCCCCGGCAATCACGCGCACAACCTGGCCCTCCGCCGTCAGGTGCGATTGCCCGAGGGTCGCCTCCACCGGCTCCAGCCACGTGTCCCCGTTCGTCCCGTCCACCTGTGCGTGAAACCTGGTATGCAGCGGTAGCGCCGTGCCGAAGTGGGTCAGTCTGAAGTCCGGCGTATCCGTCTCTCCGTCCACCAGCAGCGCGCGCAACGTTCCCGCGAAATGCCCGGTCGAACTCAAAATCCCGGCAATCCCCTTGAAGCTGCTCAGGTCCGCATGCTCAAACTGATAGTCGCCTGTCAAGGGGCTCTCACCGGGATCCTCCACCAGCCATGGACCAAGGCTCCCTTTCGTGCGGATCGTCCCCACTGGGCGCGGATTGGTCAATTCAGCCTCGAATCCCATCGCCCCACCTCCGCCAATCTGTGTCAGCGTCAGGTACGCAAGGTCAAACTCCATTGGCAGCTTACCTGGTTTGCTCGTTTCAAGCGTCAGGTGCGCCCCTTTGCATTCCAGGTTCTCCACCTGGAAGCGCAGAAGTCTGGCGTCTGTGCTTTCCTGGCCAGCAGCGCCCGTCGCACTGTGCTCAAAATGGGACCGCGGCGGCAGATCCACCTCCAACCCCTCCAGGTGCACTGTTGAGACTTTGATGGCCTCGCCCGGCCGGTAATGCAGCGGCGCATGAAACCGGAACTCTGTCAGCTGGATCAGCGGCTTCACCGGCCCTGACGGACGGGGAACACCCACCCCCGCCACCTGGGCTGGCGGCCAGATCCGCAAACCCTTGCCTTCGGCCCACAACCCACCTCGCAGCGTCACGTGAAAACTGTCCAGTTGCACGCGCGCATGAAAGTGGTCTTCCAGCCCCTCCACAATCCGCGCGCGCAGCAGCGGTTCTGCCCGGTGCGCCAGCACCAGCGCCACGCCGGCCAATACCGCAATCGCTGCCAGCACTGCGCCGGCTATCCACTGGAACCATACAAACCCGCGTCTGGAATCAGCTCGCATCTGTCTCCAACCGCCTTCAGCCTGCCTTATATTCTCGCAGGCTTGTCCGGGCCGCATTTTCTCAATGAAGCCCCAATGCCGTATCCTTCTTGGCACCGATGCAAGAGCTTATTGAAAACCTCGTAAAGCTGCAAGCTGTCGAATTGGAGCGCTCTCGCGTCGCTCGCGAGACGCGCGCCCTGCCCGCCGAGGTTGCTGAGGCGGAGGCAGCCCTGGCTTCTGCCCAGCACGCCGCCGCCGAGGGCGCCGCCGCCCTCAGCCGCGAGGAATCGCTGCGCATCCGGCTCGAGCGCGAGATCGCGGACCACCGCCAGAAGGCCGCGCGCTTTCGCAACCAGCTCGATTCGGTCAAAACTCCCGAACAGGCCCAGGCCATCGAGCACGAGATCCAGTTCGCCCAGACGGAGGCGGACCGGCTCGAAAACGAGGAATTCGCCAGCCTCGAGCGCACTGAAGTTGGGGAAGGCGTCCTTGCCCAGGCCCGCCTCCTGGTCGAGACCTTCTCGGCAGCTCTTGATAAGACCCGCGCCCGCATCGCGCAGCGTCAACAGGAGTTCGCTGCCCAGCTTGACGCCATGAACGCCGAACGCGAAACCCTGCGTCCGCTCATTGAGCCCGAGTGGCTCTCCCGTTTTGACCGCCTGCAAGCCTCCCGCGGCACCGGCCTGGCCCGTGTCGACAATCAGCAGTGCCTGGGTTGCCGTATGGGCGTTCGTCCCCAGATGTGGAACCAACTGCGCGAAGGCCAACTGCTTACCTGCGACAGTTGCAGCCGCATTCTTTACTGGGATCCGGCCATGGTGCCCGCACCCAAGGCTCCTCAACCCGCGCCCGTTCCGGGCGCTGGCCGCGCTCCCCGCAAGTCCCGCACCGCCGAGTCTGCTTAGACTATTAATAGCTGTAATTTGGACTTAACCGATCGCACCCTGGCCCTGCTACCATTTTTCTAGCAAGACATCGGATCGTCCGCTGTTCACTGACCTCTGCTTCTCTCAGGAGCCCCCGTGCTGCGCATCTGCGTCGATATGGATGAGGTAATGGCAGACACGCTCGCCGAGCATCTGCGCCGTTACAATCAGACCTTCGAAGAAGAGGTCACTCCTGGCGACCTGGTGGGCAAGGGTCTGTGGGAGGTGGCGCCCGCCGACCGCCAGCAGCAGCTTCGCGCCTTCCTCGACGCCGAAGACTTCTTTGAAGACCTCGCCCTCATGCCCGATGCTCAGCAGGTGCTCAAGGATCTCTCCGCGCGGTTTGAAATCTTCATCGCGACCCAGGCGATGGCCGTTCCCAACTCCCTTGGTCCAAAGTATCGCTGGCTGCAGCGTCACTTCCCGTTCATTCCACCTACCCACTACGTCTTCTGCGGCAACAAATCCATCCTCCGCGCTGACTTTCTGATCGACGACCAGCCGCGCAACCTGCTCCACTTTGAGGGTAAGGGCCTGCTTTACGCCGCACCCCACAACCTCACCGCCACCGGCTTTGTCCGCGTTGAAAACTGGCAGCAGGTTGCCGAGTACTTCGCGACCGTCAAAGATTGACTGCCTTGCCGTGGCATCACGGCGCAGCTCATGCCGGCGCGCTAGAATCCCGCCAGCATCTCATTTTGTTCTGCCTGAGCCACCTGCGTCCGCGCCAACGCAACCGGCTCGCTATAGTGCTCCGCCACCATTCTGACAGCGTCGGCTCCATTCAGATAAGGCCGAATCGTCGCGACCTTGATTGTCGCTCCGCCAGCCATCTGCGCCACCGCCGCCCTGCTCGAAATCGACTGCACCAGGGCCAGAATCGAGTTCACCACCGTCCCCACGGCCCCAATCATTGCCAGTGCGTGTTGCTGGCTAGCCAGATTCACAATCCGACCTGCCTGCAGGAGCGCAGCATTCACCTGCTGCTCAAAAGTCACAATCTGATTCTGCAACTGCGTCAGTGTTCCCGCCGACGGATCGGCCAAATAGGCCTTCGCCTGTGCGGTCAATAGATTTGAAGCTGCGTCGAACCCCGCAGTCGCAGCGGTAAATACCGACACGTCCGCCGGAGCCAGCACAGCTGCGGCCGAGTCCACCGTCGCCACCGCGCTCTGCAACGCCGGTGTCCAGTTCACAATGTCTTTCGCGACGCTCGTCTCTGAGCAGCCGCTCAAAAACGGCAAGGGCAGAAGAAGAGCGATCAGCGCCCACGCGCCGAGTTTGGCCTGCCCGCTCCCCGATGGCACACCGTCCCCGTCGGGGTCTTTAGCCAGCAAACCCAACAGCGCGGATGCAAGCGCACTCACCAGCGTCACCACCGTGCCGCTGCCCGCCGCGCCCAGTGTGACCCCCTGCTGCGACAGCACGCCGGCAATGCTGATCACCGCAATCAGCAGCCCGGCAACCGACGTCTTCGGATGATTCCAGATATTCGAAATCAAATTCATCTTCAAAGCTCCTCTTCTTGTTAGAAACTCAACAACTTCGCGACAGCCGTAAATACTGCTAACTCCGCTCTTTTCAGAACTTCACGCCCAAGGTCACAAGAAACGCCTTGACCTCAGGCCAGGCCGCCTTCAGATCCGCTGCCGTCTCCACGTCCAGTGCGATGTTCAGCGGGTTTTCCACCGCGCCTGCCAACTCGCTAAGGGGCTTCTCCAGCGCCCCCGCCAGTGTCGCCAGCGCCGCAATCGCTGCCGGGGCCGCATGCAATGCCTTCACCGTCCCCGTCAGCCACTTCAGTGCGTCTTCTGCCGCCACTTCAATCCCTTTTTCAACATTCAAGAAGATATTTGCCATTGCCTTCCCTTCGTGTCCCGCATTTATGCAGCTCTCGTCTGCCCGCAATGGGCCGCCCACCGCTACAGCAAAACTAAGGTTGATGAAAATCGAGGCCGAAGCACTCAAGTCGACGCGGCCATCGGCGAGCGGCGACACCGGGTCAAGCCAGGCAGGACACTGTTAACCAGGTTTCGCTCTGGCGCGCCAGTTGGCCTGCAGCTCTCCAACTTCGCACCCCGCCGTGGTTCCGGTCAGATCCAAGCTGGAGAGCCGCTTCTTTCCACACACGCACGGTCCCGCGCCCCGGCACCCTCCATCTGAGGGCGTACTCATTCGCCCGGCGCGGCACATCCGTCTTCTGTCTGGATACCTTTAAGGTTAGGCAAGGTGAGCTATATCTTCGGCAAAGCAAACTATAGAAATAAGAGTTTTCTAATCAAATACTTGGTCGATTATCGAGTCTTCCATCCCTTGACAATCAGTCCCTCACTCCCTGTTGTCGAACTACCGCCTTACAAACCGACGTCCTTTGATCTCATATTCCCCGCTCGCCACCATCTCAATCGCTTGACTATAAGCCTGATGCTCCTCGGCAAGAATCCGCCCCGCCAGCGAGTGCGCGTCGTCGCCCTCCAAAACCGGAACTGCCCTCTGAACCACGATCGTTCCATGATCCAGATCCTCATCCACGAAGTGAACGGTGCAGCCCGCCACCTTGACCCCGTAGGCGAGCGCCTGCTCCTGTGCCTCAAGCCCGGGAAAGGCCGGCAGCAGCGACGGATGAATATTTAAAATTCGATTGGGAAATGCCGCCAGAAACTCCGGCGTCAACAGCCGCATGTAGCCGGCCAGGCAAACCAGTTCCACGTCGTGCGCCTTCAGGCAGGCAACCATTGCGGCGTCGTGTTCGGCTCGTTCGCGCCCCTTTGAAACCAGAACTGCGTGCGCCAAGCCCAGCTCTCGTGCAGCCTTCAGCCCTCCGGCCTCGGCCACGTTCGAAACCACAACCGCGATCTCTGCGCCCTTCAGCCTTCCTGCCTTGATTCGCTCTGCGATCGCCAGAAAATTCGATCCCCGCCCCGAAAGCACAATACCCAGCCGTAACGGCCCTCGGTCGGTCCGCGGCAAGCTACCGCTCATGTGTATTGCACCCGGTGTTCGCCCTTCACCACTCGCCCAATCACGTGAAACTTCTCTTCGGCCCGGTCCAGCAGATTCTTCGCCCGCGTAAACTTGGCTGCGGGAATCGCCGCAATCAATCCCACGCCCATATTGAACGTGCGCATCATCTCTTCCTGCGACACCTGCCCCAAAGTCCGCAGATGCTCAAAGATTGGCAGCACCGGCCACGAGCCAATCTCAATCTGCGCCCCCGTATTCTTCGGCAAAATCCGCGGCAGATTCTCAGTAATGCCTCCGCCCGTGACGTGCGCCATGCCCGTCGTCAGCCCCGCCGCCACCAGCTTCTGAGTCACATGCAGATAGCTGCGGTGTGTCTTCATGAGCGCCGTCCCGGCCTTTTCCTTGATCGCCGTCACATATTGCGTAGGCTTATACCCGCCCACCTCAAACAGCAACTTCCGCGCCAGCGAGTATCCGTTCGTGTGCAATCCCGTTGAAGGCAACCCGATCAGTACATCGCCCGGCTTGATACCCGCTCCGGTCACCATTTTGTCGCGGTCCACGGCGCCCACAATAAACCCCGCCAGGTCATACTCGCCATCGGCATAAAATCCAGGCATTTGTGCGGTTTCGCCGCCAATCAGTGCGCATCCGTTGGCCCTGCATGCGTCGGCCAGACCCGTCACGACGCTCTCCGCAACCTCGGTGTCCAACCTGCCCGTAGCCAGGTAATCAAGAAAAAACAGCGGTGTCGCCCCCTGCACTGCGATATCGTTCACGCAGTGGTTCACCAGATCCGCCCCCACCGTCCGGTGCTGCCCCAACTCAAAGGCAATTTTCAGCTTCGTCCCCACACCGTCCGCCGAACTCACCAGGATCGGATTCTTCCACCGTTGCAAGTCCAGGCGGAATAACGCGCCAAATCCGCCGATCCCTCCCAGCACGTTGCGGTTAAAGGTCTTCTGCGCCAAAAACTTGATGCGCTCCTTGGCGCGGTCGCCTTTGCTAATGTCAACGCCGGCGTCTGCATAGGTCACGGACTTGGATTTGGATTCTTCAGGCACAATCAAGGCTTTCTGCGTATGGGATGGCAACCCGCAAGGCTGCCCGGAAAGGTCGATTCTAGCAGGATTCCAAAGCTGCAATTCCGCTTCGTAGGAATCCTCCCGCCAACCTCCACTAGAATCCAAAAAGAAATTTGGAAAGCTAGCTTGACATCTCCAATCGTTCCCGGTACTCTGAACTGGAAAGTCAGCTTTACATGACGCCTTTAGTTTCAAATCGGGTCAAGGAGCTCCGCATTGCCCGCGGTTGGACACAGGAACAGCTCGCCCGGGCTGTCCAGGTCTCCCGCCAGAGCATTAACTCTATCGAACGCAACCGTTATGTCCCCTCGCTTGAGTTGGCCCTCACCTTCTCGAGCATCTTCGACTGCCCAACTGATCTGATCTTCAAACTGGAGAGCGAAAAATGACTCACCCGATCCTCAGCAGAATCCCCTTATTCGGTAAGTTCGTCGACGAACGCTTCCTCGAGCACCGCCGCCGCTCCACCAGCATGGCCGGAATCGTTGGCGGCCTCGTCGCCCTCTTGCTCTTCGAGTACCGCATCTTCCACGACCACATCATTAGCTGGGACCTCCTGGCCGTTGCCCTCGCCATGGTCACCGCCAAACTGTCCTTGATGATCTGGTACCGCTTCAAAGACTGAAACTGAAAAGGAGATTCAGCCATGTGCCTCGAGAGAAGCAACCTCACTCCCAAAGCCCGTACCGTCCTCCGCATCGGCAACGTCTTTCTCGTGTGCGGTCTCACGTTGACCCTCTTCTGCGGCAATTTTTTCCAACAACATGCCGCCCTATACGAATTCGTCCGAGGGATTTGTTTCGGTCTCGCCGTCAGTTTCAACCTCGGCGCGTTCCGCTTCGCCCGTCCCCGCGTCGCCGGCGATTGCCCCGGTAGCCAGGCCTGAATCCAGCAAATTCTCATCAAAATCGCGGTATCATCCGGTTCAAGGAAGAGTGGTCCACCAATGATTCTCCGCATCCTGCACAATGCACCCGCGAAAGCCACCCCGGTTGCAATGGTATTGATCGTGGTTGGACTGTCGCTGATTCTGATCGCCCTTGCGTGGCCCACTTTTTCGCCTTCGGTCTCTCACATCGGAACGGATTGGAACGACTTTGCCCGCGGCTTCCTCTTCGGCCTCGCCATCGTTGTTGAAATCGCCGGCGTCGCCATCGCCGCATCCGCTACAGCCAAAAAGTCGAAGGCTCTATAGAAACCGCTCCCGTTCGTCCGCCGTGGGCACCGGACAGCTCTCCAGTCTCCCCCGGATCCTGTAGCGCCAGCGCGCAACCAGCTCGTACCCCGAGTCCCGCAGCGGTCGGGGAATCCACCTTAGCACCATCCCAACTCCTGGCCACGGCCGCGGCAACTCCCGCAACAGCGCCACCGCCGCATCCGATCGCGCCAGCAAATTCTCTCCTGACCCTTCAAAATCGCGCACCACCAGGATGGTTCCCGAAACGCCTGTGGCATTCCGCCTTTCCACTCCATGCCGTTTCAGCACGCCGGCAGCCTTCTCTGACTCAAAGGCCACAAATCGCAGCCTGTTCCGCCGGTCGCGCCGTATCAACCATCGAACCGACGCGTTGCAGAAGCGGCAGAGCCCGTCGAAAACCACCAGCAATCGGCCCTCGATCATTTGGCCCTCGATTTCAAAAGATTCTTCCACACACCCTCGTTCATTCAACTCATCTGTATAAAGCCCTCGGCCAACGGCCGTCGATTCCCCCTCGGCAGTTTCGGCCCTCCGCTGCACGCGCCTTCTATACTGATTCCAACATGTCCGCCAAACTCCCGCCGCCTAACCGCACCCGTTCCCATGTCCTTCAGCAACGCGCCGAGCGCCTCTTCCCGGGCGGCGTTAACTCACCGGTGCGGGCCTTTCGTGCGGTCGGCGGCCTGCCGCCATTCATTCAATCCGCAGCCGGCGCCTATCTTACTGACGTCGACGGCAACCGCTATATCGACTACTTCGGATCATGGGGTCCCATGATCCTCGGTCATGCCTTTCCACCGGTCGTTGAAGCCATTCAACGCGCCGCATCCAGTTCCGCCAGCTTCGGCGCCTCCACCGCGGCCGAAGGCGATCTCGCCGAGCGCATCGTCGCCTGTTATCCGGCCGTCGAAAAGCTGCGCTTTGTCAGTTCCGGGACGGAAGCCACCATGTCGGCCATTCGCCTTGCACGCGCCGCCACCGGCCGCAACATTATCATCAAGTTCGAAGGCTGCTATCACGGTCACTCTGACGGTCTTCTGGTCAAAGCCGGCTCTGGCGTAGCGACGTTGGGCATTCCCGGTTCAGCGGGTGTGCCTGATCAAATTGCCCACCTCACCCTCGCCCTGCCTTACAACGATCTCAGCGCCGTCGGTGCCGCCTTCGCCGCTCACAGGGACGCGATTGCTGCTGTCATCATTGAGCCTATCGTCGGCAACGCCGGCTGCATTCCGCCCGCGCCCGGCTATCTCAACGGCCTCCGAACCCTCACCGCTGCACACGGCGCACTGCTCATCGTCGATGAAGTGATGACCGGCTTTCGCGTCGCTTTGGGCGGAGCCTGCGAGCTTTACGCGCTCGACCCCGATCTTATTACCCTCGGCAAAATCGTTGGAGGCGGTCTGCCCGTCGGGGTCTTCGGTGGCAAGCGCAGTCCTCATGGACCTGCTCGCTCCCCTCGGCCCCGTCTACCAGGCGGGCACGCTCAGCGGCAACCCGTTAGCCATGGCTGCCGGCATCGCCACCATCAGCCACCTGCAGGCCCATGCCGCCCAAATCTACCCGCAACTCGAAGCCACTTCCAAAGCCGTCTTCGAAGGCGTTGCCGCCGAAGCTGCTGCCGCCGGCGTTGCCCTCACCCTCAACCGCATAGGCTCCATGGGCACCTGGTTCTTTACTGCGGACCCCGTCACCAACTACGATCAGGCCGCGAAATCCAATACTGCAGTCTTTGCCCGCTTCCACAGCGCCATGCTCGACCAGGGCATCTGGCTTCCACCCTCCCAGTTTGAGGCCGCCTTCCTCGGCGCCGCCCACGGTCAAGTCGAGGTGACCGCCACCATCAAAGCTGCGCGTCAGGCATTCAGGTCGGCAAATAGCTGAAAATTGGCCCCCAACCCACCCACGAAAGCTCATAGGTTAAAGGGTTTAGCCACTCCACCCATCCAGCGTGACAAACTTGTGCGTTTCCTTATACCGCGCAGCCAGCCTCCCGGCAGCATCCACCGAAGCCTCGCGATTGGCTCCCGCGTCCTGGTGACCCCCGTCGTGCAAAACAATGTTCGCCGCTCGACCGCTGCGCCCAAGGCCGTCGATCTTTGCCGTCAACTCCGCCGCAATCCTCTCTGCCGACCCCGTCTTCCAATCCGACGTCATCGCATTCCACAGCACCGGCCTTAGACCCAGTTCGCGCGCAATGTCGAACACTGCCGGCCGCCGCGCCCCAAAGGGCGGACGAAAAAACTCAATCCGCTCGCCCAGAATCTGCTCCAGCACATCGTTCGTCCGCGCCAGTTCCTGGCGTACCCGCCTCGCGGGCGCTAGCGCCATATTTGGATGGCTCCAGGAATGGTTCCCAATCAGATGTCCCTCCGCCTTCATCTGCCTCACCAACCGCGGCGCTGCCTGCGCGCGTCCGCCCAGCACAAAAAAGGTAGCCCGCACATCGTTCTTGCCCAGAACGTCCAGCAGACGGGGAGTCCAATCTGCACTGGGCCCGTCGTCAAAAGTCAACGCCAGCTCTCCAGGCCGCGCCGGGGCTACCAGCGCCGTTCCAAAAATCCTTGATCCAGGCCACATTGCCGCGTAAGCACAGCCGCCCGCTGCCAGTCCCATCGCTCCGGCAACGCCCATCCCCGCGTAAATTCCAGTCGAGAGAGCAAGAACCATTCTGTGTACCAGTGTGCGGCGCAGTACCCCTCAATCGCAACTGTCCTGTTGCCAAACGCCCTTCGGTTCAGCGTGACGCACCAGCCTGGACCCCAACCGGCGTATACTTGTCTTGTTCGGGCTGCATCCTGACCTCTCGGAGCAGCACTGGAGACGCGCATGTCCATCACCAGCTTCCCCGGCGGAGCGAATTCCTCGCCTCTTGCCAACCCCCTCACAAAAGTCACCATGCCCGCGCTCAGCCAAATGAAGCGCCAGGGCAAGCCCATCTCTGCCCTCACCGCCTACGACTACTCCAGCGCCCGTCTCGTCGACGAGGCCGGCATTGACCTGCTCCTCGTCGGCGATTCGCTCGCCATGGTCGTTCTCGGTCATGAAAATACGCTCGCCGTTACCATGGACGAGATGCTTCACCATGTCCGCGCCGTTCGCCGCGCCGTTCGCCGCGCGCTCGTCGTCGCAGACATGCCCTTTGGCAGCTATCACTCCACCGTCGCCGAAGGCATCGCCAACGCTATCCGCTTCGTCAAGGAAGCCGGTGCCGAAGCGGTCAAGATTGAAGGCCCGCGCACGGAGTTGGTCCGCGCCCTCACCGACGCCGAAATTCCTGTCGTTGGGCACCTCGGTCTTACGCCCCAGAGTCTACACCGCATGGGCGGCTTTCATGTTCAGGCCCGAACTGCCGACTCCGTGCGCCAGATCCGGGCAGACGCTCTTGCCCTGGCGCGTGCAGGCGCAGGCGCACTGGTCCTCGAAGGTGTTCCTCGCGAAGTGGCCGCCGAAATCACCGCCGACCTGAACATTCCCACCATTGGTATCGGCGCCGGCCCCGGATGCGACGGTCAAATCCTCGTCTTCCACGACCTCGTCAACCTCACCTTTAGCCCCCCGCCCAAATTCGTGCGCCGCTATGCCGATGCCAGCGCGCTCATTCGCTCCGCGATCGAGCACTATCGCGAAGATGTGGAACACCACGCTTTCCCCTCCGATCAGGAGAGCTATCACCTCCCCGAGGCGGCGCTCAAGTCCCTTGAAACTCATCCGGAAACCCTCCTCAAAGTGGGCGAACTGCGCAAAGCCTGATGGAAATCCTTCATACCGCCGCCGAACTGCGTGAGTGGTCCCGGTCTCTTCGAAGCCTCCCCGGCAACACGGTCGGACTCGTGCCCACCATGGGTGCGCTCCATGCCGGCCACGCTTCGCTCATCCGTGCCGCGCGCGCAACCTGCAGCCACGTCGCCGTCAGCATTTTCGTCAACCCCACCCAGTTCGGTCCCTGCGAGGACCTCTCCCGCTACCCACGCACCTTGGATGCTGACTGCGCCTTCGCTCAAACTCACGGTGCCGGCATCGTCTTTGCCCCATCCGTCGAAGAAATGTACCCTCCCGGCGGCACCACATTTGTCGAAGTCGAAGACCTCGGAAACCGTCTTGACGGTGTCTCCCGCCCCGGCCATTTTCGCGGCGTCGCTACGGTCGTCACCAAGTTGCTCATCGCCGCCGAACCCAATGAAGCTTTTTTCGGCCAAAAGGATGCGGCTCAGGCTGCCGTCATTCGCCGCATGGTTGCCGATCTGCTCCTCCCCGTCAAAATTGTCGTCTGCCCCATCGTCCGCGATCTCGATGGGCTTGCTCTCAGTTCCCGCAACGCATTTCTCTCGCAGGCCGAGCGCGCCCGCGCGCTTTCCCTCCATCGGGCCATCCGTCTTGTGGAATCTCTTTCATCCGGCGGCCAGCGAAATTCCGGCATTCTCATCGACGCCGCCCGCAAGATCATCGCCCCCGTCCCCGGCATCCGCATCGACTACGTCGATCTCGTCGATTCCGCCACCCTGCGCCCGGTCGAACGCGCAATTCCGGGCACTCTCTTTGCGATCGCCGCCTGGGTCGGTTCCACCCGTCTCATCGACAACGCCATTCTTCTCTGATTTGTGCGCTGAAAACCGTGTTGCGCCGCGATCCACGCAGGCTGCACACTGATATTCATGCCGGAACTCCCCGACATCGCCGCTTACATCGCAGCTCTTGAGCCTCGTATTCTCGCCCAGCCGCTCGAACGCATCCGCATCGCCAGCCCCTTCCTGCTTCGCACCGCGGATCCTCCGCTCGCAGACGTCGAAGCTCGCAAGGTCTGTGACCTCCGCCGCATCGGCAAGCGCATCGCCATCGGCATCGACGGTGATCTTTGGCTCGTCATTCATCTTATGATCGCCGGCCGACTCCATTGGCGTCCTCCAAACGCAAAACTCGCTGGCCGCCAGTCTCTTGCCGCCTTCGATTTCCCCTCCGGCTCTCTCGTACTCACGGAGGCAGGCAGCAAGCGTCGAGCCTCTCTTCACCTCCTGCGTGGCGAGGACGGTCTTCAAGCAATCGACCCCGGCGGCATCGAAGTCTTCTCCACCGATCTTCGCGGCTTTCGCTCCGCGCTCACCGCCGAGAATCGAACCCTCAAGCGCGCCCTCACTGATCCGCGCATGCTCAGTGGCATCGGCAACGCCTACTCCGACGAAATTCTGCATCAGGCACAACTTTCACCCATCGCTCTCACCCACAAGCTCGAGCCTGAGGAGTGGGACCGTCTCTTCTCGGCTACGCGTTCCACCCTCACTCTCTGGGTGCGGCGCCTCAAGGCCGAGGCCGAAATGAGCTTTCCTGAGCGGGTTACCGCCTTCCGTCCTGAAATGGCTGTCCATGGCCGATTCAACCAACCCTGTCCTCGATGCGGCCAAAAGGTCCAGCGCATCCGCTATGCCGATAATGAGACCAACTACTGCGCTCGCTGCCAGACAGCCGGAAAGGTCCTTGCCGACCGAAGCCTATCCCGCCTGCTCGGCTCCGACTGGCCTCGGACCCTCGACGAACTGGAATCGCTGAAGCGGCATTGAGGCGTCAAGAGACCTCACCCTCCCTCTCTTGCGTGTTGTCAGTTCTGAGCCTGCACCTGCCAATTACCTTGACTTTGCTCTCTCACTCCTTCAGAGTGGTGGCGCGACTCCTTACAGCTTGGCCGGTGAACCTATTCATTTCACTGAGTTGCCAGGTAAGAGCAGCCGGTTTTTCAATCCAACGCGGAGGACTCTTCGATGTACTTTCTTCACGTCAACATTTTGGCCGTTCTCGTTGCGGCCATTATTCAGTGGGTACTGGGGTGGCTCTGGTACGGTGTTTTATTCAAGAAGGCTTGGCTGGAGCTGATGGACCAGCGGGGAAACCAAAAGTCAGCGAACGCGGGTGGTGTAATGGCTCTCATCTTCGTTGCCAACCTCATCCTGTCTTTTGCGCTGGTAAAGATCGTCATCCTCACTGGCTGGGCGACTTTTGCCCGGGGATCCCTCGTTGGAGCGGTATGCGGACTCGGCTTTGTTGCTCCGCCCATGTTTGCTCAGCACATCTCTGAGAAGCAGCCCTTCAAGCTCTTCGGCATCAACGCCCTCTATTGGCTCATCGCCATGTACTTCTCCGGTGGCCTGCTCGCTGTTTGGCAGTAACCCCCATTCCCCAGTTGCCCTCGGCTCGCGCCGATCGATCATGTGGCGTCCTCTTCAACCCGGACTTCCAGCGATGAACCTTCATCGCCGGGGCTTCCTTGGTGGGGTTGATGAGTGCGCCACACTTCGCTTCCGTAAATCGGCAGCATTGTAGCTGGGGGATTGCACGAAAACCCCGCCGGGATCTTGTCAAGCTGACGGGAGTTACGGCTCGCGCAGTCTGATCACCCCTTGTCGTCCTCCCATTACAATCAAGGCATGAACAAAACGGTGATAGCAACCGACGCAGCTCCTGCGGCCATCGGGCCCTATTCCCAGGCCATCCGCTCCGGCAACCTTATCTTCACCGCCGGGCAGATTCCCCTCGATCCGCTCACCCAGCAAGTCGTCGCCAGCGGCATCGCCGAACAGACGGCCCGTGTGCTCGAAAATCTGAAAGCCGTCCTCGATGCCGCGGGCAGCAGTCTTGACCGCGTGGTCAAGACCACCGTCTTCCTCAAAGATTTCAACGACTTTGCAGCCATGAACGAGGTATACGGTTTCTACATCGGCAAGGACGGAGCGCCGCCGGCCAGGACCACGGTCGAAGTCTCCCGGTTGCCCCGGAATGTACTCATCGAGATCGAACTGATCGCCGAGATCTAACGCATTTTCCCCTGTTTCCGAAGCAACTGGTCTGCCGGAAAAGCATCTCATCAGCAAGCGTTCTTCAAGTCGCTGCGGGGGTCATCCATGAGTGAAACGTCGGAGAAGATTGAGCGTAGCGAGGCCGAGTGGCGCGCTCTCCTCACCCCGGAGCAGTATCGGATTTTGCGTGAGAAAGCCACCGAACGGCCCTTCACCGGTGCGCTCACCCAGAATCACGACACCGGCAATTACCACTGTGCCGGATGTGGCGCCCTCCTGTTCATGAGCGGAGCCAAATTCGATTCCGGCTGCGGCTGGCCAAGTTTCATGATTCCAGCCAACTCGAAAGTCGTCGAGGAACACGAGGACAATAGCTTCGGGATGCGCCGCGTTGAGGTCACTTGTGCCCGATGCGGAGGCCATCTCGGCCACGTCTTCCCTGATGGGCCGCGGCCCACAGGCCTACGCTATTGCATCAACTCCGCCTCGCTCACCTTTGCCAGGCAGGAGCCGTAAAGACGCACTCAATAGGGCGGGGCTTTCAGAGCGGTTTCAGGATAGGTATGCCCGATTGTGCTTCGTACCAGGTCGCCCCTCCTTGGGGTCGGGTCGACTTGAGTGCAATGCCTCAGGGTACAGCAATCCTGAAACCGCTAAAGCAGACACAACAAAACCCCGTCCGGGCGGGACGGGGTTTTTCGCCTATCCTTGGGTCGTCGATCCCTGTATTTTGGTTCAGTTTCAGACGCTGCTGCGGGGGCCCGCTTATGCCTTCGCGATCTTGCCGCTCTTGATGCAACTGGCGCAAACGCGCAGGCGCTTCGGGGCTCCGTTAACCAGTGCCTTCACAGCCTGCAAATTCACGTTCCACCGCCGCCTGGTTACGTTGTGCGCGTGAGAAATGTTATTACCGAACTGCGGACCTTTGCCGCAAATATCGCATACCTGTGCCATCTTTCAACTCCAAATCCTTGAATACGTTGCGGCCGCCGGAACTCATCGGGAGACAGTACGCACCGCCTCGCCTGAGCTTACCGAATCTTCAGTATACAGCCAATCTGGCGGCGGCGCCAAGGTCGAAGCAGTGCTCCACAGGGCCGACGCCTGTGAACGTCGACAGAGATTGCTATGTGCATGGTGATGCAAATAGGCAAGAAGGGGGGTTGGACAATCCCCTGAAGCATTTTGCTGAGATACGGGATCCGCGGGTCGAGCAGCACGGAAAAACTTACTGGAGGAGACTCTTCCGATCGACATCGCGGCAGTGTCGAGCCTGACCGAGAGCTGGAACAGCATTTCCGAATAGGGCGGGGGCAAACAGGAGCGGTTGCAGACGTTTTTTGGCGCTTCCTTTCGTCATTCCGTCGCACGACACCTTCAACCGGGTGTTCCGGCCCTTGAAACGGAGGAGAAGGTGAAGGACTGCGTGGCCTGGGGTTCTTCAATCGCCAAGCGGATCATCGAGAAGAAGGCCGACTATGTGCGGAATGGCGTCTGCAATGTGATCGTGCTCGAGAGCATTAACGACATCGGTTGCCTTGCGCATACGGTGCCCGCCAGCCCCGAAGACGAAGTCAGTGCCCAGTTGCAACTTAAGCGGGGGGCTCAAGCAGATCGCCGACTCTGCCCATGAACACGGCGTGAAGGTCTTCGGCGCCACGCTAACTCCCTATCGGGACGCCGGTTACCACTCCGACAAGGGCGAGCAGGTCCGCCAGGACGTCAACAACTCGATCCGTTCGAGTGGCGTATTCGACGGGGTCATCGACCTCGACAGGATCACCTGGGCTCCCCAGAACCCCACTCGCTTCAATCCGCTTTATGACTCCGGAGACCACCTTCACCCCAGCGACGCCGGATACAAAGCCATGGGCGAAGGTATTGATTCGAAGCTCGTTAAATGGAGCGGTGCAGAATACCACAATCGCTCCGGAAATTCGGCGTTATGATATCTCTGGAAAATTTACAATGCCGTTTCCAATAAAAATCTGCGCCGTCTGCTCTGAGGAGTTCGAACTGAAGCCGGGCAAGCCCGGCTTCGCCAACCGTTGCCCCGCCTGCAGCGAGCCCGAGACAGCAGACTCAGCCGCACCCGGCCTTGCTCCTCTTGACCCCAAAGCCGCTGGCGAGGTCAATGAAGCGCGCCGCCGTGCCATGCGCGACTTGCTCTATCGCAAAGACAATTAACGGTTCCCCAGACGAAGAGGTCTTCCATTCAACTTAGAGGTTCATTTGCGACTGTGAATGCGCTGGCTGGCGCCATGCCCTTCTTCTCCAGCGAGCCCTGGTGGTGTTTTGAGTCCACCTGCAGCGTCAGTATCTGCTGTTTCCTGTCGCGAAGAATGGTCACCTGCACGGGCCGTCCCTCGTTCGCCCGCAGCGCGCGGTCCCATCCTGCAAGATTCGCCACCGGCTCCGAGCCCACTTTCAGAATTACGTCGAAGGCCTTCAGTCCGGCCAGGGATGCCTCGCTTTTACGCGCCACCTGCTTGACCATGAGGCCACTCTCAACGCCCATGTATTCAGCCATTTGCGAGGTTAGCGGCTCAACCAGTGCGCCCACGTTCAGGCTGCTGCCGAAGAAGGGCATGTGGAACCCTCCCGGCATCGGCGCATCGCCACCGCCGCCTCCGGCAAGAATGCCCATCGACGGAGGTGGAGTAAGCACGTCTCCACCGTCTCCAATCTTGTTCCAAACATCGTGTCCCAGCACTTTGCGGTCTGCCAGTTCAACCGCCATTGTCTGGACATTGCCGTCGCGGCTGATCTCGATGCTCACTTTCCGGCCCGGAGGAATCTCTTTCAGCATCCTCCTCAACTGCTCGGCGCCTTCAACGTTCTGCCCGTTCAATTGCAGCACAACGTCGTTTACCTTAAGCCCGATCTGCCCCGCCGGCGCATCGTGATCGATCAGCGTAATAATCGCGCCGCGCACTTCTTTCAGCTTGAGTGATTGCGCCTTATCCGTGTCCACGTCCGCAAGATCCACGCCCAGGTATCCCTGTGAGCTGGAAAGCAGCATTTGGCCGGAGTCCTCCACCAGTTGCCCAAGATCGTTTGCCTGCGCGCGGGCTGCGCGGGGCGTCACGACCAACCCCGCACATCAGCATCATGCCCATACTGCGAAACCCAGATTCTCGATACGGCCTCAAAATGCATTTCATCTCTTCTTCTCCGGCATTTGATTCTCTGTTCCCGGCTCCGCGCTCTGTTTTCTATCGGCGCAGCTGCGGAAAGTTAAGACTCTTTTACTGAATCTCCGGAACCCGGCTCAAAACCTGCGCGGGATACATTCCGGATCTGGGGATTATCGTCCGAAGTGGAGACCGAATAAAGCACCTGCCGCACGCTGGTGTCGGCTTCCACCGGCTCCAGGATGTTGATGGACTCGGTGCGAATGCGCGGGTCGTTGTCGTTCAGCAGCGCTTCAAGCACAGCGTTGCGCACGCGCACATCCTCGGCTACATAAGGCTCCAGGCCTTCCAGCGCCTTCTCGCGCACGCCGGCATTCTTGTCGTAGCGCAATGCCACCATGAGCGCGTCGCGAATGCCTGCTGCCTGGCAACTGTGGCCGGCGCGGCACTCGGCGGCCAGCAACCCCACTGAGTCGTCGCGTACGCCCGCCGACGACGAGTTCTCCGTCGCCAGCATCAGCAATTGCCTGATCGCGGGATCGTCCAGCGACCCATCGATCTTCCCGGGCACAAGCTGGTTGTAGCTCACTTCCACCATCTCGGTGCCCGGCCGCCTCACAATGCCTGAAATATTGGCAACATTGGCGAATCGGGTTCGCGGCTGGGTTGTGTGGCGCCGGCCATTGCAGATGCAAGGGCAGGCGCTTTAGCAGCCGCGTGAGCGGCCCGATTTTGCGCAAACTCAAATCCGCCCAAGCTGCCCGCTCCCAATCCCGCCAGCAGCAATAGACAGGCTGCCACCGGCGCAGCCTGCAAACCGGCGACGCTGTTCATCATCCGCTGCGCAACCCGTTCATACCAGTGCATCGGCGGCAGCGCGTCCAGAGCCTCATCCAGCCGAAGACGGCTGCGCGCCACAAGATTAGGCCCGGGTTCTTTCACAGGCAGTGCATCGGCCAGCACCTTCAGCGCCAGCAGTTGTTCCCGCTCCTTGCGGCAGCCCGCGCAGTCGCCCAGGTGACGCTCCAGCTCGTGCACATGGTCGTCCGCCAGCTCGCCATAAGCCGCCGTCACTATCCGTTCATGTGCAAGTTCGCAATTCATAATCTACGTCCTTCCAGCCCCCAAAAGATTCCACAAATAAAATACAGCTTTCTGCCCCGCGTTGCGGCTTCTATCTCAATTCCGCCAACTGCGCTCTCAGTTTCTTTGTTGCCCTGAACAGCGTGTTCTTTGCCGTCTCTTCCGTCGTGTTCAGCATCTCCCCAATGGTCCTCAGCCGCAGCCCCTGGTAATGCTTCAGCTCAAACACCATCCGCTCCCGCGGCGTCAGCTTCACCAGTGCCGCTTGAATCTTCTCGCCCAACTGCTTGCGGTCTAGTTCTTTGGCTGGATTCGAAAACGACCGGTTGTCTGAGACTGAAGCCAGCAGGTCGATCTCGTCCCCGGAGCGGTCTACCACCACGGCGTGGTCCTCTCTCCGCGTCTTTCTGCGCCTTAGCTGATCCAGGCACAGGTTGGTCACGATCCGGTAAATCCAGGTATAAAAGGAGCATTCGAACCGAAAGTTCCCGATATACCGGAAGGCCTTCAGAAAAGCCTCCTGGTAAATGTCCTCGGCATCGTGCTCGCTGCCCGTCAGGTGGAGGGCCAGACGCAATACCTGATGCTCGTACTGCCGCACCAGGGTGTCGAACGCTGCTCGCGATCCCCCTTGCGCCTCCCGGATCAGTTCCATTTCCTCGGCACGAGCCTGCTGGCGCTCCTGGTCCCGTCCCGCCCCGCCCATCGCCCTCGTCGCAGCCATACCTGCTGAGGATTGTATCCTTCGCGCGGTCGGCCAGCCCAAAGCTGGCGAAACTCCAACCGGAGAAACCGGGTAGCTCACACCGTCTGTCGCCATCGAAATCTCCGCTCCGGAGGCATCTCTTTTCAAAAGGCGGCGCTCAGCTGCACCAATCCAGCTCCACCAACGCCGCACCCTGAATCTCTCCCCAGGAAACATCCTCGGTGTGGCCGCCCATCGTCCCTACGGCCTTCCGGAAAGCACCGTAGAAAGTGTCTATACCCGAGTAGACGGGAGATTTCTCGTTTGGTAACCCAATTCCCCGCACATCCGTGACTTCGGCAATCTGCCCCGAAAACCGCCTGTGCCCCCTCCCACTTCGCCCGGCTACACTGGATTTCGATGACTGGAAATCTCTTTGAAACCTCAGTTCCCCCTGAATCGCCAGGTGAGTGGTTCACAGCCCATTGCGACGGCGGCTCCCGTGGCAACCCCGGCCCTTCCGGCTACGGCGCCGTGATCGAAGACGCCAGGGGCGCTGTCGTTGCCCACCTCAGCCGCTTCCTGGGCTTGCAGACCAACAACTACGCCGAGTACTCCGGCCTCCTCGCGGTCATGGAATGGGCAGTCGCGAACGGTGCCAGACGGCTCCGCGTCATCTCGGATTCGGAGTTAATGGTGAAGCAGATGACGGGACTCTACAAAGTGAAAAGCCCCGCTTTGCTCCCGTTATGGCAGCGGGCCAGGCACCTGGCGAAAAGCCTCGATGGCTTCGAGATGCGCCATACCCTCCGCGGCGGTAACAAGGAGGCCGACCGCCTGGCCAACGAAGCCATGGACAAGGGCATGGGGAGAAAGCGGGATTAGAAAAGCCAGCTCCGCTTCCTTTACGCCTTCCGCCCAATGTCGTTCTTCCACGCGTGCCCGTCGCCTTCCAATAGATGATCGGCGCACTCTGGCCCCCAGCTCCCTGCAAAATAGTTGGGAAAGACCTCGGGCTTTTTCGACGCCCATGCCTCTAAAATCGGCGTAAATAACGCCCACGTCGTCTCCACGCCGTCGCGATGCGCAAACAGCGTCTGGTCGCCAAGCATGGCGTCCAGCAGCAGCCGTTCATACCCGTTCGCGCTCGACTTGCCAAAGGCTGCCTCGTAGTCAAAATCCATGTTCACCGGGCAAACCGACATCTCCGGGGTGGTTGGCACCTTGGCTCCGAAGCGCAGTGCAATTCCTTCGTCCGGCTGGATGCGAATCGTCAACAGGTTGGGCTGGATTTCCTGGCAAGGCCCGTTGCTTTGCAACCGATTGAAGATTAAAAGCGGGGGCTGCTTGAATTGGATGTTGATCTCCGTCGCCCGCTTCTTCATGCGCTTCCCTGCGCGCAAATAAAACGGCACCCCCGCCCATCGCCAGTTTTCAATCTCCAGCCGCATTGCCGCGTAGGTTTCTGTGCCCGATTCGGGATTCACGCGGTCTTCGTCGCGATAGCCCACCACGTGCTGCCCATCCACAATGCCCGGCCCATACTGTCCGCGCACCGTATGCAGAATCGGCACCGACGGAATCGCCCTCCACACCTTCAGTTTTTCACGCCGCACACTCTCGGACTCAAAGCTCGACGGCGGTTCCAACGCCACCAGGCTCAACAACTCCATCATGTGGTTCTGCACCACGTCCCGTAGCGCTCCCGCCTTCTCGTAGAACGGTCCGCGCCCCTCCACACCGAGTGTCTCGGCCACCGTAATCTGCACGTGGTCGATATAATTCCGGTTCCAGATCGGCTCGAATATCCCGTTGGCAAAGCGAAACACCAACAGGTTCTGCACCGTCTCCTTGCCAAGGTAGTGGTCGATGCGGAAGACCTGGCTCTCGTGGAACACCGCATTCACCTGCTGGTTCAACTCCCGCGCCGAATCAAGATCATGGCCGAACGGCTTTTCAATCACCACCGCCGTCAAGCCCTTTTCCGGCTGCGCCATGCCTTGCGCCCCGAGGTTCTCGACGATACCGGCAAAAAACTCTGGCGCCGTCGCCAGATAAAACAGCCGGCTGCCGCCAATGCCTTTTTCCTTGTCGATCCGGTCCAGCTCTGCCTTCAGTCCCGCATAATCCTTGGGATCGTCGAAGTTCAGCGCAAAATAGCTGATGTGCTTCGCAAATTCATCCAGTTTCGGATCGCTCGCTTCGGCGCCGCCAAATTCCACCACCCCCGCCCGCATATCCGCGGCGAATTCATCGCCCAGCGGACGGCGCGCCACACCCACAATCGCAAACTGCTTCGGCAACAGATTGGCCTGCCGCAGGTGAAACAGCGCCGGAAGCAACTTGCGCTTGGTCAGATCGCCCGAGGCGCCAAAAATCACCAGAATCCCCGGCTCGGGAATCCGTTCCTGCCCCTTTGGGATCTGCGATAGATCCTCGGGCCGCACGCTCATCTGCATCGTTGCCATTCCAGTCAAACCTCCTCTAAATCCCTGGTCACTTAGTCTCTCGTCCCTGAGTCCCTGCCTTGGGTCCCTAGCCCTTCTTCACCGCATGTCCGCCAAACTCATTTCGCATGATCGCCAGCATCCGGTCCGTAAAGTTATTCTCCTCCCGCGAACGGATGCGGCGAATCACCGATTCCGTAATCACAGGCGCTGAAACATTCAGGTCGATTGCCTCAAAGACTGTCCAGCGGCCCTCCCCTGAATCCACCACGTAAGCCTGCAACCCATCCAGTGTGGGGTTGCCTGCCAGTGCGTCCGCGGTCAAATCCAGCAGCCAGCTGCGCACCACGCTGCCGTAGCGCCAGATCTCGGCAATTTGCGGCAGATTCAGCTTCAGCTCTTCTTTCTTCTCCAGCACCGTAAATCCTTCTGCATACGCCTGCATCATCCCGTACTCGATGCCGTTATGAACCATCTTCACAAAGTGTCCCGCGCCGCCGGGTCCCACGTGTCCCCAACCCTTGTCAGTCGCCGGAGCCAGTGTTTCGAAGATGGGCCGCAGGTATTCGACAGGCTCTTTCTCGCCCCCGATCATCATGCTGTAACCCTCCTTCAGTCCCCACACACCACCCGAGGTGCCAACATCCACAAACGCAAGTCCCTTCGCCACAACTTCCTTGTGCCGGCGCATGGAATCCTTGTAATACGAGTTGCCCCCATCAATCAGAATGTCTCCGGAATTCAGCAGCGGCTCCAGCTTTGCGATTGTCTCGTCCACCGGGCCGCCTTGCGGAACCATGATCCAGATCGCCTTCCGCCCCTTCAGTTTTCCGGTCAGCTCCTCCAGCGTCGACACGCCCACATTGCCCGCGGCCGTCAGGCGCGCCACTGCGTCGGCATTAAAGTCGAAGCCCACCACCTGGTGGCCGCCCAGCTTCAGCCGCTCCGCCATGTTGCCGCCCATCTTGCCCAGGCCGATCATTCCAAGTTGCATGAACCCCTCCAGAAGACCTCTGCTATAAAACGCCCAGACCTGCCAACTCCCTGCGCAAACTGTCGGCGCCCTCAAACTTGGCCGCCTTCATTCCCGCTTGCGCGGCACCGGCCACGTTCTCTTCCCGGTCGTCGATGAACAGGATCCGATCCGCCGGCCGGCCCAGGATGTCCAGCGCTCGTTGGTAAATCGCCGGGTCAGGCTTGCGCAGCCCAAGGTAACAGGAGCTTAGCGACACTTTGAATCGCTTGCGCAGGCCGAATGTCTTGAACCTGTACTCGTTGGTTTCGCGCGCTTCATTGTTCAGTGCGCCCAGCAGGCACTTCCCCAAACTGCAATTGTTGGATGCCGCAAGCTCTTCCAAGGTTCCCAGGGCGCCATTCGGCAGCACCCTCGACATCGTCAGCATGAACGCAAAGAACTCATCCTGCGAAAAAGTCCGCGGCTCGCTGAACACCGTCGCGTCCAGGTAGTCCTTCACGGATGATTCACCCCGTTCCCATGCAGGGTACGCGGCTTGATGCCTGGCCTCAAAAGCCGCCGCATCCAGGTGAAAGCGTTCGACGGCGAGCGCGCGCTCGTTCGTGTCCCAGCCGTTGGTCAGCAGGACTCCGCCCACGTCAAAGAGGATCACGTCGAAGGGGAACATCGGCGCCTTTCAGTGTGGCCTGAACGCTTTGCTACAGTAATTCTTTGCCCGGATGAATTTCTGAGGTACGTCCAGGGAGCAGCTCATTCGCCGGACCTCCCCGCAAATGACGAGCCCCGGAAAATGCCCTTTGCGTTACGCTGGGTTCGCCCCGCCGTCCCCGCATTGGTACTTCGCTTCGATCGCCAGCACCTTCTTGAACCGACGCAGGTAGCGCGGTTCAGAAGAGTTGAAGACCGCGCCCACAAACGCATGCGCCACTTCGAATGCCAGCGCCGATCCAATAATGCGCGCGCCCATCACCAGCACATTCATGTCGTCATGTTCCACGCCCTGGTGCGCCGAGTACGTATCGTGGCAAATCGCCGCGCGAATTCCAGGAATCTTGTTGGCAGCCACGCAAACGCCGACGCCCGAGCCGCAAATCAGAATTCCGCGCGGCGCATCGCCCCGATTCAAGGCCTCACCCACCTTAATCGCAAAGTCGGGATAATCCGACGGCTCAGCGTTATAGGCGCCCAGATCGACGACCTCGTGCCCGGCCTGGGCCAGATTCGCGCGAACCTCCTCCTTCAAAGGAAATCCCGCATGATCCGAACTGATGACAAGCTTCACAAACGTTCTCCCCCGATTGTGCCAGACTAGCTCCGCTTCAATAGCTTCTTCGCCCGCGCTGCCACGTTCTCCACACTGAATCCCAACTCCTTCATCACAATCGACCCCTGCGCCGAAGCACCAAACCGGTCCAGCCCGATCACGTCACCGTCCAGGCCCACATACTTCCACCAACCCAGTGTCGAACCGGCCTCAATCGCCAGCTTCGGCACCCCCGCCAGCAGCACGCTGGCTTTGTACGCCGTGGTTTGCTCCTCAAAAATTGCCCAGCTTGGAAAGCTCACCACCCGCGCCCGAATCCCCTCGCCGGCCAGCAGCTTCGCGGCGCCCAACGCAGGCCACACCTCCGACCCTGTGGCAATCAGCACCACCTCCGGATTCGCCGCGTCCTCCAGCACATACGCTCCCTTGCTTACGCTGGCATACGCATCGTGCGTGGCGGGATCGAGCACCGGCAAATCCTGCCGCGACAGCGCAAAGAAGCATGGCCCCTTGCGTTCCAGCGCCAGCCGCCACACCGCCGCCGTCTCGTTGGCATCCGCCGGACGAAAATCCGTGAAATGCGGCACCGCACGCAGCGCCATCAAGTGCTCAATCGGTTCATGCGTCGGACCGTCTTCGCCCACTCCGATCGAATCGTGGGTAAACACAAACAGCGAGTGCACTCCCATCAGTGCCGCTATCCTCAGCGCAGGCTTCGCATAGTCTGAAAACACGAAGAAGGTGGAACCGAAGGGAATCAGCCCTCCGTGGGCCGCCATTCCATTCACCGCTGCGCACATCGCCAGTTCGCGCACACCAAAAAACACGTTCCGCCCCGCCGGGTCCACATGAAAATTCACCCCCGGCTTGAAGATTGTCTTCGTTGACGCGGTCAGGTCCGCCGCCCCGCCAAACAGCTCAGGAACCGCTTCGGCAATGGCATTCATAACCGTAAAGCCGGCGTTGCGCGTTGCGATCGGCTTCTCCACGCTAAAGCTTGGAATCGCTTTCTCCCATCCAGCCTTCAATTCGCCCTTCTGCGTGCGCTCAAACTCCGCCGCCAGCTCCGGAAACGCCGCAGAGTATCCAGCAAACAACGTCTTCCACGCTTGTTCAAAACCCGCGCCGCGTTCGCCCGCCTGACGCCAGTTGGCCAGTGCCTCCGGGGGCACATAAAAGCTCTGGTCCGCCGGAAACCCAAAAAACTTTTTCGTCGCCGCCACGTCTGCCGCGCCCAGCGCCTCGCCGTGCGACTTGTTGCTGCCCGCCTTGGGCGATCCATAGCCGATCACTGTCCGCACCGCGATCAGCGATGGCCTGCCGGTCTCCGCCTTGGCTGCTTCAATCGCTGCGTCAATCCCCGCCAGGTCGTTGCCGTCCATCACCCGCTGCACGTGCCAGTTGTAGGCCTCGAACCGCTTGTAAACATTCTCGGTAAAGCTCAGCTCTGTCGGACCATCCAGCGAAATCAGGTTGTCGTCGTAGAGCACAATCAGCTTGCCCAGCCCCAGGGTTCCGGCCAGGGAGCAAGACTCGTGCGAAAGCCCCTCCATCATGTCCCCGTCGCCCGCCAGCACAAAGGTGTGGTGATCCACCACGCAGAACCCAGGCCGGTTATAAATCGCGCCGAGATGCCTCTCCGCCATGGCCATGCCAACCGCCATACCCAGGCCCTGCCCGAGCGGTCCGGTGGTCGCCTCCACACCGTCCAAATGGCCAAACTCCGGATGCCCCGGCGTCCGCGATCCCCACCGCCTGAAGCTCTTCAGGTCGTCCAGCGTCACGTCGTAGCCGCTCAGAAACAGCGTCGAATACAACAGCGCCGAGGCGTGCCCGTTTGACAACACAAAGCGGTCCCGGTCAGCCCACTTGGAGTGCGCCGGATTGTGCTTCATCAATTTGTGAAACAACAGGTACGCAATGGGCGCGCAGCCCAGGGGTGCGCCGGGGTGACCACTATTGGCCTTCTCCACCGTATCCACGGCAAGCAGCCGTAAGGTGTCGATGGACAGCGTGTCGAGGGATGTATCTGTAAGACTGGAGGTCATAATGAGGTTGGCTTAGAACCTGTCCTTTCGCTGAAGTGCAGTCCGTAATCCTTAAACTCTGCTATCGGCCTGCCCCATCTGCATCAACTTTGACTTCCACATTGTATCCAAGCCAGGCATCCGATTCCGGCCAATGCATCGTCCATTCCAAAGCGCCGGTCCCGGTTTCAGGCTTAATGTCCACGCTATGCCCCGCGCCGCCCAGGTTGCGGCTCATTGTCTTTACCTTGGTCTGCCATCCGTCCTCCGACCAGACGATTTCAAATATGCTGTCGTCCAGAATGCGCAGCGTCTGCCCCGCCGCTATCCTCTGGATCGGCCTCTTGCGGCTGTAAATCTCCAAATCGTGGCGCAAGTTCTTCCTGCCCTCCGCTTCGCAATACCGCTCGTAGACGGCATCCACCCGGTCAAAAACCTTGCCATCCAAAGCGGAGCGCAGCAGTTTCAGGTATTCCGCATGAGCCCACACCAGCGGCACCGCCGATCCCGTCGGCTGCCCCAGCCTCAGGCTGTAATCCACACTGTCCTGCTCGTCCCACACCTGCTCCGGCATCATCAGCCCGCGCGTCGCAAATCCCTCATACGTCCTGATCAGCGCTTCGTAGCCGTTGCCGGCCGACAGTTCGTAGTGCGCTCGTTCGCCGGTCAGCAGCGGCCATACTCGCCCCTGGCCCCAGCCCTGAAAGGGCTTGCCATCCGCCGTCTCGCCGTACCCGTCTCCGTTGTAGCGTATCCAGCCCGGCCCCTGCGGAAGATCCCGCTTCAGAACCGCGTCCACCACCTTCAGCGAATCCACAATCAGCTTGTCATTGGCCCGCCGCACCCCGTAGCGAACCAGTTCCAGAAATCCCCCGTCCACAATCTCCCGAGCCTCAAACTCGAAACGCGATCCCGGCGGCCGGTTTGCCAGCCGCAGCGTCTCTTTGCCGCACTCTTCGCACGCATAGGCTTCGCCCTTCTCTGGTGGCCGGATGCGCATATAGTGCCGCTTGATCTCCGGGTCCAGAATGCCGTTGTTGGTCACCGTCCAGTCCTCCAGATGCTTCTCAATCCAGTCGGCAAACTCCTCAACAAACACCGCCAACTCCACCGCGTCGCGGGCGCGCGCAATTTCCGCCGCGCAAATCAAGCCCGCAATCACCACCGCCAGTGTCGACGGTGAGTAGCCGGAGTTCTCCTCCCAGCGTTCCTGGTTGGTGATCGGGCTGTGCCGCACCAGAAAGCCAACTGCCCGCTCCACAAAGGGGAAAATGTCCAGCCCCTCAAGTTCGTTCATCTTCCACAACCGCCAGGCCAGGATCAGTGGGTATGCCACCTCGTCCAACTGCAATCCGCTCCAGTACGGCGTTCCATCAATCCAGAAATTCTGGGCAAACCCTCCGTCAGGCTGCTGTGTGCAGGCCAGATAAACCAGCGCCCGGCGTGCCGCCTCCGCCCGCCCGCAGGCCAGCAGGGCTGTCGCCGTCTGCACCATGTCCCGCGTCCACACCAGGTGATAGCCGCCCAGGTCGTCATCGCCCTTCACCTGTCCCCACGGAATCGACGCCGAGGCCACAAACGATCCCGAATAGATCTTGTCCTCGTGCGCCAGCAGGATGTTGTGGCTCGCCCGCATCAGCTTACCGCCATCGCCCGACCTGGCCGCCAGCCACTCCGGATTCGCAGCCCGCCGCCATTGCTCGATGAACCGCTCTCGATGCTGCTCGAAAGGCCTCACCAAAGCGGTTACGGTTCCGTGCAATGCCGCATGCGCTCCGTCTCCGAAGCCGATCGCCACTGTAAATTCCCGCGCGCCGCCTGCTCCGGTGCCCCCGGCCCCAGGTCCAGGTCTCTGGCCTGGATCCGCTTCCGCGTTGCCCAGGTTCAGCTCCCCCATCATCGCCACGTTACCGCCGGTCGCCGAACCAAACTCCCAATCCATCCTGAAGTTCTCCTTCAGGTCGCGCCAGCCGTCGCTTGCTCCCACAAATCCGCAGCTCACCCTTGAAAACCCGCAACTGGCGCCCATCGCCACCGCCCACGGCCCCTTCCACGCCAGTAGCAGCTTCTGCCCGGCCACATCCAGCGCCCGAGCAGTATTGTCCGCGCCGCCGTCATCCAGGTGCGGCGCCAGCAACGCATACAACCTCAGCCGCGGCAACAGCTCCTCATGTCCCTCCAGCCTCACGCGCATCAGCACCGTCGCTCGATGCGGATCGCAGAGAATTTCCTTCGTCAGCTTGTAGCGGCCATCCGGATCGCTGTTCACATACCGCACCCCCAGACCCTCCGGGTCAATGTAGGCGAAGCTCGATACCAAGTCGCGCTTTTCCTCGTGAAAGAAGGTTTCCCCGTCCGTCACCAGAAACTCCATGTCCCGCACCTGCGCGTGATCGATGGTCGGGAAGTACATCTCGTTCAAAATTCCATGCGAACACGTAAACCAAACCCGGCTTGCCGCCGAGTAGGCCGTTCCCACCGCATCCTTCACGCTGGAGGTCCAGCGCGGCTCCAGACCGGGCGAGCCAAACGCCTCGCCTTGCTGTTCAAGCCATAGGTATTCCGCCATGTCGCTCATCGTTGCACACAACTTCTCTTGTCCGGTAATTGGGGAAGACACATGAAATCTGGGTAAGACCCCTGGGAAAATGTACCGCGCACTGCCGCCTTCTCTATCGATGTCCCGGCGCGGCGAAAGGTTTCTCCCCCGCCGTGAATTCCTGTCAACAGTCAGCCCACGACTGCGCTCCCTCGGTTACTAGGTCCGCGCCTTTATGCACCTCACCGCTTAAATCCTGCATCTACCTGATTAAGGCTGTATTGCCTGCGGCATCGGTAAGTATTCTACTGATCGCTGTCCCCTGAACCCTGGTCCCTGATCCCAGCTCTTCACAGTACAATTCGAACGGAGGAATTTCCCCTATGGCTTATGAACTCGCACCGCTGCCTTACGACTACGCCGCCCTCGAACCCTTCATTGACGCCGAGACGATGAAGCTCCACCACGACAAGCATCACCAGGCCTACATCAACAATGTGAACGCCGCCCTGGCCAACCACCCCGCCCTCGCCGCCAAGTCCGTTGACGACCTCATCAGCGATCTGGCCGCCGTCCCCGAGGACATTCGCGGCGTGGTTCGCAACAACGGCGGCGGCCACTCCAACCACACCGCCTTTTGGAAGCTCATGGGCCCGGCCAACGGCAAAGGCATCGGCGGTCACCCCTCAGGCGCCATCGCCACACAGATCTCCGCTGACTTCGGAGACTTCGACGCCTTCAAGAAGACCTTCAACGAGACCACGGCCAAGCAGTTCGGTTCCGGCTGGGGCTGGCTCGTCTTCCAGGCAGGTAAGCTCAAGGTCATCACCACGCCCAACCAGGACTCCCCGCTCTCGCAGGGCCTCTACCCCATCCTGGGCAACGACGTCTGGGAGCACGCCTACTACCTCAAGTACCAGAACCGTCGCCCCGACTATCTAGCCGCTTGGTGGAACGTCGTCAACTGGGCAGAAGTCAACACCCGCTTCGCCAAAGCCAAAGGCTGACAGCAGCCCCGGTCTGCGGGTTTATGGCAGCATGTTCCTGCACGCACCGAGGGCGCCCCCACAGGGGCCCTCAGTGCGGCGCGTCTTTGTATTTGCGCCTGGCGTTCAATGCCACGAAGGCTCTCTAATAGGAAAACCCACCCCCAAGACAAGCTGTCATGCTGAGCGAAGCCGAAACTTCTGCGCTTGCTTTTCAGAAACCGGCATCCAGCCCCAGGTCTTCGGAACGGTGCCGCCTTGCCGGACGATCGCCTGGCAAACAGATTGCCTCACCGCGCAATGAGGCGATAGCTGCTCATTTTGACAGCTCCTCTCGCAACCGATTTTCATTTTCCGTGTCTAAATAAGCAGAGAAGGTCAATACACGGATGCGCAGTCTTTCCTTTATTGCTCTTGTTGCCGGTTCTCTCGCTTTTTTCGCTATTCACGCCTCAGCCCAGTCGGCCACCTTTGAGGTTGCCCAACTCGGTCACCCGGTCGGCACTGCCAGCTTCAACTTCGCCGCAACCCCCGATGGCTTCGATTCCACCTCGCTGGTCCGGGTGGCCGTCACCGGCCTCAATTACGCGCTCTCCAAGACCGAACAGCTCAACGCCGCCAACGAGCTCCAGCATGTCCAGTTGAGCGCTCTCGTCAACGGCTCGGCTGTCCATGTCACTGCCGCGCCAGACTCGGCCCAGCTCCTCCTCAATGTCTCCGCCAACGGCCGCAGTTCCACTGCCCGTCTCGATCAGCATCCCGCCGCCATCTTCCTTCCCGACTTCGATCCCGGCGCTCTTGAAACTCTCCTCGCCCTTGGCGTCAACCGCAACAACCGCGATCTGTGGGCCATCCTTCCCAAACAGTCCGGCGCCGAGCCAGCTTCGGTTGCTCCCATCCAATTGGCCACTTACGCCGACCAGCAGGGAACTCTCGACGGCAAGCCGATCACCGTGCACCATCTGGTGGCCACCATCGCCGGCGCCAACACCGATCTTTTCTCGGGCCCCGAAAACCAGCTCCTCCAGGCCGAACTTCCGCAGCAGGGCTTCGCGCTGGTCCGCAAAGGCTTCGTCCTCAAGCCCCCCGTCAAACCCTCGGCCCCCGCCTCCTGACAGCCCACACCAGCCGAGAGTTTTTCTTGTTCCCTTGTTCCCTTGGTCCCTCGCTCCTCGCTTCTCCCCTGTTAGCATTTCCCTATGTTTCTGCCGTTCCTCCGCAAGGCCTTCACTGTCGCACTACTTTTCGGCGCAGTTTTCACCCTCAGGGCTGAAGACGCTCAGCCTTCAAACCATGACAGTGTCGAGCAGGTGCTCAACAGCCTCAATCGCGGGCAATCCCTCGGTCAGGTCGCGGTCTCGCCCGATGGCAAGCACCTCGCCTGGATAGAAGGTGGCCGCGGAGGAGGAGAGATTCGTGTCGCGCCCCTCAACGATCTCGGCAAAGCACAGCGCATAACCGCGGCCACGATGACCGGGCAACGCTGTAGCGAAGGCGAACTGACCTGGGCTCCTGACTCGGCGGCTTTGGCCTTCTTCTCCGATTGTGCCAGTCCCGGCGACCAGTCCGATCTCTACCTCGCCCGCCTCGACGGAACCCCTGCCCGCCGCCTCACCCAGCTCAACGGTTACGTCCAGGCCCCGGCGTTTTCCCCCGATGGAGACTCCATAGCCTTCCTTTATGTCGCGGATGCCACACGCCCGGCCGGGGCACTGGCCGCCATGAAGCCCCCGTCCGGCGTGATCGGCGAGGACGGTGTCGAAATTCAGCGCGTAGCCGTCGCCCTGGCAGATGCCGCCCAGCCCGTAGCGCCCGCCTTTGCCACGCCCGCCAATCTCCACGTCTACGAGTTCGATTGGGCGCCCGATTCCAAATCCTTCGCCTACATCGCAGCCGATCCTCCCGGAGAGAACAACTGGTGGGTCGCCACGCTTTACTCCCAGATGCTGGGTTCCCAGCCCAAAGCCATTCTCGATCCCGCTCAGGTTTCCGGCCCCCTCCACGGCCTCCAGATCGCCGTCCCACGCTGGTCGCCCGACGGAAAAGCCATCGCTTTCATCGGCGGCCTCATGAGCGATCAGGGAGCTACAGGCGGCGACGTCTGGATCGTCTCTTCCGCCGGCGGCCAACCTCACGACCTCACTCCGCAGAGACCCTCTTCCCCGGTCTGGATCGCCTGGGATGGCATCCGCCGCCTCTTTATAACGGAAATCGCGGGCGGCGACTGCGCCCTCGTTCCGTTGAACCTTGCAGGCGACCCTGCCGGAAGCGACGTTTCCGCCCAGGCAGGCCGCCCCGATTTCAGCTTCCCTGGCACCATCGGCGACGGTCGCCTGGAACTCAGCCTTTCAGCCACCGCGGACCGTTCCCAATTCCTCTTTCACGCCAGCAGCTTTAATCATCCCGACGAAATCTACGAAGCCAGGCCTGCGGATCCGGAAGGCTCCGCTTCCGTCGGAAGATCAGCGTCCTTCACCCAACTCTCCCATTTCAACGCCGGCATTGAGCCGGCATGGGGCAAATCCGTCTCCCTCCACTGGACCAGCGATCCCTTCCACGTCCAGGGCTGGCTCTTATTTCCCAAGGACTTTGATCCGGCCAGAAAATACCCCCTCATCGTCGAAGTCCACGGCGGTCCTGCCGCGGCCGTGCTGTCAAGGTGGGGCGCTAGCTGGGGCCTGAGTCCCGAAGCCTTCTCCGCTCTCGGCTACTTTGTCCTCCAGACCAACCCTCGCGGCAGCTTCGGACAGGGCGAAGCCTTCACCCAGGCTAACCGCAAGGACTTCGGGTACGGCGATCTCCGCGATATCCTCGCCGGCGTCGATACCGTTCTTGCTCAATATCCCGTCGATCCCAACCGCATCGGTCTCACCGGCTGGAGCTATGGCGGCTTCATGACCATGTTTGCCATCACCCAGACCCACCGCTTTAAGGCTGCCGTGGCCGGCGCCGGCATCTCCGACTGGCTCAGCTACTATGGCGAAAACTCCATCGACCAGTGGATGATCCCTTACTTTGGCGCCTCCGTCTACGACGATCCCCAGGTCTACGCCAAAAGCTCCGCTCTCACCTATATCAAGCAGGCAGACACACCAACCCTGACCGTGGTCGGCGATCGCGACGGCGAGTGTCCCGCCCCTCAGTCCTACGAGTTCTGGCATGCCCTCCGCGACCTTCACGTTCCTGCGCAACTCGTCGTTTATCCTGATGAGGGCCACGGCTTCGTCAATCCTGACCATCGCCGCGACGTCACCGAGCGCGCCATTGACTGGTTTGCCCGCTATATGCCCCCTGCTTCCTAACCCTTATTTGGCTCTCCATCCTCGCGCCGTTGAGTCTATTGGAACGGGGATTCCGGCGATCCGCTTCAAGCCAGAAAGGGGGCCGTCCTGATACACTTTTTCCTTGTAGACTTTGAGAATGTCGTTTGCCGGCCGGCCGCATGCAAGGGCATACCGCCGGGAGCCGGTTCTTTGGGCGGATCCTACCCGCTGCGGGCTGGTTGAAGGCCTGTCGGCAGGTTGCTAAAACTCATTTCTTCTCAAGTATTCGGACAGACCGTTCCGCAGCTTGATAAAGCGGGACGGGGAGGATTCATGCGGCGGTTTTTGACGCTTGTTTTTATGTTATGCCTGGCGATTCCAGCCGGAATTTCGATCTCCGGTTGCACGCGAAACCCGGCGGGTAACTATTGCTATGGCCTCGCCTACGGCTTGAAGAATAGTGACGTGGCTTCCATCACCCTCCAGCCGCTATCCACCGGCATCTCGCTGGCCTTTGGCCAGACACAGCAAATTCAGGCACCCGCCGCGTACACCTGCACCGGCTCAACGGCTTCCGTCACCTCAAATCTGTACACCTACGGCACCACCAACAACAAGTTGGTTGACATTTCCCCCACTGGCAACGTCTGCGCCGGCACATGGAACCGGAACACCGGCGGAGGCATCGCCGACTATACATATTGCAATTTTCCAAGCCCACTGCCCGCGACCGGTGGCCTGCCCTACGGCGTCGCCTATATCACTGCCTCGGCTGACTCGGTCACGTCCAACCCGGTTGAAATCTTCGCCCATGCACAGGTGAGCTCCGTCTCCCTGGTGGGAACGCAGCAATGCACCTCCCAAACGCAGGTACAGACTCTTGATTCCCAGGCTTGCGACAGCGTCAATGGCCAGCAGGTCCTCTTGTGCAAGCCCGCCAATATCACCAACTCTGCCCAGTTTGCCTGCCCGCTGCCCACCGGTGTCACCTCCGTTCCCGATTGCGCAGCGGTTCTTGGCTACCTCAACTATTCCGTCAGCAATAAGTCTGTCGCCACCATCGACACCAATACCAATCAGATCACTGCCAATCTGCCCGGCACCACGGCCATCAACGCCTCGGTAGCCGGCTCCGGCGCCTCGGCCGGTTATTTCTCCACCTGCCCGCCACAATCCATCAGCCTCGCGCTCTCCAACGGTTTGACCAAGGGAACCATCACCCAGGGCGTGAGCCAGAACCTCATCACCTCCGTGATCGATACCAATAATCAGTCCATCTCTGGGCTCACCCTCGACTACCAGTCAACCAATCCCATCGACATCAGCGTGAGCGGTACTGGAGGTGTTACCGCCCACTACCCCGGTGTTGCCTCTGTCTATGCCATCTGCCAGCCCTCGGTCTGCGATCCTTCCCCCATCAATGAAATCGGCTTGGATGGCACCGGCCTTTCCATCTCTTCCAATCCAGTCAACATCACCACGCCCGGCACCATCAGCGACTACGTCTGGTTTGCCGCACCTGGCAATTCCCAGTACTTCGTCCCCATTGAGCTGCTCACCGGTACGGTGGGCTCCACAGTGCGGCTGCCCTACGTCCCCAATTCCCTGGTCATGGACCGCCAGGGACAGAATCTCTACTTCGGTTCGGCCCACGAATTGATGATCTACAGCAACCCCTCCAACGCCCTCACAAAGCAGGACACCAGCGTCCCCGGCGTCGTTCTGGCCGTCTCGCCCAGCAACGCGCAGCTCCTCATCAACGACCAGGTGCGTCAGCTCTTTTATCTCTATAACGAAAGCACCGGCAGCTTTACCACCTTTGCCGGGCTTGGTAACGCCGCTGCCTGGACCCCGGACTCCAAGACCCTCTACATCACCGACAACGCCGCGCTCAATAACCCTCCGGAGATTACTGGGCACACCGATACTCTCTACGTCTATAACCAGAACAGCGGCTGGACCACCTATCCCCTGCCACCGAGCCCGCTACCGGCTGCAGCTATCCCGCCCGGCACTCTCCCGCCCAATGTGAGCGTATCCACTACCTCACAGACGCCGGCCCTCACCGTCCCCAGCGTCGGCGCTTACCTTAGGGGAACTCCCACCGTCGCCCACGCTTGGTGTCCCACGGGCACCGTCACCGGCGCTGGAAGCACAATTAGCAGCTTCTACCCTGGCCCATATCCCGGAACCTTGGCGGTCAATGGAGGTGACTCCGAGCCCGTGCAATCTGACGTGCTCACCTCTACGACGGACGGCAACCACATTCTTAGCGCGGCTCTTCTCGGCGGCGGTATTACCCTCTCTGACATTGCTGTGACCATCCCCAGCGGCGTTTGTCCCATTTCCACCACCGGCACGGGCGCCACCCAGGTCCAAACTCTCAATCCACTCCTGATCCAGCACCCTGCTCCGGCCTACACACAGGCCGCGGTCGTGGTCAACGCTACCACCATCAATCAGATAGTCGCTTCGCCGGTGTCCAACCTGGCCTTCGTCACCTATGACGGCGTCAATAGCGGCGCCCAGTTGCCCTTCTACCTGCCGAGTTCAGGCGGCACGCCGGGCACGGTTGGCTATGTCACGTTGAATGGAGCCTCAGCCATCACCGCACCTTTGGCCGGCGCCTTCACCTCTGACGACTCCATCTTCTTCGTCTCCACGGCAGGAGACAACCAGATCCACTACATCACCATTCCCGCCAACCCGTCTATCGCGAACCCGCCCACTGACACCCAGCAGATCAGCCCCAATCTTCCCGCATGCACTCCTGTTTCTGCTGGCGGCAACGATGTCGGCTGCACCTATTCGGGCACGGGAACCATTGTTCCTGCGACGGTCGTCCTCGTGGCGCCTCGCTCCACCACATAGCCGGCAGTCCCACGCAAACCTGCATACCGGCGGCCTTCAACGTTTTGCGCGCGTAGCATCCATCAAACGCACCGAACTCGAAGAACCAGCAGACGTCCTCGAGAAGGTCACTGGCGCCAGGCTGACCATGATGCCGGCTGAGTGTGCCTCCTCCAACACGATCAAGCTGCGGCAGGGAACAAATGCGCCGGCCATCAGCCGCTGAAAGCAACGCTTTCTCCCGGCCGGCCTCGGCGGGCTGGACACGGCTCATCCCGGGCAAAAACCCACTGTCGTGACCCCGGACTGCGGACGCGGATTCTGGCCGCCGCGCGCAAACCAGCCAAGGACAGCTCGACAAAGTGGAGCTGCCGCAAAATCGAACGCGGCCTGATAGCCCGCTGGGTCTACCCGTCGGTTGCCGGCCCGGTCCGCAAGATTCGCCGCAGCATCAAGGCCTGCTGGGCAAAGGAGAGCTATCTGCCGGAAGTACTCTGACCTCACATGCCGCATCCGTAGTAACGAATTCACCGCGACAGGCCATTAGTCCCTGTTCCTGTTCTCTCATTCCTGTCCTCTATCGCGGAATCACATAGAACAAAATCGCAAAGTAGTGCGCCACGCTGCCGGCAAGAACGAAAACGTGCCAGGCGGCGTGAAAGTAGTGGAGCCGGTCGAGGGCAAAGAAGACAATCCCGAGCGTGTAGGCCGCCCCTCCCGCGCCCAGCCAGAACATGCCGTGACCCCCAATCGCCTTCAAGAGCGGACTGAACACAAAGACAATGAACCAGCCCTGTAGCAGATAGACCGCCGCTGACAGAACAGCCAGCCGCCCAGCTTTAAACCTTTCCATGGCCAGGCTCTTGGTGAGCACGCCGGCGATTGCCAGCGACCACTCCACCGCAAAGACGGCCCCGCCCAGAGGCCCCCGCAGCGAGACCAGCGTAAACGGCGTGTAGGTGCCCGCGATCAGCAGGTAAATGGCCGAGTGGTCAAGGATTTGGAAGACGCCTCGCGCCCGCGTCCGCACCAGCGAGTGGTAGAGCGTGGAACAAAGGTAGACGAGCATCAGAGTTCCCGCAAAGACCGAGCAGCTGACCACCACCCATACCGATCCACGCGAGGAGGCAACGATGAGAAAAATACCCCCGGCGATTGCGAGAAGGGCGCCGATACCGTGGGTGATGGCGTTAGCCAGAATGTCGCCCAGTCTTTCGTGATTTGGCACAGGATCATGATAGTCGGCGGGGTGTGCCGCGTCCGCGATGAAGGCGCGCACATCTTCGGGCCGGTCGCCTGGAAGTGGGAAAGCTCTAATCAAACCGCGTCGATTCTTAGTCCATTGGGGTTTTGAGCGTTCTCATTTCAAGAATTCCAAGGAAGAACTGTTAATCACGGGGCTCGACTTGCTGGATGCGCGGTGCGCCCTCGGTTGATCTGAGGTCGCAACCAGGTGGCGTTCGTGAATGCGCACCAGATTCGGCGCTCAATGAAGGGCCGCCCAGAAGGCTTGACGGGGAGGCTCACCGAGGTTGCCCTTGCCTATCAGGCCGTGCTGGCCGCAAATCCGCGCAACCCCGAGGCGCTGGCAGGGATGAGCCTTGTGGCGCTGGCGAGCCGGCAGAACGAAGCTGCGGTGAAGATGGCCACGGCCGCGGTGGCCATCCAGCCGGACATGGGCGCCGCATGGGTAGCGCTCGGCCAGGCATTGAAGTCCGATCGGCGCAGCGACGAAGCAGAGCATGCCTACCGGCAGGCCATCCGGCTCGACGGCATGAGCCCACTGGCCCGGCTCGGCCTGGGCGAGCTGCACATTGCAGCCGGCCGCGGCGAGCAGGCGGCTTTTGAATTTGAGATGGCGCTCCGGCGTCATCCTGCGCTCGTGGCGGCACACCTGGGCCTGGGCAATGCCCTGGCGCTCCAAGGGCGTAGCGAAGAAGCGCTCCAGAGCTACGAGCACGCGCTGGCCCTCAGGCCTCGCCTTCCTGAGGCCGAGTATGCCGCCGGCTTTGCTCTGGCGCGGCTGGGGCGCGCGCAGGAGGCCGAACTTCGCTACCGCCGGGCGCTTACCCAGCGTCCTGATTTTGCAGCCGTATGGGTGAGCCTCGGCTGCCTGCTGCGGGAGCAGGGCCGGCAAGCAAGCTCTGACCTGTGGGCCGAAGCGGCGCTCAGGCACGCTGTCACTTTGCGGCCGGACATGATCGCCGGCTGGATCAACCTGGCGATTCTCGAGCGCGAGCGTCGCAATCCCGCCGCGACTGAAGCCCACTTGCGCAAGGCCTTCGCACTCAACCCCGGGCAGGTGGAAACGCTGGTGGCCTGGTGCCAGTTCCGCGCCTCGGAGCGGGATCTCGCTGGGGCGTGGGCGTGGCTGCGCTGGGCCCTCGCCCGCGAACCCGCTAATGCCGAGGCCGTCAACATGCAGGGGATTCTGTTCCATCTTGAGGGGCGCTTCACCCAGGCCGTGGAAGCTTTTCAACGAGCGCAAGCGCTGGGGAGCAGTTCCGCCTGTTCCAACCGCGGAAACTCACTGCTCGATATGGACCGCATGGAAGAGGCGCTGAGGGCGCACGAGCAGGCGGTCGAAGCCGATCCCACGCATCCCGGCGCGCTCTACAATCTGGCGCTTACACGGCTGCGGCTCGGCGATTGGGCTCGCGGCTGGCGAGACTATGAGGCGCGCTGGCGTTTTCGCGAGGTGCACCGCAAGCCCAGCGTCTTCAGCCAGCCCCGGTGGCAGGGCGAGACGCTCGATGGGCAGCGGGTTCTGCTTCATGCCGAGCAGGGACTGGGCGATACCCTTCAGTTTTGCCGCTACGCCAGCCTGGTTGCGGCGCGTGGCGGGAGGGTCATCCTGCAGGTGCAGGAGCCGGCGGAGCGGCTGGTGCGCTCTCTGGCTTGCGTGGGTGCCGGACTAGCCCAGACGGCACCGATGGGCGCGGAGCCGCCGGAGTTCGATCTGGAGTGTCCGCTGATGAGTCTGCCCGCGGTTTTTCAGACGACAGTGGAGACGGTTCCCTGGCTGGGGTCTTACCTGGGAGCCGACCCGTCGGCGGCGCTCGAAAGGCGCATGCAATTCCCCGACGCCGCTCCAGGGCTGCGCGTGGGGCTCGCCTGGGCCGGCAACTCCCGCTACAAGGCAGACCGTCAGCGATCGACGCAGGCCGCAACCCTGCTCCCGTTGCTCAGGATGCCGGGGTTTACCTGGATCTCGCTGCAGAAGGGCGAGGCCGCTGAGCAGCTGGCCGCCTTGCCCGGCGACGTTCTCGTGTGGGACGGATCGAGCCGCGACCGGGACCTGGCCGACACGGCGGCGCTGGTGGCCACGCTTGATCTGGTCATCACCACGGACACATGCATTGCTCATCTGGCCGGCGCCATGGGCAAGCCGGTGTGGATTTTGTTGCCCCACCTGGCGGACTGGCGCTGGATGCAGCAGCGCGAAACCACCCCCTGGTATCCGAACGGCGCGCCTGCTGCGGCAGGCAGCGCCAGGCGACTGGGCCGGACTAATAAACCGGGTTATCAGCGGCCTGCAAAGCTGGCGGCCGGTTTGAAGACTGATTCATAAGAATTTAGCCAGCTTCACGTTGATCTTCGCGCAGATCCGGAAACACAAACCAAATTTTTTCGAGAAATAGGCTTGACGCTATTAACTCTATGTTATAGAGTTCTCTTTATTAAGGAACGCTCTGCAAATAGCCGGCGCGTTCAACAAGGAGGGAAGAATGACGGGAGACTTTGAAGAGCAGGAGCTGAAGGACAGGCTGAGCCTGATCGAGACCATGATCGCCGAGGGGCGGCGGACAACGGAGCGGTGGGGATGGACGTTTGTTCTGTGGGGCGTGGCCTATTATGTCGCGATTGTCTGGGTCAGCGTGGGGCCGCAGCACCCTGGCCTGGCCTGTGACCATGATTGCCGCCAGCGTGCTGACGGGCGTTGTGGCGAGGCGGCTGGCGCGCCGGCGATGCGTCGAAGACCCTCGGCCGCGCCATGGCCTGGGATCTGGATCGGGATGGGCATCTCCCATTTTCGTCCTCATGTGCTCGCTGGCCTACAGCGGGCGGCTGGACCTGCATGTCTCTGTCGCCATCATCGGCGCCATGCTGGGGATGGCGAACGCGACCTCGAGCATCATTCTCAGGTGGAAGATGCAATTCGCGTGCGCACTCATGTGGTGGGCGACGGCCGTGGCGGCGTGCTTTGTCTCTGACAGCGCGTGCATGATCACTTTCTGGTGGCCATTTTCATCTGCCAGATCGTCTTCGGCATCTACGGAATGATTGCGGACGCGCGCCAGCGGCAAGCCGGGGGCGGCCCATGCCTGAGCTGCCGGAGCTCAATCCCGTGGTTCACGGGAAGCTGCGTCTGGCGCTGCTGTCGCTGCTGGCCGGGGTGGAAGAGGCGGAGTTCACCTGGCTGCGCGCCAAGACGGGCTCGACCGACGGCAACCTGGGCGCGCAGATGCTCAAGCTTGGAAGAGGCCGGATACGTGGCCGTCGAAAAGAAGTTTGTCGCAGCGCAAGCCGCAGACGATCTATCGCATGACCGAGGCCGGCCGTAGGCGCTTGGCGAATATGTGCAGGCGCTGAAGCAGTTGCTGGGCGGGGCGATGTGACTGGGACATCGCTCAGGGATCAGATTCCAGATTTCCGACTTGCGGGCTCTCGGGGTGCAGGCTCTCGCGCACGCTCTTCATCACGCCGAGGTAATAGGCGAGGTTGTGGATGGTGTTCAGCGTTGCCGACAGCGCCTCGCCGGCCTGCATCAGGTGGCGCAGATAGGCGCGCGAGTAGCGCCGGCACACCGCGCAGTCGCAGTCGGGATCGGGCGGGCCCTGGTCCTCGGCATAGCGCCTGGCTTTGATGTTGAGCCGGCCCTCGCTGGTGAACAGCAGCCCGTGGCGCGCTGCGCGCGTCGGCAGCACGCAGTCCATCATGTCCACGCCCATGCGCGCGTACTGCTCAATCTCGTCGGGATAGCCGACGCCCATCACGTAGCGCGGCTTGTCTTTGGGCAGCAGCGGCAGCACTTCGGCAATCATCTCCAGCGTCAGCTCGCGCGGTTCGCCCACGCTCAGGCCGCCGATGGCGTAGCCATCAAAATCCATCTCCACCAGCCGCTCTGCGCATGCGCGGCGCAGATCGGCGTACATGCCGCCCTGCACGATGCCGAAGAGGCTCTGCGCTGCGGCCATCGAACTCGTCGCGCCACACAACCTCATCGCGATGGGCGCGGAAGTGGTCGAGCGACCGCCGCGCCCAAGCCATGGTCAGGCGCAGGCTCTCCTCGGCGCGGCCGCGATCCGCCGGGTATTCGGTGCACTCGTCGAAGGCCATCGCAATGTCGGCGCCCAGCGCGATCTGCACATCCATCGAATGCTCGGGCGTAAAGAAATGGCTGCTGCCGTCAAGATGCGAACGGAAGCGGACTCCTTCGTCCGTGACCTTGCGCAGCGCGCTGAGCTGAAAACACCTGAAAACCGCCGGAGTCCGTGAGCATGGCGCGCGGCCAACTGATGAAGCGGTGCAGTCCGCCGAGGCTGCGGATCAGCTTCGTGGCCGGGGCGCAGGTAGAGGTGATAGGTATTGCCGAGAATGATCTCAGCGCCAAGCGACTCGAGCATTTCCTGCGGAACGGCCTTCACGGTGCCCGCGGTGCCAACCGGCATAAAGACCGGCGTCTGCACGGTCCGGTGCGGCAAATGGAACCGGGCTCGGCGCCCGCCCGCCTCCGATCCGCGATCACTTCAAAGCGTGAACTCACTCAACGATTCTAGCGGTAGAGACTACGGCTGCTTCTCCGCGCCAAGCCGAATCAGGAATCCCGCCCGTGCCGTGCGCGGCGCACCCAGCGTGGTCGTCGGCGTCTTGGAGACCTCAATTTGCCGGTCGAACAGGTTTTCTCCGGCGGCGAACAGTTCAACGCGCTTCCCGATATCTCGGCTGGCATAAGCGTCCAGCCGAAAGTAGCCATGCAGCAAATACGCGTTGGCGTCATCATCGTATTGGCGCCCGCTCAAGCCGGCTTTGCAGGCTGAGCGTTCCCAATCGCCGCTTCGTGGCGCGCAGGTTCAGCGTGGCCATGTTGCGCGCCACTTCGGGAATCCAATTGCCCAGGTCCTGGCTGCCTCTCGACACAGTCGCGTGCGCATACTGATAGCCGCCGTCAATATGCAAGGCAACGCTAGGCGCACACCACATGCGCGGCGCCAGTTCGAAGTCCACCGCCACGCCGCGGCTTTCGATCTGACCCAGATTCTCGCGCACCAGCAGGATCGGCGAAGACGTCGGATTGACGGTGACCGCAACAATGGGCCGATTGACCTCGGTGAGGAAATAGCTCGAGCGGACGTTGCCCCAGCTCCATTCCGTTGCCAGCACCGGTTTCCCAGCCGGTGGCGCGCTCGCTCAGCAGGCCCGCGTTGGGGTTGGTCAGCTTGCTGCCCACCTGCGTTGATCGATAGAGCTCATTGGGCGTCGGCGCGCGAAAGGCGCGGAATCCGGAAGCATTCACGGCCCAGTGCGTCGAACAGCTTGCGCGACAGGCCCAAGCCGCGGATCGAAGATGCGCTCGTCTTGTTGCGGCGGCTGAGTAGTACTGGGCACGAAGGCTGTGCCATTCCACACACCGATGCGCCCGTCGTAGTTCTGGAACCAGTCCATGCGGCCTGAAGCGGCAACAGTCCACGCGTTCGGCATCCACATGGCTTCTATGTAGCGCCGCCGAATCGCGCTGGTGGTCGTGCAAGTTGGTCAGGGCGGCATTTGTTCCGTAGGTCTGCTCTCGGTCCCAGAAGCGCACATCGTGCACATCGGCCCCGCCGACCAGCAAGAGCCCGGCACCGAGCGGCTGATTCCAGTGGGCCGCCGCGCCAAGTTCGTTGTCTGGCACGTAGGAGAAGCGCGAAGGCATTTCGCCGCACCGAAAGGAGCAGCCAGGATTGGCCGCATTCGGCAGGTTCGAAATGCTTGAGAAAGTTTGCCTGTAACGTTCCGAGGATCCGTAAACGCGCACAGTCAGCGACGCGCTCCGCGGGGCCTGCCAGTCGGCGCCCGTAGCGTAACGGACAAGCCGGGTTGCGTTTATCTGGTACGGCGTCCCGTTATGGCGGCCCTCATTCAATCCGTTCGCGCGCGCAAAAAACCGCAGCGGCCCGCGATCGTGTTCGGCGAGCAGAAGCGCGTTCTGGCTGTGTACGTTGCTGGCCACGTCAACCGGCCCACGCTGCTGCGGAGCCTCCTGGATGTAGCCGTCGGTGCCCAGCAGCCCGCCCGCCGCCAGCAGCCCCCAGGGCCCGCGTTTGGCCTCCAGCAGCAGGCTGGAGTCGTAAGTCTCCAGGCCCCCGTAGGTCGAACGCAGCTCGATTTCATCCGCCGTGGGCCGAACGGGAATGACATTGATCACGCCGCCGATGGCGCTCGAACCATAAAGAGTCGCTCGCTCCGCCGCGCACCAGCTCAATGGATTCGATTGCCAGCTCCGGCTGTTCCTCCCAGTGAATCCATCCGCCCACCGGATCGAGCTGCGGCACATCGTCCTCCGTCACCAGGGTGCGGCTGGCGCTGGTTGACCCCAAGCCGCGCAGGCTCACGCCCTGCGAACTTGGGTTCGCCACCAGCGAACTGGAGCGGCGAAAGAGTTCAAGACCGGGAATCTGCCGTATCTGCCCGTCAAGCGTCACCGCGGCCGCGGTGCTGAGCGCGCGCGCTGAGAGCGACCGCGTGGTTGCAGGGCTTTCCAGCTCACCCAGCGGGGTCCGATAGGCGGTCACCGTCACCGTGGTCGCCGGTGTCGCCACCGGCGCAGCCGCAGCGGTGCTCTGCGCAGTAGCCTTCGGCGCCTGCCCGCTAAGGCTTGCCGCAATCAGCAGAGCCGGGAGCAGCGACCCCATCAGCGCTCGCGCGCCAATGGTCGCTTTGGATTTGTACCACTGCATGAACTTCATCTTCGGGGCTGGGGGAAAGATTCTTGAACTTACTCAGCAATTGTGACACGGAGCTTCTCGTACATGGATCGATTGCATCGCCTGCAATCTCGCTGAGCGGGACAAGAACGAATGCACGCTCCGCCAGGCGAGGGTGAGGAACAACGAGACTCGACCCGCCAATCACAAAATCCCCATAAAGCAGAATGTCGAGGTCGAGCGTGCGCGGACCGTTCGCAATGCTCGACAATCGGTCGCGACCAAACTCCTTTTCAATCAGCAGCGCGGCGCCCAGTAGTTCGATCGGAGTCAGCTCGGTCTCAAGCTCCGCCGCTGCGTTCAAAAACCGCGGCTGTTCGGCAAATCCCACCGGCGCCGTGGAGTAGAGCGAGGACCGGCTCGTTACCCGCCCCAGGGCTTCGAGACGCGCGGCTGCGGCGGCCAGCGTGGCGTCCGGCAGGCCGGCAGTGCTGGACAGGTTCGCGCCCATTCCGATGTAGGCGGTGCGCATCCTCTTCAGCGTACCGCGAAGCGCCAAGGGCCACCTGTGGAGATGAGAGGAGACGCAGGAGACGTTCCTCAATCTGCTAGCATCTTTGTTGGAGATTTTTTCAGGATGGATGCACTCGCTAATGCGGGCCTTGGCGCCCGGCGCAACGAAGATATCGCACTCGATCTATTGAAGTTTGTGGCAGCCACCGCCGGTGTCGGCAAGCCCGCCGCGCCGTCGACCGGCTTCACCGGAACGGCCGCGACCAAGCCAGAAGAACACGTGACACAATTGCTCGATCTCTATGGCCGTTGCCTGAACGCGGTGGAAGGCAAGGGGCCAGGCGCGGCTCCAGGAACAGGGGCTGCACGATAGCCAACGAAGCCATTCTGCGGGTAGCGGTTGCCGGCGCGGGCGCGTTTGGGCGCAACCATCTGCGCGTCTATCGCGAGCTTGAGAGCGTGGGACTGGGCGTCACGCTCGCCGCCGCCGTCGAGCCCGATCCGGCGCGCGCCGCTGATGCCGGAGCAAAGTACGCCATCCCCGTCTTCCCATCGATCGACGCGCTCCTTGCCGCCGATCTCAAGCTCGACGCCGCTTCGGTCGCGGTGCCCACCGTACATCATCACGAAGTGGCTTCGGCACTGCTCGATGCCGGTCTCGACCTGTTGGTCGAAAAGCCTTTGGCGGCAAACCTGGCGGAGGCTGACGACCTCATTGCCCGGGCTGAAAGAGGCAAGCACATTGTCCAACCCGGCCATCTTGAACGCTTTAATCCCGCCGTGCTGGCCGTCGAGCCCAAACTCAGGCGCCCCATGTTCTTTGAGTCCCACCGTCTCTCCATCTTCGGCCCCCGCGCGCTCGATGTGGACGTGGTCCTCGACCTGATGATCCACGATCTTGACATCGTGCTCACCTTTGCCGCTTCTCCAATCCGCGAAGTGCGCGCCGTCGGCCTGCCCATCCTCTCACCCAAGGTGGACATCGCCAATGTGCGCGTTGAATTCGAGTCCGGCTGCGTGGCCAACTTCACCGCCTCCCGCGTCTCCACCGAAACGGTGCGCAAGCTACGCTTCTTTGAGCCGCGCCAGTATGTCTCCATCGACTACGCACGCCGCGATCTGCTCATTATCGGCGTCGACGGCGCCATCCCCCCTGGGGTTGCGGCGGCTATCGCCGGCGGCCACATCGACCCCGCCAGGCTCGCCCAACTTGCGGCAGCAGCAGGAGCCGTTGGCGGTCCCGCACCGGGTTTGAGTTTCAAGAAGCCTGAGATCACGCCGGGCGAGCCCCTGCGGCTTGAGATCGAATCGTTTCTCCACTCGGTCCGCACCCGCCGGGAGCCCCGCGTCACAGCCCGTCAGGGCCGCAACGCCCTTGCCCTCGCCCTCGAAATTCAGGCCTCGATGGCAGCCCACGCCGAGCGCGCCGGGTTAAAGGACTTCTTCAAAAGCAGCTCCCCGATGCCCGAGACCGGCAACTAGAGACGCCCCTACCCGATTCCCAGCACGCGATTCAAAAACGCCACGATATATTTCCACACCAGGTAGTAGCCCGCCAGACCGGCCAGAAAGACTACGGCGATAAACCCATAGGGAATCTCGCAAACCTGAAACCACCTAATGCCGCGAGCGCCCAACTCGAGCATGCCCAGGCAACTGGCAATCAGCGCACCCGTGGGCGCGCCAAGAAAGGGCAAAATCGCGCCGTGCACCCCTATCGGCAAATGGGTGCGCTTGTGCGAGGCCAAGAAAAGCATGTTCCATAGACCGAATAGCGTCGGCACCACGGCCATGGGAAAAATGATGAAACGCTCGATCGGCACCGGCACGGCCAGCACTAGGCGTACAACGATGAATCCCGCCAGCATCAGCGGCAGCACCAGTGTGGGAACGAAGATTCCAGCCAGATAGGCGCGGAGATAAGGATGCGTATTCATGCGATTCTCCTTCACGGTGGAAACAGTTTGCGGAGTCTTGCACCGCGGGTTCAAAGGTAATAGACAAGCAGAGGAATCGACGCCGGGAATGCGACGGTGACGAGGACAAGGCCACCAGCCAGGGCCCAGTCGAACCACACCCAGCGCGGCTTCGACTGAATCGTCGGCTGTGCGGCCTGGTTTAGCCGGTCAACACGCCGCAGCACTGCCGGCCAAAGGTCGCGACCGGGCTCGGCTTCCGGGTCCACCGGCGGAAGCACCTCTTTGAGCAGACGTTCCGTGCGGTTCTCGTCGTGTGTATTCATGGTGTAATCCCCTGTCTTTCAAGATCCTTCCTGAGCAATCGAAGTGCGCGAAACACGCGCAGTTTAACGGCCGCAACCGAGATGCCGAGCGCCGCGGCCACTTCCTTGTGCGGCTCCTGTTCCACAACCGAAAGAATGGCCGCAACCCTCAATCGGGTAGGCAGCCGCCCAAAGGCCTGAGCCGTCTTCAGACGAATTTCTGCGGAAATGGCAGGATCGGTGACAGCCTCCGCAACCTGGGTCGCCATCACAACATCGGTCAGTTCGCACTCCGGCCGCCGCGCACGCAGCCAGTCCAGCGCTACGCGCGTGGCGATGCAGCGCGCCCAGGGCGCAAATCCGCGCGCAGAATCAAAGCGCGCATGTGCCTGGAAGATGCGCCAGAACGTCTCCACCGTTAGGTCTTCGGCCGCTGCCGGGTTGCGCGCGATGCGCAACACCCACCCGTAGACCGCGCTCTGATGCCTTCGGAAAAGCGTCTCAAATGCATCTCGATCACCACGGCTGAACTGATCCAGAACATCGGTCTCCTCGACCGGAACGCGGCAGAATCCCTCCTCGCTCAATTCTGCGTCGCTCGACCCGTTCCGCATCCATTCGCCTTTCTGCTTATCCTTACGTGTGCAAACGGATAAAGGTTACTCGCAAACCGGCGCCAGCGGTTACGGGCAGCCGGCATGCGGCCTTTCTTCTCCCGCCAAGTAACCGGGAAATGCCTGAATAAACCGATTTTCTTCTGAATCCACAGCTTGACAGGAACTTCCCCGGCGCTTTAAAGTTGGCGCGACCGACGGGCCGCATTTTTTTTTGAGCGAGGCAGTGCCGCGCTGCAAGCCGGACCGCCTGAAGGGGAAACCATGAAGAGCTTTGGACTGCTAAATCTTGCCGCTGCAACTGCCTGCTTTGCCCTCATGATTTTGGGCGCTGCGTCGCTCGTGGCTGCGCAGGACGCCGGGAAGCCTGTCTATCTGAACCCCAGCCTGCCCGCCGAGCAGCGCGCGGCCGACCTGGTCCATCGCATGACGCTCAATGAGAAGGCCACGCAGCTCGTCAACCAGGCGCGCGCCATTCCCCGTCTTGGCGTCCCGGCCTACGACTGGTGGAGCGAGGCGCTGCACGGCGTGGCCGTGGACGGCACCACTGAGTTTCCCGAGCCCGTCGGTCTTGCCGCCACGTTTGACCCTCCTGCCATCCATCAGATGGCCATCGCCATCGGCACCGAGGGGCGCATCAAGCATGCGCAGGATGTCCGCGACGGTCATAGCAACATCTTTGAGGGTCTCGACTTCTGGGCCCCGAACATCAACATCTTCCGCGATCCCCGCTGGGGCCGCGGCCAGGAAACCTACGGCGAAGATCCGTTCCTCACCGCGCGCATGGGCGTTGCCTTCGTCACCGGCATGCAGGGCGACGATCCCCGCTACTATCGAGTCATCTCCACCCCCAAGCACTTCGCCGTCCACAGCGGCCCTGAGCCCACCCGTCACGAGGCTGACGTCACTGTCAGCAAGCACGACGAGCTCGACACCTATCTGCCCGCATTTCGCGCCACCGTGACTGAGGCCAAGGCTGACTCCGTGATGTGCGCCTACAACAGCATCAACGGCCAGCCAGCCTGCGCCAATCAGTTCCTGCTTCAGGATCAGCTGCGCGGCAAGTGGGGCTTCCAGGGATACGTCGTCTCTGACTGCGGTGCGGTGCGCAACATCGTCGACGGTCATCACTACAGAGCCCACCCAGCCTGAGGGTTCGGCCATCAGCCTCCAGCGCGGCATGGACAACGAGTGCATCGACTTCACGCGCCAAGGTCACCGACGATCACGACTACAAGCCCTACCTCGACGCGGTCAAGCAGGGCTATCTCAAAGAGAGCGAAATTGACACGGCGCTGGTGCGGCTGTTTACTGCCCGCATGAAGCTCGGCATGTTCGATCCGCCGGAGATGGTCCCCTACACAAAGATCGACGAGAGCCTGTTGAACAGCGCCGCGCATCGGGCGCTTGCGCTCAAGCTGGCCAACGAGTCCATGGTCCTGCTCAAGAACGACGGCGTACTGCCTCTGAAGACGTCGGGAATCAAAATTGCCGTCGTCGGCCCGCTAGCCGATCAGACCCATGTCCTGCTCGGTAATTACAACGGCATCCCCACCCACACCGTTTCGATCCTCGAAGGCCTCCGCAAGGAGTTCGCCGGCGCAACCATCGACTACGTGCCCGGCACCGGCTTCCTCAGCAAGCAAACCTGGCCCGTGCCTGCTGACCTGCTCACCGCCGGCGGCAAGCCCGGTGCGACGGTCACCTATCTCAAGCAGGACATCGTTTCCGCCGAAATCGCAGCCGAAAATCAGCAAAAACCCGCAGCCCCTCTGGCCACGCGCATCGAACCCACCATCGACATCGCAGCCCAGCCTTTGCCCGCTGAGGCTGCTTCCATCCAGCCCCTTACGGTGCGCTGGGAAACCACGCTCACGCCCAAAGAAACGGGCGACTACAATCTCGGCGTCGAGACCGACGGCTTCATCCACGTGTTGCTCGATGGCAAACGCGTAACCAACTCCAATAGTCCGCATGGCCTTGAAACCCTCACCGGCCGCGTCCATCTTGAAGCCGGCCAGCCTCACCAGTTGGTTGTCGAGTACGGCCGCACCAGCAGCGCTGCTCCGCATCTTCGTCTGATGTGGGCCAAAATCGATCGCGCCGTCGATCCCGCTGCGATGGAGGCGGCAAAGAACGCAGACGTGGTCGTCGCCGTCGTGGGCATCACCAGCGAGCTTGAAGGCGAAGAGATGCAGGTCAACGAGCCTGGCTTCAAGGGCGGAGACCGCACCAGCCTCGACCTGCCCCGGCCCGAACAGGATTTGCTCGAAGCAGTGGCTACGGCCGGCAAGCCCGTGGTCGTGGTGCTCACCAACGGCAGCGCACTCGCGGTCAACTGGGCAAGCCGGCACGCCAATGCGATTCTCGATGCCTGGTATCCGGGCGAAGAAGGCGGAACGGCCGTCGCCCAGACGCTGTCTGGCGCCAACAATCCAGCAGGCCGCTTACCCGTAACCTTCTATACCGGCATCGACCAGTTGCCGCCCTTCGCGGATTACTCCATGAAGGGCCGCACCTATCGGTACTTCCAGGGCAACCCGCTCTATCCCTTCGGCTATGGATTGAGTTACACCACCTTCCGTTATAGCGGCCTCCGCGTTCCTCCATCGATTGCTGCGGGCCGTCCGCTGGTGGCTGAAGTCACGGTAACCAACTCCGGTCAAAAGGCGGGCGACGAGGTGGCCCAGCTTTACCTCACCTTCCCCAATGTGCCGGGAGCCCCCTTGAAGGCCCTGCGCGGATTCGAGCGCGTGCATCTTGAGCCAGGCGCCAGCCAAAGGGTGCGCTTCGAGTTGAAGCCCCGCGACCTGAGTATGGTCACCGCTGCCGGAGAGCCGGTTGTGGCTGAAGGCGCTTACACCATCTCCGTGGGAGGCGGCCAGCCGAACACCGCTGCACCGGCAGTGACAGGCACCTTCAACGTAAAGGGGACTCTGTCGCTGCCGGAGTAGTTTCAGCCTTTTGTCTCGACGAATCTATCCGCGGCTGGCGTGTTGACAGCCGCTTACCGCCTCATCTATCCAGGCGAGTTACATTGAACGGGACCGATGACAATGTTCGCGCCTGGGACGCGGCCAAGTGAGAAATTACCCTCTGGTTAGGGTTGAGTCTTCCGCTTCTGCATAACTTCCATCATCTTGAGATACACCGCATTCGTCCATCCAAAGCCGATCACATTCGCCGTATAGCCGGCACTTACCTTCACATCGGAATTCCCGGTGACCATGTTGTACTTCTCGCGGATGGTTCCATCGACGGCGAACCCAGCGTCCACAGTCGCGTCGAAGTGCTCTGCGATGCGTGTCGCATCGGCGCGGAACCCATAAGCCTCCAACCCCGCGACAGCCAGCCAGTTTGTGGGAGCCCAGCCGAACGGCTCATCCCATTGCAGGCCCGTGTTGGTGTTGCTCGTCGAGAGGCCGCCAGCACGCTCAAACAGGTTCAGCTTCGCCCCCATCTCTGTCGCCTGTTCGCGCGTCGCAAAGCCAGCCCAAAGCGGATAAAGCGAAGTAATAAACGCGTAATTCGAAGGCCGCCCATGTACAAAGTCGTAGTCCGCGTAGACGCCCTCTTTCGGCCGCCACAAATAGCGCTGGATCGCCGCCGCGCGCTGCTGCGAGCGGCGATCCCAATGGGCCGCTTCGCGCGCGTTACCCAGCAACAGCGCCAGGTGTTCCAGGTCCCGTTCATAACGGTAGAGCAGGCTGTTCAGGCAAACCGGCGCATAGTGATGCGTATCTCCTGAGAAGGGGCCGAAGCGATTCGAGCTGTCAAATCCTGACTCGCGCATGGCGCGGTCGCCCAGATAAAAGTCGTGGCTCAGCCGATAGCCTCCGAACCATGCCCGCGCGCACACCACGCTGGCATTTACATCGCAACTGGTCTGCTTGAGCCTTGCCGCTTCTGCCGCATCCGGATGCTCCGATGCTTTCACCAGGTATCCATCCCCGCCTTCGTGCGGATGCGCCACCACCCAGCGGAGCACATCGGTGTAATACGTGCCGTCGTCCGCCATCTCGGGCACCGGGCCGTTGCCATAGTCGAAATAGCGTGAGAGGCCAGTCGTACCCGCCTTGTGCTCCGGTCTGTCCCAGGTGGCGTGGTCCTTTTGCGCAACTGCGTACGCGTGCGCAAGCCACGCGCGCGCCTCCATCCGTCCGGCAGGCGTAGCGGCAAAGCTGCCGGGGTCCTCGAAAACCGCGCGGATCATCGAGGTGAGGAAAGGCGGCTGCGATCGCGTCAGGTAGTACGTACGGTTGGCGTTCAGCACCGCGCCATAATGTTCGATCTCAAAGAGAAAATTGTCTACAATGCCTTTGGCCAACCCTGCTCTGTGATCGGCCTCCAGTCCGAGAAGAATAAAATAGCTGTCCCAGCCGTACATCTCGTTGAAGCGCCCGCCCGGAACGATGTAGGGATTGGGCACATAGAGCAGGCCCGGCGCACGCAGTTCTTCAGGGCGCACGTCGCCGAGCTTTTCAATGCGCCGCGGAAGCGTGGCCACGCGCACCCGGCAGTCTCGTTCGAGCGCCGTCACCTGCGGCGGCGCCGGAAAATCACTGGGGAGATAGAGCACTGGCTGGGCTGCAACCTGGCTCTCAACCTTCGTGTCGCCAAATGAGTTGCAGTCGGTCACGGAGCGGGTGAGCCTCTCCCATCCCGCGTGGACGTAGCGCAAAGTCGCGTCGGCATCGGGTGCGGCGCCTTGCTGCGCACGCAGGCTTGCGGTTTGAACATTTGCGCCCAGGACTGCGGCGAGCGCGAACACTGGCAACAGTGGCAATTTCATCCGGGCTCCGGCAAAAGACGTTGGGAACGATTCGGAGTGTAACGCACCCGATGCCTGTTCTGCTCGAAGCGAACATCTCCGCAACAACAATTTGGACTGGCGCAGGGCACGCACCATCGGCGACAATTTCTCTGCCATGAGAAACCTCCATCGCCGCGAGTTTCTAGCCGCCGCCGCCGCCACGCTCGTCACCACCGCCGGAACCAGACTTGCCGCTGCAGCTTCGGGTTCCTCGCCAGCCGCAGCCGGAACCCGCCGCCGCCGCGTCTTCATCGCATCCAGCGCGCCGGACGGCATCCTGGTCTATGACTGGGATCCAACGAGCGGCCAACTGACAGCCGCCGGCGTGGCTGCCAAAGTGCCGAGTGTCGCCTGGCTAGCCTTCTCGCACGAGCATGAATTCGTTTACTCGGCGTCGGAATTGTCTGTTTTCAACGGCAAACCGACCGGCGAAGTAGCCAGCTTTCGCGTCGAGCACGGCGACTTGCGCCCGCTCACGGCCCAGAACTCCGCAGGCCTCGGCACCTGCCACGTGGCCGTCGATCACACCGGGAAAATGCTCATCGCTGCCGACTACGTGGGCGGCAGCGCAGCCAGCTTCATGATCGCCGATGGCAAACTCGGCAAGCCGGTGTGGACCGAACACTACACCTATCACGGTCCCAACACCGACCGCCAGACCACCGCACACGCCCACTTTGCCTCTTTCTCGCCCGACAACCGCTTTGCCTACATCAACGACCTTGGCGGCGACTGCATCCACATCTACAAGCCCGACACCGCCACCGCGGGCATGACGCGGGCTGGCGTTTACAAGGGTGCGCCGGGCTCCGGTCCGCGCACGCTACACTTCCATCCCAACGGCCACACAGCCTACTGCATGAATGAGATAGTCTCCACGGTCGATGTGCTCGATTGGAACAGGGCCGACGGAAGCCTGAGCCTGGTCAAACGCATCAGCCTGCTGCCCGAGGACTACAGCGGCCCCACGCGCGGTTGCGATACGGTGATCTCTCAGAATGGGCGCTTTGTCTACTTTGCCAATCGCGATGACGATTTTCTCTATGCCTTCAAGTGCGACCCGGAGACAGGTAGCCTCGCTCCGATGAAGCGCTCCAACTGCGGTGGCAAGACGCCGCGCAACTTTGTGCTCGATCCGTCGGAACGTTGGATGCTGGTGGCCAACCAGGACTCGAACCTCATCAGCGTTTTCGCACGCGATCCGGAGACCGGTGTTCTGGCCGAAGAAGGCAAAAGCTTTGCCGCTCCCGTGCCCATGCGGATTCTGTTCACTTAGCAATTTGGTTCTTTCGGATCAGATGCCCGCCATCAATGGAGCGCTGGCAGCGTGACTCGGCAGGCCTACGCCAACAGTTTCATCGTCAGACTCCACTGCGGCTGGCACAGCTTCCACCGGCACATGAGCCAGCTCCCACGCTGAGCGGTCTTTCAGCAGCCGGGACACCAGCGCCGTGTGCATCGCGTGTCCGGCGCGCTCGGCTACCACGTGACCTTCGATGCGGCGGCCGGCCAGCGCCAGATCGCCAATCAGGTCGAGCACCTTGTGGCGCACATACTCATCGGCAAAGCGCAAGCGGCCCATTCTCAGGTCCATTCTTTCCGAGAATGATGGCGTTGTCCGGGCCCGCGCCGCGAATCAGGCCCATGTCGCGCAGCCGCTTCTCATCGGCCTTGTAGCCAAAGGTGCGCGCCGCCGCAATGGCGCTGCCGTACGTCTCCGCGGCCAGGTCGACATACGCCGTCTGCTGGCCGATCGGCGCGGGAAAATCGATCGTAGTATTCAATGCGGTAGCCGGCTCCGGGATAAACGCCGATAAACTTGTTGCCCTCGCGAACCTCAACCGGCTGCAGCACCCTAATGGTCTCGCGGCGCCGGCGCTGGGTGCGGATGCCGGCCTCGAGAATCGCCTCCACGTAGGGCAGCGCGCTGCCATCCAGAATCGGCAGCTCCAGGTTGTCCAGCTCGACAATGACATTGTCAACGCCCATGCCGATCAGGGCGGAGAGAAGATGTTCGGTGGTGGAAATCAGCACGCCCTGGCGCATAAGGCTCGTGGCGTAGCTGACTTTGGCAACGTTGCGGCCCGTCGCCGGGATCTCGAAGTTGTCGAGGTCGGTGCGGCGGAAAACAATTCCCGACCCGGCAGGGGCGGGCAGCAGCCGCATCGTCACCTGCGCACCTGAATGCAGCCCCACCCCCGTAAACTCGATTGGCGCAGCAACAGTCTGTTCCAGGTGGGCGGGATGAGCCAAAATCACTTCTCCAGTAATCGTTAAAAACGTGCAACCGCTAGATTAGACTCAAAGATCAAAATCTGCACCGTGGTATTTTTGCCACACTTTGCGGATTATAGGCCACCATTTCGATAGGCTGCCCTGACTCGGAAAGGCCTTCGAATCGTCGTAAAATTACGGAATCTGCGCTCTTGCTCCGTGGACGGAGGCTGTGAGCTCCACATTTGCAGGAAAGGTTCATTCCATGCCAACCCTCCCCGATTCTGCCGTTTCCATGCGCGCCCTCCTGGCCGGGGCCCGGCAAAAGGAACCCGCTCTCCTCCACCTGGTCCGTCTATTAGTGGAGGCTGAATCTCCTTCAGACGTGAAAATCGCCGTTGACGGCTGCGTCCAGCTCGTCGCCGGACATGCGCGGGCTTTGGGCGGCCGGGTCAAGCTTCACCGCCAGCGCGCATTCGGCGACGTGCTTGAGGCGCGCTTTGGACCCAAATGCGAGGCCGGTTCCGCGCAACGGGTTCTTTTGCTTGGCCATCTGGACACTGTCTGGCCTCTGGGAACACTCAAGACCATGCCCTGCCGGCTAAGCGCGGGCCGCTTGCTTGGCCCAGGAACGCTGGACATGAAAGCAGGCGTCGCCATGGCGCTGACCGCGCTTGAAATGTTGACCGAGACGGCCATGATCGGGAAAGAGATCATCCTGCTTCTCAACAGCGACGAGGAGGTGGGCAGCCCGGTATCCCGGCCTATCACTGAGCAGCTTGCGGGCGAGTGCGGCGCGGTCTACGTGCTTGAGCCGGCGCAGGGGCTGGCCTTGAAGACTGCGCGCAAGGGAACGGGCGACTGGAGGATTGACGTGCGGGGCGTGGCCGCGCATGCCGGCGTTGACTTTGCCAGCGGCGCGAATGCTCTCGTCGAGTTGGCCCATGTGGTCGAGACGGTGAGCGGATTCACCAATCTCAAGCGCGGTCTGACGGTAAGTGTGGACCTGGCGGGCGGCGGAACGAAGATCAATGTCATCCCCGCCAAGGCCTGGGCCGAGGTGGACGTCCGTTTTGCCCGCAAAGCCGACGCCCCGCACATCGAGCGCAAATTTGCCGCTCTCAAAGCAAGAGACAAACGCTGCAAGCTGACAGTGACAGGCGGCGTCAACCGGCCTCCCATGGAGCGAGGTCGCGGCACTATCCTTTTGTTCCAGAAGGCGCGGGCGCTGGCCGCTGAATTAGGATTCACCGTCGACGAGGCCTCCACTGGCGGAGCCTCTGACGGCAACTTCACAGCCGCGCTCGGCGTGCCGACCCTCGACGGCCTCGGCGCCGTCGGCGAAGGCGCACATGCCCCGCAAGAGTCCATCGTGGTCGAGCATCTTGCGCCGAGAACAGCGCTGCTGGCGGCGCTGCTTGCAGGATAACGAAAGCGCAATCGCCTCTTGCCTCGTCCAAAAGCTATACCCTATTGGGAGATGATAAACAACATGAAACCTACTGCTTCGATCTTGTTGCCCTTGCTGTCTGCGGTCTTTGCTGCGGCCGCTGCACCTGCGCAAACCACCCCCTCCAAGCCGGCAACCCACACGGTCACCACCTCGGTAGCAGCGCCCAGGCCCGCTTCCCGCGCGGCAACCACCTCAACTGTCAAGCTTCCGCCCGGCATCCCGCCGGTCAGGGGACCTGTCCATGTGGCCTACACGCTGCGCTACCAGGACATCAAAATCGGCACTGGCGCCGTGGCCACGCCCCGAAAGCTCTATAAAGTCCACTACACCGGATGGCTGGCCGCCGACGGCCGTAAGTTCGACTCCTCCTATGACCATCCCGGTCAGCCGATCATCGATAAGGATGGAAAGATGGAGCGCGACGCCGATGGCAAGGTGAAGATCGGTGATCCTCAACCCATCTCGTTTCCGCAGGGCATGGGCCGCGTGATCCCGGGGTTCGACACCGGATTTATTGGCATGAGGATCGGAGGCAAGCGCCGCATTTTTATCCCCTGGCAACTGGCCTATGGCGAGGCTGGGCGCCCGGGCCCTGACCCTGCGCATCCTGGAATTCCTCCCCAGGCCGACCTGATCTTCGATGTGGAGCTGGTGGATGTCCTCGACATGCCCACCATGCCAAACCATCCATCGATGGGCGGAATGCACACAATGCCTCCCGGAGGCGCACCAAGGCCGCAGCCCACTCAGACCCAGCCCGCTACGCCTCAAGCTGCGCCGTCGGCCCAGCCGCAATCTGCTCAGCCCCAGCCTGCTCAGCAACAGCCGAAATAGGTCGGGAATTGTGCGGCTGCGCTCAAGCCACGCCCGAGGGCAACTCCGGCGTGGCCGCAATCAGCTGTCGCGTGTAGGCCTCGCTCGGATGGGCGCAGAGCGCCTCCGCCTCGCCCGTTTCCACCAGCTTTCCGCGCTGCATCACGGCAATGCGTGTGCTCAAATAGCGCACCAGCGGCATGGAGTGGGAGATAAAGAGGTAGGTCAGGGCGTGCTCGCGCTGCAGCCCGCGCAACAGGTTCACGATCTGCGCGCCCACGCTCACATCGAGCGCTGAAACCGGCTCATCCAGGATCAGCAGCCGCGGCCGCAGAGCCAGCGCCCGTGCAATGTTGATGCGCTGCCGCTGGCCTCCTGAGAACTCGTGTGGATGCCGTCCCAGTGCCGACTCATCCATCCCTACCTCGCCGAGCAGTTCAATGGCCTTTGAGCGCAGCGCGGTCCGGCGTTCCTGGCCGCTCGACGCACGCTCGAGGCTGGCGTCGCTGCGATGGATCAGCAAGGGCTCGGTAACAATTTCAAGCACGTTCATCCGTGGATTAAGAGCCGCGTAGGGATCCTGAAACACAGGCTGCATCTGGCGGCGCACGCCGCGAAGCTCGTCGGCCGAGGCGCTGAAAATATCTACGCCCCCCACGCAAACCGATCCGCCGCTGGGCCTCACCAGCCCCAGGATCATCCGAGCCAGCGTCGTCTTGCCTGAGCCCGACTCGCCCACCAGTCCCAGCGTCTCGCCGGCTTCGATGGTCAGGTTCACATTCTCGACCACCATCCTCGATTCACTGCGCAGGCCGGCGCGGCGCGCATAGCTCTTTGAGACCGAATTTACCTCAACCAGCGCCATGCATCGATGCTACACGGGGAGTCACTCGCACGTTGCCGTGCGAGGAATCGATTTTGTCCCGAGTGCATGTTAGCAATCGATCGTCGCTACGGGATCGTCGACGCGGACAAGAACCGCCAGCGCATCGGCCCGAAGTCTCACGTTCTCGTTCAGTATTTCAAGCCTGTCGCGATACAGCTGAAGAGCAAGATTCTGGGCATCGATCAACATCGAGCGGACGCCCGGCGTTTCATGCTTTTCCATAGCCCTCTCAATCTCCATCAACCTCAAGAGCAACTTCGCTGCATCCATAACACGGGCCCCTTTTACTGTGATTCAGCATCTTCGCCCGAAAATTGCCTCGCTGAATGTGATTTACGTCACTCAAATAGTCCTGCGAACGCGATTTAAGCTGACGCAGCCCTCATTCAATCCCCAGCACCAGTGGCTCCCTCGGCGCGCTAGCCTGGGCCGGCTTCCTCACCTCTTCTTCCAGCCGCTTTGCGCGTTCTTCGCCATCGAGCACCCTGAAAACGCCCTCGGCCAGCGCCTGCAACTCGTCCTCGCCCGGATACACGCGGACCGGCGCGATCCATTCCAGATACCCGTGCAGTCGCTCCACAACGCGCGGGGAGTGCGCCATGCCTCCGGTCAGCAGCAGCGCGTCCACCCTGCCCTCCAGAACGGCCGCCATCGCCCCCGCCTCCTTGGCAATCTGGTAGACCATGGCCTCCAGAACCCGGGCCGCTTCGCAGTCGCCTGCATCGATGCGCCTCTCTACTTCCTCCAAATCCCGCGTACCCAGATAGGCAAACACCCCGCCGCCGCCAAACACCTTGTGGTCCATCTCCTTCTGCGCAAAGCGGCCACTGAAGCATAGCTTGATCAATGCCCGCACCGGCAGCCCACCGGAGCGGTCTGGGCCGAAGGGTCCCTCCTCAATCGTGTTGCTGTCGATCATGCGGCCTTCGCGATGCGCTGAGACGGTAATCCCGCTGCCCATATGCGCGACAATCAGGCGCAGAGTCTCATACCGCAGGACCTTTTCCCGCGCATAGCGCCGCGCCACCGCCCGGGTATTCAGCACATGCCCGATCGGGGAGCGCTCGATCAGCGGCGAGCCCGACAGCCGCGCGCACTCCTGCCACTCGTCGGCCGTCACCGGATCCACAATGTAGGCGTTCACTCCCGCAGCCTCGGCAAACCGAAGCGCCAGCAATGCGCCCAGGTTTGAAGCATGTTCGCCGCGCCGCGCACGGTGGAGTTCTTCCGCCATCGCCTGGTCCACCAGGTAGGTCCCGCATGGAATCGGTGGCAGCAGGCCGCCTCGCCCCGCAACCGCCGCCAATCCATCGCCTGCGTAGCCCGCCTCCTCGAGCGCCTGCGCAATCATCGCCACCCGAAACTCCAGCCGCGCCACCATCGGCCTCCCGCCGAATCTCGCCAACTCCTCGTCGCCGTGCCGGATGGTTCGCACCCACTCCGCGCCATCCCGCGTATACAAGCCGAGCTTGGTCGAGGTCGATCCAGGGTTGACGGCCAGAACCCGTTTCCTCTTGTCCCCGCCAGGTGCACCGCCGGCTTTGTCGTTGCTCCCTAACGCTTCCCTCAAGCCCACCTCACAACGGCCTCGAGCTTATCCCGGTCTTGGACCCTTCTGCAGCGATCCACGTCACTGTCCAGCCCCGGTCCTGACGCCCCTGTCTGGTTCCTTCCCGGCGCGGCTCCCATTTTCTCTCTCCTCTGAAGAGATTTAGCTCTTTGACCATTCCGTGCTACACTCAATCTAATCGTAGAATTCGATCTGAAGTACTTGCCTGTTCCGAGTTACCGCTCCACACGCAAACACTTCCACATTGCGTTCGTGCGGTAAATCAATCAGTAAGAGGAGCAACACCATGGAACAAGGCACAGTTAAGTGGTTCAACGACGCCAAGGGTTTTGGTTTTTTGAGCCGTGAAAACGGCGAAGACGTCTTCGTCCATCACACCGCCATCCAATCGAACGGTTTCCGTTCGCTGCAGGAAGGCCAGAAGGTCCAGTTCAACGTCACCAAGGGCCCCAAGGGCTGGCAGGCTGAGAACGTGCAGGTTATCTAACCAACCCGCGCAGCTTTAGAACATTCAGAATCGAACCACGATTCGGAATCAGACAACGAGAGGGACGGCCAATCAGCCGTCCCTCTCGTGCGTTTGGGCTATCTCTGGTGCCCCCGGGGCTGTTAGGCCGCCGGCTTAAGACTCTTCACGCTCACCTGCGGAATGGCCGGGTGCATCCCCGCCTTCGTGCTCTCGTGAGTGCCCAGGAACTTGAGCACTTCGTTGATCGAATCCTCAAACCGGGAACCGGTCTTGTGGGTGGCTTTTACGCCCTTTGAGACGAGCTGGCAGACTTCAAAACGGTTCATTCCCTGCGCGAGGGCTTGGTGGATTCTGGTAGAACGCATTAGACGGACTCCGGCAAACAATGTGGGGTTACGTGGGGTGCGGAGCTCGTCAGAAGCGAAAGAACGGCCGGAGCCGAGCAGGCGGATCAAATTCTTGTCTGCCTCGATTGTACGCCGGAATCGATTGCATTCAGCCCGAAATGCGCATTGGAGCACAGATAAACCGCACCACGGCCGCTTTTGCGCAGATTAATTCCCTGTTACCATTAAGGTCGCACAACCCGGGATACGGGAACAGTGAAGAGATTCGAGGGAAAGAGGTTACACGTGGCAGACACCACCAAAGTTGAAGATAAGCTGGAACGTAAGAAGCTCAAGCGTGTCGCGCGCAAGAAAGCTGCCCCCAAGGCCAAGCGCACTGAACCGCGCGGCTCAAAGAAGAAGAAGGTCAAAAAGCTCGCCCGCGGCCAGTCGAAGCGCTAAAAAGGCTACCAGCTTCTGGCTGCCAACCCGTTCTTGCCAAGGTAAGGGGATTACCCGCCGCCGGACGAAAAGAGCGAGAGACTGGTAGCTGGAAGCTGCCTTACCGGCTCCCTCCCTTCCAGATGCACTGTATTCTGTGACAGACTTCTGCGGGCAAAAGATCCGCCCGCCGGCGTGAGGAGAACTGACCTGGCCAGCCAACTGCTTGCCCGCAAGTCGATCGACAAGCTCATCCGGGACTCGGAAGAACCTGGGCACTCGCTGAAGAAGAGCCTGGGGCCGTGGTCGCTGACGGCGCTGGGCATCGGCGCCGTGATCGGGTCGGGCATCTTCACGGTCATCGGCACGGCCATGGCCGGCCAGCACTTCGATCAGCCCTCAATCGGGGCAACGCCGCTGGTGCATTTCCTGGTGACGCACGCGGCCATGGCGGGGCGGCCGGGCGCCGGTCCCGCGCTGGCGCTATCGCTGGTGCTGGTTGCCATCGTCTGCGCCTTCACCGGCCTCTGCTACGCCGAGCTCTCGTCCATGATTCCGATTGCGGGTTCGGCCTACACCTACACCTACGCCACTCTCGGCGAACTGGCCGCCTGGATCATCGGTTGGGATCTGATTCTCGAGTACGCGTTCTCGAACATGAGCGTGAGCGTGGGCTTTGCCGCGCACATCGTGGACCTGCTCGACTGGTTCAACCTCCACCCGCCCTTGATGTGGATCTCGCCCGCCTATCTGCCCACCGGCCTGCAGGACCTGGCCGGCAACGACCTCTACAAGCCAGGCTGGCACTTTGGCTTTAACGTTCCTGCCTTTCTGGTGGTAATGATTCTCACCGTGATCCTGGTGCGCGGCATTCGCGAGTCAGCGCGCGCCAATAACATCATGGTTCTGGTCAAGATCGCGGCCATCCTCGTTTTCGTGTTTGCCGGCGCCAGCTTCATCAAGCCGCACTACTGGCATCCCTTCATGCCCAACGGCTGGACCGGCGTATTGACGGGCGGCTCGATTATCTTCTTCACCTACATCGGATTCGATTCGGTGTCGACAGCGGCCGAGGAATGCAAAAATCCGCAACGCGACATGCCCATCGGCATCCTGGCCACGCTGGTCGCCTGCACAATCCTTTACGGCGGGGTTGCCATTGTGCTCAGCGGCATCGTGCCCTGGCAATCGGTCATGGGCGATGCGGCGCCGGTGGTCAATGCGCTCAAGAGACTCTCGCAGTTGCCCGGCGGTGGCGGGCTCCACTGGGTGCGCCTCTTTGTCCTCACCGGTGCGCTCATGGGAATGGTCTCTTCCATTCTGGTGTTCCAGTTGGGCCAAGCGCGCGTCTGGTTCGCCATGTCCCGCGACGGCCTGCTGCCCACCGTGTTCAGCCGAATCCATCCCCAGTTCCGCACCCCGGCCGTGTCTACCTGGGTCGCGGGCTTCGTGGTCGGGATCCCCGCCGGCTTGCTCGATATCGGCACCGTCTCCAACCTCTCCAACATCGGCACGCTGTTCGCCTTCGTGCTCGTGTCCATCGCCGTGCTCATTCTGCGCTATCGCGAGCCGGAGCGCCCCCGCGGCTTCCGCGCCCCGCTGGGCCCCTTGTTTCCGGTCCTCAGCATCATCTTCTGCATCGTGCTCATGATGGGCCTCGAAGTGATGACCTGGATGGCCTTCTTCGCCTGGCTCCTCACCGGACTTCTGATTTACTTCTTCTACAGCCGCCACCGTTCTGAGTTTGCGCCCCAGCGGTAGACTTGAATCATGCAGGAGATGAAAGCCTTCATCCGCCGCCTGCCCAAGGCCGAGCTGCATCTGCACCTCGAGGGCACCATCACGCCCGTCACGCTCAGAGACCTGAGTGCCCGCCACGACACTCGGCCCATGACGCTCCGGGAGGCGAAAGCCTACTACCGCTTCGACGACTTCACCGGCTTCATTGAAGCTTTTAAAGCCGTCACCCGCCGCCTCATCACCCCTGAAGACTACGAGCTGGTCGCCTGGCGCATGATGGAGGGTCTGGCCAGGCAGGGCGTAGTCCACGCCGAGGTGTTCATCTCCGTGGGCGTCATCTACATGTGGCGCAACTTCGATCCCCGCGCCTTCGAGCCCATCTTCGAGGGCCTCGAACGCGCCCGAGAGCGGGCAGCCCGTGAGCTGGGCCTCTCCATCCTCTGGATCTTCGATGCGGTCCGCCACTTCTCCGTCGAAGAGGCGGACCGCGTCTTCCGCAAGGCAGCGGAAATGCGCCGGTACTACCCCTCCATCATCGCCATCGGCCTTGGCGGCGATGAGCGCCAGAGAGGCTCCGAGCCCTTCCGCCTCCTTTATGCGGAGGCCCAGGCCGCTGGATTGCGGCTCACCAACCACGCCGGCGAAACCACCGGCCCCGAGGCCATTCGCGAAGCACTCGCCATCGGCTCGGAGCGCATCGGACACGCGCTTTCGGCGATTCAGGACCGTGAACTTCTCCAGGAGCTGAAAGCGCGTCGCGTGCCGCTTGAGCTTAACCCCACATCCAATGTCCGCACAGGCGTCTGCGCCTCCTTTGCCGCGCATCCCCTGCGCACTTACTTCGATCAAGGCCTGTTGGTCACGCTCAACTCTGACGACCCGGCCTTCTTCGGCTCCAACCTGGAAAACGAGTACCTGCTTGCGCACACGCTGCAAGGATTCACCCGCGACGAGCTGCGCCAGCTCGCCTCCAACTCATTCCGGGCCAGTTTCCTTCCCGATCTGGAAAAATCAGAGTGGCTTTCCCGGATCGAACCAATCCAGTAGACAACTCCACCACAATCGCGACCCGCGATGTGGGCCAGTCAAACCAAAACTGCGGTATCATGGTGGTGCAGGAGGCTCCCCCCGTGATGTTTGACGATTCTGAAACTCCAGTGACCGCCGAAGAAGTCGCAGGCGAAGAAAAGCAAAGCTCGCGCACGCTCAAGCTCATCGGCTGGTTCTCCATTGGCATGGCTGTTGCTGCGCTCGGCATCTTTCTCGGCTCCGAACTGCGCAGCCGCTCAAAGTTCAAGAAGCGCACTCCCTATGACTTTTACGCCAACGCCGGTGAGCAGCAGGCCGGCGAGTTCGGCGTAGGCATCTAAATCACCTCGCTCCGCCCTCTCTTCGTCTAACCGCGAGATGCCGCTCCTGTGCGGCATTTTCCGGTTTTGAGATCCTTCTCTCGCCACCCACCCCTCCTGCCCGATCCTCCTGATCTTCCAGCTCTCGCACTTTGATTTACTCTCAATCCTGATGGGCCGCATCCGCATTCTTTCCGACCAGGTTGCCAACCAGATCGCCGCCGGCGAGGTGGTAGATCGGCCTGCGTCGGTGGTCAAGGAACTGCTCGAGAACGCGCTGGACGCCGGCGCAAGCCGCATCCGCGTCGAGGTCGAGGCCGGCGGGCGCAAGCTCATCCGCATTGCCGATGACGGCCACGGCATGAACCGCGACGACGCCCTGCTGGCTTTCGAGCGCCACGCCACCTCCAAGCTGCGCACTGCGGACGATCTGCTCTCGATTGCCACGCTTGGCTTTCGAGGCGAGGCGCTGCCCTCCATCGCGTCCGTTGCCCGCGTCACACTCGATACGGCCACCGGCGAGGAATCTACCGGAACCCGCATCGAGATTGCCGGAGGCAAAATCCTCCACGTGGACGACGCGGCTTTGCCTCGCGGCGCCACCATCGCGGTCGCCGATCTCTTCTTCAACACTCCGGCCCGGCGCAAATTCCTCCGCGCCGAGTCCACTGAGCTGGCCCACGTTACGGCCCTGGTCACCCACTACGCGCTCGCCCATCCTGAAAAGCACTTCGAGCTAGTCTCGGCCACCCACACCATCCTTTCCGCTCCCCCGGTCACGCGCACCGCCGAGCGCATCTACCAGGTCTTTGGCAAAGACACCTTGGGCCAGTTGCTGCCCGTGGCCGCCGAGGCGCCCCTCGCGCGTGCCGGCCTGCCCGAGCCGCCCCCCTGGAAGAAGGACCCCGACGAACCCGTCCGCGCCCCCGGCACGCTCCGCCTCACCGGCTTCTTCTCCAAGCCTGAGCTGCAGAAACTCAATCGCAACTCCATCTATATCTTTGTCAACAAGCGCCTCATCCGCGACCGCCTGTTAATGCACGCCATCACTGAGGCCTATCGCAACGTAATTCCGCCCACCAGCTTTCCCGTCGTCCTGATCTTTCTTGAGATGCCTCCCGAAGAGGTCGACGTGAACGTGCATCCGGCCAAAACCGAGGTCCGCTTTCGCCAGCAGAACCACATCCACGACTTTGTGCGCGACAGCCTTCGCACGGCGCTCATCAAGGCGCGTCCCGCGGCCGGCTTCTTGGCCGCTCTTGACGCGCAACCCACAGCCAGCCCGTCGCTCATGCCGCCTGCTGCCTCGCCCCTGCCCGGCTTACCTCAGGGCGCCAACCCTCCGCTGCCACCGGACTCCGATCCCGAAGCCTTGCTGTCGGCCCGGATCGACACCGAGTCCTTCCGGCTGACTCCGCGTCAGCCATCGCCGGTCCTGGGCAGCCTCCCGTTTGCCCCGGACGCCGCTACGGCAGGCTTTGGACCGGCTGCCTTCGATCGCGAGGCCTGGGGCGAGGCCGCAGCGGCGCTTTTTCGGCCCGCCGAAGCCTCCAGCTCTGGAAATCGCATCCTTGGGCCCGGTAACTTGCCTCCAAACCGCGAAACCAGTGGCCCCACCCGCCCCACAGCCCTGGTCGAGGCCGAACAGGCAGCCGCCAATCTCAACCATCTGGGCTCCCTCAAACCCCTGGCACAGCTCCGCGAGTCGTTCATTCTGGCCACTGGCGACGACGGATTGTGGATCATTGACCAGCATGTGGCCCACGAGCGCGTTCTTTTTGAAAAAATTTTGCGCGACCGGCAGATCGAAAAGGTGCAGCGCCAAAGGTTACTCATGCCCCTGCTGGTGGAATTGAAGCCTCAGCAGATGGTCGTTTTTGCCTCCATCGCTAAAGAGCTCGAGCGTAACGGTTTTGAGATAGAACCCTTTGGTCCTCAAACACTTGCGGTAAAATCCGCACCCGTGGGCCTCGAGGGGGCAGCTTTGGAGCGCATGTTAGCCCAGGTGATCGAACAGTCCTCTGAAACCTCGGATGAAATCATCCAGAATGAGGATCTTACAACACTCCGCACGCGAATTGCCGCCTCCATTGCCTGCCATTCGGCCATCAAAGTGAACACCCGCCTGGACCACGCCCGCATGGAGTGGTTACTGACCGAACTTGCACGCACCGAACACCCAACTAGTTGCCCCCATGGACGTCCAATAGCTTTGCTGTATTCTTGGAAGGATATTCAGCGGGCCTTCCATCGAATCTAATTCGCATTTAGAATGAATGGGTAGTCGGCTGCGGTCACTCTCAGGAGTGCGGACAGCCCGGCGCGCAGCGTTTTCTTGAAACATTTTGAGGTGAGGCCATAGAGTCCGGTCGCCGCTACCCCCCCGTAGCGAGGCCCAACAAGAACTCGGGCGACCTGCGGAATTCCAGAAACATGCCTGATCGCCAGCCTGGAAGTGAGGTTTTTCTTTGACAGCAGAACAATTGGAAGCATCGCGCTCCGAAAGGATGCGTCTGAACGGACACGGGACGCTCACGCTTGAGGACGCCAGGACCTGGATCGAAGAGACTGGCTTGTGTCTTTTTCTGCCCAGGAGGCAGTTTTCCTCTTTTGTCGCGCCTTCGTTTGTTGAAGCCGTAGCGGGTCACCGCAATCCAACCCCTGATCCTAAACACGTTACACTCGCCGAAGAGTTGCTCGTGCGCCTGGAGTTGGACGGCGTGGCCGTGCGCTTGAACCTGCTCGGGCAACCCGGAGAACACCCCGACTTTGTTGTGGCGGCATGGGTTCTTCCCTACGTCTATGCCCTGCGCGGCGATCGCGACTGGCGTCGTAACCCCCAGCTCACCGGCTCGCGCCAGGTTTCTCAACTGGCCGTCCAGGCCTACAAACTCCTTGAAGCGGGCGACACCACCATCCCCTCGCTCAAGCTTGCCCTAGGCCGCGAAGTCACTGAGACCGCCGTTCTTCGCGCCATCACTGAGCTCTGGCAGCAGTTGCGCATCATCCCTGTCATTGCGGCTCCCGGCCAGACAGCCAAATGGCAGCTCCTGCGCACCCGCTTCCAGAAGGCCATTGCCGAAGGCGCGTCTACCTCACAGGTCACCGCCATCTCCGTCCTTGCCTCCATCTACCTGCAGGCGGTTATCGCCGCAAGCATGGAAGAGGTCGAGCTCTTTCTGGCCCCGCTCACGGCCCGCAGCAAGATCCGCGAAGTCCTGCGCGGACTGGTCGCCACCCGTCAGGTCCACACCATCCAGCTGGGACATGCGCCCCACTTCTACGTGGCCGGAACCCTGCCCGAGTTTGCAGTCCCCGCCACCATCTACGCCAGTTCCTCCATGCCCGCATCGGCCTACTTCCTGCACTCCCATGAACACGAGCATGACCACGAAGAGGAGCACCACGATCACGCCGTTCCGCTGCCGATCCAGGCGTCTCCTGAACCCGCCCTGCCTCTGAAATCGCCTGAAGCCCGCGCACCCCGCATCTCTACGCCGCACAAGCAGGCTGCGGCCTCAAAGCCGTCAGCTCCACGGCCCCGTTTCACCCGTCCGGCGGTTCATGCGCGCGACCGTAAGCCCGGGCAGACGTCGTCAGGCAGCAGGGTGCCAGCCGGCAGAACGGCAGGCAGCCGCGCTTCCTCTGGTCGGGCCGCCTCTGCTCGGTGGAAATCGAGCGGCAGCGCCAACGCCAGCCGCAACGGTTCCCATGGAGTTTCTGGAACGGGCAACGGCACCAGAAGCAACGGAGCTCGCGCCAACGGCGTCCATAGCAACGGAAATGGCAACGGGCTCAATCATGGGTCCAAAGTTTCCCCAAGCGCCCGAAGCACGAAATCCGCCGCCCTTGGCCAGCGCAAGGGCAAGCCCATAGCCAACTCCGGCGCTGGAACTCGCAGTGGCAGCCTTCTCCGCGGCGCCAGTGCCCCGAGGAAAGATGCCCGGCCCGACGCGCGCACCTCGTCGCGTAACGGCCGCAAGCCCGCGCTAACCGCCAGCGCCAAGGCAGGCAACAGCAAGCGCTTTGGCTTTACCGCCCCCCGCAAGCCGAGCCCGAAGAAGCGCGGATGAGCCTGGAAGAAAGCCCCTTTCGGTCCCTTCAGCCGGGCCGGAACCCTGGATCGGGCCGAAAGATGATCGTTGCGATTGACGGGCCGGCCGGTGCCGGAAAAAGCACGATTGCCCGGCATCTGGCCCGCCATTTCGGCCTTCTCAACCTTGAAACCGGCGCCATGTATCGTGCCTTCGCTCTCAAGGCCCTCCGCGCCGGCCTGCCTCTGGACGACGCAGCCGGCCTGCAATCGCTCGCCGCCCTAACCACCATTCATCTCGAGCCGGGCAAAGACGAGAACCGCGTCCTGCTCGACGGCGAAGACGTCACCGGCCTGCTCCGCAATCAAATCGTCACCGACGCGGCCTCGCGCGTCAGCATATTTCCCGCTATTCGCGCCTGGATGGTCGGCCGGCAGCAGCAATTGGGCGCTGGCGGCGGCGTGGTCATGGAGGGCCGCGACATCGGCACCGTTGTCTTTCCCCATGCCGAAGTCAAAATCTTTCTCGATGCGGCGCCTGAAGTGCGCGGCCTGCGCCGCTATGATCAGCTCGGCCAGGGCGGACGACCTTCCGAGGTACAGCCTGAATCGGTGATCGCCGACCTCCGCGCCCGCGACCAGCGTGACCGGAACCGCTCCGATTCGCCGCTCAGGCCCGCTTCCGACGCCGTCCTGCTCGATTCAACCAACATGACGCTCGAACAGGCCGTCCAGGCCGCGGAAGCCATCGTCGAGGCCAAACTTAAGGCTGTCTCCCGCAAGCTGCCGGAGTAGTCGCAACCGGTGGGCCAACCCTCATGGCAAACTAAAGCATTCGCATGAAAGCTCGGCTATTGCCGTGCCTGGCCCCACTCCCCACCCTATAGTTCACAACAGGCTCTAACAGCCCGCAACAGGTGCCCCGTCCCGAAGAATCGCCTCGAAACTTCTCCGCAGGGCAGCCCACGTTCTTGCAGGCGCCTTTGGCCACGTCTTTCGACGGGCTCGCATTCAGGATATATTGGACACAACAGAGTATGCCTTCTTCATTCCCTCCTTCCAACCAGCTCTGGAGCCGGCGCAGCTTTCTTGAAGCTGGCCTCTACAGCGCCGCCGGTGTAGTGCTGTATGCAAGCGAGATTGAGCGCCACTGGATCGAGGTCACCCGGCGCGACGTCTACCTTCGCGGGCTGCCGGCCGCGTTTGACGGCATGCGCCTGGCGCAACTCAGCGATATTCACATGGACGAATTCACTGAGCCTTTCTTCCTTCGCCATGCCATCAGCCTCATCAACCAGAACAAGCCCGACGCCGTGCTGCTGACAGGCGATTTCGTGACCGCCAAATTCGGCCGAAAGCTCGGTTCAACAAGGTTTGCCCGCGGCGCAGCCTGGCAGTGCGCTAATATTCTTAACGGCCTTGAGTGCAAGGCGCGCTACGCCGTGCTCGGCAACCACGACATCGATGTCGGGGCGCCCCAAGTCTCCGAAGCGCTCATCGCCAACGGAATCGCCGTCCTCAGAAACGCAAGCCTGCCGATCGAGCGACCCGGCGGCAGATTCTGGCTGGCCGGGCTGGACGATCCTCTCGACGGCCATCCAAATCCAGACATGGCTATCCCCAAATCGATCCGCAATCAGCCCCATGAACCCATTGTGCTCTTGTGCCATGGCCCCGACTACGCCGATCCCCTGCTTACTTCTCCCGCAGGCCAGGCCGTCGGCCTGATGCTCAGCGGCCACAGCCATGGAGGTCAGATTCGCCTGCCTCTGGTAGGTGCTCTGGTGGTGCCCAAGATGGGCAGAAAATATGTCGAGGGGTTCTTCCGGTTGGGCAGCTTGCAACTCTACGTCAATCGTGGCCTCGGCGCCATCATGCTCCCGTTTCGCTTCGATTGTCCGCCGGAGATCACAATCTTCACCCTGCGCGCGGAAGGGTAATCGATGTCGCGGAGCTGAACTCCTGTCCAACCTCTTCCCGGATTGAGAACCCCGCGGACGAAACAGATAGCCTCGTCCACTGCGCGTCCTTAAAGTTCGCCCGCCCTCTCCTCCGCGCCGTTCGCTTTCGCACCCGACGGCGTTGCCCGCGGCCCCGGTGGCGTACTCACCGCCCGCATCGGAACCGCCTGCGGCGCCTGGTGCATGGTCACAATAATCACCCGCGCAGCCCGCTTCCCCGCGCATTGGTAGGAGTGCGGCGTCCCCGAGTCAAAATACACAGCGTCACCCGCGTCCAGGGTGCACGCCTGGTCCCCGTGCCGCAGTTCCAGCTCTCCATCCAGCACGTAGAGAAACTCGTATCCGGGATGCATGTGCGCCCTGGGCTCCGGCGTCCTGGCCATGGGAATGAACTCGGCAAAATACGGGTCCATGTGCCGGTCGGGAACCATGTACCCCAGGCTCTCGAAGAAATACGTGGGCGGCTCTACGCCTGTCTGCGGCAGCCGCACTCGATCCTTTTGCCTGTGGATGCGGAAGATCGCCGTCGGCTCGGTTTCGAAAAAATGCGACAGGTCCTTTGAAAACACCATCGCGATCCGCGCCAGGTTGCGCAGCGTCGGCACCACCCGGCCCGTCTCAAGCTGCGAAAGAAAACTTGCCGAGAGCCCCGTGTGTCTACCCAGTTCCACCAGCCCCATTGACTTCTTCAATCGCAGCCGCCGAATCCGCTCGCCGATCCGCTTTTCCGCAATAAATCGCTCCGCGGTCTCCGGGTCGGCCTGCGTCTTCTGCGTCTCTTCGCTCATTACCTCGGGCGCGTTGCTCATCTCTCCCCCCTGGCACTTAGAACCTGTCCACAAACTTCCGCATGAGGCAGCGTTTTTTGAAAGTGCACGACTTTAGTCGTGCCGCAAGTGCAACAAAAGGATCGCGGGCTTCAGCCCCTGAGGGAAGATTTCCATCGTTTCTCCCACTCCATCATCGCGAGAAAACCGGCTTGTGGACCGGTTCTTAGAACTAGGATGCGCCCAGCGACAATTTATTGTCCAGATCAAAAAAAATTTAGCTCCTGCTAAACTGGGCCTTGGGCGTCTCCGATATTGTATTCATCAGGAGGAAAGCACATAGCTCCCCCGCACGCTGATCCCCAATCGCCCCGGTACCTCCTGACGGGCGGCTCTGGCATGCTTGGCGCAGCTCTCAGTCGTTCCCTGTCCGCGCGGAATGCCTCTGTTCTGCAGCTGGTCCGTTCTGCCCCCACCCTTCCCAACCAGCTCCTGTGGGACTTCACCGCCACCCCCGCCATCGCTCACGTTGAGGGGCTTGAAGATCTTTCCGCCGCCATTCATCTCTCCGGCGCCAACCTTGCTGCCCACCGCTGGACAGAGGACTACGCCCGCGAACTCGCCGTTAGCCGCATCCTCTCCACGCGCGTCCTCTCCACCACCCTGGCCAGCCTCCGCCGTCCCCCAAAAACGCTCCTCGTCGCCTCCGCCGTTGGCATCTACGGCAACCGCGGCGAAGCCCTCCTCGACGAAACCTCTCTCCCCGGCTCCGGTTTTCTCGCCAATCTTTGCCAGGAATGGGAAGCGGCCGCTCAGCCCGCTGTCGACGCCGGCATCCGCGTTCTCCATCTTCGCTTCGGTGTCATCCTCGGCCCCGGTCCCGGCGCCCTCGCCCGTCTGTTGCCCATCTTCCGTTTCGGCTTCGGAGGCCGTCTCGGCAGCGGCCGCCAGTTCATGAGCTGGATCTCGCTCGCCGATGTCCTTGCCGCTATCCTCTTCCTGCTTGACTCTCAGAATCTCTCCGGCCCCGTGAACCTCACCGCGCCCAACCCCGTCACCAACGCCCAATTTACCCGAACCCTGGCCGGCCTGCTCCATCGCCCGGCCATTCTCCCTGTCCCTGCCTTCGCCCTTCGCCTCGCCTTCGGCCCCATGGTCGACGAGCTCCTGCTCTCCAGCGCCCGCGTCTACCCCGCCAGGCTCGCCGCCGCCGGATTCCAGTTCGCCTACCCGAGCCTCATCCATGCCCTCCCCGCCGTCCTTCATCCAGATCGGTCGTAGCGCCATCGCGCAGCCGCTGATTCGCCGGGAACCGCAGACCAGTTGTCCTCTTGAGCAGCCCGAATCGCGGCAGGGAGTTACGCCGGGAGGCGAAACTCCCGGCGTAACTCGCACATCAGCACACAACCTCACTCATGCAGTAAAAAGGCCTCAATTCAACGCGACAAACCGCCCCTGAGGCCGGCCCCAACGCAAGCGCGTTCCCCCCGGCACAGCGCTCCAACCCGCCCCGCGTTATCCTAATAGGTCCGATCACTCCAGCCGCAGGAAAGCGCAAACCCCCATGCCCGAAGAAACCACCTCTGTCCAGGTACCCGCTCCCGACGCCACCATTGCGGACCTCGGCCGCCATGAGGGCCAGTCCGTCACCCTCCATGGCTGGCTCTACAATCTCCGCGAAAGCGGCAAGCTCCTCTTTCCCATCTTTCGCGACGGCACCGGAACCATCCAGGGCGTCGCCCACGTCAAAAGCGTGCCCGCAAACGTCTTTGAGGCGCTCAAGAGCCTCACCCAGGAGTCTTCCGTCATCGTCCGGGGAAAGGTGCGGGCCGACAAGCGCGCCCCCGGCGGCTTCGAGCTCGACGTTGAAGACATTCAGGTCGTCCAGCGCGTGCCCGAGTCTGATCCCTACCCCATCACCCTCAAGGAGCACGGCGTTGACTTCCTCATGGAGCACCGCCACCTCTGGGTCCGCTCCCCGCGCCAGTCCGCCATCCTGCGCATCCGCGCCGAAATCATGCGCGCCGCCGCCGAGTACTTTGACTCGAACGGCTACATCCGCACCGACCCGCCCATCCTCACCCCCGCCGCCTGCGAGGGCACTTCCACCCTCTTCCCGGTGGACTACTTCGGCGACACCGCCTACCTGACCCAGAGCGGCCAACTTTATGTCGAGTCCACCGCCCTGGCCCTGGGCAAGGTCTACAGCTTCGGGCCCACGTTCCGCGCGGAAAAGTCCAAGACCCGCCGCCACCTCACCGAGTTCTGGATGATCGAGCCTGAAGTGGCCTATATGGACCTCGACGGATTACTCGAGCTCGCCGAAAACTTCCTCGGCCACATTGTCCAAAGCGTTCTGAAAAATCGCGCTCCCGAGCTTCAGGTCATCGGCCGCGACCGCGCGAAGCTTGAAGCCATCCAGGCGCCCTTTCCGCGCCTGCGCTACGACGACGCCGCGGAGATGCTCAACCAGGCCCACAAGGACGGCCACCTTGAGGCTCCCTTCGTCTACGGAAGCGACTTCGGCTCGCCCGACGAAACCTGGCTCAGCTCGCAGTTTGACCGTCCGGTCATGGTTCACCGTTACCCGGCCGGCGTAAAGGCCTTCTACATGGAGCCCGATCCCCAGGACTCGCGCTTCGCCCTGTGCGTGGACGTCCTGGCTCCCGAGGGCTACGGCGAAATCATAGGCGGCTCGCAGCGCGTTTCCAGCTTCGAGCTGCTGAACGAGCGCATCGAGAGCCAGAACCTGCCCAAAGAGGCATTCCAGTGGTATCTCGATCTCCGCCGCTACGGCAGCGTGCCCCACTCTGGCTTCGGCATGGGCATTGAGCGCGTTGTCGCCTGGATCTGCGGGCTTGACCACGTTCGCGAGACCATCCCTTTCGCCCGTACCCTGCATCGTATCTACCCGTAGGTCCACAGCGACGAAAAGCGCCCAAAAAACACGTCAAATGTGCGCCAAGACGCGCTTTTTGGGTAATTCTCTGCGACCCCTCGCTCGGATTCCGGTAATTCTCTGCAGACAAGCCATCAAAATCGCGCACCCTCGCAGGTGAAGGCCTCAAGAAAACGCAACCTTTCACGCCAACATTCAGGGGTTAAATGACAACACTTTAGCGAGCATTGGGCCGTTTCGATTAACCTTTGAGACCAACATTTGCCCCCTCCCGATTCAGCCGGGGTCTTGGTCAAGCTAAATGCAGGTTCCAGGACGGTTTAAGCCCTGGGATTTAGAGTGAACTGAGGAGGCCTACCCGTTTTGGCCGCTGCCGTTTCCCGCCAACGCGCATCATCGCGGAGAAGAACTCACCTGCCCAGCCCTGCCCGCCGCAAGCGCCTCGGCTGGAGCCGCAAGTTGCTTGCGACATTGACAATAGCGATCCTTTGCCTGTTAGGATGGGCGGCGATTGCGCGCCACTCGGCACCCACGTACAACACCTCGTTGAGCCGGTTTGACGCCATCATTGTGCTGGGAACGCTCGTGGATAACGACGGAAATCCAAGTCCGGAATTGCTGGCGCGAGTAACCGAGGGTGTCCGAGAATATGAGCGCGGCGTGGCGCCCAGGCTGATTCTGACAGGCGGTCGCGATCGCAACGGGTTTGTGGAGGCGCAGGTAATGGCCCGCACGGCTATGGCAGAGGGCATTCCTCTCCAGGCCATCACAGAGGAAAGACAGGCCAAAGATACGATCCAGAATGGTTGCTATTCTATGCGCATCATGGAGGCCCACGGCTGGCGCTCCGCGGAGGTGGTTTCAAGCGCCAGTCACCTGCCGCGGGCGGGGCTTATTTTCAGCCAGTTGCCGCTCGGGTGGCGCGTGCATGTCGCACCAGCGTTGGGGCCGGAGACTGCATTCGATACAAGCTCGTCAGCGGCAGTGGAGACCTTGAAGACGATGCGATACCTGACGTGGGCTCGGCGGTTTGAGCACTGCGAGCCTTAGAGCGGTTTCAGGATAGGTATGCCCGATTATGCTTCGTACCAGGTCGCCCCTCCTTGGGGTCGGGTCGACTTGAGTGCAACGCCTCTGGGTACAGCAATCCTGAAACCGCTATAGCCTCTCGAATTGGAAAGATTGTAGGGCGGTCCGCGTTGTCGCCCATTGGCATGGTCCTGTAAGCTGATGAGTGATGCGTCTCTCAGTACGACTTACAGTTCCCATCATTGTCGCGGCGGTTCTGGCTGTTTTTGCCGCGAGCAACGGCCAGGCCCAAGGTGGCGCGGCGAATCAAGGCGCGAGTGGTCAGGACTCGTCGAGTCAAACACCTGCAGCTCAAACTGCAACCGACCAGACAGCTCCCAGCGGCACCTATATTGCCATCGATCCGCTGGCGCTGGTGCGCTACAACAACCGATTTGATGCTTCGCTGGGCATGGCCTACGACCACATGAAAGCGGGGCCGAACCTGCTACAGGGCTCAAACCTAGGTGGCCTGGATCTAACCGGCTCGATGTGGTTGAGCAAGCACTGGGGAGTTCAGGCCTCAGGCCGCGCTTACGTAGGCACAAGCGGCGCTGCTCCTAACGCGCCCTATGACATCAGAGGCCCGTTTGTAAGCGAGTACTTTTTTACGGCCGGCCCAGAATGGCTTGGACCGCACAACAAGCACGGCGCTATCCTTGCGCACCTTCTTGTGGGCGGAGTGTATGGGAAGTTCCAGCAGGATTTGCTGGGGCAGTCGCCCTCGGTTGTGGGTTTCTACAACGATCAGGTGGCGCCCGCAGGGATTATTGGCGGGCATTTCGATCTGAACCGTTCGGCACGGTGGGTCTTCCGCGTGACTCCGGACGCGGTGGTGACGCGCTACTCGATTAACTACGGGAACAAGATCACCCAGACCGATGTGAACTTCGCTATCTCAGTCGGGCTGGAATACAAATTCAAGAAAAAGCGGTAGTGCAGCACCGGACTTGTGCCAGCCCGCGGAAGATGGGTTGGTCTTGAGGTCTGCGTCTGAGCTTCACAGGGGCGGCCCGGGGTTATGCTCCGCCCGCCGTTTGATGTGCCCTTCGCCGAACCAACTACCCTCGATCCAATGGTATGGAAAAAATGATGGGCTGCTAATTCCGTGTTTGTGTGGTATCCTCCACCGTTCGGTGTCGATCGCAAGAAAGTATCGCACGGAAGTATCCTGTTCCAGATTGCGGCATACCTTCTTGGGTAGGGCACTAGGAAGAGGATCAAAAAGGAAGGCGGGTTCCGACGGACATGAGAGACACTCTCGGAGTATTGCTTGCGGGCGGGGCAGGCGAGCGACTGTTTCCACTCACGCGCGATCGTGCCAAGCCGGCAGTCCCCTTTGGCGGCCACTACCGCATCATCGACATCACGCTGTCCAACTGCATCAATTCAGGACTGCGCAAGGTGTACGTGCTCACCCAGTACAAGGCGCTATCACTGAACCGGCACATTCGCGAAGGGTGGACGGGCATTGTGGCGCAGGAACTGGGTGAATTCTTCGAACTGATGCCGCCAATGCAGCGGACCGGCGCAAACTGGTATATGGGAACCGCGGATGCCGTTTACCAGAACATTTACTCGATCGGCAGTGAACAACCGAAGCACGTAATTATCCTGTCGGGCGACCACATCTACAAGATGGATTACAGCCGAATGTTGGCCTACCACCGGGATAGCGACGCCGAGGCCACGCTGGCTACACTGCCGATTCCGCCAGACGAGGTTTCGCGGTTCGGTGTGGTGGAGGTTGGGCGCACCGGCGAGGTGCTTGGATTCCAGGAGAAGCCGGCTTCAACGAGCTTCAGGTCGCCCTTCAACCCGAATGCCGTGGATGCCTCGATGGGCATTTATATTTTCAACACGGAGACGCTGCTGAAGGCGCTGATCGCCGACGCAGAAGATACGGACTCAAAGCATGACTTTGGCCACGATATTCTGCCCAAAATGCTTGGCCAGAAGAAGATGATGGCCTACAGCTTTGTGGATGAAAACAAGAAGCAGGCTCTCTACTGGCGCGATGTGGGCACGCTCGACGCCTATTATGACGCCAACATGGACCTGTGTTCGGTGTCGCCTATCTTCAATCTGTACGACAAGACATGGCCCATCCGCACCCGGGTCCGCCAGTATCCTCCGGCCAAATTTGTCTTTGGCGAGCCGGGCCGGTCGGGCATGGCTGTGAACTCGGTGATTACGGCCGGCGTGATTATTTCGGGCGCATCGGTCTACAACTCCGTGCTGTCGCAGGATGTCAGGGTAAACTCCTACTCCGACGTGGATGCGAGCATCATCTTTTCGCATGTGAATATCGGGCGCCACTGCCGCATTCGGCGCGCGATCATTGATCGCGATGTGCATATTCCCGAAGGAACAGTGATCGGTTACGATCCGGTGGAGGATAAGCGACGGTATTTTGTAACTCCGTCGGGTCTGACGATTGTGACGCGGGATACCTCACTATTCGAGAATCCAGTCGATCCTGAGTTCCTGCAGCGGTACTAAGGGTAGAAGTCAGGGGTCAGGAGAGCCTCAGTTTCCGGCGACGGGAGCCGTGGCATTTCCCCTTAAGAAATCCCCTGCCCGCTTCATTTTCTGAAGTCCATTCGCGGAGAGCAGCCCTGCGGCCCCGGGGTGTCCGGGCAATCGACTTCAGTCCTGTGGAACCAATCGCACTGAAGATGCGTATAAGCCCCGTATGCAATGCGTGGGTACATTAAGCTGGGGCGTGATGGGGCTGACATCGCTCGAACATCCGGCGCGGCGTAGGATGGGAGAGCCGGAAACCGGCAACCCTCGGCCGCCCGCCGCCGAATCTTTTCATGCCGGAAAGAGTCATCACTCCCCCGACAAGAGCCTGTCGACGGGAACCACCAGGATTGCTCCTGCCGCCCACCAGCCGCGCACGGAGGTGAAACCGCTGGACGTTGACTGGCCGCAAATCGTCCGTCAGTGTATGGACGGGGATTCCAGCGCGTGGGCCGAGATGGTCCGCTCGCATCAAAGGCGTGTGTACGGGCTCTGCTACCGGTTTACCGGCAACGCTACGGAAGCCGAAGACTTAACACAGGACGTCTTCCTCAAGATTTACTCGAACCTGGCCAGCTTCGACCTGAGCCGCGGTAGCCTTCAGGTTTGGATCACCACCATGACGCGGAACCTGCTGGTGGACAACTTCAGGCGGACGCGGAATCAGCGGGCAACCGGATCGCTGGACAACGGATGGGATTCCAGCGAAGAAGTGAAGCCGCTGGATCGACTGACGGCCAGTGGCGCCTCGCCGCATGAACTCGCGGCACAGAAAGAGCTGTCGGCCATGGTGCAGAACGGGCTGGCGCGCGTGTCAGTTGAGCTGCGCGAGGCCGTCATTCTAAGAGATTTGCAGGATATGGACTACAAAGAGATTGCCCAGGTGCTGGGCATCCCCGAGGGGACCGTGAAGTCCCGCATCAGCAGAGGACGCGCGGAACTGGCGCGGCTGCTGGAACGTAATAAACGGGAGGTGATGTAACCATGGCAGACCGCACACACATTCCGAACTCTCCGGCCTGTGGCCAGTGGGAGACCCTTTTGGCGGACGCGCTGGATGGACTGCTTAAGCCCGAGGACGAAGCGACATTTGCCGAACACATGGCCGGCTGCCAGGCGTGCACCGCGCTTTTTGATGAGGCTCGGCGGGGTCGCGAGTGGCTCCAGTTTCTCAGCCCGGAACCAGAGGTCCCGGTCGGCCTGCTGGATAAGATTCTGGCACAGACCGGACCGGGACAGGTGGCTGGTTATGGGCTGATCACGCGCGGTTCGAGCGTCTTGCCGATGCGCCCGGCTTGGCAACGTCCGGGGTTTGCCGGCCAGATTCGCCGCTTTGCCGAGCCAAGGCTGCTAATGACGGCGGCGATGGCGTTCTTTTCGATCGCTCTAACGCTAAACCTGACGGGAGTGCGGCTGAGCAGCCTGCGCAAGGCTAATCTCAGGCCGACGGCAATGCGGTCATTTATGGAACGGCGATTGACGATGGCCTCTGTGCCGATCATCCGCTACTACGACCACCTGCGATTTGTGTACGAGGTAGAGTCGCGGATGCGCGAGCTGCGCCAGACCACGGAGGGTGGCGATCAAGGAGGAGACCAAGACCAGACAAATCGGAACAATGCGGCTCCTGCTCCGGGTGAGTCAAGGGAGGCGCCAGGAGGCGGCATCAAGAAGCCTCTTCCACAACCATCGGGAAAGCCGGCGCGAAACGATTCTTTTGGCTTTTTTGAGACTTCACTCAGGCTTTACGGAACATCCCGCGCATTCCGGCGACTCCAACATAGTGGCACGGAAATGAAGATCGGGGAAAGGAGCACAGTATGGACTGCGCAAATCACACAGGCGTAAACGCGACCGCGTATTGCCAGAGCTGCGGCAAAGCGCTCTGCGCAGGCTGCGTGCGAAACGCTGCGGGCGAACAGATTCTCTGCGAGCCCTGCTGGACAGCATGGCACACTTACCAACAGCCATTTGCATCTTCGCACCCGAATACGCCTAGCCCTTCGCTCGCCGCGGTTCTGGGCCTGATTCCCGGCGTGGGCGCGATGTACAACGGCCAGTTCATCAAGGGGCTGGTCCATGTGGTGATCTTCGCCGTGCTGGTGAGCGCCTGCCAATTCAACGGGATTTTCGGGCTCTTCATCGCAGCGTGGATTCTGTACCAGTCCTTTGAGGCTTACCACACCGCCAAAGCTCGACGCGACGGAACGCCTCTGCCCGACCCGCTGGGTCTGAATGAAGCGGGTAGTTGGTTCAGCCCGGGCGGGAGAACCCATTATCCAGGACAGCCAGGCGCGATAACGGATCCGCCGAGCGCGGGGCAAACCGGGAGTCAGACAAAGCAGGATACCGGCAGCTACCAGGCTCCTTATCAAACAGCCCAGCAGACTCCATACCAAAGCAACTATCAGAGTCCATATGCGCCCCCGCTAGGCGGGTATGTGGATCCGGCCGTGCCACCCGTTCCACCAGTACCTCTGCTGCCCTGGCGTCGCAAGGAGCCGGTCGGAGCGATTGTGCTGATCGCACTCGGTGTGTTGTTTCTGCTGGGGCAGTTTGATATTTTCACCGACCGCATGTTCGAGTATGCGTGGCCGGTGCTGCTAATCGGACTTGGCGTCTGGCTGGTTGTTCGTCGACTCGGAGAATCACAAGGAGGTTCCAAATGAGCCGTTACATTTTGATCCGCCGCCTGCGCGGCCCAGCAATCCTGCTACTGATAGGCACGATCGCGCTCCTCCATTCGTCGGGAGTAATCCAAAGCTTCTGGCGCCTGTTCTGGCCCCTGTTGCTGATTCTGTTGGGCGTAATGTTGCTTGCCGAGCGCGCGGCGCTGGCCGCTGAAGGCGGCTTTGAGGAGTGGCCGTATGGAGGCCGGACCCAGGCGGGCGCGACCGATCCCAGGGCGGCGACGGGAGTGCAGCCTTATCCGGGGCAGGCGACGGCGATCGTCCCTGCTTCAGGGCAGGACTTTGGAAAAGATCCAAGCGGAGGACAATCATGAGCAACGTACCTCCTAACATGCCTCCCGGCGGCGGAGTGCCGCCCAAATATCCACCCTATGATCCGAAGACACAGTGGCGCGTGTACCGCGAGCAGCAACGTGCTGCGTGGCGCGCCCAGCGTGATGCCTGGAAGGCACAGCGCCATGCGTGGAAGGCGAGCTATGCGGGCGCCTACGGGCCTCGAGTTCCATCGATCGTTGGCCCGGTGATTCTCATCTGCGTGGGCGTAGTTGCGCTCCTGGTGTTGAGCGGCCACATTGCCGCAGGCGAATTTTGGACGTGGTATGCGCGCTGGTGGCCGGTGCTGCTGATTCTGGCGGGCCTGGGCCTGCTGGGCGAGTGGGCTCTGGATCTGCGCCGGGAAACTCCGGTGCGACGCAGCGGGAGCTTTTTTGGAATCATTATTCTGCTGGCGATTCTGGGCGTTGGGGCAGCTGGCTGGAATCACATGGGACCCTGGTTTGACCAGTGGAACAACGGCAGCGACGGCTTCTTTAACATGTTTGGCCTGCCAGAGCACGATAACGATCAGCAGGCGCAGACCGCGCAGGCGCCCACGAATGCCGCCGTTGAAATTGAGAATCCGCGCGGAGACGTGAGCGTGACCGGGGGTGACGGGGCAAACGTGGTGGTGCAGGCGCATGAAGTGGCCTTCGCAAACTCGGACGCGGATGCGAAGAAGATTTTCGACACCGAGGCAGCGCAGTTGAAGGTAAGTGGCAACGCCGTACTGATCCAGACAGAGAACAGCAGTAGCGGGCGGGTGAACCTGACCGTGACCGTGCCAAAGAGCGCGCGGGTGACGGTGAATGCGGGCCGGGGCGATGTGGCTGCGGCAGGGCTGGGAGCTGGCATCAGCGTAAGCACGGCGCACGGGGACACGCATTTGAACACCATTGCAGGGCCGGTGCAGGTACATTTCTCCAACGGCCGCAATGATTTCTCCGCCCACCAGGTGGACGGTGACCTGACGGGAGACGGGGACTACAACGACCTTACACTTTCTGAGATCAAGGGCCGGGTTTCGATGAACGGACAGATCTTCGGCGACGTGCACATGGAAAACATCGCGGGTCCGGTGAGCGTGCACACGTCGATTACGGACCTGCAGATTGCCGAATTGCCCGGCGAGCTGACCTTCGACTCCGACGATCTGCGGGTAACCGAATCCAAGGGGCCGGTGCACGTAGTCACCCACGCCAAGGATATCGATCTGAGCCAGATTTACGGCGACATTTACGTGGAAGACCGGGATGGCAGCATCGCCGTGGAACCGGCAGGCTCTTACAACATAGAGGCAAAGAATAACAAGGGAAACGTGGAGATCACGCTGCCTCCCAATGCGTCGGCCAACGTGGACGGTCACACACATAACGGCGACATTGTTTCGGATTACGGTCTTACCGTGAGCGGGGATGAGGACAAGTCCATCACCGGGGAGATCGGGTCCGGTCAAACCAGGATCGTACTCAGTTCGAGCAATGGCGACCTGCGCATCAAGAAAGGATCGGCTTTCCCGGCTGCGCCGACAGTTGCCAAATCTCCAACCGAACCCACCAGCCCAGAGGCGCCAAATGCAAGACATCTGAAAGCGTCTAAAGTCCCTCCTCCCCAACCGGTTACGCAGTAGAGAACGGCAAAAACAGAGACAGGCGCGGAGGGCTTGCCGCCCGCGCCTGTCTTTGTTTCCTGCGAACTGCGTTGCATCCGGAGGTCGAGGAAGGGTAAATTGTTGCCATGATGCATCTGCCGATCAAGGTGATCACCGTTGAACGTGAGTATGGTTCACGGGGCGCTGAATTTGCCCACGACCTCGCGTCACGCCTTGGGTGGAGGCTGCTCGATTCGGAACTCGTAACCGGGGCTGCGCGGATCGCAGGCGTTGACCCAAAGGTGGCCGCCAAGTTCGACGAGCGCCTTGATCCCTGGTACTACCGCTACGGCAAGGTCTTCTGGCACGACTCGGGCTATTCAATGGCAGAGATCGGCGATGAGCATACCTTCGACTCTGAACGGATGCTGGCGCTGATTCGGCAGGAGATTTTGGATGCCGCCCATGAAGGCAATTGCGTTCTGGTGGGCCGTGGCGCGGCATGCGCGCTCGCTGGACAGCCAGGATGCTTTCACGTCTTTGTGTACGCCACGGCCAGTGCCAAGCGCGACTGGTTCATCCACGCATTTCCACAGCAGGCGCAACATGCTGACCAGCACCTGGCCGCATTTGACAAGCGCCGAGCAGCGGTCATCCGCAAGTTTTATCAGCAGGAGTGGTGTTCGCGCGGACTCTATCACATGCTGCTGAATTCGTGCATCGGGACAGAAGCAATGATCGACGCGGTGCGAGGCGTGACTGGACTGGCCAAGTGCCCGGAGGAGACGGTGGCGGGTTGAGCCTTCCGCTAGCTTCCCGTCCGTTGGCGATTTGGCTGCGGAGTGGTAAAGCACCCGCTCTTCTGTGACGGGAAAAAGTACAACTAGGAACTTGTTGAAATAGGTACTCGTTTTGAGTCGGAGGTCTTGGGCCATTCGTCTAACCTACATGCGTGGAGACGAGCGGGATCAGGACGGTATGTTCAGCTATGTTTCGTTGGAGCAGCGAGTGCCTCAGGATCATCCATTGCGGGCAGTTCGCAAGTTGACGGATTCGGCGTTGCGGACGTTGAGCGCAGAGTTCGATGCACTGTATGCGGACTCCGGTCGGCCTTCGATTGCTCCCGAGTACATCCTGCGGGCCCTGTTGTTGCAGGTGTTCTACTCGGTGCGCTCTGAGCGGCTGCTGGTTGAGCAGATCGACTACAACCTTTTGTTTCGCTGGTTTGTAGGTCTGGGCATGGACGATGGGGTTTGGAACCACGCGGTGTTCTCGAAGAACCGGGACCGGTTGCTGACCTCCGATGTGGCGCAGCAGTTCTTCGCAGAAGTGAACAAGCTGGCGAAGAAATTTATGTCCGACGAGCACTTCACTGTCGATGGCACGCTGATTCAGGCGTGGGCTTCGCAAAAGAGCTTTCGCTCGAAAGACGGTTCCGATGACGGCGACGGGGGAGACTTTCACGGTCAGAAGCGATCGAACAAGACGCATGAATCGACCACTGATGCCGATGCGCGGCTATACAAGAAGAGCTACGGCAAGGAGTCGAAGCTGAGTTATCTGGGGCATGCGCTGGTGGAGAACCGCAACGGTCTGATCGCCGCTGCGATGGTGACGCACGCCGACGGTTATGCCGAGCGCGATGCGGCGCTGTTGATGCTTTCCGAAAAGCAAGAGGGCCGCTCTCGGCGCATCACGGTGGGTGCCGACAAGGCTTACGACACGAAGGATTTCGTCAGCACGGTGCGGGAGTTGAACGTGACGCCGCACGTTACCAAGAACGACAAGGGCCGCTCGAGCAACCTGGACCGCAGAACCACGCGCCAGCCCGGCTATGCCGTCAGTCTGAGCCGCCGATGGCTGATCGAAAAGGGATTCGGATGGCTGAAGCAAACCGGCCCGCTGCGCCAGGTCAAGTTGCGAGGCCTGGAGAAGGTGGACTGGCTGTTCGTCTTCAGCTGCGCGGCGCACAACTTGATCCGGCTGCCGAGACTGATGGCTCAACCACCGGAAATGCTCCGGGAGAAGTGTGCCTGAACAACGGTTGCGAGCTTCGGAGATGATTCCCGGAGGTTCGTAAACCCCTATAAACACCGGCCAGAAACGTACTTCAAACAGATTTTGAACGAGTAGTTACGAAAATCGAAAGAAAAGACGCCACAACCAGGCGAATTTCAACAAGTTCCTAGATCCTTGCCGGCCGGCGCCTCGGGTAATCGAGGAGCCGGGTCAATCCAAGAGATGCCGGCAAGAAGCGCGGAAGTAACGCCGAGCAGGGGCACCGCAGACCGCGATTGCAAGTGCACCAAGCCGCAATTGTCCATCGTGCGCTTATTCTCTTGTCTCCATCGGTGCCACCCACCAATTACAAGCCTTCCTGCCTGTCGCGAGTTCCCCGCAAAACCCACCGGCCGCCGCGATTTCGGTCACGAGGAGCCTCGGCAGGACCGTGCGGACGGCTCTCAAAGCTCGCCGCCTTCTTCGGTATCGCCTGAATCCACCGAATCCAGAACGGCGAGGGCCTCGTCCGGCACATCCCACTGACGCAGAATTTTGTAGATCGTGCCGGTCGAGAACCCCGCCGTCACCAGGCGTCGCATCACACGGGCGGTCTCTTTCTCGTTTTCCGGCTTGCGGATGCGCTTCCGTTCCAGATGCTGGCGGGCGAGAGCTTCCTCATTCGTCTGGCCGTAGCGGGTTTCGAGGGTCTCGGCGATCAGCTCCGCGCCCAGGCCCTTTTGCTGAAGGTCCTGCCGGACGCGGCGCTGGCCCAGTTTCTCGTTCTCCTGGCGCAGCCGCGCGTAGGTCTCGGCAAAAGCGACGTCGTCCAGGTAGCCGTACTCGCGAAGCCGCGCCACGACCCTGGACATTGCAGCTTCGCCGTTCTCGCCCGGATCCACTCGCCGGTGCATAAGCCGCCGGAGTTCAGATTCTGACCGCATGTGCCGGCCCAATGCCTTCACCGCGTAGTCGAACAGGCCGGCTTCGTTCAGAAACTCGCGGGGTTTGCCGGGTTTGCGTTGAAAAGGCAGCTTCTTGCTCCTTGCTTCTAGCCTGCTTCTATTCCCTGGTCCCAGTTTTTGTCCACTCATCCACCCAGTCGTTCACCGTTTTATACCAGAGCTCGGAGTTTTGCGGCTTCAGCACCCAGTGGCCCTCGTCGGGAAAGTAGAGCATCTTGCTGGGCACCTTGAGCAGTTGCAGGGTGTCGAAGAGTTGGAAACCCTCGCTGACGTCGAGGCGGTAATCGAGCTGACCGTGAATGACGAGCGTGGGGGTATGGAAGTTCTTGGCTGAAAGCGACGGCGACCATTTGCGGAAGGGATTCTGGCTATCCGGTTCACCGTAGTAGTCCCAGGGTTGACCTTTAAACTCCCAGATGTTGAACCAGTCTTCTTCCGTGGAGCCGAAGGCGGATTCCGCGTTGAACATGCCGTCGTGGGAGACGATGCACCTGAAGCGGTTGGTGTGGCCGAGAATCCAGTTGGCCATGTAGCCGCCATAGCTGGCGCCCAGGGCGCATTCGCGGTTTTTGTCGATGAAGGGATAGTGCTGCTCAGCGTAGTCGAGGCCTGTCATCAGGTCGGTAAAGGGCTTGCCGCCCCAATCGCCGTTGACGCCATCGATAATTGCCTGGCCGTAGCCGGTCGAGCCGCGCGGGTTGATCATCACGACGACGTAGCCGTTGGCGGCAAACAGCTCGGGATTCCAGCGATAGCTCCACGCATCGCCCCACGCCCCTTGCGGCCCTCCGTGGATCAGGAATTTGACCGGATATTTCTTGGCCGGATCGAAACCCGGCGGCCGAATGAGGAAACCCTGCAGATTGGTATTGTCCGCCACGGTGAACCAGAAGGACTCCATCTTCGGCAGGTCAAGCTGAGCGAGGAGGGCGTCGTTGAGGTGAGTGACCTGTTCGACGGCAGAACTGGCATCGCGGAGGCCCAGTTTGCTTTTTGCCGATTGCTCGAAATCCTCTGGGTGCGGACCAGTGTCGATCCGCACTGCGAAGGATGAATTCCCTTTAAAGTTCGTCCAGAGGCGAAAGGTTTCTGCAGGCTGATCGACTTTCATGCGCAAAGCGATCAAACCCGAACCATCCCTAAGCGCATAAAGCTCAGAATATTCCCCATTGAAAATATCGAAAAGCTGTCTTCCGGATGGAACGGTGGCTGCAATTACGGGCGCTTGGCCAGAGGATCCACTCACGAACAGAATCTGCTGGGAATCCGCGGCCCAGACAAACTCATCCACCCAGCGGTTGAAGTTAGGCATCAGATCTTTGATCGTTTTTGCCGCCCGGTCATACAGCACCAGCCGAAACTGGTCAGCCTCATACCCAGCGCGCGCCTGTGATCGCCAAGCCAAATATTTTCCATCCGGCGAGTAGGCTGGATTAAAATCGCCGCCCAAAGATGTGCTTATCTTCACCGGTTTTGCCGCCGCATCGGTCAGGTCGAGCGTGAAAATGTCGGCATTGGTGCTGATGGCCGGCTCCGGATCGAGATCCTCCGTGAAGGCTAGTTCTTTCGAATCCAGCGCAATCGCAAATCCGCCGCCGCCTTCAAGCGAAAACGGCGGAATATCGTGCGGATCGTTCGGCGTGAGGTCGCGGACTGCGCCGCTCTCCACTGAAGCCAGAAAAAGATGTGAGCGATTGTCGCCGGTGTAGTGGTTCCAGTGGCGATAGAGCAGGTGAGTAAACATCTGAGCCTTGACCGGGCTGGCAGCCAAAGCGGCGTCGCGGTCTGCATCGCATTTATCACCGGAAGAGTCTGTTGCAGTGATTGCCGGGCAATCCGGATACACCGCGGAAGTAAAAACGACGAAGCGGCCATCGGGGGACCAGCGCGCGTTGTCGGCCCCGGTAGAGATGCTGGTCAAGCGCCGGGGGTTGCCGGAAGCGCCGGTGGCGTCGTCAAAGTCGGCCACCCATACCTGCTGGCCGGCGTTGCGGCTGCTCAGAAAGAGCACCTGCCTGCCGTCGGGCGAGAACTGCGGACCTCCGTCACCGGGCTGGCCAACAGCGAGCGGGATCGGATCGCCTCCGGCAATCGCCTGCAGCCACAACTCGGTTGTCCTGGTGTTCTGGTCGAGTCTGACAGTCGTGACGGCATATGCCAGCCACTTTCCATTCGGCGAGACGGCAGTTTCGCCCAGCCTTTTCAGGTTCATCATGTCCTTGAAGGTCATGGGGCGCCTGGTTTGGACAGATCGGGCCTTCGAGAGCGGGGCGAGGCAGAATGCACATAAAAAAACGAGAGCGAAAATAGTCTTATGCATAAAATTCCTCAGGATTCCCCGAGCGCACTGAAAAAATCCAGCACGGGAAGGAAAAGTGTACACCTGTCGCGGAAGCGGCGGCAGACGAATCCGGCTCATCGCTTGTTACCGTCTTTCCTCGGGAATCAGGGGGCAGGAACCAGCAAATCCACAGGCGCCTAAACTCGCGTGGGATCGCCTTGAGCTATTTGTTGTCGTTGCCTGTAAGGCGGAAGGTGATAGTGCCCCAGAAGAGGCGCGCGCGCATCTGCACGGGAAGGTGACGATCGTCGTCGGTGTACCAGATCCAGATGTTGCCGCGGTTTTTCACCACCCCCGCGTCTGCGGTTGGCTGAACGCGCAGCGTCTTGAAGGTGCCCAGCGTGGTCTTGATCTCTTCGCGGCTCTCCACCTTCATGGTCACAGGCACGGTGCGCTGAGCATCCACCAACGGAATCACAAAGTTGTGGCCCAGCGTCATGGGCTGCGACGAGGCGTAAAAAACCCCGGTCAGCAGGTCGGTGAGGCAACCAGGGATGGCCGTCTCCACGTGCCTGGTGTGGCCGTTCACTTGGTTCTTCTCATCGAGAGTGGACTTGCCCTGATCGTAGTCCAGCCGAAGCGTGGAGTTGATCTGTCGCCGGCCTTCCACGGTCTGCTTGTCAAATTCATAGGTGCAACCGTGGTCGCGGTCGAAGGTGGATTGGAAGCGATCGTTCACATGGAAGAGCAGGTTGATGGCGCCGATTGTGTCGGCGTTGGCAGTCAGGCGCTCGCGATTGCCGATGGCTTCAAAGTGAAGCACCGCCCTACCGGCGGGAAAAACACGCCAGTCAACGGAATAGGTGAGGGTCTGCTTTTCGGGAAAGCTGAAGCCTGCCTGCGGCGGCGCCAACTGGCCGCGAGCCAAGCTGGCCAGGGTAAAGGCGCAAAACAGGATTGATGCGTAGGCGTGCGTCTTCAAAGTGGGCCGTGGCTCCTTCAGATTTGACTCACCTTATCCGGAAAACGCTCACCGCACCCCATGCAGGATCGCTTCCAACGCGGGCCGCAGAAAGAGCAGGCTGAGGTACAGCAGAGCGGCCCCTATAGCAGCATTGTACTCGCGGTGCCTGCGGTAAAGGTCAAAGGAGAAGCCGCCCTGCTCATCTCCGTCAACCCTCCCGGACCGGGCGGCAAGGCCCTCCTTTGACAGTTGTTTCGCAGGAGTCAGGCGCGGAATGAGCCGGGGCACGCGGCGACAGTAGGCATCGAAGCCTGAAAATGTGGCGAGTAGGAATCGTTCTTCAGAGGCGATGACGGGAATATAGATGACACAGAATCCGACAGCCAGCACCAGTGCTACCGGCCAGCTGAGCAGCGCTAGCGCAAAGCCCGCGGCCATCAGCATGGAGCCGAGGTAAAGCGGGTTGCGAGTATGCGCATAAGGGCCGGTCACGGTGAGCTCGCGATTCTTCTTTACATAGCCTGACGCGTATCCGCGCAGTCCGAGGCCGGGCAGCACCAGCGCCAGGCTCCAGACCACGGCGGCCACGTGTGGCGCGCGCCGCCAAAGCTCAAAAACGTAGAGAGCTGCCGCGAAAAAGCCCAACGGCACACGGATGCGCCGGGCCACCTTCTGCCAACGGGCCATCCAGTCCGTTTTTGCGGCGCCGGTCTTTTGAGGATTGCCGGTTTCACCCATCACGCCGTCTCCTCGGCCAGCAGTTCGCTAACGGCCCGTAGCACGTCTTCGGGCGCGATGGTGAGCAATCCGGCTTCCGGTTCAGGATGGCGTGTGTGGTCGCGGCGGCTCAAGGGGCTGCGCAGCACTTTGAAGCGCGTTCCGAACGGCCCGTTGCGGCTCGGGTCCGTGGGTCCGTAGATGCCCACCACCGGCCGGCCCAGGGCGCACGCCAGGTGTAGCGGTCCGGTGTCACCGGCAACGCACAACGCAATCCGCCGCGTGACAGCTACGAGTTGTTCCACTGCAACAGAAAGCGGAATGGCTGCGCCGCTGGTCTCCTTCACAATCGCATCCGCCAGAATCTCTTCGCTGGGTCCCGCGTTAATCAGAATGCGGAAGCCCCGCTCGATAAGCCCTCGGGCGACAGCTGCATAGCGCTCCGCCGGCCATCGCTTGGCGCCCCAGCCCGCGCCGGGGTTGATGAGGGCAACAGGCCGTGTCCCGCTCGACGCAAATAACTTGTCGCACCAGGCTTCAGCGGCCTGGTCGACGGGCAGCAGAGGCGCGACCGCCGTGAGCGCGTCGCCGGCCACGGCAGAGGCCAATTCCACATCCTGCTCAATAACATGCTCGCCGCGTGTCACCACTCGCTCGGTAAACAGCCAGCGCGCGGCGGCTTCGCGCGGTGCGGCCTCGCCGATCACCCGCGGGCAGCCGGCGAGCCTTGCCACGACCGCTGAGCGCAGCGCGCCCTGCAAATCGAGCACCGCGTTATAGGGGACGGACCGAAGATTGCCGCGCAAAGCTCTGATCTCATTCGTGGTTTTCAGGCTCAACGGCCTTTGCCGCCAATCCTTGGTGGGCGCAAAGTGAAGGCGATCCACAACCGGCTGCGCAGGTCCGCGGCCGGTGCTCTCCGGCGCGGCCAGCAGCGCTCGCCAGCGCGGCCCGACCACCCAGTCGATCTCCCAGTTGGGATGGGCGAGGCGCAAAGCCGTCACTGCCGGAAGTGCGTGGAGAATATCTCCCATGGCGCCCAACCGGACCACGAGGAGGCGATACTTTGACTGGGTGTGCAAACTCCAATTTTCTCACAGGCGGGGTGCGGTTTCACCGTTGCAAAATGTCGATTGGCTTGGTGAAGTCGGTCACGCGAATATGGGCGGCGAGCGTCGGATGTTGCCGTTCGAGCGCCAGATACATCTCCCACGCTACCCGGCGGTAGCTGAAGTGGCCGGCGGGTCCAGAGCGAAGTTCTGAGATGTATTGGGCTTCGGCGAAATCCATCTTGAACAGGCTGCGAATGCGCGTGGCCAGCGGGAGCACGTAAAGTGCGGACTGCGCCGCCTCAGGAGCAGAATTGGCGGCTATCTGCGCGCTGGCCACGTGGGCGGCCTCAACGGCGGACTGATAATCGGCCAGAATACCGGCTTCGGCGAGAATGTCGGCATCGCCATCGAGATCTCCGGATCTCGGTGTCTCATATCCGTGTTGCGTGGTAAAGCCCTGGATGATCTGGGTGCAGCGCCGATGGCGGTGCATGTCCCTGAAGCCGCCAATGTCCATCAGGATGTCAAATCGGAGAGCCGCCCCGGCGTGAAACGCGCGCAGCGCCTCGTTGTGCTTGCCGCGATGGCGAAGTCCGAGGTCTACGATTTCGGAGACGCGCGCGGCGGGCATTTTTGCCACAAGATCGCGGATCTGGCGGTAAGAGTGGTGGCTGGCCGAGTAAAGCAGCGTGGCCGCCAGCTCAACCTCCAGCGATTCTGTGCGCTCTACCAGGTCAACCAGCGGAACTTCGTCCACAGGGACGTCCCCGAGGAGATCGGAGGCTGCCTGGGCTAGTTCCAAGTGGCTCTGGGTTTCGTATGGATTGGGCTGGGCATACTTCACCAGCGTGGGGGCTGAGCGTACCTCGCGGTTGAGCAGCCGGGCGGCTTCGGCGGCGAGAGCCGGGTCAGCCGCGGCCAACTTGTCAACAAATGCAGTGGCCGCGTGCGAGTTGACGTTCCAGGCGGGGCCGGTGGCGGCCTCACGCAGCTTGATCCCCAGGTCACGTACTTCGCCAACGGGGCTGGAGAGCAGGCGGGATACCTGGGCCTCAAGGGTGCGGGCGCTCACAATCTGGCCCAGCGACGTATTGGTTGCCAGAGGAAGCAGGTAACGTGCCACATCGAAAGCACGGGCTTTGAGCGTACGCTCGTAGGCTTCGGGCTTCAGCGATTCAGGGCAGGCGATCCGCGTTCGCAGCAACTCAAGTACACACGCCGAAGTTCGCTGATAAGCGGCAAAGAGACTCTCGACAGTACCCGAATAAAGCTGGACTGAGGCCGCATCTTCCCCAAAATCAGGCAAATACCAGCCGGATTTGAGAAAATTCTGGTAACGGGTCGAACGCTCCTGGCCGTCCCATCGCTGTTCGTCTACCAGCACAATGGCGGCCAGCAGGCTTAGGCGCTCCACAGCAAAGGCTATGTGGGCCAGGTCGGCGATGGAGCGGTGCCCGTATTGAAAATAGAATGTGTTGAGGAACTGCTCGGCGCGCTGGGCGCTGATTTCAGTGAGCGACTCCCGCATTGAAAGCGCGGAACGCGAGTACTTGGCCATGGCAAAGGCCAGCACCTCAGGATCGGCGCCGTGGACGGCAAAGACGTTGGTCTGGTTACTTGCGCTGGGGACTGAAAAAGTTTCGCTGGACATTTCCAGGTCTCGCGAACAGAATACGGCATTGGGGTGGCCTCGCCTGGAGTGCATTTTGAGTGCAGCCTTCGGCACGCCTGGAGTGGGCATGCAGCAGTTTCAGCTACGCACGTCGCACAGGCCGCGGCCTTTGCCCTCAGGGCCGCTGGGCGATGACCCAGCGCTGGAACGATCTGTTGTTTGCGCACTGGCCAATTCCGGTGGCGCAGATGGCGGCGTTGCTGCCCGATTGGCTTGAGGTGGACACGTTCCAGGGTTCGGCGTGGCTGGGAGTGGTGCCGTTCTGGCTTGACCGCATCAAAATTCGCGGCGTGCCGTCCATTCCGGGGGCGCGCAGCTTTCCCGACTTGAATTTGCGCACCTATGTCCGCGACCAGTTCACGGGCACTCCCGGCGTCTATTGCTTTTCGCTGGATGCCAGCAACCTGCTGGCCGTAGCGGTGGCGCGCGCCTATTACCATCTGCCGTACTACTGGTCCGACATGCGGCTTGAACAGCGCTCGGAGCGCGAGTTCGCCTTCTACAGCAGGAGGAGGTTCTCGCACCCGCCAGGTGATCTTCAATGCGCGGTACCGCGGCTTGGGTCCGAACGTCAAATTAGCCGAGCATCGCGGCGGCACACTTGAATACTTCTTCACCGAGCGCTCCTGCCTTTACAGCGTCCAACCGGGCCGGACAGCCTATTCGCGCCAATCTGCACTACGTTCCCTGGCCGCTTGAAGAGGCTGAAGCTGAAATCGAGCGCAACGATCTGGCGGCCGCCATCGGTCTCGCACTGCCCAATCAGGGTCCGGTCCTGCACTATTCGCGCCGCCTCGCGGTTTACATCTGGCCACGGGAGCTGTTGCGCCCCGCGCTGGCCGGCCGGCCCGTCACAGTGGCGGTTTCGCCGTCGGGTTAAGCAGCTTCCATCTTCAAGTGAACTGTTGCCCGGAAGCGAGAACTGGAAAATACGTTCCTCGGACCTTGACTTCTACCCACCTATAATGGGGGACGGAAGGGCGCGGTTTAGGCGCGCGGGTTAACCAGAGATCAATGGCGAGTTTGCAGGGAAGAATTGCGCTGGTAACCGGTGCTTCGCAGGGAATCGGGCGGGCTTGTGCGCTTGAGCTGGCGCGCGCCGGGGCAATCGTGGCGCTGGCTGCGCGGAACGAGGCCAAGCTGGCTCAGGCCGTGGCTGAGATTGAGGCGGCTGGCGGGCAGGCTGCCGCGTTTGCGCTCGACGTGTCGAGCGAGGAGTCCATCAAGGCCGGCGCCAAGGCGGTGCTGGACAAGTTCGGCAAGGTCGAAATCCTGGTGAACAACGCGGGCATCACGCGCGACGGGCTGATTGATGGCCATGAAGCGCGCCGACTGGGACGATGTGCTGGCGACCAACCTGACGGGAGCCTTTCTGCTGACGCAGGCGCTGCTGCGCCCCATGCTGAAGAATCGCTGGGGACGAATTATCAATATCTCGAGCGTGGTGGGCCGCACCGGCCAGGCGGGCCAGGTGAACTATGCGGCCAGCAAGGCGGGCCTGATCGGATTCACACGGTCGCTGGCTCGCGAAGTGGCATCGCGGGGAATCACGGTGAATGCGGTCGCTCCCGGCTATATTGAAACGCCCATGACGGCGGTTCTCGACGAGAAACAGCGCGCGGCAATGATGGCTGCGATTCCCCTGGGTCGTGCAGGAACCGACGCGGAGATTGCCCAGTCGGTCGCTTTTCTTGCCTCGGATGCAGCCGCTTACATTACCGGCCACGTGCTGGACGTGAACGGCGGAATGTTCATGGGCGGCTGAGGCTCGCCCAGAATCGTACACTTTTCAAGTTATGCACGCGGCCTTCCGATAGGGATGATGGGAAGGCACGTATGGCAGCCGCAGTGACGCCGTATGAAAGCCCGGCGCCAGGCCGGTCGAAGTTCTCAGGGGGCCTGCGCTACGTGGCGCGCCAGCCGATCCTCGATTTGCGCGGCAGATTGCATGGCTACGAGTTGCTTTTCAGGGATGGCGAGAGTTCGTCGTTTCGCGGAGACGGCGACCTGGCTACCCGCACCATGCTCGACAATTCCGTCATTTTTGGGCTGGAGAAACTGGCCGGTGGCGTGGCGGCCTTTGTGAACTGCACGCTGGAGTCACTGACCGAGGCCCTGGTCGACGTCCTGCCGCCCAGCATGACCGTACTGGAAATCCTGGAAAATCTGGATCCGACCCCCGAGCTGGTCGAGGCGTGCCGCAGGCTGAAGGCAGCGGGCTTTCGCATTGCGTTGGACGATTTCACCTGGAGACCCGGGATTGAGCCACTGGTCGACTTGGCCGACTACATCAAAGTGGATTTCATAAAGACCGGCGCCAAAGAACGGGGGACACTGCTCAATCGTCTGAGCCGATCACGCGGTGGCGCTGATCGCTGAAAAGGTGGAGACCCGCGCCGATTATCAGCAGGCGCGCGAAGAAGGCTTCAATTTGATCCAGGGATATTACTTCTGCAGACCGGTCCTGCTGACAAACCGCAGCGTCCCCGCCAATCGCCTGTCCCAGATTGAAGTTCTTCGCATGTTGCAGGATGACTCGCTGGATCTGCACAAACTAAGCCGGCTGGTCAAGCGCGACACTTCACTCACATATCGGCTGCTGCGCCTTATCAACTCGCCCCTCTGCGGTGTGAGCCAGGAGGTTTGCTCTGTACAGGGTGCGCTGATCGCCGTGGGAGAAGACGTGTTCCGCCGCATTGCCACACTGGCCATTACCAGCGAGTTGAATGGCGATCAGCCGCAAGAGGTGCTGCGGATGGCGTTTGTGCGGGCAAGGTTCTGCGAACTGGGGGCCGGGCTTTGCGGGCTCAACCCGACCGAGCAGTACCTGCTTGGATTGCTCAGCCTGTTGCCCGTCATGCTACGGCTCCCCATGGAAGACCTCGCCCCTTCGCTGCCGCTGCGCGATGAGATTCGGCGGGCCCTGCTGGGAGACGATCTTCCTGAAAGAATGCTGCTGACGTGGTTGTTCAGTCATGAGCACGCCGATTGGGACGCCTGCGACGGAATCGTCCAGTCAAACCGACTCTGCCGGGAACAACTCCATGCGAGCTACGCGGAAGCCGTGGACTGGGCTGAGGCCGCCCTCCGCTGATCCAAAGAAAAAGGTCCGCATCAGCTTCCTGACCATGAGGCTAATTTGAATTCAGACTCGTTTCCGGCAGCAACTCGTGACTGACGAAGGCGAACCGGCGGCTATCGGGGGACCAGGAAGGTACATTGATGGTACCTTGCCCCCCCGAACAATCTCGCTTGCGTGTGAACCTTCTTATCCTTCATCGACATCAGGCGCAATTCCACGATCTTTTCGCCCGGATGACCGGTCACGACCGGCCCGTAGGCGAGGGAGACCATCCATTGGCCATCTGGCGAGATGTGCGGAAACCAGTCATTACTGTCGTCGAAGATCACCCGCTCCTGCTCCGTGCCGTCGGGTCTCATGCGCCAGATTTGCATATGCCCTGTTCGCTCAGAACTGAAGTAAATGTAGCTTCCGTCCGGTGAATATTCAGGCCCGTCGTCGAGTCCGGCCGCAGTAGTCAGGCGTGTTTCCTCGCCTCCAACCACAGGAACGGTATAGATGTCGAAGTTTCCCCCACGCTCCCCTGTGAACGCCAACGTCTCTCCGTCAGGTGACCAGCCATGCCAATACGAAGGTCCATCTCCGGTTAGTTTCCGCGCCGTGCCTCCGGCAACGGGCACCAAATACACGCGCGATCTCCCGTCTTTCGTCGAGCTGTTGCTGATGGCCAGCATCTGCCCGTCGGGCGAGAGGCCGTGGTCGTTGTTGCAATGTGTCAGGAGAACAGTGTCGATTGTGACGGGCTCCGCGCTGCCGATCGCCAGGCGGCGAAGCGTGCCATCCTGGTTGAAGATGAATGCAGAGCCATCGCGCGTCCAGTTCGGTGCTTCGAAGTGCGCGGCATCAACTTACTCAACGCGGCGATCGCTGGAAGTGACCGCAACCGATTCAAGCGTGCTCAGCAAAACCAGCTGGCCGGCGGCAGGCGCCAGCGGTTCGAGTTTGGCGTGTGAAAAAACCGCGTCTCCATCGCGTCTTTGTTGTGTGCGCAGACGCCGATACCCACGTAGAACTCGCCCTTTATCGCGATCTTCGTTGATGCGCCGGAGGGCCGTAGTTTGCCATCCTTGCCAGAGACGAACGCGTAGAAGAAGTCTCCGTGCTTCTCGAGGCGCACGGTGGCTGGGGCGGAAACATTGGACTGGACCTCGTGCGCGTCGGCGCCCGGCGCATCGCGAAACTGCAGCGAGGTGAGGCCGACTCCGTGCACCGCCAAATCGACCTCGGGAGAATTGCCGTCGAGGGTCTGCCGAATCATGAGAACGGCCTTGCGATGAGGATCTCCAGCTGTCCCGAGGAAGCCTATGCCGGAGGTGAGTGCTAGATCGCCTGAAACCATCTGCCAGACAAAGTGAAAATCGTCCGTGCCGAACCACATGTTCTCGCCACTACCGCTCACCGTGTAAGTATCCTGAGCCGGGTCGTAGTAAGCGGAGCCGGTGTGAAGCACGGTGCCGACGTCTCCTTGGCCGGTAAAAACTCCAAGCGACGGAGGAGCACCCATCAGACCAGCAGGAGCAACCGCGAATAAGGCGATGGCTCCGGCGTGAACTATTGAGGGCATTGCACGTCGAGACATAGAAGGCCTCTCATCCGAATTCGACTGTGATTGAAACTCCGCCCCAAGGCGGCAAGCAACATGAAACGAATATAAAGCGTCCATGGAACACCTGTTCTTGGGCCGGAGAGAAGACTATCGCTAACTTTAGCGACGGACCAGATGAAATGGTGGAATGACGCTCCCTCAGCCGCTGCCCGGGCGGCCGGCAGTATACTGGGGCGTTCCCGGAATCGGACCGGTGAATCACCGTGTCGAATCCGGCACGCATGGAGGAACCATGTCAATTATGCGCGCAACTCTGGTCTGCCTGCTGGCGCTTCCAGCCTCTGGAATTCTAACCGCACAAACCGGCAATGCAGATCCAGTGAAGGTCACTTCCCCCAATGGTGAGATCACGATTCTGCTCTTCGATGCAGGGGCTCAAACCGGAAAAATGGATCAACCGGCGGACGGTCTGCGCTACGCGGTCGAGTTCCACGGCAAACGGCTGATGGAACCGGCGCGCCTGGGTCTGGACCTCGTGGGGCAATCGGCGCTGGGCCCGGGCATGCACCTTTTGGCCACGCACCCTGAAAGCGTCGACGCGACCTATACGATCCCGGCGGGCAAAACCAACACCGTGCGCAATCATTACAACGGAGTGCGCGCCGATTTCGAAGACTCCACCGGGCGCAAGCTGACCATCGAGGCGCGCGCCTTTGACGACGGAGTTGCCTTCCGCTATGAGGTGCCTGATCAAACGTCGTTCAAAAAGGTTCGCATTGCAAGTGAGTTAACTGAGTTCACCTATGCCAAAGACGCAGCTACATATCCGCTGATTCTGGAGGGCTACCAGTCGTCCTGGGAAGATACGTATCAGTTGCGGCAGGTGAGCGGACTGCATCCGGACTGGCTGATTGGCCTGCCATTTCTGGCCGAGGAACCGGGGCTGGGTTGGGTGGCGATTACCGAGGCCGATATCGACGACTACGCCGGCATGTATCTGCGCAAGGACCAGGCGTTTCTCTCCCACACAGTCAAGGCTGACCTGTCGCCGCTGGCCAATGAGGCTGGCGTGATTCAGCCGGGCGTCGCCGTCGAGACTTCGACTCCGTTCGATAGCCCGTGGCGCGTGTTCATGATCGGCGATGAGCCCGGGCGCCTGATTGAGTCCAACATCGTACTCAACCTCAATCCCCCCTCGAAGATCGCGGACACCTCCTGGATCAAGGCAGGTAAGTCGGCGTGGGACTGGTGGTCGGGCGAGGCTGCGCCCAGCGTCAGTTTCAAGACCGGCATGAACACCGCGACCATGAAGCACTACATTGACTTTGCCTCGGCCTCGGGCTTTCCATACATGCTGATTGACGCGGGGTGGGCGCTGTCGCCGCAGCGCACAGGACCCGACGACTACCAGGATTTGGCGGACATTACCCGGGTGACGCCTGAGATCGACATGCCGGAACTGCTGCGCTACGCCAAAGAAAAGCACGTCAAACTGTGGCTGTGGGCGCACTGGACCTCGGTGCAGAAATATATGGACCAGGCCTTTCCACTTTTCGAGCAGTGGGGCATCGCCGGCGTAAAGATCGACTTTATGAACCGCGATGACCAATGGATGGTGGGCTTCTATCATCGCGTGGTCGAAACCGCGGCGGCGCATCATCTTATGATCGATTTCCACGGTGCCTACAAGCCGGATGGGCTGCGACGGACGTATCCAAACCTGATCACGCGGGAAGGTGTGATGGGTAAGGAGTACCTGAAAATGAGCGCGCGGACAACTCCAGCGCACAACGCCGCTCTGCCATTTACGCGCATGCTGGCCGGGCCCATGGATTACACCCCCGGAGCCTTTGGCAACAGCAACCGTGAGAACTTTGTGGCGCGGAACTTCATGCCGATGGGGCTGGGAACGCGGGCCCAGGAATTGGCCCTCTACGTGATACTTGAGAGCCCCTTGGAGATGGTGTCAGATTATCCGGAGCATTACGCCGGACAAAAGGAGTTCGAGTTCATCAAGCGCGTCCCCTCCACCTGGGATGAGATACACGCGATTGGCGGTACCCCGATGGAGTGGGTTTCAATTGCGCGCCGCAGCGGGAAGGACTGGTACGTAGGCACGCTCACAAATTGGGATGAGCGCGATGTAAAGGTCCCGCTCAGTTTTCTGGGGGAGGGCAAATATGAAGCGGAGATCTACGCGGACGCGAGCGATGCGGCCACGGAAGCCACGCACACCACCGTTTCAAAAGTGGCTGTGGACCGGACGACCGTGCTCGACGTGCACATGGTTTCGGGCGGTGGCAACGCGATCTGGATTCACCCCGCCGGGAAGCCGTGAATGCGGGGCCGTCTGGCAGCAAATCCGGGGGCTGAAGCTGAATCCTGACGGCCTTTGCGTCATCTGAGAGAATAATGGTAGTGAATGAAGCAACCCAACAGGTCTGCCGGCGCGCGGCTGCGGCTATCTTTCTCGTTCTGTTCACTTTAGTCGGCGCACGATCGGCTGCCGGGGCACAGTCGCCCAATCCCACCTCGGCTGCCAACCCGTTTTTCGGCAGCGTGACCGCCCAGCCGCTCAGCGACGAGACTCTGAAGCTCTCGCTGGACGAGGCGATCGCGCGCGGCCTCAGAAACAACCTCGGATTGAAAGAAGCCGAGAGCCAGGAATTGGCTCTCCACGGGGAAAAAAACGAGGCGCTTCAGGAGTTTTTGCCCAGCATCTCCCTCACTGGAGATACCGGCGTCTACCAGCACAACCTTGCCGCCCTGGGCTTTGGTCCGGGCTTGATTTCAAAGTTCAGTGTGCTGTTTCCGGGCGGGGTGATACCCCCGGGGCTCAAGATCATCACCAAGGATGACCTGACCGAAGGACAGATCCACTTCAGCGAGACGCTTTTCTCGGGCCCTGTGATTGCCGGATTCAAGGCTGCGAACGCGGGGGATAAGGCGGCTCACTTTGCAAAGATGTCAGCGCGCGGCGAGGTGGTGCAGCAGGTGGCCACGGCTTATCTGCACGCGATTGCGGCCTCGGGCGAGGTGGATAACGCCGCTGCGCTGGTTGCCCAGGACAAGGTTCTGTTCGATCACGCCCATAAGGAGCACCTGGCCGGGGTTGCGGCGAACCTGGATGAGTTGAGGGCGCAGGTGGAGTTGCAGGCCCAGCAGCAGGTACTGCTTTACGCGCAGAATGCACTCGAAAAGAACCTGATCCTGCTCAAGCGCGAGATCGGCATCGAACCCGGACAGAAGATTACGCTCACCGATCCGGCCCCCTACAGCGACCTGGCCGAGCAAACGCCGGAAGAAGTGCGGGCCATTGCCTACCAGAACCGCCAGGACTATCAGAATCTGAAAAACCAGGTGGTGGTGTACAAGGCCATCCACACGGCTTATCGCAGCCAGCGTTTGCCCACCCTGCAGTTCAACAGCTACTACGGCGTCAGCACGGTGAACGACGCCGGAACCCATGGGAATTTCACCGCCATGGGGACGCTGAGCGTACCGCTGTTTCGCGAGGCCCGTCTGCGCGGCGACGAGGAAGCGTCGGCAGCTCAGATGGAGGCCGTGAATGCGCAGTTGGCCGACCTGCACAACCACATCGACGAGCAGGTGCGCGCTGCGCTGCTTGACGTGGGCGCCGGCCGGCAGCTGGTGGACGTGGCGCGCTCGAATGTCGAGCTGGCCACTCGCGCGCTGAGCGACGAGACCGAGCGTGTGAACGCCGGCGTGGACGACAACCTGCCGCTGGTGACCGCGCAGGCCACGCTTGCCTCCGCGGAAAATAACCTGGTGGAGAGTCTTTACCAGTACAACCTGTCGAAGCTGGCTTTGGCCCGTGCCTCCGGGGTGCTGGAGCAGCAGTACCGCGCGTTCCTGGGGAAATAGCGCTGTTCCGGTTCCGCAGCATCTTCAGAAAGCGGTGCGGAACTGCGGTGATGGCCCGGCTCTACTCTTCGTCTTCTTCCTCTTCGTCCTCTTCCTCTTCGTCGTTTTCTTCGCTGGGATCGTAGTCGTCGCAATTCTCCCGCTCATCGCAGGTGGAGCAGTCGTCGATGGAAAGACAGACACGTTTGTCCGGCGCCAGCTCGTCGCCATCGCTGGTCTGTGTGATGGATTCCACTGCCGAGCTTTGCAGAATATTGAAATGCCGTTCGACGTTCTGCGAAGCGATCTGGAGGCCGTAGAGGAAGAGGCCAGCCAGGCGGGCGTCGAGTTTTGAGGAGCCGAGGGCGTTGAGGACCTGGGAGAGCGCGACCTGGATGGCGCTGCGGTCTTCGAGGATGGGGAGCTTGAGCGGCTGATTGGCCGCGGGGGCGGGTTGTTTGGCGGCGCGGTGAAGCCGGGTGTGGAAGTAGCAGAAGCAGGTGCTCTTCAGAGCCGGTGAGTTGCATCGGTTCCCGTTCGGCATGACGTGGCGGCACTTGTGATACATATCGATGTCCTCCCTACCCCCCCCTCCCTATTCTGCGTAGAAGTTCCTTGGATTCATGGACCTACGGTGCGGATCCGGCGCTAAAATCTTGAATCCATTGAGGTTCGCCGCAGAATCTTGACAGCAAAGGGGTTATGGGTGCTTTCGGGGGTCCTGGGCGGGTTGCGGGACGATTTTCCAGGGGAAAATCGCCTCGTAACCGGTGTTGGCCTGCGCCGTGACCGGGCCCGAAATACAGGTCTATGGACTGATTGTGCGCCGTGAAGGGGTATTTCTCTGCAAAAGGCGAAGAACAGGGAGGGGACTGGAACGCGCAGGCTGAAGGTCTTGCTCAGCTCACACCCGTTGTCTCGCCGACCGGCGGCCTGGGCAATGGGCAGCTTTTTAGGGCAGTTTCAGAATAGGTGTGCCAGGTATGCCCGATTGTGCTCGGTGCCAGGCCGCCCCTCCCTGGGGTCGGGTCGACTTGATTGCAATGCCTCTGGGTACAGCAATCCTGAAACCGCTATAGCTCGGGTTCTCTCTGTTTGCTGGTGCGGACTCGGTGCAGGCGTGCGCAATTTACGTCCGTTTCATGAACAACATGCGCATTCTACCCATCCCGATTTAGAGTAGAGTCATAGGCGGGGCGGGGATGGCCAGAACGCTGAGGATAATCTATTACGTGGAGCCGGACACGACGTCGCTGGCCCGGCGCGCGGTGCAGTATTTTGTGGAGATGGCCGAAGAGGCGGTGGACGCGCGGGGCCGTGCGCGGATCGCGATCAGCGGCGGATCCACACCGAAGGCGGCCTTCGAGCTGCTGGGCGATCCTAGCCAGCCTTGGCGAAATCGGATGCCCTGGAACAATCTGGACCTCTACTGGGTGGATGAGCGGTGCGTGCCTCCAGACGACCAGGAGAGCAACTACCGCATGACCTGCGAGGCCCTGCTGAAGAACGCCCCCCTCCGACCCGATCAGATTCACCGCATGGAGGGGGAGCTGGATCCGGCGGAGGCGGCGGCACGGTACGAAACTGAGCTGCGCAACAGCTTCCGTCTGGAGAACGGCGAGCTGCCGCGCTTCGACCTGATTGCCCTGGGCATGGGTCCGGATGGACACACTGCATCGCTTTTTCCGCACACGGAGGCGTTGCACGAAACCAGCCGGCTGGTAACTGCCAATCATGTGGCGCAGAAAGACGCCTGGCGCATCACCCTGACGTGGCCGGTAATCAACCGCGCCAAGTCGGTCTTCTTCCTGATAAGCGGTTCAGATAAGGCCATGATTCTAAAGGAAGTGCTGACCGGGCCCCGGGATGCGGACCGGCTGCCCAGCCAGTTGATCTGGCCGGCGAGCGGTATACTCACAATGTTCCTGGACAGGAGCGCAGCCGCAGAACTGCCGGCAACGGACGGCGAGGGCTGCGGTTTTTTAGAGAGGGAAGGATGATTCTGGCGGGTGATGTGGGCGGCACCAAAGTCAATTTGGCGCTGTATGACTTTGTGAACGGCAACTTGAAACACTCCCGCGATAAGCAGTATCCGGCCAAGGAGTACTCGGGGCTGGAAGAGATCGTAAAGGAGTTCATTGTCTCGGAGAAGGTGACGGCGGCGTGCTTCGGGGTTCCGGGGCCGGTGCGGGATGGACGGCTTCGCTTGACCAACCTGCCATGGACGCTTGATAGCCGCCAACTGGCTGCCGACCTTAAGATCGATTATGTTTTTCTTATCAATGATCTGCAGGCCAATGGCTACGGAATTGCCGAGTTGGGCGCGGACCAGATTTACACGCTGAGCGAGGGCGATCCCCGCCAGATCGGCAATCGCGCATTGATTTCGGCGGGAACCGGCCTGGGCGAGACCTTCATGATCTGGGACGGCCGCGACTACGTTCCCTATCCCTCGGAAGGCGGGCACTCGGATTTTTCGCCGCGCAATGAGGACGAGATCGACCTGCTGCGCTTTCTGAAGCAGAAGTACAACGGGCGCATCAGCTTTGAGCGCGTGGTCAGCGGTCAGGGCCTGACGAATTGCTATGAGTTTCTGCGCGAGGTACGGGGATTGGATGAGCCGGCCTCGCTGGCCGAGCGCATGGCGACGGAAGACCCGAATGCCGTGATTACGGAGCTGGCGCTGGCGGCCAAGAGCGAGATCTGTGAGAAGGCGATGGACATGTTTGTTTCGGCCTATGGCGCCGAGGCCGGCAACCTTGCTTTGAAGATTCTGTCTGTGGGGGGCCTCTATGTGGGTGGAGGCATCGCGCCCCGCATTCTTGAAAAACTGAAGGACGGCACCTTTATGAAGGCGTTCGTCGACAAGGGCCGGCGTGAGCCAGTTACTGGTGAACATGCCGGTGCGCGTAATTCTGGAGAGCCGGACCGCGCTGATGGGAGCCGCGGCCTACGCCGAGGCACGCGCCGCGGAGTCGAGCGGCATTTCGCCGCGGGCGGCGTCGGTAAAGTTTTAGCGGCTTGAGCTTGCCGGGAAAAACTCAAGGCGGACTGGCAACGGGAGCGATTTCAGGTAGGCTGGAAGCACCCGGATGAGCTTCCACCACTCCATCGGCACTACTCGTTACAGCTTTGGCAGCCTGCGGGAACTGCTGGCGAAGGCTACGCCCTTGCGCAGCGGCGACGTGCTTGCGGGGCTGGCTGCCGGCTCGGCCGAGGAACGGGTGGCCGCGCAACTCGCGCTTGCGGATGTGCCGGTGACGCGCTTTGTCGCGGAAGAGATTGTGCCCTGCGGGAACGACGAGGTCACGCAGCTTATTGTTGACACGCACGACGAGGAAGCCTTTGCGCGCGTGCGCTCGCTGACGGTGGGTGAGTTGCGGGATTGGCTGCTTTCTGACGAGGCGACGCCGGAGCGGCTTGCGACGCTGGCTCCCGGGCTTATGCCGGAGATGGCGGCAGCCGTGAGTAAGCTGATGCGGATTCAGGACCTGATTGCGGCGGCCGCGAAGATCAGGGTTGTGACTCGCTTCAGGACCACCGTTGGCCTGCCGGGTAGACTGAGCGCGCGGCTGCAGCCGAACCATCCCACCGACGACCCGATGGGCATTGCCGCATCGATTCTGGATGGGTTGCTGCTCGGCTCGGGGGACGCAGTGATCGGGATCAACCCCGCTGGAGACAGCGCTGCCGCGGCCACCAGGTTGCTGGGGATGATTGACGCGCTGCGGCAGCGATTCCAGATTCCCGTGCAGAGCTGCGTGCTGGCGCACGTGACCACGCAGATGGCGGCGCTGAGCGCGGGCGCGCCGGTGGACCTGATTTTTCAGTCGATTGCCGGCACAGAGGCTGCCAACCGCAGCTTTGGCGTGAACCTTGCCCTGCTGCGGGAGGCGCACGAAGCCGGCCGGCAACTGAAGCGCGGCGCAGTGTGCGCAGACGGGCAATTGGGCGACAACCTGATGTACTTCGAGACCGGGCAGGGTTCGGCGCTGGCGGCAAACGCTCACCATGGCGTGGACCAGCAAACGCTGGAGGCGCGCGCGTACGGCGTGGCGCGGCACTTCAGACCGATGCTTGTGAATACGGTGGTGGGCTTTATCGGGCCCGAATACCTTTACGACGGCAAACAGATTGTGCGCGCCGGCCTTGAGGATCATTTCTGCGGCAAGCTGCTGGGACTGCCTATGGGTTGCGACGTCTGCTACACCAACCACGCCGAAGCCGACCAGGACGACATGGACACGCTGCTAACGCTGCTGGGCGCGGCGGGCGTGAACTACATCATGGGCGTGCCCGGCGCGGACGACGTGATGCTTCACTACCAGAGCACCAGTTTCCACGATGCGCTGTATGTGCGGCGGCTGCTGGGGTTGAAGGCCGCGCCGGAGTTTGAAGCATGGCTGGCCGGCGAGAGCTTTCTGCGCCTTGCAGCCGAGGCCCATCATCCGGAAAGGCTGCTGACGGCATGAGCGAGCCTGCAAGGGGGGTGGCCGGTCGCGCTCTGGGAGCGCAATTACGTGGCTACACACCGGCACGCGTGGGCCTGGGGCGCACAGGGGTGAGTCTTGAGACGCGCGACCTGTTGGATTTTCAGCGCGCCCATGCGCGGGCGCGCGACGCGGTACACGCGCGGCTGGAGAGCGCGGCGTTGGCCGGCGCTTTGAGCCATATTGTAGGCAATCAAGTGTTGCGGCTGCATTCCTGCGCCGTTGATCGCGCCACTTACCTGCAGCGGCCTGACCTTGGCCGAAAATTGGAGCAGGCCAGCCGCGATCTATTGGCGCGGACGGCAATAGCAGGCGGGCAAACGCTGGCCCTGGTTGTGGCGGATGGGCTTTCAGCGCTCGCCGTCGAGCGTCATGCGCCGACCCTGGTGAAGGAGTTATGGACGCGGCTTGATGGCTGGACAGTTGCGCCCATCTGCGTGGTGGAGCAGGGCCGGGTTGCCATCGGCGACGAGATCGGCCTGGCATTGGGCGCGGAGATCGCCGTCGTGCTGATCGGCGAGCGCCCGGGATTGAGCTCGCCTGATTCCATGGGAGCCTATGTAACCTGGGAGCCGCGGCCCGGGCGCACCGACGCCGAGCGCAACTGCATTTCAAACATCCGCAGCGAAGGACTGAGCCCAGAGCAGGCTGCCGCTCAACTGGCGGATACTCTAACTGAAGCAAGCCGGCGGAGGCTCACCGGCGTGGCGCTGAAGACCGCAGCTCTCGAGAAAGGCTGAAAATTGATTCGATTTGTGATGCGTTGGTTGCTCCGCGTGGCGGTCGTGCTGGCCTTGGCGTTTGCTGCCGTTTACCTGGCCGACACCGCAGTTTATTGGCTGCGCGGTTCGCCGCAATCCAAGGTCACGGTCAACCGCTTCGTTTCAATCCCGCTTAAAGGCCGCAAGACGGAGCTCGATTTCCTGGGCACGCTGGATGTGCCGTGCTCGGTCTCGCTGTTCCCACAAGGGGGCGAGAGCGCTTGCTGGCGCCTGCGGCGTAATCCCGACCAGGGTATTTCCATGTGATTTTTTCGTGTGCGGAAACTTTTGGCCGGATGGCCTTCGGAAACGGCTGTGATGGCATCACATGCGCGGGTGACGCGAGTCACGATGAGGAAATTTGACTGCGCATACGATCGAAGGGTGTTTGCAACCCATCGGGGAATTTATGTACTACCGCACCCAAAACGACAACGGCAGCTACAATACGCGTTGCCTTGACTGCTTGATGACCGTCGCCTCCTGCATTGAGACCGAGCAGGAGCTGGATCGGGTGGAGGCGCATCACATTTGCCCTGAGAAGGCACTGGCCGAACTGCTGGCGCAGGAAAAAGCCGTAGAAGCGCGCGCGGCCCGGAATTAGAGCCTGGGGCGTGTGCACTGCGTTGGCTGCCATGTAAGCCACTCCACTTTCACTCATGGGTACCCTGATTATTCAAGCGGCGGGGCAAGTGCCGTCGCCGTGTCTGCAAGCCGATTAGCGATTCAGCCATCCGCCATCGACCACCAACACATGGCCGTGGACGTAGTCACTGGCAGCGGAGGCGAGAAAGACGGCCGCGCCTGCCAGGTCCTCCGGGCTTCCCCAGCGGCCGGCGGGAATTCGCTCCAGAATCTGGCGCGCCCGCTCGGGATCTTTCCGCAAAGCCTCAGTGTTATCGGTGGCAAAGTAGCCGGGAGCGATGGCGTTGACGTTGATTCCCTTTGAGGCCCACTCGTTGGCAAACGCTTTGGTGAGCTGGGCCAAGCCGCCCTTGGCCGCCGCATAGGAAGCCACCATAATCCCGCCCTGAAACGAGAGCAGGGAGGCGATGTTGATGATTTTTCCCGAGCCTTTGGCCAGCATGTGCCTGCCGGCGTGCTGGGTGAGACGGAAGACGCTGGACAGGTCGACGTCGATGACCGCCTTCCAGTCTTCTTCAGAGTGATCGATCGCTCGGGAGCGGCGGATAATCCCGGCGTTGTTTACCAGGATGTCGATGGCGCCAAAATGGCTAACGGTCTCTTCCACCAGGAGCGCGCAGACGGCCGGATCGCCCACATCCCCGGCCAGTGCAAGGCATTCCGTGCCGATTTTGGCCACTCGCTGCTGCGTCGCCGCCGGCGGATGCGCGGAGCCATGGACGGCGACTTTGGCTCCAGCCTGGGCCAATGCCACGGCGATGGCAGCGCCCAGTCCGCGCGACGAGCCGGTCACGAGAGCTGTTTTGCCCTTCAGGTTGAATTTTTCGAGGATCAGTGGAATTTGTCCTTTCCGGCAGGGGAAGAAGCTGGAATTCCGAGTGCCTTCTTCAAGGATAGGGAGCGTGCGCAGCCCAGCGCTTGCTTGCAGAGTTGTCGAAAACCAGCGCGAACAACACCAAGAATACAGGCCGCAATCACGCGGTGCAACCTGCATGGGATGGAACGGCGAACGGCGGAGAGAACGGATCCGCTTTCCAGTAAGCCGTTTTTTATATATCAGTTGCGTTGATTCAAAAATGAATTTCTTGCGCAGAAAACCGCGCTCAAAGGCCATGATGACAGCGCGCATGAAGCCCATTGCCTGGGCAATGTCGGCGTGCCAGGGAGCGGAGCAGGTGATCCGAGAGCTGTGACCCGGTATGAGCACGCCTTCGAACTTCTTCCGGCAGAAAATGCAGAGAATGCGCCGCAAATCCACTTCTCCATCGACGACGAAGGTCACGGGAAAGTGGGGTGCTTTACGGGCAACATTGCAGCGACCAATGAGCCCAGCCCTGCTCCGTCGGGACCACGAGCCGCAGGCGCTGTGATCTGCGTCCTATTGCCGGGTTGCAGGAACCATTTACGATCATCCGTTTTCTGAAATTGGAGGGATGCGGTCATGACGCAAAAAACTTCTCGTCGCGATTTTCTTTCTACCGGCTTGTCTGCCGGACTGGCGCTGCCGGTTGCGGGTGCAGGCACGAAGATGGGTTTCCTCAATCCGGCGGGGACAGCCGCCCCGGAAACCGCCGCAACTCCGGTGAAACTTGACTACAAAGTTCTGGGCCGCACCGGGCTGAAGGTCACCACCGTGGGCATGGGATGCATGATCACCTCAGATCCCAGCGTGGTTGAGCAGGCCCTCGATGCCGGAATCAACTACTTCGATACCGCGCGCGGTTATCAACACGGCAACAATGAGCGGATGGTGGGTGCGGCGTTGGGAGCAAAGCGAAAGCAGATTGTGCTCTCCACGAAGACGGAAGCGCCCGACAAGGCAGGAATGCAGCGGGAACTGGAGGAAAGCCTGCGCGAGTTGAACACGGATTACATCGACATCTGGTATCTGCATGGCAAAGGCAGCGCAGACGAAATTCACGACGACATGATTGAGATGCAGCAACTGGCCAGGCAGCAGGGCAAGATCCGCTTTGCCGGTGTAAGTACGCACAGCGGCCAGCAGCAGTTGCTGCCCTGGATGGCCCAGAAAGGCGCCTTCGACGTGGTTCTGTGCGCCTATAACTTCGCCATGGACCCGGGCATGGAGCAGGCCATTGCCACGGCCGCCAAGGCAGGCCTGGGCGTGGTGGCAATGAAGGTGATGGCGGGCGGAATTCGCAGCGTTCGGCCCGGCGATCCCATGTATCCCAAGCTGACCCAGCCGGGCGCGTTGCTGGCGGCGCTGAAGTGGGTGGTGAACAAGCCGAATGTGGCCACCACGGTGCCAAGCATGACGGACAGGGATCAGCTGGAGGAAAACCTGAAGGCGATGGGGAGTCCACTGGCAGCCCACGATGAAAAGCTGCTGGCTGCGCACCTTGAAATGATCAGGCCGGTCTACTGCCGGATGTGCGGCGCGTGCAGTGGCGCCTGCCGCAAGGGACTGCCGGTAGCCGATATGTTGCGCTGCCTGACCTATGCGGACGGGTATGGGCAGTTCGCGCTCGGGCGGGAACGATTCCTTGAGCTGGCCGCGGGGCGAACTGACGCCGGTTGCGCCAACTGCACCGGGTGCACGGTCGAGTGCCCTCACGGCGTGCATGTGGCGGAACGTCTGGAACGGGCGCAGGAGCTGTTTGGATGAGGGTTTCCGGATTGCTGCTGACCATGATGCTGGCTGCGGGGACAAGCGGCGCGCAGGATTACCTGAACTGCCATTTCGCGCCAGGCTGGGAACCTTCCGGGACCAGGCGCGACTATGCCGCCAACAATCTATTCGAATACAAGGACGGGGGAGCCGAGGGGTATCTGAGCTTCGGCTTCGTACGCATGCAGGGCATCACCTGCGCGTCAGGAGCTGACACGCTGGACATCGATGTGTCAGAGATGGCGGATGCCGACTCGGCCTACGGCGTCTTTGCCGCCAACGCAGACTCCAGCCTGCCCATTGCCAAACTCGGCATGGGTGGACAGGTGGAGCGGCAGAGCGCCAGCTTTACCAAGGGCAAGTACTACGTTGAATTGGTGGAGGTAGCGGCCAATCCGGACAAAGACGACACCCCAGCCTTGCAGGCCTTCGCCGAAAAGATGCTGGAGCATATGGAAGGCCGGGTGACTCCGCCAGAGGCGCTCGCCTGGTTTCTAAAGCCAGATCTGGCTTCGGTCCGATTGGTCCCGGAGAGTGTGCTGGGGCTGCGTGAGCTCAGGCGCGGCTACGTGGCGAAGTACAAACAGGGGCAGGCATTCCTGGTGCAGGAGGACTCGCCGGAAGCCGCCGCGGCTGTGTTGAAGAGCCTGAGAGAGAAATTTGAGGGGGCTGCGCCCGTAAACGTGGGAGACGAAGCAATCCAGGCAACGGTGAGGTATCTTGACGGCATCTGCATCTTTCGCAAGGGGAAGTTCCTCGGAGGCTATGCAAACATGCCCGGGCCCCGGGCTGCAGCTGAACAGGCAGCCGAGCTCGCCGCGCGAGTTCCTTGAATCATCCAACGAAGGTGTACAACAGGAGCGAGAGTCCCGCGAGCTTCGAAATCACTTTTTTGATCAAGTAACCAATCCGGGCCATGCGAAACCCGGCCCCGGGCTTTACCATTCGAAAGAATCACAAATCAGGAGGACTCCAGTTCATGACAACCGCAACGTCTCCGACGCTGCTCGTTCTGGCTGCCGGTATGGGCAGCCGTTACGGCGGCCTGAAGCAAATTGAGCCGGTTGGCCCCAGTGGCGAGACCATTATCGATTACTCGATCTACGACGCCATGCGTGCCGGGTTCGGGAAGCTGGTCTTCGTCATCCGCAAGGACATCGAAGAGCCGTTCAAGGAAGTTGTGGGCGCACGCTTTGAAAAGCGCATTGCGGTCGACTATGTTTTTCAGGAACTCGACAAGATTCCAGCGGAGTTTCAGGTTCCGGCGGGGCGCACCAAGCCGTGGGGCACCACGCAAGCCATCCTGATGACCGCCGACGTGATTCACGAGCCTTTTGCCGTGATCAATGCCGACGACTTCTATGGCGCGGAAAGCTACCGTGTGCTGGCACAGCAACTGCAATCGGGCTCCCCGGACTACGCCATGGTGGGATTCGTTCTGCGCAACACGCTCTCGGATTTCGGGACGGTAGCCCGTGGGGTGTGCGAAGTGAGCGACGACGGCTACCTGAAAGCGATTTCAGAGCTCACGGCCATTGGACGCGACGGCGCGCATGCCAAAAATACCGACGGCGAAGGCAAGGTGACCATGCTGACGGGCGATGAACCGGTCTCAATGAATTTCTGGGGCTTTACTCCGCAGGTCTTTGGGCAACTGAGGTCAGCACTTCAAGAGATTTCTCGAGGCGAACGGCGGCGATCTCAAAAAGGAGTGCTACATCCCAAGCACGGTGAACGACATCATGGTCGCAGGCCAGGGGAAGGTAAAGGTGCTGCACAGCAATGATTCATGGTTCGGCGTCACCTATCGCCAGGACCACGAGTACGTCGTGGACAGCATCAAGAGCCTGGTGAAGGCCGGCACCTATCCTGAAAGTCTTTGGGGATGACGAGCGATTTGAATACCGCCGCCGCCGCGCGACAGTTCGAAATCGGCGGTGAGTTTCTTGAGGCCAGACCTTACGGCAGCGGCCACATCAACGACACGTATCGCGCCTTCTTTGATCAGGGAGGCGCGCCGTCCTGCTACATCCTGCAGCGGATCAATCACAACATCTTCAAGCACCCTGTAGCTCTGATGGAAAACGTCGAGCGGGTGACGGCGCATTTGGCAACGGTAGTGGCAAGCGAGCCCGATTGGACCCGGCGGGCGCTCCGTCTGATTCCAGCGCGTGACGGGCTTGGATGGCACGTGGATGCAGAGGGAAACCATTGGCGCGCGTATCACTTTATTCAGCGGGCGCGCACGTACGATGCCGTTGAGTCGGCGGAACAGGCTTTTCAGGCCGCCAAGGCCTTCGGGCGGTTCCAGCAAATGCTGGCTGAACTGCCAGCGCCTCGATTGCACGACACCATCCCCGATTTTCATAACACGCCCAAGCGATTCAAGGCGCTGGAGCAGGCGATCGCTGCGGACGCGGCGGGTCGCGCGGCCCTGGCAAAGCCGGAAATCGAATTCGCCCTCGCGCATCGATCAATCGTTGGCGTGCTCATGGAGGCGAACCTGCCGGAACGCGTAACCCACAACGACACCAAGTTCAACAACGTGATGCTCGATGACCAGACGGGCGAGGGCATCTGCGTCATCGATCTCGATACGGTGATGCCGGGGTTTGCGCCCTACGATTTTGGCGACATGGTTCGCACCACAACGAGCCCGGCCATGGAGGACGAGCAGGATCTTTCCAAGGTGACCATGCAGTTTCCCATGTTTGAGGCGCTTGTGCGCGGCTACCTCAGTTCGGCCGGCGCATTCCTGACCAATGCGGAAAAGCAGCTTCTCGCCATCTCAGGCAAGTTGATCACATTTGAAACCGGCATTCGCTTTCTGGCTGACTACCTGATGGGCGACACGTACTTCAAGGTGCATAGAGAAGGGCACAACCTCGATCGTTGCCGCACCCAATTTAAGCTGGTCGAGTCCATTGAGCGCCAGGAAGAGAAGATGGACCGGTTGGTGGAATCTCTTGCGTCGTGACCGCCGTTCCCACGGCTGGACTGTTATGAGTTTTTGGGGTGGGCAGCGGAGCTCTCGACCACAGCCCGAATATCCCTGATCTCGAGAATCCGTTTTTCATAGCCGTGCCTGGCCACTTCAAGCATCGCCCACCCGATCTCGCGTGTGGAGAGAACCTGATTCGGCAGTGCCCTGCGCAGCAAAGGCAGCAGCGGCTTCATCAGGCCGTAGCCGATCCGGTAAGCAGGCGTCTTAGACTGGATGCCGTCGAGCGGCTGAATCAGACCGGGGCGGAACATGTACGCCTCGAGCGGCAGGCGCAACAGGGCATTCTCCACGCGGCCCTTCACCCGCGCCCACATGATGCGGCCCTTCTCTGAGCTGTCGGTTCCGGCGCCGGAGACGTAAATAAAGGTCATCCCCGGATTGAGGCGGCTGAGTGTTTCCGCAGCAGATAAGGTGAGTGAGTAGGTGATCCGCTCGTAGGCGGTTTCGTTCATCCCGCTGGATGAAACGCCGAGAGTGAAGAAGCAGGCGTCAAAGCCGGTCAGTTCGGCTTCAATGGCGGAGAGGTCATTCAGATCAGGGTGAATGATTTCTCTTAAATTGGCTCCCTGAAGCCGGGGATTCTGTTCCCCGACCGAGCTTCGGCCCACCGTGACCGCAAGCTCCACACCGGGGTCGCTGAGGCACGCACGGAGGACCCCTTGGCCCACCATTCCAGTTGCACCAAAGATCAGTACTTTCATTGCTTTACCTCGCCATTCCCAATAGATCTGCCGGAATCCCAACTGGGAAATATCCCGCCTGCAGTTCGACTGCCGCAAACAAGCACAGGGCGCAGGAAAATGGGTTGAGCCTTCTGCCGGAGCCTGCTCTGCAGCACCGATGCTCACCGTACGGAGATTTTCGGTTTGCTTTTCCGAGGGTCTCTTTTCTGGGGGCCTCTTTTCTGCGGGCCTAAGGTGCTTTGCGTTTCAAACCCTCGTTCCATGATCTATGTCATCCCCGGCGTCCAATGACGGCCAACCTTGTGCCGGTGTTGCCCCGCTCGCTTACAATGGTCGCGTCCCCTCTCCGGGTGGCGCGTCAATCATACAGTTATGATCGAATTCGCCCCTTCACCATGCGGAAAAGGGGCGAAACCTTTAGGGGAATTGTTTCGTCCCTAGTAACGTAGGCGGGCAGTTTGTCATCTTTGGGCTTCTGGCCGCATTTAAGCCTCTTTTTCAGGTTCTGAATCAATAAGGAAACGACAGGAATCGACATGTCCAACGAAGACACGCACGAGTCTCCAGAGTACAAGCTCGGCAATCACGCGGAGCCGCCCGCCCACAAGAGCCCCTGGGTTCGCGTCATCGTTTACCTGGTGGTGGTTTGCGCATTGGGGTACGTGGGATGGCGGATCTACCAGAACCAGCAGGCAGCCGCGGCCGCAAGTACCCGCCAGGCCGCTGCACTGCTCAACAGGCCGGCTCCGGTGCAGGTGGTTCCGGTGGCGCAGCGGGCCATGCCCATCTACCTGACCGCTCTGGGAACAGTAACGCCGTACATGAGCGTGACGGTGAAGGCGCGGGTGAGCGGCCAGTTGCTGCCTGTGAAGTTTACCGAGGGCCAGGAGGTGAAGCAGGGCCAAACCATCATGGTGATCGACCCCAAGCCTTACCAGGCGGCGCTGGACCAGGCCAAAGGAACGTTGGCGCACGATGTGGCCCTGCTGAAAGATGCCCAGGCCGAGTACGCCCGATACAAGGCGCTCTATGCCGCGGGCGTGGTTTCAAAGGAAACAATGGAAGCCGATGAGGCAACGCAAGGCCAGTACCAGGGCGCGATCGAATCAGACAAGGCAGCCATTGAAACCGCCCAGTTGCAACTGAGCTGGTGCTACATTCAGTCGCCGATTGAGGGCCGCATCGGGTTGCGCCTGGTGGATCCTGGAAACATTATCACGGCCAACACGACGAATCTGGTGATCATTAATCAGTTCCGGCCCATTTCGGTGTACTTCACGCTGCCTGAAGACCAACTTCCCCAGGTACTTGCCAAGTTGAGAGCGGATCGGCATCTGCCGGTGGACGCATACGACCAGGCCGACGTGCAGAAGCTGGCGACCGGCGCACTGCTGACTGCCGACAACCAGATCGACACCACCACCGGCACGGACAAGTTGAAGGCGGTGTTCAACAACGAGAACGAAGCTTTGTTCCCGAACCAGTTCGTGAACATCCACCTGGTGATGGAAGACCGGACCAATGCGTTGGTGGTTCCGTCGGCGGCTATCCAGAGCGGCTTGCAGGGATCGTTTGTCTGGGAGACGAGCAGCGACGCCAAGGGAACGACAACCGCAAAGATACAGCCCGTGAAAGTTGCCCTGGCCCAGGGCCAGGTGACCATTTTGGATAGCGGCGTTTCGCCGGGCGAAAATGTAGTTGTGGACGGCGCCGACCGTTTGCGCCAGGGGTCGCTGGTGATCGTGAGCCAGGCTCGGCAGTCGGGGGGCGGCCAGGGCGCGGGACATAGCGCAGGCGGCCCAGGCGCGGCGTCAAACGCGAGCGGCCAGCCGGCAGGGAAACATCAGCATAAGGAGCAGCAGTGAGCCTCAGTCCTTCCCGGCCCTTTATTCTGCGCCCGGTGGCGACTTCGCTGCTGATGGCGGCGATTCTGCTTGCCGGCGGAGTGGCCTACGAGCAGTTGCCGGTTTCCGCACTGCCTGAAGTGGACTACCCGATCATCCAGGTGCTCACGTTTTATCCGGGCGCTGGACCCGAAGTCATGTCGTCTTCGGTTACAGCGCCGCTGGAGCGGCAGTTCGGCCAAATGCCCGGACTCAAGCAGATGACTTCAGTCAGCTCCGGGGGCGGGTCTGTGATCACCCTCGAATTCAACCTGGACGAGAACATCGATGTGGCCGAGCAGGAGGTTCAGGCGGCGATCAATGCAGCCACCAGCTTTTTGCCCAGTGATCTGCCCAATCCGCCGGTTTACAGCAAGGTAAATCCTGCCGATGCGCCCGTCATGACGCTGGCGCTGACCTCGAATTCTCTGCAGTTGGACAAGATTGAGGATGCGGCCGACACGAACCTGGCACAGAAGATATCGCAGGTCACGGGCGTCGGCCTGGTCTCGATCGCCGGCGGACAAAAGCCCTCGGTGAGGATTCAGGCCAATCCTTCCCAGCTTGCTGCCTACAACCTGAGCCTGGAAGATTTGCGGACCGCGATTGCGGCGGCCAATGTGGACCAAGCCAAGGGCACGCTGAACGGCAGCCGCCAGGCGTACACCATCGGCGCCAACGACCAGTTGGTTTCCAGCGCCGATTACAAGCCGGTGGTGATCGCGTATCGCAATGGGGCACCGGTGCGCGCGTCGGACGTGGCGACTATCGTGGACGCCGCAGAAAACAGCCAGCAGGCAGCCTGGATGGACCGCCAGCCCGCAGTCATCGTCAATATTCAGCGCCAGCCGGGCGCCAACATCATCGCCGTCGTGGATCGCATCAAGAAGCTGCTGCCGCAGTTGCAGACCAGCTTGCCTGCGGCCATCCAGGTAAAGGTGCTGACCGACCGTACGCTGACCATCCGCGCCTCGGTCAGGGACGTGGAATTTGAGCTGATGCTCACGGTCGCCCTGGTGGTGATGGTCATCTTCCTTTTTCTGCGCAATCTTGCGGCCACAGTGATTCCGTCGGTTGCGGTGCCGCTGTCGATCGTGGGCACCTTCGGTGTGATGTACCTGCTGGGCTACTCGCTCAACAACCTTACCCTTATGGCGCTGACCATCTCCACCGGTTTTGTGGTGGACGACGCCATCGTGATGATCGAGAACATCTCGCGCTTCATTGAGGAAGGCATGAGCCCGATGCAGGCGGCGCTCAAGGGCAGCGAGCAGATAGGCTTCACGATCATGTCGCTGACCGTTTCGCTGATCGCAGTGCTGATTCCGCTGCTCTTCATGAGCGATGTGGTGGGGAGGCTGTTCCGTGAGTTCGCGATCACCCTGGCGATCACCATCCTGGTCTCCGCCGTGGTTTCGCTCACCCTTACCCCCATGATGTGCTCGCGCATTCTTCGCGACAAGGCGAGTGCCAACCAGACCCGTTTCTACTACTGGTCGGAGAAGGTGTTCAACTCCATCATCGCCGCATATGGGCGTGCCCTGCAGGTCATCCTGCGCCATCGCTTCGCCACGCTGCTGGTCACGATTTCAACGTTTGTAGCCACCGTTCTTCTGTTCATCGTGATCCCCAAGGGCTTCTTCCCGGTGCAGGATACAGGGGTGATTCTAGGCATCTCAGAAGCGCCCCAGACGGTCAGCTTCGCCAACATGGCCCAGCGCCAGCAAGAGCTCGTGGACGTAGTTCTCCAGGATCCGGCGGTGGATAACGTCTCCTCCTTCATAGGTGTGGACGGCACCAACACGACGCTGAACTCGGGCCGCATTCAGATCACCCTGAAGCCGCTTGAGGTGCGAAAGGTCTCGGCCACTGATGTGATTCGCCGCCTGCAAAGCAAGCTGGCCTCGGTGGAAGGTATCCAGCTTTTCCTGCAGCCGCTGCAGGACCTTACCGTGGAAGATCGTGTAAGCCGCACCGAGTTCCAGTACTCCCTTGAAGACCCGGACCAGAACGAGCTGGCTGTCTACACGCGAAAAATGGTGGCCGAACTGGGCAAAGAAGGCTCAGTGACCGATGTGGCCAGCGATCTGCAAGACCAGGGATTGGCTGCCGATCTGGTGATCGATCGCGATACGGCCGCCCGCCTGGGTATCGCCATGGCTGACGTGGACAATACCCTGTATGACGCCTTCGGCCAGCGCCAAGTATCTACCATCTTCACCCAGCTGAACCAGTATCACGTGGTTATGGAGGTTGGATCGAACTTCCAGACCGATCCCGCGACGCTTAACGACCTTTACGTCAAGTCGGCCAACGGCACGCAGGTTCCGCTCAGCATGCTGGCCCACTGGGAGCAGTCGCACTCGCAATTGTCCATCGGCCACCAGGGGCAGTTCCCATCCACGGTGATCAGCTTCAACCTGGCGCCCGGCAAGGCTCTGGGCGATGCCGTCAAAGCCGTGCAGAGCGCCGAACAGCGCATCCAGATGCCGGCCAGCATTAACGCCAGCTTCCAGGGAACGGCGGCGGCCTTCCAGACCTCGCTCAGCAACGAGCCCCTCCTGATTCTAGCCGCGCTCATCACTGTTTACATTGTGTTGGGCGTTCTTTACGAGAGCTATATTCACCCCATCACCATCATCTCCACGCTGCCCTCGGCAGGGGTGGGCGCACTGCTGGCGCTGATGATCACGCGCGTAGACTTCAGCGTAATCGCGCTCATCGGCATCATCCTGCTGATCGGGATTGTGCAGAAGAACGCCATCATGATGATCGACTTTGCCCTGCAGGCCGAGCGCGACGAGGGCAAAACCGCTGAAGCTGCCATCTTCCAGGCCTGCCTGCTGCGTTTTAGACCTATCATCATGACCACCATGGCGGCGCTGCTGGGCGGCTTGCCGCTGGCATTGGGCGGCGGCGTGGGCGCCGAGCTGCGCATGCCCTTGGGCGTCACGATCGTCGGAGGCCTGATCTTTTCGCAGATGCTCACGCTGTTTACCACGCCGGTTGTCTATCTCTACTTCGACATGCTGGCGCAACGGATCAAGCCGCATCGCACCAGCGCCACCCAGCAAACACAAGCCGTAAGTGCGGATTAGGAGAACCGAACCATGCATCTATCCGCACCGTTCATCAAACGTCCGGTAGCAACCACGCTGCTGAGCCTGGCCCTGATGCTGAGTGGCTCTGTAGCTTATTCGGTATTGCCCGTCGCGTCGCTGCCCGACGTGGATTTCCCGGTGATCGGTGTCGGCGCAGGACTGCCTGGAGCAAGTCCTGCGACCATGGCGTCGTCGGTCGCAACCCCGCTGGAGCGGCAGTTCGGACGCATAGCCGGCGTGAACCAGATGACGTCAACCAGTTCGCTCGGCTCAGCCTCGGTGACTCTGCAATTCGATATCAACCGCGACATCAACGCCGCGGCACGGGACGTGCAGGCAGCGATCAACGCGGCACGGAGCCAGTTGCCCGCCTATCTGCCGCAAAACCCGAGTTATCGCAAGGCCAACCCCGCCGATGCGCCGATCCTGATTCTCTCGCTGACTTCGGATGTGCTCTCAAAGCCGCAAGTCTACGATATGGCCGACTCCATCCTGGCCCAGAAGATGTCTCAGATCCAGGGAGTGGGCCAGGTGTTTGTGGGCGGAAGCTCCAGCCCCGCGGTGCGCGTTGAGTTGAATCCCATGGAACTGGGCAACAACGGCATCGGGCTGGAGGCCGTGCGCACGGCGCTGGCCAGTGCCAATGCCAACCGGCCCAAGGGCGCATTTCAGGATGCCACGCACCGCTGGGCCATCTACGACAACGACCAGATCTTCAAGGCCAAGGATTACGTGCCCATCATCGCGGGCTATAACAAGCAGACCGGCGCGCCGGTGCGGGTTGGTGACCTGGGCACGGTCACCGACAGCGTTTCCAACATCCTGACACGCCGGCGTAGCGGGCATAAATCCCATCAAAGGGCCGCCTGGAAAACTTCAGGACGCGGTCATGTTGATTGTGTTCAAGATTCCCGGCGCCAATGTGATCTCGACCGTGGACAACGTGTTGGCAGAGCTGCCGCGCCTGCAGGCCTCCATTCCGCCCACCATCAAAATCAATGTGTCAGTTGACCGCACGATCACCATCCGCTCCAGCGTCCACGACGTTGAAATTTCGTTGATGATCAGCGTGTTGCTGGTGGTGCTGGTGGTGTTCATGTTTCTGCGCGAGGTGTGGGCCACCATCATCCCTTCGGTGGCCGTGCCGCTTTCGCTGGTTTCAACCTTCGGAGTGATGTATCTGGCGGGCTATACCATCGACAATCTCTCCCTGATGGCGCTGACCGTGGCCACGGGATTTGTGGTGGATGACGCCATCGTGGTGATCGAAAACATCACCCGCTATCTGGAAATGGGCATGCGGCCGTTATGAAGCGGCCATGAAGGGGTCAAAAGAGATTGGTTTCACGGTGCTCTCCATGAGCACATCGCTGATCGCCGTCTTTACGCCTATCCTGCTGATGGGCGGCATTGTCGGCAAACTTTTCAGAGAGTTCGCGGTCACGCTTTCGGTGGCCATCGCGGTATCGCTGCTGGTTTCGCTGACCACGACGCCGATGCTTTGCGCCCAGTTTCTCAAGTCGCGCGACGAGAGCCGCCATGGCCGCATTTACCGCGCCAGCGAAAGTATTTTTAACTGGATGCACTTTGAATACGGCGCGGGGTTGCGTTGGGTGCTCAGGCACCAATGGCTCATTCTCGGCGTGGCCGTCGGCGCCGCAATTCTGAATGTCTACCTCTTCATCATCGTGCCCAAGGGCTTTTTCCCGCAGCAGGACACCGGGCGCCTGAGCGGCCGCACCATGGCCGCGCAGGATATCGCCTTCGACGCCATGGCGCAAAAGCAAAAGACAACTGGCGCAGATGACGCTGGAGGATCCGGCCATTCAATCGCTGATGGCCTTTGTGGGCGGCAACGGCGGCAGCACTAATGTAGGCAGCATGTTCGTCGCGCTCAAGCCGCTTCAGGATCGGCCCGGCCGCATTTCCGCGGACGGTGTCGTCAATCGCCTTCGCCGCAAGCTCAGCAGCGTTCCCGGCGCAACGCTCTATCTTCAGGCCAACCAGGATATCCAGATCGGTGGCCGCGGCAGCTCCGCCCAGTATCAGTACACTCTTTCCGACGAGAACCTTGATGAATTGAACACCTGGGCGCCGCAGCTAGAGGCTCGGGCTCGAAAACTGCCGGAGCTTCGCGATGTCTCCACCGACCAGCAGGACCAGGGACTAGCCACCAACCTGGTGATTGACCGCGACACGGCCTCGCGGCTCGGCATCACGGCCTCGATGATCGACCAGGTGCTTTACGATGCCTTCGGCCAGCGCGAAGTCTCCACCATGTATACGGCGCTGAACCAGTATTTCGTGGTGATGGAAGTGGATCCGCAAGTATCAGCCGCAGTCCCGACGGCTCTGAACGGCATCTTCATCAAGTCGTCGACAGGCGCCATGGTGCCGCTTTCAACGATCGCTCACTACGAGAATCAGCGCACTCCGCTGGCCGTCAATCACCAGGGTCAGTTTCCGGCGGTGACGCTCACCTTCAACCTGGCGCCGAACGCGGCGCTGGGGGACGCCGTTACCGCCCTGGAAAGGGCGCAGCGCGAGATGGGCATGCCCTCGACGATTCACCCCAGCTTCCAGGGAACCGCGCAGGCCTTTCAGGACTCGCTCAAGAATGAACCGTACCTGATTCTGGCCGCGCTGGTTGCCGTCTACATCGTGCTCGGCATTCTTTATGAGAGCCTGATCCACCCGCTTACGATTCTCTCCACTCTGCCTCCCGCGGGCGCCGGCGCCATTCTCGCCCTGCTGATCACGGGAACCGACCTGAGCATCATCGCCCTGATCGGCATCATCCTGCTCATCGGCATCGTGAAGAAAAACGCCATCATGATGATCGATTTTGCCCTGCAGGCCGAGCGCGAGGAGGGGCTGCCGCCGGTGCAGGCTATCTACCAGGCCTGCCTGCTGCGCTTCCGCCCCATCATGATGACCACCATGGCCGCTCTGTTCGGGGGCATGCCTCTGGCGATCGGCATGGGGGTGGGCTCTGAGCTGCGCAAGCCGCTGGGCATTACCATCGTCGGCGGACTGCTGGTGTCGCAGGCCCTTACGTTGTTTACCACTCCGGTTGTCTACCTGTTCTTTGACCGCTTGCAATGGAGGTTCATGAAGCTGCAAAGGGTCGGCGTGGAACTGGAAGAGGCGCACGGAGATTGACCCCGGCCTGCTGCCGTCAACTTGATTCGCGGTTCGCGGCGGATTGATGATATCTTCAAAACTATCCCGCACCGCGCAAGAAATGGGATTTTCCCTAAAACCCATAACACAGCTCTAAACCGTTTCTACTTCTGGCAATTCTGTCGAATGAACCTCTGCACTCCTGTCGCGGCGCGGCACCCGTGTCGGTCCCGTTCTTCTGAATCCATTCGAAAGGTGAGCGCACAGCCATGACAGAGCCCCACGAAGCAAGCGACGCCAGTCTCGTTCTCACTGTGGAGGAGATTTCGAACCTCGCCGCGGAGGGAGGCAAGCCTGCCGATACTTTGATGAACGTCGTGGCGCTGATCGCCAAACGGTTCCGAACCGATGTGTGCTCGGCCTATCTGCTTGAGCCCGATCGATCCAACCTGGTTTTGGCCGCTACGCTCGGCCTGCAGCCCAAGAGCATCGGCCGGCTGCGCATGCCGCTGAATGAGGGTCTCACCGGCCTGGTCGCGGAGCGGGTCGTCCCGGTGGCCGTCGATGATGTCAGGAACCATCCCCGATTCAAGTACTTCAGCGAGTCCGGCGAAGACGAGTACAACTCTTTTCTGGGCGTGCCGCTGATCGACCGCGGCATTCTGCAGGGAGTGTTGGTGGTGCAAACGCGTGAGCCGCGCGCCTATCGGGAGAATGAGATTCGGATGTTGGCCGAGGCGGCCAGCCAGGTGGCGCCGGTCGTCAGTGAGGCGCGCACTCTCGATCGCTTCATTGCTCCGGCACAGGAGCGGCTCTGGGCTCTTGCCCGTAATCCCTGGTGGAGCTGGGACCACGACTGCATCAGCCTGTTTCGCGACTTGAATCCCACCCGCTGGCGTCAGCTCAATCAGAATCCCATCTCCCTGCTCAGCGAGATGCCCTTGGGTGAAATTGAGCGCCGCGCGGGTGAACAGGTTCTGCACAGCCGGATCAACTATGTCTACCGCCGCCAGCAGGAGTATCTGAAAGCGGATCGCACCTGGGGCGCCGCCCATGCCGGCGTTTTGCGGCCCAGGCCGGTCGCCTATTTTTCAGCAGAATTTGGCATGCACGAGTCCCTGCCCATCTACTCCGGCGGCCTGGGCGTGCTGGCAGGAGACCACATCAAGAGCGCCTCCGACCTGGACATTCCGCTTGTTGGGATCGGCCTTTTTTATGGGCAGGGCTATTTTCTGCAGCGGCTTGATCAGGCCGGATGGCAGCGCGAAGAGTACGTGGAAACCGATGTGAATCAGTTGCCTATGCAGCCGGCCATCGGGAGCAATGGTGAGCCGGTGGTGGTTGAGATCGAAACCCGCCGCGGAGCGATCCGCGCCAAGGTCTGGCACGTGAAGGTGGGTCGCTGCGACTTGCTACTGCTCGACTCCAACGTTGCCGGAAATGCCCCCGAGGACCTTGAAACCACCTCGCGCCTTTACGGCGGAGACGCGCGCACCCGCATCCGCCAGGAACTGTTGCTTGGCATCGGCGGCTTTCGCGCTCTCAAGGCTATGGGCATCACGCCCGGTGTTCTCCATCTGAATGAGGGCCACAGCGGCTTTGCGGTTTTTGAGGCCATTCGCGATCGGATGGTGGAAGAAGGCCTCGATTTTGCGACGGCGGCCAGCCTGATCCCTCGCGAGGTGATCTTCACGACCCACACGCCCGTGCCCGCGGGTCATGACCGGTTCAGCGCCGACCTGATGGAAGAGCACCTCGGCCCCCTGCGCGAGCAATTGGGAATTTCGCACGAGAACCTCATGGGCTTCGGCCGCGAGTATCCCACGGACTACGGGGAATCATTCTGCATGACCGTGCTTGGCCTCAAGTTGGCGCGCCGTGTCAACGCTGTTTCCTCGCTGCATGGCGAGGTTTCCCGGGCCATGTGGAAGTGCCTCTATCCAGGCCGGCCGGAGGACGCCGTGCCCATCGGTCACATCACCAACGGGGTCCACGTGCCCTCCTGGCTGGCGCCGCAGATGTGTCGGCTCTATGACCGCCATCTCGGCGTGGACTGGCAGCGCCACAGCGGCACCGCAAAGACCTGGGAGAAGATCGAAAGCGTCGACGACGGCGAACTGTGGGAGACACATCTGGCCCTGAAGGCGCAGCTGATCGACTTTGCCCGCCGGCGCGCGCGGGAACAGGCAGATCGGCGCAAGGAGTCCGCCGAGACACTGCAGAAATTGGGCAAAATCCTCTCACCGGACGCACTGACGATCGGATTTGCGCGCCGCTTCGCCACCTACAAGCGAGCCAACCTGGTGCTTGCCGATATGCAGCGGCTGGCCGCCATGGTCAACGATCCCAAACGCCCCGTTCAGTTTCTCTTTGCCGGCAAGGCGCATCCGCACGATGAGCCGGGCAAGAGGGTGCTGCAGCAAATCGCCGAGCTGATGCGCGACTCAAAGTTCCAGAACAAGTTCGCCTTTATCGAGGACTACGACATCAACGTGGGACGCTACCTGGTGCAGGGCGTTGACGTTTGGCTTAACAATCCGCGCCGCCCGCTGGAGGCTTCGGGCACGAGCGGGCAGAAAGTGGTGCTCAACGGCGGGTTGAATCTTTCCATCCTCGACGGCTGGTGGGCCGAGGCTTACGATGGTCTCAATGGCTTCGCCATTGGCAGCGGAAGAACCCACTCCAACCTGGACGTCCACGACAGCCGCGACGGCGAAGACCTTTACCGCGTTCTTCGCGACGAGGTCATTCCGCTCTTCTATCAACGTGACCGCGACGGCCTGCCACGGGGATGGATCAAGCGCATGAAGCGCACGATACGGACGCTCGGATGGCGCTTCAATGCCGACCGCATGGTGATGGATTACACGCTGAAGTGTTACATTCCCGCGGCTGGCGGCACTTCAAGCGAGATCAGGCTGTATTCCTGAGGGATCACATCGGGTGATTCAAAAAATGCCGGCCTTGAGCCAAAGTGCAAGCGCCTTGAGTTATTTTCCGGCCAGTCGTTGACCGCTCCTGCGGTCAATCAAATCAGCAACTTATGTAAGAGCTTGAGGCGGAGCTCTCGCGCCCGGCAGTTGCGCGTGAGGATGCGTACTTCATCAATGCTGACTCCAGCCCAGCCTGCTGCTGTACGCTGAACGCCAGGAAATTCAATCGATCGATCCGCCTTAAATGCGGCGGAGTCCTTATCACTTTGGAACCGTTGCCAGGCGCATGGGCAGGCGCGTCGCCCCGGTGGGGAATCGCGTCGGATGCCTGTCGGGCCGATGCGCGATGATGGTGATAGCCTGAGTCGCAGGGAGGTCCGGCGCTTAGAGCGGTTCCACAGTACTTGTAGCCATTTCTGGCGCTATCCGAGGTGGCTTTTTCTTGATAAAAAAGCCACTTAGCCTCATCGCTTCGGGATACAGCAACTGTGGAACCGCTGTAGCCCGGCATTTTTTGAAGGAGACAAGATGACCCGTTACGGAATGCTGATTGGCCTCAAGCCCGAGGCCGAGGAGAAGTACAAGGAATATCACGCCGCGGTTTGGCCGGCCGTGCTGCAAACGATTCGCGAATGCAATATCCGCAATTACTCGATTTTTCTGAGGGATCACATCCTGTATGCGTATTTTGAATATCACGGGGACGACTATGCGGCCGACATGGCGCGGATGGCGGCGGACAAAGCGACACAGGAGTGGTGGACGATTATGAATCCGATGCAAAGCCCTGTGGCGACGAATAAGGAAGGCGAGTGGTGGGCGGCGATGGAGGAGGTTTTCCATGTGGACTGAACGCGCCTGGGGCCCGGTGCGCTCGCTCCGTGAGACGCACAGGACGGCTCTGCGAAAATAGACGGGGATGCTTTCACTTCAAAATGCGGGCAAGCGGTTTGGGCCGCGGGTGCTGTTTCTTGAGGCCGGCTGGCTGATCCGGGCACGGGAAAAAACTGCGCTGGTGGGGGCGAACGGCACCGGCAAATCGACATTGATGAAGGTGCTCGCAGGATTGGAGCAACTGGACTACGGCGAGGTGCAGCGGACGCGGGGCATGAGCATCGGCTACCTGCCGCAGGAGGGCTTGCGGCTGACCGGGCGTACCGTTTTCGAAGAATGCCTGTCGGTCTTTGACGAACTGCGGGAGATGGAGAAAGAAATCGAACGGCTGGGCGGGCAGCTTGCCGAACTTGAACATGCCGAGCCGGAGTATGAGGCGGCGGCGGAACGCTACTCGATGCTGCAGGAGCGGTTTCACGCGCTGGACGGCTACGCACTGGACGCGCAGGTGGGCGGGGTGCTGACCGGACTGGGCTTTGGCAAAGAGGACTGGGGACGGCAGACGGACGAGTTCAGCGGAGGCTGGCAGATGCGCATCGCGCTGGCGAAGCTGCTGCTGGCCAAGCCGAATCTGCTGCTGCTGGACGAGCCGACGAATCATCTGGACCTGGAAACCAGAAACTGGCTTGAAGACTACCTGCACACCTATCCGTTTGGTTACATCCTTATCTCGCATGACCGCTATTTTCTGGATGTGACAATCGACCGCACGGTGGAGATTTGGAACAAGCGGCTGACGATTTACCAGGGTAACTACAGCAAATACCTTAAACAAAAAGATGAGCGGCGGGCTCAGTTGCAGGCGGCCTATCGCAACCAGCGCGAGCAGATCGAGCACCTTGAGGCATTTATCAACCGATTCCGCGCGCAGGCCACCAAGGCCAAACAGGTGCAATCGCGAATCAAGGAGCTCGAAAAGATTGAGCGCATCGAGATCCCGGAGGAAGAAGCGGTAATCCACTTCAAGTTTCCGCAACCGCCGCCTTCAGGGCGGATGGTGGCCGAAGCTGAGGCGCTGGCCAAGAATTATGGGGCGAAGCAGGTGTTGAAGGATGTGCGCTTCAGGATCGATCGCGGCGACCGCGTGGCGCTGGTGGGCGTGAACGGCGCAGGCAAGTCTACGCTGATTCGGCTCTTGACCGGCGACGAGGCGCCGACCGCGGGCGCGGTGCGGCTGGGGCACAACGTGGTGAGCGAGTACTTTGCGCAGGACCAGTACAAGGTGCTCGACGGCGAGGCGCGCATGCTGGACGACATGAGCCGCGCCGCCCTCAAGGTGCCGGAGGTGGAGCTGCGCTCGCTGCTGGGATGTTTCCTATTCCGCGGGGACGATGTGTTCAAGCCGCTGGGGGTGCTTTCGGGCGGGGAGCGGAATCGTTATGCACTGGCGCGGATCCTGGTGTCGCCTTCGAACTTTCTGCTGCTCGACGAGCCCACGAATCACCTGGACATGCGGGCCAAGGATGTCTTGCTGGAAGCGCTGGCGGCATTCAGCGGCACGGTGGTGTTTGTTTCCCACGACCGCTACTTTATCGATCGGCTCGCGACGCGGGTGCTGGAGGTGGAAGGCGGCACGGTCACCAGCCACGAAGGCAACTACGAGGACTACCTGCGCTGGAAGGCGATTGCAGGCGACGGAACCTTGGCAGGGGGCGCTCCCAGCGTGGCGCAGAAGCCAGCCAAAGAGCCCGAAAAGCCGGCGCCGGGAGCGACCTACGTTATCGAAGGCGGACCGGAGCCGTGGGGTGGCAACGGCAAGGAGAAGGCGCGGCGCCTGAATCCGATCAAGCAGAAGCAAATGGAGGAGCGGTGCGCGTTTCTTGAAGAGGAAGTGCCGCGCATGGAGGCTGCGATTGCCCATACCGAGGAGCAGTCAGGGGTCTACGTCTCTGCCGCGGAGACCGAGCGGCTGACGGCCCTGGCCGAGGAGTTGCGCGGGCAGTTGGCCTCGCTGACGGCGGAGTGGGAAGAGCTGACGATGCAGTTGGATGGGCAGGCATCGATCTCCTGAGGCGGTATTCAGAGGCCGTCATGCATAATCAAAAGACGATGGCTCTTTTGTGGAATCCCGAGAATTGGCAGCAGCGGCTGGCGGAGTTGGAGTCGCATACCGGCGACCTGAAAGAGGCGCCTCTGCGGCGCGATGTGCGCTCGCTGGGGATGTTGTTGGGCGAGGTGCTGCGCGAGCAGGCGGGCGAGGAGCTGTTTGCCGAAGTGGAGACGCTGCGGCAAGGCACGATCCGCCGGCGCGACGCCGAGGCGCGGGGACAGGAGGAAGAGGCAGCGCGCAACGCCGACGGCGCGCTCGCCATGGTTCACCGGCTGCCGCCGGAACGCGCCATCCTGCTGACGCGGGCGTTTGCCTTTTACTTTGAGCTGATCAACCTGGCCGAGACGAATCACCGGAAGCGGCGGCGCATTGCCCTGCGGCTCAGCGGCGGCGCGGGCCGGCAGCGCGGTTCGCTGGAGGGGACGCTCTCCGCAATGCGGCGCGTGGGCATCGGCGCCGATGAGGTGCTTGAGTGGTTGAAGAGGGTGCTGATTGTTCCCGTGTTTACCGCTCACCCCACGGAAGCGGCGCGGCGGACGGTCATGTTCAAGCGCAGGCGGATTGGCGAGTTTCTGGCGGCGCTGGACCGCATTCCGATTCCCGAGCAGGACATGGCGCGGGTGGAGCAGCTGGTGCTGGCCGAGATCACCAGCCTGTGGCAGACCGACGAGGTGCGATCCAGGCGGCCCACGGTTTATGACGAGATCAAGATGGGGTTGGACTACTACGACGTCTCGATCTTTGAGACGCTGCCCGGACTTTACCGGGAGATTTCGGAAGCGCTGCGGGCCTCCTACGGGCTGGAGATTGAAGCGCACGCGCTGCCGCAGGTGCTCGAGTTTGGCTCCTGGATCGGCGGGGACCGGGATGGCAATCCGTATGTGACGCCGGAGGTGACCAGAGACGCCATAGGGCTGGCGCGCGGCCACCTGCTGCTTTATTACCAGGGACAACTGGATCTGATCATCGACCTGCTGACGAGCAGCGCACAGCAGCGGCCGGTGAGTGAGGCGCTGATGGAGCGGCTGAAGGCCTATGTGGCGCAGGTACATACGCCGGAGGCCCAGGTATTCGGGGCGCAGTACGAGTTTGAATACTACCGGCGGTTCGTGATCTGCGTAAAGGCGCGGGTTCTGCGAACGCTGGAGGAACCGGGGCCGGCCGCAGCTTCAATGCCCGTGATGCCCTACACGCTGTCGCGGGGACAGGACAAGCTGGCGCAGGTGTTGCCGGTTTACGGCTCGGTGGAAGAATTACTGGACGACCTGGAGGTGCTGCGCAGTTCGCTTGCGGCGCATGGGGGAATCCGCATTGCGCGTACGCTCATCGATCCTCTGATTTTGCAGGTGCGCACCTTCGGGCTGCATCTGCACACTCTGGACATTCGCCAACACGCGCGGGTGCTGCAGGCGGCGCTTCGGGAAGCGATCAGCGATACGATGGCGCCGGCGCTGCCGAGCGAGCTTTCGGCTGAGACATTGAGCGTGCTTGAGACCTTCCGCGTGGTGGCGGAGGTGAAGCAAAGCTGCTCACCGGAGGCGATTCGGCAGTACGTGATTTCAGGCGCGGCCACAGTGGACGATGTGCTGGCCGTGGTGCGGCTGGCAAGGCTCGGCGGAGTCAAAGTGGAAGGCTCAGGACGCGACCCGGGGCTGATGCCGGTGCCGCTTTTTGAATCCATTGAAGACCTGCGCAACGCGCCGGCGGTTTGCCGCGAGCTGTGGAACCGCCCCGACTACCGCAAGTTGATGGAGACCTGGGACAACTGGCAAGAGGTGATGCTGGGCTACTCCGACTCGAACAAGGACGGGGGCATGCTGACCTCGACGTGGGAGATTTTCCGTGCCCACCGCGACCTGCACGTAGTGGCGCGCGAGGCGGGCGTGAAGCTGCGGCTCTTCCACGGGCGTGGCGGCACGGTGGGCCGGGGCGGCGGCCCGACGCATCGCGCCATTTTTGCCCAGCCCATGGATTCTTTCGATGGACAGTTGCGGATCACCGAACAGGGCGAGGTGCTGAACTTTAAATATGCCGACGAAGTGCTGGCCGAGCGCAACCTGGAGTTGATGATCGCAGCTTCGCTCGATGCGCTGGCACGGCCCAATGCGCGCGACCCGGAGGGCCACTTTACCGGCGTGCTTAAGCCGCAGTGGGAGGCGGCGCTCAACGAGTTGTCGGAGCTGGCCTTTGGATTTTACAGAAAGCATATTCTTGAAGACCCGGGCGTGTTGACTTACTTTGAGCAGTCGACACCGGTGGGTGAGTTGGAGAACGCGAAGATCGGCTCACGTCCATCGCGGCGTAACGCGTCCTCGAGGCTGACAGATTTACGCGCCATTCCCTGGGTATTCGGGTGGACGCAGTCGCGGCTGTTGGTGCCGGCGTGGTTTGGCGTGGGCTTTGCCATGGAGGAGTATCTCACGCGGCCGGGATCGCTGGAGCTGCTGCAGACGATGGCGCGGGAGTTTCCGCTCTTCATTGACCTGCTGCGCAACGTGGAACTGGCGCTGGGCAAGGTGGACCTGGCCACGGCACGGCTTTACTCCGAGCTGGTTGGCGATGGAAAGCTGCGCGGGCGCATCTACGACATGTTTGAGGCTGAGTACCATCGCAGCGTGCGCGCGGTGCTGGCTTGCACCCGGCAAAAGGAACTGCTGGAGTCTAACCAGGTGCTGGCGCACTCCATTAAGCTGCGGAATCCCTATGTGGATCCGATGCATTTGATCCAGGTGGACATGCTGCGGCGGAAGCGGGCCGGCGAAGATACGCCCGCGGTGAATCGGGCCATCGCGGCAACGATCAGCGGGATTTCGGCGGGGCTGAGGAATACGGGGTGAGGCGAGGCGGCAAAGGGTCCGGAGGCCGGCGGCATGGGCTGCTGAGATGAATTTAAAGATACTGCCGCTTGCCATTCTCAGTTTCCGGGTCTAACCTGTTTGTATGCATCGATGTCGCTAACGCCGTCCTGGTGAGAGCTCCGATGCAGAGGCGCGCCTTTACACGCGTGCGAGATTTCGATTGACGCTTCCACCATCCCCAAAAATCCATCCAAAACGATAGCCGGGGCTCGTGGCCCTGGAAAAGGAGATCATCATGGCGCGTATTGCTGCAAATGTAACTGAAATCATTGGAAAGACTCCGCTGGTGCGGCTGAACCGGCTGTCGGCAGGTTTGCCGGGAACCGTTGTCGTTAAGCTGGAAAGCCAGAACCCCGTTTCGAGCGTGAAAGACCGCATCGGATTTTCGATGATCGACGCGGCAGAAAAGGCGGGTAAGATTAAGCCGGGAAAGACCGTACTGATCGAGGCGACCAGCGGCAATACCGGAATCGCATTGGCTTTTGTGGCTGCGGTGAAGGGCTACAGGTTGATTCTGACCATGCCGGAGACCATGAGCCTTGAGCGCCGGGTAACGCTGCTGGCCTTTGGAGCGGAGATCGTGCTGACCCCCGGCCCCAATGGCATGAAGGGCGCTATTGCCAAGGCAAATGAGATTCTGGCCAAGACCCCGAACGGATATATTCTGCAGCAGTTTGACAACCCCGCAAACCCGGCAATCCACCTGGCGACCACGGGCCCGGAGATTTGGGAAGACACCGACGGCAAGGTGGATATTTTGATTTCCGGCGTAGGCACGGGCGGAACGATCACTGGCGTTTCCAACTACATCAAGCCGAAGAAGCCGAGCTTCAAGGCCATTGCTGTCGAGCCCACCGACAGCCCGGTGCTCTCCGGCGGCAAGCCGGGAGCGCACAAGATCCAGGGGCTAGGGGCAGGGTTTGTGCCGAGCATTCTGGACACCAAGAGCATCGATGAGGTGATCCAGGTGACGAACGACGAGTCCATCGAGATGGCCCGGCGGCTGCCGAAAGAGGAGGGTCTGTTTGTGGGCATCAGCTCGGGAGCGGCGGTGGTTGCGGCGCTCAAAGTGGCCGCCCGGCCTGAGAATGCGGGCAAGCTGATTGTGGCCGTTCTGCCCGACTTCGGCGAGCGCTACTTGTCGAGCGTGCTCTATGAGCCGCTGCGGCAGCAGGCGCTGGCGCTGCAGGCCGAACAGATCGCGGTTACGGCGTAGGGTTTCCACGTCCGGCGGGACCTAGCGGGTTCCGCCGGCAAAACTTGCATCTTGCTCGACCGGTTTCTGTTCGCAATGGCATTGTTTGCACGCATCCGCGAAGATATCAACTCGGTTCTGGATCGGGACCCGGCAGCGCGCTCGCGGCTGGAGGTGCTGCTCTGCTATCCGGGGCTTTGGGCGGTTTGGTTCTATCTCATTGCGCATGTGCTGTGGCGGTGGAAGCTGCGCCTGCCGGCGCGCATACTTTCACAGGTTGCACGCTTCTATACAGGCGTGGATATTCATCCTGGCGCGCTGCTGGGACGGCGGCTGTTTATCGATCACGCCGCAGGTGTGGTCATTGGCGAGACAGCGATTGTGGGCAGCGACGTGACGATGTACCAGGGGGTAACTCTTGGGGGCACAGGCAAGGGTCACGGCAAACGCCATCCAACGGTCTGCGACGGGGTCTTTATTGGCAACAACGCCAATATCCTGGGCGACATTACCGTTGGCGAGAACTCGCGGGTGGGTGCGGGGTCAGTGGTGCTGTCTGACGTCCCGCCGAATTCGACCGTGGTGGGCGTGCCGGCGCACATCATTTATCGCAATGGGGAACGCGTGCTGATCACCGATCCGCACGACGTGAAAGACCCCCTCTCTGACGCGCTGATTGCGCTATCGGCACGGGTGGAATTGCTGGAGGCGCGGCTGGGGGCTGAAGAGCCCTGCGCCGAGCCGTTTGCCGCGGAAGAGGCCGAACGCAATGCTTATCGGGTGGAGTTGGAACAGCTGCGAGTCTATGTCTCGATGGGCGAGGGAATCTAAAGGCTCTGTGAAATTGGATCAGTCTGGGGCTTTCAGAATCGAGACCCAGGGCGCCCAGGCAGATTTTGCGCGCGGGTCACTTACGCCCATACAAATAGGATTCTTGCAAGATTGATGGGAGCGGCCGAGCGGGCGGAATCGTGCCAAACTGCCTGGGCTCGCGGTGCTAGAGTGGTTCCGTTCCAATCATTTCTCGGGAGCCCCTCTACTTGTCTGTTTTTCGCATGTTTCTAGCGGCTGTTCTGGCGGTTCCCGGTGCAGCCCATGCTTCCCGCGTACAGGCTGCCAAGGTTCCCGCGGAGATGCTGTCGACCGCGTTCAGGGTGAGGGTGGATGGGCGCCCGGTGGATGTGGCTCACGCCGCGGCGAGCTATGAGTTCGTGAGCTTCGACGTTACGGGCCCTGTGACGGTGGAGATTACGGCCGCAGCTGCGGGTTTCTGGGATAAGGGCGTAGATATTCAGCCGTGGCGGCTGGGACTGCGGCCGATCCGGCGAGGTCAGACGATTCGCTTCAGGCTGGCCGGACCCGCAAAGCTCTCGATATCGCGGCCGGGGGACTTTCTGAATCACGCGGCGATGCTCTTTCTGTTCGCCGACACGCCACCCGCGCTGCCGCCCAGCGGCGCAAACGTTCATATTGTGCCCGCGGGCGTGCACCGTGAAAGCCTGAATCCCAAAAGCGGCGACGTCTATTACCTGAGCGAAGGAGCCTACATTTTTGGCAGTTTGAACCTTGAAAAGGTTGAGAACGTGAAGGTGCAGGGCCGGGGAACCATTGTTTACGACGGCCCGCAGGACCCGAACAGCGACGAAGGCTGGATGCAAAAGCCGGACTGGCACTGCATTGGGGCGACGGAAGCGCACAACGTTGAGATCGACGGACTCACTTGCATCGTGCGCTCAAGAACCTGGTCCATCCAGATGAAGGACTCCGGTGAGTTTGTGTACGACGACCTGCGCGTCATCGGGGGCAATCCCGACAATGCCAACCAGGACGGGATGGACTGGCTGGGCGGAGGAGACACGGAGGTCCGCAACAGCTTTTTGCGCTCTTCGGACGACGTGTTTGCGATGCAGGGCAATTGGGACGGGTACACCGAAGCTGACCTGGTGCGTCCGGGGCACGACGTCCAGAACATTCTCATCGAGCACAGCGAACTCTCGACCAGCATCTCAAACATTGTGCGCTCGGCGTGGCCTCAAAAGGTCTTCAATTCGCGGAATTTTACCTTGCGCGACAGCGACGTTCTGCATGGCGGGATTGGAGCGTGCGGGCAGACGTTTGGCCTGCTGGGGATGTGGGGCGCGGACGGAGCCAGCGGCGACCACAGCAACTACACATTTGAGAATATTTTTTTGGACAACTGGTATTCGCTGGTGCAGATGGAGCAGGAGTATCCCGGGATCCATGGATTCACGTTCCACAATATTTGGGCGCTGGATCAACCGCCCCTGGCGGATTCGACGATCACCGGGGACGTGGCCGGAGTGACTTTTGACAATGTGAAGTATGAACAGAGGAGTGCTGTGAGCGACGCCGATTTGCCCCTGGCCGCGACCACCGGAGCAGCTGAGCCTGTGCGCTTTGAGCCGGTGCGCGGGCCGGTGGCCGCGTTCAATGTGGACCCTCCGGCGATAGCGCCTGAGCGGCCTGTCCGCTTTACCGCGAAACCCTCGCCGGGGGCGCGCTATACGTGGTTGTTCGGCGACGGGACGGTGGGACACGGACGCCGCGTGAGTCATCGCTTTCCTGATGCCGAGGGCACTGAGCTGGATGGGACCAACGGCGCCGGGCGTTTCAGGGTTCTGCTGCACGTGGAGGACAAGGCGGGAAATCAGGACTGGGCGGCGCAAGGAGTGGTAGCCGTCGAACACTGGCGCGACGCCTCAGACACGGCGGCCGCTACGGCTTCGGGACTTGCCTGGAAGATTTATCCCGGCACGTGGACCGAGTTGCCCGACCTGACCAAAGAACAAGCGGTGTTTAACGGCGAGGCTCCGAACCTGACGGCCGACTCCCAGGGCTTTACGCGCTATGTTGCCGTTTGGGACGGGCTGATCGATATCCCTGCCGACGGCGGCTACACGTTTCACCTGATCGACGCCGACGGCGCGCGCCTGATGATCGATGGCCTTGAGGTGGCGAGGACCGGACCGCCGTTTGCGCAGGTCTGCGGCTCCCCCGGCAATGCACTTCGCTATGACCGCGGATCATTGGGATTGCGTGCCGGAAAGCACACATTTCACCTCGAGGGCCTGCATTCCGCGAGCCCAGGGCGGCCACGCGTGCTTTGGGAGGGACCTGCGCTGCCGCTGACCGATGTGCCGCCCGCGGCGTTCAGTCATCCAAGAGAAGACGTGCTGGTGAAGACAGCGGAAGGCGAGGAGTGACGACCGTCGACGTTCAGCAGACAGCCCCTCGAACGATCACCGATAAACTCCCCGGAATCGAATGCGCCTCCGAGTGTTCTATTTCGGAAGCTGGGTTACATCCCAGCCGCCGCCCAGGGAGCGGACCAGGCCAACGCTGGAGACGAACTGGCGCGTCCGCAGATCGATGGCGGTGCGCTGATTGTCGAGCAGCGTGGCTTCTGCAGTGAGCACTTCAAGATAGCTGGTAACCCCACCCTTGTAACGCTGGTCGGAGAGATCGAAGGACTGCTGAGCCGAGGTAACCGCGCGCGTCTCGGCGCTGGATTCCTGCTCAAGAATTCTGAGGCTGGAGAGCTGATCCTCAACATCATTGAAGGCCAGAAAGACAGTATTACGGTAAGAGGCGGCCTGTGCCTCGTAGTTGTGGCGAGCCTGATCGGTGAGGGCGCGACGCTGGCCAGCGTCGAAGAGAAGTTCTGCAGCTTGCGCGCCCAAGGACCAGAGGGAACTGGGGCCCTGAATCCAGGTTCCGGGGCTGGTGCTCTCAAAGCCGCCGATTCCACCCAGGCTGATGGTGGGATAGAAGGCGCTGACGGCGATTCCGATCTGCGCATTGGCGGCGGCCGCGGAGCGCTCGGCGGCGGCAATGTCAGGCCGCCGTTGGAGAAGCTGCGAAGGCACCCCGATCGGAACATTGGGCAGGGCAAGATCAAGCGGCGAAGGCGGAATCGAGAAGTCAGACAGGTTCCGGTTGGCGAGCGTGCCGATGGCGTGCTCAAGCTGAGCGCGAGCCACGCCCACGTCCACTAGTTGTGCGCGAACGGTTTCAAGTTGCGTCTGCGCCTGGGCCACATCCACCTGGGTGGCAACTCCGCCCCCGAGGAGACGCGTGGTCAGGTCCAGCTGACTTTGCAGATCCCTTACCGTCGTGGTCAGCAGCTTTGTCTGGGCGTCGAGACCGCGGAGCTGAAAGTAATCCGAGGCCATTTCGGCGTGGAGGCTGAGGTCGACATTGGCCATGTCAGCAGCGCTGGCCTGGGCATTTTGGCGGGCTGCTTCGACGGTTCGACGAATGCGGCCCCAGAAGTCCGGTTCCCAGCTTGCCTGTCCGCCGATAACCAGGTCGTTGTAGTTGGTTGTGGAATTGGCAAGAGGACGATTGGCCGAGACCCGGCTGCGGCTCGCTGACAGCCCGGCGGAGAACGTGGGAAACAGGTTGGAGCGGGCGGCGTTTGCCTGATCGCGTGCGGCAAGAAAGGTTTCAAGCGCCTGGCGCAGGCTCTGATTGTTGGTGGCGATGGAATCTTCGAGTTGATTGAGTTGCGGGTCCCGGTAAATCTCCCACCACTTGCCGCGCAGCATTCCGTCAGAAGGATTGGCGGGCTGCCAGCTGCCCCCGGCGGGACTGGGGGGCGGGGTAACCACCGTGGATGCACCGGTTTCCTTGTAGGCGGCAGGGGCCTGGTAGCCGGGACGATTGTAGTTCGGGCCGACGGGCTTGCAGCCGGCGAGGACCAGCGCGGCAGCGAGCAGAACCGCAAACGGCGCGCCTGCGGCTGCGGATGATGCGGCTTGGAGGCAGTGCAACCGCATGGCTAATCGCCTCCCGCGGCGGAGGGCTCGACGACCGCGATTTTTTCGCCGTCGATCAAGGAGTCGGGCGGGTCCTGGATCACCTGGTCGGAGGCGCTGAGGCCGCTGACAATCTGTACGTTGGCTCCATCGTCCTGGCCAATGATGACCGAGACCAGGTGTGCTCTTGTGCCATCGCTTCCATTGACCACGACACCTACGCGCATTCCTTCGCTGCGGAAGATGAGCGCGGCGACCGGCACGACGAAGACTGATCCGGACGTTGGCGTTTTCAGGTGGACCTGCGCCAGTGAGCCGGGCAGCAGCTCTCCTGAGCGGTTATCCACATCGATTTCCGCAAGGAGGGTGCGGCTATTCGGATCGATGGCGTCGGCGGTGCGGACAAGAGTGCCCTGGAAGACCTTGCCGGGGTGCTCAGCGAAGGTAAGATCGATCTTCGCGCCGGGCTTGACGCTCTGAGAGTAGGCTTGCGGAACATTGGTATAGACGCGTAGAGTCCGCAGGGCCTGGAGGCGGAAGAGCTCTTTGCCTGCGCCGGTATCGATCAATTGGCCGGTATCGACGGTACGGGCGGTGACCACTCCATCAAAGGGCGCATAGACTTTCTCGAAGGACTGCAGCTCACGCAGGCGCTGGACGTTGGCTTGCGCAGAGCGGACAGCGGCGGCGGTGGCGGCAGCCTGGTTCACGAAAGTGTCAGTATCCTGCTGGGAGACGGCCTGCGTTTTGACCAGTCCGGAGTAACGATCAGCCTGAATGCTGGCGTTCTTGGCGGTGGCCTGGGCGGTAGCGAGGTCGCTCTCAGCCTGGGAAAGCTGCTGGTCAAGCTCTGGAGTGGCGATTTCAGCCAGCAGCGCACCCTTTTTGATCCGCGCGCCAATGTCGAAGTACCAATGAGTCAGATATCCCGAGGTGCGCGCATAGATGGGTGAGTCAGTAAAGGCAGTCACGTTGCCGGGCAGCATAAAGCTGTTTGTCGGCGCGCCCAGTTTGGCGGGCGCGGCGAGGACCGTAGGTGCGGCGAGTTGCTGGGTGTGGTTTGCCAATACAGCGTCAGCCGATTTGCGGCCCAAAATGCCAAAAACTGCCAGCACGATGGCCACAACGGCCAGCAGGGCTGCAAACAGCAGAGCGCGGCGCGGAGAAATCGGCTTTGCCTCGGGCTGCCCATGGGCGTCGTGGCCGGGCTGATGCGGGTTCGGGTTGGTTGCGTTGCTCATAAGAAGCTACTCCGAAAGCTCGTCAAATTCGTCGAATACCGCGGCCCGTGCGGCGCCGTGAGCCAATTTGCGGCGGCGCTCGATACGGCCGTGGATGAGAGAGAAAGACGCGGGCACAAACAGCAGCGTGGCCACGGTGGCCAACAGCAACCCGCCAATCACGGCGCGGCCCAGCGGGGCGTTCTGCTCGCCGCCGTCGCCCAGCCCCAGCGCCATGGGAACCATGCCGATGATCATGGCAAGAGCGGTCATGAGAACCGGACGCAGGCGGACAAAGCCGGCGTTCAATGCGGCACGGCGCGCATCGCCCACCAGAACATCCAACTGCTCGCGGGCAAAGCTGACTACCAGGATGGAGTTGGCTGTGGCCACGCCCATGCACATGATGGCCCCGGTGAGCGCGGGCACGCTGAGACGCGTATGGGAAAGGAAAAGGAACCAGACGATGCCGGCCAGCGCCGCCGGCAACGCCGAGATGATAAGGAACGGATCGAGCCAGGACTGGAAGTTGACCACGATGAGCAGGTAAACCAGGAGGATGGAAAGCGCCAGTCCAGCGAGGAGGCCGAAGTAGGACTTGTACATGGTCTCGCTCTGGCCGCGGAGGCTGAAGTGCGAGCCGCGAGGCAGATCCTTTTGATGGGCGGCAATGATTTTTTCCATGGCGCGGGTCACGCTGCCCAGGTCGGTTCCATCGACGTTGGCATAGATGTCAATGACAGGCTGCACATCGTAGTGGCTGACGGTTCCCAGTTCGGTACCGGGCGTAATGGTGGCCACGTTGCCCAGGACGTTCTGTGGCTTTGGAGTGCCGGGAGCTGCGGTCGCAGGCGGGCCGCTCAAATCCAGGCCCGGCGAGGCATTGGCGCTCTGCAGGGCATTCACTGCGTTGGGGATGGGCAGGCTTTGAAGCGCGCCGAGCGAATCGAGCTTGTATTGGGGGGTTTCAGTGGCCACGTTATAGGTAACCCCGTTTTTGGGGTCGAGATAGAAGTTGGGGCTGGTTTGGAAGCTGCCGCTGAGAGCGATCAGCAGGCTCGTCGCCACGTCTTTCTGGGCCATGCCCATGGACTGAGCCCGGGTGCGGTCGACATTCACCATGAGCATGGGTTCGTCAAAGGGCTGCTGGATTCGTGCATCGGCTGCACCGGGGACGTATCGAACCTGGTTGAGAACCCGTTCCGCCAGTGCGCGGTTGCCGTAGAGATCCGGGCCGACAATCTGGATATCGATGGGAGCCGCGAGGCCGAAGTTGAGGATCTGGGTGACGATGTCGACCGGCAGCATATAAAACGCGACGCCGGGAAACTGGCGGGCCAGCACCGTGCGCAGCCGTTCGACATAGTCGGCGGTCGGATGGTGGTTGCGGGTGAGCTGGACCTGGATGTCGGCATCGGCAGGACCGATGGGCGCCGACGTGGAATAGGAAAGGTTCAATGCCGAGTAGGGCAGGCCGACGTTATCCACGATGGTCACGACTTCATCTGCAGGAATCTGCTGCCGGATGATGGCGTCCACGTGATCGCAGAGCAGGGCCGTATCCTCAATGCGCGTGCCGGTGTGAGCGCGCACATGAATCTTGAACTGGCCTGAATCCACCGACGGGAAAAAGTCCTGGCCGAGCCAGGGGACCAGAAACCCTACCGAGGCCACCGCGAACACCAGGAAGACGATGATAAAAAAGCCCGCATGGTCAACACACAGCGTGAGCAGGCGCAGGTAGCTGTGGCGAAACCCCTCAAAGCCGCTCTCGAAGGCAACCTGGAACCGGGTGAAGGGATTGCGGCTAGCAAGCTTCTTTGCGGTCTGGGCATCGTCGTGCTCATGGAGCAGATATTTCGCCATGGTGGGCACCAGGGTACGGGAGAGCAGATAACTGGCGAGCATGGCAAAGACCACGGCCTCGGCCATGGGCACAAACAGGTATCGCGCGACGCCGCTCAACAGGAACATGGGCACAAAAACAATGCAGATGGACAGCGTGGAGACAAAGGCGGGAACGGCGATCTGCGCGGAGCCGTCCAAGATGGACTGTTCCAGTTCCTTTCCCGACTCGAGGTTGCGGTTGATGTTTTCAATGGCCACTGTGGCGTCGTCGACCAGGATGCCGACGGCCAGGGCCATGCCGCCGAGGGTCATGATGTTGATAGTTTCGTGCAGCACCGACAGCATGATGAGCGAGCACAGAATGGAGAGGGGAATCGACACCGCAATAATAATGGTGGAGCGCCAACTGCCCAGGAAGACGAGGATCATGACGGCCGTCAAACAGGCCGCGATAATCGCCTCGCGGACCACGCCGTCGATGGCGCCTTTGACGAAGATGGACTGATCGGAAAGTGCTTTCACCTGCAATTGCGGCGGCAATTGGGACTTGCTTGCCGCCATTTTCTCGTAGACGCCCTTGATGATTTCGAGCGTCGAGGCAGAGCCGGTTTTCATGATGCTCATGAGCGCCGCACGCTGGCCATCCACACGCACGATGTTTGTCTGCGGCGGACTGCCGTCGCGCACGTGCCCAACATCGCGAATGTAGATGACCGCCCCGTTCACCGTTTTGATGGGCAAGTTGTTCAGATCTTCGACCACGCTGGGGGCGGAGTTGGTCTCCACCTGGTACTCGTAGCGATCGACCTTCATGGAGCCCGAGGGGACAATGACGTTTTGCGCATTGACGGCGTTGACCACGTCGACAGGCGAAAGCCCATAGGCCTGCAGCGCATGAAGGTCAAGGTCGACCATGATTTCGCGTTGCCTGCCTCCATAGGGAAACGGCGTCTGGGCGCCTTCAATCGTGGCCAGCTGAACGCGGATGGTGTTCTGGCCCAGATCGTTCAACTGCTGCTCGCTGAGGCCCTTGCCGGACAGTCCCAGCATCAGCACCGGGACGCTGGACGCGTTGTATTGGATGATGAAGGGCGGCAAGGAACCGGCGGGCAGGGAGCGCAACTCGAGCTGACTGATCGCAGTGATCTCTGCAACCGCCATACCGATGTTGACGTGGGGTTGGAAGAAGATCTTGATGACGGTGAGACCGGTCAACGATTGCGACTCGATGTGTTCAATGTCGCTGACCGTGGTGGTCATGCCTCGTTCGCTGGGCGCGGCAACACGATCAGCCATCTGCTCGGCTGAAAGACCGTTGAAACTCCATACCACCGTGACCACGGGAATGTCGATGTTTGGAAAAATATCCGTTGGCATCTGGAGGATGCTGTAGACGCCAAGAATAAGAATCAAAAGCGCAAAGACGACGAAGGTATAAGGCCGCCGAAGCGCAAGCCGGACAATCCACATGAGGTCGCTGCTCGCTCCTGAGCCGGGTTGCTGACACCGTACTCGCCGAAACCGCTTTGCCCTGATCTGCTCAGTCGAAACCCTGGGTCAATGGCATCCGCGGCCCGGACTCTTACCGGCTCACTGGATTCCCGGGCCCGGGGTAGAACCGCCGAGGCCCGATACAACTTACCGATGAATCTACAATGGTAGTCGAAGACGCTGGTGAAGAGAATCCGCGCGGGAAAAAGTACGAGTAACTCCGGTTGCTTGACGGGCAGAAGAACCAATGGGATGTCCCCCGCCGAGCCGGCATCCCGGGATGTGAACCGTTTGAAGCCTTCGGCGGGTACGGTGCTTTGAAAGCTTCGAGCGGAAATGGGCTCTCTTCTCTGCGGCGCAAATTCTACGAGCCTTGGTCATTCCTCGCGGAGGAGGTGTTCGATCGCTCCAGCCAGGGCCTTTGGCGTTTTTGCGGGGCCGTACCGTGCCACTACGCTTCCTTTCCGGTTGACTAGAAACTTGGTGAAATTCCAGCGGATGGCTCCACCGGCCAGAAAGCGGAGGACTCCGGGCTTTTGCTTTTTCAGGTAGCGATACAGGGGATGAGCGTGTGGTCCATTGACGCAAATCTTTTCGAAAAGCGGGAACGTGACCCCAAAATTCAGTTCACAGAAGGCGCGAATCTCAGCCTCGGACCCCGGTTCCTGGGCGCCGAACTCGTTTGAAGGGAAGCCGAGGACTTCGAAGCCGCGGTCATGGTAGGTGCGAAAGAGCGCCTCGAGCCCTTCATATTGCGGCGTGAAACCGCACTTGCTGGCGGTGTTGACGATCAGCAGCACCCGGCCGCGAAAGCCGTTCAGACATAGCAATTGCCCATCGATAAGCGGGGCGGAGAAAGGATAAACCGTGCTCAAAGTTCGACCCATGCCGCGAAAAACCTGAAAAGGGAGCGATTTCTTGCAGGTCTCATCCGCGTCTAAGAGAGATGCTCTGAAGCGGGGCGGGGATGCAGAAGCGCCCCAACCCAGTTCGTTCCGGTAGACTGAGTAATGGGTGGCAGCTTGCCGGCAACTCCCGCGACAGGTCGCCGGTCAACGGGATGGCACCAGGGCCGGGCCCTGGTCCACGGGGCCAAGCGCGACGGGGGAAATTAGGGAAAAGACGCGGTTTCCGGGCTGATGGGAGCCCGACAGTTTGGGCAGGACCACCGCGGTCAAATATAATCATTCTTTCCTTGAGGCAGGACCAGATTTTTCAGCAATGAGGGTGTGCATATTTTTCCCGTGAAGCCGACTTATGGACCGCACCAGCACATGTGCTCGCCGCAGGGCCCCAGCCCGGTGAAGATCAAGCACACTTCCATCTTCCGCCGTGAGCGGACTCAAAGCCATGGGACGCGCCTTGGGCGTGTGCTGCTGTTTTTGGCGCTGGCGGTCTGCGCCGCCACAGCCCTGGCCCAGGAACCGCAGACGATCGACCAGATTCGCGTGATCGGCAACCGGCGCATCCCCAAAGAGACGATTCTCGCCCGTCTTTTTACCCACACCGGCGACGAATACGATCCGGTTTCAATCGAGCGGGATTTCAACTCGCTCTGGAATACGGGGTATTTCGACGACCTGCGCATTGAGCGCGAGGATACGGAAAAGGGCATCATCCTGGACATTTTTGTCCGCGAGAAGCCGAATATCCGCGAAATCAACTACAAGGGTCTCAATTCGGTCTCTGTCTCCGACGTTCTTGACCGTTTCAAAAAAGAAAAGGTGCCGCTGTCGGTGGAGAGCCAGTACGACCCCTCCAAGATCAAGCGTGCCGAAACGGTGATCAAGGAATTGCTTGCCGAGCATGGCCACCAGTTCGCCACCATCAAAACTGAGGTAAAGACGATTCCGCCGGCGTCGGTGCAGGTGAACTTCAACATTAAGGAAGGCCCGGTAGTGAAGGTGGGCCAGATCAAGTTCCAAGGCAACCAGCACGTGTCATCGCTGGTGCTGCGGCGCTCCATGAAGAATCTGAAGCCCATCGGCATTCCGTATTCGATCATTTTCGAAGATCTGTTTCCCCAGACTTTTGATGCCTCAAAGCTTGAAGAAGACACGGAGCGGGTTCGCCAGGCCTACCGCGACAGGGGCTATGCGAACGCCGCGGTGGAGCAGCCGAAGACGCAAATCCGCGACGAAGGGGGACTGAACTGGTTCACCTTCCGCCCCAACAAGGGCAAGCGCGAAGACATCCAGATGACGATTGAAGAAGGCGGGCGCTACCGGCTGGGAACCATCACCTTCACGGGAAACAAGGCAGTTTCAAACACCAGGGCACTGCGCAACACCTTTGCCATCAGGGACGGCGACTGGTTCAACGCCACGGCTGTGGGCAAGGGGCTGGACAACCTGAAGAAGGCCTATGGAACCCTGGGCTACATCAACTTTGGAGCTATTCCCAAGCTAAGCTACGACGAGCAGAAGAAAACGGTCTCGATGGACATTGACATCGACGAAGGCAAGCCTTTCTACGTGTCACGCATCGAGTTTCAGGGCAACACCATCACACGTGACCGCGTCATCCGCCGGGAACTGATGCTGGACGAAGGGTCGGTCTACAACTCCGAATTGTGGGAGTACAGTCTGTTGCGCCTGAACCAGTTGGAGTATTTCGAGCCGCTCAAGGTGGAACAGGACTCAGAGGCTCACCAGGACCCGGATAACGGCACCGTTGAGTTGCTGCTGAAGGTGAAGGAAAAGGGCAAAAACTCGATCGGAATGAACGGCGGCATCAGCGGGATGTCGGGCGCATTTATCGGCGTCAACTACCAGACGAACAACTTCCTTGGTTTGGGCGAGACTCTGAGTCTTCAGGGGAATCTGGGCAACGTGAGCCGGCAGTTTCTATTTGGATTCACACAGCCATACGTCCACAACCGGCCGATCAACATCGGCTTCCAGATTTACAACAACAAGCAAGACTTTAACGCCGCCAAGGCCTACCAGACCACCACCGGCGCCTCAGTCAACCTGACTTCAGCGCAGCAGTCCCTGACGCAGAACTACAACCAGGCCGCGGAAGGTATGAGCGTGTCGGTCAGCTACCCGCTGAAGAGGCACGCCTTCCAGCGAGTGGGCGCGACCTATTCCTGGAGCAATTCGACCATTACGGCCTTCAGCACCGCTTCGCAGACATTCTTCCAGACCATCAGCTTCCGGTCGGGAATCCAGGGAGCAGACGCGTTGCGGGGCATCATCAACAGCCAGATCTCGCTGACGTACGCGTATAACACGATCAACAACCCCGTGCGTCCGCGTAGCGGGAAGGAATTCACGGCGGCATTCCAGGCGGCAGGAATCTGGGGCAGCGTACGGTACATCTCGCCGTTGGTGGCGTATAAGCGCTTCATCCCCATGCACTATCTGCAGTTCTCAGACAACGGCCACAATGTGCTGGGCATTCGGGCACAGCTTGGCTACGTGCAAGGATTCGGCGGCAATGTGGCCCCGCCCAACAACCGCTTCTATGCTGGCGGCGAAAACGAGTTGCGCGGATTCGACGTTCGCGGCGCGACACCGTACGGCTACGTTCCCAGCCGCATCAACTTCCAGCTCACCAATCCCGACGGAAGTTGCGTACCCCGCGACCCCACCAATCCGGAAGACAACCAGTGCATCCAGGTGCCACTGCCGGTCTACGGCGTCGCCTCTATCGGCGGCGATACCAACCTGAACACAAATCTCGAGTACCGCATTCCCATCGTAGGTACCCTGATGTTCGACCTGTTCGATGACTTTGGCATCGATGTAGCCACCAATCATGGGCAGTTGAAGCAGAGTCCCGAGGGATTTGCATCGTTGACTGCGCCTCAGTATGGATGCCCGGTCTACAACAACGGTTCATGCCAGGGGGGCATTCCCGGATCTCAAGTTGGTTTCCAGGAGAACATTCGGCCCATCTCTGGGACCAACTTTCTGCCACGCATGTCTCTCGGTGGTGAGCTTGCGATCATCATGCCGATCATCAACGCCCCGTTCCGCATTTACTACGCCTACAATCCGCTGCGCCTTTATGAGAGGCCGTACTGCAACGACGTCATCGTGGGAGGGAAGCAGGGTAGCTGCTCGGCACAGTTGATTACGCGCGCCATGTTCCCCCCGGGAGGGGCGGGCGACTACACCTTTAACGAGGCCATCGAATCCTACGGGGCGCGTTACCTGTTCCGGGAGCCGCGCAAAACCTTCCGCTTCACCGTTTCGACAACGTTCTAAGGAGTGTCAGGGAGAATTGAAAACCGAGGGCCGCTCACCAGAGAGCGGCCCTCGGTTTTTGTGGGTGCAAAGCTTGGCGCCGCATTTTGACGCTACTCCTTGGGCCGCCTATAATTCCCATAGTTCCTCCTGACCTCTCCATTCGCACTTTTTCTTTGTTCGCGCCGACCGGTGCGGGGTTCCCGAATAAGAAGGGATCAAAGACGGCAGGTTCCGGTTGCCGGGCGTTTATGTGAGGCTGCGACGCGGTTTGAGGGGGTATAGGTTTGGTCTGGCGCCCGAGGGCGAGCGACCAAACCGGAATTCCGAGGATGCATTGAATCTAACTCAACGTTCGTTTGCAATCGTTCTTACGCTGGCCTCCGGCATCGCCCTGAGCGCCGCTGCACAAACTGCACCCGCTCCGGCAACCGAGCCCCAACCCGGGAAGATTGCCATAATTGCCTTCCGGGAATCCGTGACAGTGACCAACGAAGGGCAGCGGGACTTTGCCGCCCTGAAGGGACAATTTGAGCCCAGGAGCTTGCGCCTCAAGGCCCTGAGCGACGAGATCGATAGCTTAACCAAGCAGTTGCAGGCTCAGGGCGCTCAACTGAGCCCGGCCGATCAACAGAGCCGGACCGCCGCCATCGCGGCCAAAAAGAAGCAACTGAGTCGCGATGCCCAGGAAGCACAGACCGATTTCTCCCAGGCGTCCCAGAAAATCTATAGCGATCTTGGAGGGAAGGTTTATCAGGTGATGTTGTCCTATGCCAAGGCGCACGGCTATACGCTCGTGCTGGACGTTGGCGAACAGCAATCCCCGGTGCTTTACGCAACCCAGGACGCCAACATCACCAAGGCGATCGTGGAGGCTTACAATGCCGAATCGGGTATTGCTGCGCCACCGGCTGAGCCCCCTTCGGCCAACCATGCGGCCAAGCCTGCCACAACTCACTAAATCCCCGGCCGCCGGTTTTCGTACCAAGAGTCGATGCCTCATGTCCCGTGTCTCCTCGGACTCGGCTTTGCGAAGCCACAGTCTGCCTCTTGCCATCAGATATTACGGATGCGAGGCATAGGGATGCGGGGCATACGACTGCGAGCGTTCATCACAGACTCTACGGTCGGGTAAAGCCGGAAGGTGCGCTCGTAAATGCCGGTGGAACCGTCGGGTAGAGCAGGTCTCCCAGCACTTTATATCGGCCTCCATAGAAGATGACCGCATATTCGCGAATGCCGGTGCTCAAGGGCCCGCCGAGGCAGATGCCCCCGATCACGGCGAAGACGAAAGCGAGCAGTCCGAAGAAGCCCTGGAGGAGAATGCCGACCGAGGCGGATCCACCAGTCGTATCCGCAAAGAGGGAGTGCAGGCCGAATTCAACCGCCGCAAGGGCGCCTGCCAGGGCCAGACCCGGAATCAAAATCACGAGGAACATGGCGACCGACGCGACGATGGGCAGCGCTACGCGCAAGAGCGCGTACACGAAGAATTCCTTCTTCTCGGCCATGATGCGCGCCCGCACGCCGCTCCAGGCTTCGCCGGCGGTTGCGTCCTCAAGCGCGATGTGGGGCAGCATCCAGTCACGCAGGATCATTTCAGCTGCGATTCCGGCAAGCGCCAGAAGTAGAAGGATCGGAATCAGGGGCAGAACCACAGAGAGCAACAATCCGATATCGGGCTTGCCGTCCAGCGCGATCTGATGAAACAGCCGGGAAAACCCGCCCAGGAAGGGGATTGCGATCAACACCATCGCCACGAAAAAGCCAAGTCCCACGCCGATATTCAACCAGAAAAAGCGCATGGCCTGCGCGCCATAGAGCCCCCATCCGGGGCGAATCAGCCTGGTGTTGCTGGCGAGGCAATGGAAGTAAGCGAACCGCAGCCGCGTAACCAGGTAGAAGATTACGATGCCCAGAAGAAGCATGGCGACAAGAGCCGCTCCCACGGCGGCAAGCAGCCCCGGCGTCAGCCAACTGGGCCAGCCAGGCGCCGAAGAACCAGACAGAGGCCAGCCAGGCGGCATGTGGAACGGCGGTTGGCGCATCGGTGCAGGTTCACTGGACCCAAAGGAGTGCGACGAGGAGCGGAAGCTGCCGAGTCCTTCGGTGATGATCGCGACCAGGCTCAATTTCAGAAAGGTTCCCCAGGTGAATTGCCTGAAGAGAAACTCCCTGGTGCGTTGAATGGCGAGGGAAACAGAGTCGACGGCAGAGATGGCTAGCATGCGACACCTTTCTGGAGCAGGCCCAGCATACCAGTGAATTACGCAAAATGTATGCTCGAAGTTCCGCAGCCGGATGCGAAATTGCGCCCTACCACGTGTCAAACGCCGCGAGGGCACGTTCGCACACGATCCGATGCCGTTCCTTCTTGTCCCGGACCTTCTTGCGCAACTCCTCTTCAAGGGGCTCCAAGAGGTCGAAGGTAATGTTGGCGGGTTGAAAGTCTTTTGGGGTCGGCGCGGGTATGCGGCAAGATGCCAGGCGGAAAGCCGTAGCTTCCCTGGATAACGTTGAGATTACGTCACAATTGGAGAAGTGGAAGAAAAATGCCGACGATGAACGCCTGCATAAGCAACTTAAATCTAAGGGTTAATGGTCCGGACGGGCAGATTTGAACTGCCGCAGGCTCGGCTCTGCCTCGCTCCCCTCGCAGGCAGGATTGGCGCGCATTTGCTGCGCAAATGCTATTGGGGTGCTTCGTGGTCGGGAACTGGGAATGCAGGCTCCATTGGGATTCAATGTAGATAAGGAGTTCAATGGTCGGGACGGGCAGATTTGAACTGCCGCAGGCTCGGCTCTGCCTCGCCCCCCTCGCAGGCAGGATTGGCGCGCATTTGCTGCGCAAATGCTATTGGGGTGCTTCGTGGTCGGGAACTGGGAATGCAGGCTCCATTGGGATTCAATGTAGATAAGGAGTTCAATGGTCGGGACGGGCAGATTTGAACTGCCGAAGGCTCGGCTCTGCCTCGCTCCCCTCGCAGGCAGGATTGGCGCGCATTTGCTGCGCAAATGCTGATTGGGGCGCTCGCGGTCGGCAGTCAGGAAGGTGATTGCCGCTGCAAGCAGAATGACCGGAGGATAACTGAATGGTCGGGACGGGCAGATTTGAACTGCCGAAGGCTCGGCTTTGCCTCGCTCCCCTCGCAGGCTGGATTGGCGCATTCGCTGCCGCGAATGCTGATTGGGGCGCTCGCGGTCGGCAGTCAGGAAGGTGATTGCCGCTGCAAGCAGAATGACCGGAGGATAACTGAATGGTCGGGACGGGCAGATTTGAACTGCCGACCCCTCGCACCCCAAGCGAGTGCTCTACCAGGCTGAGCCACGTCCCGACACGATCAAGCCAGCTCGGGTGAGCCGGCTTCTGGGTCTTGATCAGTTTACACCAGCACGGACGGACGGGCGCGCCCTGCCTCCTGCGCTCTGCTCGAGCCCGGTCCTCGAATCGATCAATCTCCGTAGATCAACCCGAGGCTTGATCTGCTCTCGATCAGTGCGAAGGTGGAACGAACTCCGAGGGTAACGCCGAGCCAGATCCAAAGAAGAACTCTTCCATCTGTTCGACGAGAAATTGCTGTGCCTGCGGCGTCCAGGGCTGCAAACGGTACTCGTTCAGTAACATCTTCTGGCGGTCAACCCATTCGGCCCAGGCCGCCTTGGAGACGTTCTTATAGATCTTTTGACCGAATTCAGAGTCGAAGGGCGGCTCATCCAGTCCCTCCATTTCTTTTTTGTTGCGAACGCAAAAAACTGTATGTGCCATCTTTATGCTCCCTGTTTCATTGTACTTGGACAAGACAGATTCAAGCCCCTGGTGCGAAAGCCGTTCAAACACCGGAAGCCGCTTTCTAATGGAAGGCGTCAAGGTTGCGGGCAGAGATTCTGCTTGACAACTGCACCTTTTGTAAATTCTCTTAGGTCATCCCAGATTCACCCGCTTTGGCGCAACGGCAGCCGGGACTTTTTCCCCCTTGTTCATCCGGCCTTGATTTTCGCACACCCGATCCCTCATCGAGTCCTAACCTCAAAGGAGAGAATATGCCCGAAGAAATTTCCCAAACCGGACTTAGCGACAATGCCGCCTCAGGCCTTGCCTATATCACCATCATTCCGGCGATCATATTCCTGGTGGCCGCGCCCTACAACCAGAACTCGACGATTCGCTTCCATTCCTGGCAATCGATCTTTCTGGGAATTGCCTGGATCGCGATCTGGACCTGTCTCGTGATTGTTGGAATGATTCCGTTCCTCAATTTCATTGATGTGGTTCTATTCCCATTGGTCGGGGTCGGATTCCTGATCATATGGCTCATTGCCATGGTCAATGCGTTCAACGGCAAGCGGTTCAGCCTGCCGGTCGTCGGCCCTCTGGCTGCAAAACAGGCCGGCGCGTAAAGCATTTTCTTTACATTGGGGCCAGCAGCCCGGAAGCCGGGCTCAAGCAGTCAGAAGGAAATTTCGTCCGTGAAAGGAGTCACCATGTCTGAGACATCCCCGTCAGGCCTGAACGACAATGCTGCCGGCGCTCTCTCCTATATCACCATCGTCCCGGCCATCGTCTTTCTGGTGATGCCGCCCTATAACGCCAGCTCCTACGTGCGCTTTCACGCGTGGCAGTCGATTTTTCTGAACATTGCAGCGATTATCCTGATGATTGCCTTGAGCTTTTTCACGGTCTTCAGCATGATGTTCGGCGTGTTTTTCTTTCTGCTATTCACCCGGCTGGTGTGGCTGGCGTGGATCATCGTGTGGCTGATTTGTGTTCTGAAAGCAGTGAACGGGCAGCGCTTCAAGCTCCCAATCATCGGCGATTTGGCCGAGAAGCAGGCGGGCAGCTAGGGGAAGTGGCGCCGCGAGCTCCGAGGTGAAATGGGGCTCTATCGCCGCTTGCCCTTCCCGCCATGCTTCTTTCTCGTCTTTAAGCCGCCGGCCACCGCCTGCTTGCGCTTGTTTTTCGTCCTCTTTGAGGGAGGCTTTGGGGCAGGCTTGCCGCTCAGCACAATGCCTTCGTCGACGATGGAGAATTGCAGCCTGCGCTCCTGGGCCAGGATGCGGTCGAGAATCACTTGCACACGGTCACCTGCGCGAAAGCGGCGTCCCCAGCGCTCGCCAATGATTTCGTGCGTGTTCTCGCGCCAGGTGTAGCGGTCGTCGCGCAGCGAGTCAATGGGCACCAGGCCCTCGACGAAGAGGTCGGTCAGCTCGACAAAGAGGCCGAATTTGGCGGGATTCAGAACCAGAGCGGCGAATTCCTCGCCCACGCGGTCCTGCATAAAGCGCACCTTCTTCCACTCGACCAGCTCGCGCTCGGCTTCGGCGGCGCGGCGTTCGGTCTGGCTGGCCTCTTCGGCAATCTGCGCCAACTCCTGTTCGGCGATGGGAGGCTCGCCGGTGAAGGAGGCGCGCGCTTTCGTGCGCCGACTGTGCAGAACCAGCGGAGGGGCCAAGCTCTCGTTTGGATGCGTCCATGGTGAGCTGTGACGGCCTTCTTCCACAGTTCCCTCGCCGTGCACGCCCTCACGGAGCAGGGTCTTGGCAATGCGATGGACAATCAGGTCGGGATAGCGGCGGATGGGCGACGTGAAGTGGGTGTAACTGGGTGCGGCCAACGCAAAATGTCCTTCGTTGATTTCGGAGTAGCGGGCCTGGCGAAGCGAGCGCAGCATGAGGTAGCTGAGGATTCGCTCCTCGGGCTTGCCCTCGATGCGCGCGGCCAACTTCTGGTACATGCGCGGTGTTACAGGAATGTCTTCAGGGACCTCGTGTACGCGCGGATTACGGCCGCGGCCATGGGAGTCGCGCCGTTCGCCGCGGGTTTGGATGCGCTTGACGGGCAAAGCGCCAAGTCCCAGCGAGTAGCCGAAGCTGGCGGCCAACTCTTCAAATTGCACGACGCGGCGGGGCTCAGGCTTCTCGTGGATGCGATAGATCGAGGGCACGCCGAGGTCCTCAAGCCATGTGGCCACACACTCGTTGGCCGCCAGCATGAACTCTTCGATGAGGCGGTTGGCCCAGGTCCGCTCGGCGCGGGTCACGCCACGCATTTGTCCCTGAGCGTCGAACTCGATGACCGGCTCGGGCAGGTCGAAGTCGATGGAGCCGCGCTCTTCACGGCGCTTGTTCATGAGGACGGCCAGATGGCGCATGCGCTCGAAGCCCGGAACCAGCGGCGCATAACGCGCGCGGGTCGCGGCGTCGCCCTCCAGGATGGCGCTGACGTCGGTGTAGGTCATCCGCGCGGCTGAGCGGATGACGCCTTCCACAATTTCGTAGCTTTCGACGCGGGCGGTGGCGTCGAGCTGCAGGATGCAACTCAATACCAGCCGGTCTTCGCCGGGCAGCAGACTGCAGATGCCGGTTGAAAGCTCCTGCGGGAGCATGGGAATGGCTCGATCGGGGAAGTAGACGCTGGTTCCGCGCAAGCGGGCCTCCAGATCGAGGTCCGAGTTGGCGCGCACATACTCGGCCACGTCCGCGATGTGGACCTGGAGTTCGTAGCCGCCATCGGAGCGTGCGGTCACCATGACCGCGTCATCGAAGTCGCGGGCTGTCTGGCCGTCGATGGTGACAATGGGAAGCCTGCGAAAGTCGCGCCGGGTGGCGATCTCGGCCTCGTCAAGATGGGCCACGCTGCGCGCTTCAGCCAGAACGTTTTCGGGGAAGATGCGCGGCAACTGGTGCTTGCGGATCATCATTTCAACGTCAACGCCGAAGTCGTCGGGCGAGCCCAGCACCTCAATCACGCGGCCCACAGGAGGACGGGTGGGCGTGGGCCAACTGGTAATCTCGACGTCGACCACCAGTCCCTCAAGGTTCTCGTGGAAAGCTGCGGCCGCAGCCTCAGAGCCCAACACGCGGTGAGGTGTGACGGCCTCGCGGTTGGCGGGCAGCTCTTGCCCTGGAGGAATGAGAATGTGTTGGGTCATGCGCTCGTCGAAGGGAACGACACTGTGGCCCATTGTCCGGTCGGAGCGCGCGTAGTGAAAAACGCCGACAATGGTCGGGTTGCGGCGCTCAAGGACGCGCACAATGCGCCCCTGGCGGCGGCCATCGGCTTTCGGCGGCTCCACTTCAACCAGAACCTGGTCACCCTGCATGGCGCCATTGATCTCGTTGGGCGGAATGAATATATCGTCGGGTCCGGACGGCTGGCGGACATTGGGCCTGACAAAGCCGAAGCCGTCGCGATGAAGGTCGAGCCGACCGGCAGACAGGTTGTCTCGTGTGCCAAGCGGCCGGGGAATGCTCCAGTGCTCCCGGTCCAGCTTTGCCAGTTGGCCGCGCACAGTGAGCCGGGCCAGCTGCTCGAGAAGCAGACGGCGCTCTCGCCCACCAGCCAGCCCGAGTTCCCGGACAAGTTGTTTGTATCCCGCTTTGCCGCCGGCGGAGCGGGCAATCCGCGTCACCAGCTCACGATCGGTCATATGTTTAGAGTAGGCTATGGGAATGTGTCCTGTGTGTTGACCCATTTGGGGACCTGGCAGCATTAGCACGAACGTACTCTCGTACAGTCGCCGGGTGTCGTCTTAGAATAGCGGCAACGGATTTCTTAAAGCGGACCCGAGCGGGAAAACACTCCGTCTCAGGCTGCAGGTAGCCCGCCAAGACGATTCTTGGCCGGCTCTTGGAAAAACTAGAGATTTTTGGGGCACACGGCAAAGGCCCTGCCTTGGAATCCCCCGTCCCTTCAGGACAGAAAAGGAACTACGTTGAGCGCAATGTGGAAACCCACTCAAACCGGATCGAATACGCCGCATCTCACACCCGAACCTTCACGCCCCATCCAACCGGCACCTGTGTTTGAGGCCGCCAGCCGCCCCGCCGCGCCCGCTTCAGTTGACCAGGCGACCATTGGAAAGGGCCTATTTATCAAAGGCGAAATCAGCGGTTCAGAATCGCTGTATATCGATGGAAAAGTCGAGGGAAGCATTAACCTGCCAGGCAATCGCGTGACTGTGGGCCGCAACGGGCAGGTTGCCGCCAGCATCGCGGCACGGGAAATTGTTGTTCTTGGGAAGGTCAGGGGGAACGTGATGGCCACGGACCGCGTGGACATTCGCGCTGAAGGTTCGTTGAGCGGCGACGTGGCTGCGGCGCGCATCAGCATCGAAGATGGCGCGTTCTTTAAAGGCGGCATCGATATTCGAAAGGCCGAGAACAAGCCGGTTGCGGTCGTCAACGGCCCGTCGATAGCAGAAGCAGCCAGACCAGAATAGTTGCAGCAGCGGTTAAAGCGGTTTCAGGATTGCCGTACCAAGAAAGCAATGCCTTCAAGTTGACCCGACCTCAAGGAGAGGCGACCCGGCACAAAGCGACCTAGCGTATAGCTAACCTGAAACCGCTCTGACTAACTGTTCGAGCGCTGCGCTACCAGCATCGCATCCAGAATCTGGTCTGAAACTTCTTTCACCGCCGCGGGTGAGTGGGCCAAGAACAGCGTGTTCGTCTTATCGCTTTCGCCAATCGACTTCAGTGTGTCAAAGTACTGCGTCACCAGTACCAGCTGCATCACTTCCTTGGCTGACGCCCCCTCCACAGCCTTCTGGAACTGCTCCACCGAGGTCTGCAAGCCTTCAATAATGGCCTTGCGCTGATTGGCGATGCCCTGCCCTTGCAGCGCCTTGCTTTCTGACTCGGCCTCGGCCTTTTTGACCACCAGGATTTTTTCCGCTTCGCCCCGAGCGTTGGCCGCCACCTGTTCCCGCTGCGCCGCATTGATGTCGTTCATGGCCGACTTCACCTTCGCGTCGGGAACAATGTCTGTCACCAGCACGTTCACAATCTCGTACCCGAAAGTGGCCATGTCGGCATCCAGCTCTTGCTTCACCGCCGCGGCAATCGACGATTGCGTGGCAAACACCTCGTCGAGCGTCATGCCCGGCACGTGGCCCAGAATCACCTGCTCCACATACGACTTGATCTGCGCCACCGGATCGGAGAGCTTGTAGTAGGCGTCGTACACCTTTTCAGGCCGCACGCGATTCTGCACGGAAATTGGAATGGTCACGAACACGTTGTCTTTGGTCTTGGTCTCCATGGTCAGCGTAATCTGGTTCACCCGCAGGCTCACCATGCCGGCCACGGAATCGAAGTAGGGCATCTTCCAGTTCAGGCCCGGCTCCGCCACCCGCAAAAACTTGCCGAAACGCGTAATTACCGCCACCTGAGCGGTGTTCACGGTAAAAAAGCTCCCCAGGATCAACGAGAGCGCAATGATAGCAACAACTACGAGCAAAATCGTAAACACAACGTCCATTCCAGTCCTCCGTCGCTTCGCGTGCAAGCAACGGACGATTATATAGCTCCCCTGTTACGCCAATTTGCGAATTCGCGATCGGCCGGGCCGGCAGTCGCCAGCGCTGCTTCGCAAAAAACTCCGCGCGGCCATTCAAAAGGGGCTTACACTGCAACTGTAAATTCCTGCAGAGCCATGCCTGTCGCCCTGTTGACTCTCGAAGTCCGCATCGAGCACGCCCAGTCGCTCAAGGACCGGCGGCAGGTTGTGCGCTCGCTCAAAGACCAGCTTCGCCAGGGCTTCAACGTCTCCGTGGCGGAGATGGACGAGGCCGTCACCTGGCAGTCGGCCACCATCGGCGTCACGGCCATCTCCCGCTCCCGCGACTATCTGCATGGCCTCATCGAAGAGGTCGAGCGCGCCGCCCGACGCATGTTGAACGAACTCGGCGCCGAACTGTCCGACTCCTTCTGGGAGTATCTCGAAAGCTGAGGCGCCAGGGCAATGCCCTTTTCAGTCAAACGGTAATAGAGGCTCCGGCCATCTTTGTCGGCCGGCTCTTTCAACACAATCCCGGCGCTCTCCAGCTTGCGCAACCGATCTGAAAGAATGTTGGTCGCAATGCCCTCGCCCGCCCGCTGGAACTCACGGAATTTGCGATAGCCTCGCACCATCATGTCGCGCACAATCAGCAGTGACCAGCGATCGCCCAGCAGCTCGAGCGAGACGCTCACCGGGCACCCCGAGCGCCGTTGCGGATTGGATCGAGCGGCCACAAGCTCAACGTATCCAACTTCGCTTGCGCTTTGCAACCGAACCTTCCTTATAATTGGCTGATGCTAAAGCCGCACGGGATCGAGGTATTTTTGTTCCCAACTCCCGGCCACGTCACAAATTTCCACGAGGTCGCACATGAACTCTCTCGAGAACCCTCCACGCATCTCGCCTTTTCTCTGGTTCGACTCAAATGCCGAAGAGGCCGTCGAATTCTACCTCTCGGTGTTCAAGAACTCGCGCCGCATCGGTGAGCTGCGCAACCCCGGCGAAGCCCCGGGTTCCAAGGGCAGCGTCCTCACCATCACTTTTGAATTGGACGGCCTGCGATTTACCGCGCTCAACGGCGGCCCGGCCCACGCCTTTACTGATGCTGTGTCCTTTGTTGTCCGCTGCGACTCGCAGCAGGAGGTGGACGACTATTGGGCAAAGCTTACCTCCGGCGGCGCCGAGGTAGCCTGCGGATGGCTCAGGGACAAGTTCGGCCTCGCCTGGCAGGTTGTCCCGGCGCGCCTCCCCGAGCTGGTCAGCAATCCCAAGGCGATGCGGGCCATGATGGGGATGAAGAAACTCGACATTGCCGAGCTCGAACGCGCCGCCCAATCCTGAGCTCTGGGCCAAACCCGGCAACTGCCGCTCTGTTATCCTTAAGGGTTTAACCGGGCGAGGAGGAGCCATGCCGGAGCATCGAGCGCGAAAGCATCATCAGGACCGGGTGGCCGAGACGCTGCGGCTTGAGATCAGCACCATGATCGAGGGAGAACTGTCTGACCCCCGCATTGACTTCTGTTACGTGACTGAGGTGGCGCTGAATCCGGGCGGCAAGTCCGCCCGGGTGTACGTGGCTGTCGACAGTTCGGTCAACGATATCGTCAAAGCTGAAGCCAACACCATCGCCGGCCTCGAGGCAGCCAAGGGCTTCATTCGCTTTGAGTTGAAGGAGCGCATGGGTGTGCGCCACGTGCCGGAGCTGAGCTTTCTGGCTGACCGCTCGGGTCGCTTCCAGGCGCGCATTGAAGAGCTCATGGACCGCTCCCGCAAGCGCCAGAAGCCGCAGCCCGGCCAGCCCGCCGCCGCGGAAGCGGGCACGGCCAAACTGGAAGCTCCCCTCAAATAGGAGCCCTTGCAGGTGTCCATGTCCAAAGTCTTCGTGAATCCGCCTTCCGTCACCTCGACCTCTGGGCCTGCGGAGCCGTGCGTCCTTCCGCAGGGCGTTGCCGCAGCGGATCCACCCATCGACAACCCCGACGTTCCCATTGCGGCCATCCTCGACGTACTGCGCCGGGCCGATCGGATTTTGGTCTGCTCGCATGCGCGACCCGACGGCGACGCGGTGGGCAGCATGCTGGCCATGAGCATGCTCCTCGAGCAGATGGGCAAGCGCGCCGACCTCGTCACCGCCGACAGGGTTCCTGCCATCTATCGCGGGTTCCCGGGAGCCTCGGCCATCCGTCACGCCCTGCGCGTCCACGGGCCCTATGATGCGGTCATTCTGCTGGAATGCGACGGCCTCGAACGCAGCGGGCTGCGCGGCCTCGACGATTTCTTCCTCATCAACATCGATCACCACATCAGCGGCCGCAACTACGGCAACCTGAACTGGATCGACTGCGGCGCGGCCAGCGTCGGCGAACTGGTCTACCGTTTGGTCAAAGCCGCCGAGGCTGCCGTTACGCCCCAGATGGCCGCCTGCCTCTACACCACCCTGCTTACCGACACCGGGTGCTTCACCTACGGATCTCTCCGCGCCTCCACCTTCGAAATGGCGCACGAGCTCATACTCGCGGGTGCCGATCCCGTCGCTATCGCCAGGGATGTCTTTTATTCTGCGCCTGTCTCCAAGGTGTTGCTGCTCGGCGCCGCGCTCAGCAGCCTCAAGCGCGAGGGCAGGCTCGCCTGGCTCTGGGTTACCCATCAGGACATGGTGCGCACCTGCGCCGCGGAAGAAGATTGCGAAGGCATTGTGAACGTCGCCATCGGCATCTCCGGCGTTGAGGCCGCGGCCTTCCTCCGCGAGTTGCCCGACCGCCGCGTCCGCGTCAGCCTGCGCAGCAAAGGCAGGGTCAACGTTGAAGCCATAGCTCAGCGGCTTGGCGGCGGAGGCCACGGAAACGCCTCTGGCTGCACCCTCGATGGGCCCCTCGCAGGCGCCCTCGAAGAAATCCTCTCAGAACTGCGCCCCGCCGTGGCAACCTCCTCCCCCAACAAAATCTAGCTCAGCCAGCGGCTGTGGGCAGGCTTGGAGAACAATCATTCCTCCGCGACCATGCTTGAAGCTCGAGAACCTGAAGCTGCACCTGCTTGATCTCCTTCAAAGTAGCCACCTGGCTCTTATAGATCCTGTAATGAATATCGGTGCTTATTGCCGCGAGCAGAAGCACTGCGTCTACCAACTCCAATACACGAACCGCGTTTGGGTCAAAACTGGGCTGATGGCGCCATACCCAGTTCAAAAGAAACCATCCGCCAATGGTGCAGTAGTAGAGAACCTTCGAGGTGAGCGCATCGAAGTTAAGCGCTCTCTGGTGCTTCGCCAGCAGTGTCGCGGTTTGTTCGCGATAGGCAGCAAGTTGCTCCGGCTGCGGAAGAGTCGCGAGTAGACGCTCGCGCACGTCGTCAGTTTGTTGTGCCATGTTTCGCTCCTTCGAGGATCTGTTTCATTTGCCGCTTGGCATAATGAATTCGAGATTTCACGGTGCCTTCCGAGCATCCCACCACAGTTGCAATCTCCGCGAGAGAAAGGTCCTGAAGAAAATGCAGGACAAGAACCTCGCGATGCTTGACGCCGATGCAGCCTAACGCCTGGTGAATGGCAGCCCCATCGTCTTCGTCGAAGGAAGGTTCATCGGTGCTGAACAAATCGTCAAGCTGCACCTGTTCCGAGATGTCGCGCTTGTAGTCCCGGCGAATTCGATCCACGGCAACACCATGAGTGATTGAGTACAACCAGGGCCGCAAAGATCCAGGGTCTTTCAATTTCCGGATGGTACGAAAAACCTTGAGCCAAACCTCTTGCAACACGTCGAGCGCTGAATCCTGGTTTCCGGTGAGGCCGGCGGCGTAATAAAGCAGCGGCCTTTCCATCACCGCCATCAGATCGTCGAATGCACCCGGCTCGCCCGTCTGACAGCGGAGCGCAAGCCATGCATATCGAACCCGATCTTCGCTCTCGTAGGGCATCTATTTAATATGTCGAAGAAAAGCAGCTCCCGGTTCAATCCCCACGCAAAAAAGTCTTCTTATCTGCCTTGCAGCCTTCGCTCTGCTGTTGCCGGGGAGTGCGGCGCCAATCGAATTTGCGCCGGTGAGCAACGGTTTCGTTCGCTACTCGCCGCGCAGCGCCTGCGTGGGATTGATCGATGCGGCGCGTAGTGCCGGGGGCGCAGCCGCGGTCAGCGACAGCAATAGCACACCCACCACCGCCAGCGTCAGCGTCAACGGATCGAACGGGCTCACGCCAAACAGCAGGGATCGCAACAGTCCGGAAGCTGCCATTGCGCCCGCCAACCCGATCAGGCAACCGATCACGGCCAGCTTCGCGCCCGACGTGAGCACCAGCCGGATGATCGCACCGCGCGGCGATCCGAGCGCCATCCTGATCGCCATCTCCTGCCCACGAGACGCCACAGAGAACGCCAGTACACTGTAGATTCCCAGCACCGCCAGCAGCAGCGCCGCCAGCGCAAAGCCGCCAATCAGCACCGTGTTGAATCGCCGCGGCGCCTCGGTATGCGAAACCGCCTCTTCCATGGTCTGCACCTGGGTCAGCGCCAGCAGGGGATCGATCGCGCGCACCATCGCACGCAGTGAATTCTCCATCTGCTCCGGTGGCATTGTCGACCGCATCACGATATATCCGCCATTCCCATTCAGGTCTGTCGGCGACGCCAGCGCACCCAATGTTTCCTCTGCCTGGGTGGCTGGAAGGTAGTACTGCTGCTTCGACGATTCATCCGGCGAGCTCAACTTTGTGTCCGCCACCTCGCCAACCACCGTCAGCCAGGGGGTCTGCATCTCCGGCGTCCCGATCCGCAGCCGCTTCCCGATCGGATCCTGCCCCGGCCAGAAATGCTGTGCGAGCTTGTGATTCACCGTCACCACCAGCTGCGTCCCCTGGCGGTCGTCCTCCGTGAATAGCCGTCCGCGGATCAGCGGAATTCCCATGGTGTCAAAAAACTTCCCCATCACCTGCGACACCGTCGCCAGGTTCATGTCCGCGCCCTTGGGCGGCACATAACCCTCCACCATAAAAGTCTGATTGCTGTCGCCCCCTCCGGCCGGCAGCGTACTCGTGAGCGCCGTCGCCGTCACTCCCGGCAACTGATTCAGCCGCAGCAGCAGCTCGCGATTGAACGCATCAATCTGCGACTGCTTCTGGTAGTGCTCCATGGGCAGGCTGTAAGAAGCCACCGTCACATGTTCCGGTCTAAAACCGAGATCGACCTGCCTCATCTTTTCAAAGCTCCGCAACAGCAGGCTCGACGCCGCCAGCAGCACAAGCGCAATCGCAATCTCGGTCACCACCAGTGTGGACCGCAGCCGCGCATGCGCACCGCCCTCAGACCCCGCCCGTCCGCCTTCCTTCAGATTTGCATTCACATTCGTCCGCAGAGCCGCAAATGCCGGAGCCAGCCCGCACAGCAATCCCGTGACCACGCCCAGCAGCAGCGCAAACCCGACCACGCTCCAGTTCAGTCCGATCTCGCTGATCCGGGGCAGGCTCTCTGGAAGCATGCTCTTTCCCACCCGCAGCGCCACCGCCGCCATCGCCAGGCCAAGCATGCCCCCGCTCACGCTCAGCACCAGGCTCTCCAGAATGGCCTGCCGCAGGAGCGCGGACGCCCTGGCGCCCAGCGCCAGCCGCACCGCAATTTCTCTTTGCCTGTGGATCGCCCGCACCAGCATCAACCCCGCCAGGTTGACGCATGCAATCAGCAGTACCACCACCACCGCCAGAAACAGCGTCCGCAGCAGGGGCCGCGCCTGCTCAATCGTCTCTTCCTGCAGTGGCCGCACCAGCGCGCTGATGTGCAGACTCGCCATCATCGCCGGGTAATTGCACATGATGTCCTGGGCCACTCTCTCCGCGTCCTGCTGCGCTTGCTTCGCGCTCACGCCGGGCTTCAGCCGCCCCACCATCTGGTAGCTCCAGTTGCTGGCCGACCCCGGTGTCAGTTCTCCCGGTATAAAGCTCATCGGCACCCACAGCTCCGCGCGGTTCAGCTGCCCCGCCCGCAGCGGAAACTCAAAGTTCCGCGGCATTACGCCGATCACGATGTATGGCTCGCGATCCAGCAGTATTTTCTGTCCCAGAATCCGCGGGTCGCGATGAAAGCGGTTCACCCAGGTCGCATAGCTCAGCACAGCCACCTGCCGGCTGTGCTCGTCTTCCTCGTCCGTAAACACCCGCCCCAGCGCGGGCGCCACGCCGAGCGCGGGAAAAACTCCCGCCGTCAGCCGCGCCGCGTTGATCATCGCCGGCTCGCCATTTCCCGACAGTTCATATCCGTTGTTCTGGTATCCGCCCAACGCGCTGAAGCCATGCGTCTCCCGCGTATAGGCCTTGATATCGGGCACCGTCACGCCGACTTCATCCGACGCGTCCGCGCCCACGCTGACTCCGCTCAATCGGTCCGACAGCACCATCACCCGCTCCGAATCCGGAAACGGCAGCGGCCGCAGCAGCACCGCCTCCACAATCGAGAAGATCGCCGTCGTCGCGCCAATGCCAAACGCCAACATCAGCACCGCGGTCGCTGTAAACCCAGGCGACTTGGTCAGTTGCCGCATCACCAATCGAAAATCCAGCATGATCTTCCGCATAGGGGGAATCCCTCACACACGTCAACTTGCGAAGGCTGGAAGCACGTCCCTCTCCAAGCCCGCGTCTACTCAACTACGTCTGGAATCAGCGAGAAGTTCCGCAAGCAGCCCTGGCCGCAACTAGGGAGGGGTCCGCGTCCGTTTCCCCGTGTCCGCAAATGACCACGGATCGTTAGAAATTCTCCTGCAATCCTTTGACCAACGCACACCTCATGGACAGGCTCACTCACGAATCGCGACTACGCCGGCTTGAATATCTGAATCTTACCGCGCCCGTCGTTGCGCCCAGCTAACCGGCCATGCGGACATGCCATTGAGCAAGGATTCCCACGCCTCTGGAGCCGCGGGGCTTTTGAACGAGAAGATCCAATGACAAACCCATCAAACCATTGATTTTCCTGGCAAAGTCCTTTTCTTTCACACAAAAAGACTCTCGCGGCCCCCTTAAGAAAAAACTCCTGAGGCGCCTCTTCCTTAATCCGCACCACGCCCACCCCTCAGAATCCATTGAAATTCCGCCGGTATCTGATAGCCTTGTCCCTGTTGAAACTTGAGCACCCTCTCCGCCTTTTCCGAGAGCGGGGGGTTATGCGGGCCAGTCCGGTTCCCCAGCTGTCCTGAGCGAAGCCGAGAAAAACGTTGTTCTGCTCGAAACAGGTTGCCGTACCCGTTGGAGAATTGCTCGAAGTGGAAACTACCTTGGAACCTCCTGCGCAGGATCAGCCCCGTCGCCGACCAAATTTGATTCCCCCCTGGGCTACCGTCCGTGAAGTAACTGTCTTTCTGCTGTTTACCGTCTTCTTCCTGGCCTACGGGCTTACCCCGCTCCTGGGCGGCGATGGCCTTGGGCTGGTGGGCGCCGACGAGCCCCGCTATGCCCAGATCGCGCATGAGATGCTGGTCCGGTTCGACTCCGCCGGCACCCTCAATGATCGTCTCAGCGCCTGCGTCACCCCTTATCTCTATGGCCATCCCTGGCTTGAAAAGCCCGCCCTCTACTACTGGCGCGCCATGTTCCTCTTTCAGGATTTCGGTGTCCATGACTGGACCGCGCGCTTGCCCTCCACAACCTTCGCCTTCATCATGATCGGCCTCATCTATCTGCACATGCGCCGCTTCCGCCCTGGAGGCCACCTCGATGCCGCCTTGATCACCGTGGCCTGCGTAGGCATCATCGGTTTCGCCCGCGGAGCCTCCACTGACATGCAAATGGCCGCTCCCCTGGCCATCGGGTTGCTCGGCTGGTACGCCTGGTATGAGACCGGATCGAAGTTCTGGCTCTACGACATCTATTTCTTCACCGGACTTGCCACGCTCGCCAAGGGACCGGTCGCGCCTTTCCTGGCCGCGCTCATCATTGCCGCCTTTGCTCTTCTTCGACGCGAGTGGTCCATTGTTCGCCGCTCCTTCTGGTGGCCGGGAATCGTCCTCTACTTCGCCATGGTGATGCCCTGGTTCATCGCCGTGCAGCATCAGAACCCCACCTTCTTCCGCGAGTTCTTTCTCGAGCACAACCTGGAGCGGTTTGCCACCGACCGTTACCAGCACACCCAGCCTTTCTGGTATTACCTTGTCGTTATCCTGCTGGCCACGATGCCCTGGACGGTGATTGCCGTGCGCGCCCTGGTCGACGGCATTCTCACCTCCGTCGCGGAGTGGCGGCTGCGCCATTCCCAGTGCTCCGCGCCCTCTGTCAACCGCCCCGGCGACGCTTTTCCTGAGTTCCTGGTCCTTTGGGCACTCATTCCCATTGTCTTTTTCTCTCTTTCCGAATCCAAGCTGCCCGGCTACATTCTGCCCTCCATTCCGCCCATAGCCATCCTCACCGGCGACTTCCTCTTTCGCCGCCGCCGGCTCGGGCTGAGCCGCTGGCTGCTGATGGCCCACGCCCTTTTCTGCGGCATTTTGACGGTCTCCGCACTCCTCCTGCCTTGGTTCGTGGCCCACGGCGCAAAGTTTCCTCCAACGCACGCTCTTGCCGCCGCATTGGTCTCCGCTTCAGGAGCCGCGTTCCTCATTCTGATTGTCACCAGGGGCTACGGTGTCGTCCGCCTTCGCTTGGTCACGTCCGCAGTACTCGTGGTGCTCATGCTGTTTCTCTACGGCGTAGGTCCTTTTTTCGGCATTCCCCAGGTAAATGCCACCAAGCGGGTGATTCACCTGCTCGACCGCTCGTACTCCGCCCGCCCCCTGGCTGGAAAACTGGCCTCCGTGGCACCCGACAGCGAGACCGTCGCCGTCTTCCGTGTCCGCCGCGACGTCGAATATGGGCTGTCGTTCTATCGCAATCGCGAAGTTGTTAACTACGAGGAGAGCGGGGTGCCCGACGAGCAGCACCTGCTGGTAGCGCGCGTCACAGGCCGCAACGGCGTCGACCTGCATACTGCGGACGCCCTTGAAGAGTACCTTGAAGGCCGCCATTATGAGGAGGTTTTCAGTTGGCCCGAGCAGGGCCTCGAAGTCTATCTGGTGGGCGCGAAATAGGCTGGTAAAGCAAGCCTCAAGTTGCACTTGGCTCCAACTCGTGTCAAAGTGTCCCCAAGGGTATTGCGGCAGAAATGCCTCGTTCGGACTGGCTCGACGCGCAGCCAGGCCGTCTATCGAGGGGACGTTCCAGGTTGTTTTGTCAGGCGGAGCCGGACCGCACCCGGGAGAGAATCATGGCATCAAGCACTTCCAGCGAAATTCTCGACCTGCGCCACTTTCAGGCGGGAATGCTGCGCCCGGTGCTTGAAGCCGAAGGCGCGCTCTGGAGCCAGCGCCTGCATTGGGACTACCGCGCCTCCGCCCGCCTGCTCATGCAGTATCTTGACAATCACATGTTGCCCGGCTACGCAGCCGTTGCCGCCGATCTGGTTATCGGGTATGTCTTCTGTGTCTACGAAGAGACCAAGGCGGTGATCGGCGACGTCTTCGCCATGCCGGGTCCGGCCGGCGGCGCGGAGCCGGCCCATGCCATCGAACAGTTGCTGCTCCGCCATCTGCTTGAGCTGCTCGTCAACTCCCCGCAGATCGACCGCATTGAGTCGCAGTTGCTCGTGCACCCCTCAGGCGCGCATTCCGCCGCCTTCCTCGATGCGGGCTTCGAGCTCTACCGCCGTCTGTTCATGGTCCAGGCTCTGCAAGGCCGCTGGAACGCGCCCCATATCGATCTTTCCGGTGACCTCGAACTCCGCCCCTGGCGCGACGAGGATCTGATGCCCGCCGCACGCCTCATCTGCGAGGCCTATCGCGATCATCCTGACAGCCTCATCAACGACCAGTACCGATCCGTCCACGGCTCCATGCGCTTTCTCAACAACATTGTGCGCTACGCCGGTTGCGGCACGTTCTCTCCGTCCGCCTCGCACGTCGTGGTTCATCGCACCAACCGGGAATTCGTTGCCATCATTCTTGGCTCCCGCGTCAGCCCTGAAGGCGGCCACATCACCCAGGTCTGCGTGCATCCGGCGTACCGGCGTCGCGGCATGGCCCGCATGTTGCTCGAACTCGCTGCCTTTCACTTCATGCGCCAGGGTGCAACCGAGATCTCGCTCACCGTCACCGAGGCCAACCACCAGGCCATCGATCTCTATCTTGCCGAGGGCTACACCTGCAACCACCGCTTCGACGCCGCGGTCTGGCGCCGCAGTAACAGAGACTAGAGCGGTGCCACAGTACTTGTAGCCTCTTCTGGCGATCTCCGAGGTGGCTTTTTCCTGATAAAAAGCCACTTAGCCTCATCGCTTCTGGATGCAGCAACTGTGGAACCGCTGTAGCTCCGCGCCTGCGCTCTCTAGCAGGCTGGCCCGCATCGCCATGCAATACGGTGTTTTTCGCTAAGTTGTTGATAAATGAAATGAGTGCCATCTCGAGCGAAGCCGCTCGCGGCTTCATCGTGAGAGGCGCAGTCGAAAGATCCGCGCTTGCTCTTCAACCGCTATGGCGATTCTCGAATTGCCGCAAACAGAGGGCAAACACTTAAGTGGCTTTTTCCTCAAGGAAAAGCTACCCTCAACGAAGCCCAAAACGGTTACATTGATTCGGGAACCGCGCAAAGCACTACCGCGCAATCAGGAACATCACCCAGCTCAGCGCGATCGCCGAGCCTACAAACAGCGTGAAGCAGTAGACGCCATAGCGGATCATCCGCCGCGCCGTCTCCCGCTGGGTAATGCCGAATACCACTGACGCAAACAGCGCGAACAGCAGCACCGCCGAGAAGTGCGAGATCCCCATCACAACGGCTTCCTCCCGGTGCGCAAATTGTGCGCGTCCACAGCAGCCATCACGTTCAGCAGCCCCGAAACCACAATGAACTTGGTTCCGTAGTCGCCCACCGTCACCTGCACGTGGTCCGCGCCGAGCCCCAAAATCCGGCTGGCCACAAACAGCAGTCCGTTGCCCAGGTCCCCCACCATTCCCAGCATGTCCAATATGTCCTGCGCGCCGGTATAGATCTTGCCCTTCATGGCCAGCCCCAGCACGAACATGCCGATGATGGACGCCGAAAGCAGCGCCCCGCGTCCCCACTTGCGCAGCAGAAAATGCCCCGCACCCGGCACCAGCCATCCGGCGATGAGTGGCAGATAAATGAAACCTTGCTGGGTATTCTGTCCCACGACGGGCTTGTTCTGAGCGGTTGCCATTCCTTTTTGACTATAAATCAACCGGCAGCCCTCATCGCCGGTCTTGCAGCCTTTCGCCCCCGCACACTGTCACATTAAGTCCCAACGCGGCTGGGTGGTGCCAAATCTCGGGTGTTTTCTGAAGTAAGCCCGGATGATCGGGATCAAGCTTCCACTGACTGACTGTCGTTCACGTCGCCTGATTTCACTTAATCGACCGCTCATGGTGTCGCTGCCACTCCATACGCTCCATTCAAAACGCCTCGCGTGCGTCAGGCGCCAATTGCGCCGTGTGCGGCGGATTTGCCACGCCGCGCATGGTCCTGCCCCCGGCGTTTGCACGCCAGCCCGGGACCGGGCCGCTCTCCAATGGTGTGATTTAGAACACAGCTTGCCGGGCTGTACAGAGAGCGAAATGGAGGGGGCCGATTTCGGGGTTGTGGCGCAGGCCTGTGGACGGGACCGCCCTCTGTTGAATTTTTGCGCCGCAACAGGAGGAACCGCATGAACTATCCGGTCTGGGATGTCAGCTTTGGCGCCGGCCTGCTGATTGCCCTGGTTGCAATCCTGCACGTATTTGTTTCTCACTTTGCCGTGGGCGGCGGGCTGTTCCTGGTGGTGACGGAGCGCAAGGCGCGGCGCGCGAACGATACCGCGCTGCTCGGCTGGCTCAAGAAGCATAGCAAATTCTTTGTGCTGGTAACGGTAGTCTTCGGCGCCATCAGCGGAGTCGGGATCTGGTTCACCATCGGCCTGATCAGCCCCGCGGCCACGAGCGACCTGATCCACATCTTCGTGTGGGGATGGGCCATCGAGTGGGTCTTCTTCTTTCTTGAGATCACGGCGGCGCTGCTCTATCTCTACGGGTGGGAGAAGCTCGATCCGAAAACGCATCAGTGGTTCGGGTGGGTCTACTTCATCAATGCCTACCTGAGCCTGGTGGTCATCAACGGAATCATCACCTTTATGCTGACCTCCGGAAGCTGGGTGAGGAATCACGAGTTCTGGAGAGGTTTTTTCAATGCCACCTATTTTCCCTCGCTGTGCTTCCGCACCGCGATTGCGTTGGCGCTGGCCGGCATCTACGCGCTGATTACGGCCAGCGTGGAAAAGGACGCGGCCCTGAAAGCGCGCATTGTGCGCTGGAGCGCCTGCTGGGCGGTTCCCGGTCTCGCCGTACTGCCCGCGCTGGGATATTGGTACATCCGCAGAATTCCCCACGATTTGTGGGCCAGCGCCCGCGGCTCCATGCCCACGGCCACCACCTACGCCGGGCACGCCGTGATTCTGTTGGGGGTGGCAATGGTGCTGGCGCTGCTTACGCTGGTCAAGCCGGGCCGCATGCACCTTTCCTTCAGCCTGCTGGTCCTGGTGGTGGCGCTGAGCGCCATGGGCTCGTTTGAATTCGTTCGCGAGTCCGTTCGCAAGCCCTTTGTTATTTCCAATTACCTTTACGCGAACTCGCTCTACTCAGCGGCCATTCCCGGCGACGGTGGATTCAGCGTGGACGAGGTGAGCGCTGCCGGAGTTCTTACCTCGGCTAAATGGATCCGGAACCGCAACCTGACCGCAAGCAACCAGGCCGAGGTGGGGCACGAGATCTTCCGCGTCGAGTGCGCAAGCTGCCACACGGCCAACGCCTACCGTGGGCTCAAGCACTACCTTGTTTTGCGGCAATGGGATCAGGCCAAGGTTGAGGCCATGGTGGGCGGCCTTGAATTCATGCACAACGGCGTAATGCCTGCCTTTGCCGGCACCGATGCGGAGCGCGGCGCACTTGCGGCTTACCTGAGCTCGATAGAGCCCATCTCTGCCCAGGCGGCAACTGCCGCGAGCGACGGCGGAACGATCTTCGCGCAAAACTGCTCCATGTGCCATCAGGTGGCGGCCAGCGACCCTCTGTTCAAGAACCTGATCAGCGATCCGGCCTCGGCCAGCAACGCACTGCAGGATTTAACCTCCCTGTTTCCGCTCATGCCCGACCTGAAACTGACAGACCGCCAGCGCCTGGAACTGGTGGAGTGGATCAACACACAGCGCAGCGCCAAAGGGTTCAACCAGGCTACCCAAGGAGGAAAGTGATGCTGCAATCCAATCTGATTCCGGTTCTGGACCCCAATCCGCTGCCCGCTCCCTACTGGCTGCTGAAGTTGCTTCTCATTGTCACCTTCACACTGCACATTGTGGCCATGAACTTCATGCTCGGCGGCGCGGTGCTGGCGCTGACCGCCAGGTGGAGTTCCAGGAGCCGCGAGCATGGCAAGCGCGTTTTCTTCGACGTGGCCAAGAAACTGCCCTCGCTGTTGCCGGCAACCATCACCCTGGGCATTGCGCCGCTGCTGTTCCTGCAGGTGCTCTACGGGCAGTTTTTCTACACTTCGTCCATCATCATGGCCTGGCCGTGGTTCCTGGTGCTGGTGCTTCTCACCGTCGCCTATTACGGTTTCTATTTCATCTCCTTCCGGAGCGGGCGGGATTCCCGCAAAGTGGCCTGCGTGATGCTGATGAGCACGCTGCTGGTTGTGCTGGTGGGCTTTGCCTTCAGCAACAACATCACGCTCAGCCAGACGCCGGCGCGTTGGGCGGCGAAGTACTTTGCCCATCCGTCCGGCTGGAATCTGAACCTGACCGAGCCCACGCTCATCCCACGTTTTCTGCACTTCTTCGTAGCCGCGGTGGCCGTGGGCGGGTTGCTGCTGGTGTTCATGGCGCTGGCCGCCTGGAAGCGCGATAACGCCTATGCGCGCCAACTGCTCAACTTCGGCGGCAGGGCATTCCTTTTCTCCACCATGGCGCAGTTCGTGGTGGGCCCACTGTTTCTCTTCACCCTGCCGCGCGATCTGCGCATGATGTTCATGGGCGACAACCCGCTGGCCACCACGCTGCTTCTGGTCGGCATTGCGGGCGGAGTTGCGGCGCTGGTGGTCATGTCGAGCGCCTTGCGCAATGGCAACATCCGCGCCGCCGCGTTCGCGGCGCCCGGCCTGGTCGCTGTGGTGATTGCCAGCATGGCGGTCATGCGCGACCTGCTGCGCGACGCCTATCTCAAGCCTTACTTCCATCCCGAGCAGTTCCCCGTGAAGACGCAGTGGCAGGTGCTGCCCTTGTTTCTGGCGTTGTTTGTGGGCGGGGTGGCGCTATGGCTGGTGATGATTTGGCGCTATGGGCTTCTCGGAGGCAGAAGCGCGATCGCAGCGGAAGGGAGCAACATGGAGGATGGCGGTACGAGATAACGTTCGTTTCGTCCCGGCGTCGCGGAGGACCGCCGCGAATCTTTCGCCTCGGGACGACCCTATGTCCACGCGGTCGCCCCCAACGAACGGCGCCGCCTGGCATCTGATCAGCCGCCAACCCGGTTGCGTAGCGCGGGACCTCATGCGTTTTCTGAAATGAAGCCCTCGTCAGGGGACCTGTTCTGCTAATCTCCGGTTGGCCGACGACACGACCACGATCCGGAACTGCGCTAACCCGTAGCCGATTGTCCAACACGGAGATGGGCGGTGTTGAGCATTTCTTTCTTGCGCAATTTGGCGAAGGTAACAGGGATGGGGTAGGCCTGTTCGCTAAGGCCAACTACCCAAGCCAGCTTATAAGATACCTTTTCATGCCTCCAGATCATCACATTGGATAGTAATCATTTCTCCTGAGGTTGCTGCTGAGATAAATAACGGGAATGGCCGCGCCCGTTTCGCACTCCTCATACGTCACGGCGCTCCCCTCGAACTCACGGTTATCGTCGGTCGTGAATTCGTAATACGTCGTAAATCGATTACGATTCGGCACACAACCTGTCACTCTGCCTTCGACCACAACTCCGATCCGTGCCAATTGTCTTTTTCTCCATCCCGCGACAATTAAAGCTCCTATTCCTGCCAGGAGTCCCAACCCCAAAACATAGAAAGGTATCTCCCATACCGAAAACCATTCCCAATTGACTGGCTGACTGACGCGCGGATCATTCGGCAGATATCGGATAAGAATCTTTTCGCCCGGAGCTTGAATCCTGTAGTCATCTGCGATCATTTTTGCGCTGCCGGTATAGATTGCTCCGTCAACAGAAAACTTATATATCACATCCACGCTGCCGCGGCCAGGATAGCTTTCTGTAACTTCGCCATTGGCCGCACTGCCTTCCTGGCGCAAGACATGGGACGTATGGACGTCAAATGCTCGCCAGCCAACCGGGATAAGCCACAACACGAAGAAGAAGACTGTGAAACTGAAAGCGGCTATGATTCCATCGTCGAAATTAGGACGATCGCATTCGGTATCGCCGGGAAATCTGCCGCGCTGGAGGCACCGCATTCGGCTCAATAAATTCATCCCTTCATCTTGGAACTTTTCCGAGTCCAGAAAGCGAGACCGCGCTAGGGTGCTTACGGCCATACTCGGTTCTTCATGCGATGGTTCGCTTTTGCGGAATTGAGCATACCCAAGGGTGCGCGGCGTATCACCGGCAATGCGGAGATTACCTCCGAAAGGTCGTCAAGCGGCCACCAGTCGCCTGGACGGCCGAAGCGATGCCGGGAACCGACCCTCTGCCGGGTGCTCCAGGTCTCACGTTCGAGACCCGGGTTCGCAAGAGTCCCGACGATCAACCTCGCTCATCCCCAGGTTCCCCAGTTTCCCTGGTCCCTCGTTTCCTTGGTCCCCAGTTTCCCTGGTCCCTTTTTCCTTGGTTCCTCGTTTCCCTGGTCCCTTTTTCCCTTGGTTCCTTGGTCCCTCGTTCCCTAAATTCTCACCAGCTCCCTCTGCACCCTCCCCGTAACCCAGGCCTTGCCCGGCGCCGTCAACATGTCGATCTCACTGCGCACGCCGAACTCCGGCAGATAGATACCCGGCTCGACGGAGAAGCAGGTATTCTCGAGCAGCCGCCGCTGGTCGTGGGTCTCCAGGTTGTCAAGGTGCGCGCCGGGTCCGTGAATCTCTTCCGCGATGTTGTGTCCTGTGCGGTGCGTAAACTGCGCGCCAAACCCGGCCTCGCAGATCACGGCGCGAGCCGCATCGTCGGCTTCGAAGCCGCGGATTGGCCGCTTCGCAGCGAAGGCCTGTTCCACGGCGGCGATGGCCGCGTCCCGCGCCTTGCACACGATCTCAAACACCTGTTGCTCCCGCGCGCTCGGCTCGCGGCCAATCACGCCCGTCCACGTGATGTCGTAGTAGACCGCCCCCGCCTGCGGCAGCCGCCCCCAGATGTCGATCAGGATGAAGTCGCCCTCGCTCAGCGGCGCCGAGTGCTCGGCCGTGGGCTCGTAGTGCGAGTCGGAGCTATTCGCATTCACGCTCACGTTGGGGCCGTTCTCCCACACCAGACCCTCGCGCCGCATCGCCTCGCTCAACCACTCCATGTGCTCGAATTCGGTGTAACCGGCTGCAGCGCCCGAGGCTGGCCGCAGACGCCGCCCGATCTGCTGCCAACCCTCGGCCAGCAGTCCGTCGATGGCCCGCTGCGCCACCGCGTGCGTCGCCATCTGCTCTTCGCTCAGCACCGCCTGAAACCGGCTCACCAGGTCCGCCGAGCCCACCACCTCTTTCCCCAGCGAGCGGATGAACTCGACCGTGCCCGCGTCCACCATCGACACGTACATGATGTCGTTGTTGGGCGAGTACTGCATGGCGATCCGGTGGCCTCCGCCCATCATGTCCGCAATCCCCGCGTGCAGCTCCTGCCAACTGGAGTAGAGCGCCTTCGTGCCCGGCAGCGCGTCCAGCCGGTTCTGCTCAACGCGATGCGCCAGCTTGCGCGGTTCGCCCGCCGCGGGAATGAAGTAGTACCAGCGGCGCGTGATGTGCGCCTTGGGGTCAAGGCCGAGAATCGTTGCGGCGAGCGGGTCGCGATGGTGGTGATCGTAAAACAGCCAGCCGTCGAGTCCAGCCTCGCCGAGAGCTGCCTGCACAGACGCCAGGTTCGGTGCCAGTTTCGATGTGAGGTTCATACGAGGATTCTAGCGCCGGCCGCCGGCTTTCCCCTGGCGCCCCGACCCGGTGGGACACGTCGAGAACAGCCAATCGGGCCGGAATCCCGGCGAGCGGTCTTTGATTCTTTTTCCTTGGGATTGCCGCCTCGAAGCATCTCTCCGGGCAACGCGATGCCTCTGCGAAGGCCGCGCCGGCGGTGGCGAACGTGCGGCCCTGCAGACAGCAAAAAGCACCGCAAAAACACGTCAAATATGCGCCAAAACGCGCTTTTTGGTAATTCTCTGCAGCCACTCGCTCTGATACGGGTAGTTCTCCGCAGCCAAACCATCAAAATCGCGCACCCTCGCAGGTTAAGGCCTCAAAAAAGCGCAACCCTTCACCCAACATTCGGGGGGTAAACGGAACCTTTTAAGCGAACATTCGGCCGCTTCCGGGCCGCATTTATGCCAACATTCCAGGTTAGAGGCCGGCAAGCGCCTCGGCCTGTGTCGGTAAGAGCTTTGCATACTTGGTGATACCAACCATGGTGAACACTTTGACGAAGTGCGGCGATAGCCCGAAAGCACTCACTTTCTGCCCTGAATTGGCTGCCTCGATCAGCAGTTGAATGCACACCGCGATCCCGCTCGAATTAATATAATCGACCTTGGTAAAGTCCAGTAGAATCAGCTTCACATCGCCCTTCGGCAGTCCCTGGTAGGTGCCCAGAACCGCCTCTTTCGAGGTGCTGGAAATGTCTCCCTCGAAACGGAGAACGGTGACCGGCTGCCCACCCGGAGAAGTGATCTGATCCACATGCGCCTTGGTTTCGCTTTGCACGATCTGGTCTCCCAATTCTTAAGTTAAACCATCCACAGCGGTTACGATTCCTTGTCCAGCCGTATTACCAGCCGCACATAACTGCTTTTGCCGTCTTTTCCTGCAACCCACTCCGCTTCGTCCACCAGCGCCTGAATCAGAAACATGCCCATCCCGCGCACATCTTCCTCGCCATGCATCTTGCGGTCTATGTTTGGTTTAGCAGGCTGCGACGTGATTCCGGTACCGTCGTCGATCACTTTCACTTCAAGCGCATCGGACCCCGCAGACAAAACCACACCGACAGAAAGTTTTTCATTGAGACAATTTCCATGCTCAATAGCGTTGATGCAAGCCTCGGCAACGGCCGTCTTGAGATCCTCCACGCGATCCTCAGGGAAACCCATCAACTTGGCCACTGAGGAAGCAGCGCTCATGGCCACCTTCTCATAGCCGAGGCGGGTGGGCAACCGCACTTCCACCGTAGTGGATTTTCGCTCGCTCATTCCGGCGCTTCCGTGGAGCTGAGTTCGCGGCAGAGCGTAAGTGCGGTCATGTCGTCTCCCTGCGGCCCGCCCCCTGAAAATAACTCGATGGCCGTCCACAATGCATCGAGGATACCATCGGCGTTCTCGACCCGGCACGTAGAAAACTCGTGCATAAGACGTTCCGGCCCAAACTCTTCATCCCCTTTGAAGACCTCGGTCAGGCCGTCGGTGTAGAAAAGCAGCCGTGAACCGGGAGCAAAGCTGTGCCGCTCGCTCGAGTAGCGCATTCCTGCTAGCAGGCCCAGCGGCGTGCCAGCGGCGTTGAACTCGTGCGGAGAGCGCCCGGGCTCGATTAGAAAGCCGGGATTGTGGCCCGCATTGACCACTTCTATTTCGCCGGCCTCGGGGTGGAGGCGTAGAAAGATGGCGGTGACATAGCGCCGCCGTGCCTCGTCGCCCTCGCTCCAGTGATGTTGGTTCATGCGGGTGGCCAGCTCGTCGAGGGGCATGCCGGTGACGGCCATACTGCGGAAGGCGGAACGAAAGCCGACCGCCATAATGGCAGAGGCCAGGCCCTTGCCCGCTACGTCCGCCACCGCGATCAGCAGGCTGCCGTCTGGCTGCTCGACGATGTCGAGGTAGTCGCCACCCACCTCATAGCAGGTAACAGAGCGAAAGGCTGCTGAGTATCCCGGGATGGAGGGCAGTGTCTGGGGCAGCAGCGAACGTTGAATGTCCCGGGCCGCGTCCAGATCCTGCTGCACGCGCGCAAACTCAAGATTGCGTTTGTGATAGCGGGCATTTTCAAGAGCCACGGCCGCCTGCAGCGCAAGACCCTCGATAAAGTCGGTTTCATACAAGGTGAGATCGCGGCCACCGGGTGTCGCCACAACGAGCTCGGTCATGCGCTTGCCGTCGCGGCCATCGAGAGGCCAGGAGAGCGGAGAGCCGTTGACTTCGCTGACGGCTACAGCCGGGTCTTCGCCATAAACCAGGCCTGCGGACGGGAAGGCCGCGCCTGCCATTTCCAACTCGCGCACCACAATGCGCAGAACCTGCTCCAAGACCTCGTTTTCATGGGTGGTGGAGTGGACTTGGCGGGAAGCCTCAAGGAGCGCCTGGAGCCGCGCCACCTGTTGCTGCAAATCGATCGTTTCGTCCCCACCGAGAAGTTGAATCCCAGCCGTCATCGGACCCTCCGTGGAATTTCACTCTAGCACGGCTGACGATTCACTGGGATGGCAACCGGCTGCGGCCAGGTACAACCGGGAAGTTGGCGACACCGCGCGGTCAATGCAGAGCTGGCGGCAGGGAGGTTGGTCCCAGTGGTGCGGTAGCGGTCCCGACAGATGAAGTCCCCAGACGGGGCTGCCCTGCGGGACCTCCCTCTTTCAACTGGCCGTTGGTTGGTCGCTGCAAATGGGAACAGTCGAAACACAGGACTCGGCGCCAGCAGGGTGGGCGGGATAGACTGATACGAGAATCGGAGACCCGAGTGGAAATCCCTGCCAACGCTGTTGGCGTCTTGGACCATCCGAGCAGTCTTATTAGCCGGCGCAGCGACGGAGAGTCAGAAGAAACTTAAGAGGCGGGTGCAGCAGGTGCCTTTTAGTTCTGGCAGGAGGCAAGGGCGTTTGAGAGGTATGGCAGCTTGGCTGCGGAAGCGCTTCATGATGAACTTCATACTCAGGTTCGTATCCTTCGTAGCGGGCGTCTCAGGTTTGCCGGCTGATTGTTTTTCGTCGCCTCTCAACAGGCCTTTCGCGTTGCAGGTTTTGCTCGATTTGGAGACTTTTCCTACAGCATCTACCTATGCACCCTCCCAACTCAACGAGTAGTAATTTTGCGATTTGGCATTGCAATGAGTTGGGGGAGTTCTGCTTGATCTCCACTGCGGCGAGGTTGGCCGTCACCTGGTCGAGTGGACGTTTGGCAGAGAGATGCTTTTGTTGCGCTCAAGCGTAGCGCACGAACGCTTGCAACATAGGCGCCAAACGAAACAACCTCAATCTGATTGGGTCAGACGGACCGGGATCGCAGGGGAGATGCAGGGAGCTAAGGATACTTCCAGAGGCCGGAAGAGCGGATCGCTGATACGACGCGCTCTTTTTGCGTGCGTGCTCCTCATGGGCTTCAGATACTTCGAATCCTTCCCAGGGATGGCACCCGTCCAGGAAGTTTGGAATGTGCTTTGCTTCGTCGTAGTTTTGATCGGGTATCCGATCTTAAAGTTCCGGCAGGGATGGACGGATTTCTGGTTCGAAGCCTACGTGCTCCTGTTAGTGACTGCAGACGTGGTCCTTTCTGCTTGGCGAGCGGATGCGGTTTTTGGTCAGCCATTAATTTACGGCGCCTTAAGTCAACGACACATTGTGCTTACGGCGTCTTTGCTTTTTCTGGTTTTTGCCTTTCGGCGGCGCATGATCAGGCTTTCGGATATTGAGGCCGTGTTGGTGTTCTTGAGTTGGGCAACCCTATTGATTAATATTGCGATCGAGCTTTTTCTGAACCCAGCTGACTTTGCAGGACGCAGCTTTGGCTTTGTTGCCGGGGATCATTTTACGCTCCCGTCCCTTCTCATTATTTTTGGAGTCCTTTATTATGCCCTGCGGGGCATTCGGACCCGAAGGGCCAAATTCTATGTGGCAGCCCTCGTGCTTTTTGCCAGTGCGCTTGGGCCTAGTGGACGAGGCATGACAATCGCTGTAGCCATTACCCTGACGTATTTTCTCTTTAGGCTTCGGGGGGCTAAACGTGGTGCCGTGGCCGTGTTCAAGTTTGGATGCTTTGGCGCTGTTTTGCTCGGGAGCCTTTTTATCCTCTTCCCACAGGCGCTCTCACAGCGGCTGGGATTGTATTCCGATGCATTCTCTGTGGTTTTGACCGGAACACTGTCTGAGGATGCCTCTGCCAACGCTCGGGTCTTTGAGACGCTGGCTGCGCTTCCATATATTCTGAAGCATCCCTTGCTGGGGTGTGGGAGTCTGAGCAACCGGTGGAACGGCGGGGCCATGTCAACAATTGGCGAGTATTTCTACACGGATGATATCGGCCTCGTGGGTGTTGTATTTTCATATGGGGTCTTCGGGTTATTCCTGTTTTTTTTCCAATTTTTTTTCGCGTGGCGGGCCGCGCAAAAGGTGCCGGCATCTCTTAAAAGTCCGCTTCTGGATGCGACCAAGGCCTTCATTCTCTTCTGTGGTTTGTGGTCAATTGAAACCGGCCTGTGCGTGTGGAGTCCTGAGATGACCCTCTTTTTCATAATCTTGCTGGCAGGGATTGCGATCGGATCGAAACCGAAGCGATCTTCTGTCGCTTTGAAAGAGAAAGAATGGGGTCCCGCTACCTGAGAGCAATGAAGCGCATTTCTCAGAGGGCTTTGCCGGCCAAAAGGTCTTGTCGGGATTGACGCGTAGACTTCCCTGAGTAGACTTCGCTGAATGGACAGGGAAGAAGAGCGGCACCACCGAAGCGACTCTGGCCCGGCGTCGTCGGATAAGCCTGATAAGCAGGGCCAGATGACCGCGCTTGCATAATTGAACTTTTAAAGCGGACATTTCTGGGGAGGTAACAGAGAATATTTGAGCGACTATTCGGGCAGTTTTCCGCACGACGTAGACCAACATTTGATGTGAGTTGAAGCCCGCATTTCAGGGCTCGCCTAACAGGGCTCTCCCGCTCCGGCGAGTTTCCCATTCTTCAGCGTAAACCGCTCTCCGCGCCACACAATCGTGTTCCCTGTAAGCCCCGCCGCCCACACGGCCATAGCCACCACGTCGCGCAGAGGCAGCAGCCAAAGGTTGGCCAGCACCTGGTGATCGCCCAGCACCTCGGTGCCCACCGTCATCGCCTGGGTCAGTCGCATAAAGAAGCTAAGTCCAAGCAGCCAAAGGCTCAACGGACTCACTCCACTGGTTAGCAAATTCACCAGAGCCCACCCCAGCCCATGCGTAAAAATCAGCCCTGCATAGCCAGCCGGCCGCGAGTCGCGCACCGTTCTCGCCCAGCGCAACTGGTGATCGGTGAATCCATCCCAATCGTAAGCCGGCACGCCGGTTTCGACCACCTCCGCGCTCAATTCCACGCGGTAGCCAGCACTCGCGATGCGCGTGCCCAGCTCATAGTCGTCCGCCAGGTAGTCCACCAGTGCCAACAACCCCCCACTTCCCTCAAGCGCCTCGCGGCTAACCGCCAACGTCGATCCCAGCCCGTAGTGCAACCCGCCTTCCAGCATCTTTGAAAGGAGCACACCCGGCATAAAATCTGTCGCGATGCCAAGCGCCTCAACCCGCGACCACAGGCCGCCTTGAAGAATCGTCCCAAGTGCGCGGCCGCGATAAAGCGCCGTCACCATCCCTACGCGCACCATCTCGCCTGCATCGCCCTTCGGAGCGAAGCAATTCATCACCCGCTCCAGGTACCGCTCTGAGACAGTGATGTCGGAGTCATTGATGAGCAGAAAATCGTGACGAGCATGTGCCGCAAGTTGCACAAGCGTGCTAACTTTGCCGTTGGTTCCAAGCCGTTTCGGGCATGCGACGAGCCGGATAGCAAGCCCCGGAAACTCGGCCCTTAACTTTTCGACGGCTTCCACGGCAGGGTCGTTGAGCGACGAAACCCCGAACAGGAGTTCAAATTCGCCGGCATAACGCTGCCGGCACTGGCTGCGAAATGCGTTCATCATTCCGGGGTCCAGCCCCTTTAGCGATTTAAGGACGCTCACTCCCGGTGCGAAGGCCGCCATGGTCCTGCGCCGTTCGTGGAGATAAACACGCGCCGCTACCATCGCCGCCAGAAAGTACCCCATCCCGGCCACGGTGAGGACCGTAGTGAATATCTCCAAAGCCAGAGCCAATCCATGCGGCATCACAGAAGCAGTGTACAGCTGCCAGCAATCAGAGGTTAGGTCCGGGAACGGGCTTATCTCCGCATTTCCCTTGCTTACTCGTACCTGAGAGCCTCAATCGGATCAAGATTCGCTGCCTTCCACGCAGGATAGATTCCAAATAGCAATCCGATCGCGCAGGAGACCCCAAACCCGATCGAAACCCACATCAATGACAGGGATGCCGGCAATCCGATTGGGAGAAAATAGACAATCCACGTGAGCACGGCACCGACCAGGATGCCCACCAACCCGCCCAACGCGCACAGCGTGATCGCTTCAGTGGTGAACTGTGTCATGATGGTCCTCTTGGTCGCTCCGATCGCCTTGCGTATGCCGATCTCGCGCGTACGTTCCGTCACGCTCACCAGCATAATATTCATCACACCCACGCCTCCCACCATCAGTCCGACACTGGAGACGGCGATCATGAACGCCACCAGACCGCCCGTGATTTGCCCCCAAAGCTCGGTAAGCGAGTCAGGTCCGAAGATGTCAAAGTTGTCGTCGGCCTGCGTCTTCACATGACGTCGGATGCGCAGCAGCTCACGAATCTCTTCCTCCACAAGATCCTTGTTCTTGGGATCGTCGTATTTCGCGTTGATCATCAGATCTGTGACTTCGGGATGGAGGTCATGGAAGGTGTTGATCGGGAAAAACACCGAGTTGTCGTTGGGGTTCTTCCCCGTACCCAACGGCTGTTTGCGCGGGTCCATGACCCCGATGACGGTATAAAGTGAGGTCTCAATGTTAACTTCCTTGCCGATGGGATCTTCTCCAGGAGCAAAAAGATCTTCCGCCGTGTCGTGTCCAAGGACCACCACCTTTGCGTGGCGCTGGTCTTCCCCATCAGTAAAGAACCGACCCTCCTGGAGGGTCGTGTTGGTTGTATCAGCCACCTGCGCTGTGTGCGCTTCATAGATGGAACCGGCAACCTTGCGCCCCTGGTACTTCACGCTCACGCCGCCGACAAAGAAACCCTTCGCGTATCGCTGCATCGCATCGGCAGCCACAACATGAGGCAGTTCGCGCACCGCCAGGGTGTCGTCGATCGTCAGCTTTCTGCGTGTCAGCTCCTCGCTGGTCAGCTTTTCGGGGCCGAACGGCAGGTGGAACACCCAGAACACATTGGTGCCGAGAGAACTGGCAAAATCGGCCACCCGGTTGTTCAGTCCGTTGATGATCGATGAGATTGTAATCACCGTCGTTACGCCGATCACAATGCCCAGGATCGTCAACCCCGAGCGCAACTTATTCGCCCTAAGCGTATCCAGGGCCATCCTGATAGATTCGCGACCTTGTCCTTGGGCCATAATTGCTGCTGCCTCTACAGCTCTGCTCTTAATGCAACCACCGGGTCCAGCTTGGCGGCCTTGCTGGCGGGGTAAACGCCGAAGAAAATCCCGGTGGCGCCAGACACAAACAGTCCCAGCAAAACACTCCACGCCTGAACGTTGGTTGGGAATCCGATAATCACCGTGATCAGCTTAGCCGCCAGCACACCGCATAGCACGCCGATCACTCCGCCAGTAAGAGCCATGGTTGCGCTCTCGATAAGAAACTGCAGTAACACGTCCCGCTGACGTGCGCCCAGCGCCTTGCGCACCCCGATCTCACGCGTCCGCTCGGTCACGCTCACCAGCATGATGTTCATGATCACGATGCCGCCCACCACCAGTGAGATGGAGGCGATGCCCACCACGACGTCGAAAAAGATGGCTGTGAATTGCTTCCAGATGTTCATATACGTATCGTTGGTCTCCAACTCGAAGCTATCCTCCTGCCCTGGAGCATCGTGGCGCCGCGCGCGCATCAACACCCTTACCTCGTTCTCAGCCCGCTCCATCGACGCCGCATCGCCACCCGCGCGGGCATAGATAGACACCGTGCTATTAAAGCCGTAGGTCTGCTCGTAGGTGGTGATCGGCACGGCCACCCAGTTATCCTCGCTCTGCCCGAACATCTTGCCCAGGCGCGCGCCTACGCCGACAATTGTGTAGGGAATTCCGTCCACGCGAATCTCTTTGCCGATCGGATCGGCGTTGCCCAGCAGATTGTCCACAATGTCGTAGCCGACAATCACGTCATGGGCCCCGTGTTGGTCGTCCAATGGCGTAAATCCCCGGCCCATTGCGATCTCGGTGCTGTTCAAGTCGAGCATCGTCCACGTCATGCCCAGCAGATTGGTTCCTGTGGTGGATTGCCCGTTGTACACCACCCCTGTCGAGGAGTCCAGCATTGCGCCCACTTCGCTGCACTCCGTACAGCCGTCCCTTACCGCCTCGTAGTCCTCGAAACTGATGATTTTGCGCTTCTGGTACTTGGTGTATTCCTGCGGCGACATGATCACGCCGGCAGCCCGCGACACGGAGAACACGTCCGCGCCGTGGCTTGAGAGCTTGTTGGCGACGTACTTGTTCGCCCCATTCACCATTGTGATCACCATGATCACCGATGCCACGCCCATCACCACGCCCAGCAGGGTGAGAATGGTGCGCATTTTATTACCCCAGAGCGATTGAAGCGCGAGTTTCAGTGCCTCTGTGAATTGCATGATTCAGCTCTCCAGGCCTGGTGCGAGGTTCCTGTCCTGTACCTTACAGTGTACGGCTCGCGCGAGCACACAGACCCCACGCAAGCTCATTGAACGATACGCGCTGCTACCGCAGCCAGTTCCACGCTCCAAACAAGGCAAGTTAAAGCCCCGTCGGGCCGGTCCCGTTACGGCACCATTGTTATGGGATGGGAAGGCCGAGAGCTCAAGGCTTAAAGCCAGGAGCCGAAAGCGGCATTACGTCCCCGAACTCCCAAATCCCTTCCCGGCCCGCGACGACTCTTGAAGACTCTCCACCTCTTCCACTTCACCCGTCAGCACCGGAACCGGAATCATTTGAGCGATCTTTTCGCCCGCCTCCAGTTCCAAAGGTCCCTCGCTCAGGCTGGTCATCAGGATCAGGATCTCGCCCCGGTACCCCGCGTCAATCACGCCGCCCGTGGTCGCAATGCCCCGCGCCGCCATTGACGACCGGTCCCTCACCAGCAGCCCCAATGGAGCGCCGGTTTCCGGGTTCCGCGCCTCGACCGCGATGCCCGTTCTCACTCTTACCGTGGTCCGCGGAGCCAGCACGACCCTCTCCAGCGCAAACACGTCATATCCCAGATCCTCGCCCGGATGCGCCACCACGGGCAACCGTGCCCCCTCGTCCAATCGCTTCACTCGTAACATGACTTGATGGTAGCGGATAAGCGCCGTTAACGCCGGTACCCCCAAATGGTCGGCCCCGGTGGAGACTATCCGCCGGGGCCGTCATGGTGATTCGGCAAGAGAACCTGTAAGCCGAATTCTGTCGTGTGCGGTCATTCCTCTAGGCGCCGCGTTACCGCGAACGCTCATCAGCGACCTACCCGGAGGTTTCGGCAATTGCTCGAGCCGCCTTGCCGCATCGGGCCGATGCGCAGTCCCGCCTGGCTCTTTGGCGGAGCTTCCCTCCCTATTTGGTCTTGCTCCGTGTGGGGTTTACCCTGCCTCCGGCCTCACGACCGGAGCGGTGCGCTCTTACCGCACCATTTCACCCTTACCCCAGCGCCGGAAAGCAGCCGATCAGGCGAACCTGACCGGTGTTCCCGGGGTCGCCCAGCTCCCGTAAGAGGAGGGGTAGCCGAGGCGGTATTTTTTCTGTGGCACTGGCCGTCCATGAGCCTTCAAGCTCACGTCCCGGACGTTATCCGGCACACTGCCCTGCGGAGTTCGGACTTTCCTCCCCCGGCAGCCCCGCTTGCGCACGGCTCCCGGCAGCGACCGCCCGGTCCTCCTGCCAGAAGGTAGTGTACAGCAACTTGAAACCTGCCTCGGGGCCTTCAGCACTCTCACGGGCGAAACCAGCGCCCCCCGATCACTACAATGTTGAGGGGACAATGTTGAGGGGACTATGATTCAGTACCTCTATATCGGACGAACCCCCTACGACGAAGGGCTGCGCCTTCAGGCGGAGATGGTTGACCTCCGGCTCCAGGGCCGCATTCACGACGTTCTTCTGCTGCTCGAACATCCGCCTGTTCTTACACTTGGGCGCAACGCCAAGCGCGCCAACATCCTGGCCTCCGATCAGCTTCTTGCAGCCCGGGGCGTCTCCCTTTATGAAATCAACCGCGGAGGCGATGTTACCTACCACGGCCCGGGCCAGCTCGTCGGCTACCCCATCTTCGACCTCCGCGGCCTGCAAAATGCCAACGGCGGCCGCCTCGGCCCGGTCGACTTCGTCCGAATGATGGAAGAAGTTCTTATTCGCCTTTGTGGAGTCTTCGCCATCCCAGCGGGACGCATCCCGAAGCTCACTGGCGTTTGGTGCGGCCTCGACCAAGCTCCAGAAAGTTCACCCGAAGAGCCGGCACCTACAGGGCGCAAAATCGGCGCCATCGGCATTCACGTCTCGCGCGGCATTACCTCTCACGGATTCGCCTTTAACGTTTCCACCGACCTGAGCGATTTCGCCCTCATAAACCCCTGCGGCATCACCGATCGGCCTGTAACCAGCCTTAGAAACGAAATCCTCGCCGCCTCATTCTCAGGAGGGAGCCAAGAAATCCCCAGTCTCGAAGCCGTCGCTCACCAGGCAGCCCGTCAATTCGGCCTGGTCTTTGGGCAGCCGGTTCTTGCCGTCGAAAGCCTCACAGCGCTGCGATCCTACGCTCAGTCACCGCTCAATTTTCCCGCACAAGACACGCCCCTCCAGGTTCCCAGTGAGATCGAGCGTCTCATCCACTCAAAGGACCGCCCTGTTCGGAGCTGAGCGTCACCTTCGCCGCTCTCAAATCCTGCTTCGCCCACCCGTTTCGGGTCTGCGTCGCCATTCCGCGATTTATAATCCGGCAGGAGCCGCCTGTAAACGCATTTCGTTCCGCGGGGAGAAGGATTCATGCCAAGCGACGTAATCATGCCCCAAATGGGCGAGTCGATCGTTGAGGGCACCATTATCAAGTGGCTCAAGAAGGCGGGGGATCGTGTCGAAAAAGACGAGCCGCTCTTTGAAATCTCTACCGACAAGGTGGACGCTGAGATTCCTTCGCCTGCGGCCGGCATCCTCACCGAGATAAAGTTTCCCGAGGGCATAACGGTCGGCATCAATACGGTCGTAGCCATTATCGACGGTTCCCTTGCATCTGGTCCTGCCGTTGATCCTCAAACCAGGCCTGACTCCGTGCCGCAAGCGCAGCCTGCCACACAGGCGGCTCCCTTCGCAAGAGCCGAGTCCACGGTCGTCGAGCCCTCCAGCGGTATCGCCGTCATCATGCCCCAGATGGGCGAATCCATCTTCGAAGGAACCATAACCAAATGGCTCAAGAGGGTAGGCGATTATGTCGGCAAAGACGAGCCGCTCTTCGAAATTTCTACTGACAAAGTGGATGCAGAGATTCCTGCTCCCATCGCCGGTATTCTTTCTGAAATCAAAGTTGCCGAGGGCGTCACAGTCGAAATCAATACGGTGGTTGCAGTCATAGGCAACCATCCACCCACAGGATCCATCCTCGCGCCAGAGGGGCAGGTGGCCGCGACGATCGTTCTGCCGCAGGTGCAGTCCACCTTACCGCAGCCTGACGGCCGCCGCATCCGCTCTTCACCGCTGGTGCGCCGTATCGCCAATGAAAACAATGTCGACTTAGCCCAGGTCTCCGGCACCGGTTCCGAGGGCCGCATCACCAAGGAAGATATTCTGCGCCATCTCGCCAACCCCGCCGCAAGCGTGGCGAAGGCGCAATCTGCTGTGCCGCGGCTGGTTGATGAACTGGTGCCAATGACAAAGATGCGCGCCATCATCGGCCAGCGCATGGTTGAGAGCCTTCAAAGAAGTCCCCACGCACACACGGTCTACAAGGTCGATATGACCCGCATCGCCCGCTTGCGCCAGCGCGAGAGAATCGCGTTTGAGCACCACAACGGCATCAAGCTCACGTTTATGCCGTTCATCGCAGCGGCTGCCGTCGAAGCCTTGCGCAAGTTTCCCATTCTCAACGCATCCAGCGAGAACGGATCCATCCGCTACCACCGGAACATCAATCTCGGCATCGCCGTAGCTCTCGAGTGGGGCCTCATCGTGCCGGTGATTCGAGAGGCCGAACAGCGCAGCTTTGTGGATCTCGCTCGCGCCATCGCCGACCTCGCCGGCCGGGCCCGCACCAAGAAGCTGATGCCCGACGAGACCACTGGTTCCACCTTCACCCTCACCAACTCGGGCGCCTTCGGCGGGGAGTTCGGTATGCCGATCATCAACCAGCCTGAATCGGCGATCCTGGCGATTGGCGGCCTCCGCAAGGAGCCGATGGTGCTCACCGACTCCGAAGGGAACGACACCCTCGCAATCCGCTCGGTGCAGTACTCATGCCTCGGCTTCGATCACCGCACGATCGACGGCGCGGACTCCGGCAAATTCATGCTCGAGTTCAAAAGAACGCTCGAAACCTGGGATCGGAAGATTGGCTAGAGCGGGCTTAACGCGCCCCCGCAAGCTCTAGTGTGCCTCTGCCCACCCGAGCCCGTCCGAGCCCTTGCCGGTAGCAATCGACCGAGTCACCTTCCAAGATGTCAGGTTGATCTCGTCCACTTGATTGGCTCCCAGGCAGGAAGCGTAGGCCACTTTTCCGTCCGGCCTCGTCAGCACCTCCTGCGGATCGGCGCCTACCGCAACCGCCTTTGTGACCTTCAATGACTTCAGGTCAACCACGTCGATCAGGTTCTTTGCGGGAATTGGCATCAGCAAGTATTGCCCATCCCTGGTCAGGGTCGCCCCGTATCCCAGTCCATCCAACGGAACCCACGTCTTCACTCTATTGGCCTTCGTGTCGATCACTGCCATTTGCGGCTTCGTCTGGTCGGCGGTAAACACCCACTTGTCATCGTTCGAGATTGCGATGCGCTGGGTATTGGCGGAGACCGGAATGATGGCAAGCGTCTTGCGCGCCTTCATGTCCAGCACCGACACCGTTCCCGGTCCCACGTTCGCGGTGTAGCCGCGCAACCCGTCGTGCGAAATTGCCAACATGTGGCTCTCCGGCTGCCCCGTCGGAATCGATCCCACAATCTTCCAGGTCTTTGGGTCGATTACGGTAATTGAATGGTCGAGCTCCGTGGTCACGTAGAGCAGCCCATCCTTCGGTCCGAAGACCGCGCAGTGTGGCCGCACTCCGTGGTCAAATGCGATGTTGCCCACAATTTTCCGTGAGGCAATGTTGATGACCACGATGTTGCTGCCGTCGGTCCCTGGCTTGCCGACGCCGGAGTTGCCATAGATGGGCACGATGGCCAATTTGCCGTCGGGTGATGCGGCCACTTCATGACCGGTGACTCCGCCTTCCGCGACCGAGGCAATCACAGTTCCTGCCACCGGATCAACGATGGCCAGACTCGTGTCGCCCTTTTGGGCAACCAGCAGACGGCTGTGCTCGGCAAAGCTTATGGGGACAGCGACAGACAACAGCACAATGGGAAGAAGCAACTGAATTGACCTCAAAGGGACCTCTCTGGAACTACCCAACGACTATAACGCACCGATGCTCACGTCTGGAATGGATGCGAGCCGCGGCATGGCAACACGTGGGGCGCGCGAGCGAAGGCTTGCCCAGACGAATCCTGTATCCTTGGCCCCATGAGCCTTCCGGCGGGCGACGAGGAACTGGTGCAGATTGTGGATGCGGCCTTGGCTGAGGCGTCGCGGCGGGCAGGCGCCTGGCTGGCCTGCCGGCTCGGTTGCACGCAATGTTGTTTCGGCGCTTTCGGCATCACAGAGCTTGACGCCCTGCGGCTTGCCGCCGGCATGGAAACTCTGCGTCGCGACAATCCCTCTCTCGCCACCGAACTCGAGCGCCGGGCAAGCGCATGGATCGAGGAGAATGGTTCCGCTTTTCCAGGCGACGTCGAAACGGGGAGCCTCGGCGAAACTGAAGCCGATCGCGCTCGCTTCGAGGATTACGCCAACGAAGCGGCCTGCCCGGCCCTCGACCAAGCCACCGGCCGGTGCGATGTTTATGAATGGCGCCCAATGACCTGCCGCGTCTTCGGTCCGCCCATTCGCATGGACGCAAGCGCAGACACCAGCTCCAGCAACTCCCACGCGCTCGGCCACTGCGAACTTTGCTTCGTAGGTGCAACTCCGTCCGAGGTCGCGGCTTGCGAGATGCCTGTTCCGCATGAGCAAGAGCAAGAACTGCTCGACCAGCTTACTTCCAGCCAGGAGACGGTGGTAGCATTCGCCCTGCTCCGCTGAAATACAGCCGCTTCGCGCGGGGATTGACTCCAAACAAGCCCTCAGCTATAGTTCATTTATGCTTTTTGCCTTCAACCCGGCCCCTTGTCGCGTCTGTTTTCACGCGATGCGCCGGTCTTGCGGGTGAACTAGTCCAGACTTAGTCAATCCTTCAAGACCGCGATTCGGCATCCCCGCTGACGCGGCTTTTTTGTTTCTGCGCGGCTCCGTACCAGAAAAAGAAAATTCGGAATTACCGATTCGATGAAGATGCTATTTCAATCTGCACGGCTCCACAGCCCCGCCTCCCGGCGGCCGCGCTGTTGTTGTAGCTGTTGACTGCTTTCCCATTCCCAATCCACATAAGCAGCAGAGTCCCCACAAGCACTCGTGCTGCGTCCACATTCACGTGAAAAATGCGGGGTCTTTGAATGGCCCAATCCTCAGGAGGTTTCCATGTTGAAGATTAATAAGGCAACGATTTTTCTTTTGGCACTCTTTGTGGGTGCAGGTTCGCCCGATTACGCCCAGATTGTCGGAGGCACAATCAGCGGCAGCGTACAGGACTCTTCCGGCGCCTGGCTGGCGGGCGCAACGGTGGTTGTACGGCAGATTGAAACAGGTGCATCGCGCACACTGACGACCAACGGAGACGGCCGGTTTTACGCACCTTCTGTGCCTGTGGGCAACTACATGGTTACAGTGAGCCGGGATGGCTTTCAAACCGATCAGCGAAGCGGCATCTCCCTGGCCATTGCGCAAAGCCTGCAGTTGAGCTTCGCTCTCGGCGTCGAAAAAGTTCAGCAGGAGGTTGTGGTGGACGCCGAACCGGTCAACGTGAATACGACTACGCAGCAGACCGCGGGGTTGACCGATGAGCGGCAGGTCAAGGACCTGCCGCTGAATGGCCGCAGCTACGATGAGTTGCTCACGCTGAATCCGGCGACGGTGAACTACAGCGGCGAACGCGCGGGCGGGACCGGCACCTCAAACTCGTCGGTGGGCAACATGTTCAGCGTGGCTGGACGCCGGCCGCAGGACAATCTCTTTCTTCTGAACGGTATTGAATACACCGGCGCCTCACTGATTAACGTGACGCCCGGCGGCACCAGCGGGGAGCTTCTGGGCGTGGATGCGGTGCGTGAGTTCAACGTGGTCAGCGACACCTACGGCGCCAGCTATGGCAAGCGCGATGGCGCACAGGTAAGCATCGTCACCTCGTCGGGCACAAATCAATTTCACGGCACAGCGTTTGAGTTTCTTCGCAACAGCGCATTCGATGCGCGAAACTACTTTGACCAGGCCGCGATTCCCGAATTTCAGCGCAACCAGTTCGGCGGGGCGCTGGGCGGGCCGCTCAGGAGAGACAAGCTGTTTCTCTTCGGCAACTATGAAGGCTTCCGGCAGAACTGGGGCCTGAGCGACGTCACGCTGGTTCCCGACAACGAAGCGCGCCAGGGGTATGTACCAAACTCCTCCGGTGTTGAGAAGTACGTGGGTGTCAACTCCTCGGTCGCTCAGCTTTTGAATCTTTGGCCGGTCCAGAATGGACCGGAGCTCTTGTCGAACGGCAATCCAAGCGGCATTGCTGAAGCGTTCAGTCATCCTCCGCAGCACATCTACGAAGACTTCGGGACCACGCGTTTCGACGACAATCTCGGGAGCAAAGATTTGCTGTTCGCAGTCTATACAGTGGATTCGAGCTCAGCCAATACGCCCTCGGCCAATCCCTTAAGCCTGATCAACGAGAGCCTGCGTGAGCAGGTTTCCAGCGTCCAGGAGCAGCATGTGTTCTCGCCGACTCTCCTCAACACAGCTCGATTTGGCTACTCCCGCGCCAGCTACTTCTTTACCGGCATCGTGCCGGTGAGCGTCCCAGGTTGGGTCGGCGGCGACCCGGTGGGCGCCATCGTCATCAGCGGCAGCACGGCTTCCAATGGAGCGTCGACCATCACGGGTGCGGGCGCAAACACGGGCAGCAACAACCGCACGGCGCGCAACCTGTTCACGGAAGACGATCACGTCTACTGGTCGCGCGGCCGGCAGCAGATTGAAGCAGGCATCTGGTTGGAGCGTGTGCAGGCCAACGATCTGCTTGCGCAGGACCAGTATGGGCAAGCCTCGTTCAGCACACTCACTTCTTTTCTCCAGGGAACGGTGGCAACTTTTACTCTTGTGCCAGCGCCGACCGAGTTGGGGTGGCGATCGCTCGAGAGCGCAGGATTCCTTGAGGACACGATCAAAGTGACGCCTCGGTTCGAAGTCCGCGCAGGCTTCAGGTCGGAATCCACCAACGGCTGGAACGAGTCGCAGGGGCGCGCGTCGAACTACGCCATTGTCGATGGCGTCTTGCAGACAACGCCAATCGTGGGCAGCTCTGCGCTCGCGACTAACCGCGCTAAGTTTCTTCCCAATCCGCGCCTGGGCTTTGCCTTGGACGTATCAGGCGACGGCAAGACCGCCGTCCGCGGTGGCGTCGGGCTTTACCACGGGTTGCTCGACACCCTCGACTACCGCTTCGACCAGACCGCTCCCTTCAACACGGCCGAGTCCATCAAGAGCATCGCGGTATCGGACCTGAACTTCACGCCGGGCGTGGCGCCTCCGGCTACCGCCAAGGTGTCGCCCAGCAACGTACAGCCCGATATTGCCACGCCAGCCGTGATCAGCTGGAGCTTACGCCTGGAGCAAGAGATCGCTCCGCGAACGTCGCTCACCATTGGTTACGTGGGATGGCACGGTTACCACCAGATTCAGTCAGAGGATATGAATGAACCTGTGCCGGCCTACACATCCTCTGGGCAGGCCTACTACCCCAGCACCACCTATGCGAATCCTAATCTAGCGAACACCACTTCGTGGGTGTCCGGGGGGACGGGGCTCTATAACGCGCTGGAGGCCGACGTTCGGCGCAGCTACGCCAACGGCTTACAATTTCGTGGCAACTACACCTGGTCGAAGAATCTGGACGATGGCTCGGCGTGGAACACGAGCGTGAGCGGAAATACGCCGGCATACGTTGAGTTTCCGCTGCAGCCAAAGCTGGATTGGGGCCCAGCGGCCACCGACGTCCGCCAATCGGTTTCAATCAACGGGAGCTATGACCTGCCATTCGGCCCCAAGGAGCGTTTCCTCAATCACGCTCCGGGACCGGTTGGCTTTTTCGCGAGCGGCTGGACAGCGAGCGGTATTCTTGCCGCGCAAGGCGGCTTCCCCTTCTCGCCGCAGCTTGGCTACAATCCGCCCGTCAACGGAGACTCGCGCAATCCAATCCGGCCGAGCTGGAATCCTGCATTCAACGGGAAACTCTATCCGCGCACGGCAGGTGAGTACTTCAATCCGAACGCATTTATTCAGCCTACGGTGAGCGTGCCCAATGCCGGCGGCGGCAACACGATCTACGGAACCTATGGCAATGTGTCGCGCGATGCGCTCACGGGACCGGGGCTCGCGCAGCTCGATTTCTCCGCAGTGAAGAAGTCGCATCTTACCGAGCAGTTGAATCTTGAATTTCGTGCGGAATTCTTCAATATTCTGAATCGCACCAACTTCCTCACGCCGAATGAAGTGGTTTACTCCTCGGCGCCAACCATAACGACAACCGGCAATGTACAGACGGTCACCCCATCACAGATTTCGCCCACCGCCGGCGTGGTGACCGCGACCTCAACCACCTCGCGGCAGATTCAGTTCGGTGTGAAGTTGAATTTTTGAGCGACACTTCCGATCGCAACAGGAAGGAGCGTAGATCGACCTGGGTTGTCCTGACCTAAGCAAATAGGCATGCCGCGCATGCCGTAAACTGGCATAGGGAAACTCCGATGCGAACGCGCCCTTGCTGGGTTGAGATCAGGACTAGCGCTCTTGAAGGCAACTACCGTTTTCTCGAGGGCCTTGCTCCTCCCCAAGCGGAACTTATGGCTGTTCTCAAAGCGGATGCTTACGGCCATTCGCTGGCCTTGTGCGCTCCCGCGGTGGTCCGCGCAGGGGCGCGGTGGATCGGCGTGACCACGGTGGAAGAGGGCGTTGCTGCGCGCAGACTTTGCCCCCAGACGCGCGTAATGGTCATAGGTGGCGTCGTTCCAGGCCAGGGCGCGACCCTGATCGAAGAGGGGCTAACGGCCGTGGTTTGGGAGTCCGCTCAGCTCGACGATCTTGAATCCGCGGCGCGCGCAGCGGGACTTCCGGCGGGTTCCTTGCCGCTCCATCTCGAGATCGATACCGGTATGAGCCGCCAGGGTGCCGATCCTGATGCGCTCGCTCCTCTGCTGGCGCGCTTCGCGTCCGGTTCGCCGCTCAGGCTTGAAGGTATAATGACCCACCTTTACGCCGCCGACGAAGCCGATGGTCAGGCCAACCGGGCACAACTAGACCAGCTGCAAAAAGCGCTCGAAGCTGTTGAGGCGGCCGGACTTTATCCCGATTGGCTCAATGTGGGCCAATCCTCCGTATTGTTCTCAACAATCATTGTCGACCTCACGGCCCTGGCAGCTCGCCACGGCATGAAGGCGTTGCTGCGTCCCGGCATTGCCCTTTACGGTGTCATCCCGCGCTTCTACCCGGAGTTGGAGCTGGATCTGCCCGCGGCCCTCATCTCTGCGCGCTCAAAACTCAGGCCTGTGCTCACATGGAAAACTCAGGTCATGAGCCTCCGCACAATTCCAGCCGGCACCGTGGTGGGCTACAACGGAACCTTTGTGGCCACTGAAACCATGCGTCTGGCGCTGGTTACTTTGGGCTACGCCGACGGCCTTAGCCGCAGCCTGGGCAACCGCTTTAGCCTGCTCGTCCGCGGCCAGCGAGCCCCGCTGGTTGGCCGTGTCAGCATGGATCACGCAATCCTCGACGTGACTGAAATCTCAGGGGTTGAAGCCGGCGACGAGGTAGTAATTCTTGGAACCCAGGGGGACGAAACGATCTCGGCTTACGATCACGCGGACGCCTCTGAAACCATTCCATGGGAAGTCTTCACGCGCATCGCAGCTCGCGTTCGCCGTACTCCCGTCGCTCCAGCAGTTTCTGGATAGCCGTAGCCAGAAAGCAATGCAGTCAAGTCGACTCGACCTCAAGGAGGGGCGACCCGGCACAAAGCGGAAGCGCCGGCGGCAGGTCGATGGAGTAGCTGTCTTCCGCGCCGTACTCCACAGTGTGGAATTTTTCGGCAATGGTCACAGGTTCTCCTTGTTGTTGGTGATCAGCATTTGTGGAGGTTTCGGCGAATTTAAAAGCAGCAGGTCACGACTTCGTTACGGCCTCCTGCTGTTTTATTTTTGGGCGATGAAGTGCGCGACGGAACGATCGTGGCTTAGTTGAGACACCGCCCGGCGGAGACGCTGCGGCAGCCGCCACAACCGGCACTAATCCACGATGACGTTGAAGCTCGTGGACTGCACGATGGCGCCCGAGGTTGCTGTAGCGGTTACCGGATAAGTTCCCGGAAGAGTCGCGTTACCGGGATTTCCGGTCGTCATCGTCATGCCGAGGCTGGGCAACGAAGCGCCATACGAATCGTTCTCTGCCACCGAGAATGTATAGGTTGTTGCGGGCGCCAATCCCGTCACCGCATAGGTTGGAGCGTCAGATGTCGCAATCACGCGACTGTTCTGATAAATGCTATACCCCGTGATCGCGCAGTTTGAACCTATTGCGCCGGGCGACCAACTGAGAGTTGCTGCCGAGCTGGTGGTCGAGGCGGCCGCGAGAGAGGTTGGAGGGTTGGGAACCGTTGAGCAAACCGCAGACTCCGAATGGAGAGGGCTGTTCCCACTGCACGCAACCGGTCCCATGAGGCTTGCGGGAAAGACGGCGAGGGAGAGGAGCATCAGCAGAGTTGAGTTCCGAGCACGTTTAGGGAAAAAGACAAAAACGCAGAGAGCCAATCCTGATATTGGCAAAAGCGCGTGGAACCTGCGGGGCCGGCCAGATGCCAACTTCTCTTCTGTCTTGAGACCCGCAAGCGCGTGAACTTCTGCCGCCCGACTGCGGACCGCCGCGTTTGGCGTCGCCGCTGATGTCGCGATCACGACAGAAACAGAGGCGCTATTCAATCCGTCTAAGGTGGTTGCAGGCGCCGCACAGCTTGCACCAGTCATCGCAGGCGGCAAACTGCATGTTATGGTCACGGTTCCCGTGAAGCCGGCAACCGGAATCAAGCCGACCATTGCGGTTCCGGTTTGTCCCGGCGCGACGAGAGTCAGATCCTGCGTTGGATAAGAGATGTTGAACCCTGGTTGGGCGCTTGTTCTTGGCGACAAGACGATATGGTCGAGATTGGGCGCCCAAGCAGTCGCGTTGGAGAATTGAATGCTGTTGGATCCGGCATTCAGCTCGACGACAGTACCACTGATGGAGGGCACGGAAAAGCTGGTTCCGGTCATGTCGATTTTTACCGGAATACCACCATTGACACTGGCAGAGAAAGAACGCGTGCCATCAACAGACGCATAGACGGTCATCTCGTAGGATCCGCCGGCGGGGGCTTGAACGTTGTTGATGGTGACAAAGTTCGCAGGATCATTTCCGATATAGCCGATACTGTTTCCATCCAGACAATCGCATGAGAGAAGGACGGCCTGGCCGCTGAGAGTGTTGCCACTGGCATCGGCCTCGTAGATGTTCTGCACGGGCGGCATGGCAACCGCGCCAATTTTCAGCATGACGACGCTATGGGAAGGGACCGCGGCAGAGAAGCTGTTGGAAAATGTTCCCAGATCACGGTGCGCCCACAGATCGCGAACCGGAACTGTCTGAGTAGAATCAAGTCCGATATCGCTCCAGTTGAAGGTGACGGTTGAAGTGCTCGCCGACTCGTTGAGCAGCGTAACTACCGTTGCTCCTGAAACCTTCTTCGCCCATGCCTCCTGGCCCGAACCGTTGTCGAAGAGGAGGACGCCCTGCACACCGGAGGGATCCTGGTCGACCGCGATCACTTCTGAATTGGTGAGAGTCGCGAGAGAGGCCGAATCCATATTGGTGAGGTCGTTGCCGGCAATGAGCGGCGCCGCCATCATGGCCCACATGGAGAAATGGGTTTGGTATTCCGCATCGGTCATTCCGCCGTTGCCGACTTCCAACATATCGGGATCGTTCCACGCTCCAGGCGCCGCGGACCCTGCCAGAGCGCTATTCGCGTCCATATTAGTGACCATTGACAGCCAACTATCCCCGATATCTCCAGTGGTGCGCCAGAGATTGCCGGTGGCCGGGCCCCAAACCCAGGGAGTATCTGCGCCCCAGTCACAAATGCTGAGGGTGATGGGGCGTCCTGAATTGGCGAGAGCCTGCGCGAACTGGGCATATTGAGTCGGCGGGTCGAGATTCAGGTTTCCGCCCGTGTTGCACCAGTCCAGCTTGATGTAATCGATACCCCACGACGCGAAAGTGTTCGCGTCCTGCTGGTAATACCCATAGCTGCCCGGATATCCCTGGCAGGTTGCGGTTCCAGCGTCTTCATAGAGGCCGATTTTGAGGCCGAGATTATGGATATACCCGACTAGTGCGGGCATTCCACTGGGAAACTTGACGGGGTCGGGAACAAGATTGCCATTTGCGTCGCGGCTGCTGGCCATCCAGCAGTCATCCAGGTTGATGTATTCATATCCGGCGGCCTGCATTCCGCTACTGACCATGGCAGAAGCGGTTTGCTGGATAACCGACTCGTTGAGATTGCAGCCGAAGTGATTCCAGCTATTCCAACCCATGGGCGGGGTCAAGGCGAGTCCGTTCGAGGCGGCATGCGCGGGTGGGGCAGCAATCAACACCAGGAAGGCGACGAGAAACGAATTGAGGAAACGAATGACGTTGACCTCGACCCTCAGCGCTCGCTGACTGACAGCTGCAGAGCCCATTGCTTTCAATCCTCAGCATGATTTTGCAGGCGCGGCAATTGTAGGTGTCGTGGCAGGCTGGAGTAAAGCCATGCAATGGGGTGGCGGTATGTGGCCGAGTAGCGCCAACTCAGCGGGGGCTCCAGGCCAAGTCCATGCGTCCAAGGGCAGATGCTGGAATGAACCAAATATGGTGCGAGTACGGCCCGGTTTTGGTCCGACCCCACTCCGCAATCTTGCCCGATTTACCACGATTGAGTGCGAAAAAGGCACACCTGCGAATAGGCGTGGAAGAGCGCGTTAATCAACATAGAACATCAAATTTACTTTGAAAGTGTTGGAGGCGCGGGCCGGGATCGAACCGGCGCATAAAGGTTTTGCAGACCTCTCCCTTACCACTTGGGTACCGCGCCTTGGCAGGGCAGCCTTCTAACTTGATCTACTTCGCTCCCAACCGCCGTAGCCAACCTGGATCGCTCCAGAGGGCGGTTTGGAGCGGGAGACGAGATTTGAACTCGCGACCCTCGCCTTGGCAAGGCGATGCTCTACCACTGAGCTACTCCCGCTTGTTGCAACTTCGAGTATACCGGCCCGCCGAAATGAGGTCAAACCCAGCCCATCCCACGATTTGGCCACGGATTTGACCTTTTTTCGCCCGGCCTCAACCCGCCCGCGAACCTTTTTCCTCCCGCACAATCTGCCCGTCCCGCATGTACAAAATCCGGCTCGCCACCGACGCCGCCTCCGGGTTATGCGTGATCATCAGCGTCGTCTGGCCCAGTTCGCGGTTTGAACGGATCAGCATCTCGAGCACCGCTTCAGAGTTCCTGGTGTCCAGGTTGCCCGTCGGTTCGTCGGCCAGCACAATCGCCGGCCGGGTGATGAGCGCCCGCGCAATCGCGACCCGCTGCTGCTCGCCTCCGCTCAGCTCCGAGGGCCGATGCACCAGCCGTCCCTTGATCGAGAGCATCTGGCTCAGGTGGTCCAGGTAATTAAGGTCCATCGGCTCCTTGCGCCCGCTGATCGCGTAGGCAATCTCGATGTTGCCCATCGCCGACAGCGTTGGCAGCAGGTTGAACTTCTGAAATACGAATCCGATCCGGTGTCTCCGCAGCCGGGTCCGCTGGCCGTCGTCCAGTGTGGCAAAGTCCACGCCGTCGATCACTACCCGGCCCTTGGTAGCCCGAGTCAGCCCGCCCAGCAGGTAAAAAAGCGTCGACTTGCCCGAACCTGAAGGCCCCACGATCGCCACAAACTCGCCTTTGTCCACTTCCAATGACAGCCCGTGAACCGCGGCCACCTGCAACTTGCCCGCCGTATAAACCTTCACCAAGTCTTCGGCGAGAATGATCTTCTGAGTCGTGTCTGGATGCACCTTTCGATTGTAAATCCAGGCCCCTTTCGGCTTGGGGCCGCGACCGCCGACCCGCCCACGGCGTAAAATCGATCATTCATGCACGAGCTTTCCATCGCCGCAAGCATTGTGGACGCGGTCACCGAGTCAGCAGCCGCTTACCCCGGCGCGCGTGTTCTCGAAGTCCGTCTCCGCGTCGGCGCGCTGGCCTCCGTGATTGAAGACTCCCTCCAGTTCTGCTGGGGCATCACCGTTGATGGCACCCCGCTCGAAGGCTCAAAGCTGGTTGTCAAAATTCTCCCTGTTGTTGTGCGCTGCACAGCCTGCGGCAAAGACGGCGAGTTGCGAAGCCTCAAAAGCTTCCGCTGTCCGCACTGCGGCGAGCCCACCACTGACCTCCGCCAGGGCCGTGAACTTGAAATCGAATCCATTGAGATCGACGCAGTCGAGGAGACAGTATGACCACCAGAATTGTCGAGCTCCGGCGCGGAATCCTCAAGAAGAACGACGAACTGGCCGCCGGCTTGCGCACCCGTTACAACGCCGCTGGCGTGCTGGTTCTCAACCTCGTCTCCAGCCCCGGTACCGGCAAAACCGCGTTTCTTGAGTTTACCCTCCGCGAGCTCCGCGCCAGCGGCGCACGGGTCGCCGCCCTGGTTGGCGATCTTGAAACCGACAACGACGCCCGTCGCCTCGCTGCGAGCGGCGCCCCCGTCCGCCAGATCAATACCCACGGCATCTGCCACCTCGACGCCGAAATGATTGACAAACATCTCACTGGCTGGGCCGACGCCGCCGGCGCGCAAGCCGTCCAGCTCTCCGGCCTCGACTACCTGTTCATTGAGAACGTGGGCAATCTGGTTTGCCCCTCCAGCTACGACCTTGGCGAAAAAATTCGTGTAGCGCTTCTCAGCGTCACTGAAGGTGAAGATAAGCCCCTCAAATACCCCACTCTGTTCAACTCCGCTGACGCCGCCGTCATCACCAAAATCGACATCGCCGAACCCTGCGGCTTCGATCGCGATCTGGCCCTCAAAAACATCAACGAAATTCGCCCCGGCATCCGCATCTTCGAAACCAGCTCCAAAACCGGCGCCGGCATGGAAGATTGGCTAGACTACCTCGCCGCCGAACGCGCAGCCCTCAACTAGACCTTCGATCGAGCGCACCTCGCAACAGAAAAGCGCATAGCGTCAATCCCACCTCCCTCACGCCCCAGGCGCCTCAAACTTCAGCAAAATTCATTCGTCTCGGCCCCTCGAACGCCCGTGCCGTCACGACCCCGAACAGAAACCCCGCAATATGCGCCATGTAAGCCACGCCTCCCGTGCGGGCATCGGCCACAATGCCAAAGTTCAGAAACTGGGTAAGAATCCAAAAACCGATGAGAAAAACAGCGGGAATGTACGTCACCCGAAAGAAGATCAAAAAGAACAGCAAGGTGCGAATGCGGTCGCGCGGAAACGTGACGATAAACGCTCCCATCACCGCCGCAATCGCGCCGCTTGCGCCCAAGCACGAGACATTCGAGTGCGGGTCTGCCAGAACCTGGGCCAGCATCGCCACCACGCCGCCCGTCAGGTAAAAAGCAACGTAGCGCGCATGACCCATGGCATCCTCGATGGCCGGGCCAAACGCCCAAAGAAAAATCATGTTGCCGATGATATGCATCCAACTCGCGTGCATGAACATTGAGGTAAGCAGCGTTATTTCGCCATGCCCATGCGTGATCCGCAGAGGAATCGCCGACCACGCGCGCACAAAACGGTTGCCGCCTGCAAGTTCCTCGAGGAACACATACGCGTTCACCAGGATAATGAGCAGCGTTGCGACCGCGACACCTCGCGGCCTCCGCGACGCGTCGCCCAGTGGAATCAGGCCGCCCATTACATGCCGCCCTTGCCCAGCAGGATGCCAATTCCGTAGGTCACTGCGCCTTCCAGCGCGCCCACGACAGTCATCTCGAAACCCGAAGACCACCACGACCGCACTGTGATCAGGCTCTTCGCCGCCCCCACCGCAAAGTGTGCCGCAAGCGAAACCGCCGCCGCCGCAATCACCGCCTCGACGCCACTCAGAAAGAAAAACGGAATAATCGGAATCGCCGCGCCCACCGCGGTCGACAGCGCGCCTGAGCAGGCCGAAACCAGCGGATTCGCCAGCGACTCTGCCGACGACCCCAGCCTCTCACTCGAGAGAGCCCGCAGCAGTTGTTCCGGATCGCTCGCAATGTGATTTACCATGTGCAACGCATCCGCTTCCGGCAGTCCTTTCACCTGGTAGTAGAGAGAAAGCAGTTCGCGGGCCTCGGGGCCGTTCATCTGGATCGCATCCCGCTCTCGAGCTAACTCGGCGTCGTAGATCTCGCGCTCGCTCTTGGCCGCGAGGTATGCGCCCGAGCCCATTGACAGGGCCGATGCAATCAGTCCTGAAAGCCCCGCCAGCAGCACATATTTGCTGTCGCCGGCCGTTGCGCCCGACACCCCGGAAACAATCCCGAAAATCGCGCCCAGCCCGTCGTTCACGCCATAAATCGCATCGCCGATCCACGACCCTGCCTGCTTGCGTCCCTGGTTGCGCTTGGCCAGCAACTCCTCCAACACCGCCTTAGCGTCAATCTTCGGTGCCCCAGCAGGGGGCGTATAGTGGCCTCGCAGCAGCGAGCCGAGCTCCCGGTAGTGGTCCTTTTCGTCCTCGATCACGTGGTCGAGAATGGCAGTGGACCCCTCGTCCCCCAGCGCCTTCAGTTGCTCGCCGTAGGTGGCAATGTGCCGGCTCTCTTCAATCTCCAGCCGGCGCAGTGCCATCCTTACCCCGCCCGCGCGGTTGGCCAGCGAGTCGGCTTCTCCCCCGGGTTTGCCGCGATACATGGGCTCTTTGCCGCCCAACTCCAAAATTCGGCCATGCCACAGCGACGCATGTTCCCACTCCGCACTCGCAAGATGGCGCAGCACCTGCGCCCGCACTGCGTCCGTATCCCGGTCCGCGAGCGCGTTGTAGGTGTGGTAAGCCTCGACCTCCGCCTGCCAGTTTTCCTCCAGCGCCGCCAAAATCTTTTTCAGCCGTGCATTGCCCAGCAGCGGGATCGCCATGCATCTCTCCTTGTCTTTCTAGTGAGAATAGCGGAACATCCCGCTGTTCCGGTAGCGCCGTCGCCAATCCCCCTCCCGCCCTCGCTTTTCACCGCTGGATGTTTGGTCCCAGAGTTAGATGGTGCATACTTTTCTGGTCGTCAGCAGGAGGCAGTATGGGAGAAGCTCTTCACGGGAGTGCCCGCACGGCACAGGCAGTCCATCGAGCTTTGCAGCATAGTCAAGAAAGACTGAGGAATCTCGCTCGGCGGCATGGTGGCCATTTGGACGCTCGTTCTCCGCGGCCTTCTCAAGAGCGGCTGCGTCGGCGGTGCCGTCATCCCCTACCTGCTCGGCGCACTCGCTGACAGGGTAGGCATCCAGCACGCCTTCATCCCCCCGCCATCCGCCACCTTTACATCGCGTACTTCGGCATGTGGGGCTCAAAGCCCGCGCGCCGGCAGAGCTGTAGAGGTTCATGTGCTCAATGCAAGTTTTGAGCGTCGGATAGCAGTGGTGTATCCGCGGGCTTTTCAGCAGGCCTGCCGCCCCCGTTTTCGGTGCCATCGCCATGGTCGCGTCCGTCGGCCGGAATCGACAACCGTAACCCCCCGCGCCCAGCCAACGCCCACCACGCATCAAAGGCTGCCAGCGAGCGCTCGCACTGCAGGCGATGCCGCTCCTTTTTATCGCGGATTTTCTTGCGGGTCTCTTCTTCGAGCGGTTCCAGCAGATCGAAGGTTACGTTTGCAGGTTGAAAGACCTTCGGGTCGGCATGAGTGATGTAGTGAACCAGCGACCCAAGTGCGGTTGCGCGGGGAACGGGTACAGGGTTCTGTCCGCGCACGATGCCGGCCGCGTAGATGCCTGCCAGCAGGCCTGTGGCGATCGATTCGGTATAGCCTTCGACGCCGGAAAGTTGACCGGCAAACAGGATTTCCGGCTGCCTCTTCAATCGCAAAGTCTCATCGAGCAAAAGCGGCGCACAGATGTAGGTGTTGCGGTGAATCTGGCCGTAGCGGAGGAAGAGGGCGTTTTCAAGCCCCGGAATCAGGCGCAACACGCGGGCTTGCTCGCCAAACTTCAAATGATTTTGGAAACCGACCAGGTTATAGCTGTCGGCACGAAGATTTTCCTTGCGCAGTTGCACGACGGCCCAGGGAGTTTTGCCGGTGCGCGGGTCGCGCAGGCCCACGGGCTTCATGGGGCCGAATCGGAGCGTATCGCGGCCGCGCCGCGCGAGCACCTCGATGGGCAGGCAGCCCTCAAAATAGTCCAGCTTTTCCCACTCCCTGGCTTCCGCTGCCTCAGCCTCCAGCAGCGCATCGAGAAACCGGTCGAACTCTTCACGGTCCATGGGGCAGTTGATGTAGTCCGCCGTTCCCTTGTCCCAGCGCGCGGCCATGTATACGCGATTCATGTCGATGGAGTCGGCATCCACGATGGGCGAGATGGAATCATAAAAAGCCAGATGGCCGGAGCCGGTAAGGCGCTCGATCTCGCGGCTGAGCGCGTCGGATGTGAGCGGTCCAGTGGCAATGACGGTAAGCGCATAACGTGGATCGGGATCAAGGTTCTTAACCTCCTCGCGGAGGACGCGAATGAGTGGCTTGGCCGCTATGGTCTGGGAGATGAGGTGGGAAAACTCGACTCGGTCCACAGCCAGAGCATGCCCGGCGGGCACCGCCGTCTTGTCTGCAATTCTTAGCAGGGCCGATCCTGCGCGGCGCATCTCCTGCTTCAGCAGCCACGGCGCAGTGTTGGGTGATTCGCTCTTGAGAGAGTTCGAGCAGACCAGTTCGCCGAAGTCGGTGGTCTGGTGGGCCGGCGTCAGCCGTGGCTTGCCATCCACGAGGCCGCGCATCTCGTAAAGATCCACCTCGCAGGCCAGGCTTGCGGCGGTCAGCGCGGTTTCAGGGCCGGCCAACCCGCCGCCAATCACTCGAATCTTCAACTCTTCGACACCGGCGCTCGTTCCGACTGCTCAGCGAGGGCAACCTCAGCCAGGCGCAAGAGCGGGTCTCCAGAGAGGCGCATATTGCGCCATTCGTCAAGAAATTCGGCTCCGATGGACCTATAGAAGTCAATTGCCGGCGAATTCCAATCCAGAACCTCCCATTGGAGGCGCAGGCAGCCCTTTTGAACGGCGGCAACGGCTACCTGTTGCAGCAGAGCCACGCCAATCCCCAGGCCGCGGAACTCCGGTTGAACAAATAGATCCTCAAGGTAGATTCCAGGGCGCCCCATCCAGGTGGAGTAATTGAAGAAGTAGAGGGCAAAACCTGCCGGTTTGCCATCGTGGTCGGCGATCAGGCAGTGATAGATCGGGTTGGGCCCGAATCCATCTCGCAGCAAGCCTTCCTCGGTGGCAGTGACGGCATCGGGTGCGCGCTCGTAGGTGGCGAGGGCGCGAATAAAAGTCAAGAATTTGGGGGACATCCGCGGCCGTTGCGGTCCGAATCGTGGTTGCCATGCGTTCATTCTAAAGTGTGATAGAGGCCACACCGTGTTGGCTTTGAAAACCGCTAGGATGTTACGTTGAAAGTGTCTGGTGGAGTTGGTTTGTGAAGCGGGAGGCTAGAGGCGACCGCGGAAGCAACCCAAAGGTGCGACTCAAGCGTCCAAGTCAACACGGCAGGAATCCCGTTAAGCTTTGGCCAGGCGACCACTTCCTTGCTTGCCCTTGTGCCGGGGACGCGGTTGGATTTAACTTTGGTTCTGCCAGGAAAAGCAATCGGCGCAACGGGCTTTCAAGCCGCGGTGGCTCCCCGAATACGCTGGTGAGCGGAAACCAGGGCTTTGCGGGCTTCGCTGAGGAAGTGCGCCGCATGTCAATTCTTCGCAAAGGCGCAGTTTCTGAAGGTGAAGCTTTGGCCCTCCCCGGAGGGTGTTAAATAAATACGATTTTTGAGCCCGCGAACGGAATGGTTCGCGCCGCTCCCAAGGAGAAGAGAATGAAACGCAACCTTTCACTTTGGCTGGGTCTGCTGGCCTTTGCCCTGTTGCCCGCACTTGCCCAGGCACCTGCCGGATCCACAGGCAAAATTCATGGACATGTGACCAACCCCACCGGCGCGGCTCAAGGCGAGCGGCACGGTAAGCCTGTCGACGGATGGGGGCGCGACACTAAAGTACACATTTCAGGTCGACGCGAATGGCGATTATACCGGCGAAGCCCCTCCGGGAACCTATTCGGCAGTCTATCGGGCGTCGGATACACCGCCCGGCAAGATGGTCGACATGTACCGCGGCATCAAGATCGTTGAAGGCACCGATCTGGCGGCGGACATCGACATGTCGCGACAAGAATTCCTCGACAAATTGCCGGCGGCGCAGAGGAAGCAACTCGAGGACTTGAAGAAGGCAAATGCCGAGGCCATCAAGGCCAACGTTGTGATCAGTTCCCTCAATGCCGACCTGAAGGTTGTGAATCAGGACCTTAAAGATGCCGAGGGCGCGCGCATCCAGGCCAGTCAGGATCTGGGGGCATCAGCGACACGTGAAGCTGTTGAAGCCAAGGCGGACGAGATCAGGACAGCGAAGTATACCGAGATCGAAACCCTGATGACAAAAGGACACCGGAGTGATGCCTGATCAGTCCATCCTGTGGACCAACCTGGCACGCGCGGATCTCGGCCTGAAAAAGTATGACGAAGCGGAAACTGACTACAAGAAAGTCTCTTGAACTCGAGATCTTCATCAAAGAAGCCGAAGCCAGAAGTGATCGGCGTAGCCGACGCCGGCCTGGGCGAAGTTTACGCGCGGCAAGGCCGGGTACCCGATGCGAATGCAGCCTTTGACGCAGCTGCCAAGGCCGATCCGACACAGGGCCGCCTTCCATCTGCGCAACGAAGCGGTGATCTTCTTCCAGGAGAAGAACGCCGATGCCCAGGTTGCAGCCGCCGATGAGGCGCTCGCGATCGACCCCAGTCAGCCGATCCTCTATTACATCAAGGGCCAGGGTCTAATTCAAAAGGCTACCGTCGACCCCAAGACAAATCGGATCGTTCTGCCCCCCGACTGCACTGAGGCTTACCAGAGATACTTGGCCCTTGCTCCTACCGGTCCCTATGCCGCAGAGGTGAAGGGAATTCTGGAGCAAGCTGGGGAGAAGATCAACGCCAACTACAAGGCTCCCAAGAAGTAGCGGACTGTCTCACTTGGTTTTCTCGTGAAGGGCGCGTTCGAACTCCGTGACGCGCCCTTCGGCGTTTAGGCGCCCGCCGCGTCAGGCTGTTCATTCACCCGAGACTTGCCGGGCCTCAACCTTCTACAATCCCATACATGAGTACCGATCTGCCCAGCTACGATGAGGCGGCGGCGTTGGTTGCCGATATGCTGGCAAGACTGGGCCAGTTCCGGCCTTTGGTGCGAACGGATGGAACTTGGCCGTGCGTCCTGGCCGTGTATTGGCGCGGACTTTGTGTCGCGGATCGCGATCAGCCGCCCTTTGCCCGCTCTACCCGCGACGGATATGCCTGTCGGGCCCAGGAAGCCTCGGCACATATTCCCCTGGCCATAGTCGGCGCCACTCGCGCTGGTGAGGCGCCGAGCGGACCGCTGCCCCCGGGCTCGGCCTGGGAAGTCATGACCGGTGCTGCCATTCCCGCGGGAGCCGACGCAGTGGTGATGATCGAGCATGTCGTCGTTGAAAGCGGCCATGCGTGAAGCTCGAGCCGAAGCGCGCTCTTGGTGCGGGCGAAAACATCGTGCTCCAGGGAGCGCAGGCGCGCAAGGGCGATGAGCTGCTGCACGTTGGCACTGCAAATTACAGCTGCGCAGGTGGCTCTCGCGGCCGCATGCGGCCATGCCGCGTTTGAGGTATTCCGGCGGCCGCGCGTGGCAATTCTTACCACTGGCGACGAAATTGTGCCCGTGAAATCCACGCCATCTCCCGGGCAGATTCGAAATTCGAACGGTCCAATGCTGGCGGCGATGGTAGTCGCAGCAGGCGGAGAACCGTGGATTTTGCCGACCGCGGCCGACAAGCCAGAGGCTCTCGATACTGCTCTTGCCCAGACCGAGGATGCTGACCTGCTACTAGTCACGGGGGGAGTTTCGGCCGGCAAATTCGACCTTGTGGAGCCGGCCCTCGCCCGCGCCGGCGCCCATTTCCACTTTACCGGTGTGCGCATCCAGCCCGGCAAGCCGCTGGTATTCGGCGAGATGACCCGTGACCGCGATGCGAACCGAAACGCAGCCGTGCGATCACCCGGTGCGGAGCGTTCCTTGCCTTTTTTCGGTCTTCCGGGCAATCCGGTTTCTTCGGCAGTAACATTCCTGCTGTTTGCAGCGCCGGTTCTGGTTGCGCTGGCAGGCAGCCACGAGACTGCACCGCGCTTTGGTTTAGCTCGGCTGGCCCCGGGGGCCGATAGACACGCAAGAGCGGGACTTACGCGGTTTCTGCCCGCAAAATGCACCTTCGGGCTTTCGGGCCAATTGCCGGAGGTGGCGCTGGTTCCGTGGCAGGGCTCCGGTGACCTGTCCGCCATGGCCGCTTCCAATTGCTTTCTGGTCCTGCCGGAGGATTCCCATCATCCTGAGCCGGGCGCAATCGTGCGCATCTTGTTTTACTGAGGAGGCCCATGCCCAAGTCCCCGCGGCCAAGACTCTCGCATTTCAATCAAGCCGGCCAAGGCAGGATGGTAGACGTGAGCGCCAAGCAAGCGAGCCGTCGCACAGCAACTGCATCGGCTTTTGTGGAGCTCTCGACTGCAGTATTGGAGGCATTGCCTGCCAATCCCAAAGGGAACCCCCTCGAGGTGGCGCGGATAGCCGGCATCCAGGCAGCCAAGCGCACCTCCGACTTAATCCCCATGTGCCATCCGCTGTCGCTAACACATGTCGACGTGCAACTGGAGGTTGCTCCAGGAGGCATCCGCATCACTACCACAGCTGCAACTTCAGGACCTACCGGCGTTGAGATGGAGGCCCTCACCGCAGCCGCAACTGCCGCTCTCACCGTGTACGACATGACCAAGGCGATGGACAAGGCGATTGTTATTCGCAATGTGCAGCTTGAGGCCAAATCGGGTGGCAAGAGCGGAGATTACCGGAGAAATCCTGACCGACGGAGCAGTGGATGAAGAAATGGCCACCACTCTGCCGGCAGGATCGATAGCGACGTTCGTCTGAAACGCGCGGCAAAAGAAGTTCTTAGTGTTGCATCGGAGGCATAGGCGGCATTCCTCCGGCAGGCGGTGGGCCCCCCGGTCCACCTTCCCTGGGAATTACGAACTTCTCCGGATCCAGGTGGCCGCGATGGCAGGTTCCGCAGGTAAGGGGCGCGGCCGGTGTGTCCATCTTATCCATGTCCGCGACCTTGGCGATGTAGTTCTTCTTGATGTCCTCGGTCATGGTGTACATGATCCGGGCCATCTTCTTCTCCGGTTTTGAGTCGTCGTCAAACTTTAAGCGCGGCCGGCCATTGGGCCCGGGGCCGCTGGGGTCGGCCGCATGGCAGGTGTCACAATGCACGCCCAGTGAGCCCGCCCATCCCTCCATGATTTCGCGCACCTGTTTCCCAGTCAGATCCTTTGGCAGCACTTTCAGGTTTGTAGGGGCGGGATAGCTGCGCGGAGGTCCGCCGCCACCATCCGGCGGAGGACCTTGAGGGGCTTGGGCCACGGTGGCTACGGCAAAAACGGCCGCGATTAAAATTGCAATGGCGGCGGCGGGCGGGGTCAGGGAAGTGATTTTCAAGCGAAGTTCCTCGTGGTTTGGGATGGATTCGATCCGATGCAAAGAATTTTAGCGAAGAAAGACGCGGCTGCCTACTAAACCTTTCGTCATCTTCCGCGGTCCCGAAACGCAAGGATGGTCAGGCAGTGCAAAGCGCAGCGGCCAATCAACGGCCTGTTTGATCCCGATGCGGGGTGTTACCAGCGGATCCTGGACGCTGAAGCCATCGTCAAGCAGCTGCAGCGGAGAGGCGGGATCAAGCAGATCGAGGCCGTTATGGCTCATACGTGAGATTCCGAGAGCCTGGCAAAGACGGCTCGGGCCGGAAGTCAGCTCCGGGACTCCCGTGCCACGTGCAAGCCCTCGATTCAACGCCATTTGCACATGGTTCCCCAGCGGTTCCAGCGCACGCAGCAGCACGCACCCGGCCTTTCCTTCAGCTTCGCAGGAGACATTCATGCAGAAGTATCGTCCATAGATCGAGTAGACGTAAGCATGTGCCGCGGGACCAAAGAGAACCCGGTTGCGGAGGGTGGGTCCGTTGTGTGCGTGGGCCGCGGGGTCGGGTGGACTATGATGAGGACCGAGGTAGGCTTCGACTTCAACAATTCTGCCGGCAAGGAGCCCCGAGCCGGTACGATGCGCCAAAATCTTGCCCAGAAGCCTCGGAGCTACCAGTTCGGGCGACGACTCAAAGAACGCGCGTTCGAGCAGCCGTCCCGGTAACACGCTCTCGCCAGCCGACGCACCCCTGGACCGCCGCTCGACCGCTCCCTTGCTCTTTACTTGTGCGCTTTGTTCCATTCCTTGATCAGGTCCAGCACTTCTTCTGCGTGGCCCTGGGGCGTAACCTTGGGGTAGATGTGCAGCAGTGTGCGGTCCGGGCCGATCACGAAGGTGGTCCGCTCGATACCCATCACTTTCTTTCCATACATGTTCTTTTCCTTCAAGACGCCAAACTGATTCGAGACTTTCTCGTCTACATCAGCAAGGAGAGTATAGGGAAGATCGAATTTGGCGCGGAATTTGGCCTGGTCATGGGGCGTATCGCGGGAAATCCCCAGCACCACTGCTCCCGCCGCCTGGAGTTTTTTGAAGGTGTCACGGAAGCCGCAGGCTTCGATGGTGCAGCCAGGAGTATCCGCCCTGGGGTAAAAGAAGAGTATGACCGGCTTGCCGGCATAGTCGGACAGGCTTACGGTTTTATCTTCATCGGTTTGGAGGGTAAAGTCGGCGACTTTCTGGTTCAGATCCATGGGGAATGTCCTCGCAGATGTAAAGGTTTAGTGGAGGGCCGATCGTGGCCATCAAGTTTGATTATTTACGAGGCGGGCGGCTGGTGTCATCGCGCGAGAGCAGTCTTTTCCAGATTTCGTCAATTTTGGCTCAGCCAGTTTTGACCGGGTCAACTTTTCCGCGCGCAACGGTGTTAGTAACAATAGCACTCCTGAGCACGCTGCCCATCGTTGCCCAGTACCCCGTGCAAGTGACCAAACCGAGCCAGGACACCCCCGAGATGCGCGCCGTTGCCGTGCTCGAGTGGACCGGCGACGAGGACCATCCCAAGGCTAGCCGCCTGGTGCCGGTCACAGTCTATGACGGTCAGGAATTGCAGGACGGGGATATTTATCTGGCACGGCCAGCCCCGCTCGCCCTCGGCAGCGAGGTGGAATACGAACTAAAAAACGATGGTAAGACTGTGGGTCTGTTCGACATCGACAACGCCGGCCAGGAACAGGGCTCGTGGGTCGGATTCGGCGTGTGGAAGCCACTGTCCAAGTCGAAGCCTGCCCGGCAGGTGGCGCAAGCCGCTAATAAAGAAGTCTGGGGAGACGATGACCGGGCCGACCGGCCCGTTCTGCACCGAAAGCATTCCAGTGATTCGTCCTCAGCATCCGATTCGTCTGACAAGGCACCCGATCCGGATCGGCCCACGCTGCACAAGAAGGATTCGAGCGACAGCAGCGGCGATTCAAGCACTGACAACAGCGCATCCAGCGTCCCGCCCGACCCTGACCGGCCCACACTCCACGAGGACGCCTCAAGTGACGACTCGACCAGTGGGAGCGCATCATCGAGTGACCCCGACCGTCCCAAGCTGAAAAGGAACTCCAAGACTCCGGTGGACGTGGGCTATGTGGATTCGGTTCCGGACGCCACCGATCCCGATCGTCCTCACCTGTTGCGGGGAAAGCCTTCAGGGGGTGGCACCAGTGTGCTTCCGACTCTCATGGGCTTCCCTGCAGACATGCACCAGGCTGTAGCCGTCTCCGATGCAAGGAGCCGTCCAGATCATGTTTGGAGTTATAGCTGGGCCAACCCGGACGATGAAGCCAAGATGAAAGCGGAACTGGAGGATATTGCCCAGAAGGCAACGGGCCTGACTTCACCCCCGTCGCCGCCTGCGACTGCGAAAAAGACCGATGCCTCGAAGAGGAAGAAGGCAGCTCCTCCGCCAGCGCCTCCGCCTTCGGCACCGCTCCAGGATGAACAATTCCGCGTCTTTGAGCTGGCTTACGGCTCGGGAGCGACGATGGTGCTGTCAGCACACACAGGCGGTACAGGCGCCAAGGAGAAATTCGTCACGCTGGTGGCACAGCCGGACCTCTATGGCAATGTGCTGGTCCTCGTGAAGAGCGTGACCGATGCGGCTCACCTGGACGATACGCCCCGGATGCGTCTGGTGGATGCCGTAGATGCCATGGCCGACAATCGCGGCGAGTTGCTTTTTGAGTTGCGTGGCGCCACCCAGCGCCAATTCGCACTTTATCGCGTACTGCGCGGTCAGGCGGACAGGCTTTTCCTTAGCGGACCCGAGGGTATCGCTCCTCCGCCTACTCGTGAATGAAGCGCAGCCGCGGTACGTCTTTTGGGGGATGCTTTCCTTTGCAAAAGGTGAGCAAAATTGCTCAATTGTTATGCAAGCCCCGTTGATTTGCTCGACAAGGACTTGGTTACGGCCGCAGTTTTCATCGGGCCTCCTATACAATTGAGCGTAAGTATCCTCTGCGAGGTTCTTCCCTAAACATGGCGTCAGCAACGGCCGTTAAGCCTCTTGAAACTACAATTGTCGTTTCATCAAATTCGATTTCCACAGACGCCAGCGCCACTGCGTCCGGAACGGATCACGCTGTCCCTGCACGGCAGATGATTCGCATGGGCCGCGCCTCCACTGTGAGTGAAGGCCTTAACTGGCTCACGCTGACGATCATCCTCCTGTTTCATCTGGGAGCGCTGGCGGCTTTGTTTTTGTTCAGCTGGCAACGTCTGTTGGTGATGGCCGTACTCTATGTGCTGGCTATCAACGTCGGCATCGGCATGTGTTATCACCGGCTGCTGACCCATCGCGGCTACCACACACCCAAGTGGGTGGAGTACATCATGTCGGTTTGCGCCACTCTTTCCCTTGAGGGGGGGCCGATCTTCTGGGTATCGACACATCGCGTTCATCACCAACTGAGCGATCAGGAAGGAGACCCGCACACGCCCCGCGAAGGTGGATGGTGGGCGCACGCGGGCTGGATCCTCTTCGGCTCCGCGCTGCACGCGCAAACCGAGACTCTGGCCCGCTATTCACCTGACCTTGGCCGCGACCGGTTTCACGTGTGGCTCAGCAAGTACCATTGGCTGCCGATCACGCTGAGCGGCCTGCTGCTGTTCGCCGGAGGCTGGCTATGGGACGGATGGGTGAACGGTGTCGCCATGGTGCTTTGGGGCGTTTTACTGCGAGTTACGCTGGGCCTGCATGCCACATGGCTTGTAAATTCGGCGACCCATCTGTGGGGCAGCCGCCGCTTTGAGACCCGCGACGACTCGCGCAATAACTGGTGGGTAGCTCTGCTCACGGGCGGCGAGGGCTGGCACAACAACCACCACGCGCACCCTGTCTCGGCCCGGCACGGGCTCACCTGGTACGAGATCGATCCTAACTTCTGGGGCATTTGGCTGCTCGCAAAAGTAGGGCTCGCCCGCAAGATTCAAGTGGCGAAATTCGATCCTGAAAACCCCAGACCAGCCGGGCTCTAACGCCGCCATCGAAAAACGACTGCGGCCTACCCACTGAAGAACCAGGCCGGATTTTTCTATCTGCTGAAAATCAAATCCAGCCCAAAACTATTTGCGAAGCTTGGCACGCACCCAGAGAGTCCCGAAGAAGGGGAGCGCGACCAGCAGAACCAGCACTCCTGCAGGGAGCCCAACGTAAAGGTATGTGTCGGCGAAGTCAATTTTCCGGTTGGCGGCTGCATTCCATACCAGCAGCGCAAAGATGGAAAGGCAGGTAGTTGCAAAAAAAGTGAAAAACGCCGCCGCAAACGAGAGCAGCAGACTGGTGAAAAACCCGAAGCCCTCGAGCGGGAAGCCCAGAACGCTGCCGCCTCCTCTGCGCCCGCCTTCAATTGATTGCATGATCATCGCGGCCTCCTTCGTCTAGAATACAGATTCATGGCCGGCACTGTACAAATCGACCTTTGGCCCGCGGAAAAGGTCGCGACGCAGGTGAACGTCGTCAAGGCGGCTAACGGCATTCACTATGCCGCATGGGGAGAGACGCGCATCTCGGAGCCCGATCTTGAGCGGCTGGTAGGCGCAGTGCCCGCCACGCTCTCCGCCGCGCTCGAGCAGCGCGCCTACTACTTTGTTCCGCTCGCCATTGCCGACACGGGCGACATCCTGATCGCTCCGTCGTACACCGTCGATCTCGGTGACCGCGCCATCTGCCATCGCAACGCTGTCTTCGGATCCACGGAGGCGGTGTTCCTTTCCACCCGTCTGGTGGAGGACCGGTTCGGCCTCGCCTTTGAGTTTTTTATTAACGTGGCCCACAATTTTGTGGAAGCAGCCGGTGTGCCGGAGAGCTTTTCATCGCTTGTCTGGTCGCAGGCCGAGGCGCAGGTTCGCGGCGAAAGCAGTCAGGACGCATGGGAAACCCGCCGCCGCGCTCTCGACCACGCGGCGGGGCAGAAGGGCATCGACGAGCGCGCCCGCAATACCTTCTTCGAGTCGTCTTTCTCTGATGCGCTGGCGGTTTACATGCTCTCGCTGGCGGTCGATTTCGACTATCACGATCTCCGCGAGCGCGAATATCCGCTGCTGGCCGCACCCGCGCTGGCCGAGCGTCTGCGCCACGTCGCCAGCCTCTTCCCCACCAACCAGGGCTACGACTTTCAGATTCTCTACCGGCGCAAAGGCTGACTAAATTGCGTTGGAATAGACGACGCGGCCTTCGCTGATCGTCCACCGAATCCTGCCCAGCATCTGCCAGCCGTCGAAGGGGGTGTTCTTGGCTTTGGATCTGGATTCGGTGACGCGGTAGGTCCATTCGGCTTTGGGATCGAAGACGACGAGGTCGGCATAGCTGCCGACGGCGAGGGTACCGCGACCCTTGAAGCCGAACAGGGCGGCCGGCTGGGCGCTGAGCAGGCTCAGAACGCGGCCGAGAGGCATCTTCCACTCTTTGTGCAGCCAGCGGAGGGTAAGGCCGAGAGCGGTTTCAAGGCCGATGATGCCGTTGGGTGCGTGCTCGAACTCGACTTCCTTTTCGTGGGTTGCGTGGGGGGCGTGGTCGGTGGCGATGGCGTCGACCACGCCGTCGAGGAGAGCCTCGATCATGGCGTCGCGATCGGCGGCCGAGCGCAGCGGCGGGTTCATTTTGGCGTGGGTGTTGTAGAAGCCGACGTGCTCCTCGGTGAGCAGGAAGTGGTGGGGGGCGACCTCGCAGGTGACACGGAGGCCATTGCGCCGGGCCTGGCGGACAGCAGCGACCGCGCCGGCCGTGGAGGTGTGGGCGACATGCAGGTGGGCGCGAAGGTCGCGCAGCTCCGTGACCAGGCGAATGTCGCGCTCGACGAGGCTGGTTTCAGCCTCGGGCGGCATGCCACGCAGGCCGAGTTTGAAGGACACGGGGCCCAGGTTCATGCTGGCTCCCTGGGTCATGCGGGTATCTTCAGCGTGCTGAATGACGCCGAGGCCGACGCGGGCGGCAGCGGCGAGCACTTCGCGCATGACGCTGTCTTTGAGGATGGGATGGCCATCGTCGGTAACGGCCACGGCGCCCGCCGATTTAAGGGCCGCGTAGTCGTTGAGCACTTCACCCTTTGAACCCCGCGTCGCCGCCCCTATGGGAAACACGCGCACGGAAGCCCCGCGTTCCGGCGACTGCATCCAGCGGGTGATCTCGGGGGAGTCGTTGACGGGGATGGTATTGGGCATGGCGGCGACGGCGGTAAAGCCTCCGGCGGCTGCCGCCGCCGTGCCGGAGGCGATGGTCTCCTTGTAGCCCTGGCCGGGCTCGCGCAGGTGCACGTGGATGTCGATCAGACCGGGCGCAATGGCGAGGCCGGTTGCGTCCAGCACCTCCGCACCCTCAGCGTGCTTGAGCTTTCCCGGGGACGCAATCTCGGCCACGCGGCCGTCCTTGAGGAGAATATCTTTGGGAGCATCAACGCCGGCGGCCGGATCGAGAAGGTGTCCGCCGCGAAGGACGAGCGCAGCCGCAAGAGCGGTCATGGGCGATCTCCCTGCTTGTCCGGCACCAGCGCTCGTTCCATGACCGCCATGCGGACGGCTACGCCGTTGGTGACCTGTTCCAGAATGGCGGACTGGATTCCGTCTGCGACGCCGGCGGTGATCTCAAGGCCTCGGATGATGGGGCCTGGATGGAGCACAACGGCGGTTGGAGCGAGGGCGGCCAGCCTTTGACCGGTCAATTGGTAGCTAGCCTTGTACTCATCCAGATCGAGTTGCAGTCCGGCCAGGCGCTCGGCCTGAATGCGCAGCATCATGATGGCCTGGGACTGGCGCATGGCAGCCTCAAAGTCGCGTTCGATAACGATGCCCGGGCCGGCCTGGGCCGCCATCTCAGGCAAGAGCTCTTTGGGACCGCAGAGCATCACCCGTGCGCCCAGTCGCGGCAGCAGGAGCATGTTGGAGCGGGCGACGCGGCTGTGGAGGATGTCGCCAACGATGGTAACAGTCACGCCGGCAAGGGTTTCAGCGTTGACCTCGCCCGCGTCAGGGCGCAGATGGGTGAGGATGGTCTTGAGGTCGAGCAGTGCCTGGGTTGGATGCTCATGCATGCCGTCGCCGGCGTTGACCACCGGGAGGCGGGTGGACTCCTCAAGCAGCCAGGCGGCGCCGGAGGAGCTGTGGCGGAGAATGATGGCTTCAGCGCCGAGAGCGCGGAGGGTGAGGCCGGTGTCTTTGAGCGATTCGCCCTTCTCGATGCTGGAGCTGAGGCTGGAAATGAGCGTTGTGTCGGCGCCGAGGGCCTTGGAGGCCAGCTCAAAGCTGGTCCTGGTGCGGGTAGACGACTCATAGAAAAGGAGGGCAATGCGGCGCTTGGCGAGGATGCGGTCGCGCACCAGCGGGTTCTCATTTTCGAGGGCGCGGGCGCGGGCAAGAAGACGGCTGACCGCTGCCACGCTGATGTCCATGACGGAGAGCAGCGAACCGGGGTGGCGGGAAAGGGACGTATCCGGCGCGGGCGGCGGGTGAAGTTGTCGGCGGGCGGAGATTGCGGCTGGGCTCATACGGTTAAGGCTCTTGCTCGTGTTCTCAAGCGGCAGACCGGAGGCTGAACAGGTTTGCTTTCCAGACCGGTTTTCTCTCCGGGGCTGCCCAGGTCTGAAAATCCAGACCTGGGGCACCCAACGGTTAAGGTTCGTAAGATCCCACGTTCCAAAATCGGGACTTGGGGCACCCAGCAACGGTACAAAAACAGGCAGCCAGCGATTTAACCGACACGCTCGACCAAAAGCACCTGGTCGCTGTCGTCAATTTCGCGGAACTTGACTTCAATAATCTCGCGGCTACTGGTTGGAATGTGCCTGCCGATATAGGTAGCCTCGATGGGCAGCTCGCGATGGCCACGATCAATAAGCACGGCCAGTTGCACCCGGCGCGGACGGCCATGGTCAAAGAGGGCGTCGAGCGCGGCGCGGACGGTGCGGCCGGTGTAGAGGACGTCATCGCAGAGCACGATGTCGCGGCCTTCGATATCGAAGCCGACGGCCCCCGGAGTGACCAGCGGACGCACGTCCGCGGTGGTGAGATCGTCGCGGTAGAACTGAATGTCAAGCATGCCTGTATCGACGGGACGTTTCTCGATGCCGGAAATCAGCTTCCCCAGCCGTTCCGCCAGGGGAATGCCGCGGCGCTTGATGCCAACCAGGGCGAGGTCAGCGCTGCCATTGCTTTTTTCAACGATCTCATGGGCCAGGCGCACCAGGGTGCGCTCGATCTCAGAGGCGGACATCAGCCTGCCCTTCATGCGCAGGCCGGCGGTTTCTTGGGCTTCGCTCATGGTTGCTCTCGCGTGGCTCGTCTTTCGACGCCGGTTTCTCAGCTATTATCCTTCGAGGGATGATACGAGGGGGTACCGTACCGGGGCAAGCTGTGGAGAAGTGGAACGCGAGCGGTCAAGGAATGTGGAAGATAAGGAGGAGGCTGCCGGAAGATTGGGGCAGGGGCGGCCCCGACCATCACACCTGCATCACTTCCGCTTCTTTCTTTCGCGAGAGCTCTTCCATCCGCCGAATCTCTTCGTCGGTCATCTTTTGCACTTCTTCAAGAGCGCGCTTTTCCTCGTCCTCACTGATTTTCTTGTCCTTGGCCAGCTTCTTGAGCGCGTCGTTGCCGTCGCGGCGGACGTTGCGGACCGCGGTGCGGTGCTCCTCGAGTACTTTGTTGATGTGCTTGCAGACGTCGCGGCGCCGCTCCTCCGTCATGGGCGGAACGGGGAGACGGAGCACCTTGCCGTCGGAGATGGGATTCAGTCCCAGATCAGCAGACTGAATGGCCTTCTCAATCTCTTTGAGGATGGTCGGATCCCAGGGTGAGATCAAGATCAGCTGCGCCTCGGGCGCCGATACCTGGGCGAGCTGGTTGATGGGAGTGTGGGTGCCGTAGTAGTCCACCTTGACCTGGTCAACCATGTGTACGCTGGCCCGGCCGGTGCGCGTGGAGGCAAGACTCGCCTGGAAGGTGGCCACTGCCTGGTCCATCCTCCGCCTGAGGTCGACGTTAAGATCTTTGAGCGCCGGAACTCCGGCCATAAATGACGGTGCCATCGCTGTAGTCCTCCGTGCGGCCAAACTGCCAACGGCTATTCTACAACCCGTGAGCGCGTGCCGCAGAACGCCTTGAGGCTTGACAGCCGCGGCGAGCGGTCCGACCTGACTGAGATCGAGCCATCCCACGCTAGGCCGGCAGGGTGCTTTGCGCCTGCTCGTGCGCGTGATAGCTTGAGCGCACCAGCGGCCCCGACTCGACGTGCCGGAAGCCCATCTTCAACGCCTCGGTCTTCAGCCCGGCGAATTCGCGCGGCGTGTACAGGCGCGCCATTGGTAAATGGTCGCGCGAAGGACGCAGATACTGGCCAATGGTCAAAATGTCGCATCCAACGCGGGCCAGATCGTGGAAGACTTCAAGCAGCTCAGCGGTCTCTTCGCCCAGCCCGACCATTACGCCGGATTTCGTAATCGCCGCGGGCTGCAGCTCTTTGGCATAGCGCAACAGTTCAACGGTGCGCTCGTAGCGCGCTCCAGACCGCACCACGCGGTAAAGCCGCGGCACTGTCTCGGTGTTGTGGTTGAGAATCTCGGGCCGAGCTTCAACGACAATCCCGATCGCCGCACGGTTTCCCTGAAAATCGGGAATGAGCACCTCGACGCGGCAGCCGGAAGCTTGACGGCGAATCTCTTCGATAACCATGGCGAAGACGCGCGCTCCGCCCACCAGATCGTCGTCGCGATTCACGCTGGTAATCACGGCATGCTCGAGGCCCAGGGTAGCGACGGCTTCGGCCACGCGGCGAGGCTCGTCCTGGTCAATGGGCTCGGGCCTTCCCTTGGGCACAGCGCAAAACCCGCAGCGGCGCGTGCACAGGTTTCCAAGCATCATGAATGTTGCGGTCTTGTGGTGCCAACACTCACCGATGTTGGGGCAGTGAGCGCTCTCGCACACCGTATTGAGCCCCAGTGAACGCGCAAGCCGTTTGAGGTCATGGTAGTTTTCGCCCATGGGCGCGCGGGCCTTCAGCCAGTCCGGCTTGGGCGCCGGAAGCTTCCGCATCGGCTCAATCTGCACCAGTTCCATCACGCTCTCATTGTAGCGGCCGCCGCCTTTTGGCAATCCACTCAAGCGCGGGAGTCGCCGCCAACTACTTGTTTGAATCATGGCATTTTCGCTTATCTGTGGTTAGAGCCCAAACCTTTTGGGCGGATCAGGCATCTTTGCCAGTAGGCAGCCTGAGCTGCATTCATGACCCATCAGCCAGGCTGAGCATAACTGTCAGAAGGGAATGGAGATAGCTATGAATTCCGAACGCCCTTTGATCGCCTCCATCGTATTCCTGGCGACCGGCCTGAGCTTAATTTTGGGCTATTGCACCGGCACCACAAGTCTCAATGCCGCATATCCTCTAGCGACCTCAGCGCTCCACATCGACATCACCACCACCGGGCCTGGCGCGCTGGGCGGCATCGCCTTCACCGGAATCGGACTTTTGCTTCTCGTCTGGGCGCTTCTTGCGGCCATTGTGGGTCAGGTTAGTCTTCTTGCCGACAACTCCCGGCATCCGGACCGGGTTGTTCCGTCAGAGAAGATTCTGGAGTAGATTCCACCGGGAGATGGGGAAAGTTGCAGCGGACGCGGGCCAAGCTAGCGCGCTAGCGGAGCTTGCTGCGGACCTCGGTCCGGACGAGGTAGAGGAAGAACACCCAGTTCAACAGGGCCTGCACGAGCGCCGGCGAAAGATGCAGGCTTGAGAAGATCCACATGTTGTAAACCGCCATCAGAAAGACCGCCCCAAGGGTAAGAGCCCACGCCCATCGAAAGAGCAGCAGCACCCCGGCGCAAGCGGTGATAAAGAAGACCGAAAAGAGCAGCGTCAGAGGCGGATAAGCGCCCCTGACAACGCCAACCACGATGACTCCGGCCAACGCCAGAAGGTAGAGGCCGATGGCCGCCAGTCCCGGCAGCGGCAGCAGCTCCCAACGCTTCGCCTGGGCAGCCACGTCACCGGGCTGTTTGCCGCTCTCGATGACGGGGTTGGCATCTTGGATCATGGCCGTTTTCCTTCCGGGTTCCTGAGTGTCATAGCGTGTGCAGATAGGCCAGCAGGTCCTGGAGCTGGTCGTCGGTGAGTTGAGTGGCCGGCATCATCTGCCGTCCGTGCAGGATCACTGCTGTGAGCCGTTCATCGGTCGGCGGGGCGCCGGAAGGCATGGCATTCACCTTGGTAAGCGCCTGCAATCCCGGGCCGTTCAACGGGTGCGTCGTCGTGGGGTAGTGGCACCGTGCGCATTTCATCTGATAGACGGCGGCTCCACGCGCCTGCTGCGCATTCCATTGCGACTCCGGCATCGACGGCGGCAACGAGCGGCATCCTGCGAGCACCAGGGCCAGCGCTGCCCCACAAAACATGAACCCATAAAAGGCAGTAAGAGAACGGACAAACATTTGCCTTTGATGATACCGCGTTACTCAGCCGCTGCAATCGCTTCGGCGATGCGTGTCGACGGCCCGGGACTCAGCATCGCTATCAGGGCGGTGCCCGTTCACCATAATCGAGAAAGCCAGAGTCTTGCCGCTGGCCGCCGTCAGGTAGCCTGAGAGCGCATTTATCTCGTTCATCGTTCCCGTCTTAGCCCACAGGTGGCCCTTCAGCGGTGAATTACCGAAGCGGCCGGCGAGAGTACCGTCGACGCCCGCCACCGGCAGCGTCGCACGCCACTCCTCACCCCAGGGCTGCTGCGATGCGTAGGACAGAAGCCTGGAAAATGCCCGCGGAGCAATCTTGTCGCTGGGGCTCAACCCGGAACCGTCATAAAGGAAAAAGTCGCCGTTGTCGACGCCCGCGTTGACCAGGAATTGCCGCACTACGCGCGCTCCCTCCTCAAAGCTGCCTTCAGAACCGTATTCCTTTCCCAACAGCCTCAGGAGGAGTTCCGCGTGCAGATTTTGGCTGATCTTGTTGATCACCGTGATGTCCTCGGCCAGCGGCACTGAGAAGCGCGTGGCCAGCACCCTGCGGTTCCCATAGGGGGCTGTCACCCTGCCCAGGTCAACGCGCGTCAACTGCAGCGGCTGGGCCCGTTCAGCGGCAAAATCGCCGTTTCCGTTACTGTACTTGTGCCGGGAAACTGCCCCGCCGCTCACCAGGATTCCGCGCGCCCGCAGCGCCTCTTTGAAAGCCGCGGCCATGTAATCAGCCGGGTCCTCGATCGCCATATTCACGCTCAGTCCATCGGCTCCTACGGTTCCCCAGGCGCGCACCAGCATGGACCCAGGCCGGCGCTCGATGCCTGGATGCGGCGTTTCACCCGTGGGCGCAAGCGTCATGCTGTTGTCCACCGAGTAGTAATCCGTATCCGGCGTCCATTCCACAACCGTCGCTCCGGGCGCGGATGCGTCGGCGCGGATGGTGAGCCTGGCCGCGTTGTCGTTGAACGTGAGTGCTGAGACTGGCGCGCCGTAGTCCCACTGCAAATCGTCCCAGGCCCAGTTCCGGCCGTACGGCTCGTCAAGAAAAAATGTGTCGTCGGCCACTACGTCGCCGTCCACCGAGCGCACGCCGGCTTGCTCCACCTGTTCGGCCAGAAGGTCCAGCGCGGTCATGGCAGTGGGAGGCGGTGTGAGCTCCAGTTGAGCGGCATCGGCGGGGCCCATTTCCTGGTAGGGGTAATGGCGCGCGCTGATCGTCGGGTCGCCGACCCCGAGCAGGACGATGTCTCCATGCACCGCTCCCGAAGAGTCCACATCGCCCCCCGCCACTACGCTCGTGGTCCATGAGAGGGTGTCCACGGGCAGCAGCGCAAAGGCCGCAGCCGTGGTGGCGAGCTTGGCACTCGACGCCGGAGTGAACAGCCGCCCCTCGTTTAACCCATACACCGATTGCCCATCCAGCGTAGTCACGCTCACGCCGAACTGGGCGTGGCTCAGCGCCGGGTCAGCCAGGATTGCCGCAATGCGGCCAGCCAGCGGCCCCTTCTCGGAAGCGGGCAGTTCGACCTGCCGGGACCCGTGCCGTTGCGCTGCCCGCACCTGTTGTGCCAGTCCTGGCACGCTGGAACAGCAGCCCGAAAGCCCCGCCAGCAATACCACCGCAGCACGCCCAAAAATCGTCATGCCCGGAGTGTAGCAGGAGGCAAGCGGGCGGCGGCATTGCTTTATGAGAACACCCGGACTCCCGCTGCCAGGTCCCGGGACATACCATTGAAGGATGAGCTTCGCCGGCAGGGATACAGGAACCTGGCGCCTCAGTACCCGCGCTCTTCAGCTCGGCACGCACACGCTGGTGATGGGCGTAGTGAACATCACGCCCGACTCGTTCAGCGACGGCGGCCTCTTTCTGGCCCCGGAGACCGCCGTGGCTCACGCGATGCGACTGCTCGACGAAGGTGCGGACTTGCTCGACCTCGGTGCCGAAAGCACGCGCCCCGGCTCCTGCGCCGGCGGCGATGCACCATCCGTAAGCACCGAAGAGGAACAGGCACGATTGCTGCCGGTGCTTGAGGGCATTCTGCGCGCCCGTCCCGGCACAATCGTCTCGATCGATACTTACAAAGCGGCCACGGCCCGCGCAGCCCTTCGGCAAGGCGCTGAAATCGTGAACGACGTGAGCGGCTTTACGTGGGATTTGGAGATGGCGGCCGCTTGCGCGGAGTTTGGCGCGGGGATTGTGTTGACGCACACCCGCGGCCGGCCGGATGAGTGGCGTACGCAAACCCACCTTGAGCCCGACATCTTGCTCGGCGTGGTACGCGCAGGCCTGGAGGCGAGCTTCGCAACCGCGGCCGCGGCAGGCATTCCGCCTGAAGCGGTAGTTCTCGACCCCGGCTATGGGTTCGGCAAACGCTTCGATGAGAATTACGCGTTGCTGGCCCGTCAGGCCGAGTTGCTCGCGTTGGGCCGCCCGCTGCTGGCCGGCGTCAGCCGAAAATCTTTCCTCCGCCGAACCCTGGCCCCGCTCCACGGCAGCGGCTATCCTGCCGAAGTCCATCTTCAGACGCATCAGACGGCAAGCCTCGCGGCAATGACCGCTGCCATTCTAAACGGAGCTTCCATTGTCCGCGTTCACGAGGTGCACCAGGCTGTCGAGGCAGCCCGCATCGCGGACGCAATTCTCGCCGCCGGGCGGCCGGCTGCGAATTCATGACGCGGGCGCGGCCGGCGCGGTGACCGCGCTCCGATCAAGCCAGATTCTTCTTCACTTCGCCAAGCAGCGCCAGCGACTCCGGGCTCAGAACGCCCGTGCGGTCGATATCCACATTGAAGGTGACGGGAACCTTGACCTTGTTGCAGGCACGCACGTAGTCCGCAACCACCCCCAAGGGATGGCGCGGCGCCGCCAGCGGCGTCTTGACCTTGTCGTGTACCCAGCCCTCATTATCCAGACAAACCCAGCGGTGGCTTTGCAAGTGCTCTTGCGTGAACTGCGACGACGGCACTCCAACCAGCTCGTTGGCTTCCCCTGCCTCGTAGTCCTGGTGCGACGAATAGAGAAAGTGGGTCAGCATTCCCGGGTTCAACGTGACCAGGCGCGCTTCGAATCCGGTTCTGGCAACTTCAACCCACTCGTCCCACGGAAACTGGTACCCATGCAGGTCGGTGGTCACTGAATCGTAAAAGCCGCGCTTGTCGAGCGAGTAACCGCTATCGAACCACCATCCCTCGACCCTCGACCCATAGCGCGCGCCCAGCTCGCGCACAATGCTCATCAGGTTTGTTGTCAGCCTGATCTTGTCTGCGGCGTGGTAGCCGACCGCATACTCCCAATCCGGATCGTCGCCGTGATTGCAGGAGTGGTTGTAATAAAGAATGAAGTGCAGACCGCGCGCGCGGCACGCGTCGGCGATCTCTCCGACCAGGTCGCGCCGCGTCGTCCTGTGCGGAGCAATGGCGTCGATTGCCTGCGAAGGCGCGGGCAGCATCTGCAACGCGTGCGCCCCGGTAAAGATCACGTACTGCGCTCCCGCCCCGGCAATCTGGTCAGCGTATCTCTCCGGACTGAAGCGGGCAACCGTCTGCTCAAAGGGCAGCCAATCGTCCTGGCCGACGGGCTGCGACCGCGCGGTCCAATGCGTTGATATGCCAAAGCTGCACGCGGCCAGCCAGCTTGCATCGGCTCGCCGGTAGTCTGCCGCCTGCGCGCCCCTGGCGGTCATGCCCGCCGCTGCCAATGCACCCGCTCCCATCGCCTTCAGCGCATCCCGCCTGGTCAATGTCTGTGCGTTCAACCGCATCTACCGTCTCCTCTCACGCCATTCCGCCTGCGTGCGTTCGCGCGAACTCGATCATCGCATGCACGTTCCGGTGGGGCGTATCGCGCACAATTTCGCAGCCCGCGGCCACAATCCATGGCGGACCGGTCTTTTGCCGCAGTGTCTTGAGCGCCTCGACAATCGTCTCCGCTGTGCCGTCGCGCAGATCTTTCACCGGATTCAGATTTCCCGCCAGCGTCTGGCGCGGCGCCATCTTTGCGCGCGCCTCTTCCATGGGAACGGGAAAATCGATATCCACCATTTCGCAGCCCAGCGTGCCCATGCCGTCAAGAATTTTGCGCGTGTTTCCGCAGATGTGCAGCCGCACTCTTCCGCCCATCGAGTGAATCGCGTCCACCAGCTTCTTTTCCCAGGGCCACACAAATTCCCTGTAAATGCGCGGCCCGACCAGCGATGCCGCCGCATCGCCAATGCCGATAATGTCGGCGCCCTCTCTGATCTGCGCGGCGGCAAAGTAAATTGCCGTCTCCACTGTGTGACCGAAGAGCTCCTGCACAAACTCGGGGTCATCGGTGAAGTCGAGCATCAGGCGGTTGATTCCGCGCAGGTCGGCGCCCTCTGCGCACGGACCCTCGACCCAACCTTCCACAAGCAACTCGTCGCCCACGCGGCTGCGCAACAGCTCGACGCCGCGAATCCGGTCTTCCATCCGCTCGCCGCACACCGGATCGCGCCCACTGCGCTTGCCCAGCGCCTGCTTGTCGGCAAACAATGCCTCTTCTTCCACAATGGCCGGCGGCTGATCGTCATACCACTGGATTCTCGCGCCTGCGTCGGAGGCCTCGCGCGCGGGATCGGAGATGGTCGACACATAATCGAAGCCGAAGATCTCCGCGGTCCTGATCTGCGCTTCGGCCATCACCTTGTGGTCGCGCGCATACTGTCCGTACTTCACGCCCAGCACATCGGCGGCAAACATCATCGTGATCGGCATTGCGGCAAGCCGGTCGGCAGATTCGCCGCCAAGCACCGCCAGCACCCGTTCCCGGCCCGTCATGGCATCCCACCGTCTTTCTTGATCCGCGCGGTATTTCAGGTGAATTGAAATCAGGCCGTAGTATGGCACAAATACGAAGCCCGGGGGCGCGGCCGGCGCTTCTTGAAGAGCGGGACAATTTAGAATGACTGCAGGGATCAGGCCAGCTGAAAACCCCTCGGCCGCACTCGGCATAAAGATGAAAATACCATTTGCTTTCGGCAAGAACGGCATCGAGGTCTCCGTCCCAGACGGCTATGCCTGCCATGTGTTGCGCAGCCACACAGCTGCCGCGCTGGGCGACGTCAAGGCTGCACTGGATGACGCGCTTGATCGCCCCATTGGCTGTGAGCCTTTGGCAAAGGTGGCCGCCGGTAGACGATCCGCTGCCATCTCCGTCTGCGATATCACGCGGCCCGCGCCGAATTCGGTTACGCTGCCGCCGCTGCTGGCTCGCCTGCACGCCGCCGGCATTCCCGCCGAGGCTGTTGTGATTCTCATCGCAACCGGGCTGCACCGCGACGCGACAAAAGAAGAGATGGAAACCATCCTCGGGGCCGAGATTGCACGAAAATACAGCGTCGTCAGCCACGATGCCCGGAACCTTGCCGCGCATCGGCCTCTGGGCGCTACCAGGCGCGGTACTCCGGTCTACATTGACGAACGGTTCATGGCCGCCGATCTTCACATCTCCCTCGGCTTCATAGAGCAGCACCTGATGCTGGGCTTTTCCGGGGGGCGCAAGCTTGTGGCTCCGGGACTGGCGGCGCAGGAGACCATCAAGACGATCCACTCCCCGCGCTTCATGCGCGAGCCGCTAGCCACCGAGGGTTCCATCGCAGGCAACCCATTGCACGAGGAGTTGCTTGAAATTGCGGCCATGGCGCGCCACGACTTCATCCTCGATGTGACCCTGACCCAGGATCGACAGATCTCAGGAGTCTTTGCCGGCGATCCGATAAAGGCGCATGCCCGCGGCGTGGAGTTTGTTGAAACAACCTGTCTTGAAAGCCTGAGTGAACCGGCAGATGCCGTGATTACCAGCGGCGCGGGATATCCGCTGGACCTCACGTTCTACCAGATCGTCAAGGGCGTTACCGCGGCGCAGCACATCGTACGGCCGGGAGGCAGAATTCTTATCCTCGGAGCATGCGCCGAGGGAGTGGGCTCTGCCGAGTTTGCTCACCGGATGCGCACGCTCACTGGATTCCAGGACTTTCTGGAGGAGATTCGAACGACTCCCGTCGAAGTGGACCAATGGCAACTGGAAAAGCTCGCACTGACCGGTGTAAAGCATGAGCTGTTCTTCTATGCGCCAGGAGTCTCAGAGGTTCAGGTCGGTTGCCTGGGCCCCCGAACATTCAACAATCTCGATCAGGCCGTTGCGGCTCTCTTGAGTGGTCTTCCCCTCGGAGCGCGCGTGGTTCTGGTGCCTGACGGCCCTTACACCTACGCGCGCGCCGTGCCTGTCCTCGCATAAATCGGGCGCCCCATTCTCGCCCCTTAAGAAAGGAGACGCCCAGCTCGCCCCGTTTAAGCCCGGCGGAGAGCCAAGGCTTAAACGCTGATGCCTGCCTTGTATCGCGGCCACAGAGGACGCATGGCGTCGTGATCGACCGTCGGCTCTGCGTCGCACTCCACTTCGATAACCGTGGCCGGGTTGTCCGGCGCGACCAGCGGAAGTCCCGTCAGCCGCAGCGTGAATTCGTCCTGCGTAAAGTCCACCTTTTGCCCGGTCTTCAGCAGGCGCGCCGAGAGCACCTTGGGCTTGAGGCCGCCGATCGCGATCATCGCCTCAGGCTGATAGAAGCTCAGCCACTCGGCCGCCGGCGTATGTCCCGGCCAATAATGCTGATGGATATAGAGCGTGTTGCCCCGGCGCGTGTAGTTCGCGTTCGAGTTCCATCCAGCCTGGGCGCGGTCCGTACCGTAAAACGCCTTGCCATTGGTTTCAAGCCACCTGCCTACTTGCTCAAGCACGGCGACGGTCTGCGGCGGAATCGATCCCTCCTGGTCCGGCCCGATGTTCAGCAGGTAATTGCCGCCGCCCTGCGAACAGGTGGCAAGGTTGTCCACAATCACCTTCGGCGTCTTCCACGCATCGTCAGAGCGGTTGAAGCCCCAACTGTCGTTCAGGGTCATGCAAGTCTCCCAGGCCCGTCCCACTTCGCTGGCATGAATCTCCTGCTCCGGCGTGGAAAAGTCGCCGGGCAGTCCGTTGCGGTTGTTCACAATGATCTCCGGCTGCAACTCGAAAACCATCTCGTTCATCCGCTCTGACTCCCATCCCTCCGGGGTCAGCGGCCAGGAAACGTCATACCAGAGCACGTCGATTTTGCCGTAATTGGTGAGGAGTTCGCGGATCAATCCATGCGTGTACTCCACAAAGCGCTTGCGCGCGGCCTCGTCGGTCATGCAGATGGCGCCGTCGGGATGATGCCAGTCCATCAGCGAATAGTAAAAGCCGACGCGCAGCCCTTCGGCCCGCGCAGCTTCAACATACTCCCGCACCAAATCGCGTCCCGGCCCCTGCTTCATGGCGTTGTAGTCGGTCAGCTTCGAGTCCCATTGGCAAAAGCCCTCGTGATGCTTGGTGGTCATCACCATGTATTTTTGGCCGGCGCGCCTGGCCAGTTGTGCCCATGCGCGGGCCGCATTCGGCTTGGGATGGAAGTGCTTGGCGAGCAATTCATACTGCGGAATCGGCACGCCCTCCACTTCCTTGGCCCACTCGTGCTGCCCGATCACGCTGTAAAGGCCCCAATGGATGAACATGCCGAACTTGGCCTCGTGCCACCACTTCATCCGCTGATCGCGGGTGGCGGCCTGCTTGAGGTCAGCAGGTGAGCTGGGAGCCGGTGCGTCGGCCTGCGCAGCCGGCATGGCCAATCCGTCAGCATGCGTTGCTGCCAGCGCCATCGCACCGGCCGCACCAAATTGCTTCAGAAACGATCGTCTGGTGCTCTCATTCCAATCCATTGTGCCTCCTTGTTTTTTCAGAGAAACGGACGTCGGCTGCCTTTCTTCGTTAACGTTTACGAAAAACGGCAGAAACGCGTCGAGCCACTATAGCAGAACCAGGCGGCAAGGTTGCACATGGGGATGCAGAGATCGTCAGGCCCTTCGCAAGTGTTGGCGCAACCGCGCGGCTCTTATTGTTTTTCTACAGCCAGGTAGACAACCACGCCGCCCAGCAGTGCGACCGTCGCCGCGGCGGGAATCAGCACCATTGGACTCCAGGTTGTGTCGAGCAGCGCCGAATGCCAATGGTCGAAAAGAGTTCGCGCTGCCGTTTGGGGGAGGGCCCCAAGCCGGTCGAGCAATCCAATACCATTGCGAAGCTCAAGGCCCACAAAACCGGCCGCTACCAGGAGCATGACACAGAGCGCGAAGATCTGAGCGCCCAGAATCGGCCTGCCAATGCGCTCGACGGCGGCATTGCGACGCCGCAACTGGGCGCGCCACCAGAGTACGCCCGGAGGCGGCAGATTTACGCCGGCTGAAGCCTCGGCACGGGCACGGCGGAATGCGGTGGTGACCAGCACCAGGTCGCCGCATGAGCGGCAGCCGCCCACATGACCGCGCAGCTCCGGCGCGCAGGCCTGCGGCCACTGACCGCGCTCCAGCAGTTGCTTCACTTCCTTTTCGCGCGGGCAGGTTCCAGGCATCATAGCGTCCTCCCGCGTTCCTGATTCCCAAGCAAACGAGCCATCTTGCGCCGCGCCCTGAAGAGCAGCAGCCGGATGCTCGCGCTCCCCAGCCCTGTTACCTCGGCGATCTCGCTGTGGGAGTAGCCCTCGGCGTGGGCGAGCCAAAGCAGCTGTCTGTCGCGGGGCCTCATCTGCGCCATGGCCGGCCCCAGCATCATTTGTGAGTCAGAAAGAGCCGAGTCGCCGGGCCGCGCGAAAAAGTTCTCAGGAGTCTCTTCGATCGAGAAAGCCCGCGGACGCCGCCAGTGATCGCGCAAGAGGTTGGTTGCAATCCGGAACAAATAGCGGCGGCACGCGACCTCGCCCTCACTGGCTTGCGACGGCGACCGCGGCGCACACAGGAAGCGTACGAAGCTCTCCTGCATCAGATCGTCGGCGAGCGCCGGATCACCCGATGTGCGCGCCAGGTACGCCCACAGCGGCCGGGCCGAACGCTCGTAAAACCCCGCGAATTCATCGTTATCCATGGGCTCGACGGCTGCGCGCGATTCGCCGCCGGCTATTGGATTCGGTATGGAGGATTCCCAGAACATGCGTGTCAAGCGCCTCTTGGACAAGGCCGGACCCCTTCCGGCTCACTGCCCGTTCCGCGGGTTGGAAGGTCCGTTTTCTCCTGAAGGGTTCTCGGGAATCAGCCCCAGACGCCCGGCCAAGACCCATGTGATCCCTGCCGAGAGGATAAACCCGATTCCCGGCATTAGAACCACTGTTCCCAGCACCAGCATGGGAATGGTGTATTCGGGACCCGCATTCCTGAGGAAGAGCAGCCCACAGCCCAGCAGCACCAGCACCACGCCGATCTGCAGCGGGGTGAGCACGCGGGCCACGGCATTCGGGACTCGCTGTTCCGGCTCCATTTGGAGTGGAATCGGCGCGGCCTCAAGATAGCGCTTCCCCGCTTCGGTGCTCATATAAGCAGCCAACTCCTGCGTCGAGCTGAACTTTTCAATTAACTTTCCATGCACCTCGCTTTGCAGATTGACGATGCGCGACCAGCGACGGTTCTCAAGGAACAGTCGGGTAAGCCAGACCAGGGCCACGAGGAAACATGCGAACCCAAGTATAGGGGTAACATCATCCGCGATTTGCCTAGCAACCGAGTTATTGTTTGGGGCTTGCGAAATCTCCGGCCAGATCGCGCGTTTCAGCGCCTCATCGCGGTGACCATTTTCGGAGTTAAGGTTGGAAAAGAGATAAAACTCTGGATTGCGGGCCACATCCGGATGGCTGACGAGAAACTGCTCCAGTTCAGGATTGCTGCGGCCCACATATTCCTGATCGGCGAGCAGGGAAGGGTCGATTGCCACGACCGACGTCAGCGTCGGGCTCATGCGCAGAAGTTTCATCAGCTGATCTTGTGTTGCCGACAGCTCCTGGTCGCTGATTGGCGTGTCCGCGGCCGGTTGGCCCTTGGCCACGGGCGCGGTTTGCGCGGTCGCGAGCGCCGCTCCCTGCCCCGCAATCAATAAGAGCGCCGCAATAGCGCCCGGTACCCATGCCGAAATCCGTTTCTGTGTGTGCATCTCGGTCTCCCCCAATCAATGAGGCCGCAAAGCCTCTTCTGCTCGTACAACGCAGAAAGGGTCGGACTGGTTAACAACGTTCAGAAGTGATGAGCAGGAGACTGGTCCAAGCTCTAACGGTGGTGTCCCCCGCCGCCGTGGCCGCCGGAGTGGCCGCCACCTCCACTGTGCTTGCCGCCTGAAAAGCTCTTGGGCGCTTTGCCGCCGCCAAAGGCTCGCTCCGAACCGTGGCCGCCGCCAAACATGTGAAAGCCGCCCGAACGCCGCGGCCTGGCTTCAGATCCCATGAATCCTCTGCCTCCGGGAGACACGTAGGCCCGCTGCTCGAAACCGCCGTGCTGCGCCGGGACTGCCGGTGCGCGCCAACCCCGTTGGGGACTGCCGTAACCGCCGCCCATCCGGCCGTCATAGGCCTGGCTCGTCCCACCGTAGTAGCTTGATCCATAGCCTGGCCGTGCGTAACTCTGTGGTGAGTAAGCCTGCTGCCGCGCCGGCATCGCCGCCTGCGGCCGGGCGAGCTGCCGGTTATAACCATAGTCCTGAAACGCGGGACGAACGTAGCTGTTGGGACGCATCGGGTAAGTGCGGCTGGGATTTCCCGCATACTCGCTGCCCATATAAGGCCGGTTGCTCGAATAGCTCTCCTGCGACCGAAGGGCTTCCCTTCCGCCTGCCGAACCGTTTCCATAATTACGGTTTACCTGGCCGCCGTAGTTTCCTCGCGACTGGCTCAGGCGTGCCCGTTCATAGCCTCCATATTGCCCGGTTCGTGCGCCCCATGAAGCGCCTCCGCGGCGCGAGCCCCAGTGGGCTACCGTTGTGCTTTGCGAAGAGTAAGCGGAGTGATGGAAGAGAATGCCGTCGCCCAGCCAGTCGAGCGCCCAACTCATCCAGCCAAATCCCGTATGCATGAAGGCAGCCATCGCAATGCCTACGCCAAATTGCACCAGACCGGATCCGGCAAACGAATCAAGCGCTCCCAGCAGCGAAAAACCTGGATATGGCTGCACCGGCGCTCCGTAAGCATCCCACGGGTTATAGCTGGGCACATACACCATTTGCGGATTCGGCGGGGCCAGTTCAATGTTGCCCTGGTCGTAGTTCAGGGCTTCCTGCGGTGTGTTCTGGAGCGTTCCGGCTGCCTGCGCGCGCTGGCGCAGCACCTGCACGGTCTGCAGCACATCCTGGGGCTGGTTGTAATAGGCGTTGCCGAGATCCGTTGTCCAGGCAAGATCGTGGTCCATCTGCGCCAGCACCTGCGGAAACGCGGTAAGCGCCTTGACGCTTGGGTCCCAGTTTTGCGCGTCTACTGCAGCCGCAATCTGGTCAGCAGAGGCATAACCCTGCGACCGGAGCCATTGATCAGCAACAGACACCTGGTCGGGATAGGTGGCTGCAGCCAGCACCTGCGCCAGCAGCGCGTCAGGATACAGCGCGATGGGTGCCAGCATCTCCTCCAACTGCACCGCCGCAAAGGGCTGTGCCAACGGCTGTCCCGGCCCATAGGCAGGCTGCGGATATTCAGGACTGGCGTCCGCATAAGGCGCCCCGGGCTGGGTCGGCTGCGCGTAACCGGGCTGAGCGTTTTCAGGCTGCGCATAGTTGGGTTGCGGGTAAGTAGGCGGCCCGTAGTCCCGCTGTTGATTCGGCGCGTACTCGCCCTGCGGATATTGATTTTGGGGATATTGGGCCTGCGGGTACTGGATCTGAGGGTACTGTCCGTACTGCGGCCAGGCTTGCGCCTGCTGCGCAAAGACCTCAATCTGCGCCAGCGGCAACAGCAGCGCCGCCATCGCGAGCGCTAGCGCGCGCCGGAACGAAAACCGCCAACCATCGACTGGGCCGGTCTTATCGGCCGATTCGCCGGACAACACTGGGCACAATCGGAAGGGCCGGGCAACGCGCGCTGGGTACACGCAGGCTTGAGGCTTCATACTACCTCCCAACTTCCCCACGGGATTGCCCGGAGGCATAACTATCTATCCCCGCAAGAAAGGGGATATCAGGGCTAGACCCGGTATGCAGGCGTTAGTTGCGAAAAAAGCTCGGGGAACGCACGCTTCCCCCCTCCGGGACCTTCTGCCGATTGCCTGGTCCTCCGAAGCTGCCCGTTGCTCGATCGGCGTGCCGAACGGGCCGCTCCTTCTCCAACCGGTTCACCTGCCGAGGGTTTATCATCCTAGCTGGTGCAGATTGAACCGGTCTGCGCCTTCGTTTTGTTGCCTGGACGATGATTGCGCCGGCTTTGGAAGCCCCAAACCCGGCGATTTATCTGTCAGGGACACAGGATTCGAGGATCAAAAGCAGATGCGAGCAAAATCGGCTGTGGTGCTGGGCGCCCAGTGGGGCGACGAGGGGAAAGGCAAGATCGTTGACGTGCTCAGCGAACGGTTTTCTGCCGTGGCGCGCTACGCAGGAGGCCACAACGCCGGCCATACGGTGATCATCGGCGGTCAGAAGTTTGTACTGCAGCTCATCCCCTGCGGCGTGCTTCGGCCCGGTTGCAAGGGCATCATCGGCAACGGAGTGGTGCTTGACCCGCTGGCCTTCCTGTCAGAGGTCAAGCGCCTTCGCGAACTGGGCGTGGATGTCGATGAGCAGTTATTTGTTTCCAACCGTGCCCAGGTCATCCTGCCCTACCACCGCATGATCGAGCTGGCCGCCGAAAGCGCTCCAGGACGCCAGAAGATCGGCACCACCAGCCGCGGCATCGGTCCGGCGTACGAGGACAAGATGGCTCGTAGCGGCCTGCGCATCGTTGACCTGCTTCATCCGTCGCTACTGAAGACACACATTGAAGCTGCCTGCGCTGAAAAGAACGCGATTGCGCACGCCCTTTTCGGCACCGACCCGCTTGATCCGGCCAAGATGTATGACGATTATGCCGCGGCGGCCGAGCAGGTGCGTCCTTTTGCGGCGGACACCGGGCGCATGCTCAACGCCATCCTGTCGGGCGGGGGCAGCATCATGTTCGAAGGCGCGCAGGGAACCATGCTCGACATCGACCATGGCACCTATCCCTTTGTCACCTCGTCCTCTGCCACGGCAGGCGGCGCTGCCACCGGAACCGGCGTCGGGCCCACAGCGATCGGCACCGTCATCTCCGTAACCAAAGCCTATGTGACGCGCGTCGGCGAAGGCCCCTTCCCCACCGAGATTCACGATGCGTCAGGAGAGGAACTGCGTGCGCGCGGAAACGAGTACGGCGCTGTTACCGGGCGCCCTCGCCGTTGCGGCTGGCTCGATATTCCTCTGCTTCGTTACTCGAACCAGGTGAACGGCGCCGAGTGGCTGGTGGTCACCAAGCTGGACGTGCTCGACACGCTCGCCGAAATTCCCATCTGCATCGGCTACGAGATCAACGGCAAGGTCACCGACGAAGTCCCGGCCGATGTGCAGGGGCTCGAACAGATCAAACCCCGCTACACGAAGCTCAAAGGCTGGCGAGAGTCTACGGAAGGAATCACGGAGTTCGACAAGCTGCCCCAGGCCGCCCGCGAATATCTCCGTTTTCAGGAGCGCGAGAGCGGCGCCCGCATCGGCATGGTCTCCACCGGTCCCGACCGAGACCAGACCATGCTGCTTGCCGACTTTGCTGCTGCGCTCGACAGCATTCACAAGTAGACTGAATCTACGCACTGAGGCAATGACGCTCAGGCAAAGAGGAAACTGCATTCTATGATCAGTTTTGTGGTCCGCCTGAGATTTGCTCCCGAAGACCGCGCGGAGATCGCCGAGATTCTGCGTCTGCTGACGCAAGAATCCCGCCGCGAACCGGGATGTGTCAGCTACATTCCGCACCATGTCGAAGGCGATCCCGACAGCATCGTGATTTACGAGCAATACTGGGATGAATTGGCTCGGGAGGCCCATCGGAAATCGGACCACTTCAAAAGGTACGCAGTCGAGGGGCTCTACCAGAAGATGAAGAACCGGGAACTGGAGAACCTGGTTGCTCTCGTTTCATGATCCAAAGCAGTCCAACGACCGTGCCGTTCTGAAAGCGGCGCTTGACGGGGTTCTGGTTCGATTTGGCGGCGAGGTTTCTGAACCGAAGGAATAACCTGTTGCAGTCGCAAGCGGGATTGACCGTCAGGCCTTTCCGGGGATAGTATCCGATACGCTTATGCTAGGCGTTGCAACCAACCTTCCGGCTCCCTTTACTGATCCCATGAACCGCGGGATGGTGATCGGACGCATGATTGCCGCTGCAATGGTGTTCGCCTTGTGCGGCGCCGTCCTGCAGGCCGGACAACCCAAACCCAACCATCACGAGGATCGTCACGAGATCGACCAGCTTGAGGACGTATGGCGCAACGCCATCCTCAAGTCCGACACCAATGCCATGGCTCCGTTGCTGGCCGAGGATTATATCGGCATCACCGCCTTCGGCACCTTGCAAAGCAAGGACGAGATGCTCACCAGCCTCCGTACCCACCGCACCCGCATCAACGTTCTTGATATTTCCGACCGCAAGGTTCGCTTCTATGGAAAGACGGCGTTGGTTACGTCAGTGGCCAACATCCAGGCCAACACCGCCGAGGGTGACGTCGCAGGAAACTATCGTTACACCCGCGTCTATGTGCGCAACGCGCAGGGCGAGTGGAAGATTGTCAGCTTTGAAGCCAGCCGGATTCGCCAGCCGGGCGAGCGCCGTAAGCAGGGAGTCTCGGGCGAGAAGCATGAGTAGCGACCTTGTGTTCTTAGCCGAGGCGAGACGCCGCGTGACGAGCGCCTGAAGGCCGCTCGCACGGCTGCATTGCTTTTTCTCCACTTAGTTCTGGTGTAGAATCTATTGCTAACGGGCCTTCGAATGATTCTCATTTCCGGCCCTGGAAGACCATTGCAGGGCCTCCGTTCATCGCGACGGAGCTCAATTCCCCCATGAAGTTGTTCAAAGCCTCCCCGCAAACGCGCACGATAGGGGATCAAAACTGGGGTCGATCGAATGAGAACAGCGCACTTGGCGGCTCTTAGATTCTTCTCGCTTCTGTTTCTCCTGCCTGGGCTTGCGGGTTTGATTGTCTCCGCCATGATCTCCACGCACTATCTTGAGGTCATGCCCAGGGGGCCGGTGATGGTCGAGGGACGCATCGTCCCGCGTGAAATCCACGGCATTGTTGTCTTCCAGACTCCAGAAGAGAACCGCAAGCTCAGCACGATTGAATACTCCTCGGTTGGCGTCTTCCTGTTCGGGCTCGGACTGGGCCTCGTTTACCTCGAAAAATGGGGCAGCTTGCAGGTGCCCGCGGGCGAAGAGAAGGACGAAATGGCGGAGAGTGAAAGCTAAGGTTCTTTAGCTGGTTGCCGCTCGACGAAGCGCAATCCTTTTCTTCACTCTCCCCTACAATAGGAAAATGCCTGAACTGCCTGAGGTGGAAACCATTGCTCGTGGCATACACGAGCGGTTGCGGGGAGACCGCATTGTCCATGCCTGGTTCGGCAGGCATCGGGAACCCTTCAAAACGCCACCCGCACGCCAGGCTAAAGGCCTTCAAGGCCGCGTCTTTCTTGCCGCTCATCGCACCGGAAAGCACATCGTCTGCGAATTGGGATCGGTCCCGGACCCTCCAGCCATCTCATTCCCTGTTGCGCATCGAAGCAGCGCAAGCAGACGCAACACAACTCGACCGGGGCCAACCGAACCCGATGCCCAATGGATCGTTCACCTCGGCATGACCGGCCGTTTGCTTGTCACCACGCCCGATGCTCCCTTAGCCGCTCATACGCACGCCCGACTCATGTTGGAGAGCGGGCGGGAGCTGCGATTTGTGGATCCGCGCCGCTTTGGGCGCCTCGAATTCCGCGACCTTGGCCACAGCCCAGCCTTCGCTGCATCCGGTGCCGAGCCGCTCACCATCGCATCGGGCCAGTTTGCCGTTTTGTTCCGAGGGCGGCGCCTGGCCATCAAGGCAGCATTGCTCAATCAGACCCTCCTCACGGGCGTGGGCAACATCTACGCCGACGAGAGCCTGTTTCATGCCGGAATCCGTCCGCGCCGGAGCGCCGGCCGCCTCACCCGGGCCGAGCTGGAGCGTCTCCGGGGCGCCCTCTGCCAGGTTCTGGAGCACGCCATCCGGCTTGGTGGTTCCTCGGTCTCCGATTATGTAGATGCCAGCGGAGTGCGAGGGTTTTTCCAGCTTGAACACTGTGTATACCTGCGCACCGGCCTCCCCTGCCGCGTCTGCCAGACCCCCATCCGGCGCATCCAACTGGCTGGCCGCGGCACCCACTTCTGCCCAAACTGCCAGCGATAAATTCGACTTCTATGGTTTTTAGAATAATTCTGCTCCTAAACCTTCCAGAAGTCAGAAGACCAAAGTCTGAGACTTGAGGCAAGTTGTTGATAAACAAAGATGTTCATAACGGCCTCTGAATTGCTATTAGATAAGCGCCAGTGATGTTCCGGCTGCCGGAAGTATTCGGCCAGCCAAAGCACAGCGGGTACCCGGCAAGAGCAACCGCCAACGAAGCGGCCCTGAAAAAGGGAAATCCGGCCGGGAGAGCCTGCAGTCGGCACGGTGGAAAACACACCGGCCATAATTTTCTGGGAGGCCAGTGGCAAGCGCAGAACCCCGAGACGCCGCTCCATTTGGAGCGGCGTTTTGAGTGTCTGGCTCGATTTTGTCCAGTTTTGCCCGGTTCCTGCCCAGACAGTTCCTGTAGACTCACTGGATTCCCGCCGTCAGGTCACGCGAAGGTGGACTTGCCAGCCTGAACCTGAGCCTGTAGTATCGGAATTGCCTATCAAGCGGCTGACGCGGGCCACCCGGTTTCGGGTAGAGCAAGCTCGCCGCCGAGCAGGAAGTTCGCCGTCCGGTTCAATTCTTACTAAACTGCACGCGGCGGAAGCTCACATAGGAAGGGCATTACCTGAGAAAAGCACTGGCCGCATCGTATCGATCCTGACCAGCGGATGGAGCCTTTGCAGGGTTCCTGCGTACTTGGCGGTTACGGAATTCTCACAGAGTTTGAAATGCAGGGCCAAGAGAAGATGAACCGGCGCCTGTTCGATGTGGAGCCCCAGAAGAGGGTTCGGTTCATGAGGGCTGAAGGCAGCAGATTGTGAGTTCCGCCGCCTGAGGCACAGTATCTGGAGAATGGATCTAAGGAGCGCATGCAATTTACGGTAATCTGCGTGCAATATCCTGTTCCGCCCAGCTTGCTTCGCGCTCTGCAATTGTTCCTCCGGCGAACGCTTCGCCTTTGGTCCACGCCGGATCGGGGCAGGCAGGGATATCCCGGGGCACCTTTGAACGTGGCTGAACCTCTAAACTCGACGCATCAAGTAGCAGAGTTCCAGGAAGTATACGCATGACGACAGAACTAACCCAGCCCCAACCTGAAATGGGGCCAGCGCCTGACAATGGTCAAGCGCCATCGCAAGGGCATCGCCGCCGCCGCCGCCGCCGTAAGAACAAATCGAGCCAGCAGAGCGCACCGCAGGCCCAGCAGCCCCAGGGCCAACAGCAGCAGCAGCCCCAGCAGCAGGCAGCACCCCCGCCGCAGCAACAACGGCCGGCTCAGGCCCACCAGGGCCAGCCGCGGAAGAAGAAGAAATTCTTCCAGAAAGGCTCGGCGCCGCCCGCGCCACCCGGCAACAGCATCTCCTCGTCCTCGCAAGGAAAGCGCAAGGGCAAGCAAAGGGGTCCGCGCGAATTTGTCGGTCCGATGGACCACAGCTACCGCGCCGTCAACGGCAACATAGCCGACGGTCCCCCCTCCACCATCCAGATGATGAGCAACAACCATAGCGGCTACTATCCTGAGGTTTACGCCGCCTCGCCAGTCGCTCCCGTCCGCGATGACGCGCCCACGCGCATTTTCTGCTTCATTGAGGATCTCTTCTTTCAGGCCAAGATCCAGGAGAGCTCGCGCAAGCTCGGCATCAAGGTTGAGTTCGTCAAGGGCGACAAGGACTCGGTGGCGCGGTTGCTCGACCTGCCAGACACTGAAAAGCCCACCCTGCTGGTCTTCGACCTCAACAATCTGAACGCCAAGCCCATGACCCTGATCCCCAAGTTCAAGGCCAAGTTGAAAAAAGCCACTTCGATTATCGGCTTCCTGAATCACCTGCAGGGCGACCTGAAGATGAAGGCGGTCGAAGCTGGATGCGACACGGTCATGCCGCGCTCCGCCTTCTCGCAGAGCCTACCCAACCTACTCCGCCGCTACGGCGTCGAAGAGGAAGAAGAGTACGCGCAGCAACCCATCTAGGAAATCAGTACTGTGCAAAGGCAGGAAGGGCGCACCCAGTTGCGGATGCGCCCTTCTTATTTTTGACAGGAAACCGCTGAACGCGCAATTTAGCCCGGCGGCCAGTGGAGTTGCCGGCCGCCAAGCAGATGCAGATGCAAATGATCCACCGTTTGCCCGCCGTCCTCGCCCGAATTCACAACAATTCTGTACCCGTTTTCAAGGTTCTTCTTCCGCGCAATATCCGCCGCCGCCCATAGCAGGTGGCCCAACAGGGCGCGCTTATCTTCTTTAGCCACTTCGAGCGAGCCGATGTGCTCCCGCGGAACAATCAGGATGTGCACCGGCGCCTGCGGATTGACATCTGCAAAGGCGTAGCCAAGCTCATCCTGGTACACGGGAGTCGAGGGGATGGATCCTTCAATGATCTTGCAAAACAGGCAGCTCATAGCGTGACCAGTGTACACGCGCTCTTTTGCCGTGGGAAATCGGCACATCAGAGACCCTGCAAACCTCGCGAAGCTCCGTTCCACTTCGGGAAGCGCCTTCCCCAATCGACGCTTGCCCTCAAAACAGGCGCGTTGATCCGCATTCCCCTAACCAAGACACCACGATCGCGGAAGCCCCCCGCGGCGAGCGCTCCACCGGCTTTGGCGCCGGCGCTGCCTTTTTGCTCAATTACGGTAAGCACCACAAAATTTTGACCTCTCACTGCCAGAAGTAATGCCGGGGCTGTAAGCTATCTGCCATGAATTGGACAGTTCTGCTCGTCATCTTTGTGATTTTCGTGGCCTACTACACGTTCAGCCGCTCCGGGCTCATCTCTGTGAAGAAAGCCCGGGAACTCTTGAAGGAGGGCGCACTGGTGATCGATGTGCGCTCTGCCGGCGAGTATGTAGCCGGCCATCTGCCCATCGCCGTCAATCTGCCCGTCAACGAGATCGAGTCCAGCCTCTCCCGCCGGGTGAAAGAAAAGAATCGGGTTCTTCTGGTTCATTGCCAGAGCGGCATGCGCAGCGCTGAGGCAAAGAGGAAGTTGATCGCCCTCGGCTGTCCTAACGCCTTCAACCTGGGCTCCTATGCCCGCGCTTTGCGGATTGTCGCGGGTAAGTGAGCGGGCCGCAAGCCTTCAAAAGGAGCGCAATCCGAAGGTGTCTTCTTCCATGTGGCATTTCTTTGATCTGCGAGTTCCTTGCAGCCTGCTCTCAGACCTGAATATCGGTGTCACCTGAGGCAGTCTTCGGGGAATCAGGGTCAGAAGAGACCGTGCTCCAGGTGGCTTGCCAGTCGATGGTGACACGCCGCAGTCCGCGAACGGCGTTGCACAAATAGATGGCGTCTGCGCCACGGAGGTCGTCGAGGGAGAGCACTCGCTCTTCAACGTCTGCTCGCGTCTCCAGCAGATGACGCCTGTAAACGCCGGCCAGCAGGCCGCAGTCAACCGGCGGCGTCAGCCATCGCCCATCCTTCTCGACAAAAATGTTGCTGATTGCACCCTCGGTTACTTCGCCAGACTGATTGAGAAACAGCACATCGTCAAAGCCTGCATCCACCGCCTGCACGTAAGCCAGCGTATAGAGCGCGCGCTGCGTTGTCTTGTGGTAAAGCCATCGGTCCGTGGGATCGGTGCGCGCCGCGGCCATGCGCACGCGGCCAACGCGCTCGGCGTTGTGCGCAGGCAGAACTTCGTGCGACATGTGGAATGTGCCTTCGTCGTCGAGCAGCAAACGCACCTTGTGTGGCGTGGATTCGGAAAATCGCTTCGCTAGCGCTTCAAGCGCGGCTTTGGCATCCTGCCTTTTGCATGGAAAGACAAAATACTGCGCCGAGTCAACTAGACGGTCGAGGTGCAGCTCCATCAGCGGATATCCGCGGTCCCACAACAGCGTCTCAATCAGCAGGAACCTATCGGGAAGCTGGATCTTGTTCGCCCATCCGCTGGCGCGCTGCGTTAGAAACTCTGTCTTCAACACACATTCGCCGTACTCCTCAGCCGCATCGGAGTCAATGACGACACCACTGCCCACGCCCATCGTGCCCCGCTCGCCCTCCAGTTCAAGCGTACGAATGGCGACGTTAAACACCGTGCGCCGCGCCGAGAAGAATCCGATCGCGCCCGTGTACACGCCGCGCGGTTGCTCCTCGAGCTCGGCCAGCAACTGCATGGCGTGCACTTTGGGTACGCCTGTGATCGAACCGCACGGAAACAGCGCCCGGAAAATCTCGTAGAATCCGACCTGCGGCCGCAGTTCCCCTGTCACCGTGGAGGTCATCTGCCAGAGGGTCGGATAGCGCTCCAGCGCGAACAGGTTCTCCGCATGCACGCTGCCGAAGCGCGCCAGCCTGCCCAGGTCGTTACGCAGCAGGTCCACAATCATCAAATTTTCGCTGCGGTTTTTGGGGTCGTTGCGCAGCCACTCCGCGCGCTCGCGGTCCTCGCGTGTCGTCCGTCCGCGGGCCACCGTACCCTTCATGGGCCGCGTCACAATGCGGCTCTTGCCGCCTTCCTCGTCCACGCGGAAGAACAGCTCAGGCGAAAGCGACAAAATCCGCCGCCCCTGCTGCCAATGCAGAAACGCCCCGTATTCGACCGGCTGCCGCAGCCGCAGCCGCGCATACAAGGCAGCCGCACTGCCGCGCATCTGAACGTTCAAGGGAACCGTGAAATTGAGCTGATAGACATCTCCGGCTCGAATCCACTCCTGAATTGCCGCGATTTTTTGGGCATACTGCTCTTCGGTCAGCCCCAGCAAAGCATCGATTAGAACGTTTTGCGCCGGTGCTGCTCCGCCAGTCCTCGAGCGCTTCAGTCCCGGCGGATCACCGTCAGAAAATGATCCCGTAGTGTGGGCGAAGCGATAGCACCGGTCGTAGATACCGAACCAGGCCAGGGGCTGCCCGCTCCGGCTCGCCCTCATCCCGGCCTTCGGCTCAAAACAGTTACCGCACTCGTAAGTGAAAAACCCAGCCGCAAACTGCCCCACGCGAACCGCAACCTCAATCTCCTCGAAGAGTCCGGCAATCTCCGCCACCGTGTTCGCCACACACACCCGTACGGGCGCGGTAAAAAGCCGCGTACACGATTCAGCGTCAGTTTCATCGTTGTTTGCTTTGCTGCACTCGAGCAGCACCGTAGCCGGCGTATGTTCCACCAGTTCGTAGACTTCCGCGGGAAGAGAATGCCGGCGGCTCATGCGGGTTTTGGATTGCCTCTAGCACCTGTTAAGAACTATGGATCGCTGACCACCCGATCGTTGATAACAGGCGCCAGCTACTGCACCGTGAACGCCAAATAGGTGTTCTGGGTAATGGCGGTGATGCCATTGCTCGATTGCCCGGTCACCAGGAGCGTGTAGGAGCCTGACGGGGTGGGCAAATTGATGGTTGGGCCGTGATGAAAGTAATAGTAGCGGGGGTTGCAGGCTGTGGTGCCCAGCATGGTAACCAGGCCCACCAGGGCCACCAGCGCCATTCGGCTCAGCCATGCACGCCGCCGGGCTCCCCAGGCAAGTCCGCCGAGTCCCAGGGCGCCGGGCAGCAAAAGCGCCCAGGCGATGGGCGCGCTGCCACGGGTGTGCGGCGAACCGGGTCTGGTCAGCCTGGCCGTTCCCCCCTCCTGGGTCTGCAGAGTCATGCTGGCGGTCATGCCCTCGTTCTGGTTGGGCAGGATCTCAACCTCCTCTGGCGAAAAAGTGCATGAGGACCAATCCGGAAGTCCGGAACAGGAGAGGGTGATGAATGCCGGCGAACTGCCTAACGAAGCAAGGAAGCTTGGCAGGGGCGTCACGGTCACGGTCGCAGTTCCCGCTTGACCCGCTGTGAAAGTACTCGACGGCGACAGGCTGCTGACGTTCACGACGAAGGATGCGAGACACTGAGAGCTAACAGCCGAGGACACGGAAACCGAGGTCGAGCCGAGATACGTGGCGTTTCCGGAGTACGCAGCGATAAGCGTGTGACCGCCGTCGGCCAGCGCGAGGGAAAAGCTGGCCTGACCGCTGGAGTTCAGCGTCTGGCTGCCCAGAGAGACCGGACTGCCCGACGCCTCGTCCTCGATAGTGACGGTTCCAGCCGGCACACCCTGGGAGCTGGTTACGCTCACGGTCGCGGTGATTAGCGAGCAGGTTCCGCTGGGGTTCGATTGCGTCGTCGATTGGCCGGTTTGCACGGCGATTGAGGTCGAAGTGGCGGCGCTTTGCGCACTTGCCGAAAGCGCCGGCAGCGCCAGCGCTATGCCCAGTCCTGCAACCAACTCGAGCCGCAGACTGCGGCGGTTTATGCCTCTCACGTGCACCTGCTCCAAATTTCCAGAAGAATCGCGCATCGCTCTTTTGCGCATCGCCCGTTTCTCTAAGCGTAGAACCCTATTGTATCCGGCGCGGGTGCGGTGGGGCCAACCGCCGGGCCCCGATTTCGCCCTGATAGAGCTCCCGCCGGGGCACGGCTCCGGCGCGTTCGCCATCCTGCGCGGCTACCTAAACTCCAATCATTGGACGCTTTCCGGCCGGAATGGAGAGTTGCCGCCGTCTGAGGGCGTTATGCTTCTTCTTTGAGGTGCATCGCCATGACCACGGCCACCCCACACGGAAAATCCCGCCCCCAGCTCGCCCATCTCACCGCGGCCCTCGAAGAGCTTCGCGCCAGGGGCACCTACTTCAAGCTCCGTGTCCTGGACGACCAGCAAGCCCCGCTCTGCCATTACGACGGCCGCGAGGTAATCAACCTGGCCAGTAACAACTACCTGGGCCTTGCCAACCATCCAAGACTCATTGAGGCCGCCCTGGCGGCAACACGCGCCTTCGGCGTAGGCTCCGGCGCAGTCCGCACCATCGCCGGGACCATGCGCATCCACATGGATCTAGAGGAAAAGATCGCGCGCTTCAAGAATGTCGAGGCCTGCGTCGTTTTCCAGAGCGGATTTGCTGCCAACGCCGGCACCGTCAGCGCCATTCTCGGCAAAGAGGACTTCATCCTCTCCGATGAGCTCAATCACGCCAGCATCATCGACGGCGCGCGCCTCTCCCGCGCAACCATCAAGGTCTTCAAGCACAAAGACGTGACCCACGCCGAGCAGTTGCTGCAATCGCTCGCCAACGAGCCCGGCCGCAAGCTGGTGATCACGGACGGCGTCTTCTCGATGGATGGAGACATCGGCCCCGTAGACAAACTCGCTCTGCTGGCCGAAAAGTACGGGGCCATCATGATGGTCGACGATGCCCACGCTTCCGGCGTCCTGGGCCGCAACGGCCGCGGCTCGGTCGACCACTTTGGGATGCATGGCCTGGTCGATGTGCAGGTCGGTACGCTCTCCAAAGCCATCGGCGCGCTCGGCGGCTACGTCTGCGGCAGCCGCGATCTCATCGACTATCTCTACCACCGCGCCCGCCCATTTCTGTTTTCCACCTCTCATCCGCCCTCGGTCGCCGCCACCTGCATCGCCGCCTTTGACATTCTAGAGAGTGAGCCGGAGCGCATACTGCGCCTCTGGTCGAATACCCGTTACTTTCAGGGAGAACTCAAGCGCGCCGGTTTCAACATTGGAGGCGTAACCACTCCGGCCACTGAAACGCCCATCACGCCCATCATTGTGGGCGAAGGCCGCGCCGCCATGGAGTTCAGCCGTGCGCTCTTCGACGAAGGCGTCATGGCCACCGGGATCGCCTTCCCGACAGTTCCTGAAGGCAAGGCCAGAATTCGCGCCATCGTCACCAGCGAGCACACCAAGGGCCATCTTGACCGTGCGCTGGATACGTTTGAGCGTGTGGCCCGGCGGCTGGGGATTCTACAATAGGGCACCATGATCGCTCATTTGCGCGGCAAGCTCATCTTTAAACAGCCTAGCCAAGTCATCGTCGAGGCCGCAGGCGTCGGCTATGACGTAACCATCTCAGTGCCCACTTTCGCCGCGCTTCCATCGGTCGGCGCCGAAGCCGCGCTGCACATTCACACCCAGGTGAGCGATGACCAGATCGCGCTCTTCGGGTTTCTCGACCGCGAAGAGAAGCGCCTCTTCGAAAAGCTCATCACCGTTTCCGGGGTTGGACCCAAGCTGGCCATCAAGATGCTCAGCGGGCTCTCATCGGAGCGTACCGTGCAGGCCATCCGGTCGCAGGATCACGCGCAACTCACACGCATTCCAGGGGTTGGCAAGAAACTCGCCGAGCGCCTGGTGGTTGAGCTCAAAGACAAGCTCGACGACTTTGCCGTCGCACCCGCGCAGCCAACGGTGCAGGGCGCGGCTGTGGACGATGTGCTCTCCGCACTCGTAAACCTCGGCTATCAGCGTCCCGCCGCCGAAAAAGCAATCGAGCAGACGGTCGCCAAAGATCAATCTCTCGCGGCCGACTTCGATGGTCTTTTCCGGGGCGCCCTCAAGGTAATCCGGTAGACTGGGCGAGTACGCTTCAAACGGACAGGCCTGTAAGGATCCCTGCACCGTGAAGGTTCTGGTTTTCAGGGCAGACTGCCAGCAAAGATTTGTAACCTTTTGCTTTCTTTGTCCGATCTAATTCAATGAGGGCTGCAGGATCTCTTCCCCAGAGCGACGGGTCTCTGTGCACCTGAAGTCAGACAATTCAAAACTTGGTCTCCAAGGATGGTCAGTTTGCGTCTTGCCACTGCTATCGTTTTTCTGAGTCTTGTCTCCCATGGTCATGCTAAGTCCATCCGGATTCAGGCTGCGACGATGCTCACCCCAAGCATGTCAGTCGCGAGCGATGCGGTGGCAGGTTCGCCGTCTATTTCCGGTTCGGGCGATCTCCCCGGTGCGCCTGACCCAGTTGTTGCTTCCAGCATGCCGGACGCCGCTCAGACCACACTGGGCGCCGATCACAAAGACCCGCCTTCCAGGCCTCAATCGGATGTGCCTGTCGATGGCAGCGGCAATCCCATCCCGATCGAGCGCCTGCAGCCGCGACGCATCCTTGGCTTCATGCCCAACTTTCGTACTGTCTCCGGCGGGGCCAAACCTCCGCCTCCCGGCTGGAAGTACAATTTTTCGGTCGCCACACATCAGGCCACAGATTATTCAACTTTTATTTTTCTTGGCCTCACTTCCCTGACCGCCGAGGGCATGAACATGCATGCCGCTCTCGGCAAGGGCGTGGGCGGCTTTTACGCCTATACATGGCGCGGCTTCATTGATAAATCGGACAACACCTATCTCTCCGCCTGGCTTTTGGCCTCGGCTCTTCACGAGGACACTCGCTATTACGCACTCGGCGCAGGTCACAGCATCCCGGTCCGCGCCCTTTACGTCATCAGCCGGCAGGGCGTCGCCCGCACCTACGGTGAACGCCAGACGCCGAACATCGCCGGACTTGGCGGGAAAGTGCTTGCACAGGTTTTCTCGCGCTACTATTACCCACCCAGTGCAACCAGCTTTCCGGTGCTCGCCAGCAAGTTTGGCTACTCCGTTATGCGCGATGTTATATTTTCCTCGATTCGCGAGTTCTATCCCGATGCCGCGGCCCACTTTATTCGCAAGCACCGCGAGAAGATGGCCCGGCGTGCGGAACGGGACGCACAGACCGGGACTTCCGTTCACCCGTGAACCGGCGAGGTTTTCCGCAATTCATCGGACCCCCAAGCACTGCGATCTTTGTTAACCTTCCAGCAGTATGGCTCGCACCGCAAAGCCCGCTCCTTCGCCGACGGCCGCCCACTTGCGTCCCGAGGGCCTCACCTTTCTCCGCAACCTGGCCCGCCACAACGACCGCGCCTGGTTCACGCCCCGCAAGGCCATCTTTGAAGCCGAGCTCAAGGAGCCCATGCTGGCCATCATCCGCGAAGTGACTGAGGCGATGTTGGACTTTGCGCCCAGCTTTGTGCGGCCCGCGGAAAAGTGTCTCTTCCGCATTTACCGCGACACGCGCTTCAGCGCCAACAAGCTGCCCTACAAAACCCACGTAGCCGCGTGGTGGTCGCACCAGGGAATGGAAAAGACCTCCGGAGCCGGCTATTACTTCCACGTCAGCGCCAAAGAGGTCATCATCGCCGCCGGCTCCTATATGCCGGAGAAGGAACAACTGGCCGCCATCCGCCACTGGCTCCTCGATCACCATCATGATTTGAAAAAACTGCTGCGACGGCCGAGCGTGCGCAGTACTTTCACGGAGTTTGAAGGCAACGCCCTTACGCGGCCGCCCAAGGGATTTCCCGCCGAGCATCCGGGCATGGACCTCATTCGCTGCCGCCAGTGGGGCTTGGCGGCCACGCTGCCAGCCGATGCGGCTCTGAAGCCGAATATCGCTGCCATCATCGTTCGCCATTTCAAGATCGCCGCGCCTGTCGTAGACGCGCTCAACACCGCAATCGCAGGCACGCAACCGCCTAAGAGAAAGGTGCTTTTCGGCCTGAATTGACGGACAAATTGGGCGGTTGCGGCGATTTGGATTCTGCGGCGCTGAGGCCCGAATTTGCAGGCTAAAAACCGCCAAATATCGGAAAAAGCCCAAAAAATAAGGCAAATTCCTGCTAAACACCCCAAAATCCTGTGGAAAACTGGCTTTAGACCTTGACTTTGCTAAGTCCAAAGCCGCATTGTAACCATCGGCAGGGTTCTTCGAAGCCGCATGAATACAGGGGTTTCGTGCATACGCAGCCTCTGGTCCTCACCCTCCATGCGGCACGCATTTCGCGGCGGAAGCCCGTCAACAAAGGCAGCCCCGAGGGCTCGCCAAGAAGGAGAACATTACATGGCAACTGGAATGACCAAGACCGCGCTCATACGGCACATGGCCGAGAAGCTGGAGATTACCAACAAGCAAGCCGCCGCGGGTCTCGATCTGCTGGCAGAGACGGCCATCAAAGAGACCAAGAAGAACGGCGTTTTCGTGATCCCCGGCATCGGCCGTCTGGTCAAGGCAGAGCGCAAAGCACGCATCGGCCGCAACCCCCAAACCGGCGCGGCCATCAAGATCAAGGCCAAGACCGTCGTTAAGTTCCGCGTGGCCAAGGCCGCCAAGGACGTGATCGCTCCCGCGAAAAAGTAACCCTCCCCAACCGCAATGCCCTGCAAGGCGAGAAGGGAGAGCCCCGCGCTCTCCCTTCTTGTTTGCCCAGAGTCTCAAATAAACCGCACCTGCAAATATTCTGCGCTCCGCTGCCATTTTCGCTCATCCTATGAGCCATGACAACGCGATCCGAGCTGACTCAATCAGTCCCGCCTGCTCCGCCGCGGACCTCGTCCGTTCTGTTCCAGCTGCGGGTTGAAGGTTTGGCCGTGGCCGCCGTGACGGCCGCGCTCTACGCGCACACCGGCTCCGGCTGGTGGCTCTTTGCCGCGTTGTGGCTGGCACCCGATCTCTCCATGCTGGGATATCTCGGCGGCAACTCCTGTTGGGGCGCGCGCATATACAACACCTTCCACACCTATGTTCTGCCGGGCGCTCTGGGCTTCTCCGCGCTGCTGCTCAACGCCCACAACCTTCTGCCGTTCGCTCTCATCTGGGCCAACCACATCGGCGTTGACCGCTTGTTGGGATACGGGCTCAAATTTTCTGATGGCTTCGGCTACACCCACCTCGGCCGTATCGGGGGCAGGCGCGCTGCCCTCATTGAGGGTTCGCGTTCCCCCACCGCATAAACGCCCGCGCCACCAGCGAAATGCCAAAACTGATCAGAATCCCTTTGAGCATCAGCAGATAGTCATAACTCCAGGACAAAAAGGCGATGGTAATGAAAACCCCGATCGGATTCACCTCGGTGATCAAGGCCGTCAACCAGCGCGGCGCGTGCCCGGCTGCAGGCAATCCGGCGCGAGAGCGAGGCATCAAACGCGGTACCGCACTCAGGTAATCCCGATAGGGTTCGCCGAGCTGACCCGCAAGAAACACCTCTTCGCCGAGAATCAGGCGCAGGAAAAACACCGTCAGCAGGGTGATAGCGAACAGCGCGCCCGTCGGCGGCATTAGGAGAGCCGTAGCCGCCATCGTGCACCACCCGCCAATGTAGAGCGGATTGCGCACATAACGATAAGGCCCGTCTGCCATCACCGCACCCGCCTGCATCTTCTCGTGGTGCACCGTGCCGTAGCCCAGGTAGGCCGTGCCCCACACGCGCAGAACCGCGCCCAGCAGGGCCACGAGCGAGCCCGCAACGATCACTGCGGGCGTGGCATAGGCAAAGCTCAACAAGCCCAGGCGGCTGGCTTCCAGCGGCAGCCACTCCAGCAGCGGAGTGCGTCCACCGAGGCTCAACGCCCCAACACCCGGAATCTCAATCCATGGCGACCGGAAACCCAGCACGACAATAGCAACCATGATCAACATCCGGAAACGAAACTCAATTGCGCTTGCCTTCATCCGAACAGTCCCTTCGGACGGAGTGTAGCATCCGGCCTCTTTGAAGGACGCGGCCGGGTTGAGGCGCTGCGTCAATTGCGGCCCTGCACGTCCCGCAACATGTTAGGCTTCCGCATAGAGTTACCCTTGCGCTCGCGATCGGAGGCTTCTTCCTCATGCAACTGCGCGCCTTCTGTTTTGCCGTTCTCTCTTCCGCGTTGCCGTTGACTGCGCAAACATCCGCCTCGCCGTCCAGTCTGGCCGCCTCAGCCGCTCGGCAACTGCCCGCATTGACGGAGACCTACAAGTATCTGCACCGCAATCCGGAGCTCTCGCGTCACGAAGAGAAGACCGCGGCCTTTGTTGCCGGCGAACTGCGCAAGCTCGGCTACACAGTCACAGAGCACGTGGGCAAATACGAAGACGGCTCACAGGCATTCGGTGTGGTGGCTGTGCTTGAAAATGGTCCCGGGCCGCATTTGTTGCTGCGCACCGAGCTTGATGCGCTTCCGGTCGAGGAAAAGACCGGCCTGGATTATGCAAGCTCCGTGAGAACCACCGACGCGGAGGGCGAGCAGATCAGCGTGATGCATGCCTGCGGTCATGACCTGCACATGACGGTTTTGCTGGGCTCCGCGCGTGAGCTGGCCGCGCGCAGGGGTGAGTGGCACGGAACACTGATGCTCATTGGCCAGCCCGCGGAAGAGACCATCCAGGGTGCAGCGGCGATGCTGCGCGATCATCTCTACGAGCGCTTTGGCCGCCCGGATTTCGTCCTTTCAGAACACGACTCGAACGACTACGCTTCCGGCACTGTTTCCGTCAAGGGAGGTCCGCTGCTGGCCAGTGCAACCTCGATCAACGTGACCATGCGCGGCATAGGCGGCCATGGGTCGCGGCCTGAAGCGGGCAAGGACCCCATCGTGCTTGCCGCCGAGTTTGTGCTGGTGGCCCAGACCATCGTCAGCCGCCAGATTAGCCCACAGCAGCCGACGGTCCTCACCGTCGGCACCATCCATGGCGGCACCAAGAACAACATTATTCCCGACGAAGTGACCATGGGCCTCACGCTCCGCACTTACTCGCTCGCAGAGCGCGATGAAATAGTGGCCGACATCCGGCGCACTGCCAAGGGCCTGGCGCAGGCCTACGGCATTCCCGAGGATCGCATGCCCACGGTTACGATCGTCGAGAGCACGCCGGTCACCTACAACGACCCTGCGCTGGCCCAGCGCGTCCGCACATACGCCGAGGCGGCGCTCGGCGCAGAGCGCGTGTCACAGGCCGCTGCCGTGATGGGCAGTGAGGACGTGGGGCTGTTCACACTCGACGGTGCAATTCCCGGAGTTATGTACTGGCTGGGCGCGGCCGACCCCGCCAAACTTGCCGAGAGCCTGAAAGCCGGCGTTGCGCTGCCCAGCCCGCACTCGGCGCTCTTTGCACCTGACTATGCGCCGGCGATCACCACCGGGGTCACGGCGATGACGACGATTGCGATCGGGCTGCTGGAGTGACCTCTATTTGCCTGGTTCGACCAGCGCCCCGTAGACCAGCGACCGGCTCCCGTATTCAAGGTCGGGATTCAATCCGGCAATCCGCTGGATCATCCCCACAAACACGATGTCGTTCGTGGGATCGACCCAGAACCACGTTCCAGCGAGCCCATCCCAGAAGAATGTGCCTTTTCCATCCGGCATGTTGGCTACTTGAGGATCGAAAGCGACCGCGCAGTCATATCCATAGCCGAACCCGGGTCGCATAGTAGCCATGCCGATGTGGAACTCGCCCGTAAGCAGGCTCTCCGGCAGATGGTTTGCAGTCATCAGATGCACCGTGGAGGGCGCCAGGATGCGTTCCCCGCGCAGTTGACCGCCATCACCCAGCATCTGCGCAAAGCGATAGTAGTCTTCCGCGCTTGAAACCATCCCCCCGCCGCCCGAAGGCATCGGCGGCTGCGAGGCAAAGTCCTTGTCCCCGGCAGGACCGTGTACCTGGTTGCCCTGCTTATCGGTGTAGTAGAGCGTCGCGAACCGATTGCGCTTCGCATCCGGCACATAGAAGCCCGCGTCCCTCATGCCCAGCGGCATTGCGATCTGGCTATTCACAAAATCCGGCAGTGACTGCCCCGAGAGTTTTTCGACAATATAGCCCTGGATGTCCATCGATACGCTGTAGACCCATGCTTTGCCCGGCTGGTAGAGCAGCGGGATCGTGGCCAGCTTGTCGATCATCTCCTGCAGGTTTTTCGATTGCAGGAGTTTCGCATCCCGATACATCTTGTCTACCTGTGTATCGCCGAAGAAGCCGTAGGTAAAGCCGGCCGTGTGTGTCATCAGCTCGTACATGGTGGGCGCATGGTCCGGATCCACGAGAATCATCTTGCCGTCCGCGCCCATTCCTTTGTAGACCTTCAGATGCGCGAACTCCGGAATGTACTTCGAGATCGGGTCGGACGGGAGCCACTTGCCCTGCTCGAACAGGATCATCATCGCCACGCCGGTCACCGGCTTGCTCATCGAGTAGTCGCGAAAGATGGTGTCTTTTGTCATGGGCGCGCCGCTGGCCAGATCGCGCACACCGTAAGCTCGGTAGTCCACGATCTTTCCGTGCCGGGCAAGGATGGTCACGATGCCCGCAGCCTGCTTCTTGTCGACCGTCTGCTGCATAAACGCATGCAGCCGCTCTAGCCGGGCAGACGAGAAGCCCTCCGCTTCCGGCCTTACAGGCATCATGTCGATCGCGGGCCCCGCCTTTTGTTGTGCCGCTTGAGTCACATGCTTTGGCTGCGGGTGCTGCGCCGTTGCCAGCAATGCCCCCAGGGCAATCACGCCACATGCGGCAAGCTTGCCGCTCATGCTTCCAAATTGAGAGAGCTTCATCTGGTTTTCCTCACACTACGGCAAGCGCCGTCGCGGCTTTGCCGACCCTTTATAGCAGGCGGCGTCACGCACAACAAGCGCGCGAACCGCCCCGGGCTAATAAATCAACTTGAGTGAGACCTGGATCTGGCGGGAGGTGCCCGCGGTTTTGCTGATCTCGCCAAAGCCTGAGCCGTTGAGGATGTTAGCAGGCAGGCCCATGTTGACGATATTGAACAGGTTGAAGAACTCTCCGCGAAACTGCATGTCCACACGCTCGGCGCCGCTCGGCCGCCTGCCAAAAGGCGTATCCTTGATCAGCGCGAAGTCGAAATCGTAGTAAGCGGGTCCGCGGACGGTGTTGCGCCCCAGGGTTCCAAACCTTCCCTGGTTCGGCCCGGTTCCGCCGGCCACGTGGATGGGAATTGAGAAAAAGTCTGTGGCGTTGTTCACTCCCTGACCAAAATAATCCTGGCGAACCGTGCGCGCGGTCGACAGATGCAGCGCTGCGATCTGGTCGGGCCTGTCCACGCCCATCGATCCAGCGCCGGTTTGCTGGATGCCGGAGTAGACCGTGAACGGCGACCCAGAACTGATGCTCGAAATGCTCAAGAGCTCCCAACCGTAGGTCACTTTTCTGCTCACAGGGTGCAGCAGCCCGGCGCTTTCCAAGTGCAGATCCTGCGCCAGGCTCAGGCCGAAGCCATTGGTCACGTCGAAGGCCGACGGCCCTCTCTCAGCATGCGTATCGTAGGGGTTCTGCGGATTGCCCTGTTCAACGGCTCCGGTTGAACCGGTTCCGCCGATCACGCCGCTGGTATCGTCGATTGCCTTGCTCCAGGTGTAGCTCGCCTGCAAACCCGGGCCTCCGTGGCCAATGGTGCCCGAAAGCGAAGTCTGCAGCGCGTGATAGTTCGAGTGCGCGGATCCGGTAATCAGTGTTTCGAATCCGAAGCCTCCCGTCACGTTGCCTGAGCTGTCAAAGGCGGTGAGCGGCGCAAAGGCGGCATCTGCGCCCGGATAGGCGTTTGGAAACGACATGCGCGGCAGCTTGACGCCGGCGGTGCCGACATAGCTCGCATCGGCCGTCAAGTTGCCAAATTTGCGCTCCAGGCCCGCGGTCCAGGTGTAAAGCCAGGCGTCGCCAAAAGTGCGATCGATGCCGTTCAATCCCAGGTCGCTCACCACGTTCCCCGGAGTAAGCGCGGCCACATCCTGCTCATAGCGATTCACATCCATGGGCGTGTTGGGCGCCACCGTCTTGGTGTTTCCAGAAGCAAAAATGTTTGTGCCGCCCGGCGTATACGCGTTCGGCAACTGCGAGGGCGTAATTTCAAATCCATAGTGGATAGGCGCGCTTGCGGCTGACAAGAGCCTCGGCATCACCGCAAACGGCGTGGAGCCGGTCAAGAAATTATCCTGCCAGATGTTGGGAGGAATCACGGTGATGCCGCCGCCGGCGTGTGCCTGCAGGTTGCTGGTTACCTGCCACGCTGTCTGGATGCGCGGTCCCCACCCGTTCCACTGCGTTCGATAACCGGGCTGCGGGTTCACCACGTATTCCTGCTGCCCGTTCGCGTAGAGAAAACCGGCCGTCCGGTGGGCGCGTTCTGCGATGGGCGTATAGAACTCCCAACGCACTCCGTAATCCAGGGTGAAGCGGCTTGTCAGCTTCCAGGTGTCCTGCACATAGGCGTTAACGTTATTGCGGTTGATCGCGGCTGGACCGATTTGGGGACCGTTGGAAAAATAGGGCGGAGCGATGGAGACCGTATAGTCAAACGGGCTTCCGGATAGGAAGCTTGAAAGCGTGTCCGGTAGCGGGTCGCCCACGTTGATGTCATGTGTTCCGCTCTGGGATGGAATATGTTCGCTGGCATAGGCGATTCCACCACCAAAGTCGTATTCGCCGTTGGGGCTCATCCCGAAGTAAGTCGTATCGCGGTTGGCGCGCACCTCCGCGCCGAATTTCCAAGCGTGGCGCGCGGTGGTGAATTGAATGTTCTCGCGCAACTGGAAGAGATTTCCGTACGCCACCATCACGGAGCCGGCGGCGGAATTGAAGGCCTCAAATAAGCCGTCGTTGAATTTGACCGCTGGATCGGTGTAATTTGTTGTGGGAAATCCCGGCGTGGCGCGTTCGATGCTCAGCGATGACTCGAGAATCAGCCGTGGCGACGCGGTGCGCGTGTAGGTGCCCACCACATTGCGCTGCCGGTCAACGTACTGCACGCCAAACGACGGATCGATCGCCGTCTGGTCAGGATTGGTCGTTGGGCCAGTGAGATTATCGAAATTGAATCGCGCAAAAAACTGATCCTTGCTTGAGATTCTGTGATCGATTCGCAGGGAAAACTGGTCGGCGTCGGTGGCCACTTTGGAGGCCGTCGCATAGGTGTGCTGCTGATACGATCCAGCCGGATAGTTCGGCAAAGGATACCGCGCCAGCACTGCCGCGATGCCGGGATCGACGGGCACGGTCAGAGTGTCTACCGAGCCGTCGGGATAGGTGACAGTATCCAGGCCGGCACGTTCCTGCGGATCGGGCAGCGGCATCACCTGGGTGGTTCCCAGCACCTGTCTGAAGCCCTGGTACTGCGTAAAGTAGAAGGTTCGGCCGCGCCCGTCGTACAGGTGGGGAACAAACACCGGGCCGCCATTGGTAAAGCCGAACTCGTTGCGCCGGAACGGTGGAATCCTGCCCGGATAAGCCGGCGTAGCGTAGTCGAAATAATTGCGTGCGTCGAAGGCTGAGTTGCGCACAAATTCGAAGAACGATCCGTGAAAGCCGCTTGCGCCCGACCGCGTGAGGATGTTGGTGAATCCCGCGGCGCCGCGTCCGATCTCTGCCGGCATCCATCCTGAGCTTGACTGAATCTCCTGCACGGCATCCACGTTGAAGTTGGAGAATGTGGCCCCGCCCATTTCCGGATCGCTTATGTCGGCGCCGTCCATCGCAAAGACCGCCTCCACGCCGCGCTGTCCGTTGATCGCGAACTGGGCGGTAAAGTTGGTGGCTCCATTGGCGTCAGTCATGGTGCCGGCGGCCAGCAGCAGCAAGGTGCTGAAGTCTCTTTTGTTCAGGGGCAGCTCACTCACTGCCTGACTTGAAAGCTTCTCGCCTCCCGTCGCGCCCTGGCCTTGCGCCTCGGCAACCGAAAGTTCGCCACGGTCAGAGAGTGTGAGCGTCACCGGAGCCGCCGCCGCTCTAAGGTCGATAGGCTGCGTGTAATTTACCCTGCGCCCATTCGCCTGCACAGTCAGCTTGTACTGGCCCGGAGGCAACGGCGCCAAACGAAACGCGCCATCCGCGCCAGTCACTGCCTCGGCTGCAGAACCGCCGCCAGAGAGCCGCACTTTCGCATGCTCAACAGGCGCGCCCGCTGCGTTGCGCAACACACCTTGCCAAGGACTTGGCCCCGCCTGCTGCGCCCGCGCACTCATCGCGAACACAATGAAAAGCGCAAGCCCCAGGGAGCTGATTCTTTTCTTGACTCCCTGCGCTTTCGCGCCGTGCCAAAAGCTGGTTTTCAACGAAATAAGACCTTCAGAACGAGTATAGGTACCAGGGCAGAGGCTTCCCTGACGCTGAAATCTCTCCCATTGCTTTGCGAATGATTATATTCCAGCTTATTGTCCCGCGGAAAATCGATTCCCGCGGTGCCCGTCACGCTCCGGACCTCTAAACTAATTTGTAAGCACATGGCCGATCAGGGCGACCCAATCGACACCATCGCCGCTATCTCCACACCGCCGGGCCGCGGCGGCATCGGCATCGTGCGCCTGAGTGGACCGCAGTCAGCTTCAATCGCAGGGCAATTGGTTACCCTCCGCCAGCCCCTCGCACACGCGCACGCGCGCCTCGCCGATGTGCTCGATACCGAAGCCGGCCAAAGCGGCAACCGGACGCAGGCCGAGCCGGAGCGCATTGACGAGGCGCTTGTGACTTTTTACGCTGCCCCCAACTCTTACACCGCCGAGAACCTCGTCGAGATTGCCGCCCACGGCTCACCCGTGGTGCTGGAATTGCTGCTGCGCCGGGCCCTCGATTTGGGTGCGCGCCTGGCCGAGCCCGGGGAGTTCACCCAGCGCGCCTTTCTCGCGGGCCGCATCGACCTCACCCAGGCTGAAGCGGTCCGCGACCTCATTGAAGCGCAAACCCTCACCCAAGCACGCCTCGCCGCCAGCCAGTTGGGTGGCGCCCTCAGCCGCCGCGTGGCGCCGGTCAAGCAGTCGCTGGTAGAGCTGATCGCCTTGCTGGAAGCAGGAGTCGACTTTGCCGAAGACGATGTGGACGTGGCGCCGCAATCCGAGATCGCCCACCGCATCGACTTACTTGCGCCGCCCCTGGCCGCCCTTGAGGCTTCCTTCGCCCGCGGCCGCCTGATTCACGACGGCCTCAGCCTGGCCATTGTCGGCCGTCCCAACGCCGGGAAGAGCTCGCTGTTCAATCGCCTCGTCCAGCGCGACCGCGCCATCGTGACGGCAACTCCCGGCACTACCCGCGACCTAGTCACAGAGCGCATCTCGCTTGACGGAATTCCGTTAGAGCTGGTCGACACGGCGGGATTGCGCGAAAGTCTGGAAGAGGTGGAGCAGTTGGGCATCGCGCGCAGCCGCGAGGCGCTGGCCGACGCGGCTCTTGTGCTCGTCGTTCTCGATGCCACCCAGCCGCTCAACGACGAGGAGCGCCGTCTCCTTGAGGCCGTTCGAGGCCGTCCGGCCTTGATCGCCATCAACAAGAGCGATCTCCAGATCGCAGTCGCGCCGGCCATCGCCGCCACCGCGGAACTCCCCATCCAGAAAACCTCCGCTCTCACCGGCGAAGGCATCCCAGCCTTGCGCGAGCGCATTCTGACGCTGGCCACCGGCGGAGCCGCCTCCGAACCCGGTATGTTAACCAGCCTTCGTCACCACCAGGCAATCACGAACGCACAGTCCGCGCTGGCTGAAGCCGCAGAGGCCAACGCAAACTCCATCCCCCACGAGATGATTCTTCTCGACCTCTACCGTGCTCTCTGGGCCCTAGACTCGCTCACCGGCCAAACCACCTCCGACGACATTCTGAATCTAATTTTCTCGACGTTCTGCATAGGGAAGTGACTGTAGATGTTTCGAATCGACGATATATGGGCATGTGCCGGCGCCAGGCACAGCTCAGATTGTGCTATTTCGATCACACCCAAAGCGGCCAAGTCCTCAGTAAGCGGCGCAAGATCGCGTTCCGGATCAGGCTGACCGGGAGCCGGATCAATGCGATGAGCGAGCAGGTTGGCAATGTAGACGGCAACAACGGCGTCGAATTGCTGATGTTGCACGCGACTGGGGAATGATGGAGGATCTTGAGGATCTATCGCGGCTTATAGGCGGAAAGTTCCTTCCGCTAGCAATGCATTGCAATGCATTAACCGTGAGTTCACGCCGTCTGTCGCCATCCGGGTCAGTTTATCGCAAGGACGGGTGCCGTCTTTTTGGCAATTTGCAAACGCAGTCGCGCAGCCGGTTAAGCGGGAAGGATGGTTGCGTTTTGGAAGGCTTCGATCACTTCCTGGCGGGTCGAGTCATGAAACTTCAAATATCTGCGTTCGCCGAGCGGTAGCTTTACTTGATTGTCGGAAGTTGTTATCGTCAGAACCTTTCCTAACTCTTTCATCAGCGTCATCTTGTTTGCCGGGAGAGATAGCTGCAAACGCCCCTCTCCTGATGTGTGCCAATAGGTGACCCATACGGCGCCTTGATACTCGAATAAGAATGCCCTTCCAGGAGAGTCGGCGCCGCCGACTTTCTCTATTTGGGCGCAGGGCAGAAGCGCAAATTCTCCGTGCTCATCCAGCAGCAGAGTATGCTCCTGCTCCAGGTTGCGAAGCGACAGTTTTTGTTCGGGCGTCAGCCACTTCTGCACTCGGACATCTTCCCAGCGGCGAATTACATCGAGGTTATCCGGAGTGCGGGGGTGCGCATCCATTGCTTCGAGATCACTCCTCAGTGCGATTGGACAGTCCCAGGCCGCTGCCCGGCTGGTCACGTACTCGAGCATGTCAGGCTGGGTTCCCACCGTATCCTTACTGGGAGCCCAATATCCAATCCAGCCAAAATTGATGCTGGTAAAGTCCTTTGCTGCACGCAGAACTTCCGCCGCAGGATAGGCGCGGGTGGCCGCTTTGATTACCTCGGGGTTGAACACATCGAATGCGTTGCCCCGCGTGAGGATGTGCCAGCTGAAGTGGGACTTGCATGCCCCTTCGGCGAAGAGCGGTTGCGGTTGCAGACGCTGGCTGACGATCCACTGGGCGAGAGAGACTGTATACCAATAGGGCGGTGGAACATCTTCGGCGCCATCATAATAGACAAATTGAAAGCCGGCCTGCTGGTAGATGTCCTTGAGGCGGTCTGCGACCTCCTCCTGAATGCTGGTGTCCTGGGTAAAGCGGACAAAGATTGGCCAGGTGTCCACGTCGAGCAAGCCTACGCGTGAGCTCATCTCATGCGCGGCTGCTTGCGTGTTCAGAGCTCCACGCCGGCAGTTCTCGAAATGATAGGGAGGTCTTGTTGTGTAGCTCTCATACGTCACGAGCTCATTTTGAATCTTCAGAATTCTTCTCTCGTGATCCAGCGTGCAAAGCCGAGGGTTCTCTTCGACTGGAATTACGGTGTCTGCGCCATCGATACTCTCCGACAGTGTGAAGCTTTCAGAAAGGTTTAATCGTGGATCCGGCCTGGGTGTCACATAGGCGTCTGTCTTGTGAGTCTTGCTGTAGTGGATGTGGATTCCGGGAGTAATACCCGCTGTGTTGATCTGCGCAACGACCTTCTTGAGATCCTCCATTTCCCGTGGATATTCCGGCTGCCATGGAAAATGCCCAACGCTGCGAGCGAAAGCCAAATAATACACGTCCATGGCTCGAAAGCCGCACTGCTTCGCATATTGAATATGCCGGCTGACATCCTCGGGGGTGATCGTCAGCGCCTCATAATAGGAATAGCCGTACTCCTCGGAGCGTCGACTTTTAACACCTTGCGGCAATCCATAATCTTCTTCTACGCGGGCAATGCGATCCAGCAGATGTGGCGTCGCCGTGGTAATTAAAGCTGCTCCCACGCCTTCCAATTGGACGTCATCCACTGTTCCTGCCTGAAACAGGTGATATCCCTGTCGCGGCTTTGCCTGGATTCGCGTACAGGGATCCGTCGCCAGCAGGTTCACGGCAAGGTCCTCGTCCCACATCACATTCAGCCACTGGCCCAGGTTCTTTCGGTCTCGTACCGGCAATTGCACGAAGAGAGTCTCGTCGATCGGAGTCTTTTGCTTCGTGCGCAGGAATGTGTAACCCTGATAAGTGAGATTGTTCAGGCAAAATGCAATATAAGCATCCGTAATCTTGATTCCAATCGATGCCTTGTATGCGACGAGATCAAACTCCACCACCAGTTCGTTCTCATGCCGCGTTAGTTGCGTCCCCGGGTAATGGGTTACTTCAGCAGGATAGGCAAGTTGCAGTTCATTATCATAGGGCCGATATTGCGTCAGGCTAAACATCGGTACATCGACACCTTGCGCGAGACATTCCTGTCCTGACGGCTTATGGACGAGGCTGCACGCAAAACCCTTCGCACTGATGACCAGACGCATCTCTGCATTTTCCAGAACGACGTCTCCGTCGATCGGGGTTGGGCGAATCGTCTTCGCTTCCTTTCCATCTCCGGCGGAAGGATTCGGGTCCTGAGCGGCAGCGGGCAAAGCTCGTGACCAGGGTGCAAGGCTCAGAAAGCCCGCACCTTTCAGGAATTCCCTACGGTCGCTCATTGAGGGTTCCTTTCGTCGGGATGAACCGCACCAAATGAACTGACTGCTGCGTTTGCGCGTTCCAACTTTTCGCGATTGCGTATTCGAAATTGCTCATTTCCCATTGGCCACCTGAAAGAGACTTAGATAATGCTGGGCCATATTCACATTTCTATTTCGCACGCGCCCCGAAAACTCTTCCCTTGTGCGGCGTTCGGCCGATAGGGGTTCACCTTTAATAACGGTAGGGCTCGCCCCAATTGAGGTGGCGATGGAGGAATTCGAATGTGCCCACTCCGTGGATCTCATGGGGTCCATTGAAGTACTCGATCCGCGTCTGGTCATAGAGCCCAAGCAAATCGTAGTGACGCTTGACCTTGGCATATTCATAGGCTACCCAGGAGTCGAGCGAGACCGTGTCATTATGTCCCCGCTCGACCATGAAAGGCCGCGGTGTCATCAGGTTGGCCATTTCGCTGTAGTTGAAGGTATTGCCGAGATTGAACTCGCACATCTCATATTCCCTGGTGAAACAATACGTGAAGGGCTCGTCATTCCGCGCCATCTTCCAAATCCATTCGTTGAAGTCTCCCGAACAAATCGAGAGCGCATACTTATCCAACAGCGGCGGAACACGCATCGCCGTTTTGCCGCCATAAGAGAGGCCATAGAAGGCGATTCGCTTGGGGTCTACAAAGGGCTGGGCAGCCAGCCAGTTCAGCATGCGCTCGCTCTGGCACAGGATGAACGAATAGAGGGAAAGTTTTAGAGGATTGGCGAGGCGCTGCAGCTTGCGGAAGTTGTCGCCTCCACGGTAGGGATTTTGAGGACAATAGACCACAAATCCATGATCGGCAAGTTCGGCTGCGAAGTCGTGGTTGTAATGTTCGCCTTCGCTATCTCCGCGGATAATGTCCTCGGGCTTCTCTTCAAGGCCATGTTGGCACACCACCACGGGACGACGCTCATTCGGTTCGATTGCATTGGGCAACAAGAGAATACCGTAGGCAAAAACATCGCCCCAGAGCGGGATCAGGACCTCATAGCCGGTCCAGTTCGGCTCCTGATAGATTCTGCGGGTTTGTATGGGGCGGTCTTCGAAGGGTTGGGACAACTTGCCGAAGATCTCTTCCCATAGATAGCGCCGGTAAGGCTCCGCGGTACGCTGCCACGCTTCGAGCGAAGATCGGTCCGCACCCGCCCAGTACTTGTCGCGGACCGCCTCCGCCTCGGTGACGGCGTGCTGAGTGAATTCGACCAGTTGGTTGAGCTGTCTCCGCTGCCGCTCTAACGGATCAAAGTGAATCCCCAAGTCTCGGGGCGCGCTCCCCAAGGCTCTGAGTTGCGCGTGCACGTCAAGGCTAAGGAGAAAGGCGCGGAGAGCCTGGCCGGATCCAGGTTTGCCTTGCCCGTCACCGCCGGCAACCAGCGATAGACGGTCGCCGGCATTCAGTTTTTCAAAGATGAGGCGCGCACGTTCGACTTCGGCATGGGCATCGTCAAGGCTGGGGCTCACCAGGCTGCCCGAGGCAGCGGAATCCAGACTGCCGTTCTCCGCGGGCGGGGGCCCGGGGATCTCTGGTCCGCGCGCCGCTTCGACGACTAGAGTGCGCGGAGCGATCAAGCCGGCAATTTCCGCGTCGCCAAATTCATGAAGCAATGTCCAGACATTTCGATAGAGCGGCTCTTGCCACAGATTCTCGCGCCTGGTGAAGTACCCGCTCACGCATACTGCGTCGATCCTGGTATCGAAGGCGGCGCTGTAGAACGCAAGCAAGCCCCCTTCGCCATGGCCGATGACTCCAATGGTGGGCGACCGGCGGCTTTGCGAGAACCAATCCACCGCGGCCAATACCTTTTGCACTTCGTATCCAATAATGTGCCGCCCCAACTCGAACGCCATGCGATAGACATATTCGCGATGAGTCAAGTTGGTGCGAATGCCGAGCTGCTCATTTCCCGACCATGTGTCTTCACGGTCGATCAGGACAGGAACCAGGACCCGGCATCCATTTTCAGCCAAGCGCCGTGCGAACTGGGCTTCAGCCGGAAGGCCCGGAGCCAATCCGACCAACATCTCCGGAGAGCAGTCGGCATCGGGAAGCGCCACGACTTGCGCGACTTCTCTGCCGGACGGCTCCAGCAAGAGCCCTTCACCATCTACACCTTCCAGAACCGGCCACCGCACTCTGTACACGTGGTATCCGGCGCCCGAGGCAACCATCGAACTGGCTCCCAGCGGCACTTCCAAAGTGGGAGCACTAAAAGGAATTCGGGGATCGATAAGGCCAATGACCTTTCCGAATCGTTCACGATTCGGAGCTATGGATGCTTCGTAAGCGTGTTGACTGGAGAAATCACGATGCCAAAAGTTTTGACGATCATCCACGGACTGCGCTGTTTGCTGAAGCAGGTAGCTCCGAATTCCCGAGACCATGTGCGCGGCAATGTCGCCGTCCATCGTGAATGGATCCGTTCCTGCGAGCTGTGGGGGCGCGTCCCTTTTTTTCAGGTCTGCATTCACTCTCACTTCCGCGCTTGCTTTGGCAAGAGACCCTAGACGGGCTGCAAAGGTCATGGCCCCCATCCCTTCGAATAGCTCGCGACGGCTAATCTTCATGAGTGCCTCGATCCATCTGCATCAGGCGCCTTCCCGCTGGCTAATCCAATTCAGTTTCTCGTTCCAGCTTTGAATCACAATCACAATATCGGCCGTCAAAGTGCCGGCCGGGTGAACTCCACTCGATCTGTCTTTTCGATGGAATTTCCGTTCTCACTCACAATCACTGTGGTCTCCTTCACATCTCCCCGACCAAAATGGTTTGTTTCATAGAATGACGAGATGATACCGCTGCGTTCGCGATATGGCAGGTCGTCTGTGTGCTGCCCATTAGCGTGCGGGCGAAGGCCGAGGCTGTTACGCCTCTTTGCGTTGGCCTTCCTTAAAGAGGCGAATCCGTTCGGAAAGCATTTTCGGAATGTATTCCATCTTATGGTAGACCAGCCCAACCTGCCGGATCAGCTTGTGACCTTTTATCCCGAGGCAATGCAGTTCTCCTCGTTCCAGTTCCTCAGGAACCGAGCGAGGCTGTGCGGCGAGGGATAAAGAATCTCTCACTCCCAAAGATCGGTACTTAGATATTTGAGCCCCGTGTCATTGATGATGGTGACAACCGTGCGACCCGCCAGAAGCTGGCTCGCTGCGGAAACATTCGCGCCCGACGAGAACCCGGCGAAGATCCCCTCCAACTTTGCCAGGGATCGGGCGGCAGTAATCGCTTCGTCGTCTCGGACTGCCAGGTATCCGTCTACGTGCTCTTTTTTGAGAAGAGGAAGCTCGGACATCGAATATCCGCCACCCTGGATTCTGTGATTCGGTTGGGACGCGCTGCCGCCTGCCAGAACATCATCCCCGTAGGGTTCCACGACAAAGCATTCGATCCGAGGATCGAATGCTTTGAATGCGGCAGCACAGCCGGCGAAAGTGCCTCCCGTACCTACGAAGTCGCAGAATGCGTCGAATTTGCCTTCGGTCTGCTCCAGGATCTCACCTCCTGTATGGAGAAAGTGGGCCCGATAATTACCTTGGTGACGAAATTGGTCGGCCCTGAAAGCGCCCAACTTCCGCACGATTCGCTCTGTCTCCTGATTCACCAGATCAAGATCCCCTCCAGAGACCTGGCCAGGCGTTGAACCGGCCATCTGACCGACAAGGACGACCTCGGCGCCGAGAGCTTGCATCATGCGGGCCCGCTCTCGCGAGTTTCCTGCCGACATGACCGCGATGAACGGATAGCCCTTCACAGCACAGACGATTGCCAGGCCGGTTCCAGTGTTTCCACTCGTCAGTTCGACTACCGGCTGGCGAGGCTTGAGGCTGCCGTCCGCCTCTGCATCCTCGATGATCTGGCGGGCGATGCGGTCCTTCTTCGACCCTCCGGGGTTCAGATATTCGAGCTTGGCAAAAAGGCGTCCGTTGAGTCCGCGGGTGTAGCGGCTGAGTTCGACAAGAGGTGTGGCCCCCATGGCATCAACTACGGAAGAAGAAATATTCATTAGCAGTCCTCGCAGGTGTTATCAGAGAAGGCGTGTGGGAGCCGCGCGAAACAATCAGCGCGCAGTGCATGCCCTGGAGTTTCCGCGTATCTCGACCTTATCCAACGCCGAAGGCGACTCGTCGTCAAGATTGACGGTCGCGTCCGGATGCGTTCGCAGAATCGTGGCCGGGCATGCTGTAGAAATCGAATCGAAGAGTGCGCGCCGTGCAATTGTCGCTCCCCTGATTCCCGGAACCGACACCATAAGCTCTGGTATTCGCTGCATTGCCGGGATCGTAAGGGTCATAGCCTGCGCCGGAACTCCGTTCGGGCTCCTAAACCAGCCTTCCGCTACCAACTGCCGCTTGCATTGATCGTCCAAGTCTACAACCTTCATGTCCAGAGGATCGCTGAAATCTGCAATGTCCGGGGCGGTAGAAATGACTGCGCCTCGAATTTCATTAAGGAGACTTAATTCAGTCGAACATCAAGTTCCGCGATGATCCAGCTAATCCCGAGATAGATCGGAATCGCGATTGCTGGCCCTTAAACACTTCCCCTTTGCAGAGCCACGGCGGTTGTAAGAGCAATGAGGTCCTTGGGCATTTTTGGAATCTGCGGAGTCGCTTTTTGAGAATTGGAAAGTTGGCTCGATAGGGTCGGCTCGCTCAAGCACTCATACATGGGTAGATGCAATAGACTTCAGACGAGGTGATTGACCTTGAAGTTGAAGCTGGCTTGTTGTCTGACGCTTCTTTATGGCTGCGCCGCGCTCGCACAGACGCCTGCTCACCTGCCTCAGATTGGCGCCCAGGTTTGGATCGAACCGGGGCAGACTCCCTCGCAGATTGATGGCTGGTTCCACGAGCTGGCTCAGGCACACATGCCGGTTGCTCGGGTCTTCCTGATGTGGAGTTATTTGGAGGTGGCGCCGGGGCAATGGGACTATTCACTCTACGACGAGGCATTTCGCGCGGCGGAGAAGTATCATGTGCGGATTGTGGCGACACTTACGCCAAGCGGACCACCGACGTTTCTGAACGGCAACGGAAATCAGGGTGTCGGGTACCCTGCGACTTTGGAAGAGCGCGCGGAAGCAGCCGTGTATATCGAGAAAGTCGTTGACCGATACCGGAGCAGCCCCGCATTGGATACCTGGCTGCTCGTGAATGAGCCGGGAATGCAGCCCGCTGAATATCCGCTCGCGGTGGCTGAATTTCGCATCTGGTTGACGAGCCGATATGCAGACATCGGCGAGTTGAATCGAAGCTGGTCCTCGGCCTATGCAGGCTTTGCGGAGGCGACCCCGCATGTGGATACCGGAAGTTTCGCCAACACAAACCGGCAGATTGATTGGCTGGAGTTTTGGCGCGTATTCCAAGCCGACCAGTTACGCTGGATAGAGGTGCAGGTTCGTCTGCATGATGCGAATCCTGCCCACGGAATGCATGTTAATCCGCATGCGCTGCTCAGCAATATGGCCGGGCTGTCTGACGATCTGCCAAGGTGGCGCCCATTCTTAGACAGCCTGGGCTGCTCGATTCATCCTGCGTGGCACTTTGGCTTGTTGAATCGCAGCCAATATGCGCTGGGCGTGGCCTACATCAACGACCTGGTGCGGGGAAGCATAGAGCCCAAACCCTATTGGGTTACCGAACTGCAGGGTGGAAATAACATCTACAGTGGAATGAAGCCCATGGAACCAACGGCGGATGATGTGGCGCAGTGGGTTTGGACCAGTGTTGGCACGGGTGCGGATCGGGTGATTTTTTGGTTGCTGAATGCGCGCTCGCAGGGAGCAGAGGCCGGCGAATGGTCCTTGCTCGATTTTCAGGGGCGTCCAAGCCAACGGCTTGAGACCGCATCGGCAATCGCGCAGATGATCGACAGCCACAGCGACTTCTTCAGCGCGGCCCATGTGGTTGAATCGCCGGTGAGTGTGGTCCTGAGCCTCGAGACCTTGACGCTGGAGGAGGAATATCACGACGCAGACTATCCAGGGCGGGACAGAAACGCGCACCTTCTAGCCGCACTGGGCATGTATCAGGCCCTTTCGCAGATCGGAGTATCCCCGCGCGTCAAGCTGTTTGGAGACTACGACTGGCGCGCGAAGACAGCCACACCGCGCGTTGCCATCCTCCCCGATGCACGCGCCATCACCGCAAGTCAGATCAGCGATCTTGAAGCATTCGTGGACAACGGGAACACTTTGTTGATTACTGGTTTGACTGGTTTCTACGATCCGCACGCGCAAGCCTGGCCCCTTGCCGGGTTTCCGCTGACGCGCGTGACCGGCGCCGAACTGAAAGAGGTTCACTTCGTTGGTAGTGACGTCGACGTTTCGCTGGGATCTCCGGCGATGACGCTGCCTTCGCAACTGTGGGTTAGCAGCATCGACAATCATTCGGCGCAGGTTGCCGGCAAGCGCAAGGGCGAGATCGTCGCCACGATGCGCAAGACGGATAACGGCGGTCTTGTGCTGTGGATACCATCGCCGATTGGCATTGGCGGCTGGCTTCGCGGCACCGTGCCCCTGGCAGGCTACTTGAAGTCCGCTCTCGGGCACCCTCTTGACGGCGGGCCATTCCGGTTTCCTCGGCCTCAAGAGGGATGCCTGATGCGGGTTCTGGCGAGCGGTAATTCGTATCTCAGCGTGATTACGAACGGCGGAGACTCTCCCGTTCTGTGTGAAGTACAGCACCGGGCAAACCTTCGTTCGGAGAAGCTGTGGGGGCAATTACCCATCGATGAAGGCTCGGAAGCAGTCTTCTCTTTGGGTCCGCGCGGCACTTCGGTTACCCTTTGGCGTTAAGTCGAAACTGTCTTGCTGGGTCGAGAGTGATTCGATTCGGTGCGCAGGGGACCTTCTCTTATGGAGCGATCCTTGTGCGAACCGCATTGGCTTCTGACTCCCTGGTTTTTTCTGCCCACACCTCGTAGGTCAAACGATCCTTCTCTTTGATCCATTCATCGTGCGGCAGTGCCATCAGGTCGTCGGGCTGGATGCCGGGAAAGCCTGCACCGAGCGCATTCAGTCCGGCTTCTCGATCTTCAAGCGCCGAGCCCGCGGCAAGATAGACGCCGCTTGCTTTAGTCCAATCGCCCACATGCGTCGTGGGTTCGGTAGCAATAGTCTGAGCATTCCAGACAGCGAACCGAATTTGCGTATTCAGCCACGCCACACCCTGCCGATCCACCCAGGATGGACGATGGCTGATGCCCGGGTAGACAACGGTCGTGAACATATTCTTCGCCGCATGGGAATCCGGGCCCACCAGCGCCAGCGCACGGCTTCGCACTTCAGCGAACCACTCCGGCGGGTGGTGCTCCATGTCCATCACCGTGTCGGCTGAGCCATTCATGACGAGCATGGCGCCTCGCTCCGCATTCAGCGCGTAGAGTACTGCGCCGCGGTCGCCAAGAGGAAGCAGAGCCTTGTAAGGAGGCATCTGGCAGGGCAGGGGATTGGCGTCGTAATATCCGCCTGGCCCGTCGAAAACCCCTCCGCCGCTGATGAGCACGGCATGAACGCGTGTATCAATGGCGCCGGTGATTCCGGCGATGAAGGCTCCCATGGAATAGCCCGCGACCGCGATGCGATTCGCATCCACTTCTGGCTGCGCAGCGAGATAGGAGATGGCCTGCATTACGTCAACCTGCATGAGCCCGGCGAGGCGCTGGCCCCAGTCTGTGCGTGGCAGGCCGGCCGGAGGGCTCACCCACGCATCGTGTGCGCCGGTGCGCGAAAGTTTGTTCTCATTTCGTTCTCCTTCACCAATCGGATCGTAGGTAACCACCACTGCGCCTGCTTTTGCGAAAAGGAGACCGCTGTAAAAGGCGTACCAACTAAATTTATCGCCCCCGTGACCATTGACGATCACGAGGCCCGGTAACTTTCCCTTCCAGTGGACGACAGCGGGGTCGGGGCGGTAGACAATGGCCGGGACAATCATGCCGTCTGCGGTCGCATAGGTCACACGGTCTGCAAGTACGCCAGGCATGGGCGAGAAGGTGGACCAGGTGTGCGCATTCAATTCCGGCAGCGTCGAGGGAATGTAGAGTTGCTTGCGAATCTCGGCCCGCCAGCTCTCGATGCGCGCTGCCTGCTCGCTGCGGGAGAGACTCTTTGCGGCGGGCAACTCAGGGACCAAAACTCCGATGCCCGCCTTAGCGCGCTCGACCGGCGTGGCGCGACCATCGGGGTCAGGAATTTGCGGTACAGGAGCTTGCGCGATCACGGAGGCGATCGTGACACTGAGAAGTGCGACAGCCAGAAGTTGAGAAGAATGGATGCCAGAGATCATGGGCGCCCCCTGAGCCGCTTGAATCCGAATCACCTGCAGCCGAGGGTAAATGACCTTCAGGATTGCGGGCAACACAGCCGCGAAGGTACCTTGAAGATCTTCTGACCCGATGCGGGCGTTCGCGGGCAGTCGAGAAGAGGACGAGATGGTGGAAAGGCTGGTGGCAGGTTGGCAGTCAAGGCTTGAGCGCGGAGTCTCAATAGAGATCAAAATCACGCTTTTGAGTCTTCGGCAAGGCTCGATAGCCAGGGCTATTCGTTAGATCCCCCATGATCACTGGTGTGACGACTGACTCTTACCTTCTGCATCGGAAAATGACAACCCCCGCACGCTTACTTTTCGCTGGTCAGGGTTCGAATGATCTCCACCTCGCGCTGCCTATAAGGTTTGCCATCGGAGTGGAAGACATCATGGAACCAGATGGCGGGCTGGCGATCGACGTACGGATGCTGCCAGGAGTCCCAGGGCAGGTACGTTTGGCTCTTGCCGGCCACGAGGCCCCAGTTGATGGCGCCCACCCGGTATTTGTGCGCAATCGGCAGGATTGTGTCAAACGTGCTTCCGTTACCGCGGGCCATGTACTCCGTGCAGATGATGGGGCGACGGAACTGCTGCAACTCACGGATTTTTTCCTCGAACACCTCGGGCCAGTCGTAGTTGTGAAAGCTGATCACGTCTGACTCCTCGATCTGAATGCGCGCGAGCGGCGTCATGGTGGCTAGCGAGGTCCAGTCGCCGTCAAAGACGCCGCTGGTGAGCGGCTGAGTGGGATGCTCGGCTCGCGCCCAGGCGAAAACCTGCGGCAGGAGAGTGGCCAGAATGTCTTTCCGGGGGGCATTCGTGGGCTCACCCGGCTCGTTCCAGACGTCCCAAGCCAGGATGCGCGGGTCGTTGGCAAAAGCGCCGACGACGCCCTTCACGTAGCTCTCGAGAGGCGGATAGAGCGCTGGATCCTCAAGGATCGCAGGCCCCGGAGCCTGCACCCAGCGCGAGTTGTGCACGCCGGGAATCGGCGGAGGCTGAGGACCCAGCTTCGGATTCGCATCCCAGCAGGAATCGAACAGCACGAAGACGGGGCGGATATGATGTTTCGACGCAATGGTCAGAAACGTGTTGATGCGTTGCTGAAGGCCTTTGGGGTCCTGTTCCCAGAGCAGGTTGTGGAGGAAGACACGCATGGTGTTCATGCCGATGGCTTGTGCCCAGCCGAGTTCGCGATCGATGGTGGTGGGGTCGAAGGTGTCGGCCTGCCACATCTCGAGCTCGTTAACGGCGGTCGAAGGCAGAAAGTCTGCGCCCACCGGCCACGGCTGTGTTCGATACCAGCTATCGGCCTTCGCCTCGGACCAACGCTGCCGGGGCGCCTGGCTTTTCTGGGCTCCCATTTGCCCTGGCGCGGGCAATAAGGCGAACAGCAACCCCGCCGCGGACAGCCAGCCCAAAGACTTTGAGTGAGAGAGATTCATGAATTCCCCTTTCTGTGAGGAAAGAGAATTCTACTTCACCAGTTCAATGCCGGGCGTTTAGATGGGAGCGGTGGCTGCGGACTCTTACGATTCTCCTCCAGATTGCCGGGCGCTTTTGGAGCTTCTTCCGGATCTTGAGGAGCTCCGCTGCGCGCTTCACGGAGGGCTGCAGCCAGCTGATCCTCAGCCGTGCCGGAGGCCGAGTCCGCCGGCACGAGGCGGGCTGCTGGAATGCCGTTTTTCAAGAGAAGGAAGGATGCGCCCTGGTAGCGGACCCGGTTCACGCAGTCAGCAAATTGGCGCGCCGCCATAGTGACGCTGATGGCGTATTCCCTCATAAGATCAGATTATCAGATTTTACGTATTGTGGCCCTAAGCCAAATGGTTTATTCGGCCGCCAACTGCTCCAAGAGGGTGTCGAAGTCTTCAAGCTTCGCGTATTCGATGATCACTTTGCCCCGCCCGTGGTGGTCGTCTATGTGCACTTTGAGGCCCAGCGCGCGTTGCAGCCTCTCCTGCACTTCGCGTACATTCGGATCGATCGGAGGCGCCGATTTGGCTTCCTTTTTTGCTGTTTTTTCCGGATGAAGGAGCCCCTGTACATAATTTTCCGTTTGGCGAACAGATAGCGAATGTGCAACGATCCGTTGCGCCGCCATTTCAATGTCCTCGGGGTGCTCGAAGGCGAGCAGCGCGCGCGCATGGCCGAAGCTGATTGCGCCTGACTCGACCCGAGCCTGCACTGAGGCAGGCAGGCGCAAGAGGCGCAGAAAATTGGCCACCGTAGCGCGATCCTTGCCCGTGCGCAAAGCCATCTGCTCCTGGGTCATATGAAACTCGCGCGCAAGCCGCTCGAAGGCGCGCGCCTGTTCCATGGGATTGAGGTCGGCGCGCTGCAGGTTTTCGACGATCGTGATCTCCATGGCCTGCTCGTCCGAGACCTGGCGCAGGATCGCGGGGATTGTCTCTTTACCTGCCTGTCGCGAGGCCCGCCAGCGTCGCTCACCGGCGATCAGCTGGAATCGACCGTTCGCAAGCGGGCGAACGAGAACTGGTTGCACGACACCGTTTGCTGTGATTGAGGCCGCCAGTTCGGACAGCTGCTCTTCGTTCATCTGCGAGCGCGTCTGAAACGGGTTGGGATCAAGCTGGTCAATGGGAATCTCGCGCGGTCTCCCGCCATCCGGCTCAGCAGGCGTTGCTGCGGGTGTGTTGGCCCGCGGTAACAGTGAGTCGAGTCCTTTGCCCAGAGCGCGGCGTCTTGTGTCGGTGGCGGCAATATTCATCTACATTCCCCTATTTCGGATTGTGTTGCCCGGTTTCCTTGATCTTCCTGCCCTTGAGCACCTCTTGCTTTGCGCGCCAGTCGGAGGGTGGTCGTCAGGAATGCGGGCCGGTTGCCACGTTGCCCGCTGGGTTAACTGGCAGCGCGGCTCTGCGCTCCACGGTACTTGGACTCTCCATGTGGTTGCGAGCCAAAAACTCACCCGCCAGCTCAAAGTAGGCCTCGGTCCCCCGCGATCGTGGATCATAGAGCGCCACCGGCTTGCCGTGGCTGGGAGCCTCTGCCAGCCGAATGTTACGAGGAATCACGGTCCGAAAAAGCCTCTCGCGGAAGTACTCGCGGAGGGTGTCGGTCACTTGCTGAGCAAGATTGGTGCGGTCGTCGTACATGGTCAACAGGACGCCCTCGATGTTGAGATTTGGATTGTAGGCGGCACGGACACGCTCCAGCGTCGAAATCAGTTCAGAGATGCCCTCCAGGGCGAAGTATTCGGCCTGCATGGGAACAATGAGCGTTTCTGCGGCCGACAGAACGTTAAGGGTAAGGAGGTCGAGCGCCGGGGGGCAATCCAGGACGATCAGGTCGAAGGCGCCGCGGACTGGGATCAGGGCGCGGTGCAGACGCAAGGCGCGGTCGTCCGCCGGAGCCAGCTCAATGTTGGCCCCGGTCAAGTTCTTCGATCCAGGTAACAGCCGGAGCGCATTGATCTCTGTGGGCAGAATCACCTGCTCCGCGGGACAATCGCCCATTAGCACATCGTAGATGGATCGTCGATTGTCATCACGTTGGAAGCCAAGACCTGAGGTTGCATTCGCTTGTGGATCACAGTCCACAAGGAGAGTCTTGACGCCTTCAAGCGCGAGGCACGCAGCCAGGTTAATGGCTGTTGTGGTCTTACCCACTCCACCCTTTTGATTGACGATGCCGAGAATCTTGCCCATGGATTTCAAGAGTAAAAGGGAAGACCGATTCGGGGTAGGCGATTGACATGTGGAGAACGGGGCGAAGTTGTGGAAAGCGCTTTTGGGCTGGGCTGGTTAGAGCAGAGGAAGCGCATGAGAGGGAAGGGCTTCGCGGTGGTTTACCAAGGGGCCGTCATCAGACTCGACAGAGGGCCGGTCGGTGGAAAACTTTGTCATTTTCTGCTGGATTTTTGATCTTGTCCGAGCCGTTCCATTTTGGGCCTTGGACTGAATTGGGTGTCACCGAGGGATGTTCCACGTGGAACACTTCCCATTTCGACCCTCGTTCTCAGAATTGTTCCACGTGGAACATGGCCAATCACTAAGCCCTGCCTCGAATGAAAATGGGAAGTCGCCCCTTGGGCAGCCCCTTCCCATCTCCTCAGGCCCTCGTAGCCCACCGGAAAGCAGCATGACGGCAGTGCGTCACTCGCATCACTCTCCACGGATCCGCGACCGGCGCAGCCCCAAAAACGCGCGCTTCAGGAGGAAGAACTCGCCAACTCCGGCACGGTTGCGACACATCAAGGTCGGTCCGATCGACGATTCCCCAACGCCAGCAGCCTGTCGAAGCTTCCCGGAAGTTGAATCGTCTGCTCCCAGCAAAGCTCCGGCCCGGCCGCGCCCTTCAACATCTCGAATTCTGCTCCCGTCGTCATTAACACCAGCGAGCCGCCGGGTGCAATCAGGTGCACTGCGGCCTCCACAGCCTCCAGCATCTTGTCCACGGCGCGCAGAACCACGCAATCAAACCCAGAGCCCAGGTTCTCTGCTCGCTGCGCATGCACCACCGCGTGAATCCTGAGCGTCCTTACTGCTTCCTGTAGAAAAGCTGCCTTCTTGCCTTGTGATTCGGCCAACGTCACGGCGATCTCCGGCCGACAAATCGCGATAGGAATGCCCGGGAACCCACCGCCTGAACCAAAATCGAGCAGCGTAGAAACCTCAGCCGGCAGAGCCCGCGCACACGCGATCGACTCCATAAAATGCCGAGAGAGAATACCCTCCTGGCTACGAACTGACGTCAGATTGACGCGGGCATTCCAACGGATAAGCAACGAGAAGTAAATCTCAAACAGCCTGGCTTCCTCGGCGTCCAGCATCCCAAGCCCCGTGTCGGCAAGGAGCTCGGTCAACCTGGCTCCCACTCCCAGAATGGGATCAGTCATTGGGGCGGTCCAGCCGCTCGATCCCCAGCGCGCTCCAACCCGTGGTGGCCTCCACAAAACCGGCAAAGATGCCCCGCGAAGCCGCGCTCTGTGCATACGTCCGCTCCGGGTGCCACTGGACCGCCAACACAAAGTGGTCGCTCGCGTCCAACTCCATGCCCTCAATCACTCCATCCACGGGGGACACTGCAGTCACCACCAATCTATCCCCCGGCGCGCAAACTGCCTGATGGTGACTCGAATTCACCTGCATCTCAAGCCGGACTTCATTCGGTAATAACCGGGCAAGCCGGGACCCCGCACCAATCCTGACCGCGTGTGCCTCCACAACCTCCCGGCCCGGGCGGTGATTCACAGCAGTCTTCAGGTCCTGGACAAGGGAGCCATTGAGCCACACGTTCAGGCTTTGCATCCCAGCGCAGATGGCCAGAATCGGCTTGCGCAAATTGAAAGCGTCCTGCAGCAGTAGCTCATCCACTGCAGTCCGCGCCGGGTCGGACGACCCGCATTCAAGGATCCGAGCCTCCCCGTATCTCTCCGGATCCACGTCGAAGCCGCTCCCCGGCAACAGAATCCCCTGTACCCCCGTCAGCATCTGGGCCACCCGATCCTGCGGCTCGCCAAGCGGCACCACAACAGCCTCCGCCCCAACGGCGTGCAGCGCGGCAATATACTGCGGCAATGAGCGCTGGTTATATGCCGGATCGCTGCTGGTCGGCTGGGGAATTGCAATCGTTGCAGACATGACAGCTCCGTTGTCCTGAAATCAAAATCCGTGCGCCTCGGCCATCAGCTCCCTGCGGGAACTGCGCCTTCCTCCAGATGTTGCGACGACAGCAGCCGTTCCGGCTCCAAAAGCTGCGCGATGGCCTGCCGCAATTGAACGTTCAACGCCTCGGTTTGACGAGGTGTCATGCCTTTGGTGTCGATCGGATCGCCGATGGTCAACGTCAGCTCACCTGGATAAAAATGCCTGGTATGAATCGGCAGCAGATCATAGACCCCGGTCAGCGCAATTGGCACCAGCGGCACCTGCGCGCGAATGGCCAGGTAGGCAGCACCGGACAGGAACGGCCTCAATTCCCCGTCCTCAGTTCGCCCGCCCTCCGGAAACACGAATACCGGCATCCCCGCCCGCAGAGCTTTCACCGCAACGCCCAGGCTCGATCGCGTCGAATGAGGGTTCGCGGTATCAATGGGGAGTTGCCCTGAGCGGTCCAGGTACCAGCCGATAAACGCGATCGGCCACAACTCCTTCTTGGCCAGGATTCTGAACTGAAAGGGAAGCGCCCCGAAAATCACCGGGGTATCCATGTAGGAAGTGTGGTTCGATGCGAAGACAGCCACCGGCATCCCGCGCAACTTCTCCATACCCCGCACGGCAATGGAACACCCGGAGCCCCATACGACTGCCCGCGCCCAGAATCGCGCAATCCGGTGCTGCATGCTGCCCTCCTTGTCGGCAAAAGAGGCAAGCAGCGAAATCGAGCCGCAGACGGCCGTCATCACGGTCAAAACTGGAATCTGTATGACATTTGTACGCCATCTATACAACCGCGGCAGCGGATTGGGCCTCGCGCTCATCGACGCCTCCCCTCCGCACGAACCAACAAGGGGCGCGCCTCGCCTACCAGGTACGCAGACCCCGACACCACCATCACCTCTCCTGCGGCACTTTGCGCACCCTCCCGGGCAATCTCCAGCGCGTGGCCCACGCTTTTGGCGACCACAGCAGCCGTTCCCGTAGCCTTAGCCGCAGCCATCAGCTCATCCAGTCCAGCCCCGCGCGCAGTGCGAATCGGTGCAAGAATCACCCGCCTGAAAACGGGGAACATAATCTGCGCCATCTCTGCCACGGGCTTGTCACGAAGGCAACTGAAGATCAACGTCATCGGCCGTTCCTCGCCCATTAGCTCGCGCAGACCCGCGCGCAAAGCCCAGGCGCCAGCAGGATTATGCGCCACGTCCAGAACCCACTCCAAGCCATCTCTTTCAAGCCGCTCCAACCTTCCGGGCCAGTGCGTCTGCCGGATCCCCCGCTCCATGGCCGCCGGCGTGATGCTCAAGCGATGCCTGTCCCGCAGCTCAGCGGCGGCAGCAATGGCGAGCGCCAGGTTCCTGTGCTGGTGCTCGCCCGCGAGGGGAGAATCGACGACAATCTCCGCGCCCAGAACCTCGACTAGATAGGGATCGACGGCCCCGGCCTCCGGCAGATAGGCCGCCGCACCCACGGCCCGCACACCCAGCTCCGTTGCCACCTCGCCCAGAACCTCGTTGGCCTCCGGGTGCTGCGGCAGCGTAACCATCGTCCCGCCCTTGCGCAGGATTCCTGCCTTTTCCCGGGTTATCGCGGAGATTGTCGAGCCAAGCCACTCCATGTGATCGAGAGAGATGTCGGTAATCACCGAAATCAAGGGATCCACAACATTCGTGGCGTCCAGCCGGCCGCCCATGCCCACTTCCAGCACCGCAATCTCTGCTTCGGCCTCTGCAAAGTGCAAAAAGGCCAGCGCAGTCAGAATCTCAAAGTAGCTTGGCATCTGCGGCAACCGCCCAGATCGCACCAGACGCTCCGCGGCATCGTGAACGCGAAAATAAAACCGCGCAAAAACATGGTCCTCTATCTCCGAACGATCCATTCGGATTCGCTCGTTCGCTCGAGCCAGATGCGGCGATGTATAAAGCCCCGCGCGCATCCCTGACGCCGTCAGAATCGATGCCAGCGTTGCAGCCGTCGACCCTTTCCCGTTGGTTCCCGCAATCAGCACAGAACGAAAGCTGCGCTGCGGATCTCCTAATTCGCCCAGCAGCGCACGAACCTCGTCCAGCGAGAATTTGCGCCGCGTCTGCCCGGCTCCTGTATGGAGCTCCGGCACCATGGCATTCAGTTGGTCAATTGCGGTCGCGTAGGACATGAACAATCAAGTATAAAAGCTAGAGCCGCCGCTGGGTCAGTTTGCGCTCGGCCGCTTTACTCCATCCACAACGAAAGCCTGTACCGCACCCCGCGTCGCCTCCAGCAGCAAGCCCAACGGCTGCTCAATCGCGGTGAAGAACGGCGGCGCCGGAGCGGCTGCGCCAGCTCCCTCCTGATGCATCCGCGTCAACGACTTTCAACGTTGCCGCGCGTGCTATACAAATCCCAGTCTCATCTCCTACGCCAACGTATGCTAGCCTGCCACAAAAGCAGCGGTATCCTGCTGGTACCGCTCCCGAAGGTCCTCGTACACAATCCCCACAAGCACTTTGCGCAATTGCGCAAAGCGCCCCGTGTCGGCGAGCTCAGCAATCGCCTCACAGAACGCCTTCCGCGAACATCCGTATCAATTCCTTTCCCAGGCGCCCGAAATTGATCTCCGCGTCTACCACTCACTCTTCAGCCCCAATCCCCCATGCAACAGTCTTGGCGCGATGCGGAAGATTTCTCTATGGCGATTACACCCAAACCTATCTCTCGTGCACGAATGGGAACCTCTGCACCTTGACCTCTTTCGGGAAAACAGTCCCAACCTTCTGAAAATCCACCCCACCAGCCCCACCGTGAACTCTTTGCAAATTTTTCGCTTCCTGTGGAGGACCCGTCCTCTCAAACCCCCTGTCTTATCTCTCTCCGAACGCGCTTTTCACACACCCAGTCCGCTTTGCACAGGCCATTTCCTGCTACCTGTGGGAGGCGTGGGAAACAAGTGACCCAGGCCCGTCATTGCGCCCCTATTTCCAAAACTCCAGATACCCACAGCTACAATTTAGAAAACAGCGCACCTAGTCAACCCTCTCTCAAACGGCCACTTGGGAAGGTTTCCCACTTTTCCTCCCTCAACTACGGGTACTACTGTCTTTTCTTTTAATCTTTATCGCTTTTCCTCCCTATCACTCTCTTCTCGCCGCCACTTCAAAACCCAACCGCCGGTGTAACCATCCCCGGTCCAACGCCCCATTCCACCCGCCAGCCTCCCGAATCTGCGTAATCCAGAGAAGAGTCCCTGTTTTCCACTCACGCCTGGACCGAAGGATGAATACAATCAAGAGGAAGAAACGCAGCCGATTCTGCTGGGGAGCAATCGGATATAGAGCGTAGTGAGAATGAAAGATAGCTTCTGGGCCAAGGGTACACGGATGCCGATCGTGGAAACCGAAGTCGAGAAGCTGGCCGCACAGGGGGCAGGATGGACATTACCGTAAGCCGCCAGGATTTGGTCAGGGAACTCACGGCCACCCAAACCGTGGTCGAGCGCAAAACCACTATTCCGATTCTGTCCAACTTTCTCCTCGAAGCAGAAGACGAAAAACTTCAAATTACGGCCACCGACCTCGACCAGGCCATCCGCACCAGCGCCACAGTCAAGGTCAAGAAGCCCGGCTCATGTACCGTCCCGGCGCGCAAGCTCTACGACTACATCAAACTGCTTCCCGACGGTGACATCTCCATTAAGCTGCTTGAGAACCACTGGGTGCAGATTCGCAGCGGCCGCTCCAACACCAAAATCGTCGGTATGGCCCGCGCCAACTACCCCCAGGTTCCCGAGTTTCCTGCCGTTTCCATCACCAAAATCTCACTCCTCGCACTCAAGACCCTCATTGCGCGCACTATCTTCTCAATCTCCAACGAGGAATCGCGCTACACGCTCAACGGCGCTCTGCTGGTCATCAAGGCCGAGTCGCTCGCCATGGTGGCAACCGACGGCCATCGCCTCTCCTTTGTCGAAAAGCCCAATGAGAGTCTCGAGGGCATCAGCGGCGAAAAGCGCGTCCTCATCCCGCGCAAAGCGCTCCAGGAACTCCAGCAATTACTCTCCTCCTCCGATGCCGATACGGTCGAATTCGCCGACGACGAACACACGCTTTTCTTCCGGGTCGGTCATCGTACCCTCAGCACCCGCAAGCTCTCCGGCCAGTTTCCCAACTTTGAGGCGGTGATGCCACGCGACAATACCAAGTTTGCCGTCGTGCGTTCCAGCGAGCTCTCCGCGGCCATCCAGCGTGTCGCCCAGTTCGCCGACGAGCGCTCGGGCGCCATCCGCCTCCGACTCGAGGGCAACGAACTCAAGATCAGCGCCAACTCCACTGAGTCCGGCGAGAGCGAAGATACCATCGATACGCCCTATTCCAGCGATCCGATCGTCGTCGGCTTTAACTCCATCTACATCCTCGACTTCCTCAAGGCTCTCGGGAACGAGGGCGAGGTCCGTCTCGAGTTCAAGGATTCTCAGTCCGCCGGCCAGATGCGTCCCGAGGATCCAGACGCCGAATACAAATACCGCTACGTTCTGATGCCGATGCGGATCTGATCGCAGCCGCCCGCCCACAAAACAGAAGCGGCCCGGCAGCAATGCCGGGCCGTCGTATTTACAGTGCAAACCTTCCTGCGGAGCTTTCTGAATCTGCGTCCTTCTTTTATGCCACCGCCGGCGTTCTTAAAAAATCGAGCGCCCTTATCAGGTACCCTTTCAGGTCGCGGCGATGAACCACCGCATCCAGAAAGCCCTTTTCCAGCAGAAACTCCGAACGCTGAAATCCCTCCGGCAGCTTCTGGCGGATGGTCTGCTCAATCACCCGCGGGCCGGCGAATCCGATCAGAGCGCCCGGCTCGGCAATGTTCAGGTCGCCCAGCATGGCAAAGCTCGCCGTCACGCCGCCGGTAGTAGGGTCGGTGAGCACACAGATATAAGGCAACCGCGCATCGGCCAACTGCGCCAGCGCCGTTGATATCTTCGCCATCTGCATCAGACTCACAACGCCTTCCATCATGCGCGCTCCGCCTGACGCGGCCACCACGATCAAAGGCTTGCGGCCCAGTCGGGCGCGGTCCACGGCGCGTGCAATCGTCTCGCCCACCACCGCTCCCATTGATCCGCCGATAAAGCCATACTCCATGGCGCTCAGCACCACGGGGTGCGGTCCCATCTGCCCCACCGCGTTCACAATCGCATCATTCAGCCCGGTATCTTCCTGAGCTTTGCGCAGCCGCTGCTTGTAGGGCTTCACATCGGTAAAATTCAGAGGATCTGTCGAGCGCAGACCCATGTCCACCAGTTCATAGGTTGGCTCCAGAAGCAACTCGATGCGTTGCCGCGCGCCGATTTTGAAGTGGTGCTGGCATTTGGGACACACGTTCAAATTGGCTTCAAGCTCCGCCTTCCAGATCACTGCCCTGCAGCCCAGGCACTTGATCCAAAGACCCTCCGTGCGAACCGTCTTTCCGGAGGCATCCGTGACCAGGTCAGGGCCGGAGCGGGACCAGGGCCGGCGCCCGCACCGGGGCCCGCCTCATATTCGCCGCTCTCGCGCTTGAACCAGGACATATCGAACCTCATTGTAAACGGAACGCCAGCGGTTGGTCTGACTCGCGCCCTGCTCCTCAGGGAAATCGCGGCCTCGGCTCAGCCCCTCTTTGCCGCGGCTCCGCCGCGCAGGTAAGAGTCCTCTCCGTCGATCCAGTCCTGCCGCGGCGGATTGAAGATGTCTAGTGCCACTGAATCCTCGAGCGCAGTTACCTCGTGCGGCAAATGCGGAGGTATGCACAAAATCTCTCCCGCACTCACCGTAATGCTCCCTCCATCGAGCAGAAAGTCCAGCTTTCCCTCCACAACGTGGCTGATCTGCTCGTGCATGTGCTGGTGCAGCGGCACATGTGCACCCTTCTTCAATACCAGCCGCGCAAGCATGGTGTTGGCGCCCACCACATATTGGCGCGTAGTCAACGGGTTCATCTGTTCCGGCTCGATATCGGCCCAGCGATAATGTGTGCTTCCGGGCATGCGCTTCTCCTTTGCTCAAACGAGTTCGGTACGGTTCCAATTGAATTCGGGTAGGACGAGATCCCCTGTCGCGCCTCAGTACTCGACACCCCGCTGTGCCAGGATCCCCTTCGTATAAGCATGTTTCACTTCGCGCATCTCGGTCACGGTATCGGCCAACTCCACCAGCAACGGATGGGCATTGCGGCCGGTCAGGATCACATGCACCATCTCCGGCCTACCGCGCAGTGCCGCGGCCACCACCGCGGGGTCCAGCATCTTGTAGCTGATCGCGTAGTTGATCTCGTCCAAAACCACCATATCCCACTCGCCGGAGTATATGGCTTCGCGCGCCTCAGCCCACGCTGCCTCCACCATGCGAAGGTCTTCGGGATCAGTGTCCGCGCCCCCCACTTTCACAAACCCGCGCCCCATCTGCTTTAAAACAAAGTTTGCCCCGAAGGGCAGCACGGCATCCAGCTCCCCGTAGTGCCACGACCCTTTCAGGAACTGCAGCATCAGCACCCGCATTCCGTTGCCCACCGCGCGCAGCGCCGTCCCCAGCGCGGCCGTCGTCTTTCCCTTGCCGGGCCCAGTATTGATGAGAACCAGCCCTCGCCGCGAATCAGTCATCAGACCCCATCTTTCGTCGAAACCATTCAATCAAAATGAAGAAACTTGACCGCTGACCACTGTCTATCAGTGTCCCGCGTGGTACGGGTGACCCGTCAGAATTGTATAGGCCCGATAGATCTGTTCGGCCATTACCAACCGCGCAAGTGCGTGAGCCAGCGTCATCTGCCCCAGCGAGAGAAGCAGGTTGGCTCTGCTGCGCGCCGCCTCTGACCATCCATCCGCCGGACCCACGGCAAAAACCACATGCTGGCTCCCGTCCTCGCGCCGCGCGCCAAGCCATGCAGCAAAGGCCTCCGAGCTCATATGCCGGCCCCGGCTATCCAGCAGCACCGCCTGCGCCGGCATTCGGCCCTGCCGCCGTTCGAGCCACTCAAGCAGGGTCTCCTCCGTTTTGAATCCCTCGGTCCGGCAGCGCGCAAACTGCTCGCAACGCTGAAGATAGGTTTGGATCAGCAAGTCCACTCCCTCCTTCCCTGCCGAGCGAGATCCGATATGCGCCAGCGTAATCTGCATCAAGAGGAGCATACTACTGCAAATCTCGGTCCTGCTATTGCTCTAACTTCATTGACTGGAGCAATTGTTTACCGTCGGTGTGTTCTTTCTGCAACCTTTGGTAACACCTTAGCGTCAATTACCACAAGGTTTCCCCGCCAGCTTTCCGGTCGCGCAAGGGGTAGCTTTGCGCTGGTCCTCCTCTGTACCATGGAGTTGCTGGTGTACGACCCAAGTCTTTTCTGCTGATCCAGTCGAGTTTCAGGTTGAACCACCCCCTGGTTGTGGAAGGTATTCCCCATTTATCCGCCGTGCCGCCAGGGAACCAAGACATCGTGAGCCTCCCGTTGGGAGCCTCGAGTCGAAAATCATTTTGTCGCAGACGATTCATCCAGGCCTCCAAGTCGCGGAGAGGAACCCGCATCCCCTGGAAGGCTCTCCCGGAGGAGTTCGGGGCCCAGGTCAGCCGGGCACGACTCCGCATTGGTCCCGCTCCTGCTGAGGCGCCGGCCATTGGACTTCGGGAACGAATTGGGCACTTGGGACAAGAACTAAGCGGCAACCTTGACGGAGGTGTTTTATGTTGCGATTGGCCAGAAATTTTACCTTGGGATCTCTTGCGCTCTTCCTCGCAGTGCTTGCGCACGGCCAGGGGATCACCACCGGTACGGTTTCGGGAATCGTCGCGGATCCCACCGGCGCTCTCATTCCCGGTGCGCAGATCCAATTGACAAACCAGGCGAATGGCCTCACCCTCACCGGCCAGTCCACGGGCGTTGGCTCCTTCCAGTTTTTTGCGGTTCCCATTGGCACCTATAAAGCCGTTATCAACGCCAGCGGATTCTCGGTCGAGACGATTGCCAGCGTCGAGGTCACGGCCGGAGCAACCACCAATTTGAACGGAATCAAGCTCACACTGGGGACAACCGAACAAGTCGAAGTGAACGGCTCCGCCGCCTCCCTGCTTGAAACGAGCGATTCCCAGGTCACAACCACGTTCAACACGCAGATGGTGCAAGACCTGCCCCTGAATAACGGCTTTGATACGGTCACTGAGCTGATTCCCGGCGTGGTTGGCACCGGCAACGACGACTTCTCCAACACGAATGGCGACAACTACTCCGTCAATGGCCAGAGTGGCCGGTATAACAACTTTGAAATCGACGGCCAATCAAACAACGACAACTCCGTCGGCGGGCCGCAGGCATACTTCGGCAGTCAGGACGCCATCCAGGAAATCCAGGTCATCACCAATGACTTCAGCGCCCAGTACGGACGCAACGCCGGAGCGGTAGAAAACTACATCACCAAATCCGGGACCAACGCCATCCACGGCACCGGCTTCGACTTTTACCAGAGCCAGTTCCTCAGCTCGCTCACCAACGACGAAAAGAATCCGCTCTTCGGCTACTGTCCGCCCGGTGCGAGCCCTTCCACCGGCTGCGCTGCTGCTGTGCTTCCCCGCTATGTCGAAAACCGCGGCGGGGGAACCGTCGGCGGCCCGATTCTCAAGGATAAGCTTTTCTTCTTTTTCAGCACCTATTGGGACAGGATTCGCCAAGGCGCGGCGCCTTCCCAGTCCCTACCGTACCTTTCCCCCGACGCGACCGGCCTTGCGACGATTGCGTCGGTCTTTTCCGCCGATCCCGGCGCGGCCACCCTCGCTGGCTTCGGCCCCTACGCCATCAGTCAGGGAAATCCCCAGCCCATCCCTGTGCCCGGTTCTCTTTGCCCGGCGACCGACACATACACGGCAGCCGGCACATGCCTCGAGGCGGTTACCGATGGACTCGGCAATTCAGCTTCGGTTGAGGTCGCCGGCGTAGAGCGCACGATCACCAGCCTCTTCAACGACCAGGAGGAGCTGGCGCGTTTGGATTGGCAGCCCACTTCGAAAGATCACCTCTTCGCGCGCTTCTTTTATCAGCCTATCCTCTCCACAGGCGTCGCCGGCACATACTCCGTCGCTGCAGGAGACTTTGTTGACGTGCCCTCGACAACCTACTCCATCGGAGCCGACTGGACTCACGCTTTTACCAGCAACTTCCTCGATCAGTTGCGTTACAGCTTCCAGGAAGCGAAGGTCTACTTCGAAGGTGGTGCCTATCCCAACTGTGTTGCATCAAATTTCGGTGCCTGCCCGGCTGAAGTCTACTTCGACGGCGCAAACGACGACTCCAACTTCGGCGGAGATGCAGCCTTCCCCGATGGACGCACCGTCAAGGTAACTCAGGTTCAGAACAACGCCACATGGACCCGTGGCGCGCAGACTCTCTTGTTCGGCGGGGAGTTCGATTACCAGAACTCGCCGAATGTCGGCCTCTTCTATTACAACGGCCTGCCCGTCTACGGAACGCTCAGCAACCTGCTCGGAACCCCCGACCCCTCGCTGGGCGGCGCGCCCGCCTCTGCCGACCTCACCGACGGGAATGTGGTGACTCCCTTTACCGAGCCGGACGTTGCCGCCTACTTCCAGGACGACTGGAAGGCCCTCCCCACCCTCACGCTGCACCTCGGCATGCGCTGGGAGTTCTTCGCCCAGGCGGTCAACAAGCTCAACCAGGAAACGGTTGCCCGCGAGTCCAATCCGAGCACGGCCTTCTGGGACTCTTCCCTTCCCCTTTCAAGCCGCACGACTACGCCAGCCAAGCAGGTCTACACAAACTTTGAGCCACGCATCGGCCTTGCCTGGAATCCAGACTTCGACCGAAAGCTGGTTGTCCGCGCCGGTTACGCGATCAATGCAAACCCCGCGTACTACAACATGTTTCTCAACGTCGCCAACGGGGCGCCGGCTGCCAACGCAGGCTACCTCTATTGCGGATCGAACGCCTGCCTGCCGGCGAATGGTTCTATCCTTAGTTCCGATTTCCGCGCGCTCAATCTCCCTGCATTGCCCACCGGGCCCGGCGTAGACCCGGGTTTCGACAATGAAACGTCGATTCCTCCAACCTTCCGCACCCCCTACGTGCAAACTTATACCCTCGGCGTAAGCCGCCAGTTCGGCAACGCCGCCGTAATGGAAGTGCGTTATGTCGGCGCCAAAACCACCGACGATTTCCAATCGATCGACGCCAATCCTTACCTGCTGCCGGTGGCCACCGCCTTCCCCAACGATGTTTCACCTTCCTCACTTTGCGCCGACCCCCTCGCGCCCGGATTTGGACGGCCAAATTGCGATGTCAGCAACGTGTCCGAGTTCACCAACGGCGGCTGGGCCAATTACAACGGACTCGAGCTGAACCTGACCACGCAGAACTATCACGGCCTCTCTTCCACCGTCTCCTACACCTTCAGCAAGGCCATGAATAACGCTACGGATGGAATTCGCAGCACCGGCGCCGGAGGCAGCACCATCGCGTATGCCCAGAACCCACTGGCACCCGACGCTCCCGAGCGCGGACTCAGCGGCAACTCTTTCCCCAACACCCTGGGCATCGGCTTCACCTACAACCTGCCCAAATTTGTAAAGAACGAGGGGGTTCTCGGCCGGGCCGTCAACGGCTTCCTACTTAGCGGCCTCTATCGCTATCGCAGCGGACAGGTCTACACCCCCTATCAGCCCGTTAGCCTCGATCCCTATACAGGCGACGAAAGCTTCTGCGATGCGCTCTTCAACTACGCCGTCATCGGCACAGATACATGCCGCCTTGTGCTCTCCAACAAAAGCGCCCCTATCAATACGCTCGCTTACCTGAACCCATACGTGAACGGTTCAACGCCCTACTCCCCTGTCCCCGGTACACCAGCCTACGTGGTGTACGGAAGTGATGGTTTCGACGCGAACGGAAACTATATCCAGGGCACGGTTACCGATCCGAACCAGTCGCACTGGATCATCAACAACCAGGCCTATGCAATGGCCGTGAACAATCCCTATCCCGGTTCCAGCAGAAGCCTGCTGCGCGGCCAGCCCTTCAGCGATCTTGACGTCACCCTCGCCAAGACGTTTCCGGTGACTGAGCGCATCTCCGTGCAGCTCTCCCTTGCGGCCTACAACGCGCTCAACCGGATGTATCTCGGCGTCGGCAATCCGTTCGTTGCGGCGAGCAACTTCACCAGCAATGCCGAAAATACCTCCGGAAGCATCTCTGGCGACACCTCCGGAAACAGGTTCATGATTTTGGGCGGGAAAGTTATCTTCTAACAAGCCTCATCCACAGCGAAATCGAAGCGCCGACTCTCCCCGACGCCTTAACACCAAGGCGGCAGATGAGCTCCAGGCCATCCATCGGCTTGGGCTGAAACGAAACCTGCAAATAGCGGTCAGTTTTTCATGAACACCCGCCGCAACGCTCGATCGGCCAACTCTAATCCACCTGGGGCACTGATGGCGGCTGCTGAGATCCGCAACCACTGGAGCTTCCTGAACACCTCGAAATCAACCGCCAAAAATCACCGGCAATTCAACAAAGCAATCCATATATTCAGCGAAACCGCCATTTTTTAAATTAGGCAATGCCGACCATCTTAGTACCGATGCAAAGGTAACTATCGCATTTAGAGATGATTAAGCACATTCCCCGCCAAAACCGCCAGAAAATCCCGGGCCGCTCCCCTTCCGCAGTGTGACAGGCATCACTGGATTCCTATCGAGACCTGAATATTATCCACAATTAACATCATAAGTTTTCTCCCATTTTTCACAGGCGCATCGGCATCGACCATGCGTCGCAAGGCAGCAGCTCAAGCGGATGACGGAGGAGTTCCTTTTTTTGGACACCGGCATCCCAATCGAATTTCTTGGAGGAGTACTATGCGGTTTTTCCGGATCCATACTGCGGCTCTCGCATTGAGTTTTCTGATCATTCCAGCATTCCTGGTGTACACAGGGGCCCCCATTGCTCAGGCCCAAACGAATGTCACAGGTGCACTCGCTGGAACTGTTACCGATCCCACTGGCTCCGTCGTTCCCGCCGCGACTGTGACCGCCACCAGTTTGCAAACCGGCAGAAGCCAGGTCACCACCACCAGCGGCACCGGCGATTACCGCTTCTCGCAGCTCACCCCGGGATCGTATTCGGTGGCTGTTGTGGCGCCCGGCTTCGAGAAAGCAAAGCAGACCGTCCAGGTTGGCCTGGGCTCTGTCGCTGCCGCTAATTTGGTTATGACGATCGGCCAAGCCAGCACCACCGTTGAGGTTGAAGCCTCTGAAGTGGCCCTCGTGCACACCGAAGACGCACAGCTCACCACGCAGTTTTCGCTGGAGCAGATCCAGAACCTGCCCAATCCCGGAAACGATCTGACCTTCATTGCCCAGACCTCTGCCGGCAGCGTCATGAATACCCAAAGCGAGTACGGGAACTTTTCGTCGTTTGGTCTGCCGGGCACGGCCAACACTTTCTCAATTAACGGCGGATACGACAACGACCCATTCTTGAACATCAGCAATTCCGGCGCCAGCAACCTCCTCCTGGGCGCCAACGATGTTGGCAATGAGACCGTCACATCCAACGCCTACAACGCTTCATTCGGCGGATTGGGCGGCGCGCAAATTTCCCAAACCTCTCGCGCGGGAACCAACCAGTTTCATGGCAACGCAGCCTACTGGTGGAACGGCCGCGCGATGAACGCCAACGACTTTTTCAACAAGCAGACTGGCAGCCCGCGCAGTTTTGACAATGCCAATCAATGGGCGGGCGCCGTGGGCGGTCCCATCATGCGCAACAAGGCCTTCTTCTTCTTCAACTATGAGGGTCTCAAGGTCGTTCTTCCAACCCGCTCTACCGTCTACGCGCCTGACGCGACCTATCAGTCTACGGTTCTGAGCAACCTGGTGACCAACGGCCTGTCTTCTGAAACGGCGATCTATCAAAACATCTTCGCTCTCTATAACAATGCCCCAGGCTTCGCCCAGGGTGCCGAAACCCCCGCGGATCCAAATAATCCGTGCGACTCCATACTGCACTTGGACCTTCAATGGAACTGCCGGGAATTACACCCATGAGTGGCTAATGAACCCCCGCATCGATTTGAACCTTGGCGACAAAGACCATCTCTTCGGCCACGGCACCATCGACAAGGGCGTGCAGGCTACATACACCAGCGTCCTGAACCCGAGTTTCAACGCGCTCAGCCCTCAGCCCTCCTACGAGGGCCAGGTTGGCGAACAGCATACCTTCTCGCCGACACTGAGCAATCAGTTCCTCGCCTCCATGATTTACTACGTTGCGGTCTTCAGTAATACCAATCAGGCCGCCTCTGAGCAACTGGTGCCGTTCACCCTCATCTTCGCGGACGGTAGCACAGGAAACAACGGGACTGCCGCATGGCCCGGCGGCCTACAATATGATTTGGCCCCAGGGGCGCAACGTGACCGGCTACACCTTCCAGGACGATCTGAGCTGGAGCAAGGGTAAGCACACATTGAGCTTTGGCTGGACCATGCGCCGCGACGACATCACCGACTACAGCCCCTCGGAGTACACCGCATCGCCGGAAGCAGTTGCGACGAATGCCAGCTTCGAGCAGGGCTACGTCGACGAATGGGTGGAGAACTTCCCTACCCGCACCACCCAGCCGGTCGCACTGTATGGCATGGGCTGGTACGTGCAGGATCAGTTGAAAGTTCTTCCCAACCTCATCCTTACCTACGGCCTGCGCATGGAGCACAACTCCGACCCCATCTGCCGTACGAACTGCTTCGCGCACCTCAGCGGCAACTTTGGCAGCGTGAGCACCAGCACGGCAACCGCATACAACAATTTGATCGACGGCAACCTTGGCGTGGCGATGCCCAGCCTCCAGAAGATTGGCTGGGAGCCGCGCATCGGTTTTGCTTATCTCCCGTTCGGGTCCGGGACCAGAACCACGATTCGCGGAGGATTCGGCATGTTTGCTGATGCCTTCCCCGGAATCATTGCCGACGATCTTCTCAACAACGCCCCATCCAATGTTCCCTTCGCCATCTACGGACCGGCCTTCGGCGGTGATCCTACCGCCGCGCTCGTTCCCGGGGCTCCCGACAGTTCTGAAGGCAACGCGGTTGCGTCTAACAAGGCTTTTGTCGAAGCCTTCTCGACCGGCGGCAGCTATGACACCATTTCAGCCGCAGTTGCTGGCTTCTCGGCGCCTAGCGTCACCAATCCGGAACAAAGATCGATAATCCGACCTACGAAGAGTGGAGCATGGCCGTCGAGCAGCAGGTCACCAGGTTCGACACGCTGTCCATCATGTACGTCGGCAACCGCACCTACCACGACCCGGAATTGAACAACGGCATCAATGTTTTCAACGGCGGCGGTGCGCCCGGCTTCAGCGAGCTCTCCACTTCCGCGGCTCCAAATAACAACTTCGGGTCGGTAACCGAGGTATCCAGCTCCTCCAGTTCAAACTACAATGGCGTCGTCCTCAGCGCTCAGCACCGGTCGCGCAGCCTCACCCTGAACGTGAATTACCAGTGGAGCCACGCGCTCGACGACATCTCCAACGGCGGCTTTCTTCAATTCACCGGCAGTAGCATCTATCCCGACAACCCCTTCAACCTGAAAGAAAACTACGGCAACGCGGACTACGATACCCGCCAGTACGTGAGCGGAAGCTATGTCTACTCGATGCCGCATTTCAAGGGGCCGAGGGTGCTCGTTGATAACTGGCAGGCCTCCGGAACCGTCTTCCATAGCACCGGGTTGCCCTTCTCCGTTACCGACGGAGGCACCGCTACCAGCCTCGTGAACTACGGCGGTCCTCTCTATGCCCAGCAGACTGCCTCCATCAAGGGACACACTCACTGCGGCGGCTATGCGGCCGCGAACGGAACCCAGTGCGCCTTTGCGGCGGACTTCGGGCCGGCCACCGACTTCGGTCAGTCTGGGCGCAACCAGCTCTTTGGCCCCAACTACACCGATTCCGACTTTACCGTGAGCAAGGGTTTCATCATCCCGCACTGGGAGTCGGGTAAGGTGAGGGTCGGTGCGCAGTTCTTCAACCTCTTTAACCACCCGAACTTCGCACAGCCGTACAGCGACCTTACTGCCGGAACTCAGCTGGGAACCATCACGGCTGCAGTCAACCCCCCAACATCGATCCTGGGATCGTTTCTGGGTGGCGATGCTTCTCCACGGCTCATCCAGCTGACCGTGAAGTTCGACTTCTAGAACAAAAACCGAGCCTTAACGAAACCGGGGACAGCATTTCGCTGTTCCCGGTTCTCTTTTGTCCTGAGGTGCGCGCTGCGAACGGTTTCCATACCGAGAAGGATCCTGAACCTGGAGCACGCTTACCTGATATGGAGCTAACTTCTCCGCAAAAAATAGCCCGCTGCGGCAGACGCCCCTTTATCGCTTCGAGAAACTGCGTTGGCTCAGGCTCCTCGCGCAACCGCCCCTATTTTTTTGCCGCCTTCTTCGCAGCAGGCTTTAACACCGGCGCCTTTTTGCGCCGCTTGGCGGCCGGCTTACTCCTGGGCGTGGATTTCTTCCGCGCGGCGCGTGTTTTCTCCGCCAGCGCGGCCTTCAACTCGGTCTCAAACTCCCCCGGCGACACAGGCCGCGCCGACTTGCGCAGCCTCTCAATGTCGTAAAACGCGCGCCGCTCGGCCAAAAACACGTGGACGACAAAATCCACGTAGTCCAGCAGAATCCAATCGCCCTTCCGCCGTCCTTCCACCGAGTGCGCGTACACGCCGTAGTCCCGCTTCAGCCGGAACTCAATCTCATCGGCAATGGCGATCGCCTGGCGGTCGTTACTCGCCGAAGTAACCAGGAAGAAGTCCGACAATCCTGAGTCAATCGGGTCCAACTCCAGAATCCGTGTGTCCTGGCCCTTCTTTTCTTCACAAACCGTGGCCGCAACCTGTACGAGGATGCGCGTTTCCTGGTGCGACTGCTTCTGGTCCGCTAGCGCCTTTGTCATTCCTTAAATAGTTTCTCCATGCCAATCGTATCTCTTCGCCGGGGCGCAGGTAAACTCGCTCCGCGCTGAAAATCAGTTGCTATCGGTACAGACCATGGGCCTGCACATAGGCTGACACCGCCTTCGGCAGCAGCTCATCCTCGGCGATTGCGGTTCCCTCGGACCCTCTCGCGTGTGTTCTGGCCTGTTCTCGAATGCGCGACGCGCTGATCTCCACATCCAGCCCCGGCAGAAGGTAGAAAGGCGCGCGCTGCCCGGTCTCGCTCACCACGGAATAACATCGCACCGTAATATTCGAACCACCCGCGCAGCTGTCTTTTGAATCCTTCAGCGTTAACCCGTGCGGCAGCATCGCCTTCAGATCGTTTAGTGGCTCACCCGGCCGCGAGGCCACAATCAACGGCGCAACAAAAGGAATCTCCTCCGCACGATGCCACCGCTTCAGCCCCGCAAACGAGTCGGCGCCCATCAGACAATAGAGGGTGCTCTCGACCGGCAGCTCCGCACTCAGGCACTTCAGCGTTTCCAGAGAGTAATTAGGCACGCCGGAGGGCTTTGGCGCATCGGCAAGCGAGATTGCAAAGCCCGGCTCGCCCTCAATCGCCAACCGTATCATGGCCACGCGGTCGTCAAACCCTGCAGTCGAGCCGCGAGGCTTCAGCGGCTGCGCCCCCACCGGGGCAAACAGCACGGCGTCCAGCCCCAGCGCCGCCCAAGCCGCGCGCGCCACAGCCAGATGCCCCAGGTGGGGCGGGTCAAAGCTGCCGCCGAAAAATGCAATTCGCGGGCCGCTGCCTGGGCTCTCGCTCATCATTTCATCCTACCCTGCCCGCCGGTATATCATCCCTTTGGAACATCTTTCCGCCTATGCGCATTATTATCTTTATCCTGGCCTTCGCCGGCGTCGTGGTTTCCTCGCTCGCGCTGCAAGTCCACTACTCAACTGCCACTGAGCCGTGCTCCATCAACGAACGGTGGGACTGCGGCATCGTCAACCATAGCTCCTACGCCGTCATTGAACACATTCCCGTGGCCGCCCTCGGCATCGTAGGCTACCTTGGCCTTGCGCTCTTGTCCCTGGCCCGCCGCCGTGCACTGCTCATGATAGCCGCGGTCGTGGGCCTCGCTTTCGCTCTCTATCTCAGCCACGTTGAACGCGACATTTTGCAGGTCTGGTGTCTATATTGCGTCATCTCCCAGGGAATCATCGCGGTCCTCACGCTCCTCAGCCTTTCCTGGCTGGTTGCACACGAAAGAGCGAAGCTCCGTGGAAACAAGCCATCCTGAATCCCGCTGCACGCGAGCCTGCTACCTTCCCGCGCTGATAAAATTGATTTATCTCGATGATTAAAAAATGGTATGCGCGTTGGATGTACGAGTGGGAAACACGTCTGACAACGCGCGATGAAAATCGCGTCGTCCGGCCGCTCGAATGGGGCTTTGAGTGGATAGCCCCTTTTCTTGAGAGCCATGGCCTAGCTTTCGCCGTGCCCAGCCCAGATGTGGCGGGCAACCCCATCGCCGCCGAGGCCGCGATGGTGCGCATCAATCAGCTCCTCATCCAGCATAGCGATGCTTTCTTTGGCTACCATCGTCCCAGTGACTTCCGCCTTGAAGAGCGCCACCCGGAACTGTTCCCCACCAATGTCCGTCCTGAAACTCTAGCCCAGGAGGCGGAGATTCGCCGCCAGGCCCAGGAGGGAAAGCTCGCCCCAGCCCAGTTCCTTCGTTTTACCTCGCCGGAGCGCACGCCCTATCCCGAGAACGATCTGGTCAACGCCCGCTGGTATCCGGCGCCGGCGCACAAGGACCCCGCGCGTCCCAAGCAAGCTATCGTGGTGCTACCGCAGTGGAACTCTGACGGCTTCAGTCACAACTCCCTCTGTGCCATCTTCAATCGCATGGGCATCTCGGCCTTGCGCCTCTCCATGCCCTACCACGACATTCGCCGCCCCGCTGAACTCGAGCGTTCCGACTACTCCGTCAGCGCCAACATCGGCCGCACTCTGATGGCCTGCCGCCAGGCCGTCATTGACGTCCGCTGCTGCCTCGATTGGCTTGAGGAGCAGGGCTACGAGCACTTCGGTGTCCTCGGAACCAGCCTTGGCTCCTGCTATGCCTATCTGGCCAGCGCCCACGATGTGCGCATTCGCGTCAATGCCTTCAACCACGCCTCCACGGCCTTTGGAGACGTCACCTGGGCCGGCCAAAGCACTCGCCACGTCAAGCAGGCACTTGAAGAGGCTGGCCTCAACCAGGACCGCGTCAGGGCCCTTTGGTCCGCTGTCAGCCCTTGCTACTACTATCCCAAGATTGCCGGCCCCGAAGCCACGGCTCACCCCAAAAGAATCCTTCTCGTCTACGCAAACTACGACCTGACCTTCCCCAGGGAGTACTCGCTCCAGGTCGTCGATGCCTTCCGGCGGTATGGCCTCAACTTCGAGCCCCGTGTGCTGCCCTGCGGCCACTACACCACCGGCGAAACTCCCTATAAATTCATCGACGGCTGGTACATGGGCTGGTTCGTTTATCGAGCCTACAAAGCTCTGCGCGAAGAGAAGGCGGCTGGCCTGCAAGCCCCGACAGCCTCTCCAACCGAAGTCGAAGAAGAAGTCGTCTCCCGCTAGCATTTTCCGGGGATCGTTTCCGGAGGCGCTTCAATCCTTCACGAAGGGCAATAAGAAGGTGCCTCAGTCGCACCGCCATCGCCTACTTGTCGCGACTGACCCGAGGATGTGCCGCCTTCCAGGCCGCTGCACGCTCCTGTACAGCTTCCAGTTCATCGACCGTGATGTGAGCGCCCATCATCTGCCGGTGGGCCGCGTAAGTCGCCTGATTTGGCCCCGTCACCGACGCCGCAAGATCCAGCCAGTAGTAGGCCTCGGCATAATCCTGGGCAACGCCCTGGCCCATCGAGCAGAGCGTGCCCATGGTTGCCTCGGCGTCCACGTCACCCTGGTCTGCCGCCGTGCGATACCAAGCCGCCGCTTGCGCCATATCGCGCGCAAACCCCTTACCCCCGTCGCGATAAAGCGCCGCCAGGCGCAACTCACCGCCAATGTCGCCCTTGGCGGCTGCCTTCTGGTACCAAAGCGCCGCCTGCTTCAAATCCCGCGCTGCGACCGTGCCCGCCGCGTAGCAATCGCCGACGGCCACCTGCGCAGCTGCATCCCCGCCATTCGCCCTGGCGAGCAGAGCCGCATCGATCCCCGCATTCTGAGCACCCGCCAACTGCCCTGCCGTGAGCGCCGCCCAGTACGCAACCATCGCAATCGCCCACACCAGCCTTGCTTTTATCTTCTCCCGGGCCTCAATCATCGCTGTTCATCCCACCGTTCTAGGTTGTCTGTTCAATCCAGTCTAACCAGTCTTCGGTTCCCTGCGCAGCCTCGGCAACCACCTTTTCGCCACGCAATCCTCGCAAAAAGAATTGGCCGTTGCACCCCAATCGCGCAATCAGATTGCACGAATGAATAAATCGAGGGCTTCAAAAGGCCTTATTCGGGACTGCCGGCGGTCAGTGCGCGGAACTCGAGCAGCATGCTCAACCGCCAGCGCAGGATCATCCCGAAGGCGAGCACGAAGAACAATCCGGCGGTCTGCTCAACCGTGATCAGGGTATCCAGGTAACTGTGTGCCAGAAACCGGATCGTCGCCAGCACAATCACTACCGCAAAAAACGCGCCCGAGCGCTTCATCATGATCGCGTCGCCGTCGCGTTCCAGCCTCGAAGTGGCCAACAGTGGATAGGCCAGCGCAAAAGCACCGACCAGAAACGCGGGCACTGCCCACGTCCACGGCACCCGGAATCCCGGAGCCACGAACATGCAAAACCCTGTAGCCATCCCCAGTGGCGGAATGAGGATCTTTCTCACCGTCACCGCGGTGCGCCCCTCGCGTACACGCCAAACAAACACAGCCGCCATCCCGGCAAGGGTTGCGACCGCCGATAATCCCGGAGACAGAATCATTCCCAAAATCCTTTGTTTTGTTTCCTGTGGCTTGTTGAGAGCTGGTCTTCAGGTCCCCCAGGGGAAGCAGCGGGCCTTGCCACAAGAATACCGGCAATCGCGCCAGGTTTCCATCTGCGTCTTTCCACCCATATTCCCACACGCTCAACGCACCGGCTTTGCCGTAAAATCTCAGGTATGACTGACCGCATGTCGCTCACACTCGCCCAGACCGACCCCGAAGTTGCCGCCGCCCTCGACCACGAAACTCTCCGCCAGCACGAGGGGCTGGAGATGATTGCCAGCGAGAATTTTGTCTCTGAGGCAGTGCTTGAAGCGGCCGGCTCCATCTTCACCAACAAATATGCTGAGGGCTACCCGGGCCGCCGCTACTATGGCGGATGCGAATACGCCGACGTGGTTGAAAACCTCGCTCGCGATCGCGCCAGGCAGATCTTTGGCGGCGAGCACATCAACGTTCAGCCCCACTCCGGCTCCCAAGCCAACGCCTCAGCCTACGCGGCGGTCCTTCAGGCCGGCGACACCATCCTAGGTCTCGATCTCGCACACGGCGGCCATCTCACCCACGGCCATCGTCTCAGCTTTAGCGGCAAGCTCTACCGGCCCACCTTCTATCAGGTTCGCCGCGACACCGAGCTCATCGACTACGACGAGCTTGAGGCGATCGCAGTGCGGGAGAAGCCTAAGGCCATCATCGGCGGCGGCAGTGCCTATCCGCGCCTATGGGACTTCGCTCGCATGCGGCAGATTGCGGACAAGGTGGGCGCGTTCTATATCTTTGACATGGCGCACATCGCCGGCCTTGTCGCAGGCGGCGTTCATCCTTCTCCCGTGCCCCACGCGCACATCACCACCACCACCACCCACAAAACCCTGCGTGGCCCGCGCGCCGGCCTCATCCTTTGTGGAAAAGATCTCGCCGCTGCCGTCGACAAAGCGGTATTCCCCGGTCAGCAGGGCGGTCCGCTCATGCACATCGTCGCTGCCAAGGCCGTAGCGTTTGCCGAGGCGTTGCGCCCCGAGTTCCGCACCTACGCCGCGCAAACCGTCGCCAATGCCAAGGTGCTTGCGGAGTCGCTCGCGCAGACCGGCTTCCGCATCGTCTCCGGTGGCACTGACAATCACCTCATGCTCGTCGATGTCTTCCAGAAGGGCATCCTCGGTTCCGAGGCCGAGCTTGCCCTCGGCAAAGCAGGTATCACCGTAAACAAGAACTCCATTCCTTACGACATCAACCCGCCCCTCAAGCCCTCGGGCATTCGCGTTGGCACGCCTGCGCTCACCACACGCGGGATGAAGGAGCCGGAGATGCGCACAATCGGCGCGTGGATCGCCAAAGCCCTTGAGGTCCGAAACGACGATGCAGCACTGGACCGCATTCGCGGTGAAGTCGCCGAGCTTACCAACGAGTTTCCACTCTATGCCTGGCGTCGCGCGCCCGTGGCCGTCGCGGGCTAGTCAGTCTGGCCGTTATCCGCGACCGCATCGGCGCCCAGACGCCGCGCCGAAACCTGTTCCCCTCTCTCGGGTTGCATGTAAAGTAGTGGTTGATGTTTCGCTGACGGCAGAAAGTTTTCAACTCCCCGCAAGGACATCGGGAGGGGTCGACGAAATTCACTCACTCAGCTTTCACTGCTTTGCTCGTCCTCGCCGTTCCGGCACTTGGCCAGCAGCACGGTGAATCGCATCCGCCTATTCCCGCGCATGGGCCCGGGCCAATCAAGGCCGCGCCTCATCCGGCTGAACCGAATCGCAATTACAGTGACAAGCCCGGCCACCCCGATGTCCCGCATGTAGATGGCAAAACCTGGGTAGGTCACGATACCGGCCCGACCGATCCCCGCTACCACCTCAACCAGCCCTTTGCGCATGGCCAGTTCACCGGTGGCTTTGGCCGCAGTCATGTGTGGCATCTTGCCGGCGGTGGACCTTCCCGCTTCTGGTTCAATGGCTGGTACTGGGATGTCGCCGCGGCCGACATTGCCTTCTGCGACGGCTGGCTCTGGGACTCCGATCAGATTGTCATCTACCCCGATCCCGACCATTGCGGTTGGTATCTTGCCTATAACGTGCGCCTGGGCACGTATGTGCATGCGGAGTATCTGGGAACATAAGTCAGGAACAGTCAATCGAATCGACATGAGGGACGCCCCAACAGGAACTTCTCTCTCGTTGTTGCACGTGAGTTCTCCAACTAACTTCTCTCTTCGTTCATCAAACGCGCCTCTTATTGGTAAGAGTTGACAATCTCTTCCCTAACTGCGACATCTTAGTCAATAATCTCTTCGCAATCGACCATTCACGCGAGATCGTCCACTGTTCAGCAGACTTCCGTAATACTTCCCTTAGTTTGAGTTATGCGCCGGGCTGTGCAAATGTAGATTTCTAAGTTATCCTTGGTCTATGGCTATTGACTCTATACTCGCTCAAATCGATGCTGAAATCGCACGCCTCACTCAGGCTCGTTCGCTGCTTGCCTCTCTTGGCACAGCAGCCGTCACGGTCGCTGCACCCAAGACAGCGGCGCCTGTCAAGGCAAAGAAAAGGAAGAAGCGGACATTAAGCCCCGAGGCGCGCAAGCGGATTGCCGATGCGCAGCGCAAGCGCTGGGCCGCTCAAAAAGCCAAGGCCAAAACCAAATAATAGAATTAAGTTGGAACTAACCAGCCTGTCTTCCCATGCACGGCCTGGATCTCCCATGAGCCAGGCTATTTTTCCCAGGGAAAGACGCGGCCGCTATTGCAGCCGAAATTAGTCGAAAGGTGAATGGCGATGGCGCTCATTGTCATCCGGCCATGATCTCTCTTTTCGAAAAACGCGCAGTCCCGGGTGCGACGTTGCCCTATCCGATCCCGGTCATCACCAGCATGCGCGGCTCAGTCATTTCTTCCATCGCGTAGCGAATCCCCTCGCGCCCCAGTCCTGAATCCTTCACACCGCCGTACGGCATCGGGTCCAGCCGCCAATTGGGACTGTCGCCCACGATCAGCGCTCCCACTTCCAGTTCGCGATAAGCGGTGAGAATACGGCCGGCATCACGCGTCATCAATCCGGCCTGCAATCCGTACTTCGAGTGGTTCACTTCCGCCAGAGCCTCCTCAAAGTCGTCATAGGGCTCAATCACCACCACCGGGCCGAACACCTCCTCGTCGCGCACTTTCATTCCAGTTTTAGTCCCGGTCAGAATCGTCGGCGTCATCATCGATCCCTGGCGCTCGCCTCCGGCGATCAGCTTGGCGCCGCCCTCGACCGCTTCCTTCACCCACGCCTCCACGCGTTCCGCATCGCTGAGCCTCACCAGAGGTCCCACCTCCGTCGCCTCATCTGAGGGATTGCCGCTAACCAGCTTCGATGCCTGCTCCACCACCTTCCACAGGTATGACTGGAAAACGGCGCGCTCCACAAAAACCCGCTGCACGCTGATGCACGCCTGACCCGCGTATCCAAACGCTCCATGCGTGGTGCGTCTCGCCGCCTCTTCAAGATCTGGCCAGTCTCCATGCACAATCAGCGCCGCATTGCCGCCCAACTCAAGCAGCACGCGCTTCCGACCCGAGTGCGCCTTCAACTCCCATCCCACCTTAGCCGAGCCCGTGAAGCTCACCAGTTTGACGCGATCCTCCTTCTCCGCAAGCCAGGCGGTGTCGGCATTGCTCAGCGTCAATATGGCCAGAGCTTCCTCGGGCCAGCCCGCTTTCAAAACCACCTCGCCCAGAGCAAGCGCGGTAAACGGCGTTTGCGGCGCCGGCTTCAAAATCACCGGGCAGCCCGCGGCCATGGCCGGCGCCAGCTTGTGCGCCACCAGGTTCAGCGGAAAATTGAATGGCGTTATCGCCAGCACCGGCCCCACCGGAAATCGCTGCACCAGCCCCCAGCGCCCCTCGCTACCTTCTGTCAGGTCCAGCGGAAGGCTTTCGCCGCCGAGCCGCGCTGACTCCTCCGCCGCTGTCTTGAAGGTCACCACCGCGCGATCCACCTCCGCCCGCGCGGCCCGCAAAGGCTTTCCCGCCTCGGCCACAATCAGTTGTGCAAAGCGCTCCTTCTGCTCAATCAGGGAAGCTGCCACGTCTTCAAGAATTTCGCGACGCTTCCAGCGCGGCAGCGCCCGAGTGCGTCGCAGGCTTGCCACGGCATGGTTCACGGCCTGGCGCGCGTCGGCTCTCGTCGCCACCGTCACCCGCCCCACCAGCCCCTGGTCCCACGGCGAACGCACCTCCAGCGCTTCCCCGTCGATCCATTCCTTGCCGCACAGCAGAAATCCCGTTTGTGTTCCAGGCCGCATCTTCATGGTCTTCTGGGCTCCCGATCCGTCTCTTCCTTCAATGGTACAAGTGCCGGGCTCGCCCGCACATGAGAGCCAGAACTCTGCCCGCCATGAGTCCCACTATGAATGGCCTGGAATCTCTTTCCCGTTCTTCCGCAATGGCCGCTTGACCGATCCGCGCTTCACGCCCTCAGGACATACCGCGCCCGCACATCCTCGCCATACCACATGATGTAGTTCGTTCCCCAAGCATTGTTGTAAAGGCAGGAATGAATCCCCTTGCTCAAATCCGGCTGATCGTTTGAGAATTTGAGCGGCGTCCGTTCGCCCAGCGCCACCACCGGCGCGTCCAGCGTCTCAACCGAAATCCGGTCCGCGCCCTGCTCCCAGGCAAAACCCGTCTGCAGGCAGTGCATATGCCGGTTGCCTGACGCCACCACTTCGAAGGGCCCAATCGCCTCGCCGGTCTTCCCGAGCGTCCACCTCTTCTGGTCTTCAACAATCGGATTGAACGTAAGCCACAGCGCCTCCGGCATCCGCGTCGCGGGCTTCCCGAACCACGACAGGGTCAAATGGATCGCCGGATCCGCCTTCGCCAGCACTAACTCAAGAAACACTGCCCTTGGAAAAGCCGCGCGCCCCGACTCGAACGCCTCCTCGTCCTTGATCTTCAGCCGCACCAGTACCCGGTGCGCCTCGGACGCGTCCTCCAAAAACACCTCCGTCGACTTCGCCTGCCATTCCTCATCCCTGGCCCCGAACCGTTCAATGTTCGGTTTTCCAAAATCCTTCTGCGCCCAATCCGCCTTCGTCGTCAGATAGTCGGCCAAGAACCGCTGATAGTGCTCCTGCGAGAGCGTCTGGTAACTAAACAGCGCAATAGGATTCGTCGCGCTGGCCCATTCGCGCCCCGTCGCCTTGTTGCGCAGACGCGTAATCGCGCCTGTTTTAGCATCGATCTCCAGTACATAATGCGCCGTATCAATCGCCGTTCCCGCGGCAACCGCAGCCGTCTTCGCTGGCACAATCGGCCAGATCGCGTTTACGCTTTCTATCGCCTGCAGCGCCTCTTCGCGCAAGGTCTCCGGCAGCGTCGCCACTCCATCCAACAGGTCCTGCCGCTTTTCGATCCAGCTGAACTCCACCACCTTGTACCTTTTCCGATCCAGCATGCGCTCGAGGTCGGCAGGCACGTAGTTTTCAAAGTCCAGCCACGTCTTGGTGTCGGTGCCCCACGTATGCTCGGCCTCCAGCAGCACATGCCGCAGCAGCGCAAGATCGGTTGCATCGCCAACCGCCAACGCGTCCATCCGATCCAGCTCTCGCGCAGCCGCGCCACCGCCCGGTAGCGCGCCACCTTCAAGGGGTCGCTCGCGCACCCGTGGATCCACGTGTCGCCAATCTCCCCGGTTACCACCGGCAGCTTGTCCCTGTGCGGCGCAATAGCGTTCGCCATATCCGTCAAACTGCCTGCCACAATCTTCGCGCTCGGGAACCGCGCCGCAAGATCCGCATGAATCTTCGCAATCTCCTCCGCAGTATGCGGTCCGCTGTTGTCGTCCCGCACCCTCGTCACTACGGCAACATCGGAGCCGGGAACAATCGCAATCCCCTCGTAGTCCGGGTGGTACATCATGGGAAGGCTCGCGCCGCCTGGGTCCTTCCACAAAAACAACGGCGGCAACTGTGCGGCCGTCGACCCGCCATTCACGCCAATCTCCAGCAATCCCACGCCGTGCTTCGCAAGCGGCGCAACAATGCCTCGCGTGTGCCCCGGCACGTCCGTCATCTTCGCGCCCGTCGTCACCACTCCAAATCTTCGATCAAGAGATCTTGAAATCGCCAGGCTGCCCTCGATCATTGACGGATCCAGCATCTCCGTCTGCCAGGTAAACGGCAGCGCGTGCCATGCAATATCGCCCCGCGCAATCGCATCTTCCATCGTTTTGCGCTCTGCCGCCGAAGCCTGCTCCAGATATTCAAACAGTAGCCAAGAGCCGGTCGTCCAAACGTAGCGCCGTTCGCCGCCCGCGTTCGCCGCCCGCGCAATCTCAATCGCGTGAGGAAAGTATTGGTTGAAGTACTTATGCACCACGTTGTACTGGGTATCGATAAACCCCGCGTCGAAGTGGCACTTAAACATCACCACAACGCGCTTGATCGCGGCATTCGGCTGCACATCCTCAGCGTAGAGGGAAAAAGGTGAATGCGGCTCAATCAACAAACCCGCTCCAACAGCAGACATCGTCTTCACAAAATCGCGGCGTTTCATCCTGGATTTTCACCTCGAACAGAACCGCCCGAAGTGTACCACCGCCCGCGACCTTCAAACCTTCCCCACATCGAGCGCAGGCTCCGCCACCTGCGATAAACTCCTCCCATGATCCACAACGGTCGCAGCCGCAAACTTCCTTTCGACCCCGCCGAGGCCGTCGCCCATTTACGCGCCGCCGACCCCAAACTGGCCGTACTCATCGAATGCGCCGGACCGTTCACCATGCGCCCCGATCCCGCACCCTCGCCCTTCGAGTCGCTGCTCGAGTCCATCCTCTATCAGCAGTTGCACGGCAAGGCTGCCGCCACCATCCATCGTCGCGTCCGTGAGTACTTTGGCGGCGATCCTGCGCCCCAGCTCCTTCTTGATACCCCCGACGAGCCCCTCCGCGCCGCCGGAGTTTCCGGCAACAAGATCAAGGCCCTCCGCGACCTCGCCGCCCGCACTCTCGACGGCACCGTCCCCACCCGCGCCGCCATCCGCAAAATGTCAGACGCGGAAATCGTCGAGCGCCTCACCCAGGTGCGCGGCATCGGTCCCTGGACTGTCGAAATGCTCCTCATCTTCCGCATGGGCCGGCCAGATGTCTTTCCCGTCACGGACTACGGCGTTCGCAAGGGGTACGCCCTCACCTTCCAGCGCCTGCCCAAAACCCGGCCCCTCGCCGCGGAAGATCTGCCCAAACCCGAAGTCCTTCTCAAAAGAGGAAAACGCTGGGCGCCTTTCCGCTCCGTGGCCAGTTGGTACCTGTGGAGAGCATGCGATTTGGCCAAGAGCGCCTCGCCCTCCAGCCGGTCCAGCCTACAATAGCCATTACGGTTTGGTTTGCCCCACAACACCAGTCCGCGATGGGAACACTCATGGCCCCCAGTAAACGTTTCGTCTGCATTCATGGTCACTTTTACCAGCCGCCCCGCGAGAACCCATGGCTGGAGACGGTCGAGACCCAGGACTCGGCCGCGCCCTATCACGACTGGAACGAGCGCATCTGTGCCGAGTGCTACGCTCCCAACGGCGCCGCGCGCATCGTCAACATCAAGAACCAGATCATCCGCATTGTCAACAATTACGCGCGCATCAGCTTCAACTTCGGACCGACGCTGCTGAGCTGGCTGCGCGAAAACGCTCCCCGCACCTATCGCATGATCCTCGACGGCGAACGGCGCAGCCGCAAGACCTATCGCGGCCACAGCTCCGCCATGGCCCAGGTCTACAACCACATGATTCTGCCGCTGGCGAGCCATCGCGACCGCATCACCCAGATCCGCTGGGGCATCGCCGACTACGAAAGCAATTTTGGCACCTCGCCCGAGGGAATGTGGCTGTCTGAGACCGCGGCCGATGCCGAAACCCTCAAGCTGATGGCCCAGCGCGGCATCAAGTTCACCCTCCTCGCCCCTCATCAGTGCAAGCGGATTCGTCCCTTCCAGTACGATGGCGACAAAAACGACGCGGCCTGGACCGATACTCCCGACGCCTCCGTTGACACCACTCGCCCCTACCTCGTCCGCTTCAAGTCCGGCGCCTCGATTGCCGTCTTCTTTTACAACGGCCCTGCCTCCCGCGCCATCGCCTTTGAAGGCCTGTTGAACTCCGGCGACAGTTATGTCGCCCGCCTCAAGTCCGGCTTCAAAGACGGTTCCCAGCCGCAGCTTGTCCACGTCGCCACCGACGGCGAATCCTACGGCCATCATCACAAGCACGGCGAAATGGCGCTCGCCTACGCCCTCCGCCTGCTTGAAGAAGACAAGAGCGTCAAGCTCACCAACTACGCAGGTTACCTAGCGCAGTATTCCCCGGAGTTTGAATGCGAAATCGTCGACAACACCTCGTGGAGCTGCGCCCACGGTGTCGAGCGCTGGCGCTCCAACTGCGGTTGCAATGGCGGCAAGCCCGGGTTCAATCAGGAGTGGCGCGCACCCCTGCGTCAGGCCCTCGACGAGTTGCGCGATGCCCTCATTCCGCTCACTGAGCAGGAGGGCGCAAAGCTCTTTCACGATGTCTGGGAGGCGCGCGACAGTTACATCCTCGTCATCCTCGACCGTAGTGAGGAATCCATTGCCGACTACCTCCGCGCCCACGCCAGCCATGAGCTTTCGGCTGAGGAACGAGTCCGTGCCCTTGAGCTCATGGAGATGCAGCGCCACGCGCAGCTCATGTACACCAGTTGCGGCTGGTTCTTTGACGATATCTCCGGCATTGAGACCGTGCAGGTTATCGCCTACGCGGCGCGCGTGCTGCAGCTGGCGATGCGCCTCTTTGCGGGGCAGGCCGCTTCACTTGAGCCTGCTTTTCTCACCCGCCTCGCGCAGGCCCGCTCCAACGTGTCCAGCGCCGGCGATGGGGCCCAGATCTACAAGACATGCGTGGCCACCATGGAACTCCATCTCGAGCAGGTGGCAGCCCACTATGCCATCAGCTCGGTCTTCTCCACATTCGCCGAGGAGACCGATCTGTTCTGCTTTCACGTCCGCCGCATCTCCTACGACATCTCCACCTCTGGCCGCGGCCGCCTGGCGGTTGGCCGCGCCCACGTTACCAGCGCCATCACCGGCCACAGTCAAACCTTCTCCTTTGCGGTTCTTCACTTCGGCGATCAAAACATCACCGCCGCCGTCAAGCCATACAGCGACGCCGATGCCGCCGGCTTTGAAGGTTTTGCCGTCGACGCCGCCGCCGAGGTCGGCAGTGCGGACTTTCCTGGGGTCATCCGCCTGCTTGACCAGTACTACGGCAGCGTGGACTACTCCCTCACCTCACTCTTTACCGACGAGCAGCGTCGCATCATGCGCATCATTCTCAACTCCACGCTCTGGGACATTGAGAACTCCCTCACCACCATCTACCAGGACCACGCCAGCCTGCTTCACTATCTCTCCCAGACAGGCCTTCCCAAGCCTCCCGCGCTGACGCTTGCCGCTGGTTTTGCCATTAATGCGGGACTCCGCCGCGCCCTCGAGAGCGATCCCATTGACCGGGCCCAGTTGCGCTCCTACCTGGCTCTTGCCAAGGCCGACCAGGTGCAGTTCGAGACGGCCACTCTTTCCTACATCGCCGACCAGCACATGAAGCGCGCCATGGTGGAGCTGCAAATGTCCTCCGGCTCGCTGGAGATGCTCGACCGCGCACTGGTTCTGGCCCGCACTCTCGCCGAATTGCCCTTTGAGTCCAATCTCTGGCAGGCGCAGAACATCTGGTACGAGGTTCTGCGCACATCCAACTACGCGCTAACCTCGCTGTCCACCGACGATCGCCCGCGCTGGGAGAAAAGCTTCAACGACCTGGGCTCGTGCCTCTCGATCGACACCGAAGCGATCCGCACAGAAGACCGAGCCCCGGTTTCCGATCACTGAGCTCGACTGCCTCAGTCTGCGAAGACTTCTTCCTGGACTTTGGCGGGCCCAACCATGCGTACTGGATAATAGGCATTGCGTGTGTATTGCTTGACCATGCGGTTGGTGTTGAAGTAGGACCCATTGAAGGCCAGCGTTGTGCGCATCAGCCGAGCCCACTTCACCGGCGATTCGAGATAAAGCGGAATCACCATATTCTCCAGTTTGTTGTAGAGCGAATTCGCTTCCTCGGCATCGTCGGCGCCGTCTTCAATAGCCCAGCCCGTGTGGCCTTCGATGCAGCCTTCGATCCACCAGCCGTCAAGAATTGACAAGCTCGGGACGCCGTTGAGCGCCGCCTTCATGCCGCTGGTTCCCGAGGCCTCATAGGGCCGCTTGGGCGTGTTCACCCACACATCCACGCCCGCCGTCATCAGGGCACCCAGGTCCCAGGCGTAGTTTTCGAGATAGACGATCCGCAGCAGGTCGCTTGAAAATCTGGCCGCCTCTTCCACCACTTTCTGGATGAGCTCCTTGCCGGGCCCGTCCTGAGGGTGGGCCTTGCCGGCATAGAAAATCTGCAGGCCGCCAGCCTTGGTGGCGATCTTGAGCAGCCTCTCGGGGTCGGTAAAGAGCAGATTGGCGCGCTTATAGGTCGCTGCGCGGCGGGCAAAGCCCAGCGTCAGCACGTTAGGGTTGAGCGCCAGCCCCGTGCGCGTGCCAACCTCGGCCAGCAACGCCTCCTTGGCGTGGGCATGCGCAGCCAGCATCTCGCTCTCCGGCAGATCGATGGCGTTGCGCAGGTACAGGTTGTCGCGCCGCCACGCGGGAATGTGCTCGTCCAGCATCGTCTGAACCGGTTCCGACATCCAGGTCGGCGCGTGAACGCCGTTTGTGATGGTGTCGATGGTAAACTCCGGAAACATCTCGCTGGAGACCTTGCCATGTTGCATTGCCACGCCGTTGGCATAGCGTGAAAAGCGCAAAGCCAGCAGCGTCATATTCAACAGCCCGTCACGAAAGCAGCCTTGCTGTTCCAGCCGCGCCGTACGGTCGCCGCCCAGGATGCGAATTGCCTGCTCGGTAGAAAAGCGGTCATGGCCGGCCGGAACCGGGGTGTGCGTAGTAAACACGCACTTGCGGCGCACCTGCTCGATGTCGGCTTCAGTGGCCGCGCCCAGCGGGCCGCCGCCCAATTGCCTCTCCAGCAAGGCCAGGGTCAGCAGTGCGGCATGGCCCTCGTTCATGTGATACACGTTGATCCTGTAGCCCAAGGCGTGGGCCATGCGCGAGCCGCCCATGCCCAGCACAATCTCCTGCTGTAACCGGTAGTTGGTGTCGCCTCCGTACAGGTGGTCGGTCAAGCCGCGGTCCCATCCCGAGTTGCCGTCCAGGTCAGTATCCAGCAGGTAGATGGGCACCACGTGTCCGGAACGGCCTTGCAGGTCGTAGCGCCAGGCTCGCGCGGTTACGATCCTGTCCTCCACCGACACCGTCACGCGCGCCGGTTCCTCGGTGCAGTAGGCCGACGGGTCCCATGGCTGAATCTCTTCGCTCTGCATGCCGGTGGGGTCAAGATGCTGCCGGAAAAATCCCTTGCGATGCAGCAGCGTGAAGGCGATGAGCGGAATCCCCAGGTCGGCCGCTGAGCGCAGCGTATCTCCTGCCAGTACGCCCAAGCCGCCGGAATAGGTGGGCATGGAGGGATGGATCGCAATCTCCATCGAGAAGTACGCGACATGTCCAGAGTTGGGAAAAGTCTCGTAGGAAAACGGCTTCGATGATACCGGTTGCATGTCGTTTATTACTCCGTACCGCTCTTAACTTGGGGAGCGACTATCTGTGTTGCGACTATGTGAGAATAGAAACCCGCAATGGCGGGCCGGGTTTCGTCCCCTACCTGCTCTACTATCGGCAAAGCACTACCCGATTTTAACAAGGAACATCTTAACAGGGACTAAGACTTGGCCAAGTACACCCTGTTGTGGGGCATACGAGACAGTATGAGCACATGAGCAAAGCCCTCGAAGCGTGTCTTGCTGCAGAGACCGTCCACGCACCGTGAGTTGCTTCTAATGCACCATGATCGATTCCCCGGTCATTTCGGTGGGTTACTACTCCAGCCGGTGCGCGCCATCCGAGGCGTGGCATATGTGAATCTCGGGCACAATACCAGTGCGGGCAGTGTAGCGTTCGCCCAGCGCCTTGGCGAAGGCCGGAGCCTGGCTTTGTTCCACCAGGTTGATGGTGCAGCCGCCAAAGCCGCCGCCGGTTAGCCGCGCGCCGATCAGCCCCGGTAGATCCTGCGCCAAGGCCACCATGGTGTCGGCTTCGACGCAACTGCCCTCAAAGTCCCCGCTGTAGCTGGCGTGGGCTTCCGCCATCAGGCGGCCCAGTTCCTTCATGTCGCCCCTCAGGAGCGCCTCGGAGGCGGCCACAGTGCGCAGGTTCTCGCTGATCACGTGCCGGGCGCGCATGAGCGATTTGGGCGCCATCTCATGGCCCCATTTGTCCAGATCCTCGAGCGTGGCGTCGCGCAGAAACGGAACTCCGGGCCGGTGGCTGGCGATCACGGCGCAGGCAGCTTCCGACTCGCGGCGCCGTGTGGGGTAGTCGCCACCCGCAATCGAGTGTTTGACCATGGTGTTGGCGATGACCAGCGCCACGTTGGCGGGGTATAGGCGCCAGCCTGTAGCTCAGATCGCGGCAATCGAGCAGCAGCGCGTGGTTCTCCTTGCCATTGGCGGAGATGAACTGGTCCATGATGCCGCAGTTGGCGCCGACAAACTCGTTTTCGACCCGCTGGCAGAGGCGGGCCAGCACTGGTCCCGGATAGCTGGCGCCGATCAGCGAGAGCACCGCCAGCGCGGTAACCACTTCAAGAGCGGCCGAGCTTGAAAGCCCGGAACCGAGCGGCACGTCGCCCCACAGGCTCATGCTGAAACCGGGAAATTTGTGTCCTTCCCCGGTGAGGATGACGACCACGCCGATCGGATAGTCGCTCCAGTGCTTTGCGGCCTTGGTGGGTAGAGCAGCGGCTTCAAAGCTTTTTTCTTCTCCGAAGTTCTCTGAATAGATGACGATCTTGCCGTCGGTGCGCGGCGAGATGGCGGCCAGCGTGGCAAAGTTGATGGCCACGGGCATGACAAAACCCTCGGCGTAGTCTGTGTGCTCGCCGATCAGGTTCACGCGGCCGGGCGCGACAAAAATGGCGGGTTCCGCATTAAAGCGGGCAATATGCATGGAACGGAGAACAGCAGGATCGTGCATTTCAGTCAAAACCTCGCAATTGAATTTCAAACTTCATGACCAGAGCTGCGCCGGGAATCCGCAGCGCGAGCGGGCAGCAAGCGCATCGCAGTGCTGGAATCGGGAGTCGTCAGACCTGCGCTCACATCGCGTCATTGCAGGCCGCCAGCAACCTTTCCCAGATGCGGTCGAGCCACTCTTCGTGCTCGGGTTTCATCAGCACCGAACGCAGGCAGGTAACCAGCCTGTCGCCGGGGCTGTTTACGCCGGTCCCGGCCGGCTCAAACCAGGACAGCGGCAATTGTACAAGAGCCAGGTGCAGGTCGCGTGCGGCGCAGGAATCAAAAACATTCTGTGCCAGTTGCGAGCCTCGTTCGGAGGCCTCGGCCTGCATTTTCCAAACCACGATATCGAGTTCGGGAGGGCCTGCAGCGAGCGGTTGAAAGCGCGTATCCGCGCGCAAGCGCCGATCGAGCTCCAGGGCGGCGGAGCGTCCGCGCGCAAGTCCACGGGCAAATACACCGCCGGGCGCAAGCGGCAAAAGCTGCTGCGTGGCCCACAGGGCTACTGCTGCCGCGCCTGCGCGCGAGCACTCGAGGCTGATCTCGCCGAGGTGGAGTTGCTTTGACGTGAAGTAGGTATAGGGGGAATCGTGCTTGTAGAACCGCCCCACGGACGGATCGCGAAACAGCACACACCCGCACCCGTAGGGCTGCAGGCCGTGCTTGTGCGGATCGATGACGATGGAATCGGCCAGGCCGATGGATGCGTAAGCCCACCGCGCGGCCTCTCCCAGGGCATCAGGAATCAGCGTGAAGTAACCCCCGTAGGCCGCATCCACATGGACCCTGAAGCCATACCGCTCCTTGAGTGCCAGAATCCTGTCGAGCGGGTCCACAGCACCGATAGCGGTGGTGCCCAATGTAGCCACTACTAGGCCGACATCGCCTTTCTTCAGCTCGGACTCGAGCGATTCCATGCACATGCGGCCGCGACCATCGGAGGGAACCTCAGAGAACTCCAGCTTGAGCACGGCCGAAATACGCCGGTGAGTGTAATGTGCCTGCTGTGAGGCAATGATGCGCCGCCCGGGCGCCAGCTGGCCTGCCACCCACAGCGACTCAAGATTGGCCAGCGTGCCACTCGAGGTCAGATGCCCGAGATGACCAGTCCAGCCGAACATCGCGGCAATCTCGCCGACGGCCTCAATCTCCATCTCCGAGCTCGCCCGTCCTCCGTCCCTGGCATGGTTGTTGGGGTTAATCTTCATGGCCAGCGCGTAGGCAGCCCGCGCCAGCGGATGCGGCGGCTTGAGCATCTGCCCGGCATAGAGAGGATGGAAGTAGGGGTAGTTGTCTGCAAGCCTGTGCGTTACGGCCTCAAGGACCCGCGCCATTGCATCCTGGCCGGCATCCGGCTGAAATTCTGGCAACGAGGCAAATTCGGCGTCAAGAAGCTCCGTGAAGCGGGATAACAAGCCGGGAACAGGATCGTGGGGCATGGCGACCTCATCACGGTATCACACTCGGAGGGTGGATGCTAAATCCAAAGTGGTCATAAGCTTCCGGAATTGGAAATCGGAAATGGATACGATCGGGAAGAAATCCTGCGCCCATTTTTGACACCGATGATACACTGTTTCCAGCGTTTGAGACGAACCGGTCGTGTGCAGTAACTCGCCCAACCATGCAAGATTCTGCGAGTTGTCGCTCCGATTCATCCAGCGCAATTCAATACAGGAAATACGAACAAGATGGAACAAGGTACTGTGAAGTGGTTCAATGACGCGAAAGGCTTCGGCTTCATTTCGCGCCAGAACGGCGAAGATGTGTTCGTGCATTACTCTGCAATCAACTCAAGTGGTTTCAAGAGCTTGCAAGAAGGTCAAGCCGTGCAGTTCAACGTGGTGAAGGGGCCCAAAGGATGGCAGGCTGCCGACGTGCAGCCGCTCTAAACCCTCAAGGCCGGGTTCCGGAAGAATCTAGCAGACAGAATTGAGGGCCGGGAGCAATCCCGGCCCTCAATTGTCTAGGCCCTTGCCTGTCTCGAGCGCTGACCGCTCGTTGAGGTTCATGCCGTTTCGTGGGCGTTTGCCTGCGCTTCAACCCGCATTGGCAGGCCGGGAGACCAAGACATTTTGCGGTCAGAGCGCTCACCATGCGCTCTGGTGTGAGGTTGCGTTTGCTGAAAGCAAGGTCCGGCTTTCCTGGCCCGTCTCGAAGTCTTTCACAGTCAGCTTGCCGGGACGGCGGCAGGTCCACTCGCGGCGTCCGAAATGAATCCTCAGAGATCCCACGTCGGAACTGAGCCGGGATTTGTTGCTCCGGAAATCGCGTCACTTCCGCTCCACTCCGGGACCGGGAAGCTTTCCCTGGGATGCGCCTCGGGGCCTGGCGCGTTCCGGTGATGACGGCGAAGAGCCTCCTGAATCTCGTGGATTGCGGCAATGCGCTCCGAATGCGACTGCCGATCCCAAAACATCACAAATCCCTGTCCGCAAACGCAGCAATGCGTCTCGGCGTTTCCATTTGTTCTCTTGCAGAGTACCTGCATTTTGACCTCATACGGGGCTAGAGCCGGTTATGAGCTATGGGCTGTCCAAACCACCACCGAAACGATATTGCGCCGTCGATGTGCGTGAACATTCCACCAATGCGGCAAATTGCATCGCTTTCGGGGCATTGTTCCCTCCCCGATTCGGGGGAGAGGCGGCGCAAAGCTTCTGAGGACAACGTAGCCGGCAGCTTCCTCAGGGTTTCTGGTCGGGCGCACGCCAAATTGGTCTTCCCGCGTGGGACAAAAGGCGGTCTGCGCCAGTGGCTTCGATGTACAGCGCTTGGAGAGCCGCTGTATCCTCAAGATGTTGGCTGCGTTTCATCTTCCGCGGCCCCAATGGATTCCCACTCACCATGAGCAAGCAGACAATTGCAGTCCACCTGCCCGACGGGGCAATTCGTGAAGTGCCGGCAGGCACAACGCCTCTTGAAATTGCCAACGCTATTTCGCCTCGCCTTGCCGCGGCCTCCGTGGTTGCCCGCCTCACCCCGTTGAACGGGCCCGTAGGCCAGATTGGCGCCAACGAGGGTGAGCCGGCCACAGAGGCGAGTGCATCGGAGGCGACCATGTACGCCACAGAAGACTCTGCGGCTCCGCGGCTGGTTGACCTTTCGACACCGCTCACAGCAGACACGCGCCTGGAGCTGGTCACCGAAAAAGACCCGGATGCGCTCAAAGTGGTGCGCCACTCCGCCGCACATGTGTTGGCCACGGCCGTGCTGGAACTTTTCCCCGAGACCAAGCTTGGCCATGGGCCAGCGACCGACTCCGGATTTTTCTATGACTTCTATCGCGAGAAACCCTTCACACCGGACGACTTGGCGCTGATTGAAGCCAGAATGGCGGAAGTGGTGGCCCGCAACGAGCCGTTCATCCACGAATTTGCTCCAAGAGACAAGAGCCTGAAAAGTTTTGAGCTCGACGGCGACTTCATGAAGACGCACTTCGTGACGAAGTTCACCGCGCCCGGCTCTGACGTGAGCTTCTATCGCAATGGCAACTTTGTTGACTTCTGCCGCGGACCCCATGTGCCCTCTACAGGCCGTGTGAAGGCCGTCAAGGTGACGACGCTGGCCGGCGCCTACTGGCTCGGCGACGAAAAGAATCCCCAGTTGCAGCGTATCTACGGCACCGCCTTCTTCTCGAAGAAGGACCTCGACGAGCATTTTGCGCGCCTTGAAGAAGCGGCCAAGCGCGACCATCGGGTACTGGGCAAGCAACTGGACCTTTTCAGCATTCAGGAACTGGCCGGCGCGGGGCTCATCTTCTGGCATCCCAAAGGCGCCATGACCCGCAAGATCATGGAGGACTGGATGCGCGAGGAATGCCTGCGCCGCGGCTACCAGCTCGTCTACACGCCGCACGTGGCGCGCGTAAATCTCTGGCAGACCTCGGGGCACGAGGGCTTCTACTCGCAGAACATGTTCACACCGATGGAGCTGGACGATGCGAACTATCGCATGAAGCCGATGAACTGTCCGTTCCACATCCTCATCTACAAGAACTCGCCCAAGAGCTATCGCGATCTGCCGGTGCGTTATGCCGAGCTGGGCAATGTGTACCGCTATGAGCGCTCAGGCACCATGCACGGACTGCTGCGCGTGCGCGGATTTACGCAGGACGATGCGCACATCTTTTGTACGCCGGAGCAAATTGAGGACGAGGTCGTCGGGTGTATCGATTTTGCCGAAGCGGTGCTCAAAACGTTTGGGTTTACCGAGTTCAAAGTCGAGCTTTCCACGTGGGATCCGAAGGATCGCGCACATTATGCCGGGTCCGACGACAACTGGAACCTTGCCGTGAGCTCATTAAAGAACGCTCTCGAACGGAAGGGCATCGCTTATAAGATCATTCCCGGCGAAGCTGCCTTCTACGGCCCCAAGATCGACATCAAGCTCGTGGACGTGCTGGGCCGCCTGTGGCAGCTTTCCACAGTGCAATTCGACTTCAATCTGCCCGCGCGCTTCGAACTCGAATACGTGGGCGAAGACGGCGCGCGACATCAGCCAGTAATGGTCCACCGTGCCCTGTTCGGGTCCGTCGAGAGATTTTTCGGCGTTCTGATCGAGCACTACGCCGGCGCCTTCCCGCTGTGGCTCGCGCCTGTGCAGGTGGGTCTGGTTCCCATCAGCGAGCGCCACAAACCCTACGCCGAGAAGGTGGAAAAGCTGTTGAAGGAAGCCGGCCTGCGTGTCGAGACCGACGACCGCAACGAGAAGATGAACGCCAAAATCCGCGATTTCGCCAACCAGAAAACGCCTTACATCCTCGTCTTCGGCGACAAGGAAGAAACAGCCGGAGCAGTAAGCGTCCGCACTCGCGGCAAGGGCGACCAGGGATCCACGCCGCTGGATGAGTTTATTGCGAAAGCGAAAACGCTGGTGCAAAGCCAGTCGACGGAGCTTTAAGTTGAAAGCGCAGGAGTTCCCGCCCGGCCCTGCCAGAGTGAAAAGAATTCTTCGAATTATTGAACGTATTCGGTCAAACTGCTGCAGCGCTCACGCGTTAATGGCCATGCCCTGCACAGCGCCATAGGCGTCAAGCAGGGACTCGGCCAGCGTGGGATGGGCGTGGATGGTGAACATCATCTCGTCGACCGTGCCTTCCAACTCCATCACGGCAACCGCTTCGGCAATCAGCTCCGTTGCCTGCGGTCCGATGATGTGCACACCGAGGATCTCGCCATATTTTGCGTCGGAAACGATTTTCACAAAGCCGTCGTGACTGCCGACAATGGTTGCTTTTGAGTTGCCGGCAAACGGAAACTTGCCCACCTTCACTTCGTGGCCTTTTTCCTTTGCCTGCGCTTCGGTGAGACCCACCGACCCGATCTGCGGCTCGGAGTAGGTGCAGCCCGGAATGCGCAGCCGGTTCAGGGGCCGGAATTTGGCGCCCGCAATCTTCGCCACGGCAACCATGCCCGCCATCGAGCCAACGTGCGCCAGCTGTGGCAGGCCCGCCACAATGTCACCGATGGCATAGACGCCCGGCTCGCCAGTCTCCTGCGCGTCGCCAACCTTGATCAGCCCCCGCTCCAGCTCGACCTTCGTCTTCTCCAGGCCGATATTTTCCGTACTTCCTGCGCGTCCCACGGCGACCAGCACCTTCTCGGCTTCCTTAACCTGGGTCTTGCCGTTCTGGTCGGTGTATGTCACCTTTACGCCGGATGCGATCTTCTCCACCTTTTCAACCTTTGCGCCGGTATTCACGTCAATGCCGCGCTTCTTGAACAGCCGTGTCAGCTCCTTTGAAATCTCCTCATCTTCCACCGGAACCACGCGCGGCAAAAACTCGAGGATGGTAACCTCCGTGCCGAAGCTCGAGAAGATGGAGCTGAACTCCACGCCCACCGCGCCCGCACCGATAACCACCAGCGATTTTGGCACCCGGTCGAGAGAGAGAATCTCAATATTCGTCAGCACGGTCGAGTTGGCTTCAAGGCCCGGCAGCATCTTTGCGACAGAGCCGGTGGCAAGGATCACATTCTTCGCTCTTACCTGGCTCACCTCGTCGCCTGCCGTGGCCACATCGACCGTGTGCACGCCCTGCTGCGCAGGCCCGGTCAGGCGTCCATAGCCTGCAATCACGGCGATCTTGTGCTTCTTCATCAGGAATTCCAGGCCCTTGACGTGCCTTGTGATGATTGCGTCTTTGCGTTTGAGCACCGCGGTCCAATCGAGCGTGGGCGTCCCGATGCCGGCAATTCCAAACTCGGCCGCGTGCTTCAGGTGGTCCCAGAGCTCGGCATTGAAAAGCAGCGCCTTGGTCGGTATGCAGCCAACGTGCAGGCAGGTGCCGCCCAGTCTGGGAGCGTTGTCAATCAACGCCACTTTCAGCCCATACTCCGCACCGCGAATGGCCGCTGTGTATCCGGCTGGACCTCCGCCAATAATCGCTACGTCGAAGATTGTCTCTGCCACGGGGAACTCCATTCCGAGACGCTTCTGCGTCACCCTGAGCGTCGCGTTCCAAGCTCCAGTCTAATGGATCGAGCTTATGGCGCCTTGCAGGCGCGTCAGCCTTTCCAGGCGTCTTAGCCTTTCTTTGACCGATGGGAAATCACGAAGCGAAATAGGACGGAATCTCGGCCTGGCGACCTCTAAAACCGCATGAACTGCTCGATCTTATCCACGGCAATCCGGTATGTTTCCTGCTCGTCGCCGAAGCCTGCAATCCAGTGGACGTCGGGCTCGCGACGAAACCAGGTCAATTGCCGCTTGGCATAGTTGCGGTGGCCCTGTTGCGCGGCCTTGACCGCTTCGTCAACGGTCAATGTCCCTGCCAAGACGGGTGCCGACTGCCGGTAGCCCAGCGAGTCCAGCGCCTTCACCGGCCCGTAGCGCTCGAGCAGTCCACGTGTTTCCTCAACGAGTCCCGCGGCAAACATGGCCTCGGCCCTGCGGTTCAGCCGCTCATACAATTTCTGGCGCGGCGGGTTCAAGCCAATCCGCAACAGCCTGAAACCGGTGAGCGGGTTTCGGGCAATGACCTCCGACATCGGCTTCCGCACCGCCAGGCAGACTTCGATGGCGCGAATCAGCTTGGGCGTATCGTTGGCGTGAATGCGCACCGCCGAATCCGGGTCAAGCCGCTTGAGCAACCTGTGCAACCAGCCGTCGCCGTGACGCTGACGGCTGCTCTGCAGTCGCGCGCGCAGTTCTTCCTGCCGCAGTGGCCCGGCAAAGAGCCCTTCGGTGAGCGCGCGCAGGTAAAGCCCCGTTCCACCGGTAACGATGGGCAATCGCCGCCGCCCGGCGATCTGACGCAAAGCCGCACGGGCCAGCCTGCTGTACTCGCCAGCCGTAAAGGTGTGGTCCGGTTCGGCGAGGTCGATGAGATGATGCGGCAGCCGAGCCTGCTCGTCGGCCGTTGGCTTGGCTGTGCCCAGATCCATGCCACAATAAACGGCCACCGAGTCGCAACTGACGATCTCTCCGCCAAATCGCTCGCCCAACACCAGCGATAGTGCCGTTTTTCCGCTGCCGGTCGGGCCGAGGAGGATGACCGCCAGGCATTCTTCCGCATCGAAGGTGCCTTTCGCTGTGCGCGAAGGGCTCATGGACGCCACCATCCGGCAGGGAAGATCCATTCCGGATTGGTGTGCAGCAGGGTCCAGAGCAGAATGGCCGCGGCCACGAGCACCAGGCCGAACACCTGATTACGCCTGTAGACCCGCCGCTGCTCAGTCCGCCGCGCCTCTTCGGCCACCTGCTGTTTGTGCGGCTTAATACGGGTCTCAACCATGGCAGAGGCTCTTTACCTTCGCTGTGCGCCGCCAGGAGCCGGCTCACCACGCCTCAGTATAGGGGAAGCGTGGACAAGAACAGGATCTCTGCTCATTTCCACCTCCGGTTGTTTGACTTCACCCACCCGCATTGCCGACGATTACCTTTTGGGTATAGGTAAAGCCCGTTTGGAAGGTGCGCTCTCAATGAAAGTCCTGATCTTTGGTTCCGGAGGCCGCGAACATGCGCTGGCCTGGGCGGTAATGCGGAGTGAGAAGGTAACAGAGTTGGTTTGCGCGCCCGGCAACGGCGGCATTGCCCAAATCGCGCGCTGCGTTCCAGTCAACCTCAAGGACCTGGACGCGATGATCGTGCTGGCTGAGGCTGAGCAACCCGGCCTGACCATCGTAGGGCCTGAACTGCCGCTTTCACTCGGCATCGTCGACGCTCTTCAGGAGCGCGGCCTGCGGGTTTTTGGACCCACCCGCGCCGCTGCCATGCTTGAAAGCAGCAAGGGCTTTGCCAAGCAGTTTCTGCAGCGCCATAACATTCCTACCGGGAACTTCGCCGTCTGCTCCAGTCCCGCTGAAGTGGAAAAGGCCATCGACTTTTTTCACGCGCCGATTGTGGTCAAGGCCGACGGGCTGGCCGCAGGGAAGGGCGTCATCATCTGCAGCTCACGGCCTACGGCGATTGAGGCTGCCCAGGGACTGTTTTCGGGCGAGCTTCTGGGCGAGGCGGCGCAGCAGGTCGTGCTTGAGGAGTTCCTCGAAGGCGACGAAATCAGCTTTCTCTGCCTCAGTGATGGCAAGCATGTAGTGCCGCTGGTCCCTGCCCAGGACCACAAGCGCATTGGCGAAGGAGACACCGGGCCCAACACGGGCGGCATGGGCGTCTACTCAACCGATCAGCTGCTGGATCCAGGCATGACGGAGTGGATCATGCACCACATCGCTGAGCCCACCATTCGCGGAATGGCCGAGGAGGGAACGCCCTTCGCCGGCGTGCTCTACTGCGGACTGATGATGACCGCGCGGGGTCCGCAGGTGCTGGAGTTCAATGCCCGCTTTGGCGATCCTGAGACGCAGGCTCTGCTTGTTAGGCTCGATAGTGACCTGATGGACGCACTTGATGCCTCAGTCGACGGCCGTCTCGACCAGATCGTGTTGCGTTGGAGCCCGGGCGCCTCAGCCTGCGTGGTGGCCAGCTCGGCAGGGTATCCGGGCACCTACAAGACTGGCCTCCCTATCCTCGGCCTTGGAGCCGCTGCCCAGGTTCCCGGCGCCCAGGTTTTCCATGCGGGTACGATGCTGGTGGGAGGAAAGCTGCACACGGCTGGGGGCCGCGTTTTGGGAGTTACGGCTGCCGGCGACACGCTGAACGAGGCGCTTGCCCGCGCCTACCAGGCCATGGCTGAGATTCATTTTGAGGGAATGTATTACCGGCGCGACATTGGCCATCGCGCCCTGAGGAGAAACCAATGAGCGCTGGAATCACGCTGCGTGAGCTGCTGGCCTGGAACGATGAGGCCTCAAACTACTGGAAAAGCCACCTTGACGCCAACCCGCAGGTACTTGATCTTCCCTGCAGCATTGGCGGTGCAACCAACGTGCAGGAGTTCATCCGCCACATCTGGACTGCGGAATTGCGCTGGGCGCAGCGTTTGGCCGGGACGCCCGTTATCACTAAAGAGCAGATTCCCCAGGGACCGCTTGATGCGCTGTTTAATCTGCATGCCAAGGCTGTAGAGATTTTCATTGGTTTGCTGGTCGAGTCCGACGAAACCTGGGATAAGCCCTACGTTCTGGAATTCGATTGGGTGCCACCTGAGATCCGGACCGTCTCCCGCCGCAAGATTGCGGCTCATATGCTCTTGCACAGCCAGCGCCACTGGGCACAACTTGCAACGCAGATCCGCACTGCAGGGTTTCCGTCAGGATTCAAGGGTGACCTGATCTTCAGCAAGGCTCTCCGATAAGCACTTCCCCGTCGTGCTGCCGGCTCTATTGGGCAGCTTGAGGCGCCTCAACCAGCCTGCCATGCTTCTGGAAACAAGTACGGCAAAGCACAGGTCTGCCCTGGGTAGGCTTGAAGGGAACCGTGGTCTCGGCACCGCACTCCGAACAGGTTGTGCGCGTCTCCGGACGAACCTTCTGATTCCCGCGAACGCGCTTTGCCTTGCATTGCTTGCAGCGCTTGGGATCGTTCTTGAATTGCTTGTCGTTGAAGAAGACCTGCTCGCCCGCTGTAAAGACAAAATCTGAGCCGCAGTCAATGCACGTGAGCACTCGATCTGTGAATTCCATGTCCGGCTTCCCTGAAGCAGGGACTTACGCCGAAATCGGCCATGGTCTTTGCGACTTGCCGGTCCCGGTTCCCTGTTTCCGTTCCTGAAACATAACAAGGGCCCGGGCCGCATTAAAGGAGAGCGGCATCCAACTTGTCTGGCCGGTGTTCCGGCAGACCTGAATAATATGACCCCGCTCAAATCGAGCGGAATAACTGCAGGTTATAAAAAATCGCGGCTCACGATCCCGATCTCACCTGGGCTGTCCGGAAACTCCCGCCAGAATTCAGCGGGAGCCGCCGGGACTGTGTGTGCCGCGATTGGTTGATTCCTCAATCCTGCTCTTTACGAGCCTTCTTGCGATTCCGCTTGCGCGCCAAGGCAGCCTTGACGCGACGCTTCTCACCGGGCTTCAGGTAGTAGGAGTGACGCTTGACTTCCTTGATAATGTCTTCCTGCTGTACCTTGCGCTTGAACCGGCGAAGCGCGTTTTCGAGCGGTTCACCTTCCTGAACGCGAACTTCTGCCAAAAAATCCCACCTCCAAACCCGCCAAGTGGCTCTTCTAGGATACTCGAAATACGAGATTTAGGATAGGGCGCACCTGCCGCCTGAGGATTGTCCGCTGATTCCTTTGCGTTTTTTCGACAATCTTGCTCCATTTTTTCGACACGTTCGTGAACCCAGGCGAGCCGGCGGCTTTTCGGCCGATCCATCTACCGCTCTTTTACACTGGGAATTGGGAAATTTCCACACCCCCAACGCGAGGTTGCACAATCATGATTCGCAGCTACCAGGGGCACCGGCCCCAGATTGCCGCTCATTGCTATATCGACCTGTCCGCACAGCTCATCGGCGACGTGATAATCGGCGAACGCTCTTCAGTGTGGATGAACGCCGTTCTGCGCGGCGATGTGAACTCCATCCGCGTTGGTTCCTGCTCCAACGTCCAGGACTGCGCCGTCCTCCATGGCCAGCGCAACCTTTACCAGGTCAACGTGGGCGATTGGGTCACCATCGGCCATAACGCCACTGTCCACGGATGCACTGTTGAAGACATGGTGGTCATCGGCATGGGAGCCACAATCCTCAACAACTCCCGCATCGGCGAAGGCTCCATTATCGCCGCAGGTTCCGTGGTTCCCGAGCAGACGGTTGTGCCGCCCCGTACGCTATGGGCCGGCGTTCCCGCCAAACTCCGCCGCGAGATTACCGACAAGGATCGCGACCTCATCCGCGAGTATGCCCAGAACTACCTAGACTACGTTGAGATTTACTTGAAAGAGCCCCAGAGCTGAATCCGGGCGCGGATTTGAGCCCCGCCGGGCTCCGCACCTGCAATAGAATCATTTGCAACAGGTATCCAAATCCGAGTTTCGGAGTCTTCCATTTTCAATACTGCGACGTTCCAGCGACAGAGAGCAGCGCGCTTCAAGCAGGCAAGCGCGCTTGCCTCGCTCACTCTTGTCCTTATGCTCGCTGTGTGCGCTCTTGCGGGCGGGCAAACAGCCGCTCAGCCGGCTCAGGGAGAGAGCAACGGCCCGCTGCCCGAGGCGCCGCAGCCGCAACCGGTACAGACCACCCGAAGGGACAGCTCCGATGCCGTAACGGTGCGCAGCACGCCGATGCACCTGCTGCGGGATCAGGGAACTATCTGGTCCAGTCCGGTTCACCTCAATGGAGGCGATCTGAAAGTGCTTGTCCCACTCACCCTGGCCACGGGCGCAGCCATCGCAACCGACTACCGCGCCATGACGCAGGTGGTCCCGATCAATCCAACCTTGAATCAGCACAGCATTGACGCCTCGAACGCACTGATCGGCGGCTTTATCGCCGCTCCCGTCGCGTTCTACGGCCTCGGGCGCTTCAAGCAGAACGCGCATCAAAGCGAGGCCGGCATTCTGAGCGGCGAGGCCATGGTTGATGGCGTGGTGGTGGAAGAGGGTATGAGGCTCATCTTTCGGCGGGAGCGGCCCGACGTGGACGGCAACAAAGGACACTTCTTCCAGTCGGACGCCGGAACCGATGGCTCCTTTCCCTCTTTGCACTCGGTCGTGGCATGGTCGGGAGCTGCAGTTCTTGCGGGGGAATATCCCTCCTGGTGGTCAAAGCTGTTTTTCTATTCCGCGGCGACGGGCGTGAGTATCACGCGCGTCCTAGGCCGGCAGCACTTCCCTTCGGACGCGGTCGTGGGCAGTGCCGTGGGATGGCTGGTGGGCCGGTACGTCTTTCGCGCCCGCCACAAATACGTACCCAAGTTAGATGACGAGTATTGACCATCACATCTACGCTGCAGGCTTCTGCCCCCTGCCGTTACACCGGCAACGGGTTCCTGTTCGCGAAGAACTTCCTTTGATGCCAATAGGGATAGGCGGCGGGCTGTTCGCTTGCCTTGTCCAGTGCCGCGACCTGGTCCAAGGTCAGGTTCCAACCGGCAGCTCCCAGGTTCTGCCGTAGTTGCGCCTCGTTCCGTGCGCCCACAATCACCGACGATATCGTCGGCCTCTGCAGCAGCCAGTTCAAAGCCACCTGCGGAACGTGCTTGCCAGTCTCTGCCGCGATCTTGTCCAGCGCGTCGACAACGGTATACAGATACTCATCCGGCATCTGCGGCCCCTGCGCATAGGTTTCGTGCAGCCGGCTGGATGCCGGCAGCGGCTGACCGCGGCGAATCTTGCCCGTAAGCCTGCCCCAGCCCAGCGGACTCCAGACAAGGGCACCCACCTTCTGGTCGAGCCCCAGCGGCATCAGCTCCCACTCGTACTCGCGGCCGATCAGCGAGTAATAGACCTGGTGCGCGACAAAGCGCGTCCAGCCAAAACGCTCCGCCACCGCCAGCGACTTCATCAGGTGCCATCCGGAAAAGTTGGAGCAGGCAATGTAGCGCACCTTGCCCTCGCGCACAAAATTGTTCAGTGTCTCCAGCACTTCTTCAATCGGCGTGAGCGCGTCAAACCCGTGCAGGTGGTAGATATCGATGTAGTCGGTGCCCAGCCGCCGCAGGCTGTCTTCGAGCGCGCGCCGCAGGTGATAGCGCGACGAGCCCTCATCATTCGGCCCAGTCCCTGTTGGGAATCCGGACTTGGTTGAGATCAGCGCCTTGTCCCGTCTGCCTTCGAGCGCCTTTCCCAGCACCTCTTCTGACCGGCCCTCCGCGTAACCGTTCGCCGTGTCGAACAGGTTCACGCCAGCCTCAAAGCAGATGTCGATCAGCCGTCGTGCCTCCTCCAATTCGGTTGTACCCATTGCCTTGAAGAACCCAGTAGTGCCGCCGAAGGTGACAGTCCCATAAGCAAGCGCAGAAACTTTGAGGCCGGAGCCTCCCAGCTGACGATATTCCATGGCAGATAGGATAAGGCAAAAGGCGCGAGGATGCGGATTCCCTGGTCCTCGACACACCTTCGCAAAGGCAAGATCATTCGCCGGGGCAAACGCGGCCCCCAGAAAGCGCCCACCAAGAAGCTGGTTTCGCTGCGCCTGTCTCCTAAAGTGATCGACCACTTCAAGGCAAGCGGCCCCGGCTGGCAGACCCGCATCGACACCACGCTGCTCCAGACGATCAAGAAGAGAGCCTGAATTGGCAGTCGGGAGGTGACGATTAGAGACAACGTGCTCGATGGCTGTCACTATTCGACGCCTGCGGCCCATTTAAACTGGATAGGCTATGACTACCCTGAAAGCCGTGCGCGGAACGCGAGACATTTTGCCGCCGGAAACCGCCCTCTGGAACCGCATCGAAGCGATCGCCCGAGGCATCTTTGCCCGCTATAACTTCGGCGAGATTCGGACGCCCGTTTTTGAAGACACGGCGCTCTTCGCCCGAGGTGTAGGCGAAGAAACCGACATTGTTTCCAAGGAAATGTACACCTGGGAAGATCGCGCACGGGCGCAGTCGGAAAAGACCCAGACGCTCACCCTCCGCCCTGAAAACACTGCGGGCGTGGTGCGCGCCTATATCGAGCACCAGTTGGGCGAAACCGGCCAGTTACAGAAGCTCTATTACATCGGCCCGCAGTTCCGCCGCGAACGGCCGCAAAAGGGACGCTACCGCCAGTTTTCGCAGATCGGCGCAGAGGTAATCGGACCGCCCTCGTCGGGTAGCGAGAGCCCCGTGCGCGACGCCGAAGTGCTGGAGATGCTTGCCACTCTGCTCGACGAGCTGGGCATTGCCGGCTGGACGCTTGAATTGAACTCCGTCGGCTCCGCCGCCGACCGGGCAAGATACAACGACACGCTGCGCGCGGCATTGGTCCCCGTGGTCGGGCAGATGTGCGCCGACTGCCAGCGCCGCGCCGTCACCAATCCGCTGCGTGTGCTGGACTGCAAGGTTCCCGCCGATCAGCCCATCATTGCCACGCTACCCGTGATCGCCGATTCACTCGACGAGGGCTCAAAGACGCATTTTGACGCGGTGCTGGCTGCACTTGACACAGCCGGCGTGCCCTATACCCGCAATCACCGCCTGGTGCGCGGTCTTGACTACTATACCCGCACCACATTCGAGTTCACCCACGGCGGACTGGGAGCGCAAAACGCCTTGCTGGGCGGCGGCCGCTACGACGGGCTGAGCGAGGCCATCGGAGGACCCAAAGCGCCCGGCATTGGCTTTGCCATGGGCGAAGACCGGCTGGTTTTGACGCTTCTTGCGCAAGAGCTCAACCAAAAGGCTACCCCTCCGCAGGGGGCGGACGCGTTCATTGCGCCGCTCGGTGAAGGCCTTAGCTCTGCAGGGCTCGCCCTGGCCCGCGAACTCCGTCACACCGGCCTTTCCATCGAGCTAGGCGACGGCAGCTTCCGCCTTAAGAAATCCTTTGAGGTCGCAAATAAGACGGCCCGGCACATTGTCATCCTCGGCGAAGATGAACTTCAATCCGGTATCCTTACAGTGAAGACCTTCGCCACTGGTATACAGGCCAAGGTTCCTCGCGCGGAGCTGGCTGTCTTCCTCTCAGAACCAGCAGGCGAGTAAAGGACACAGGAAGTGCTCGATTTTCTAGGTAGTCTCGAACGGACGCATCTTTGCGGCGACTTGCGCGCCGCCCACGCCGGCCAACATGTGGTGCTGATGGGCTGGGTGAACCGCCGCCGCGACCACGGTAATCTCATCTTTCTCGATCTTCGCGACCGCTCCGGCATTGCCCAGATCGTCCTGGACAAGGAGCTCACCCCCGACGGCCATCTCAAGGGCGAACAGGTGCGCCCAGAGTACGTGGTTGCCGCCGTGGGCAAGGTGCGCCTGCGCGACAAGGATGCGATCAACCCCAAAATGCCGACCGGCGAGATTGAAATCGAGGCTACCCGGCTTCTGGTGCTCAACGACGCGCACCTGGCTCCGTTTTCGCCCGCAGAGGAGGCCATCCAGAACGAGGAGGTCCGCCTCAAATACCGCTACATAGATCTGCGCCGCCCCGAGATGCAGCGCAACTTCCGCCTTCGCCACGACATTACGCTCGCCGTCCGCGAAAGCCTCAGCAACCAGGGGTTTCTCGAGATCGAAACCCCGATTCTTACCAAGTCAACGCCCGAAGGCGCGCGCGATTTTCTGGTGCCCAGCCGCGTGCATCCGGGCGAGTTCTACGCGCTGCCGCAATCGCCGCAGATTTTCAAGCAAATTCTCATGATCTCCGGCTGCGACCGTTATTTTCAAATCGCTCGCTGCTTCCGCGACGAAGACCTGCGCGCCGATCGCCAGCTTGAGTTCACTCAGGTGGATCTTGAAATGAGTTTTCCCCGCCGCGAGGATGTGTTTGCCGTGGTGGAACAATTTCTTGCGGCTGGATTCAAGGCTGCGGGCGTTACCCTGCCCACGCCGTTCCCGCGCATCACCTACGACGAAGCCATGCGGCAGTACGGCACCGACAAGCCAGACCTCCGCCTGCCCGGACTCACCGATGTGCGTCCTGCGTTTACGGATGAAAACCTGGCCGCGCTTCAGATCGATCCGGCGCTGCCCGTCGTGGCGCTGCGCATTCCCAATGTGGGCGAGCTGAGCCGTAAAGAGCGCGAAGACAATTGGCCGCTCTTCGACCAGAAAAAGGGCGCCAAGTTTATTGACGACTTCAAGCGGCTCGCCAAGGGATTCACTGAAGCTGCCGTGAAGGTGCGGGAGCTCACTGCCGCAGCCGAGGGCGACTTCGTGATCATTGTGGCCGGCGACCCGGCTCACCACGTCAAGGCCAGCGACACCAAATTCGAAGGCCGTCTGAGCGAGCGTGAGATCAACGTCTACTCGGCAGCGGGCAGCTTCCGTACCGAGCTGGCGAAGAAGTACGCTGAAAGGCACGGCGGGTTTCGCGTCACCGAGCAAACGGTGGTAGACGCGCACGAACACAATGCCGCCAACCCCCTTGAAGGCGGCCCGGCGTTTCATCCCATCTGGATTGTCGACTTCCCGATGTTTGAGTACGATCTCGCATCGGGCAAATGGATGCCCGCCCACCATCCTTTCACGTCGCCCTATGAAGCGGACATGGCGAACCTGGTGAGCGACCCCGCCAGCGTCCGTGCCAACTGCTACGACCTTGCCATGAACGGTCTCGAGCTCGGCTCCGGCTCCATCCGTATTCATCGCAAGGATGTGCAGCAGCAGATTTTTCAATCTCTGGGAATCTCGGACGAAGAGGCTCGCGCGCGCTTCGGCTTCTTTCTGGATGCGCTGGAATACGGTACCCCACCCCACGGTGGCATAGCCCTGGGCCTCGACCGCATCGTGATGCTGCTGGCCGGCGCGCCCAGCCTGCGCGAGGTGATCGCATTCCCTAAGACTGCAAAGGCGATCGACCTGATGGCCGAAGCGCCGACCACAGTCAGCGATCACCAGTTGAAGGAGTTGCACATAAGGGTGGCGATGAAAAGCTAGGGCGGTTTCAGAATCAATGTAGCCGTCTTGAGTTTCGTCGAGGGTGGCATTTTCTTGAGGAAAAAGCCACTTAGGAGTTCACCTTCGGTTTGCGGCAATTCGGGAACCGCTTTAACGCCTCAAGAAGACTCCGGCTTTTCTACTTGCTATCGAACTTTCCCCAAACATCTCGCTCAACGCGACGCGGCACGCTACTCCGTGTCGTTCTCCGCCGCGCCTTCTTCTTCGCCCTCGACCGAGATCCTGAGAGAGCGAAGAAAATGCAGGTCGTTGGAGGTGAAGGCGCCGGATGACTCGGCTTCTTCATCGCCCGAGCGGGCGGCGGCACCTTCGGCCTCCTTGGCGGCAACTTCGTTCAGGCCAATGGTGGCTTCCAGCATCAGCAGCACATCAAAACCGTGCTTGCGAATGTCCTGAACAACCCCTGCGATCTGCTCGCTTTCGATGACCGACTCGTGGATGGCCTCGCCCAGTTGCTGTATGAGTTCGCGCAGACGGGATGTCACAGATACCTCCAAGAGCGGCTGCCTGCGCAGGCACAAAGCGCGGGTTGCGGCGTGAGTTTCATCTACCTTACTTCCGCAGCTGCTTTCGGGCAACCGGAAAACAATGCGGAACTATGAGAAGCGGCTCACCCCGCGTCGCTGCTACCATCATAAACGGAATGAGACCGCAGACCATTGGCCGCGCCTTGGGAATCGGAGTTAGGGTTGCCGGTCGGATTGCCGGAAAGCACTTGGCAGGCGCCGCGCAAGCCGCAGCTTCGCCTCAGCCCGCATCGGCTGCAAACGCTGCTGTTCGGGTGGTTGGGGCAGCACAGACCGCCAGACGCGCCACCGTGCAGACAAGTGGTGGTTTCTTACGCGGTGTGGGCGGCTTTCTGCGGCCCTTTCAGCGCGTGGGCAGAAAAATCTGGCTTGAAGTCACCGGCGTATTCTTCCTTCTGCCGGCGCTCGTGTTTGCTCCGAACCTCTGGCGCATGAGGGCCAGTTGGGCACAAGGTCCCGATCACAGAACGTTTCTGGTCACTGCCCTGGTGGTAGTGGTCTTTCTCTATCTCGGCGTCAGTTCATTCTGGAGGGCGGGACGCAGGTAAGCAACAAGCCTTTTGCATCGAGAGCCCGTTATGAACTTTCTCCTTTGGCCGATTCGTTCTGGCTGATGCGCGAAAGCGCCCAGATAGCTGCACCGATTGCCGCCAACCCGACCAGCAGCGGGGCAAAACCGTCGCGCCCAAAGCCATGCATTAATCTGAATCCGCCAATGCGGGCCAAAATCAAGGTATTCAATGCCGTAGTCAACATGTGCTCACCTCCACGGCCCGGGCGCAGTTGAAGTTTGCCATCATGGCAGATGCCCGGAATAAATGTAGGAACCCGTATAGGCGATTCAAGTTGCGGTGACGTACGGAGAGTTTCTGCCGGCTATCTTCTGGGCAGCGCAGCGCTCAGAACGCCGCGCAGTTCGTCTCCTTGCGGACCAGAGAGCCCCGCTAGAGACAGAATGGAATAGGCGCCGGAATGGAAGATGAGCACGATCACACCTTTACCCTCGCTCCAGTAGTCATAGACACTCCAGGCGCAGGTCGAGGACGTTCCAGCCGTGTTTTCAGTGTGAATGGAATCCCTCGTAACCATCACTGTGAACTGTCCCTGCATGCGGGGATCTTTGCGGTAAAGGTAGCGCAAACGCAGAGGAACGAGCCCTGTCACAATCAGAATCCACACGCCGGCAAGCACCAGGAACGGTCCAACCCGCGCCAGAAGGCCAGAGGGGGAACTTGCGAGCCCGACTGAGCCCGGAGTCAAGGGGTTCAGGCTTCCTTGATTGGTCTTCGACTGCTGCTGAGCTGACGGAAGGCTCGACCCGGCGGCCTGATCTCTGCCGGGCCGAATCGACGCATAGAGCAGCATCAGGCAAAACATAATGAAAATCCAGAAGGCAGTGGTCTTCAGGCTGGAGCGGGACGAGGTTTTGCGCTCAAGCCTTGCGGCCCGCACAAACTCTGCTTCGCTGACTTTGTAACGGATTTCCATCCCGCCAAGCCTATCACCCTAACAGGCTTCACGTGGCCTCCACTTTCGGGTTATCCGGCCCTCCGCCAAAGTCGAGGTGCAATAGCGTAGTTCAATTGCACCAACACGATGGCCGTTATGCTGACCCAGGTGTTGATCACGCACAACGCCGCGCCTGCGGCGTAAAGCGACTGGGCAATCACCACCCGTTTGCAGATGCTGGCGCGTACCTCCGGCGGAGTGTCGTCCTTGATCAGACCGTGGCGGGTGGCGTACTTCCAGCTCCAAAAAAGCATCGCACCGGCAACAAAGATGTTGAACCAGTAGATGACCAGCGCCAACCGGTAAGTAATGAACTCGGCCAGCAGCCGCGTGGAGAGCGGCATGAGGGTAATGGCGAACAGAAATCCCAGGTGAATCCAGGTCAGGTCGCGCGTGCCCTCGCCGATATGGTTCAGCTGCGTCTGCTGGCCCGCCCAGAAGATGCCCAGCGTGAGAAAGCTCATCAGGTAAGCGATCCACTGGGGCCCCAGCGCTCCCAGTGCGTACATGAGTCCTGGTTCGCTTTGCACCTGCGCAGCCGAGGGCAGGTGCAGATCGAGTACCAGAAGCGTCATGGCCACGGCAAAAATGCCGTCGCTCAAAGCCGCGAGCCGCTCCAGATTGCGGCCCTGGATGCGGTTGTACAAGGTGTGCGTAGTCTTCACAGGCTTTCCTTCAAACTTGTAGCGTCACGTCGATTTCGGCCGCGGCGGGTCCACGCTGCGGGTCAGGTGCCAGACGGCGAGACCCAGCGCCATCGCTGCCAGCCCATAGGCCATTAGCGCGATGTGCCCGGTGTGAATTTTCCAGCCGCGCCAGAGCGCCACGCTCGCTGCCACCAACATCAGCACTCCTCGCAACCGGTTCATGTGCCTGTCCTCCCTGCCATCCCCACGCCCGGCCTCTTCTGCCTGCGCGGTCCCTCTCATCCTATCGCGACCGCGTGAGAGTTTGGCCCCGTCACAAACAGGTTTGACCCAGCCCCCGGCTCAACCTATTGTGAAGGAGGAAGAGCAAATTCCCGAAAGGATTGCCCTCATGTCCACTCCCGCGCCCCCCACTTCAGAAGCACCCGCCAGCACAACCCTAAAAAAGACCGCCCTGAACGCCACGCATCATGCCCTCAAGGCGAAGATGGTGGACTTTGGCGGGTGGGACATGCCGGTCGAGTATCCATGCCCGGGAGGCGGCCTGATCGCCGAGCACCTGGCCGTGCGTACCGGAGTGGGCCTGTTCGACGTGAGCCACATGGGCGAAGTCCAGTTTCGCGGCCCCGGCGCGCTGGCTGCCGTCCAGCACATCACGATGAACGACGCCTCGCGCCTCAAGGACGGCCAGGCCCACTACTCCGCCCTGCTCACGCCTGCCGGCACATTTGTCGACGACATCCTTGTTCATCGCCTCAGCGAAAACGACTACCTGCTGGTGGTCAATGCTGGAACCAAGGACAAGGATTACGCCTGGATTCGCAAACAGGTCGGTACCTTCCCCTCCATCCACATCAGCGACTATTCCAGCTACTACACGCAACTGGCTCTGCAGGGTCCGCGGGCGTTGGAGACCTTGCAAAAGCTGACCAAAGTCGATCTGGCGGCGATCAGGAATTACTGGTTCAGCTGGGGCATGGCGGCCGGAATTCATAACGTCATGATCGCCCGCACCGGCTACTCCGGCGAAGACGGCTTCGAGGTTTACCTTCCCGCCGACGAGGCGACCAGCCTGAAGATGTGGGAGGCGTTGCTCGAAGCGGGCGCGGAGTTCGGCATTCGCCCCTGCGGGCTGGGTGCACGCAACACATTGCGCCTTGAAGCCGGTATGAGCCTCTACGGCCACGAAATCTCCGAAGAGATCAACGTCTTCGAGGGTGGCCTCGACCGCTGGCTCAAGCTCGAAAAGGGAAACTTCATCGGGCGTGACGCCTTGTTGGCCGTGCAGGCCGCGGGGGGGCCCAGACGCAAGATCGTCGGCCTCGAAATGGTCGACCGCGGCATCGCGCGCGACGGGTACCCCGTGCTTGATCTGGATGGCTATCCGATTGGCTTAGTGACCTCCGGCTCGCCCGCGCCGTTTTTGAAGACCAACATAGCGATGGCGCTGGTACCTGCCGAGGTAGCGGCAAGCGGTGGCGACGTGCTGGTCCAGGTCCGCGCCAATCAGGCAAGAGCGAAGCAGGTGCCGCTGCCGTGTTACAAGCAGCCGAGAAAGTAACACAACTGTCCTCGGCTGCCCCCACGCCCCTGCTTGACGTGTTTGGCGTTGGCCAGGCAGACCCGAATACCGGCGCCTTCCAGTATCTCGCGGGGTGGCACCAGCAGACTCCATACGGCCTGACAAAATCTCCGTCTCAGCCAAGATGATTAATCAACGAGGCGATGCAGGCCGCGCCGAAGCCGTTGTCGATGTTGACCACCGAGACGTTGGGGGAACAGGTGTTCAACATGCCCAGGAGCGCCGCAACGCCGCCCAGCGATGCGCCATAACCGACTGAGGTGGGAACGGCGAGCACGGGCGCGTTTACCAGGCCGCCAACGACGGTCGGCAGCGCGCCCTCCATGCCGGCGCACACGATGAGTACGCGCGCGGCCTTGAGCGTGTGCTGCTGGGCAAGGAGGCGGTGAATGCCGGCCACGCCCACATCGGCTACCAATTCCACGGCGTTGCCCATGAGGCGGGCGGTTACCGCGGCTTCTTCGGCGACGGGTAGATCGCTGGTCCCTGCGCAGACCACGCCGATGGTTCCCTTGCCAGCGACCGCCGGCGTCTGGACGAGCGTGATGGCACGGGCCAACTCGTGAAACTCCGCCCGGGGCTCGACAGCGAGCACAGCTTCAAAAGCAGCCCGGGAAGCGCGCGTGGCCAGCACGTTGCCGCCTGCGTTGGCCATGCGCGCAAAGATCGCGGCCACCTGGGCCGAGGTCTTGCTCTCGGCAAAGATCACCTCGGGCATTCCAGTGCGCAGGGCGCGATGGTGGTCGAGCTTGGCGAAGCCCAAGTCTTCAAAGGGCAGCTGCCGCAGTCGCTCCAGCGCATCGGCCACGGCGATGCGGTCCTCGCGCACTTCATTCAGAAGCAATTCGATTTGAGTGGGATCCATCAAAGCCCTTCCGTGGTTGCGGTCACATCCAAATGCTGGGTAAAAGCCTCCATGGCCTCCTGCATTACCTGCTTGAGCGGCACCGAATGCTGTGTGGCAAGCGAACGGCAGTCTTCGTATTCAGGGGAGGCGTTGGCGATTTTGCCGGAGGGCCATCGCGCTACCTTGATCCGGACGTCGCCCCAAGTGGTGAACACCATCACAAAATCGCGCCGGAGCGAGCGCTTGTTCTCAAGCCTCCAGTGGAGACCGATGGTGGTGGTTTCGCGGAACAGCATCTCCTCGAGCACGGGCACAAGATCAGGTCGGCACAGCACTGTCATCTGCACGCCGGTGCGGCCTTTTTTCATCTGCACGGCCACACGATAGACGTCCCATGCACCCGCCTCGAGCAACAGTTCGCTGACAAAGGCCACCACCTGCGGATTCGAGTCGTCGATGACTGTCTCGATAACCGCGAGGGGCTCTTCATTTGAGGTTGCGGCGCCGAATTCCTTTACCTCGCCCACCAGCAGGCGCAGCAGGTTGGGCTCGCCGGGTGTGTCGCGGCCGCCGGCCCCGTAGCCCGTTGCCTTGACGCGCATCGACGGCAGCGTCTCATAGCGAACAGCCAGCATGCGCAGAACCGCCGCGCCGGTGGGCGTAACCCGCTCCATGGGCGGCCCGGCGGCATATACAGGCGCGTCGCCCAGCAGGGCCAGCGTGGCGGGCGCCGGAACCGGCAGCGTGCCGTGCTGGCACTTGACTGTGCCGCTGCCCACATTCAACGGAGAGGCAAGCCAGTGGTCGACGCCCAGCAGCTCAGCTCCCGCGGCCGTGCACACGATATCGACGATCGTGTCGACCGCGCCCACCTCGTGGAAATGCACTTTCTCAATGGGAATGGAGTGGATATGCGCCTCGGCCTCACCCAGCAGTTGAAAGGCGCGCATGGAGTGCGCCTTGACCACTTCAGAAAGCGGCGCGTTGCGGATGATTTCGAGAATCGTCGACAAGTGGCGATGCGGCGCGTGGCTGTGCACTGCTTCCGGAGTAGGCGCGTCGTGAGAGTGGGAAGGCTCATCGTGCGGTTTCGCGTGTTCCCCATGCGTGTGCGCTTCGTTGGAGTGGGGGTGCTCAGCGGCGTCAGGCGTGATCACGTCCACCTTGGTGGCCGCCAGCCCCCCCCGGCTTACCTTCCGCATCTCAAGGCGCGCGCCTACGTTCAGCGCTTCGGCCGTCTCCGCCAGAGACTCAAAAGGAACGCCTGCATCCACCAGCGCGCCCAGCAACATGTCTCCGCTTATGCCGGAGAAACACTCAAGGTATCCAATACGCATCGCGATGTGATTTTAAACTGTCGCCTATGCGCCGCGCCGCAACAATACGTCCGCGGGCAGAATGGCGTTGAACGAACCGGAACGGAAGCCGGTGCAATCCAGCGTGACATATTGGAAGCCGGCCTTGCGGAGTTCCGCGGTAATGGCGTCGAGCATCTCCATGGAGAGTGCGCGAGGCAGTTCGTTGCGGGCAATCTCAACCCGCGCCAACTCGCCGTGGTGACGAACGCGCAATTCGCGAAAGCCGAGCTGCCTCATGCTCTCCTCGGCCTTTTCCACCTGATCGAGGACCTCACGGGTAACGGTGCGTCCGTACTCCACGCGCGACGACAGGCAGGGCGCCGCAGGCCGGTCCCAAAGCGTGTAACCCGCCGCTTTGGCCAGCGCCCGGACTTCAATCTTGGTGAGCCCGACCTCGGCCAACGGGGCAAGAACCGCATGCTCCTCGGCGGCGCGCTGCCCGGGCCGATAATCCCTGGTGTCGTCGGCGTTCATGCCGTAAGCGATGGAAGCAAAGCCCAGCTTGCCGCCCAGCGTCTTCATAGCGGCAAACAGTTCGTCCTTACAGTGGAAACAGCGGTTGGCGTCGTTGCGCGCATACTCGGGCTTGTCGATCTCTTCAGTGGCCACCACCTGCAGCGGCATCTGAAGCGATTGCGCAAAGGCGCAGGCCTGCTCCATGTCGCGACGGGCCAGGCTCGCAGAATCGGCCAAGACGGCGAGCATGCGATCGCCCAGTACGCGATGCGCGGTGGCGGCCAGAAATGCGGAGTCCACGCCGCCGGAGTAGGCCACCATGAGCTTGTCCAACCGCCTCAGCCGCGCTTCAAGGGCCAGCAGTTTTTCAGCCGCGACGGGTACGACGCCAGCATCAAAATGATCGGTCTGCACGATTGACGCCATCGCGTCCATTATACCCTCCGGTCAATTTCAGAATGTTTCTCGCGTCCCGGACGGTTTTTCGTGAACAGGATAAGTGCAGCATTGGCAACGGTGATGGCCGCCAACAGGTAGAGGCCGGCACGTGGCGAATGAAAATACCCGTCGGCCCAGACTTTTATGTTGGGGGCCACAAAGCCGCCCAGGTTGCCGGTTCCAATAAGCGCAATGCCACCCGCCTTGGCGCGGTCGGCCATATATCCGGTGGGAAAGGTCCAGAAGAGCGGCTGCACGGCGATAAAGCCCGAGACGGCGATCGAGAGCATCGCCAGCCCCATGCGCGGACCGGCGGTGGGGAATACAAAGCTGGCGCAGCCGGCAAGGAACAGCGTGAGTGCAGCCAGTTGCCGATGCCGACTCCATTTGTCCGCTGCTTTGGGCAGCCAATACACGGCACAAAGAGCGCAGATCCATGGAATCGCCGTGACCAGCCCCACTTCAAGCCCCGCCGGCTTGCCGATCAGCGCCGATACCTCGGCGGGCAAATAGAAGATGGCGCCATAGACGCTCATCTGAATGAGCGCATAGATCAGCACAAACTCCAGCACTCGCGGATCGCGCAGCATTGGCAGAAGCTCTGCCGGCCCGCTGGACCGGCGTTGCGATTCTTCCTTAGCAATGGCGGCGATGAGAGCCCGCTTTTGGACGGGCGGGAGCCACCGGGCGTTGGCTGGTTTGTCGTCAAGGAACCAGAAAGCCGTAAACCCCATAGCCACGGCAAGAAAGCCTTCAACCAGAAACATCCACTGCCAGTTCTGGAACGAGCCGAGCGGACGCATCTCCAGGAGAAATCCGGAGAGAGGGCCGCCCAGGACGAGGGCAAGCGGCACGCCTAGGTAGAACAGCCCAAGAATGCGCCCGCGCACGTGATTGGGAAACCAATAGGTGAGATAGAGAATGGCGCCAGGAAAAAATCCTGCTTCCATCACGCCCAGAACCAGCCGCAACAGGTAGAAAGAGGTGCTGCCTGTAACGAACATGGTTCCCATGGAGGCCAGCCCCCAGCCGACCATGAGGAACGAGATCCAGAGCTTTGCGCCGACTTTGTGGAGGATGAGGTTGCTGGGGAAACCGCACAGGGAGTAGCTGATGAAGAACAAGCCAGCGCCCAGCGCATAGGTGGTTTCGGAGATTCCGACCGAGGCCTGCAAGGCCTGCTTGGCAAAGCCGATGTTGGCGCGGTCGAGAAACGAGACCACGTACATCAACATGAGATAAGGCGCCAGCCGTCGGACTGCCCGCGCAATCGCGCCGCCGAGATCAACGTCGGGGAGATCATCGTCGTTGGCGAGATCTGCGGCGGCGCCGGTGGAAGGAATCTGGTGCAACGTTTTCTCCTCAATTTCGATCAGCATCGGGCAATCGGCCAAAGCAACCGGCGGCGCTTGCGGCAGACAGACCGGGCTGGCTGCTGGATCAGCCAGAGAATTGCAGTTCACTTCTAAAGTGACGGCTGGCCTGGCCCCCTTGGCTCCCATCGGTAGGCCGCAATCGAGTTCTTCCAGAAGAATTTCTGCTGCGCTTGGACGTCTTTGCCTCCGACATATGCGCGCACGATCGAAAAGGTCTGCGCATACGAGGCCACGTGATCGCTGTTCGGCCAGTCGCTGCCAAACAGGATATGGTCCTCGCCAAAGATCTGCCAGAGGGTGTCGAGCCTGGGCTGGTAAAAGTGCGGGTCGGTAATCAGCTTCGCATTCACGCGGACCGGAATCTCAGACAGCTTGATGAAGACGCGGGGACTCGCCGCCAACAGGCGCAAATTGGCCCAGTACGCATCCTGCGCATCTTTTTCAGCGGGCACGGACGCGTGAGGCAGATGGTCGATGACGATTCTCAAGTCGGGAACGCGCTCGGCGGCTTCGACGATGGCGCCAATCAGGCGGGGGTCGGGGTTCGCGGTGTCGAGCACCAGTCCTGCCCTGGCCAGGGCTTGGAGACCATCGATAAAGCCGGGGTTCTCAAGGTCGGCCGCCAGGTCGCGGTTCCAGAGATTGCCGTAGCGAATTCCCAGAAACAGCGCGTTGCCGTGCAGACGCTCCAGATCGGCAAGGAAGGTTGGGGAACTGGGGATCAAATCGCCCACCACGCCCACAATCACGCCGTGATTGGCGGCCACATTCAGCAGCCATTGATTGTCGCTGGCGAGCGGACTGGCCTCAATGGCGATGGCGCCCACGATACCCAGCGCAGCGGTCTCGGCCACGTAACGCTCGGGCAGGGCAGGCTTGTAAATCGCGGCATCGGTTTTCTCCGGCCAAGGCACGCCGCCAGGGCGCAGGGGGTCGAAGAGATGAATGTGAGCGTCAATAATGGGGATGGGAAAAGCTGATGCCGCCGCGGTGTTTCTATTCAGGGCCGCCGCAGCCACGCTCAAACCGGCCATCTTCAAGACGTCGCGCCGTTGCATGGGGATCTCCGAGGAACTGCGCGAGCCATGTCGGCGTCCGCGCACCCCCAATATACACAGCGCGACGCAACTTCTGCCCGATCGAAGATTCCGCGTGGAGCTTAGCCATTGAAGCGATAGGCGCTGGTAGCCGCGCCCATGGGCTCGTCGCCGAAGATGCGCTCGCCGGGCGCGTCGCCGCCGGCGCCCGCGGCTACGAGCAATGGAATCAGATGCTCTTCGCGGGGATGCGCATAGGCGGCAAAGGGGGCCTCGCGCCAGCCGGTAAGCAGAGCACTGCGCTCAGGCGCGGGCGACTTGACTGCACCGGTCAGCCAGGCGTCAAAGGCGCGCGCCCTCTTTGGTGTTTCAGGCCTGAGGAATGCACCAAGGTTGTGGAAGCTCATGCCGCTGGTCACAATCAGCACGCCCTGTTCGCGCAAGGGCGCCAGAGCGTGGCCAGCCGCCAGATGCAGTGCAGGATCGAGACTGGTCGCCAGCGAGAGCGTGACCACGGGAATCTCAGGGTTGGGAAAGGCGACCTTCAGCGGTACGAAAACACCATGATCGTAACCGCGGGTTGCGTTGAGCGCTGTGGGGAGCCCGGCCTGGGTCAACAGGTCTGCCACGCGCGTCGCCAACGCCGGATCGCCCGGCGCCGGCCAGGTAAGGTGATAGGTATGCTCAGGAAATCCCGAGTAGTCGAAGATTAACTTCGGCTGGGCTGCCGCACCGACAGTAAAAGCAGGCTCTTCCCAGTGGCCGCTGACTACAACCATTGCCCTGGGAGGCTCGGGCAAAGTGGCGAACAGACCTTCAAGAAACCTCTGCGTCTTGAGCCAGGTGTCGGCTGGGCCCCAAGTCCAGTCCATGAAGAAGCAGGGGCCTCCACCGTGGGGAAGAAAGATTGCGGGTTGGCGGTGGATGCCAGCAGCCATGGGCTCGTCCTCAGTAGGAATAGTCGTTTGAACAACTTTCCGTTAGATGCGCCGACCCTGCTCGCGATTCATGCCTTCCGGCCCTACTCGAGCGGCGCAGCAAGAAAGAACACATACACCAGCATGGCCACGCCAATGAGCCCGGGAATCAATCCGCATAGGTAGACTGGCTCGGCGTGAATCAGAGCCCGTAAAAAAATCATCAGCCCGACGCCAACGCCCAGGTTGATCAAACCACCCGCTTTCATGCCTTCGCGCTTCTTCACGCGATCCATTCGGCTCTGCTCACGCAACAACTCGATCGTCGCCGTGGCCCCTTCGCCCGAAGACTCGGCCAGCCGGCGCAAGGTGTCCGCCTTGTAGAAAGCCTCCCGCTCCTTGCGCCGGCTCTCAATCCAGGTTGTGGCGGGAAGGAAGACGCCAAACAACGCAACCGCGCCAATGGAAAGAAATGCCCACAAACCCCACGAGTCATCCAGGTTGAAAAGCAACATTGCCAGATTCGTCATACAATCCTCCTGATCCTGTTTCCGGATTTTTACCCTATGCAACCGGTGGGACAGGAGACCCAAGATTTGGGTTGCATTTTGTTTGTCGATCTTTGTTGCGCGAAATAATGCAACCCAACACGCGAATCGCCTGTCTCACTTCCAAGGAGCGCGGCTGATTTGATCGCAATTCCCACAAGAGCGAAGGAAGATCCGCCCGACCCCGACATCGCCGCCGTTACCCGCGTGCTGGCTGGCGACGCGCAGGCCTTCGAAGAGATCGTCCGCCGCTGGCAAGGGCCGCTCGTCAACATGGCCTGGCGCTACTGCCGCGACCGTGGCCGTGCCGAAGAGATGGCGCAGGAAGCCTTTGTGCGCGCATGGCGCGGCTTGTCCCAATGGCGCCGCGAAAGCAGCTTTTCCACCTGGCTTTTCGCGCTCGCAGCTAATGTTTTCCGCTCCGAACTCAGGCGGTTCCCCACCGTCAACCTTACCCTAGACGAAATCGCCCAGCCTTCAGTTCCGGCCAGCCAGTACAGCGCTGCTTCGACGAGAGAACGCGACGAAATGGTCCGGCGCGCGGTGCTGGCACTGCCGCTCCGCTACCGCGAACCGGTCGTACTCTACTATTTTTATGAGATGGATGTGGCTGCCGCGGCATGCACCTTGGGGTTGCCGGAAGGCACGCTGAAAGCACGGCTCTCCCGCGCCCGGGCTCTCCTGAAGAACCGCTTTCCGCATCTGAATGAGCGGAGCGCAGGCACCGAAATCTCCGCATTCAATCCAGGAAGGGAGGCCGCAAAATGAACCGGGTGCAGACAAACAAACTGGAGTTCGATACTGGCCCGATCGAGCGTAGTATCGAGCGCATTCTGGCTGCCGAGGAGGACATTGTCCCCTCTTCCGGCTTTCTTGCCTCAGTAATGGGGAGCGTGGAGGCAGAAGCTCGTATGCCCGCTCCCATTCCATTCCCGTGGAAACGCGCAATTCCCGGCATTTTGCTGGCCGTGGGAGTCTTTGGCTGGGGCGCATTTGCGTTTATCCGGGAAGCGATCCGGGAACTCGGGAGCGTTGCACTTTCCCAGCCGCACCTTTCCCTCGCGGCAGAACGGCCTCTTGAGCCGGCACTCTGGGTGGGACTCGCCTTGGTTCTATCCCTGGCCTCCTGGCTGCTGTCCCGGCGCCTCGCCGGTGAGTCGGGGTGGTTTTAACGAATTAGAACCGCGTCCAGGCAGAAAGTCGCCGCAATGGAAGACTCATTCAATCTCGGCCGCTTCCTGAGCGCGCAGCATGAAGTGTTTCCGCAGGTGCTGGCGGAGTTGCGGGCAGGCGAAAAGCGCAGTCACTGGATCTGGTTCATCTTTCCGCAGTTGAAGGGGCTGGGGCACAGCCCACAGTCGGAGTTCTACGGCATTGGCTCGCTTGAAGAGGCCCAGGCCTACTGGCGTCATCCAATTCTCGGTTTCCGGCTGGAGGAGTGCGCGCGGCTGGTCAACCGGGTCGAAGGGCGTGCCATTACGCGCATCCTCGGCCCGCCTGACGACCTCAAGTTCCGCTCGTCGATGACGCTTTTCTCATGCGCGTCTCCCGGCGCGCAGGTCTTCAATGACGCGCTTGAGAAGTACTTCCACGGCGAGGCCGATCCTCGTACGCTGGAACTGGTTCGGTAGCCTCACTCGATGGCAAAGACCGCATAGACGTTGGCCGAGCTCGTCACCTTGCGTGGTTCTATCGACAAGGGTGGAGGCGCTGCTGCCGCGCCAGCCATCGCAGAGGCGTTGTTGGCGTACTCCCGCATTGGAAACACGGACGCAGAGGTCTGGTTGGTGACGTAGACCAGCGCGCCCAGATGCAGGCCCATGCCTTTGGCCAGCACGGCGGCCTGCGCCCGGGCGCGGCCTGTGGCGCCGTCGAGAGCCTTATCCTCCAATGCTTGCTCGTTGGCAACGGTCCAGTCGATCTGGCCGCTGTCGGTGGCCCCGGCGGTGACGGCGACATCCAGAATCTCCGCAACTCGCTCGGGAGGGACCTTTACCGCCCACTGCTGGGCAAGGGTGAACTTGTGCGGCTTGAGGTAAACGCTGTCTAGCCGCTGCCACTCGCTGTGAATGGAAGTTTCAGGGATTCCGGCGAGCTTAATGGCGCCGATAATGGCGTTCGAAGTTTGCGCGCCGGCGGCGTAAGCGGCCTTGGCGTCTGAAGGCTGGGTTTGAAAGCCGACGTACAAGATGGCCACATCGGGATCCACGGTGACCTGGTCCTCGGCGGTCACAGTGAGGGTGCGGTTGGTGGGATTGATGTTCAGTTGAACCTGGCCGGCTTGCTGGGCGCGTGCGGCTACGCAGCCGGCCAGCAGCAAGACTGCCGCGATTACCTGTTTTTGAGGCATGGGTGAGTCTCCTTCACCCTTTGAACGAAAAAGATGGAAGAACTTGCGGGCAGAAATTTCGATGTGTGCTTTCGAGCAAACACCGGAAATCCTGCTCCGCCGCGTCCTCCGGAATGGCGTCGAAGAATGCGAACCGTTGTTCGAAGCTTCGGTGAGGCTCCGGCAGCGTCTCTGACAGAATGACCGCTCCGGTCTCCGGATTGCGTCGAATTCCCACTTCGGTCCCTTCGAACCTGAACTCCTTGGGCAGGCGCACGACCGGGATGCGGCACGGCGGTCTACCTCGGTGGAGCGTGCCTGGCCCCAAAGCGCCTGAGCTTTTCAAGTGTCGCCGCTGCCTGCCCGGAGTCGATTGCCTCGGCGCCCATTTCGACGCCAACCTTCAAGTCGGTGGCCAACCCGGCGGCCACGAGTCCGGCAGCCGCGTTCAACAGCACAATGTCGCGGCGAGCTCCCTTCATGCCGGTGAGCACGTCGAAGAGCAGGGCCGCGTTGGTCTCGATGTCCCCGCCGATAAAATCCTCCAGTGCGGCGCGCGGCAGACCGGCCATCTCCGGAGTAATGCGGGAAGCCCTCAGTTTTGACTCGCCCGTCTCCGACTCCTCGACGCGCGCCACAACCGATTCGCCGGTGGTGGTCAATTCGTCGATTCCGTCGGCTCCATGCACGACGAAAGCGCGCTTGGCGCCCAGCGCCGCCAGCGTACGGCCCACCAGCAACACCTTGCTGGGTGCGAGCACTCCGATTACCTGCGCCCGCGCCTCCGCGGGATTCGAGAGCGGACCGCAAAGATTGAAGATGGTTCTGAAGCCTAGCGCCTTGCGCAGCGGGCCCACCACTCTCATGGCGGGGTGATAGAGGGGCGCAAGCAGAAACATGAATCCGGTTTCGCGTAGGCACTCGACAGCCAATTCCGGCTTCAGCTCAATCGGTACGCCAAGCCGCTCCAGCACGTCTGCCGCTCCGCAACGGGATGTGATAGCGCGGTTGCCGTGCTTGGCCACCTTTGCGCCTGCCGCAGCAGCCACCAGGGCCGCGCCCGAGGAGATGTTGAAGGTCAATGGCCCCCCGCCACCGGTGCCAACCACATCCACCAACGAGTTGCGCTCCTCAGGGGTCAGCGGAACCGGCGTGACCTGCGCGCGCAACACGTCCACAAAGCCGGCCAGCTCCGGCGCCTGCTCGCCGCGCGTGGCCATCACAGCCGCCATGGCTGCTATTTCAACGTCCGGCACGCCGCCCAGTAGAATCTCGTTGAGCACCGCGGCTGCCTGTTCGCGACTCAGCGCCGTGCCGTCTTCAGCCAGCGGCTTCAGCAACTCTTTTAGCAAGCTCATATCAAGCCATGATACTGGGGACGCCGCCGGCGGACCATGCTCAGGTTCTTCTCCGAAGCCAAGTATCTTGATTTACTCGTTCGACCAGGCCGCCGCCAAACAAAACAAAGCGCAGCAACTTATCCGCCAGACGCACACTTTGCAAGAGGGAGTCGTCCGCAACCAGGAGGTGCCGGAGTTTTTGGACACCGTTCTTCTCCGCTTTGCTCATCCCACGGCAGTTCCTGGGGTCGAGCAACACCTCACCCTCTTTCGCCAGCAACTCGGCCCCCTCCGAAGTTTCGATTCTTTTCTCTAGCCTGCGACCCTCTCTACCTCAGCCCACTCCTCCGCGCTCAGCTTCAGTGCCGCCGCCGCCACATTCTCCTCCAAATGAACCACCTTCGAAGTTCCCGGAATCGGCATCAGCACCGCCGACCGCTGCAGAAGCCAAGCCAGCGATAACTGCGACACCGTCACCCCGTGCCGCTTGGCCATCACACCCAGCTTCTCCGCTGCTGGATGATCGGCCCTCAGCAGTTTTCCTCCCGCGTTCGGATACCATGGCAAAAATCCAATCCCTTTCTTTTCGCACCAGTTCAGCATCTCCTCATGCCGCCTGTCGCCCAAACTGTATCGATTCTGGACAGTTGCCACGTCGACAATCTTCCGCGCCGCCTCCACCTCTGCCGGTGTCACCTCGTCCAGTCCGATGTGCCGGATCTTCCCCTGCTCCTGCATCCTTTTCAGCGCCCCCAGCGACTCTTCGAGCGGCGTGCGCGGATCAATCCGGTGAAACTGGTACAAATCGATTCGATCCAGCTTGAGCCGCCGCAAACTCATCTCCACACATTGAATCAGGTATCCGGCCCTACCTACGTACTCTGTCTTTGCCGGTCCCTGCCGCGTAATGCCGCCCTTGGTCGCGATCACCACCCCCGCCGGATAGGGCGCAAGCGCCTCGCCGATCAGCCGCTCCGCAATCTCCGGCCCATACGCATCGGCCGTATCGATCAGCGTCACGCCCAGCTCCACCGCACGGCGCAGCACCCGCTTCGCCTCCTCAGCATCCGCCGGTTCGCCCCACGCGCCCTCGCCCACCAGCCGCATCGTTCCGTAGCCCAGCCGATGCACAGGCAAATCGCCGCCAATCAAAAACGTCCCGCTCTCCGCCGCCATAGGAATCTTTGCACTCATGATGAATTCGATTCTAGAACCGGGCAAAAAGCTGTGGGACAATCTGAGAGCCGGTTGTCAAACTCAGCTTCATGCCCCCAGCGGGAACCGAGGGCAGCCCGGCTGCGTATCTTCAAGGGCACACGCAAGGAGAATCCCCATGAGCGGCTACGTTTACCCCAACCCCCAGGCTATCTTCTATCAACAGTTCGAGGTTGTTCGCCGCGATGAGGTTGTCGGCATCCTGCTGGCGCTGTTTCTGGGCAGCTTTGGCATGCACCACTTCTATTTGCGCCGCACCGGCCTCGGCATTCTCTATCTCTGCTTCTTCTGGACCGGCTTGCCGGCAATCCTCGGCTTCTTCGAGTGCTTCTTCATGCCTGGCCGCGTCCGCGAATTCAACGCCATCCAGGCCGCCGGCATTGCTGCCGCTCTCGGCATCCCCGTTCCCCTTTGGAGCCAGCCCCCGACCGTCAACGTCCCGCCCCCGGGCCAAATGGTTCCCGCCCAGTCACCCGCGGCCCAGCCCGGCGCTCTCACCGCATGCTCCCGCTGTCACCTCACCAACCCGCCCACCGCACACTTCTGCTCCGGCTGCGGAGCCCAGCTCTAGCCTCCGCACCTAATCCTTAAGTCCCTGCATCTGAATATTCACCAGCGCCTCGGCCGGCTGCGCACCCGGAGAAACCATCCGCGTCTGCGGAGCCCTCCAGTGGTCGATGTAACTGATCTTGTGCACGCACCCGATCGTGCAGTTCGGCGCGCAGCTCTTCCCCGTCAAGAACTCCCGCTTCACATCGGCCCGCGTGTACTCTGCTAGCTTGACCCCCGGGTATCCCCGCTGCTGGCTGCAGTAGTGCACCAGCCCGTCCTCGCAGATGTAGAGGTACCGCGATCCAGCCCGGCAGCGCCAGTCGTTCGGCTCGCCCTTGGCAATCGCCGCCTGAAAATCGTCGAATCGCGAGTAGTTCACCTTCTTGCGGTTGTTCATCTCCCAGTAGACCTTCGCTTCGTTCGGCTTCAGCGGCTTCAGTTGCCCGTCCCCGTCGTGAATAATCCCGATCGTCGACGTGAAGCCCAGCCCCAGCGCCCGCCTCCCAATCACCAGCGCGTCATTTGGATCGCGAAAGCCTCCGCCCACCACCGAATTGATGTTTATGTGGAACTCGGCATGTTCGGCCAGCATCTCCAGCTTCTTGTCCAGCACTTTCAGGCTCTTCATTGAAACATCATCTGGCGTCAGGTTATCGATCGAGATCTGCATGTGGTCCAGACCAGCTTCGTTCAGCCGTTCGATCCGTTCCACATTCAGCAGGTACCCATTCGTAATCATCCCGGCAATCGCGCCCGTCCGGCGCATGCGGCGAATAATGTCGTCCAGCCCCGGATGCGTCAGCGGCTCCCCGCCCGAAATCCCAATCATCGCCGTTCCCAGGCGCCCCAGCGCGTCTATCCTCCGGTACATTTCTTCCAGCGGGACTGGCTCTGAAACCTTGTCATATTCGTTGCAGTACCCGCAGCTCAAGTTGCAGAACCGCATAGGGATAATCTGCACCAGCACGGGATGTGCGGTAGAAGCCAGCGCGCCAGCCACCATCCGCAGCTCGCGCACCTTCCGCCAAGCCGCAATGGCCCGTCCCCGCAAGGTATCTCTAGCTCGTATAGCCATCTTTTCTATTGAATCACATCGTAAGCGTACCCGGCTTATAGTCAGATCATCGCGCGACGGCCAGGGGAGTAGACCGTCCTCGGATCCTCTTCTTGTCAAATTTGGAGAGCAACCACCATTTCGTCGCCCCGTGAGAACCAAGGGACCTGGCCGCTTACAAAGTCAAAGAGAAAATCCGCAGAGTTCGGGGTTATTCTCGTTTCCCTTGGTAAGGGGGTTCCACGCAACAACGCCTAAACTCCGCCGCGATCCGGGCAGACAGAAGGTGCAATACTTCCGGGAGTTTTGGGGTGGGAGTAGACCGACTCCGCCGCGCGTATTGGAACGGAACCAATGGCTGGGGAGCTTGTAACTTGTTGATAAAGTGGTGGCCAGAGACGGGATTGAACCGCCGACGCCGGCCTTTTCAGGGCCGCGCTCTACCACTGAGCTATCTGGCCTCAGTGCAAACTTCAGTTGCATCTACGCGTGGATTCCGGCGTTGCCGGAAAAGGGGTGGGCTGGTCCACGTACAGTATGCTGCAACAACTGCCACAGTATATCAACTCCCAATCTCCTAAGCCAAACCATGCTGAGCAGGCGACCCGGCACCCAAATCGCCTCTTCGCCGTCCCGCCGCCTTCCAATCCTGCTCTACACTGGTAGGCAATCATGCGCCGAACCGCCTGCTTGCTTGCCTTCCTCACCGTCTTCGCGACAGCCTGCGCTAACGCGCCCAAGAACAAAATCTCCCCCAGCGAAGCCCGCACCGCCCACGCGCTCTTTTCCTATGAGGCTCAGGGGCCGCTGCCGCTGCGCGCATTTCTGTCCCAATTCCCCAAGGGCGCCGACTTGCACGTGCATCTTTCTGGAGCGGTGTATGCCGAGACCTTTGTTCGCGAGGCTGCCGAAGACGGCCTGTGCGTGGACCCGGTTGCGCTGCGATTCGCGAATTCTCCATGCAAGGGCAAACTGATTCCGGCAAAAGCATTCACCGGCGATATGACCGGGGCCAGCCAGGAAATCTACAACCGGCTGATTGACGCGTTCTCCATGCGCAGCTTCATCCCGATGAGCGAATTCAGCGGACACGACCAGTTTTTCTCGGTCTTTCTGCCCACTGCGCGTTTCGACGGTCTCAAGGAGTCGCACATCGGCGAGTGGGTCGACGAGATAGCCAGCCGCGCCGCGGCCCAGAACGAGCAATACCTTGAACTGATGCAGACGCCGTCGTTCGGCCACGCCGCGCAGATCGCGCATGCTGCCGGGTGGAATCCGGACCTTGCAAAATTTCGACAGGAGTTGCTTGATCACGGGCTTCGGAACGAAATCGCCGGCGACCGCCAGCAGGTTCGTAACGCCGAGACCGCGCGCAAACAACTGGAGAACTGTGGTACTCCGCAGGCGACGCCCGCTTGCCAGGTGGAAGTTCGGTACATCTATCAGGTTCTGCGTGCTTTTCCGCCGGAGCAGGTGTTTGCGCAAACGTTGCTGGGCTTTGAGACCGTGCAGGCGAGCATGGGGGCCCACGACGATACCTGGGTTGGCATCAATTTTGTGATGCCCGAGGACGACTACATCTCCATGCGCGACTACACGCTGCAGATGGCGATGCTCAACTATCTGCACACGATGTATCCCGAGGTTCACATCAGCCTTCACGCCGGTGAGCTTGCGCCGGGCCTGGTGCCGCCTGAGGGGCTGCGTTTCCACATCCGGCAGGCCATTGAACTTGGTCATGCCGAACGCATCGGCCACGGCGTGGACGTAATGTATGAAGACAATGCCCCCGGCCTGCTCAAGGAGCTTGCGCAAAACCACATCATGATCGAGATCAATCTCACCTCGAACCAAGACATCCTGGGCATTGAGGGAGATGAGCATCCATTTCCGAGTTACCGTCTAGCCCATGTGCCCGTTGCGCTCTCAACGGATGACGAGGGCGTGAGCCGCATCGATATTACGAACGAGTTTGAGCGCGCGGCCATTGACTACCACCTGAACTACCAGGACTTGAAGATGCTGGCGCGCACCAGCATGGAACACAGCTTTCTCCCCGGCTCAAGCCTATGGGCGCAGCCGGATGTGTTCACCTCCACCGTGACTGCCTGTGATGCCGAGACGCCCGGCAGACAAAATCCATCCTCCGGCTGCAAGGCTTTCCTGGATAGTAGCCAGAAAGCTGCTGCGCAGTGGGAGTTGGAGAGCCGGTTCTCCGCATTCGAAGCCAGGTGGTGAGTTGGTTCTGGCGCCCGCTTCGCACTCGACATCCTCTGCTCATACCTCACAAAGGACTACTGGGGGCGAGCGGTTGACGAAGTGAACCCCCAAAGTCCGCGCCCCAAAATGACGAAGAACAGCTTTCTGGAGAAGCCACCCTTCTGGTTTGGTTCAACTGCGCCGGCTGCCAACTGCCGCAGTTTAGGAAGAGTGCGCAAACTCCTTTTGTTCGGTTCGTTCGATAATCTCATCCTGCAGGGCCTTGGTCAGGTCGCAGAAGTAGTCGCTATATCCGGCTACACGAACGATGAGATCCCGAAATTGCTCGGGATTCGCCTGAGCTGCGCGAAGCGTCTCCGCCCTGACGACGTTGAACTGGATGTGGTGGCCGTCCATCTTGAAATATGAGCGCACCAGGTGAGCCAGACTCTTGATGCCCGCCTCCGCCCTCGAGGAGTTGAGGCGTGAACTTCTGGTTCAGCAGCGTGCCGCCGGTGCGGGCGTGATCCATTTTGGCCGCAGATCGGAGAACCGCCGTGGGGCCAAGACGGTCTGCGCCCTGCGCGGGCGAGATGCCGTCGGAGATGCGGCGCCCATGCGTGCCGGCCATCGGGAGTTGCGCCAGTCACCGAACCGAAATACACGTGGCAGGTCGTCGACAGGTAGTTCACGCGATACACGCCGCCCTTGGTATTCGGACGGCCGTTGATCTCGTCGAAAACCGCATCGAAGACGGGATCGCAGAATTTCGTCGGCGTATTCGTCGTCATTGCCGTATTTGGGCGTCTTGTTCCAGAGCCGCAGGCGAAGTGTCTCCTCGGCCTTCGAAGTTCGCTGGCCAGCGCCTTTAGCAGTTCGTCCATGGTCAACGATTTCTTATCGAAGACGTGATAGCTTGATGGCGGCCAGGCAATCGGTGCAGGTGGCCGGTCGCAACGCCCATGATGTAGGTGGTGTTATAGCGCGGACCGCCGTCGTTGTAGTCCCTGCCTTTGGCGATGCAGTCCTCGATCAGGAGCGACAAGAACGGAGCCGGCATGTGGCTGGCGTAGAGGCGCTCGATAACGTTGTTGCCGCGGATCTTGACGTCTACGAAGTGATGCAATTGCTTGCGAAAGGCCGCAAAGAGCTCGTCATAGAACCGGAATTCGCAGGATCGCCGGTCTCGATGCCGATCATCTTTGCCGGTGCGCGGGTCCCATCCGTTATTCAGCGTGATTTCCAGCACCTTGGGCAGGTTGAAGTAGCCGGTCAGGATGTAGGCTTCCTTGCCGAACGCGCCCGTCTCCACGCAGCCGCGAGTACCGCCGCAACGCGCGTCCTCGAGGCTCTTGCCCTGCCGCAGCAACTCTTCCACCACCATGTCGGCATTGAATATGGAGGGCTGACCCCAGCCTTTGCGCACAATCTCCAGGCCGCGATTCAAAAACCGGTCGGGATTCTTTCGGCTCAATTGCAGATTTGAAGAGGGCTGCAGCAGCCGCATCTCGTCGATCACTTCGAGCATGAGGTAAGTCAGCTCGTTCACGCCGTCCGAGCCGTCGGCCTTCAGGCCGCCCGTGTTGATGTTGCAAAATCGGTGTACGTGCCGCTCTCGGCCGCGGTTACTCCCACCTTTGGCGGGGCGGGCTGGTTATTGAACTTCACCCAGAAGCACTGCAGCAGTTCGCGCGCCTGTTCGCGGGTGAGAGAGCCGTCTGACAGCTGGCGCTGGTAGAACGGATACAGGTGCTGGTCGAGCCGGCCGGGGTTGAATGAGTCCCAGGTGTTCAGTTCAGTGACCACGCCCAGGTGAATGAACCAGTACGATCTGCAGGGCTTCCCGGAAGTTTCGCGGCGGGTTGGCCGGCACGCGGCGGCACACCTCGGCGATTCGCTCCAGTTCCGCACGGCGCGCCGGCTCCTGCGTCGGCAGCGGCCATGCTGCTCGGCAACCTCCGCGTGGCGCTCGGCAAAGCGGATCACGGCGTCGGCGGCAATGGCCATGGCCTTCAGTTCCTGCTGCTTGTCGTATGCCTCCGGATCGTTGAAGAAATCGAGTCGGTTGAGAGCCGTTCTTACGTCTTCCTTCAGATCCAGCAGTCCCTTGCGATAGATCACATCGCCGAGAACAGTATGGCCGGGGGCGCGCTGCTCCATGAACTCGGTGAAGACTGCCAGCTTCGTAGGCGTCCTTCCACTCCTGCGTCATTTCGGCAAATATCAGCTCGCGCATGCGACCGCTCGCGCCAGTAGGGGATGACTTGTTCGCGCTGAATGCGCAGAGCTTCATCGTCCACGGTGTAGGAGATCTTCTCGCGCGTGTTCAGAATTTCGAAGTCGTCCATCGAATGGCAGCACAACTCCGGAAATGTGGGAGTAGCTCTTGGGGCTCGGTCCCCGCTCGCCCACAATGAGTTCGCCATCGCCAAGGTAGATCTTCTTGCGCTCCATCAAGCGGCGCAATGCCAGCGCCCGGCGTACTGGCACTGAAGTCTCAGGCGCCGTACTGTAAAACTCCGTAATGAGAGCGGCGCGTTCTATTGAAAGCCACGGCAGTGCATTCAGGCTCTGTTGCCGCAAGCGGGTCACTCGTTCATTCATTGCCTTCCTCCGATTCCAACTGAAAATCCTTCTTGCGTGAATCTGGCAGCAATTTGCTGCACCTGCTCCGGGGCCGGGGCGGCGAGACGCTCAACCGGACGCTGACCGCCAAGCCTCTCGTGCTTTTCCATTCCGATCTCGTGGTAGGGCAGAAGATCAATGCGCTTCAGCCCGAGGAGGGAAAGATAATGCAACATCGCCTCAATCTCCTCGCTGCCATCGTTCAGCCCAGACACCAGCGGAACCCGGACCACGATCTGGGCGTCCCGCAGGCTTAGCGCACGCAGATTATCCAGGATCAGCCGATTGCCTACTCCCGTCAGACGTATGTGGCGTTCGCTGTCCATTGCCTTAAGGTCGTAGAGAAACAGATCCACCTTACGACTCAGGCGCACGAGGGTTTCTGTCGGAACAAATCCCGAAGTATCTACAGCCCTGTGAATCTCATGCGCTCCCAAGGCATCCAATGCTTCTTCGAGAAACTCCGGCTGGCAAAACGGCTCACCACCCGAGAACGTAACCCCGCCACCCGACTCCTCATAAAACACGCGGTCCCTTTCCACCTCGCGGAGCAAGTTGGGAACCGTCATCTCTTGTCCGGCGATGCGCCGCGCTCCCGTCGGGCAAGCCTCGACACAATCCCCGCAGCCCTGGCATTTCTCAATGTCCCGTACCGGCACGTCACTCCAGGAGAGCGCATCGTGCCGGCAATGCACGACACACGCTCCGCATCGCACGCAGTGCTCCCGGAAATACATCATTTCTGGCTGGGGGACCTGGCTCTCCGGGTTATGGCACCAGAGGCAACGCAATGGGCAGCCCTTCAGGAAAACCGTGCTGCGGATCCCTGGGCCATCATGTGTCGAGTAACGCATGATGTTGAAGACCAGCCCGCGTGTCTCGGTTCGATTGCGGGAACCCTCTTCTTCCATTGCTCCCCTTCCGGGCTTCGGGATGGCGGAAATCGGCCTGTCCGATCTCTCATTCCGGTGGATCGATAATTTTCCCCGGCAGAACCGGGGAACCTTCCCATTTAATCTGAAAGTTAGCGGGCGATATTAAACTGCGCGCCGGCTGCGGCTCTACCAACTCCCGCGCTCGCCGAAGATATCGATGACCTTTGCCAGCCGCATGCAGCCATTCTCCCAGTTCACGCAGAGCGCACGCTCCAGGCGGTCCGGGTCTCCTTCAATCAATGCCGTAATAATCTCCTCGTGCTCGGTGACCGAGACGTGTAGTTCGTTAATGATGGAACTTGCATAGAGTCGCCAGTAGCGCTCCGTCTGCGGTTCGATGGCCTGGTGCAGCCTGCTGAGGCGCGGCCCCGATCCCGCGGTCACCAGCAGGCGATGGAATTCGTGATCCAGATCGAAGATGTCAGGACCGTTGAATCCGTGATCTTGCGCAATCTGCGCAAGCTTGGCGTTGATCGTCCTAAGGCTGGCAGCGAGCTCTTCCCGCTCGGCCCGGGACAATGCCGCCGCACGGCGGCCGGCCAAGCCCTCAATTCGTCCGATGAGGGGATACAGTTCGTTGGCATCTTCCCTGGTAAGCGGCGCAACGATCATGCGCGACTTGCTGTTGTTGCGATGCTCGACGACGTAGCCTTCACGCTGAAGCAGATAGAGAGCGCCTCGAACAGGCGTCCGGCTCATGTTCAGGTGATGGCAAAGATCGCCCTCGACGATCCATGTTCCCGGCGCCAGCTTCCCATGAACGATCAGATCGCGAATCTGCCGAAAGGCGACCCCGACGCTGGTTCCGTGTTCGGCCTTTGTGGAAGGTTTTCTCAGACCTTTGGCGGTTTTGCCTGCGATAGGGACCAATTTTTCACCCTCCGGCATCACAACACAACGAGCCCGTAGCCGTAATCCTTTGTTGGCGCTCGATGAAGTACTTCAATTTTAGCAACAGTAGGGCATTACTGAGTACAATTTTGCATACAAATCTCACCGCAAAAAGTTCTTCGCCAGAATGGAGTGCAATCCCGCGAAAATGTTCCCGCCACGTCGATGAATTCTGGGGCTGCGCCAGAGAATTGACGACCGATTCCTGATTAGAACTCGATATTGGCGCAGAACTCGATAATCCGAGCCTGCCTTCATTGAGATTGCACAGCTTGAATCCGAGCCATGGCCGAGCTTTGGATGGGCTGCAATTCGAAATCGGAGCCTGGCTGCTCCAGAACTGCGGCATGCGTGTCAACCGTCAGCTGATCAGAGAAGGAGTTGTGATCGCGTTCTTTGGCGGCGCTGTCGGCCTGTTCCTCTCGTACTTCGGTATTGGCGTGCTGCGCGCCGGCCTCAGCTTCAACGAATTCATTGCCGATGTTCCCGTTCGTCTCGATACAAACGGTCTGCTTTTCGCGGTTGCCGTATCGCTCTTCTCAGCGATGCTTTCCAGTGCGTTGCCAAGAGCCTGGGCAAGCCTGCAAACGCACTCGAGAATTCTTCCAAGGCGAGGCTCGACGAGCAAGAGGAAGAGCGCGCCGTCCATCGGTACAAACGGACTTCGAAAGGTGCCGATAGGTAAGTGGTCCCGAGGTGGTCCCGGAAAAACCGCTGGGACGTCTAAGTTGTTCGTTTTATTGGCGTCCCCGACGGGATTTGAACCCGTGTTATCGCCGTGAAAGGGCGGTGTCCTAGGCCGGGCTAGACGACGGGGACGGCTCGGAGCGGGCCGATTCGGCCGCATGCGTCCATAGGAAGGCTATCAACTCGGCGAAGGCGTGTCAAAGAACGGGTTCCCAATTGCGCGGTTCGGGACCGGAAATGATCGGACATTGGATCAGGCGGAAAAGACTGGCCACCCTCTGAGCTATCCTCGTAGAGTAGCGTTCCCGGAATTGACTGGGTCACGATGGTCTACGGCGACCGGCTGGAAGCATTTTTTGCGTCGATCAGCGGGTTCGGTCGTCAGATATAGTAGCAGCAGTCATTTCACAGGACAGATGCAGTCCCGACAGTGTCAAGCGAGCTCTCTGCAAGGGCGGCGAAAGCCTCGCCGGGCTGGACTGTTCAGGACTTCCTGAGCGGTAGGGAACAGCGCGGAGAGGGTTTCCGTACAAATGCCTGAATTTCATCGATTCGGGCCGTTCAGCACTCCTGCATAGCGCCATGATGCGGGGCCAAACCGGAGCATACCGGCACAAAACGGGATCTCAGGCCTATGGGCCTGGGTTGAGGAAGAAAAACGTGAGAGAGCGCGCAGTGAAGGGCAACTATTTAATTGGCGGGATGATATTGATGGGGCTGGCGGCCACGGGTTGCCAGAAGAAGCCGGCCGCACCGCCGGGGGCTGGAATGCAGGGCCTGCCGGTGCAGACCGTAGCTGTGACCCTTGCGCCGGTAGCGCAAAGCAGCGAATATGTGGCGACCATCAAGTCGAGGCGATCGGCCACCGTGGAACCGCAGGTCATGGGAGTGCTGACCGAAATTCGCGTTCATTCCGGCGAAATGGTGAAGTCGGGCCAGGTGCTGATGGAGATCGATCCGCGGCAGCAAGAGGCGAATGTGGCGTCGCTGCGCGCCACGGAACGGCAGAAAAAAGCGCTCTACGATTACAACGTCGTGGAGGTGGAGCGGCAGCGCAAACTATTTGAAGCGGGCGTGACCAGCCACGAAACCTACGACCAGGAAAACCAGAACTACGAGAACACGAAGGCGGATTACGAATCTGCGGTAGAGGCGCGCAAAACGCAGGAGCAGCTCCTGGCCTATTACACAATCAAGGCGCCGTTTGATGGCCTGGTGGGCGACATTCCTGTGCATGTGGGCGATTTTGTCGCACCCATGGCCTCGCCGGCCAGCGTGCTGACCACCGTGGACGAGAACAAGGACCTTGAAGCCTATATCTACGTTCCCACGGAGCGCTCCGGCGAGTTGAAGATGGGGCTGGGCGTCGACGTGGAGGACAGCAACGGCGATCTGGTGGAAAAGACGAAGATCGATTTCATCTCGCCCCAGGTGGACAGCACGTTGCAGGGGATCCTCGTCAAGGCGCCAGTGCACTCGACAACACAGATCCTGCGCAATGCGCAGTTGATCAAGGCACGGATCATCTGGAGCACGAATCCGATGGCAGTTGTTCCGGTGCTGGCGGTCACGCGCGAGGGCGGGCTGCCGTTCGTCTATGTGATGCAACAGCAGAACGGACACTTTATGGCGGTGCAGAAGCCCGTCACGCTGGGCGACACGGTGGGCAACATGTACTCCATCAGCTCAGGGCTGAATGTAGGCGACCGGGTCATCGTTTCGGGAACGCAGTTTCTGGTAAACGGAATGCCGGTAATACCGATGGGCGGTTGACCGCGCTGTGCAGGTGATTGACCAGCGTGCCTCCAATTCAATTTGGCTTCAAACCCTTTCGCAAAGCACGCGAAGAGGATGGCGCACACCGATCGGTTCTTTATCAATCTAGTGTGTCCAGTGGTTCAAAGGAAGGCTTACCTTGTTTGTCGACTTCTTTATTCGTAGGCCGGTTTTTGCGACTGTCTGCGCTCTGTTAATCATCTTGAGCGGGGCGGTTTGTATCCCCAATCTTCCCGTCGCCATGTACCCGACGCTGGCGCCTCCTGTGGTGAGCGTGACCACCAACTACGTGGGCGCCGACGCTCAGACGGTGGAGAAGGCCGTCACCATCCCGCTGGAAGAGGCGATTAACGGCGTGGAGGGGATGCGCTACATCAGTTCGTCGAGCTCGAACAGCGGAACCAGCCAGATCTCCACGACCTTTGATACCGGTTATGACCTGGACATTGCTGCCGTGGACGTGCAGAACCGCGTGGCCAGCGTGCAGGGGCGGCTGCCGGCAGCGGTGAACGCCACGGGTATCACCATTACCAAATCCAGCTTCAACTTTGTCTTCGGAGCGGGCTTTTACACGCTCGACGGGCGCTACTCCGGCGAATTTATCTCGAACTATCTCGACGTGTACGTGAAGGACGCCCTGAAGCGCGTGCCGGGTGTGGGCGACGTGATGATCTTCGGCGAGCGCAAATATGCCATGCGGGTGTGGCTTGACCCGGTGCGTCTGGCGGCCCGCAACCTGACGGCGACCGACGTGGTGAATGCTCTCGAGGAGCAAAACGTTGAGGTCCCGGCGGGGCAACTCGGCCAACCGCCCTCTGACGCGAAGCAGGCCTTTCAGATTCCAGTTCGCGTGGTGGGCCGGCTCAGCAGCCCCGAAGAATTCGACAACATTATCGTCAAGGATTCAGCCAACGGGCTGGTGCTGCTGAAGGATGTGGGGCACTCTGTCGTGGGCGCCGAAGACTACAGTTCGATGCTGGAATACGCCGGGCATGAAGCCCTGGGCATCGGCGTGGAGCAACTGTCGAATGCAAATGCTCTGGAGGTGGACAGACAGGCAAAGTCCGCGCTGGCGCAACTGGCGAAGAGCTTTCCGCCGGGTTTGCAATACGCTATCGCTTTCGACTCGACGACGGTAGTGGGCGACTCGATCCGCGAAGTGCTGATCACGCTGGCCATGGCGATCATGATTGTGATCGCAGTGATTTTCCTGTTTCTGCTGGACTGGCGCGCCACCATCATTCCCGCCGTCACAATTCCGGTGTCGCTGATCGGCACTTTCGCGTTCATCAAGCTCTTCGGATTTTCAATCAACTCGCTTACGCTGTTCGGCATTACGCTGGCGACGGGCCTGGTGGTGGACGATGCCATTGTGGTCATCGAAAACGTGCAGCGACACATTGCCATGGAGCACTCCGACCCGCACGAGGCCACATCGCGGGCCATGGGCGAGGTCACCAGCGCGGTCATCGCCACGTCGCTGGTGCTTATCGCCGTATTTGTACCGGTATCGTTTTTTCCCGGAACCACCGGCATTTTGTACCGGCAATTCTCGCTGACCATCGCATTCTCGATCGCCATTTCGGCATTCAACGCGCTTACGCTCTCGCCGGCGCTGTCGGCTATGTTCCTGCGCGGCGAAGAGCAGCGGCCTCATCAGCTGGACTTTCTGCACATTCGTCCGGTGTCGCGCGCGTTTGCGGCCTTCATTCATGGCGCCGATGCCGCCATTACCTGGTTGGCGAGCACCTATGCCAAGGTGATTCATGTGGCGCTGCAGCTAAGATATCTGCTGCTGATCGTCTTTCTCGCGGGTCTCGGCGCGACGGTATGGGAGTACCAGCACGTTCCCACGGGCTTTATTCCCCAGGAGGACCAGGGCTACGCCATGGTCATCGTGCAGGCTCCGCCGGGGTCTTCGCTCACCTATACCAGGGCGTTGGCAGACCGTGCGCAGTTCATCATCGCGCAGAATCCGGATGTGCAAGGATCTTTTGTGATCCTGGGCTTTAGTTTTGCCGGCGATGCTTCGAACGCCGGCATGATGTTTGTGAATTTGAAGCCTTCCGATCAGCGCCGCGGCAAGGGCCACTCGACGGCGGAGGTTGTCGCCGATCTTTCAACTAAGCTGCAGATGCTGATGTTCATGCCCAACGGGGGCCTGGTGGCGATGTTCCAACCCCCGGCGGTGCAGGGCGTGGGGAGCTTTGGCGGCTTCCAGTTTATGCTGCAGGACCAGGGCGGCAACACGCTCACTGACCTGGACCGGGTTGCGCACCAGATTGTGGGCGCCAGCCGCGCTAGCAAGGATTTGACCGGTCTGCTGACCCAGTTCTCAGCCAACGACCCGCAGGAGTTGGTGACCATCGATCGCGACAAGGCGAAGACAATGGACATCCCGCTCTCGCAGATCACCAACACCTTAAGCGTTCTCATGGGTTCGGAGTACGTCAACGACTTCGACTATAACAACCGAACCTATCGCGTCTTTGTGCAGGCGGACCAGACGTTCCGTATGACAGCTAGCGATCTGCACAGCTACTATGTGCGCTCAGACGCAGGCGACATGGTTCCTTTGGATGACCTGGTTACCGTAAAGGAGAGCAGTGGGCCTCCGGTGATTACCCACTACAACCTCTTCCGCGCGGTGGAGATTGACGGCTCGGCCGCGCCGGGCTACAGCTCCGGTCAGGGGCTGACATCGATGGAGCAGTTGGCATCGCAACTGAAGATGCCGGGGATGACGTACGAATGGACGGGCCTGACGCTGGACGAGATCGAATCCAGCGGCAAAGCGCTGATCATCTTCGGGCTGGGTATCCTGGTGGTATATCTCACTCTGTCGGCGCAGTACGAGAGCTTTGCACTGCCGTTCATCATTTTGCTAGCGGTGCCGATGGCCATGCTGGGTGCCCTGAGCCTGGTGTCGTGGCGCGGGATGGCGAACGACGTGTATTGCCAGATAGGGCTGGTGATGCTGATCGGGTTGTCAGCAAAGAACGCGATTCTGATTGTTGAATTTGCCGAGCAGCTACGCCGCAAAGAGCGTTCGATCGTCGAAGCAGCCATTGAGGCGGCCGAGTTGCGCTTGCGTCCCATTCTCATGACATCGTTCGCCTTCATTCTCGGCGTTTTGCCGCTGGTATTCGCCACCGGCGCGGGCGCGCTCGGAAGACGTTCCGTGGGTACGACGATCGTGGGAGGCATGTTGCTCTCAACTGTGCTGAACCTGGTCTTTATCCCTGTGCTCTACGTGATTGTGAGCAGGCTGCTGAGGCGCGGCGATTCCCACGCGGAGACTGCAGAGGCCTAATACCGTGACCGCGAAGACTTGTTGCGCCCCAGGTCTCAAAATTGAGCCCTGGGGCGCCCAGGCATGCTATTGCGGGTTGCGGTGGGCGATGACGTAATCCTTGATGCGGTCATAGACCGGACCCGGAACGATGCCGCGATCGAGCAGGTCGACCTTGGTGCGGTAGGGCCTGAATCGCACAATGCGTCCGGCCCAACTCGGCGTCATGCCTGGAACTTTGAGCAACTCGCCCGCAGTGGCGTGATTAATGTCGATGCGGGCCTCGGGCGGCGGGGCGTTCGCTGAGGTTGCTGGGACGCCGCTGGAATCCCGATCCTGATATTGGGTCCGCGCTTGAACGCCGTCTGCCAATGAAATGCAGATCAGAGCAAGCGCGAGAACCGCCCAACGATTTGTTGTTGACACGGCTCCATTTTCTGCCTGCTCGTGCGCATCCCGCAAGGAAAACATTTGACAGGCGCAGGGGTTTGCCCTTAGCTTTTATTCAGATGCAGACCTTCCGCCATCACGGCCACCACCATCATCATGGGACAACCATGCCGGCGGACTGCTATGGCCTGAACTAAACGGCCAGAGAGATCAAAGAAGATACCCGAGCCCGCCGGCGACCGACGCCAGGCGGGTTTTTCATGTCTGGATCAAAACAATTCAACAAGAGAAGCAGGATGAAGATGAGCAGCGACAACGCGACAGTCGATTTTGAGAAGATGGATGGCCTCGTTCCGGGAATCGTGCAGGATGCGCGCACCGGCGAAGTGCTGATGCTGGGTTTTCTGAACCCCACCAGCTATGCCAGGACGCTGGAAAGCGGATTTGTAACCTTCTGGAGCCGCACGCGCCAGAAGCTGTGGATGAAGGGCGAGACCAGCGGCAACCGGCTGCGCGTGGTTTCAGCCGCAACCGACTGCGACCACGACACGCTGCTGTTTCGCGTCGAGGTGGAAGGCGACGGACTGGTATGTCACGAGGGCACGGTAAGTTGCTTTACAAAGCCGGTTGCAACGGATGCGGCGAAGAAAGAGGTCTCCCGTGGCAAATAAGCTGAGACTCGGCATCCCGAAGGGCAGTTTGCAGGATGCAACCATCGCCCTGTTCAAACGGGCGGGCTGGAATATCTACGCCGACGGGCGCTCTTATTTTCCGTCGATCGACGACACTGAAATCGAATGCATGCTGATTCGCGCGCAGGAGATGGCGCGCTACGTGGATCACGGAGTACTCGACGCGGGTCTGACGGGCATCGATTGGGTGGTGGAAAGCGGCTTGAACGTGGCCAGCGTGACCACCCTGACCTATGCCAAGCAGAGCCGTCGCAAGGTGCGCTGGGTGCTGGCGGTGCCCGAAGGAAGCGGCTTTGAAAAGGCGGAAGATTTGGAAGGCAAGATCATCGCCACGGAGCTCGTTGAAGTGAGCAAGCGCTACTTTGCCGCAAAGGGCGTGAACGTGAAGGTGGAGTTCAGCTGGGGCGCAACCGAAGTGAAGCCGCCGATGCTGGCCGATGCCATCGTTGAAGTGACAGAGACGGGCAGCTCGCTGAAAGCCAATCACCTGAAGATCATTGACACGGTGATGGAGAGCGAGACGCACCTGATCGCGGGCACAGGTGCGCTGGCCGATTCGTGGAAGCGCGAAAAGCTCGACCAGATTGCGTTGATGCTGCGCGGAGCTATCGATGCGCAGTCGCAGGTGGGCCTCATGCTCAACGTCAAGCGTGCGGATCTTGAAACGGTGCTGTCGGTGCTTCCAGCCTTGAATTCGCCAACCGTTTCGCAGTTGAGCAACTCTGAATGGGTTGCCGTGAACACCATTGTGGATGAGCGTACCGCGCGGGATGTCATCCCGCGGTTAAAAGCGGCGCGGGCTACAGGCATCGTGGAGTATCCGCTGAACAAGGTCGTGCTGTAAGACGCAAGGCGAGTGAGGCGGGAACGATGAAGCTGATTCGGGCTAAAGGACGAGGCGCAGGACAGGCCGCGGAGACGTTGGCGATGCTGGAACGGCGCGGCGGCACGGCGCTGGATTCTGTGCTGCCAACGGTCCGGCGCATTGTGGCCGATGTCCGCAAGCGGGGCGATCGCGCGCTGCTGCGCTACGCCTCGGAATTCGACGGGCTTGCGGGCGCGGACCGCCTGCGCGTGACACAGGCAGAGATGACGGCGGCGTGGAAGTCGCTCGATCCGGAGCTTCGCAAGGCACTGACGACGGCGGCAAAGCAGATTCGCAGGTTCGCTGAGCGGCAGATGCCGGCTTCGTGGAATGCGTCTCCGCTTGCCGGCCTGACGACAGGCCAGCTCGCTCGGCCGCTCGGATCAGTCGGCTGCTATGTGCCCAGTGGGCGTCATCCGCTGCCTTCGACGGTGTTGATGACGGCGATTCCCGCGCAGGTGGCGGGGGTGAAGCGCATCGCCCTGGTTTCACCGAAGCCCGCGCCGGAGACGCTGGCCGCTGCGCACCTGCTGGGCATAACAGAGTTCTACCGGTTGGGCGGCGCACACGCTGTAGCGGCACTGGCCTATGGCACTGCGAGCGTTGCGCGAGTCGACAAAATTGTGGGCCCAGGCAATCTGTATGTGACCGCAGCCAAGCGGCTGGTGGCCTTCGATTGTGCCATCGACATGCTCGCCGGTCCGACGGAGATCGTAGTCACGAGCGAGCGCGGCAGTGTGGCCGGTATTGCCTCCGACCTGGTGGCTCAGGCCGAACACGATCCTGAGGCCCTGGCAATTTTCATTACCACACGCGACGATCTGGCAAAAAACGTAATTGCGGAAGCAACGATGCGCAGTCGCGAAAACGCTGTCGCGCGCGAGGCGCTCGATCGCAACGGCCTCGCGATTGTGGCCGGAACTCTGGAGGAGGCGCGTGCGATTACCAATCGTCTGGCACCGGAACATCTGACTGTTGACACGGCAAGTGATCTGAAGTGGATCAAGAATGCGGGCTCTGTATTTGTGGGCCGCTGGTCAGCGCAGCCGATGGGCGACTATATCTCCGGACCGAATCACACGCTGCCGACCGGCGGCATGGCAAAGGTGCGCGGCGGATTGAGCGTGTACGACTTTGTGAAGCTGATCACTGTGCAGGAATACTCGGGCAAGAGCTTGCGGGCGCTGGGTCCGCAGGCTGCTTTGCTGGCTGAGTCTGAGGGGCTGGTTGGTCACGCCGAGGCCATTCGTGCAAGACTGCGCAGGAGTCCAAAAGCCGGCACGCGGGCAAGGAGGTTCCGTGGCTGAAGCTGTGACCGCACGCAATCCCGCGCCACGCAAGCGGGTTCAGGCGATGAAGGAATATCATCCGCCACTCGGGTGCCGCGATGCGCTGCGCCTGGACTTTAACGAGAACACGCTGGCCTGTTCGCCAAAGGTGCGTGAGGTGCTGGGGCAGATCTCTGCCGGGGCGCTCACGCGTTACCCGGAGCGTGAGCCGGTAGAGGCGCTCGTGGCCTCGCACCTTGGCGTGGACGCGGGACAACTGGCCCTGACGAACGGCGTGGACGAGGCCATTCACGTGCTCTTCGAGACATTTCTCGAGCCTGATGATGAGCTGTTGCTGCCGGTTCCCACTTACACGATGTACGAGGTCTATGCCTCGGCGACCGAGGCGCGCGTTGTCGCCGCGCAGGCCGAAGACAACTTGCAGTTTCCTTTCGACCGGCTTGTGAAGGCTATTTCGCCGCGCACCAAGATGATCGCCATCGCCAATCCCAACAGCCCTTCCGGCTCGGTGGCTACGCGAGAGCAATTGCTGGTCCTTGCGCAGCGCGCGCCGCAGGCTGTGCTTCTGGTGGATGAGGCTTATTTTCATTTCTACGGCGAATCCGTAATCGACCTTGTGGGCACGGTGCCGAACCTGATCGTGGCGCGAACATTCTCAAAAGCGTATGGGCTTGCCGGATTGCGGCTCGGGTTGCTCGCCGGGCCTGTGGAGTTGATGCGCTGGGTGCGCAACGTGCTTTCGCCCTACAGCGTGAACTCGCTGGCTCTGGCCTGCCTGCCGCCGGCGCTCGATGACACAGAGTATCTGAATTGGTACACGGCCGAAGTGCGGGCCGCTCGCAATGAGTTTGAAGCTGCGCTAGATGCAGCACACGTGCGCCGCTGGCCGAGCTGCGCGAATTTTGTCCTAGTTGAAATTGGCGCACGGCACGCGGGGTTTGTGCGGCTCATGAGCGCCGCCGGCGTGCTGGTGCGCGACCGGTCGAGCGATCCGGGTTGCGACGGGCGGGTGCGCATCACGATTGGAACGAGGGAGCAGATGAGACAGGCTGCAACGGCGCTTAACGATACGCTGGCCGCACTGAAGGCTGAAAAAGAGGCGCAATGACGACTAAGGAAAGCAAAAAGGCGGCGATGACCAAGAATGCGCGCACTGCAAGCTTTGAGCGCAACACCACCGAGACGCGCATCGCGATCAAGTTGACGATCGAGGGCAATGGCCGGTACAAGGTTGCGACCGGCATTCGGTTCTTCGATCACATGCTGGAGCTTTTTACGCGTCATGGCGCATTCAATCTCGATCTCACGTGCGCCGGCGATCTGGATGTGGACCAGCACCACACAGTCGAAGACGTTGGCATTGCGCTGGGCGAGGCGTTCGACCGCGCCCTGGGCGACAAGCGCGGCATCCTGCGCGCCGGATATTTTCTAATGCCGATGGACGAGACGCTGGCGATTGCGGCAGTTGACCTGAGCGGACGCGCGGCGTTTGCGGTGGATGCGAAGGTGCGCACGCGTCTGGTCGGCGACCTGCAAACCGAACTGGTTACGGATTTCTTTGAGGGATTTGCACGCGGAGCACGGGCCAACGTACACGTGAAGACGATGTATGGCCGCTCCAATCATCACAAGATCGAGGCCATCTTCAAGGCCTTTGCGCGGGCGCTGCGCGTGGCCTGCTCACGCGACAAGCAGTTGGGCCAGATGCTGCCGTCGACCAAAGGAATGCTGTGATGCGCGTAACGGTAATTGACTACAAAGCAGGCAATTTGACCAGCGTTCTGAAGGCGCTAAGGCACCTGGGCGCGGAGCCTGAGGTCACGGATGGCGATTTGTCGCTGGTTGCCTCAGCAGAGCGCGTCGTGCTGCCCGGCGTAGGCCACTTCCAGGCCACAGAGCGATTGGATGCTACGGGATTGACGACTGCGATTCGCGCGGCGATTACGCGCGGAGTGCCCTTTTTAGGCATCTGCGTGGGGATGCAATGGCTGTATGCAGGTTCGACTGAAGCCCCGCAGCAACCTGGACTTGGACACTTTGCGGAATCGTGCACACGCTTTAGGGAGAGCACCGAGAAAGTTCCGCATGTCGGCTGGAACTCGCTTGAGGTGAAGGCGGGATCGCGGTTGCTCGCCGGCGTAGATCCGGGCGAGTACGTTTATTTCACGCATTCGTTCAAAGGGCCGGTCACGGGAGACACCGCGGCGGCGTCTTTTTACATTGAGCCATTTGCGGCTGCTGTGGAGCGCGGCAACGTGATGGGCGCGCAGTTTCACCCGGAGAAGTCAGGGGCGACGGGGCTGAAGATCCTCAGGAACTTTCTCGGATGGACTGCGAAGGTGAGCGCATGATCACCAAACGCATCATTGCGTGCCTCGACGTCCACGGCGGACGGGTGGTGAAGGGTGTCCAGTTTATCGACCTGGTGGACGCGGGCGATCCTGCGACGCAGGCTGCGCGTCATGCGCGCGAAGGCGCCGACGAAATTGTGCTGCTCGACATCACAGCGACGCACGAGGGACGCGCAACGCTGTTGGACACCGTGCGCCGGACGGCGCGCGAACTGTTTGTGCCCTTCTGCGTGGGCGGTGGCATTCGCACAGCGGACGACGCTGCGCAGGTGTTTGAGGCGGGCGCGGACAAGGTCAGCGTGAACTCCGCGGCGCTGAAGGACCCGATGCTGATCGACGCGATCGGCCGGAGCTTTGGCGCCCAGGCCGTGGTGGTTGCGATTGATGCACGGCGCGATCCAGATGCGGTAGACCCGGTGCGCAATGCGCAGGTATTTGTGCAGGGCGGACGCAAACCGGCAGGTCGGCACGTGGTGGAGTGGGCGCGAGAGGCCGAGGCGCGCGGCGCCGGCGAAATTCTGCTCACGTCCATGGACTCGGACGGAACGCGGGCGGGTTTCGATTGCGAGTTGACAGCAGCGGTGAGCGAGGCTGTGGGCATCCCCGTGATTGCCTCGGGAGGCGCGGGAACCGTGGAGCATTTTGCGGATGTGTTCGGACGCGGCAAGGCCGACGCAGCGCTGGCGGCGAGCATTTTCCATTTCGGAGTTTCGAGCGCGCGTTCACTCAAGCAAGAGCTGGCAAAGGCCGGCGTCTCGGTGAGGTTGCCATGCTGATTCCATCAATCGATTTGCTGGGCGGACGCATCGTTCAACTGGTGCAGGGTGAGAAGCTGCGCCTGGCGTTCGACGACTTTGAATACTGGATCGAGAAGTTTTCGAAGTTTCCGCTGGTGCAGTTGATCGATCTGGACGCAGCGATGCGGCAGGGCGACAACCAGACGCTCGTCGCGCAGATTGCCCGGCGGCTTCCGTGCCAGGCGGGGGGCGGAATTCACTCCATTGAACGTGCACGGCAGGTGCTGGATGGGGGCGCAAAGCGCGTCATCATCGGCTCCGCGCTTTTTACGGAAGATGGTGGGGTGCGAGCAAAGTTTGCCGGCGAGTTAGCCGCGAGCGTGGGCGCGGAGCGCGTGGTGGCCGGAATCGACACGAAGAATGGGCGCATTGCGATCAAGGGCTGGAAGGCTCAGGTGGAGCTGACGCCTGACGATGCAATTCCGCAACTCGAAGCTTATGTCGATGCGTTTCTCTACACGCATGTGGATGGCGAGGGCCTGATGCAGGGCTTTCCCATTGAGACCGCGGCGCGGCTGCGCGACTTACGGAAAAGCAGCTGATTGTGGCCGGCGGCATTCGCAGCCAGCAGGAAGTGGATGCACTGGATGCACTGGGCGTGGACGCGGTGGTGGGGATGGCGGTTTACACAGAGTTACTGGCCTTCTAGTTTCGATTTGACGGGTGCCGGCGTTTCTATGCCTGGCTCCTGCTTTTGCGCCTCGCCGACGGCCGGCTGGTTTCAACGCGCGAGGCGCGCAGCAGCCGCGCAATCTGCTTGAGATGGAGTTGCACCGCGTAGGCGCGCAGAATTTCGGCTTGCGAAAAACCGATGCCGGTGTGCCGCACCGCATCCATGCGCGCTTCAAGATCGGCAATGTCCTGCTCAAGATTGATGGCCGGCGGCGAGAATCGAAACGCCACTTGTGAATGCGGCCGGCAACGTGGTGAAAGCCGGTGCGGATATCCACAGCCAGGTGTCCCAGCGCAGGTTCCAGTTGCGATGCGAATCCATCTTCGCGGCTGCCTTCGACCGAGAATTCCAGTGCGACTATAGCATCGAAGATCGAGCGGCCGAACTGCGAAAGCATCTCAAGACCTTCGCGACCTCCGGGACCGCCGGAGGGTTCATTGCGCGCGGCCTCAAGCAGTTGATTGTTGGCGCGCAAAACCGCCCGCACTTCCTCATGCAACTCGGGCAGGTTCTTCGCGGGAGCGCCACGAAAACCCTCGAGAACCGCTTCAAACAAACTGCCCAGCAACAGAAACTCCTGAGCAAGCCCATCGCGCAGACGCAGACGTGCGCGGTCAGGAAAAACGAGCGTGGTCACAGCCAGGGCCACCACGATGCCAAGAATCACCTCGCCCACGCGATCCATTGCCAGGCCCCAGCGCGGACCTTCCTTGTGCACCAGCATGATGATGGTGATGGTGACGCAGGCCAGGCGTCGCAGCTGTTGCGGAGCCCCAGCAGGCCGCAGACGATGATGGCAGCCAGAATCGCCAGAATGTAACTCAACAAGAGCGGCCCGAAGAGCGAAAAGGAAAAGCCCAGCAGGGCGCCGATGAGCGTGCCCAGCAGCCGCTCGCGCGAGGCGCTGACGGTGGAACCCACATCGGACTGGAGGACGATGATAGCGCTGATGGATCCCCAGTAGCCGTCGTGAAGGCCGAACTGCAAAGCCAGCCACCAGCAAAGCGCCGCGGCCAGCGCGGTCTTTGCCGCATGGATGAGCGAGGCGACGGTGTTCCCAGGAGAGAAGCGCCGAATTTTGCGGCGCCTCAACGCGCAGCTTGACTGCAAGCTCGCTGTTGAGAGTGCGTTTTCTTGAATCTCAGGCGCATAGTGTCATTTCGCGGTTGAATTTTTTCAAAGATACTCTGTTCTTCGACAAAAAGTGATGTCGGCAGACGATGGCTGCGATAGCATGAAAGCCACGGCCCCCTCACCTGAACGGGGCTGCTCTTGAATCAAGATGCGCGTTGGATACCCAGACATATTGCCGGTCGGAGCTGTTTCGCGATTTTCCTCGCGGAGTCGAGCTGATCGCGATTCCGGATCCGCCAGACCGCGAGATCGAAATCGAGGTGTGGATTCCAAACCCATATTCGAATCGGGCAATGCTTGCCTGGCCGTGGCTGAGAGGCGTGCGGCTGGTGCTTTCCATGCTGGCCGGCACAGAGTGGATACCGCCGCTGGTGGGACCGCATGTGACCATCTGCAACGCGCGCGGCGCGCATAACATCAGCACGGCTGAATGGACCCTCAGCGCGATTCTCTCCATGTTGAAGTACTATCCCGATGTATGACGAGAATTCAGCGCGAGGGTAAATGGAAGCGGCGCTTCGAGGCTTCAAAGCACTATGCCGCGATCACCGGCGACAAGCGACCTTGGTATCCGCCAGTGTTACTTGAGGAGTTGACCGGCAAGAGCGTGCTGCTGGTCGGGCTATGGCTCCATCGGCAAGGAGATCGAGCGCATGCTGGCGCCATTCGACGTGGAGCTGACGCGTGTGGCCCGCAACGCCCGTAGTGAGCCGAACGTCCACGCGGTGAGCGAGCTTGACAACTTGCTGCCGCAGGCCGAAGTTGTGGTGTTGATTTTGCCTTCGACCGATGAGACGAAGGGGCTGATCGGTCAGCCGTCAGCTTGCGCTTATGCAGCAGGGCGCACTGCTGGTGAACGCCGCGCGGGGGCCGATCGTGGATACGGATGCGCTCATAGAGGCGCTCAACGCTGGAAGGATCCGCGCCGCAATTGATGTGACCGATCCCGAGCCGTTGCCGGAGGGGCATCCGCTGTGGAGTTGCCCGAACCTGATGATCACGCCGCACATCGGTGGTTCGAGCAAAGAGTTTTCGCCACGCGCATTGCGCACGGCGGCGGGCGAACTGCGTCGCTATATGTCGGGCGCGCCGCTCGAGAACGTGGTGCAGGCGGCGATTTAGGCTGCCAAAGCCGCGCGTCGCCAGTCGCGCAAGCCGAGGACGGCAAGAGCCACCAGGCCGGCATAGAGTACAGCGGTCATGCGCAAATCCTTGTAGAGGTACTCACCTATATAGATAAGGTCGACGGCGATCCAGAGCCACCAGTTGGCGATGTGTTTACGTGCTTGCCACCAGCTGGCCACAAGCGAATAGCTGGTGAGAGCCGCATCCAGATGAGGCAGCGCTGCGCCAATGCGCACCATTAGCCAGCCGAGCAGAACTGAACCCACCGCGCCCGCTGCCAGGCCGGCCAGCCAGCCGCGGAGATTGAGCGGCGCCACGCGGACTTCGCCCTCCTCGACAACGCCGCGCCACCAGTGCCACCAGCCATAGAGCGTGAACGCGATAAAAAAGATTTGCAGAAGCGCATCGGAGAAGAGACGCGCGCGGTAAAAAACGACCAGGTAAAGCACATCTGCTGCCAGCACCACGGGCCAGCAGATGAGAAGACGGCGCGTCGTGAGCCAGATGCCGACAACGGTGGTAACGGTACCGGCAAGTTCAATCCAGTGTTCGGCGAGATAGTATGCGATCACCGCAACCCCACTTTTTGCGCGCGCTGGTCGCGGGCCGCGGCCCATCGCTCAATCGCGTTCAAAAGGTTCTTGCCCGAAGCACTTCGGAACCAGCGCGCGTGGCCGACCAGCCAGCCTTCGTGTGCCATCCGCGCCTTCTCTTTCGAGTGCAGGACAGTGAGAAAATAGTCAGCTTCAGAAAGCGCGAACTCGGCGTGGCAGAGAGCAGTCATGGGCGCGAGGGCGGCGGCTTCCTCCGCTGAGAGCGCGCGCACAAAGTCGTAGCCTTCCAGCAGAGCCGTCAGGTGATCGAGATGCATGGGGACATCTTCAGGATGAGCCGGGTCGGCAACGAGCACGAGCCACTCGACAATGTTGCGCTCGATGGCATGGGCGATGTCGTATACCGCATTGGCGCGGTCGGCGAGACCGAAGTCGATAATCGCCGTGGCCTTCGCATCATCGCCTGCGTCGCTCCAGAAGAGATTAGAGGCATGAAGGTCGTTGTGGGCCCAGAGCGTCGGAAGCGTGGGCAACAGCGGCAAGAGTTGCGCATGAAACGGGGCGAGCAATTGCAGAGCCTGACGGCAACTTACCCGCACGGCGGCATTCGAGGCCAGTGCGGGGCGCGCATCGAGATAGCGATTGAGCTCCACATAAGGGTCGGGTGCGGCAAAAATGGTGAAGCTCGCAACCAGCGGACGCGGCTTGCGGCGGCGCGCTGCGAAACCCTGCGACGCGCAATGCAGACGCGCCAGCGCCTGGCCGGCCGCATGAGCATGCGACACGGTGCGAAAGGGCGTCCACGAGATTGCGTCCTCATAAAGGTCGATGCCCGGCGGCGTTTCATGCACTTCGTAGGTCCATTCGCCGATTTCGATTGCCGTCCAGCCCGATGTGGAGGCGAGGACCTTGGGCACTGAGGCTCCGGCGCTAAGCAGGTGCGCAAGAAAGCGATGCTCCTCAAGCAGGCCTTCGGCGTCGCGTACCGTGCAATGATGGCGCTTGATGAAGGCCCGGCCTGCCGATGTGCGAACCACCGCAGCGGCAGAAAATGGCCGCGGGCTCGAGAAGAGAATGTTCGTAGGCTCGCCAAGCGCCGGAAATTGGCTGAACAACGAGCACAACTCGGCCAGCGCGAGCGGCGGCCAGTCGGGTGTGACAAGCGTGCCGTCCATGCCGTGCGCTTTTACGGTTGCGCTCATTGAGGGGGTCACCTTGCGTGGAGCTACGACTTAGAAAGTGTAATGGGCCGAGAGGCGCACCGTCGTCGGCGCGCCTAGCCAGATAAAGGTGTCGCCTCCGTTGGCCCCGGTATCAGACCAGTAGCGCTTATTGAGGATGTTGTCGGCGTAGAGGTGGATGGTTACGCGGCCCTTTTCACCGCCGGGCTTGTAACTGGCGCCGAGGTTGAAGAGATTGACAGAAGCGACGGAGACAGTGTCGTCGCGGGTGGCGTCTTTGCGGCCGCTGAAGCTCCAGCCGGGCATGAGATGCAGGCTGTGGAAGCGCGGAAGAGTCATGTCGGCAAAGAAGGTGGTGTGGAGGCGGGGAATGTTGATGACTTGTTGGTTATTGTAGGCGGGGGTGCCTGTGTCAGTTGAGATGGCGCTGATGGCGGCGGCAGAGGCGTTGAGGCGAAGCCAGTTGGCAGCTTTGCCTTCGGCGCTGAATTCGAAGCCGTTGTGGGTTTCGCGGCCTTCTGACTCGAAGCACTGATCCCCTGCCGCACCAGCCGGGCAGAACGTGTCCGGGCCGGCGAGGGTTTTGGGATAAAAGAACGGGGAACGCATGCGGTAAATAGCGGCGGTGAGAAGGATGCGCGGAGCGGGTGAGTATTTTGCGCCGACTTCGGCCTGGCGCGTGAAGAAAGGTGAAAGGAACTGGCTCGGGTTATCGGTCCACCACGGACCTTGCGGGCCGAGAGAGAGCAGGACGCCGTAGTTGGAATAGAGGGTGAGTGTGCTGATGGGATTGAAGGTAACGGCGAATTGGGGAAGCCAGACGAACCTATGCGTGGGAATGCCCGCGGAGTAGTTGTTATCGCGGAGTGAGTCGGCGCGGGCTCCGGCGATGAGCTGGATGCGGCCGGGAACATGGATACGGTCCTGAATGATGCCTGCGGACTGATGGCTATCTTCCCACAGCGTGCGCGGACCGGCGAACTGAAGCGGGCTTTCGGCGGATGCCAGGTCGATGGGCGTGCTCGGTGCGTAGATATTCTCGGAGCCCACGTAGTAGTAGACCGCACCGTCAGCCACGCTGGAAGGCGCGTTGGGGGGCGGTGCGCCGGGCTCCTGAACGCTGCGGAGAAAAAGCTCGCCTCCGAGCACGACGTCGTGAGCGAGAGCGCCGGTGTGGAACCGGCCGACGAGCATGGCTTCCGCCTGGGCATCGATGCGGAGTTCGCCGGGATCGCGGTAGTCGTAGACGCCGTAGGTACCGTCGGGACAGAAGAAATACTCAGACGCGTAGGGGGCGTTGGGGCAGTTGACGAGGCCAGAGACGGGATCAAAGGACGTGCCGTAGGCGTAGATGACGTTGTCCTGAATGTCAGAGCGACTGAGGCCGGCTGCGGCGAAGGCGGACCAGTTGGTCGAGAACGTGTGGTCGAGACGCAGGGAGGTGTTGAAGGCGCTGTAGATATCGGGGAGGCCCCAGGGCTGGTCGCCGAGCATGGTGGACCGATAGATGCGGTTGATGTCGGGGACGGATGTACCGCCGAGGAGCTGGTAGCCGCTGCCATCGCGCTCGGTCTTGTACTGGTACTCAAAGTCGGTTTTGAGAATGGTGGCGGGGGAGAACCTGAAATCGGTGGCGAGGGCGCCGACGCCGCGCCAGCCGTTGGTGTCGTTCATATAGGGGACGATGCGCTCGCCGGCAAGATTGAGGCGGACGCCGACTTGCTTCTGCACACCGAAGAGATGGCCAAGATCGGCTGCTCCGTAGGCCGAACCGCGGTGGTCGGTGGCGAGGTCGATTGCCTTGATTACGGCGGGGCGCTTGGTGACGTAGTCGATGAGGCCGCCGGCGTTGGCGACGCCACTCTCGAGGCCAGCGATGCCTTTGAGGAATTCGACGCTTTCTTTGTTTTCAAGGGGAACGTCCTGCTCGCCGGCGACGGTTAGGCCGTTGATTTCAAGGCCGGTGGCGAGATCGATGGGAAAACCGCGGATCTGAAACCAGCCGTAGTAGCCGACGGCGACGTAGTCGTCGCCGATGGAGGCGTCGTTCTTTACGACATCTGAGAGCAGGCGGGAGACCTGATCATTGAGCAGGTCGCGGGTGACGACAGTGGCGGAGACCGGCGCGTTCTTGATTTCCGCGCCGTCCAAGGTGCCCACTGTCAGCGATTCGGGAAGGTAATCGTCGCTGGTTTCGCCGTGAACAATGACGGTGGTGGTGACTGGTGGCAACTTCTGTGCGGCAGGCGCGACTTGAACGCCTGCAGGTGAATTCGAGGACGTCTGCGGAGGGTTTTGCGCGAATGCGGCGAAAGAAGCGGCCAGGCAAAAGGTCAGTAGAAGCGCACACCCGGGAGAACCGGGCGATACGGCGAGAAATTTGGGTCTGGTGCGGAAGGCGGCGAAATCGAACATAGGATCCCCTTGGCTGCATCGGGAAACAAGGGAACTCAGATGGATTCGAGGAAGAAGGCCGAACGGCTTCGAAAACTTCCCACGCCGGTATTATCCGGATCGGGTTCGAGGGTATTTCTCAGCCCCACATCGTGGAGCACCCCTGTTTCAATAGTCCGATTGGAACACTTCTTGGCTGAGAATTGCAAATAACTCATCGAAACGCGAAGATGCGCATTGCCCGGGGGGTTCTATAGGACTGCGAACATGGAGTTGCTTCTTTGCGCGACGTGCCGGCTAAGTTTCTACGTGTTTTGCGAATGGGATGCCATCTCGGCAATCGAAGCGGCGGAGAGAACCTCGAGCATCGACCTCTGCGCCTTTGCCCATACCGGATGAGCCGGGCATGCAGCCCTTCGGTGGCACGATTGGCCGGAGACGAGGCAGAGGTTCAAGCAAATGGGACCGTCAATGGCCTCAATCACCTGGAGCATGGATGCCTTCCGGCCCCGCGCCGAAATCTGAAAACCGCCAGTCTGCCCGCGCCGCGATGTGATGAGCCCGGCGCGCGAAAGGGCCTGAAGCACTTTGGAAAGAAAGCTCCCCGGTGCTTCGGTTGCCGCGGCCAGGGTGGGAAGCGAAACGCGCTCCTGGGTGGCAGAGGAAGCCAAGCATATCATGACGCGGACAGCGTAGTCGGCTGCACGCGTAAGTTGCATCGACGAATTGGGCTTTTTCATGCGGTCGCCCCGTTTGGCGAGTCTCCCCGTGACCAATAAACCCCATATTTCAGTGTGAGCTCTTACGGGAGCCTAAAGAAATGCGTCACAAGCGGATGTGTTATGTGTCACAGACCCCTGGTCGTCGCTGAGGATAGGTTGACTTTTGTCGATTGAAATTGGAGACAAACAGTCCAATATCCGCCAGGAACTCTTCCGCTGCTTCCGGCCTCCAGTTGTTCCCGGCCCGCGGCGGCGAGGCGAGTGAAAAGTGATGGACCGGTGCCGCTTTGGTGACAGATCCATCGCCGGTTTGAGAGTGAAAGGAAGTTCCGCAATCCTATGAATCCCTATCCCGCTGTCGATCCCATACCGTTGCCGGCGCCCGTATGGCTGCTCAAGCTGCTTCATATCGTCACGCTGGCGCTGCACTTTGTGGCCGTCGAGATGCTGCTGGGCGGACTGCTGCTTGCGGTGCTGCTTAGCCTATTTCGCAGTTCACCCTTGTCGCTTGTCACGGCACGGGCTCTGGCTCGGCGGCTGACGGTGGTTATGACCTTTGTGATCAACCTCGGTGTGCCGCCGCTCTTGTTTGCGCAGGTGCTCTATGGGCGGGCGCTCTACACAAGCAGCGTGCTGATGGGTATCTACTGGATTTCGATCATCTTCATCCTGATGCTGACCTATTGGCTGCTTTACCGCTTCACGGCGCGGCTTGAGGAGGGCAGGCAGGCATGGTGGGTGGGCTTGAGCGCATGGATTCTGGCAGGATTCATTGCCCGGCTGCTCTCAAGCAATATGACGCTGATGCTGCGGCCCGAAGTGTGGCGCGGCATGTACTCGGCTTCGGCGATGGGTGCGTATCTGCCTACGGGCGACCCCACGCTCACGCCGCGCTGGCTGCTGATGATGGCTGGCGGACTGTTTGTGGGCGGACTGTGGCTCGTCTATCTGGCCGGGCGCAGTACCTTTACCGCGGAGGAAAAGCACTTTGCTGCCGGCCTGGGTGGCAAGGTCGCCGCGGCCTTTGGAGTTATTTATCTGCTGGCAGGATTGTGGGCGGCAAGCGTGCAGCCCGAGGCTGTCAAAGCCGGGCTCCAAAGCCACTGGCTTTACCGCTTCGCCGGGTTCTCCGGATACGGTTGGCTGGCCCTGGTTGCCGTGGCCGTCCTGCTGGGCGCCTATGCCGGGTTCGGCAAGGTTGCGGCTGGCTGGGTAAGCTGGGCCGGCGTGCTGCTGGCGGTGTTGGTTGAAATCATGCTCGTCATCTACCGAGACGGCGTCCGCGACCTGACCCTGTTGAGCAAAGGCTACGACGTATGGGACCGGGTCGTGGTAACCAACTGGGGCGTGGTCGGGTTGTTCCTGGTGCTGTTTGTGGCCGGGTTGGGCGTGGTTGGATGGCTCGTGTCCGTGGTGGCGCGCGCTGAGAAAGTAATGGAGAGTGCGGCATAGCTTATGAGCGATCTTGCAAATTCCGCAATCATTCTGGATGAACACAGCGAACCAAAGACTCGCCGCGCGTTTCTTGCAGCGGCGGGCGCGGCAGGCCTGTGCTACACCGCCGCGTTGGCCTACCCTATCTACCGTTACCTGGCCTCGCCTGAAGAAATGGCACTGAGCGCAACGGCCGTAACCGAGGTGACGCTGAAGGACGCCCAAGAGTTGCCGGCGGGCTCGGTGCTGATGTTCAAATTCGGCACCCGTCCGGCCATGCTGATTCATCACGAGGACAATCGTTGGGTGGCGATGACCGCGGTCTGCACACACCTGGGCTGCACGGTCCAGTATGAGCCCCAGGCTGACCGGATTCATTGCGCATGTCACGGCGGCGTTTATAACGCCTATACCGGCGCTAACGTCAGCGGGCCGCCGCCCAAGCCGCTCTCCCTCTACAAAGTCGCGGTGAACGAGACCGGCGTTGAAGTTTCGCGGGCTTAGTCCACTGAACTCAAAGAGCGGCATAACCTGCATGTGCAAAGGCGCAATTTAATGGGAATTCCTGATGTTTTCAGCCTGACATGGCAAGGCGCTGCAAAGGAAAAGGAACGAGCGCGTTCAAAAGGATAGAAGCATGACTGCAAAAACAATCACGAGCAACGTTTACGACTGGGTGGATGAGCGGTTGGGCCTGAGCGAGCTGGCCGCCTTCGCGCGCCACAAGACCGTTCCGGTGCACTCCCAGTCTTTTTGGTACTACTGGGGCGGCATCTCGCTGTTCCTTTTCCTCGTGCAGTGCTTTACCGGTGTTCTGCTGCTGGTCTACTACCGGCCGGGTGCCGACGCTTACGAGTCAGTCCGCCAGATCACGTTCGTGATGCACTTCGGCTGGCTGATCCGTTCGGCGCACTCCTGGTCGGCCAACCTGATGATCTTCTCCATCCTCGTCCACATGTTTTCAGTCTTCTTTATGAAGGCCTACCGCAAGCCGCGCGAGTTAGGCTGGCTGAGCGGCATGGCATTGCTGGGACTCGCTTCAGTGTTCGGCTTCTCAGGTTACCTGCTGCCGATGGATGAGCTGAGCTACTTTGCCACCAAAGTGGGACTTCAGATTCCGGTTGCGATTCCGTGGATCGGTCCGCTCATTGCCAACATGCTGCGCGGCGGTCCGGATGTGAGCGAGTTCACGGTCCAGCGGTTCTTTGCGCTGCATGTGGTGGTGTTACCGGCGCTCTTTGTGCCGCTGCTCGGCTTCCACCTGTGGCTTGTGCAGCGCTATGGCAACGCGGTGCCTCCCAGCGAAGAAGAAAAGCCGGCGGTGGAGCGCAAGAGCATGCCCTTCATGCCTAACTTCCTGCGCAAGGATCTGGCCATGTGGCTGATCTCGCTGAACATTCTGGCGCTGATGGCCTCTGTGTTTCCCTGGCCTCTCGGCAAGCAGTTCGACTCACTGGTGCCTGCGCCAGCGGGGATTCATCCCGAATGGTACTTTATGAGCCCCTTCGAGATGCTCAAGTTGCTGGGCTCGTTCTTGCCCGGCGAGGCCGGTGAGATTGCGGGCATCCTGCTGTTCACGCTCGGGATCGTACTGTGGATTCTGATTCCGTTCTACGATACGAGCAAAGAGAGCGGACAGCGCGCGCGCGCCGCACACTACTTCGGCCTGCTGGCGGTGTTCGCGCTGTTGGCCACCACAGTCATTGGCTATTGGACCATTCGGTAAGGTAGCTTCAGGCGTTCAGCCGCCGGCTTTCAGCGTCGCCCTGCTCGCACCAACGGCATGGCCAGGACACGAAAAGCGGATAACTGAACTCCGAGAGCCAGGAGCAGAAAAAACATGAACTATCCATTCTGGGAAATTCCAATTCTTGGCTCGGGCTGGGTGATCGGCATCATCGCCATCTTCCACGTCATGATCTCGCAGTTCGCGGTAGGCGGCGGCCTCTATCTGCCCATGGCAGAGCGCAAGGCCTTGCGCATGGCCGACCCCGACCTTCGGGCCGCGTGGATGAAGCAGCTGGCCAGCCACTCGAAGTTCTTCCTCATCCTTACCGCGGTCTTCGGCACCGTCTCCGGCGTAGGCATCTGGTTTGCCATTGGACTCACGCACCCCGAGGCCACCAGCACCCTGATTCACAACTTCGTCTTCGGCTGGGCCATGGAGTGGGTGTTCTTCCTGGTGGAACTGGCCACCGTCGCGGTTTACTACTACACGTGGAACCGCATCGACCCCAAGCTGCACCTGAAGGTGGGCTGGGTTTATGCCGGCGCATCGGCATTCACCCTGATCATCATCAACGGCATTCTCGCGTTCATGCTCACGCCAGGCGACACCTGGCTGGCCGTCGCGGGAACAGGTTATGAGGCCAGCAAGTTCTGGAACGCCTTCTTTAATCCCACCTATTGGCCGAGCCTGGCACTGCGCACCTGCGTCTGCCTGTCGCTGGCCGGCGTGTGGGCGTTGATTACCGCGAGCCGGATCGACGGCGACAAACAGCCAGCCCTCAAAATCAGCAAAGTGCGGTGGAGCGTGAGGTGGCTGCTGCCTTCCTTCGTCGCCATCCCTTTCCTGATGATCTGGTATTACATGATGGTTCCCGCGTCCCAGCAGGCACTGCTGACCCTGGGCATCGACACCATCAACGCGGGCACGTTCTCTGCCGTCACGCGCATGGCGCTGGTCATCATCGTCACTTCCGCTACCATCGTGGCCGTGGCGTATTTCCTGGCCTATCGCAATCCCCTGGACTTCAACCTGTCGCACGCCATCGCGGTGCTGTTGCTGGCGCTAATGGCCACCGGCGCAGGAGAGTACTCGCGCGAAATGCTGCGCAAGCCCTACGTCATCGGCCACTGGATGTATTCGAACGGCGTGCGCGTTCCTTACGTGAGCCGCATCAACCAGGAAGGATACCTGGCCCACTCGCTTTGGGTGTGGAATGCGTCGGATTCAAGCTACTCCCGCGGCGAAGCAATCTTCCGGGGCGAGTGCGGCTCCTGCCACACGATGGACGGATACCGCCCGATGCGGCAACTGCTCAGCGGACGCGACCGCGCCAACATCGGCAGCTTTGTCACCATGCTCCACGACTACAAGTCTGACATGCCTTACCGCCGGTTCATGCCGCCCATGGTGGGCACTCAACAGGATGTGAATGACCTGACGGATTTTCTGAATGCCAAGGTCAATCCACCTGCTGCAACCGGGCAGGCGCCTGTGCAAACAGCACAAAAATAGCATCTTTCCTCAAAACCGCCGTAACGACAAACACCCGCGGTACGCGGGTGTTTGTCGTTTGAGTGCCGGTTTGCGGCGGGGGCCCGGCAAGCGCTCTAGACTTTCAGCTTTGCCTGCGGGCGCAGGGCATCGGCGGTCAACTCGTCGGCCTTGCGCAGGCCGGGAAAGATCACGCTCCACAGGCCGGCTACGACCAGCGCACCGACGCCGCCGATTACCGTGGCGCGCACCGCGCCCCACCACTGCGCGGTCAGGCCGCTTTCAAATTCACCGAGTTCGTTGGACGCGCCGATAAAAAGTGAGTTCACGGCGCTCACACGTCCGCGCATCTCATTGGGAGTGGCCAGTTGCAGCAGAGAGCCGCGGATGATCACGCTGACAGAGTCTGCCGCACCGGCGACGAAAAGCGCGGTGAGCGAGAGCGCCAGAGAATGCGAATAGCCGAAGACTATCGTAGCCGCGCCAAAAACTGCCACGCAGGCAAAGAGCCGCAAACCGGCGTGGCGGCGGAAGGGAAAGCGCGCCAGCAGGAGAGACATTGTTACGGCACCGGCAGCGGGAGCGGCGCGCAACATGCCCAGGCCGCGAGGACCGGTGTGCAGAATGTCGTTGGCGAAGATGGGCGTGAGCGCGACGGCCCCACCCAGCAGCACGGCGAAAAGGTCAAGCGACGCGGCGCCGAGCAGCAGGGGCGAGCGACCCATGTACTGGAACCCTGCGAGCACCACCTTGAGTGACAGTGCGCGGTGCTCCATCCGGCCTGAGCGTGTCCGCATGCTGCCGACAAGCACCAGGGACCAGCCCAGCGTGCCCAAAGTGAAGACATAGACGATGCCCGCACCCTGCAACAGCGTGTCGGGAACAAAGCGAACCAGAGGCAGTGTAAAGAGAACGCCTCCCAGGGCCGGGCCAATGATCGTTGCGAACTGGAAGATGGTGGCGCCCCAGGTGACCGCGTTGACAAAGTGCGCTTCGGGAACCAGGTGGGGAATAAGCGCTGAATTGGCCGGCCCTGAGAAGGTACGCGCGGTGCCGACGAAAAAAAGGACCAGGTAGATGGGATAGACCGAGTGAAGTTCCGTTCGGGCAAGCAGGAGCAGTGCTGTGGTGCAGAGCGCCTGCATACCGTAGCAGACCAGGATGATCTGGCGGCGATCGAAGCGGTCTGCGACATGGCCGGCAGGCAGCAGAAAGAGAAGGCCGGGCAGAAACTGCGCCAAGCCCGTGTAGCCCAGGTCGATGGCACGGTGCGTGATGGCGTACACCTGCCAGGCAACAGCCACCGACTGCGCCGCGTAGCCCAGGACGGCGGCGACGCGCGCCAACTGGAACCGCCTGAAGTCGCGCGAGGCAAAAGCTTCCATGCCTCGCCGGGGCGGCTTTCGACCATGAGTTTTTTGGGAAAAATCGGGCATGACCTGCCCCTAAGGGTACATTGCCCCGCCATAGATGCGATAGCGCCGGCGCTGAGCACACAGACCGGATAAACCCAAAATCACGGTGCAGGAATCCATGAACCCCGGGGCGGGGGATGCGAATCTAAGGTACAGCACGCAGCCCATGGTCCCAGCCTTCCGAGGCCAAGTCCAGGCGCCGCACCACCCCGGCCAGCCAAAGAAGAACGGCAAAATTTAACAGGAGAGCACTGTTGCCAGAGTCGCAAACCGCATCGCCGGCCCCAGCCAGGCAAATGGAAAACCCTAACCAGGCCTCCAACCTTGTCTGGAAACCGCGGGTGAACCCCTGGCTGATCGCCATGACAGTGGCCCTGGCTGCATTTATGGAGGTGTTGGACACCTCCATTGCCAACGTAGCGCTGCCGCATATTGCCGGCACCCTGGGCGCCAGCACCGACGAGGGAACCTGGGTGCTCACCAGCTACCTGGTAGCGAATGCCATCGTGCTTCCATTGGGTGGATGGGCGTCGAGCCTTATGGGGAGGCGTAACTTCTTTGTGTTCTGCATCTTGGTCTTCACCGTCGCCAGCTTCTTATGCGGTGCTGCACCCACTTTACCCCTCCTTTTGATTTTCAGGGTGATTCAGGGTGCGGGTGGCGGCGGAATGCAGCCTATGGCCCAGGCCATCATGGCCGATTCATTTGAACCGCACAAACGCGGCCAGGCCTTTTCAATCTACGGCCTCGTAACCGTGCTGGCGCCCTCCATCGGCCCCACTCTGGGCGGTTGGATCACGGACAATTTCTCCTGGCGCTGGATCTTCTTTATCAACATCCCGGTGGGCATTCTCGCCTTCATTCTGGTCACGCGGCTGGTGGACGATCCGCCCTGGATCAAGCCCGACCGCTCGCGGCTGCGGCAGATGGACTACCTCGGCCTGGGCTTCCTGACCGTAGCCATGGGCGGACTGCAGATCATGCTTGACAAGGGCGAGGAGAACGACTGGTTCTCTTCAGGCTTCATTCAGTTTTTCGGCTTCCTGTTTGTCGTCGGCATGATTGGGCTCGTGGTGTGGGAGTGGCGGCAGAAAAATCCGCTCATGAACCTGAAGCTCTTCCGATACAAGAACTTCGCCATCTGTTGTTTCCTGATGATGCTGGTGGGCGGCGTGCTGAACGCCAACACGGTGCTGCAGCCGCAGTATATGCAGCAACTGCTCGGTTGGACCGCGACCACCGCGGGCATGGCGCTCACAGCGGGTGGGTTCGCGCTGCTGTTTGTCATGCCCATGGCCGGTTTTGCCACCGGCAAAATCTCAGCCCGCACCCTGACGGTCATCGGCTTCAGTCTGTTCGTGCTCACGTTCCGCTACGCCGCAAAAGTGACTACTCTGGACATGACTTTCGGCGCCGCGTCGTGGCTGCGCGTCGTACAGATGCTTCCCTTGCCGTTCTGCTTCATCTCGATTACCACGGCTGCGTATGTCGGCATGCCCAAGGAGCAGAGCAACCAGGTGGCGGGCCTTATCAACTTCGCCCGTAACATCGGCGGCAGCATCCTCATCGCAGTCACCAACGCGCAGGTGACCAGTCGCTCCGAGTGGCACGAGCAGCATTTGCAGAGCGGCATGCAGCCGGGTTCGATTGCATTCCAGCAACACGCGCAGACGCTGGCGGGATACTTCGCCGGCCACTTTGGCTCCTCGAATGGCATGGGCATGGCGCTGGCCAACATCTATTCACAATTAAATCGCCAGGCGCAGATGCAGGGTTACCAGGACGTCTACATGGAGCTGTCATGGATGTCGATGGGGCTGGTGGTGCTGGCTTTCCTGCTCAGCAAGAACAGGCCCGGAGCCGGGCCTGGCGCATCCGCAGTGCACTGAGAAACGATCGCGCCAAACTCATCGCTTGAGACCGGGGGCCTGCGCGTCTATCAGCCTGCGAAGGCATTTGGGGCCCGCTGGAATCTCTGATTCTTGCCCGTAAGAGGATTAAATTCGCTTCTAAAGCCTTCGACTGCGCCATCTTAAACCGATACTGAAGAAAGTTCGTGCGGCAAACTGAAGACGATCCGTCTCTTCCTGCTCGTGGATTCACGAAAGCCTTCGACTGCTCCCGTCGCAGGTTAGCGAATGCGCAAAGGACGGGTCGAGGGCGGAGCAATAGGACTGCTGCCTGCGTAACGATGGAGTTGAGCCGGGACACACTGCTCCTGAGTACATCGCGAATCTGCTCCCGCTGCTGGCGCTCCTTCGGTTACACTTCCTCACGAAACCCAATCTGGCTTCGCGAAGAGCTGAAGCAAGCAAACGAGATCAGGTACGTTCAGTCCCAAAAAAGAAAAGGATGAAAATGAGTTCGACCGGCTGTTTCTTCCGCCTTCTTCGCTGCTGCCTTGGTGTGGCCACGATTCTTCTTTCCGTTTCGCCGGCTTGCGCCCAGGAGCGTCCGCCTGCTGTTCCTCTCGTAGCGCACAACCCCTATTTCAGCATCTGGTCAATGGCTGACAAGCTCACCGATCAGGACACGAAGCACTGGACCGGCGCGTCGCAGCCGTTGGTCGGCCTCGCTCGGATCGACGGCAAGACTTACCGGTTCATGGGAGCGGAACCCCGCGAGATTCCGGCGATGGAGCAGACAGGTCTCGAAGTGACGCCGACACATACCTTTTACGCATTTCAGGCGGCCGGGGTGAACCTCAAGGTTACGTTCTTCACACCGGCCTTTCCCAAGGACCTGGATGTGCTGTCGCGGCCTGTGACGTATCTCTCCTTCTCGGCAACCGGGGAGGACGATCATGAGGTCTCGATTCTCGTCGATGTGGATCCGGTGATTGCAGTCAACACGCGGGACGAGGCCGTGACATGGGGACGCTCGCGTGCACAGGGACTCACGGTGCTGAATGTTGGCTCGCGCGACCAGAGGGTCCTGAACCGCCCCGGCGACGATCTTCGCATCGACTGGGGCTATTTTCATCTGGCGGTTCCCGAGGGCGCAGGGGCGCAATTTGCCCTGTCAAACGGCGCAGTTGACAGCTTTGCCGCGACGGGAGCGCTGCCTGTTGCCGACGCGATGGACATGCCGCTGATGCCGCGGGATGGTGCCGCACATCTGGCCGTGGTGTTGCCGATGGGCAAGCTCTCGGCAATGCCCACAACCCGCCACATGCTGCTTGCCTACACCGAGGGTTTCTCCATTGAGTATCTCAACCGCAAGCTGCGCCCCTACTGGCAGCGCAACGGCATGACCGTGGAGCAGATGCTGGCCACGGCGGAGAGCCAGTACCCGAGCCTGGAGCAACGCGGAGAGAAGTTCGACGGCGAATTGACTGCGGATCTGGAAAAGGCAGGCGGCAAGGACTATGCCGAGTTGGCCATCCTTGCTTACAGGCAGACCCTGGCGGCGCATGGACTGGCCGCCGACATTGACGGCACGCCAATGCTGTTCCCCAAGGAGAATTTCTCCAACGGCTGCATCTCCACGGTCGACGTCTTGTATCCGTCGGCGCCCTTCTTTCTATTTTTCAATCCTGCGCTCATCGAGGCGCAGTTGAAGCCGGTGCTCGAATACGCAGCGCTGCCGCGCTGGAAATTCCCTTTTGCGCCGCATGACCTCGGCACCTATCCGCTGGCGAACGGCCAGGTATATGGAGGCGGCGAGCTGACCGAGGAGGACCAGATGCCGGTGGAGGAGAGCGGCAATCTGCTGATCATGGCCGCGGCGATGAGCCGCGAAGAAGGAAACTGGGATTTTATACGTCAGTATTGGCCGCAATTCTCGCTGTGGGCAGGGTACCTGCGCGATAAAGGGCTCGATCCGTCCAATCAGCTTTCGACTGACGACTTTGCCGGACACCTTGCGCACAACGCGAACCTGTCCATCAAGGCAATCGAGGGACTGGCAGCCTATGCGCAGATGGCGCAGGGCTTGGGCAAGCCCGAAGTCGCGGCTGAGTACCAGAAACTGGCTACGGAGATGGCCGACAGATGGCAGGCCTTGGCCTTTGATGGCGACCACTACAAACTGGCGTTCGATAAGCCCGGGACATGGAGCCAAAAATATAACCTGGTGTGGGACAAGATTCTTGACTTCAATCTCTTTCCTGACCAAGTGCGGCAGACGGAGATCGCCTTCTACTTGCAACACCTGAACAAGTATGGGCTTCCATTGGACAATCGCGCGGGCTATACGAAGCTAGACTGGGAGATATGGACCGCAACGCTTGCCGGCAAGCCGAAACCGGGTGCACCCGACGTCTTTGCCGCGCTGATGACGCCGATCGGCCTCTGGGTCAACGAAGGCCCCAGCCGCGTTCCACTCACTGACTGGTACTTCACCAAGAGTGGCGCGCAGCGCGGCTTTCAGGCCCGCTCTGTGGTTGGCGGAGTCTATATGAAGGCGCTCGCTGACAAGGAACTCGCAGCCAGGTGGCGCAACCGCGTTGATCTATTGGCCGGCATGAACTCAACAAAGACCTTCTAGCCGGCAACGTTGCCGCGTCGCAGCGAGGTTTGGATGGACCCGTTGAAAATTCACAACGGTCCTCGATCATGTCTCGAAGAATTGTTGCGATTGCCAACGCCGCTGGGTGACCAGATGACGCAAGTGCCGTTGCCGGCTCTGCTGGGCACAGATTTCCGCCCGCCCGCGTGTCTATGATAGTCTCCTTGTCGCGACCGCGGCCACGCAAGACGGCGCCGGAAAAGGAAAGTCTGAATGAAACGCATCATTGTTCCAGTTCTGATCCTACTGATAACTCCGCTATGCCTCAATGCGGCAACGTCCAGCCCTTCTATCAACAGCAGCGGATGGACAGTCAGCGTGAGCGAGGGTGGGGATTCGTTGAATGTTTCCAAGGATTCACTGGGGATTCTTTTGAGAGATATTCGATTCTTCCGGAAACAGTCGGAAGGGCTCTCCGAATTGAAAGGATGGTCCGTCGAAGTGGAGGGCGCCAATCAGCTTCAGATCAGTACGACGCAGCCCCGGTCCACTTGGGTATTCAAAGTGGAAAACGACATTCTCAGAATCGCGACGACGGAGCCGGAGGGCGTCATCCTTGCGAAGGCGCCGGCGTCCCCGGACCGTGTGGTAGCCAGGCTGATGGATGATCGCGGCACGCCGGTTGACTGGCGGGGCACGGGAGAAGTGGCCGAGGGTTACGGCGGAAGCTATACGCATAATCGTTCATTCCTGCCGGAATCGAATGCGGAGACGATGTTTTTCGGGCTGGGACAGGTGTCAGGCCGGACTTTTCACAGTCTTTTCGACAGAAACACCGACACTGCCATCGCCTTTGAAGACGGGGCAGAGATGAACCGGGAACCCGGGAACGATGAAGTACTGGATATCAGTATGCAAGTTCCCGGCAACGCCTCCATACACACCATTCAGGACTATTACGTCAAGAGCCTTGGGGTTCCATTCTACGCAAAGTTCGACGACAGCTACTTCCGAAGCGCCCCCATGGTTTGGTCCAGTTGGACAAGCTACTATGAGGCGGTCACGGAACAGGACGTTGTCCGCAACGCAGACTGGCTTGCGGATCATTTAAAGCCTTACGGCTTTCAATATGTTCAGCTTGACGATGGATATGACCGGGGCAGCCAAGGAGAGCACTTCTGGATCGAGAATTGGGACCGTGCGAAGTTCCCGCATGGGCCTGAGTGGCTGGCGAACCAAATCCGATCGCGAGGGCTCAAGGCTGGCATCTGGCTGGTACCCAACTCATATGCCGGGGCAGTCGCGCAGCATCCCGATTGGTACCTTTACGACAAACAAGGCAAGAACTTAACCGATTACAGCACACCCGCTCTCGATTCCACCAACCCTCATGCAATCGAGCTCGAAAATCACATCCTTGCCACTCTGGATGGCTGGGGATTCGACTACTACAAATTCGACGGGGAAAACGCTCTTCCAAAATATGCGCCGCCCGTGGACCTGAGCAGGTTGCACGACCCGTCGGCAGACCTTCTTGCCAATTACCGCGACAGGCTCAAGTCATTCCGGGAAACCATCGGTCCGAAGAGATTCATCGAAATGTGCCCAGCCGGAACGCCCCTGAACGGAATCGGGTATGCCAATTCATATTTCAATGGGGATGACCTCTACAACAACTGGCAGGGGATGTATTCGCTGTTCAGTTCGATCAATGCCAACGCCTTTTTGAATCATCTTCTGGTCTATGTCATGCCCGGCGAAGGGCTCGAGCTAGGTGAGCCGATGACAATGGAACAGGCCATGAAGCTGCGGCCCAGGGTTGTGATTGAAACTGAGAAGGATCGCGAAAATCCGCCCACCGGCTTTGGCACAACCATGGCTGAAGCACGCACGCTTGTAAGCTACGTGTCTTTAACCGGGGTGGCGTATCCACTTGCCAGCGTCATGCCGGAGTTGCCCGCGGAGAGGGTAAAGCTTCTTCAGGCCACAATGCCAACGCTGCCGATTGTCCCTGTCGATCTGTTCAGCCGGGGCACCGAAACCGCCTGGGATCTTTTCAAGAAGGTTCGAGCAGACGACTACATCCACAACTATCCGGAGATTCTGGACCTGAAGATCAACGCCCCTGCGGGAATCTACGATGCGGTCGGATTGACAAACTGGCGCAGTTGGACGGCAGCGAAGAATGTGAGCTTTGAATCGGAGCTCGGACTCGATCCCCACGAACAGTATGTGGTCTTCGATTTTTGGAACCAGAAGGTACTGGGCATATTTCGGGGGGACATGACGGTGGAAGTCGAGCCGCACGACACACGTGTCCTGCTGGTTCACCCGCTTGCCGACCATCCGCAGGTTGTTGGCACGTCGAGGCACATTACCGGCGCGTACTCCATATTGGCCCAGGAGTGGGACGCTTCAAGACACACTTTAAGCGGGTCATCGCAAACGGTTGCCGGTGACCCCTATTCAGTCTGGGTCAGGTTTCCCCCGGAGCTGGCAGTGCGGATCATTCAGGCTAAATCCAGAGCCGGAACCACAATCGAGGCCAAATTCCAAGCGTGGGGAAGCGTGCTTCGAGTCAGCTTTATGGGCCAGAGTGATGTCGTGGACTGGAAGATTCAATTCGCAGAGAAACATTGAGGCCGCGAGAAGATTCTTACGAAAGACATCGCGCTTCCGGACTCGCGGATAAGTGTGCGTAAGGCATGCTTTTCGTGGCCGCAATGCGACGAAGACGCGGAGAGGGAAGTTGGAAGGCACTCAAGGCTTTGCACCGGAGTTTCTTCCGCGAATGTTCGCCCCGTTCGACGCCACCCCTCAATCTCCCGTAACTGAAGTTCGCTACGCCAACGCCTGACTTAACGACGAAAGCCACCCGAAGGTGGCTCTTTGTAAAAGGATAGCCTTTTTTGGTGCCGAAGAAGGGACTCGAACCCCCACACCCTTGCGAGTACGTGGACCTGAACCACGCGCGTCTGCCAATTCCGCCACTTCGGCACGGGACACATGTTCAGCGGCTTCTGGCTGAACAGGCAGCAACTTAGAGTCTCGCAAATGCGGTTCGAGGTGTCAAATTTCACTCTCTTTCAATGCAAGAAGAATATGAAGGATTAGGCATGCCGAAGGTTGAACATCAGCGTACGCGACGCAGAGAAGTTGAGTTTGGGAGCCATTGATCGGCTCTCCGAGGCCCGCGAGGAAATCCGGTTTGACGGCGCAAACCGTTCTCATGTCTACGGCTGGGTAGATCCGCGCAGACCGCGGTGTGTAAACTGCTCCAGATCGACAAAGAGCCCTCGGGAGCCCGCAAGGGTTAATATGATCCGCGCAACCTCTATGAGGTGTTAACGACGCTACTTGAGGCGGACACCCGGTAACAACGGCCATACACGGCCATACAATTCGGCCGCAGTTCAAAGCCCTTGCCAAACCAAACGAAGAAAGCCAACGAGAAAATGAGCAATCTTATGAACCGCAAGATCATTCTGGTTTCCCGGCCCGTGGGAGCGCCAACGCCTGTCAATTTCACGCTTGAGTCGGAACCTGTCCCCACTCTGGCTGACGGCCAGATGCTTCTCCGCACTGTGTATCTCTCGCTCGATCCGTACATGCGCGGCCGCATGAGCGATGTGCCCTCGTATGCGCCTCCGGTGGCGCTCGGCGGCGTAATGGTGGGCGGAACCGTGAGCAGGGTTGAAGCTTCCAAAAATCCCAATCATGCCCCTGGCGACTGGCTCTTGACCCAGAACGGATGGCAGGAATATGCCGTATCAGACGGAAAAGGGGTCTTCAAACTGGGCTCGCAATTAGAGCACCCCTCGTATGCGCTCGGCGTCCTGGGCATGCCGGGATTCACGGCGTATATGGGCCTGCTCGACATCGGAAAGCCTGTAGCGGCCGAGACCGTCGTGGTTGGCGCCGCAACGGGTGCCGTGGGTTCGGTGGTCGGCCAAATTGCAAGGTTGAAGGGGTGCCGCGTGGTGGGAGTGGCCGGCGGAGCCGAAAAGTGTCGCTATGCCACGCAGGATCTCGGATTCGACGCCTGCATCGACCATCACAGCGCCGATCTCAAGCAACAACTTGCCCAGGAGTGTCCCAAAGGCATCGACGTCTATTTCGAAAACGTGGGGGGAAAAGTCTTCGATGCCGTCCTGCCCTTGTTGAATACGCGCTCGCGCATCCCTTTGTGCGGACTCATCTCTCAATACAACGCAACCGGCGCGTCTGAGGGCGTTGACCGCACATTCCAGGTCATGGGCGTCTTCCTCAAGAAGCGCGTCCGAGTCCAGGGATTCATCATCTTTGATGACTACGGGCAACACTACGGCGAGTTTCTGAAGCAGATGTCAGAGTGGTACGCTGCAGGTTCGATCAAATATCGCGAGGACATGGTGGACGGGCTGGAAAACGCACCGGCGGCTTTCATTGGACTGCTGGAGGGAAGAAACTTTGGCAAGCTGGTGGTTCGCGTGGGCGCCGATGAACTGAAATGAGGTTGGAGTCAAGGTAGATCGACCCCCAGGCTGGCCGTTTCCAACGCTCCCTCCGCGAATGGCCGGACGAACGAGCTTATTGCTGCTTCGTTTGGCGGAAATCACAACCGACTCACAGCTTGAGAAATGTTTCGATGAAAATCCTGATCGTTTTAACCTCGCACGACCAACTGGGAAACACCAACAAAGAGACCGGATTCTGTTCGGAAGAGCTTGCTGTCCCCTTTCTTTGTATTTCGTGATGTCGCAGCAAGAATTGTTCTTGCGTCTCCAAAGGGAGGCCAGGCGCCTTTCGATTCAGATAGCGACACGCTATCCGCGCAGAAAGAGGCCACGCGGCGCCTTTAGCGGGATGAAGATGCGCACACGGCCCTTGCGCGCACGGTCACGCTCTCAAGCATTGTTGGGGAAGAGTTCGATGGCGTCTATTACCTCGGCGGACATGGTCTGCAAAAGGATCAGGCCGAGGATAAGAAGTCGATTGCGTTGAACCAGTCGATCCCCGCCGCGTGCAATCCCGTCGCGGCTTGCGCCGCCGCATCTCCCGACAGCTTTCTCTGCCGATTCCCACCTCCGCGGCAGGCGCGCCCCTCGTCTTCGGCAGCCGGGACGCACTGGACATCGAGCGTCGATGCGTCGAATTGGGGCTTTGGCTCAGGCGATTGTTTATTCCTGCAAGAGGGTTTCCGTCCTACACTATTTGCCATGGACAACGAACGTATCCGCGAGATCTGCCTCGCGCTGCCAAACGTCACCGAAACGCTCAACTGGGGCCATCACCTTGTCTACTGGGTCGGCGATCGCGACATCGGCGGCAAAATGTTCGCGATGACTGACCTGGACGGAACAGGAGTTGGTGTCTTGTGGTTTCACTGCGGTGCGGAGCGGTTTCACGAACTGTTGGAAGTTGAGGGCATATCCGGCGCCCCGCACCTTGCCCGCGCCTTCTGGGTGGCCATTGATCGTTGGGACGCACTGCGTCCGCGTCAGATTGAAGACGAGCTCTGCCGTGCACATGCGTTGATCTACGAAAAGCTGCCCAAGCGCACAAAGAACACTCTGGCATTGCCTGCAAAGGAACGGGCAAGGCTGATCCGCGAACGCAGTGAACTGCTGGCCGCGCGCGCAAACCTCAAAAGAGCCTGAGCGGGAACCGATGCCGCTCAATCCACGTATGTATCAGCGGATAACACTGATCGCAGATCAACTAAAGCCTTCGAGTCTGCGTGTGAAGGGTCTCAAATGATCAAGTTTCTTCTGTGGTGCATTCTCCTCGTTCTCTGCTGGCCGCTGGCCTTGCTGGCCCTGGTGCTTTATCCGCTCATCTGGCTGCTTCTGCTGCCGTTTCGCATTCTGGGAATCGCGGTCGACGGCGCGCTCGAGCTGGTCAAAGCCATCATCTTCATGCCCGTCCGCCTCCTTCGCGCTGTTTGACGCAATCATTCCCGCTCCCGCGCTTGGCAGGGCGTCCACAGACCTGGACGAGGAGGGAACTGTATCCCTATCTCTCGACATCTCTTCCGCCAATGCTTTAGCGTGGCCCTATGGCAGGAGTTTCTCTGGTTCTTGACGGAAAGGTCGTCCTGGTTACCGGTGGGTCCCGCGGAATCGGCGCGGAGACGGTGAGATTGTTTCTGCAGGCCGGAGCCCGTGTGGCCTTCAGTTACCGGCAGGCGCGCGAACGGGCCGAAGCCCTCCAGGCCGAGTACGCGACCGCTGGTCAAGGCGAGCCCGGCCACGGTGACTTGTCTGTCGCTCCAGTTCGCTGCCTGGCCATCAGGCAGCAGCTCAGCACCCCCGCAGATGGCCGTGCCCTTGTCACCGCGGCCGTTGCCGCCTTTGGCCGGCTTGACGTGCTTGTGGTCAACCACGGCATTTGGCCAACTCAGGATGTGCCGATTTCCGCTATGACAGAGCAACAATGGCGCCGTACGCTGGAGGTGAATCTGGACTCCGTCTTCGGCCTTGTCCAGGCCGCGGTAACCCAGATGGAGGCCCAAATACAGGCCCAGAAGGAAAAACCTGCGGGCGCCTCTGCCGCTCGAGACAAACTCTCCAGCGATGTCACCGGGCATATTGTGCTTATCAGCTCTACGGCGGGTCAGCGCGGCGAGGCCAATCATGCCGATTATGCCGTGACGAAAGGCGCTCTCATTAGTCTTACCAAGAGCCTGTCCAGCGAACTGGCGTCCAGTGGAATTCGGGTCAATTGCGTGGCGCCGGGGTGGGTGGCCACGGATATGTCGGCTCCCGCCTTGGGAGACCCGGAGGTGGGTGCGAAGATCAAGGCTGCCATCCCCGTAGGCCGGGTGGCGAGTACTCGAGAAATCGCCGGGCCAGTGCTGTTCCTGTGTACCCCACTGGCCGCTTTCATCTCCGGCGAGGTGCTCAACGTCAATGGTGGCTCGGTCCTGATGGGATAAATACACAACCTCTAAGAGGCGACGATGAAAGTGACAGGAGTTTTATCGGTGGCGGTGGCAATGCTCATGCTCTCCTGGCCGCATGCCATCCGGGCCCAGGCGGCCGACGATGACGCGGCAAAGAACGCGAAGCAGGCGCGCGCTGCGCTTGACCGCATGGTGCAGGCGCTCGGCGGCCAGGCTTGGCTCAGTTTGAAGAACCAGGAGAGGGAAGGGTTTATCGCTTCCTTCTTTCATGGCAATCCCGACGCCGGAACCACCCAATACTACGAGTACCACGCATGGCCCGACCAAGACCGCGTCGAACTTACGAAACATCGTGATGTTGTGGAGTTTTACCTGGACCGTGTAGGTTGGGAAGTCACCTACCGCGGCAAAAAGCCCATGGACCCGGAGATCCTCGACGACTTTCTTCGCCGCCGCGACCACTCCATCGAGACCGCCGTCAAGGTGTGGCTCAAAGATCCAAAAACGATTCTGGTCTACGAAGGCCAGCACCTGGTTGAAAGACGTCTGGGAGAGCAGGTCACCCTCATTTCGGCACAGAACGAAGCCATCACGATCGTCATGGACGCCGAGACCCACCTGCCCCTCAAACGCATCTTTCAATGGCGCGACCCGCTCTATAAAGACAAAAACACCGATGCCGAGGAGTACGACGATTACCACACCATCGAAGGTTTCCCGACCCCGTTTTCCATCACGCGCTTCAAAAACGACGAAATGTATCGCCAGTACTACATCAGAAAGGTCACCTTCAACCAGCAACTTCCGGCCGACTTCTGGAACGCCGACGCGGCCAGCAACCGCATCAAGAAGTAGCCAGCCAGCCCCCGGGCCGCGCCGCGGCGCCCTTGTTTATAATCCTCAAGAGCGCCAAGTCTACCAGCCATCTCGCTCTCTGGAGCCAGTGAATGAACTTTGACATCCAGGAGATCATGGGTTTCCTGCCCCACCGCTACCCGTTTCTGTTGATCGACAGGATCGTCGAATTTGAACCCCAAAAGCGGCTGGTGGCCCTTAAAAACGTCACCATCAACGAGCCCTTTTTTCAGGGCCACTTTCCCGGCTACCCCATCATGCCCGGCGTGCTGGTTGTGGAGGCCATGGCCCAGGCCGGCGGCATCATCATGATGGCCGAACTTCCTGACCGTCACAAGAAGCTGGTCGTCTTCACCGGTATCGAGCGCGCCAAGTTTCGCCGTCCGGTTACGCCGGGCGATCAGTTGCGGATCGAGGTGGATGTGCTCTCTTTCCGCACTCGCGCCGGCCGCATTGAAGGCCATGCCTACGTCGACGGCAAACTGGCCTGCCAGGCCACCCTCACCTGTGCTGTGGTGCACCGCGTGCCCGCCAAGCCCGAATTGGAATCGGTGACCCCCGAGTGAGCCTACACCCCACCGCCGTCGTCGCACCGGAAGCGGTCGTTCCGGCTTCCTGCTTCGTCGGCCCCTTCTGCACCATCGGCCCTGAAGTCGTGCTCGGCGAGGACTGCAGGCTTATCTCCCACGTCGTCGTCGACGGCCGTACCCGCATCGGCGCGCGGAACGTCATTTATCCCTTCACCTCCATTGGCGTACCGCCGCAGGACCTGAAATATGCCGGCGAGCCCACTGAGACCGTTGTCGGCGACGACAACACCATTCGTGAGAGCGTAACCATCAGCCGCGGCACGGTGGGGGGCGGAGGCGTCACGCGCCTCGGCTCCGAATGCCTGCTCATGACCTGTGCCCACATTGGCCACGATTGCCAGGTGGGCAGTCACTGCATCCTGGCGAACGCAGCCACGCTGGCCGGCCACGTCATCATCGAGGACTACGTCACCCTGGGCGCCTTCTGCCCTGTCCACCAGCACTGCATCGTCGGCAAGTACGCCTTTGTCGGCGGCGGCACCATCGTCACCCAGGACGTGCTGCCCTTTTCGCTCACTGCATCGCGTCGCGAAAACAAGGCTTTCGGCATCAACAAAATCGGTCTTGCCCGTCGCGGTTTCTCTCCCCAGCGCCTGCAAACGCTGCAAAAAGCCTTCCGACTCCTCCTGACGTCGAAGATGAACACCACCCAGGCCCTCGAAAAGCTGCACGCGATGGATGGTGACGACGTCGCGCTCCTCACAGCCTTCATCGGGCGCAGCGAGCGCGGGATCATCAAGTAGCCATGACGCTAGGACTGATTGCCGGCAACGGCCGCTTCCCGTTCCTCCTTCTTGACGCCGCGCGCGCTCAGGGACTTTCCGTCGCCGTCGCTGCCATCAGAGAAGAAACCGATCCTGAAATCGACCGCCGCGCCGCCGCGGACTCCGGCATCACCGTCCACTGGCTGTCCCTGGGCGAACTCTCCCGCCTCATCGAAACCTTTCACAAGGCAGGCGTGCAGCAAGCCGTCATGGCCGGTCAGGTAAAGCATAAGCAGATTTTCTCGAGCATCCGCCCCGACTGGCGCCTCGCCAAACTCCTCCTCAACCTGAACACCCGCTCCACTGACATGCTCCTCGGCGCAATCGCCAACGTGCTCGGCGACGAAGGCATTGAGCTCATCAGTTCCACCAGCTTCCTTGAGCCGCTCCTCGCCCGGGAAGGTTTGCTCACCGAGCGAGCTCCCGACGAGGACGAGCGCAAGAATATCCAGTACGGCCTGCAAGTGGCTCGTGCCGTAACCGGCTTCGATATCGGTCAGACCGTCGTCGTTGCCGCGCAGGCCTGCGTCGCTGTTGAAGCCATGGAAGGAACGGACGCCACCATCGAGCGCGCTGGAAGCCTCCTGGACTCCCTCGGAGGAGACGCATCCACCCTGGCCCGCCGCCTCACCATCGTCAAGGTTGCCAAGCCCAATCAGGACATGCGCTTTGACGTCCCGGTCATCGGCATCGCCACCATTGAAGCCATGATCCGTGCCGGTGGCAGTTGCCTTTCCATCGAGGCCGGGCGTACCCTACTATTCGACCGCGACTCGCTCGTCGAGCGCGCCTGTCAGGCCGGGATTGCCATCGTGGCAGCTCCGCGCTGATACTGATTCGAGCAGAGTTTTTCCCTCCCCGATAAGGCATCGGGGTCCTCTGTTCCCTGATCCCTATTCCCTGTCTTTAGGAGGTTCATCTTGAAAAAGTCCCTCTCCATTGCTTTGGCCGCGTTCCTCATGTTCGCGGTTTCGCTTCTGAGCGCCCATGCTGCCGATGACGCCGCCGCTTCCGCCATTCCCGCGGTGGGCCAGGCTGCTCCTGCCTTCACTCTACCCTCGCAGGACGGCACCTCGGTGTCACTGAAAAGCTTTCATGGCAAATGGGTTGTCCTCTACTTCTATCCCCGCGACATGACCACCGGCTGCACCATTGAGGCCCACAAGTTCCAGGACAGCCTTTCGCAGTTTCAGTCGAAACACGCGGTTATTCTCGGGGTTAGCGTCGACTCCACGGCAAGCCATCAGCAGTTTTGCACCAAAGACAGTCTCACCTTTCGTTTGCTGTCCGATACGAACCACTCGGTGGTCAGTGCTTACGGGTCGCTGGGCGGTTATAACGGCGTCGTCATTGCCAACCGCAACACCTTTCTTATCAATCCGAAAGGAACAATCGTCAAAGTCTGGACCAAGGTGAACCCGGCAACCAGCGCTTCGGATGTACTCGCCGTCCTGCCCGCCAGAGGAGACTCGATCAAATCCGCTGAATAGAATAAGCTAGCCGAGCACGGCGATGCCGCCCAGTTATGGGGGTCGTCGCTGCGACGGTGGCATGCGGGGCACGAAATTCAGGTCGCGGTGGTCGACCGCACCCTCAAGGAGAGAATGGAGTCGGCCTTTTTCCTCGGAGAGGATCAGAGCGGTTTCAGGACAGGTATGCCCGAATGTGCTTCGTGCCGGGTTGCCCCTCCTTGGGGTCGGGTCGACTTGAGTGCAATGCCTCTGGGTACAGCAATCCTGAAACCGCTATAGCCTGCTTCGCCGTGCTTTTTGACCCCGGACCGCCTCGAGCATCGGCGCTGGCACTTCGCGCGGCTCAAAGCCGGCAGAACGCCCTCCGGACACGCCGGCTTACCAGCACAGAAGAGCCCGGCTACAGGCCGGGCTCTTCTGCTGCTTTCAACAGAAATTTGCTGGGGCCTATTTCTTTCTGCTCTTCTTGGCGGCCTTCTTGACGGCTTTCTTTGCCGGCGTCTTCTTGGCGGCCTTCTTGACGGCTTTCTTTGCCGGCGTCTTCCGAGCTACAACCTTCTTCTTAGCTGCCTTTTTTGCGGGAGCCTTCTTGGCGGCTTTTTTCGCAGGCGCTTTCTTTGCTGCCTTCTTGATCGCTTTTTTGGCGGGTGCCTTCTTCACGGCTTTCTTGGCTACAACTTTCTTCGCTGGAGTCTTCTTTGCCGCCTTCTTGGCGACAACCTTCTTTTTGGGCGCCTTCTTGGCGGCCTTCTTTACCGCAGGTGCTTCCGTAAACACGACCACGACCTCTTCGCTCGATACCTCATCGTCATCTGAAGAGGTAAGTATGCCCGCGGTTTCCACTTCTTCCTCATCTTCGTCGGCAAAGTTCTCTGCCCGGTCCGGATCCAGCTCCTGCGGCTCCCCGGACTGATCGCCCATTGCTTGCATCTTGACTTTATCTTCCATCCGATTGCCTCCAGCGGCTCGCCGCTGTCCTCGATTTGATTGTCTCTTCGAGCAGGCTACAAATGTACTTCGCCTGCCGAAGACATTGTAGTAATAGCTTGCACGCAAACAATGGCGAACACAAGCGCGTAATGGGTGCAAGGCTGGCTTTTTTAGTTCTGCCCTGAAGACTCCCGATGGGCCGCCGTCTTGTGTTCGGATTTGGCCGCGGGTTTTGCCGTGGTCTCAGTCGCAATGCTTCTGGCTGGCGTGCGATGGCTGGCGCCCACAGCTTTTGCCGGAGCGGCGGAATGGGGCTTTTCTCGGGCCGAGGAGGCCGTGGAGCCCCGGCGTCTGTGCCTGTGCGAAGCTTGCTGAACAACTGCGGGTTCCACCACATGCAGGCGTCGGCCCGGTTCCACTTTGACGCCCGTCATCCGGTTCCAGCGCCGCAGCTGATTAAGGGAGACGCCGAACCGGTCCGAAATGGTGACCAGGGTATCGCCCCTGCGCACAGTATAGAGCCGGGTGTGCGCCGAAGGCGCCACCGAGGGAGGCACGGGGACCACCAGAGCCGCTATGCCATCCAAATTGTCATCTTTGTGCAACTGGTTGACTGTCGCCAACTCAGACGGCTCAACCCGGTACTCGCGCGCCACTGAGGCCAGCGTATCGCCCGCTGCGATCGTGTGGTAGCGCCAGGCGTTCCGCTTGGCTTCAGGGATCAGCGCTACGCGCTCATTGAAGAGCGTTGCCGTTCCAGCCGGCAGGTGGAGGTCAAACGAAGCGTCAGGCGGCGTCTCCATGCGCAGCAGGCTGGGATTCAGCGCCATCAGCTCATCGACCGGGGCCCCCACTATGTCAGAGACCAGGCGCAGATCCACGGAATAATTGACCGTGACGGTATCGGTCAAAACAGGGGGATCCAGGGTGACTTCGTCAAATCCATACTGTTTAGGGTTGTTGGCGATGATGATTGCCGCCAGAATCTCAGGAACGTAGTTGGCCGTCTCACGGGGCAGTTCGTTCCGCTTGTAGAGCTCCCAAAAGTCAGCGTAGCCAGTCCTTGCCACTTCGCGTTGGATGTTACCTGCGCCATGGTCGTAGGCGGCCATGGCGAGGTACCAGTCGCCGAGCTGATCGTAAAGAAATTTCATGTAGCGGGCGTAGGCGCGTGTCGATTTCTCGGGATCGAAGCGCTCGTCAACATACGCGTTGCGAGTAAGACCGTAGCTTCCGAAAGGCATGAACTGCCACATTCCGCCGGCGCGGGACCTCCGATTAATGGCCTGCGGCTGAAATCCAGATTCGGCGACCGCCAGGTAAATCAGATCCTGGGGAACGCCCTCCTCGGCCATCACCCTCTGAATCATCGCCTTGTAGCGGCCAGAACGCTCAAAAGAGTGCATGAGCGTATTGTGGCCTCGCTGCGAGTTAGCAAAGAAGTTGATGAAGCCAGCCACGTAATCGTTCACCACCAAGGGCAGGTCCGATTTGGTTGTTGCCAGGTCAGCCTGCGCCTTGGCGACAATGTTGGGGTCCACCTGGAAGGTGACGTCGCTGGCCACATCCGCTGGCGTTGGCTCCTCCTTGGGAACAAAACCGTTGCCTTGCTTCAGCGCGTCCATCTCAAGCCCGTTCACCTGATCCACAATGCGATCGAACTCGTCCTGCAACCGCGCATTGCTCTTGATGTCGATTCCGCTTTCGAGCATCAGGTCCACGGCGTGGTCGAATTCGGCCTTGGCCTCGGGCAGCTTTCCCTTGCGATAGTCTGCGTCGCCACGAGCGTAGGCCGCCTCGACCTGGTCAATCAGCAGGCGTACGTGCTGCTCCTCAATTGTGGGTATGGGGGGCGCGGGCGACGGCGACGGCTGGGGTGCTGCCGCTGCGGGCACAGCTGGAGCCGTGGCTTGCGGACTGACGGCGGAGGAGGCTGTCTTGTGAGGCGACGGGACGCAGCCTACCAGCGGCAGCACCAGCAGGGCACAGCCGGTTATTGTAACCCGACCCATCTTTACACGCATGAATTCAGAAAACCACCTGGACGAACCTAAGGCCCCGGCAACCGCACCAGGCCCTTAGCCGATGATAAGCTATGCCATGGAGGTAACGCGCGCAGCTCGACGTTAAACCCCCTGTTTGCAAGCCCCCCAATGGACGCCCGCTTCCTTCGCAACTTCGCCATCATCGCCCACATCGACCATGGAAAGTCGACGTTGAGCGACCGTCTTCTGGAATTTACGGGCTCGGTTACGGGGCGCGAGATGCAGGCCCAGATCCTGGACGATATGGATCTGGAGCGTGAGCGCGGCATCACCATCAAGGCTCATGCCGTCCGGATGATGTACAAGGCCCACGACGGCAACACCTACCAGCTGAACCTGATTGACACGCCCGGACATGTGGACTTCAGCTACGAAGTCTCGCGTTCTCTGGCCTCCTGCGAAGGTGCGCTCCTGGTGGTCGATGCCAGCCAGGGTGTCGAGGCGCAGACTCTGGCGAATGCCTATCTGGCCATCAATCACGGGCTCGAAATCATTCCCGTAATCAACAAGATCGATCTGCCCTCGGCCGACATTCTGAGCACCCAGGAAGCCATTGAAAAGGCGGTCGGACTGGATGCCACCGACGCCATCCCTGTCAGCGCCAAGACGGGTCAGGGCGTGGACGAGGTGCTCGAAGCCATCGTGCACCGCCTGCCCCCGCCAACGGGCGACCCCGAGGCGCCACTCCAGGCGCTCGTCTTCGACTCCTGGTTCGATGCCTATCGCGGCGTCATCGTTCTCGTTCGCGTCATGCAGGGCACGATGCGCAAGGGCCAGCGCATTCGGCTGATGTCCAATGGCAAATCCTTTGAAGTGGAGTCGATGGGCGTGCTGATGCCAAAGCCTGTCGAGATCGGTCAGTTGATCGCTGGCGAGGTTGGTTTCTTCGCCGCAACCATCAAGAACGTCGGCGACACCAAAATCGGCGACACTGTCACCGACGACGCGCGACCCGCGACGGCCCAGTTGCCCGGCTTTGAAGACATCAAGCCTATGGTCTTTTCCGGCCTCTACACCGTCGACTCGCACGAACACACGCTGTTGCGCGACGCCCTGGAGAAACTCCGTCTCAACGACTCCTCGTTCTTCTTCGAGCCCGAAAGCTCCGTGGCCCTCGGCTTCGGTTTCCGCTGCGGATTTCTCGGGCTTCTCCACATGGAGATCATCCAGGAGCGGCTGGAGCGGGAGTACGAGCTCGACCTGATCACGACCGCGCCGGGCGTGCGTTACCACATCAAGATGACCGATGGGAGCGTCATCGAAGTCGACAATCCCTCCCGCTGGCCCGAGCCGCAGAGCATTGACACGATCCGCGAGCCGGTCATCACGGCGAAGATCCTCACCAACGAGGAGTATGTGGGCGGCATATTCAAGCTGGTTGAAGAGAAGCGGGGCCGCCAGATCAACTTCGAGTACGTGACGTCAACGCGCGTCCTGCTCACCTACGAGCTGCCGTTGAATGAGATCGTACTCGACTTCTACGACCGTCTCAAATCGATCTCCCGCGGCTATGCATCGCTCGACTATCAACTGGCGGGCGAGTGGGAGTCGCCGATGGTCAAGCTCGACATTCTCGTCTCCGGCGAGCCGGTGGATGCATTGTCGATCATTGTCCATCGGGACTTTGCCTACGAACGGGGCAGAGCTCTGGTTTCGAAGATGCGCGAGTTGATTCCCCGCCAGCAATTCGAGGTCGCCATACAGGCTGCCATTGGGGCCAAGATCGTGGCGCGCGAAACCGTAAGTCCGCTGCGCAAGAACGTGCTCGCCAAGTGCTACGGCGGCGACATCAGCCGCAAACGTAAGTTACTCGAAAAACAGAAGGAAGGTAAAAAACGCATGAAGCGGATTGGGAAGGTGGATATTCCGCAGGAGGCCTTTCTGGCTGTGCTCCGGGTCGGCGAAGATCAACAGAAATAGGTGCCTTCCGGGTACCGATGTTGACTTTAGTCACCGGGTATTCATTTCAAATTGTGGAAACCTTGGAGAATCAGAAATTTGGAGCGACCCTCGGGATCCATGCCGTAGAAGACAGGCTTCACATTGGTTTACCATTGAAAAAGAAGGATTTGCATCGCCTAACAGAATCGGCCAAGACTTGACAAGCAAGGGAAATGGCGTTTCGGCGCCCGCTTTCCGGAAGTAATCCACAAAGTTTTCCACAGCAAACCCAGGCGCTCAAATTCTCTCTGCATCTCCGCAGGCGCAAATCGTCTTCACGCTTCATCTATGTCAGGGATGACAACACAAAAGCCCCGCTAGGCGAGGCTTTTGCAAGCGATAGACGCGAACTGCGGCGGCCTGTCTTTAGTGGGTTGCAGCGGGCGGCCGTGCAGCAGTTGGCCGTGTGGCCGGTTTGGGCGCATCCACCCCGGCAGCAGACGCCGGCGGCGCGGGAATGCCCGACTTGAGATTGTAGGCCTCAATAATGTCCTTGGTAATGTTGGTCGCCGTGGCGGCATACAGCACCGGAGACTGCTGTTGAGAAACATCGAGCACCAGTGTGTATCCATGCAACTCGGCGTAGGCTTGCATCACGTCATACACCTTTGAAGCCAGCGCGTTATAAACGTCCTGCATCTCCTGGGTGAAGTCGTTCTGCGCATCCTGCCCATCGCGATCAAGCTGCTTCTTCTTGGTGTCGATGGCGGTGGCCTTGCTCTGCTGCTCGGCGGGCGTCAACTGCGTCCCCTGAGCCTGCAACTGCTTGGTCAGGTTGTCGATTTCGTCGCTCAGGGCCTTCAACTGCTGGCGCCTGGGATCGTACTTTTTTTGCAGGTCGGCGAAGTTGCGCTGGCCTTCGTTGGTTTGGGCCACGGCCACCTGGAAGGCAATGACCGCAATCTTGGCAGGCCCTGGGGCTGCGGTGGCAGCAGCCGGGGCGGCCGGTGTTTGGGCTGCGGCGCTCAGAACTAAGCCAGAGGCCAGCATGAAAACGAGTGCAAGCGAACGCTTCATTTGATTCAAATACTCCTTCGGAATTCCGCGGTGGCCGTCCGCGCTGAGGCGCGAATCCAAGCCTGTGCCTCCTGAGCAACCTCACGCCCTAATTCCCCCCCACAACAAAAACCTGTTGCCTGGGACTCCCGCTTTTTCGGGAACTCCGCGCCGGTTGGAGCAGAGGCAGGATAAGACGCAGTCGGAGACGTCAGCAGGAACTAGATGGATTATAGGAGGCGGGGGGGGAGCGTCAAACGATGGGGCGCAGTGTTCAGTGGTCGGTTGGTCTGTCGACCGCCATCGATCTATGAATGGTTCTGTTCCACTGGCTGCAGTTCTGCAAGCATAAGGGCGCCGGCACAATGCACACACGGCTCAATCTGCATGGATCGATCTCCGCCTTCATCCACCTCACTGATGGCAAAGCACACGATATGAACGTGTTCGACGAAATTGCCATTAAAGGCGGCGCCTTCAACGTGATGGAACGCGGCTGCATCGACTTCGAGCAGCACTCCCATTTCACGCTGGAGTCGGCCTTCTTCGTCGTGCGCACCCCCCAAGAACATCGTGCTTCAGCGGCACTACTCGCGTCCGGTCAAGAAGACCACCGCCTTGCACAGCGACAACACGGCCATTCTGACCTTCTTCAACACGACTCGAGCGTATCCGGATAGCCTCCGGTAGGTCACTTATTGTGGCCCGGCAACCAGCAGACGGCTCAAGCTCGTGACCAACAACTTCGCGCTTCGCCCGTCGCCGAAATCTATAAGAAACGGTGAGCCGTGAAGCTTCTCCTTAGCCGATCAAGCAGCATCTGCGCATCATGGTCGTCCACGGCACTGGCAAGAGAGCGGTGAAAACTGAGATCTGCATCGCCGTCCCCGTTTGCACGCTCGAGGCAATCCTTCCCCACCCTTCCACAAATTCTATCTATTTTCAACCGCGAGAAATTTCAAATTTCACGGGCACGTCAAAGAGATGGCTCCCAAGAGCGACTATTCCAAGTCTCCAACCGAATGGCGCTGTCTGACATTTAGGCGGACAGGCGTGAAGCAGAAACTCGGCCCGATACGATAGGCTTTCAAGTGTATGGAGATCACCTGCGCACGCTGCAATCAGACCGTCCAGGCAGAAAACTGCTATTGTCCGGTCTGCGGCCTCCCCCAGCTTGTCTACAGCGCGGACGGTCCCACGGGACCCGGCCTGCCTGAGCGCTGGAACGAAGCGGTGCGTGACGCCTCCGCCGTGGAGTGGAAGCCGGCACTGCGTGCAGCTGTCATGCTCGGCATTCCCGCCGGGCTCCTGTGCTCCATGCTCTCCCCTCTCAGCATCTTCGGCTTACCGCTGATGGCCGCTGCCGGGGCTTGGGTCGTAGTGCTCTATGTCCGCAGCCAGCGCCCCGCGTGGATCACGATGGGCGCGGGCGCGCGCATTGGTCTCGTCACTGGTGTTCTCGGTGGCTGGACAGCCGCCGCTTCCACCGCGGTCACGCTCTTTGCCATGCGTTTCTGGTTCCACCAGGGCAGTTTCTACGATGATCTCTGGCAGAATCTTGTCAACCAGCAGATGAGCCAGCAGTGGCAATCCATGGGCGTGGACGCGCAGTCCATCGTGCTTATGAAAGCATGGTTGTTGCCCCCTGAGGGACGCGCCGGCTGGCTGCTTGCCGCCATCGTGCTGCTGGGGATGGCCCTGTTGCTTTTCGCCGTCGCCGGCGGAGCTCTGGGAGCTCGTCTGCTAGCCCGCACCCGCCGTCCCGGCGTCTAGCCTGTACCAGCACGTATCTCCGTCTTCTCATTTAGTAAATAATTGATAAATAATGTAGTTGTCATCTTTGGCATCCTAGTTCGCGTCGGTGGGTAAGGGCCGGAGATGAACACGCATTGGGTTGACGGGACGCTGGACTCGCCTACGGTTTGTCTAACCAGGCCGGGCTCCGAAACCGTGTTCCATCTCGGACACCGGAAACATCCGCAACGCCAGGAAAAGCGCCTTCGTAAACGCGCCTAAGACCCGGGCTTCCATCTCTTCCCCATTTCCGCCTGATGAGGTTGTTCATCAGGAGCGAAGTCTCTCGAAGCTTCATCGCGAGAGGCGCGGTCGAGAGATCTGCGCTTGTTCTTGGCTCATTGACGCCAACGTGACCTTTCGCGAAGAGAATGGGCAGTCCGGATGCGCCACCTTGGACTGTGCAGCCTTTAGGGCTGCGGATTCACGTATGCAGGATCGATGCTTGCATGCACCGTCGCTGAGAAACCGTCCCACGAGCACGACATATCTTTTCGGCTGCATCCGGGCACAAAGATCTGCGCGCTTGCCGGCGGGTTCGCTGGAGTCAGCGGCTGCAATTGGCGCATCTGTTCCAAGGTCTGAGCCGTGTACTCAAGGCGCACGAACGGTCGTCCGCCGTCAGCCGGGCGCCACACCTCGAAGAGCAGCGCGCCTCCGGGCGGCGTGTCGTCCACGCGGCCGTCGATGATCCAGTCGATGCCCAGCGTGCCGGCGACCGTAACAATGTTGGTGTCGTGTCCCACGATGATCAGCAAGCGGTCGTCCGGCTCTGACAGTGCGCCGGCAACAGGCTTGCCCGTAACACTCTGTTCCATGCTCAACTCAATGTGGTCAAGCAGGTTCGACGCGTACATGCGGGCAACCGTGGGCGTGCGAAAGGCGTAATTCCAGGCCGCCGTGTCCACCTGCATCAGCGTGCGCAACGTGGCGCCGTCCACGCATCCCCATCCCGTGTCCGCGTCGCTCATCCCGTTGGTGTACTCGAGCAGCAAATTCTCGGCAAGCGTCGAGGCCACGACGAGCCGACCGCGATACCTGGTGAAATACTCCGCGCGATCTCCAGGGGCATCGGGAATGTCGAACAGCGAGGTGCGCCTGGTTGTGGAAGCTGATGCGTGCCCGCAACCGGCCAACACTCGATCCAACGCCGCCAGTTGCGACTGGTAAGCCTCGGTCAAAGCCCGCGGATCGCCGCCGATGCGCCCCTCAATTGCGGCTGAAGCCAGGGCAGAATCCGCACCGTGCAGCCCGCCGGCGATGCGGAAGAGTGGATCGGGTGTGCCAACCGCCCGCGCATGGACCTTGATCGGACAACCGGGGAACATTCCTTCGGCAAGCGCTTTGCCAGTTTCGCGCGTGCGCTGGTCGCTATCGGCAACGATGGTTGCATAAACGGCGGCGTTGCAGCCCTCCCCGGCGAACAGCCCCTGCCTTGCGAGCCGGGCGCGGTCCCATGCGCCGAACATCTTCATCAGCTCGTACCCGTGCGCGGTCAGATAGCCCGGCGGCACATCCCACTTTGGCCACGGTGCCGCGGAGAACTGGTCAATAGCGCCGGGCTTCGTCAGCGGCGGACGAACACCGTGCCGGCTTAGAATCACAACGAATTTGAGCTCCGCGGGTGCGTTCACCTGGCCTTTGGCTGATGCAACCTCGGCACTCTGGGCCGCAACGCCTTCGTTCACTGGCAACAGGCAAACAAAGCTGAGAAAAACCAGCCGCATCGCGGCGCGTTTGGTCATCGAGTGTCCTCTTTATTTGAGGGTCGGTAAGCGAACTGGAAAAGCCGGCCTCCGAGGCGCCGGCGCGCAAAGAATCAGCGGCTTGTTATCGGCCCGGGAAAGGGCAATCGCGCGCTGCCCAGGTCGATTATAGAACGCTTTGTGCGCCGCAGCGGCGCGGCCCCTTCAGCCCTTCGAAGGGCTCTCATTCAGACGCGGACCAGGTCGATTGAAGTGCCCTGCGCCGTCTGTCCTTAGCCGTTTTGCCAGCCGTTTCGTGCATCAGGGGACATGGCTCGAGAGACCTCTAAAGACCGATTAGACATTAGGTTCCGCGTGCGCTGAGGTCAACCTTGACTATGGTAGAATCGGCCACGAATGAAACGAATCACGGAGTTCCAATTCGCAATGTCGGGCGAGTGTTGTTTTCGATTGAGCCCTCGAAAATCGGCCGCATACGCTGTGATGGATGGACACGGTTGTTTTTGATTGAGTTCGAGCGAATAGGAGCCAGGCATGAATAGGAAAGTTCGCTTCCGGCTTATGGAAATGCTCTCCAAGATCGTGCGGACGCAACGGTTTTATCGATACAGAATGATGGGATATATAAATATCGAAAAAAGCGTGATCCTTGAGAGTAATTTATTCCTCGATCGAGTCTATCCCGCTGGCATTCATATTGGCGCCAATACTCTCGTCGCCAGCCAGTCCCTTATTCTGTGCCACGAGCATGTCAAGCGAGATCCGCTTGATGTGAAGGATCCCTGGGTCACCGACACCTATATCGGGCGCAACTGCTTTATAGGGGTCCGGGCAACAGTCCTTCCAGGCGTTCGCATCGGAAATGAGGTGATTGTCGGCGCCATGACCGTGGTCACCAAGGATGTTCCATCCAATTGCGTGGTGGTGGGCAATCCCGGGCGAATCGTCAAAACAAATATCAGGATGAATGACCAAGCGGAACTTGAAACCCGGCCTGTCCCTTAGAGCCGCGCGTGCCTGCCTTCCAGGCTAGTGGTTGGCCGGCGGCTGGGGCTCCCCGCTCAGTGCCTTCTCAATTCCCTCGGCGGCAAGCGGCGTCATGATCGCATACCCCGCGTCGTCCGGATGCACCCCGTCATCGCTCAGCGCTGCGGGCAGCCCTCCGTGCTCGTCTTTCATCGCCATGTAATAGTCCACAAACACGTCTCCGTTTTCGGCTGCGTAATTTCTGATCCATGCGTTCAGTTGCTGCACCTTGCCGGTGCGCTCCGCAAGTCTGCGGCTTCCATCCCGCCCATTCGGTAGCAGGGAGCAAAGCACCACCTGGATCTGGTGCGCCTTCGCCAGCTCGGCCATCGTCGCCAGATTGTCCTCGGTGTTCTCAAGTGTGGGCCGCCCGAACTTGCCGCCAATGTCGTTGATGCCGCTTAGAATCACCACCACTCTGGGGCTAAGCGCAATAGCGTCCTGGCGAAACCGCACCAGCATCTGCGGGGTCGTTTCCGCAGCGACGCCGCGATTGATGTAAGGCAAGCCGGGAAAGGAGCCTTTCAAATCCCAGTACTCGGTAATCGAGTCGCCGATGAAGACCACGCGGCGTTCCCCGCTCACTGGGGTGCCGAGGGCGGCATTCGCCCCGCGATAGACGCTCAGGTTGAAGGGATCCACAAGGAGAGCCTGCACATACGCGAGCGGAACTCTTGCTTTCCAGAGAAAGACAACGAGGAGGATTACGGACGCGACACCGATCACGCTCTTCGCAGGCAGTCCCATCGTCTCCTTTCCATCGTCCTCGGCGTTGACAGCCCGTCATTCAAATGTGGGTTCAATCAGGCGCTCACAGCACGAAACTGGAAGATGCAGAGCTAGTCTGAGAGTACGGATGCATAAACCGCAAGGGTCTTTTTCCCGATCCTGCCCCAGTCGTTGTTCTCGCGAATCGATGCCAGCGCCTTCTCCGCAATCTCTGCGCGCCCCACATCGTCATTGAGGGCCCGTATCAACTGCACTGCCAAGGCATTCTTCGAACCCGATTCAAAAACATAGCCATTCTTTCCGTCGGTCACCATCTCCGTCATGCCCGGCAGATCAGAAACCACCACCGCCTTGCCGTGGCTCATGGCCATCAGGACCACGGCGCTCTGGTAGATTCGCCGATAGGGCAGCGCCACCAGGTCCGACGCCGCAAAAAAGAAAGGCAGCTCGCTGTTTTGGATGAACCGGATGTGCAGCACACACCGGCCGCGCATGCCGAGCCTGTCGATCAGCCCGTCATACTCTGTGAACTCGGTTCGCAATGGCTTTCCGCCCACCAGAAGCGTGATCTCGGGAACTTCGCGGCTCGCCTCAGCAATGGCTTCGATGAGGATGTCCAGCCCCTTCACTTCCCTGATGTGTCCGAAAAACAGGACAACCTTGCTCGATTCGCGGATGCCAAGCCGGCGCTTCGCCTCGGCCGATTCAATGTGTTCTGCCGCGTCGTCCAGGTAGTGTCCCGATTCCACGACGTCGACTTTCGTGGCTGGCATTCCCATCTTCTCCACCAGTTCGCGCTTCGACACCTGGTTATGAACGATGAACCGGTCCGCGAGCTGATAGGCCCGTTGTATTTTGGTCTGGCTCATTGCCCCTGGGCAAAACGACTCCACATCATGGACGGTGATCACCAGTCTCCTGCCGCTCAACTTGGCCAGCGAAATCTGCACCAACTCCTCAATTGCCCCTTGAAAAACATGCAGGTGACAAATCTTCTCGCCATGAAGCACCGCCCTTCCCAGCGCAGCGACGCTTCCGCGCACATACCAGATGGCGCGTATCCATCGGTTGGCTCCGCTAAAAATTCGCCGGTAGACGGGATAAAAGCCCAGCTCTGGAAAGGCCGGGTCCCTGGTTTCATCGCTGGTATATAAGCTGACGCCGCACCCGGCATCCAACAGGCCTCGACACAACCCGAAGTCGTAGTAATCCATCCCGCCGTGGCCGCCGATAGGCTCGATGATGGCAGCGCGCACGCTCCCCTTCCTTGATGAATCCGGGCCTTCCTTCGTCATTGAGATCCTTGATGCTCCCGAATTTCCTGCAGAACGGCTAAGCCTTCCCTCTTGCAGACGATTGTGCCTGTCTCCCGGCGATCGACTCAGGATTTTCCTCATCTCTTACCCAGATTTCACGCATGCGGCGGTTCTTCATGAGCAGCGAAATCAGCGGCCCGAACCCGGCTCTAGGTTACCATTGAATCATCAGCCGTTTGAGATTAGCAACTAACTTGAAAGGTGCCTGCATGGCCCGCAAAACCGACGCAAGAGGAGACTAAAAGCGCTCCTGCCGCGGTTCGTGACCTTGATCAAATTCCCTGCAGGCGTCCCCGTTCCGCAAGCTGGAAAAGGCCGGCCGGGCTTGACCGTGCGCGGGGTGGCGAATGCACAACGGAGGATGAGGGGTATGGTGCGCCCGGAGAGATTCGAACTCCCGACCTAACGCTCCGGAGGCGTTCGCTCTATCCAGCTGAGCTACGGGCGCACTCTATAAGCATACCGCATACCGCGCTCGATGCCGGCAAAGACATCTAGAGCGGAAAAGCCATGCTTCCGAGCATTCCCCAGGCTGTCGCCTGCCGCAAGGCCGTACCCCTCTCAGCTTGGTTGTATATCCGAGACGGGGCACTCCGGCTTCATCAAAGAGCAGGAGTGTCCCGTCCTTGAAACGCTTTCTTGATTCAACGCGTGGCGACCCAACCCTCAGCGCACTTTGCGCGAATCCGCATACAGCTTCTCCAGCGCATCGCACGCTGTGCGCAAGCCGTCTTCGCCCTCCAGTTGGCGCGCCACGCTTTGCGCCTGCTCGGCATAGCTCGGCTCTTCCAGCATCGCCTCCAGTTTTCGCACCACGCGCGACGGGATGTAGCTCTTCTTTTGAATCGATTGCGCCACTCTTAGCCGCACCATCCGCCGCGCGTTGTCGGGCTGGTCGTGAGAGTAAGGCATAATGAGCATCGGTTTGCCCGCCCGCAGGCACTGCGCCGTCGTTCCCACGCCGCCCTGGTGCACCACCAGCGCCGCGCGCGGAAACAACGCTGAGTAAGGCGCATACTCCGCCACGCAAATCGAGTCCGGGAGAGTAGCTTGCGGCTGGTTACGCGGGTCGCCCCCGATCAACAGCACCGCCCGCACGCCCATCCGCATCGCCGCCTGGGCTGAATTCTCGTAGAACTGTCCCGCCGCCAGCACCGCCGCCGAACCGAGCGTAAAAACCACCGGCGCCTCGCCCGCGGACAAAAACTCTTCAACATTCGGCGGCAACGCCGCATTTCCCGCATCCGCATCGTAGAAGCAGAATCCCGTGATGAGCGTATGCGGCGGCCAGTCCTTCTGCTCCACACCCAGCACCCGCGAAAACAGCGCCAGTACCAGGTTGGGCGAGTGCTTGGCGTCGAACAGCGGATTCTCTCCCTTGGGCAGCCCCAGTTCCCGCCGGAGATCGTAGATCGGCTCCGGCCATTTGCGGCTCACAAACCGCGCCAGCCGTTTGATGGCGCGCCCCACGCCGGGCACTTTCTTGTCGGCGCGGGCCAGCCGCGGATACATCGGCAGCACCGGAGGATCGAAGGCGGAAAAAAACGACAGCGGCGCCAGCACGTAGCTGGCCCATGGAATTCCCGTCACCTCCGCCACCAGGGGCCCCGCGTAGTTCAGCTCGCCCAACAGCAGCAGGTCTGCCCGCTCCGGTCTGGTGGCCGCATCCAGCAGATCGTCATAGGTCTGCCGCAGCACCGGAAAAAGAAACTTGCGCAGCCCCGTCTCTGTGCCCTTGTTTACGTCGTAGATCATTTCGATGAGCAGGCTGTTGGTGGGGTCGATGTCGGGCCGCACTGCGTGAAACTCCAGGCCCAATGGCGCAATCTTTGCCCGGTACACCTCCGGCAACGCCATCACCGGCGCATGTCCCCGCCGCTTCAGTTCCAATGCAACAGCAATCAGCGGATTGGTGTCGCCGAACGTTCCAATGTTCGAGAGAACAATGCGCAAAACAAACTCCCCAATTCGTCAACCGCCCGCAGCTATGAGGTTAATGCATCGGAACCCAATGCCCATTTCATCTTTGTGTACCTCTCGGGTGGTATCCTTGCCCCGTCCGCATGAAGCTCTTCCTCCTGATCGTCGTTCTGGTCGTCGTCGTGGCCTCGGTCTTCGCTGACTACAAGTGGCGTCAATGGATCGCCTCGCGCCGTCGCGGCCGTGAATAACCCTGCCTCGCGCATCGCTCCCGTTACAATGAATTCAGGGAGCCGTCCAATCGCCATGTCAAGCTATTCTGCCCTTTCCCCCCGGAATCGCCGCAACTGCACCAGCCTGTTCGCAGGGCTCGTCCCGGCCTTTGCCCTCGGCGCTTTGTTGCTGGCGCGCACCGCGAGCGCCCAGTTTGGCGCGCCGCCGACAACCCAGGTCCTTGACTCTTCAGCCCTGCGCCCGCCCGCCGGCGCACGCGTGGCCATCGTCGAATTTGCAGACATGGAGTGCCCTGACTGCGCCCATGCCAACCCGCTGCTCAAAGAAGCTGCAGACAAGTACCACATCCCCTGGGTCCGCTACGATTTCCCGCTTCCGTTCCACAACTGGAGCTTCGATGCGGCGGTCTACGCCCGCTGGTTCGACACCAGGAGCAAGAAACTCGGCGACGATTATCGCGACTATATCTTTGCCAACCAGCATCTCCATTGAGACTCCGGCTCAGCTGACCCAGTTCACTGAGACCTACGCCAAAAGCCACGACCTCGCCCTGCCATTTGCCATCGATCCCATGGGCAAGCTCGCCGCCGAGGTCAAGGCTGACTACGCCCTGGGCCAGCGCATCGGCATTGAGCACACGCCCACCATCTGGGTGGTCACCTCCAGCAGCAAGGGTGCACCGTTCGTCGAGGTCGTGGACCGCAGCCGGCTCTTCCAGCTCATCGACCAGGCTATCGCCGATACGCGCGGACGCTAAGGGCTGTTTTGTAAGATATTTTCACAAGGATCTTCCCCGATGCCGACAGTCCCAACCGCTTCGCGTCTTGCCCTCAGCCAGCTTGCCCCCGGCTCCCTGCAGTCGGAGATTCGCGCCATGACGACCGAGTGCGACCGCGTCGGCGGCATCAATCTTGCCCAGGGCGTCTGCGACACGCCGGTTCCCGCGGTGGTCGAGGCTGCCGCGATCGAGGCCATTCATCGACGGCGACAACATCTACACGCGCTGCGACGGCATCGCCCGGCTGCGCCAGGCTATCGCCGACAAGCAGCTTCGCGACTACGGGCTCACGCTACCACCCCGAAAACGAAGTGATGGTAGCCTCGGGCGCTACCGGGGGGCTGCATGCCGCGGCCATGGCGCTCCTGAATCCGAAGGACGACGTGCTGCTCTTCGAGCCCTTCTACGGCTATCACGCCGTCACGCTGCAGTCGATGCGCGTCAATCCCATCCTGGTGCCGCTGGCCGAGCCCGACTGGTCGCTCGACGCCGATGCTCTGAAGGCCGCCATTACGCCGCGCACCCGCGCCATCCTGCTCAACACGCCCGCCAACCCCAGCGGCAAAATCTTTACCCGCGCCGAGCTTGAGGCGGTGGCATGCGGTGTGCATCGAGCACGACCTGTTCCTGATCACCGACGAGATCTACGAGTACTTTGTCTACGACGGCGCAGAACACATTTCGCCGGCCACGCTGCCGGGGATGCGGGAGCGCACGATCGTTCTCTCGGGATTCAGCAAGACGTTTTCGGTTACCGGCTGGCGGCTCGGCTACGCGACAGCCGATGCGCGCTGGATGCCGGCGATGGCGCACTTCCACGATCTTACCTATGTCTGCGCGCCGGCGCCGTTCCAGCACGGTGCGGCCGCGGGCCTCGAGCAGTTGCCGCCCAGCTTTTACAAGCAGACTGGCCGCCGACCACCAGGACAAGCGCGGCCGGCTGCTGAGCGCGCTTGAAGCTGCGGGCATGGAAGCGGCCGTGCCTCCCGGCGCCTACTACGTGCTGGCGGAAGCCAAGCGGCTGCCAGGCAAGAAATCCGCTGAGAAAGCCCGTCACCTGCTCAAGACCACCGGCGTAGCGGCCGTTGCCGGTTCAGCCTTTTTCAGGCCGGGCCGCGGCGAGGACCTGCTGCGTTTCTGCTTTGCGAAACAGGATGCGGAACTGGATGAGGCATGCGAGCGGTTGAGGAAGATTTAGAAGGAATTATGGGGATGAAAGTTCACAGTTTCACAGAATCACAATTTCTGTGAAACTGTGGATTCTTCTATCGTTTCATAGTTTACTTTGAATAACTTAGAGCGATTTCACAGTTTCACAATTTCTGTGAAACTGTGGATTCTTCTGTCATTTCATAGTTTATTTTGAATAACTTAGAGCGATTTCACAGTTTCACAGCCCATTTTTGGATTTTTCAGGCGCGGGTGCGGCCTCTGGAATCGAAATCCGGATTTTGCTTCTTGAGGACGTGAATGGCTTGCGCCACCGCGGGCAGGTAATCGAGCATAAACTCCACCGTTGCAGAGATGGAAGTCTGGTGCCTGGCTACCCAGACGCGCGCCAGGTTGTAGGTGCCTTCGGACACGGTGACGGTGACGTTTTTGGTTTTTCTCATGGGTTCCCTGGCTCGGCGGCCGCGAGGGCACGCCGAAGCAGTTCTTTTCCGGTATGCGCCTATTACGATTGTGCGCGGGGCGGGGATAATTTTCGGCAAAAGAACACAGCAGCTTCATTAGCTTCCTTATCAGAGCGCCGCCGCAATCACAAGATTCAAACCGATCATCAAGACCGCGAAGCCCGGCAAAAGGAGCAGTGCCTTTTTCAGACGCAGGGGGTCGCCGCCGGCGATGGCTCCAATGAGGCGGGAACTGACGGCCAGGCCGACCCATCCGCAGGTAATGACAAAGCCGATGGCGGTGCCGGTCATGCGCGGAAAGGCTGTTCCGGTGATGGCGAGGGTGGTGGGAAAGACCGGCGCCATGGCGAGGCCCGCGACAAAGACCAGGGCCGCGGCGGCGGCGGGCTTGGCGGTGCGCAACATGAGGAAAGTAGTCACGGCCATGGCAACCGAAGCCGCGAGCAGAACCCGGATCGGCGGCACGCTGATGAGGATGGGCGAAACGCCGACGCGGCCGATGAGCAGGCCCAGCGCGAAGCCGAGGGAAAGAATGTTAAGGGCGCGCGACTCGGGAATGCCCTGGGCGATGAGGTGGCGCGGCAGCCAATTCCACACGCCGACTTCGCAGGAGACGTAGAGGAAGAGAAAGGCTCCGAGCAGGAAGAGCAGGGGACGGCCGAGGACGGGACCGGCGTCGGCGAGGACAAAGCCCGCGGCCTGGGTGGGCGCGGGAACGTGGGTGGCGACCTGCACCGCGAGTGCGATAACGGTGAGGGAGGCGACGGTGTAGCAGAGGCGCAACCAGTTGCGCTTGAAGAGATTGGCGGCGATGAAGGGCGTGGTCAGCCCGCCCAGGCCGAAGAAGAGATTGACGAGATTGAGGGCGATGGCGCGATGGTCAGGCGAGACGGCGGAAACCAGCGCATTGGCCCCGGTGACGACGATGCCACCGCCGATACCGAGCAGAAAGAGCAGAAAGACGATGCTGCGGAAGCCGCCTGACCGGGGCAGGGCGAAAAGGGCAATCACGATGAAGGCGAGGCCGAGAATGAGGCCGACTTTGTCGCCTTGGGTGTCGAGCAGCGGGCCCACGCCGACCGAGGCGATGATCAGCCCCAGCGCCTGGGAGAAGGCGATGGTGCCGTTCTGCGCCGGGGTGAGCTGGAAGCGCTCAGAGAGACTCGGGCAGGATGGTGCCCAGCATGGCGGCGATCATTCCGTAGACGAAGATGGCGAGGATGGCGGCAAAGATCAACACGCGGGCGAGATCCTTTCAAGAACCGGGTTCGGGAAGCGATTTTGGGACTCTACAACAATAGGGCCTGCGACAGAGATGGGCCTCGCCGGTTGGCGGCGGTTGACTTATCAGCTTTTCGGCCGGCAGCCTTTTCGGTTATCGACGCGTGAGAATTGTAACGCTCACCGCCGAGCAAGAGCCAGCCGGGGCAGGACTTATGTGTCTTCGCGCCCGTCCAGTAGACTGGGAGGGCCATGAATCGGGTGCGAAGAATTGCGTGGTCCGCCGGGTGCGTTCTTTGGATTGCAGGGCTGGGTGCGGTGCTGGCCGGTTGCGGCATGCCAAGCGCACCGCTTACGCCCTCGCTGAACCTGCCTGCCCCGGTGACGGATCTGGCCGCAGTTCGCGCAGGCAAGCAAGTCTCGCTGACTTGGACCATGCCGAAGAAAAACACGGACAAGCTGCTGCTGAAAGGCGATTTCGAGGTGCGCGTGTGCCGCAGGGAAGGCGCCGGGAAAGCCTGCGCAGCGGCTGGCGATCTGCAGTTGGCGCCCGGAGTTGACGGCGCCTTCAGTGAGACGCTCGCCGCGCCGCTTGCCACGGGCGAGCCTCGCGCGCTGACCTACTTTGTTGAGCTCCTGAATCGCCGCGGCCGTTCGGCGGGGCTGTCGAATGGCGCCGTTGTTGTCGCGGGCCAGGCGCCTGCCCCGGTGACCGGGCTTGGCGCTGAAGTGATCAAAGCCGGGGTGGTGCTTCACTGGACCGCAGACGCGGAGGAGCCGGCCGGGATGGCGATCCGGTTGCATCGCAGGCTACTGACAGAGCAGGCGGGCAAGCCTCAGCAAGGGCCGTTTGCGCCGCCACCCGAAGCGCTGGAACAAAACCTGCTGGTAGAGACGGCCGGGCCGGGCGGCCGGGCGCTGGACAAGGAGATCCGCTTCGGCGAGAGCTACGAATACCGCGCCCAGCGCGTGGACCGCATCACGGTGGATGGCCAGACGATGGAGTTGGATGGCGCGTTTTCGACCCCGGTGAGGGTGGACGTACAGGACATCTTTCCTCCGGCCGTGCCTGCGGGTCTGGCCGCCGTGGCCGTGGCCGGGGAGAATGGAGGCGCGCCCTCGATTGACCTGAGCTGGCAACCGGATACCGAGACGGACCTGGCCGGCTACATCGTCTACCGGCGCGAGGCGGGCGGGGAGTGGCTGCGGATTTCTGCCGCGCAGCCAGTGATCGGCCCCGGGTTTGAGGACCCGCACGTGGAGGCGGGCCACAGCTATGGCTATGCAGTGTCGGCTGTCGACCGTAGCGGGCATGAGAGCGCCCGATCTGACGAGGCATCAGAGACGGTGCCGAACTAAAGCGGTTCCACAGTACTTGTAGCCTCTTCCGGCGATCTCCGAGGTGGCTTTTTCTTGATAAAAAAGCCACTTAGCCTCATCGCTTCGGGATACAGCAACTGTGGAACCGCTGTAAGGTGAATTGGCGGGGAGGGAGATTTTCGCGATGAAGTACTGCCGCTTCCTTGAGAACAATGAAACCCACTACGGCACGGTAGAAGAGCATGGCGGCGAACTCTGGATCACCGGTCCGGCCCCGGCGCCCCCGGAGGATCTGGCCTTCAAGCTGGCGCTGGCAGAGGCAAGCGCAGAAAGCTTCGACTTTGCGCCCCTGCCCCTGGCCGCGGCCAACCTGTTGCCGCCTGTGACGCCGTCGAAGATCATCTGCGTGGGCCGCAACTATCGCGAACATGTGAAGGAACTGGGAAACGAGGTGCCGGAAGCGCCGCTGATCTTTTTCAAACCGCCGTCGTCGCTGCTTGCGCCCGGCGGCGCGGTTCGGCTGCCCGCCGCGTCAGCCCGCGTGGACTTTGAGGGCGAGTTGGTGCTGGTGATCGGCCGCCGTGTGCACCATCTGGCCGCGGATGGCGATCTCGGCGGCGTGATCCGCGGCTACACGCTGGCCGACGATGTTTCGGCGCGCGACCTGCAGAAGAAAGACGTGCAATGGACGCGCGCCAAGGGATTCGACACATTTTGTCCGCTGGGTCCGCTGGTGAGCGACGAAATCAACCCAATCGCCGGAGAGACGATTGAGACGCGGGTCAATGGCGAGGTGCGGCAGAGGGCTTCCACGCTCGATTTCATCTTTTCAATTCCCACGCTGCTGAGCTTTATTACGGCTGCGTTCACGCTCGAGCCGGGCGACGTGATTCTGACCGGAACGCCGTCAGGGGTGGGACAGCTTGTACCCGGAGACCGGGTAGAGGTGCACATGGCGGGACTTGGCACACTGACGCACACGGTGGAAGCCGATGCAGATTAAGCGGGAATGAAATTAAGCGGGAATTGACGCGGCATGCACCTGGTGGGTCGCCGGCGCATCTTAATAAGCGGTAGACTAAAGCTGTAGAGGCGAACGGGAATCCCCTTCCCAGGAGGAACAATGCCCAAGAATCTGCTGGAACAGTTGCGCACGTACACGGTTGTGGTTGCCGACACCGGCGACATCGAGGCGATGGAGAAGTTTCGCCCCCAGGATGCCACCACGAACCCCTCGCTGATTACCGCCGCGGCCGAACTGCCGCAGTATCAGCCGATTGTGGACGGGGTACTGAAGGACGCGCGGAACGAACTGGGCGAGGGCGCGAGCGACCAGGCGGTGGCTAATCTGGCCTTCAAGCGGCTGGCCATTGCCTTCGGCGAAAAGATACTGGCCATCGTGCCAGGCCGCGTATCCACTGAAGTGGACGCGCGCCTCTCCTATGACACGGCGGCGACCATTGCGCAGGCGCGGACGATCATTGCCCAGTACGATGCGGCGGGGATCGGGCGCAATCGCATCCTGGTGAAGATCGCCTCCACCTGGGAGGGCATCCGGGCCGCTGAAGTGCTGGAGCGCGAAGGGATCCACTGCAATTTGACGCTGCTGTTCGGGCTGCACCAGGCCATTGCGGCGGCGGATGCCGGGGTTACGCTGGTGTCTCCGTTCGTGGGCCGCATTCTCGACTGGTACAAAAAAGACACCGGCAAGGACTACCGCGGAGCCGACGATCCCGGCGTGCAATCGGTGACCCGGGTCTTCAACTACTACAAGAAGTTCGGCTACAAGACGCAGGTGATGGGCGCGAGCTTCCGCAATATCGGCGAGATCACGGAGCTGGCCGGTTGCGACCTGCTGACCATTTCGCCGCAACTGCTGGCTGAGCTCGAAGCAACTGTGGGTGAGCTGCCGCGCAAGCTGGACGCAGGGACTGCCAAAAAGCTGGCGATTGAAAAGATCACCGTGGACAAAGCGACCTTCGACAAAATGCATGCGCAAGACCGCATGGCTCACGACAAGCTGAAGGAAGGCATTGAAGGCTTCTCAGCCGCGCTCGTGAAGTTGGAAACACTGCTGGCCGCGCGCCTGGCGGCACTCGAATCGCGCACGCCTGCGACGGTGTAATTTCATTGCGGAAGTTGAAGTTCAAGGAGGGCGGCCGGTAATGGCTGCCCTTTTACCTATACGCTGCGCAATTTTTTGCAGTTTGCAATCGGACCCGCAAACTGCTAACAAATTTGGCCTTCCCCTCTTGGCAAACGCAACAATTCCGATAATCTCAGTGTTACAGCAGGATGAACGGGCGTTGGCCGGCTTCTTCCCCATGTTTGCGCAACCAGCAGCAGCCGGCGCCTCAAAAGGCACAGCGGTTGCTTGTAAGCAGCTTAAGGGAGGTGTGTATGCAGGCTCAGACTCATCCACTTGAAGCCTTTTTTCAGCAGGCGGTTCGCAACAGCTACGAAGGCAAACTGGGGTTGAACGATCCCGATGTAACCGCCTATGTGGCGCGTCTGCTGTGCGAGTTCTCCGACGCCAACAATCTCTACAGGGTGCGCGACGGGGCGGGGCGGCCCATTGAAGCGCTGACAGAGATGATGGAAGCCTCTGACCCGGTGCACGGCTCGGCGCCCTCGTTCGACGCGGAGCGCGCGCTGCGCAAGCACATCGGCGACTATGCCCTGTTCACCGCCGGCATGTATCCCGAAGCCATGGGCTCCAATCGCCGGCTGCGCCGCAAGCAGCCCTCCCTGGGCGAGCTCATTCTGGCAGGCAAGGAGAGCTATTACATCGTGAGCCAGTTCAACCTGTTCGAATATGAGCAGGAGGCCTCGCTGTTTGCGCGTCTCTCGGACCGCTTTGAGCGCTGCATTCTGGGGCTCACGCTGGTGCGCGATGAGATTGGGCCGCGCAAGCCGCTGATGCTGCCGCCGCAGGTGAACTGAAAAGGGGGCTTTGAGGAGCTCTCTGTTTCGAACGGGACAGGTGCGGTTTTTGGGAGCGCGCAGGAGCACGGCAGGCGAACAGCGTAGCGTCGATCGAACCCGTTCTTGTCTCTCAATACAACTCAATGGCCACGGCAATTCAACGGCCAATCTGGAGCGCAAATCCGCCGGTGATGGAGCGGCTGGGCATGTTGACGCCGGTGATCTCCTGGTAGCCGGTGTTGGAGAGATTGCTCAGGCGGAGATAGGGACGAATTTTGCCCGAATCGTGCGTGAATGTTGCGTTCCACACAGGGTAAACGGTCTGCTGATAGCGCTGGGCGAGTTGCACCGCATTGGTCATCACGAAGGCATGGCCCAGTGTGGCCGTCCAGGAGACATGGATGTTTTCGACCGGGTAGTTGAAGATGTACTCGGACTGAAGGCCGTGCAAGGCGGCCTGCGCGCCGTGCAATCCGGTCCAGGAGATGCGCACCGACTGCGACCTTGCCGGCGCCCAGGTGAAGGTGGTCTCAACGCCCTCAAACTGAAGCCCGCTGAGGTTTTCTGCCTGCCATGGCTGCGCGGCGCTGGCGCGCACGTAGTCGATGGCGTCATGCTGGCGCGAGTAGAAACCGGTGGCGGAAAGGGAAATGCGTGCCGAGGGCGCCCAGTCCGCGCCGAAGTCCGCCGACCACGCCGACTCCGGCTTGAGGTTGGGATTGCCAACGGTGGTGGGATCGGAGTAATAGAGATCGGTGTACGTGGGAATCCTGAAGCCGTAGCCGCCGCTGGCGCGGAGTTTGAGTTGGCCGCGAACGCGCAGACTGCCCGAGAGCTGCGGTGCGAAGGCCCGCGCGCCGCCTGAGAAAACTTCCTCGCGAGCGCCCGCTGAGAGGCTCCAACGCTTTTGCGCAGGGCGCAGGTCGAGATCGATGTAGCCCGCGCCGCGATTGCGCGCATGAATCCCGAGCGCGAACGAAGTGACCCCCTCTGAAAAGTTGTGGCTGTTGATGCTGTCGCCCTGGGCCTCGAGGCCGAACAGCAGGAGCGACGGGGCGCCGACGGGAACCGTGTGCCGCAACGACGCCTGCCAGGAGCCGTCAATGTGGTTGTTTTCGTAAGCCGAGGGATCGTCGCGCAGCAGAATGAAGTCGTCGGTGTGACGCCGGTAGCCGAAGGCCGCAACGGTGCGTCTGCCCAGCTCCTGGCGCATGGAGCCGAACCAGCCCTTGGTGCGCTCCCAAGAGTTGTAGGGCCCGTAAAACTGGTTAGCTCCGAAGGAACGGTCGCTGGACGCAAACAGGACGTCGGTAATGCCCAGGCGCGAACCTGCCCAGCTCTCAGCGGAGGCGTCTTCGTTGCGGTAATCGCGATCGGCCATAAAACCGGTGGAGAAGTTGCGGCTTGCGGTCAGGCGGCCGCTCCAGCGTCCGCGGGTGGCGCCGGCAAGCAGCGATTCTTCATTGGCCTCAAAGCTGCCTTCGGCGGCGCGCAGCAGCAAAGAGTCGTGATCGGGCGCCGCGGTTAGAAAATCGACCACCCCGCTGAGCGCATCCACGCCGTGCAGCGTCGAACCCGCGCCTTCGAGCACCTGGATGGAGTTCATGGCCTCCAGCGGGATGGGCAGATCGAGGTTGTGGTGGGAAGTTTGAGCGTCGTTGATGCGAAATCCGTTGAGCAGCACCAGCGTCTGCTCAAAGCTGCCGCCGCGCAGCACCAGGTCCGATTGGGCTCCGCCCGAGCCGCGCTGTTCAAGGAAAATCGACGAGTCCTGGCGCAGAAAATCCAGCGGAGTTTCAGCGGCCAGCTTTTTGCCTTCGAGCGGCAGTACTTCAACCGAGCGGGGCGACTCCGCAAGCGGCACAGGCGCGGCCGACCCCAGCACGACCATGGTCTCCTGGCGCGCAGGAATGGGCGTGGGTTGAGGAGATGGAGCGTTTTGCGCCGCGGCCATAGAGGCGCAAGAGAAGAGGATCAGGCCTGCGGAGACAACAGTGCATTCAGGGAAGGTCATGGAATTCTGGTTGCGTCTCTTCAATCATCAGGCATTTGGCCGGGTGGTAGCATTTGGTTCGATATTGTAGTAAATAGTTGAAGCTGTAAATCACTATACTGACGATATGAGAATCGATGCATTTCTGCGAGAAAGCCCGATGTTTGCGGTGAACCGCGCGGCACGGCGGTTTGAGGCGCTGGCGGCCGGGGCGCTCGGCGACGACGGGCTGAGCTTTTTGGAAGGGTTAACACTGGCGGCAGTTTTCTTTGAGGTGCCGGACACGGTGAAGCCTTCGCAACTGGCAGAGGCGTTCGAGACGACGCGAGGAAATGTGAGCCATTGCGTGTCGTCGCTTGAGGCCAAGGGATTGCTGCAGCGCAAGATCGATCCTGAGGATGCGCGGGCCTATCGGCTTGCGCTCAAGCCGCCGGGAAAGCGGTGCGCGGTGCGCGTGATTGCGGCGCTCGACAAGCTGCAAAAAGGGTTTGAGACGGAGATTGGGAAGACCGCGCTGGGGGAGATGTTGAAGTCGATCAGAAAGCTGGAGGCGCGAGCAGCCGGGTAGACCCTGGCGCGTTGTCGAGCCCTTTTTCGCCCTAAAGAATGTAGCGGCTGAGGTCCTGGTCTTTGACGATCGACGCAACCATCTGCTTCACATACAGGTCGTCAATAAGAAATACCTTCTCGGGTCCTGAGGCGGTCATGCGCTCCTGGTAAGGCAGCGGTGTGGTGGACTCGGTCCGGATGGTTTCAGCGAGCGTGGCCGCGGCTTCTTCGTTGGGCGGGCGGCGGGCAACGTCCGGGGCCAGGAAACTTACATCCTCAAGCACGCGCTCCATGATGGTGTGCAGGCGGCGAGCGCCGATGTTCTCAGTCTGCTCGTTGACCTTGAAGGCAAACTCGGCCATCTCACGCAAAGCCTCGGGCGCAAACTCCAGCCGCACGCCCTCGGTTTCAAGCAGCGCAGAATATTGCTTGGTGAGCGATGCCTTGGGCTCGGTAAGAATGCGGAGAAAGTCGTCAACCGTGAGCGACTGCAGCTCAACGCGAATGGGAAAACGCCCTTGCAACTCGGGAATCAGGTCGCTGGGCTTGGAAACATGGAATGCACCCGCCGCGATAAAAAGAATGTGATCGGTGCGCACGATGCCGTAGCGCGTGTTCACCGTGGTTCCCTCCACGATGGGCAGAATGTCGCGCTGCACTCCTTCGCGCGAGACCTCGGGACCGTGGCTGCCTTCACGGCCGGCAATCTTGTCAATCTCGTCGAGAAAGATGATTCCGTTCGACTCAACGCGCTCTACGGCGATGCGGTTGACGGCGTCCATGTCGATGAGGCGGCCTTCTTCTTCCTGCACCAGGTAGTCGAACGCGTCGCCCACCTTCATTTTGCGCTTCTTTGAGCTGCCGCCGAAGATGTTAGGCAGCATGTCCTTGAGGTTCATCTCCATGTCCTCAAGGTTCTGGTTGCTGATGATGCCGAACTGGGGTGTGCCGCGCTCGCGCACATCGAGCTCCACCTGGCGCTCGTCCATCTTGCCCTCGCGGAACTGCTGCCTCAATTTCTCGCGCGACCGCTGGTAGCTTTCATTGGCGGGCAAAAGCGGTTGGCCCTCCTTAGCCGCCGGAGCAGGCGGCGGAGGCGGCAACAGGACGTCCAGCAGGCGCTCCTCCGCATTCATTTCGGCGCGGTCTTCCACCTCTTCAAGCCGCTCTTCACGGACCATGTCGATGGCGATCTCAACCAGGTCGCGGATCATCGACTCCACATCGCGGCCCACATAGCCCACCTCGGTAAACTTTGAGGCTTCCACCTTGAGGAAGGGCGAGTTTGTGAGCTTGGCCAGGCGCCGCGCGATCTCGGTTTTGCCCACGCCCGTAGGCCCGATCATGATGATGTTCTTGGGCATAATGTCGTCGGCCATGTCGGGAGGCAGCTTTTGGCGGCGCTGGCGATTGCGCAAGGCGATGGCGACGGCGCGCTTGGCGGCTCTTTGGCCCACCACATGCTTATCGAGTTCGGTGACGATTTCGCGCGGCGTCAGCTCGTCGAGCGAGAGGTCCTGTTCTTCGGCGGCTGCGGGAAGATAAATGGTCATGGATGCGACGCTTCTCCGGAAGACTCTCCGCTAGGCTTTCAACTCTTCGAAGGTGACGTGGTCGTTGGTATAAATGCAGATTTCGCCGGCGATCTTCATGGCTTTCTCAGCGATTTCGCGGGCGCTCAAGTCGGTGTTCTCCATGAGCGCGCGGGCGGCGGCCGTGGCATAGCTTCCGCCGGAGCCAATGGCGGCCAGCGCCTCGTCGGGGTCAATGACATCGCCCGAGCCGGAGATGAGGAAGGTCTGGCCGAGGTCGGCGACCAGCAGCAAGGCCTCAAGATTGCGCAGCATCTTGTCGGTGCGCCAGTCTTTGGCGAGCTCGACGGCGGCGCGGTTGAGGTTGCCGGCGTACTGCTCCAACTTGGACTCAAAACGGGAGAACAGCGAAAACGCGTCGGCGGTCGAACCCGCAAATCCGGCCAGAATCTTGTCCTGGTAGAGGCGGCGGATCTTCTTTGCGGAGTGCTTCAGAACGTGATCGCCGAGCGTCACCTGGCCGTCCGCGGCCATCACGACATTTCCGTTGCGCCTGACGCAGATCACGGTGGTGGAGCGGATCCGGGAATGTTGCGTCCTGCCCATGCTTTCGTGCAATGCCAAGAAAAACCCTCCAAAAAGCGCGCTCCGACAAGGCCATATTCCCCGTCCGGCGCAACTTAGAGTATAGGTCATTTGCCATCAGATTGCGGGTTTGGAGCCAATGCGGCGCTGCCTGGCAGCCGCCACTCCAGTGCGGGAGCCTGCGGGCCGATCTGCGCTATCCTTGAGTCAGGAACCCCCGGGGGCGAGCTCCCCTTCAGATGATCCTCCTCCCGAAATGTTTGGGATGTTACCGCCTCATTCGCCGTGATTGCCACGCTGGGCGGAGCAAGCCTCTGGCTGGGGTTGCGCAAGCGTCCCACGGCCGAGGAACTGGAGCGCGCCCGGCGCCGGTTCCTGGTGCAATCGGGCAGGATTGTGGACGGCATGCTGCTGGATGTGTGCGAGGTGGAGGCCGAGGATGGGCGAACCTTGACCATGTTCCTGTTCAACTACCGCATCGGGGGCGTGGACTACGAGTGTTCGCAGGACATTACCGACATGAAAGATATGGTGGATGCGGCCGGGGTGCGGCTGGGTTTTCCCTGTTCGATCCGTTACCAGCCGGGGAACCCCCAAAACAGCATCGTGATGGCAGAGGAATGGAGCGGGTTGCGGGTGGGACTTCCCGTGCTGCCGGAGTACGACGATCCGGAACCGATCGATATAAGCCATCTGCGTCCCGGCCGCGGCTAGAGCCGGCGGCGAGGTTGGCGGGCCATACCCATCCCCGGTTACACTTTTCTTATGCATGTGCACGCGGCACCCGCAGGGCGGGGAGCAAGACGGACAACCCTGGTACTGCAAGTCTCGCTGGTGGCTACACTTGCGTATGTTGTCGTCACGTTTGTCGCCGGGCTTCGCGCCCACTCGCTCGCGCTCTTGTCCGAGTCCGGCCACAACGCGTCAGATTTCCTGGCGCTTCTGCTCAGCTTTGCCGCTGTCTACTTTCACTCCCGTCCAGCCGACGACATCCGTACCTTCGGGTACCAGCGGGCAGGTGTGCTGGCTGCCTTCATCAACGCCGCCACGCTGATTCTGATCTCGCTGTGGATTGGCGTCGAGGCAATTCACCGGCTCTCAAGCCCGGTGGCCGTGCAGCCGCGGCTGATGATGATTGTGGCCGGGGCCGGCGTGGTGATGAATGGCGTGATCGCCGCACTGCTATGGGGTGTGGCCCGCGATGTGAACCTGCGCTCCGCATTTCTGCACATGGCGGGAGACACGCTTTCGACAGCCGCCGTGATCGCCGGCGGCGCGGGCATCCTTCTCACCGGCCAGAACTGGATTGACCCGGTACTGTCGCTGATTATTGCCGCTCTGATTCTCTGGTCCAGCATCGGCATCGTTCGCGAAACCCTCAACATTCTGCTCGAAGGCACACCGCGCGGCATCTCGCTTATCGATATCCGCTCCGGCATGGAACAGGTTGAAGGCGTGATCAATGTCCACGACCTGCACGTCTGGAGCCTGGGATCGCAGTCGCGCGCCCTGGCCTGCCACGTGCAAATCGACGACATTCCCCCTTCTGCAAGCGCGTGCATTCTGGCTGACCTGAATCACGTGCTTAAAGACCACTTTCACATCAGCCACACGACCATCCAGTTCGAGCACATCGGGTGCGGCGAGCTGGTGCGCTGCGTGGTGCCTCCCGAAGAGATGGCCGGCAGCAGCGAAGCTCATCGCCATGGGCACTAGAACATTTCGGGCCAGTTATACTTTCCATGAGTTCTATAGAGGCCGAGGTTGGCGCGCAGTCATCCTGGAAATGCCGGCCGAACTCGGAAGGTAACCTGCATGCTCCGAATCTGTCGTCGCCTCACTCCAGCCATTCTATGCGCGGTGCTCTTCTGTTCCGCTTATGTTCAGGCCGCGCAAACCCCGGCTGCGGACACACACGCGCTCACCAAACCCGATGTTGAAGCTCTCTCGGGCGAGTACACCAACGACGCCGATCCTGATACGCCGCTGAGCTTTTACCCCAGCCACGGCAAGCTCGTGGTCGAGTCGGAGCACTACATTCCTGAAGAGCTGAAAACCGTTTCGCCGCTTGAATTCGGATTTCCCAACTCGAAGATCACGTTTCGCTTTACAGTCGACGCGGCCGGCCGAGGTGCGAGCGCAGTCATGTCCACCGATCCCGGCGCGGTCTTCCATCGCACCGGAGCGCCCGTGCATCATGTCTTTCACGATTACGAGCGGACGGAGGCGATGATTTCCATGCGCGACGGCATCCAACTGCATGCCGTCATCCTGAAGCCCGCCGACATCAAGACACCTCTGCCCTTCCTCATCCAGCGCACACCCTATGGGGTGGACGGTACGAGTGGAGCCTCGTTTTTTGCAGGCCGGCCGGAGCTGGCCCGCGGCGGCTACATCTACGTGTGTGAGGACATTCGCGGGCGCTACAAAAGCGAGGGCAAGTTCGTGATGAGCCGGCCGCTCGCCGACCACAAAAACCCCAAAGCCGTGGACGAGAGCACCGATGCCTGGGACACGGTGGCCTGGCTGCTGAAGAACGTGACCGGCAACAACGGCCGTGCCGGCTTTGTGGGCACCAGCTACCCGGGCTTTCTGGCCATGATGGCCGGCATCGATCCGCATCCGGCTGTCAAAGCCATCTCGCCGCAGGCGCCCATGATCGACGTATGGATGGGCGACGACTTCTTTCACAACGGCGCTTTCCGGCAGAGCTACGGCTACGATTATGTCTTCGGAATGGAGTCAAGCAAAGAAGAGACGCCGGTGAGCTACGGCAAGGATGCGAAGGGTAATGCCACCGACGGCTTTGACTACTTTCTCAAGCGCGGCAGCTTTCAACAGGACGTGAAGCAGTCCGGTTCGCGGCTGCTGCCCACGTGGAAGCTGTTCCTAGATCATCCTGCCTACGACATCTACTGGAGTTCGCGCGGCGTAGAGCACTCGCTCAATGCGGTCACCGTGCCCACGCTTTCGGTGGGCGGCTATTACGACCAGGAAGATATGTTCGGGCCGCAGATTGAATACTCCACGCTGGAGCCGCACGACAAGGGGCACGACAATTTTCTGGTTCTGGGGCCGTGGCGGCATGGCTATTGGAGCAGTTCGTTGCGGCACCTGGGCAACCTGGACTACGGAGAGCCGATCGGCAATGAGTTTCGCGCGCAAATCGAGGCGAGATTCTTCGCGCACTATCTAAAGGACGAGCCCGGCTCCAATGCCTCCGGCTTCAATCTCGAAGACACGGCCAGCTTTGAGACTGGCTCCAACACCTGGAAGGATTACAGCCACTTTCCGCCCCGGCAATCCCGGCCCACCAGTCTCTATCTGCAGGGCGACGGCCTGCTGAGCTGGACCGGATCGACCGGAGAAGCGAGGACAAGCTATGCAAGCGACCCCGCCGATCCCATTCCCTACCGCCATCGGCCCATCCAGCCCACTTACTCCCAAGGATCGCAGTGGTATGACTGGCTGACTGAGGACCAGCGCTTCGTGACCGGACGCAAGGACCTGGCCGTGTGGAAGCTGCCGGTTCAAGAGAAGGCCCTGACGCTGACCGGGGAAGTGGTTGCCGACATCTACGCCGCAACCACTGGCACAGACAATGACCTGGTGGTCAAACTGATCGATGAATACCCCGACGACGACCCCGACCCGACGATGCGCGGCTACCAGCTTATGACCAACATGGAGATCTTCCGCGGCCGTTATCTCGACTCGTTCGTCAAGGCCAGTCCGCTGATCGCGGGCGCGGTGCGCGAGTATAGGTTCTCCCTGCACGACGTGGATCACGTCTTCAAACCGGGGCACACCGTGATGGTGGAGGTTCAAAGCACGTGGTTTCCGCTGTACGACCGCAATCCGCAGACTTTTGTGCCCAACATCATGAAAGCAAAGCCCAGCGACTACAAGCTTGCCACGATCACCATCTTCTCCGGCCCCGGCCACGCGTCGAACCTGCAGGTGCCGGTGATGAAGCCGTAAAAGCGCACAAATAAAACAACTTGAACACGAGTACCTGGCAAGGCTTATCCAACAAGCGGTCAATCCAAACTAAGTTGACACATAATACGTGCACACATATACTGTGTAAGTGAATATCACGTTGTCCATTGACGAGCAACTTGTAGAGCGTACACGCGAGAAGCTTCGCGTCACCGGCAAGACCGTCAACCAGGAAATTCGCGAGCATTTTGAACACATTGTCGGCAGCGACGACTTGGAAAGCGCCATCGATTTCTTCGTGAAAACCTCTGGGAAGGGGCAGCCCGAGGCGGGTTGGAAGTGGAACCGGGAAGAGCTTTACGAAGACCGGCTCAAATGGCCTCGGAAATGAGCGGGAAGGCGAGGCAACCCCGTTCTTTCCTCGATACCAACATACTTGTCTACTCCGACGATCCCAGGGACCCCGAAAAACAGGCCAAGGCGCTCGATCTGATCAAGGGCCACCTGCGCCAGCGGACCGGAGTGGTTTCGCTTCAAGTGCTCCAGGAGTACTTCGTATCCGCCACAGAAAAGCTCAAACTCGATTCGGCATTGGCAAAGGGAAGGGTCGAGTTTTTCGCTAGGTTCCATGTAGCCGAGCCCACCGTCGGCGATATTCTGGCCGCCATCGACTTACACCGGCTTTACAGCATCTCCCTTTGGGATACTCTTGTTCTTCGCTGCGCGAAGCAATCAGGCTGTAGTGTGCTGCTTACCGAAGACATGCAGAATGGGCAGGTTTTTGACGGGGTGAGGATCGTCAATCCGTTCTTATAGCTGATCTTCCAACGATCTTGTTGCCGATTGAAACCCTCGCCACCCGATTTCGCGCTAGAATAAGAGGCGAAGTGATTCTGCATCATCCCATCCCGGTCCTCCTCTAGCGGCGCCCGCCGCCGATACCTGCTCTCCGCCACAATTTCTTTGTCAATGGATAACTCGAAAACCTGAGACCCCGGAGGGGGTGGGGGGAATCATGATCGATCGCTTGGAACATATGGAGCAGCGCTACAACGAACTACAGGCGCAGTTCTCGTTGCCCGAAGTGCTGAACGACCACGAAAAATATCAGAAGACCGCCAAGACGCTCCGGGAGATTGAAACTCCCGTGGAAAAGTACCGTGAGTTGAAGCAGGTGCAGCAGGGCCTGGCCGAGGCGCGTGCCATGCTCACGGAAGGCGACGCGGGCATCCGCAGCATGGCTGAAGAGGAGATAGCCACGCTGGCCCCTCGCGAAGCGGAGCTCGAAGAAGAGCTGAAGGTGATGCTGCTTCCCAGGGACCCGAACGACGACAAGAACGTGATTCTTGAAATTCGCGCCGGCACGGGCGGCGACGAGGCATCGCTGTTTGCCGCCGAAATCTTCCGCATGTACACGCGCTTTGCGGAGCAGCACAAGTGGAAGATCGAGCTGCTTTCGCTCTCAGAGTCGGGCGTGGGCGGCTACAAGGAAGTGATTGCCATCATTGAAGGCGAGCGGGTCTACTCGCAGATGAAGTGGGAGAGCGGTGTGCATCGGGTGCAGCGCGTGCCGGCAACGGAGACGCAGGGCCGCGTGCACACCTCGGCTATAACGGTGGCTGTGCTGCCCGAGGCCGAAGAGGTGGACGTGAAGATCGAGGCCAAGGACATCCGCATCGACACCTTCTGCTCGTCGGGCCCCGGTGGCCAGTCAGTGAACACAACCTACTCGGCGGTGCGGATTACGCACATTCCCACCAATACCGTGGTGAGTTGCCAGGACGAGAAATCACAGATCAAAAACCGCGAAAAGGGGATGCGCGTGCTGCGTTCGCGGCTCTACGAGATGGAGATGGAGCGCCAGCAGACGGAGCTGGCCAGGGAGCGCAAGCAGCAGGTGGGCACCGGTGACCGCAGCGAGAAGATCCGCACCTATAACTTTCCCCAGAACCGGCTCACCGACCACCGCATCGGGCTCACGCTGCATCAGCTTGACCTGGTGATGGAAGGCCGTCTGCAGCCGATTGTCGATGCGCTGATTGCGCACTACCAGGCCGAGCAGTTGAAGGCTGACAGCCAGGCCGCGTGACGCTTCAAAACTGGGTGCTGAATGGGGAAGCGCGGTTGCGTGCGGGGCCGCATCCTGAGCGCGCGCGCCGCGACGCCGAAACTCTCCTGCTGCACATGATCGAGCGCGACCGCGCCTACCTGATCGCCCATCCGCGCGACAATCTTTCTGCCGAAGGCGCCGTCCGCTACTACGCGCTCATCGAGCGGCGCCTGGCCGGCGAGCCCATCCAATACATTACCGGCGAGACGGAATTCTACGGCCTTCGGTTTAACGTGAACCGCAGTGTGCTCATTCCCCGGCCTGAGACCGAGCACCTGGTGGAGAAGGTGCTTTCGCTCGCCGCGAGTCTTGCGCATCCGCGCATTGTGGACGTCGGTACAGGCTCCGGCGCAATCGCCGTCGCCCTGGCACACAAGCTGGCAGCCGCGCAGATCACGGCAATCGACGTTTCCGCGGCGGCATTGGCCGTGGCGCGCGGCAACGCCGCATTGAATGGCCTTGCCAACCGGATTCGTTTCATTGAGGGCGACCTGCTCGCGCCGGTTGCAGGCGGACAGTTTGAAATCGTCGTCTCCAATCCGCCGTACGTGGCGGAGCTGGACCGCGCCTCGCTCGCCGTCGAGGTGCGCGAGCACGAACCCTCGCTGGCCCTGTTTGCGGGCGGTGATGGCCTGGGCGTCTATCGCCGCCTGATTCCCGATGCCCACGCCGCGCTTGCGCCTGGCGGCTTTGTGGTGCTCGAAATCGGCTGCGGCCAGCAGCCTGCCGTCGAAGGCCTGCTTGCGCAAGCAGGCTTTCAACAGCCGGAATTCCTGTCGGATCTTCAGGCAATTCCCCGCGTGGCTGTGGCCCGGCGCTGAATTCGGGTCAGTTTGAGGCGGATGGATAGAACGCGATCGCCGCGATGTCGAGATGAGTTCGCCGGCGTAAGGAGCTTATTTTGGAGAGCCTGCCTTGTTCAGTTCGCGATAAAAGCCGAGGTCCCGGGCTAAAAGAGTCTTGGTGATATAGGCAATTTGCCCGTAGTGCAGACCGAAGTGCTCCACCACCTTGTAAACGGCGTCGAGGCCGCGCACGTGGTAACCCTGAATTGTGTAAGGAGCCAGCAACTCGTCTGTCGTGAGCCGGTCGAGGACCTTGCCGGCTTCAGCGAGGGTGGCGCCGAGCCGTTCAAGCAACTGATTTGCCGCGAGGCCGCCTTCGGCAGCGAACTCCGCAGGGCGATCGCGCAGGTCCCGCTCCTGATTGAACGAGGCCACAAGCCACTGGGTCACGTTGCCGTTTAAATGCAGGATGAGGTTGCCGACGCTGTTCGAAGCGGGATTGGGGCGCCACCAGATTTGCTCGATGGTCAAGGGTTCCACGCAAGCTTTGAGACGCGGCCAACACTGCGTCCAGCAGCCTGGTGCGGGAGAAAGCGAGAAAGGCCTGGGCCAGCTCTGAATCGGCATTCGTCATTGCGCGCCTCCAGGGGGTTGGAGCGCCGTCACCCCGGTTTTTACGTTCAGGCTCCAGGGCTGGGGCGGCGGCAGATGCATTTGTCCGCCTGCGATCTGAAGCGGCATCCACAGATAACGCGAGTCCCATAGTTGCCGGGGCTTCCAGATGTCGCCCATGAAGATGACGGTCGTCTTGTTTGAGCCGGCGACCTTGACGAGCATGGTCGATTGAGAAAGGTAGTTGTTGGCTTCGGGCGGCGCGAGATTGTTGAACTCCGTCCACGGCCCGGCGAGCGAGGGCGCGGTGGCGTAGACATTGGGGTTGGGACTCCAGCCCGTCATGTGCGAACCCACGACGTAGTAGAGATCGCCAAAATGAACGAGCGCGCCGCCTTCAAGAGGAGCTGGGATGAAGGCTGTCTTTTCAACGCTCATGAAATCGCTTGACAGCTTGGCGATGAAGAAGCCCCCGGTCGGCCTGGACTCGAAGATCAGGTAAGCCGAGCCGTCATCGTCGACAAACTGGCCGATGTCGCGGCTCTCCTGGTCGAGCGGACGAAAGCTTTTCACGTAGCGATAATCGCCGTCGACGCGATCGCTGACGGCGACCATGACGCGGGCAATCTTGTAGCGCGCATCGTCGAGGTGCGCGTAGAGAACAAACTTGCCGGTGCGCGGATTGGTGTAAACCTTGGGCCGCTCCAGCACCCAGTGCGGACCGAGATGCTCAGGGTCGGCGAGCGCAAGCACCTGGCGGCGAAACGTCCAGTGGACCAGGTCGCGCGACGCGTAGCAGGCAACATAACGCTTGCCGGCATCGTTGGCCTGCGTGCGGTCCTCGCCGAACCAGTAGTAGATGCCCTTGAAAAAGGTGATGCCGCCGCCGTGCGCCTGAATGCGCTGACCGCGATTGTCGAGCCATGGTTGGCCCGGCTTGACGAGGGGCGGCGCGGCCGCGAAGAGACGGGGCGCCAACGAGAGCAGCAGCAACGCTGACAGCCAGATTGAGCGTTTCTTCATAGCGCTTCTCCAGACAACCGGCGCTTGCGGGGTTCAGATGAGTTCGTAACCTGCGAACCAGTAACCGATTTCAAAGGCCGCGGTGTCCTCGGCGTCGGAGCCGTGGATGGCGTTCTGCTGCAGCGACTCGGCGAAGCGTTTGCGGATGGTTCCCTCTTCGGCGTTGGCTGGGTTGGTGGCGCCCATCAGCTTGCGCAGGTCGGCGATAGCGTTGTCTTTCTCAAGAACCATGAGGACAAGCGGCCCGGACGACATAAACTCGCACAGGGCATCGAAGAACGGCTTTTCCTTGTGGACGGCGTAGAAGCCCGCGGCCTGTTGTTTTGAAATATGTTGCCGCTTGAGCGAGACAATGCGGAAGCCTGCCTGGTCAATGGCGGCGAGGATGGCCCCGGTGTCGCCTTTACGGAAGGCATCGGGCTTGACGATGCTAAAGGTGCGTTGGGGCACTTGTTATCGCTCCTGCTTGAACTTGTCTCTTGATTCCATTGTAATGGTGCTCGATTGCGGGCTTCCGCGCCTCGAAAAACGCGACCACCGGAGCCGGAGATGGGCCGTTCGGTTCAGCGCCGGCAACGGCAAGCGGTGATTCAACCCTTGCCGATGACACGAGCCAGCGTTGCCCCAATCTCGGCCGGCGAAACCACGACGTGAATCCCCGCGGCGGTCATCGCCTTCATCTTGTCGGCGGCTGTACCCTGGCCTCCGGAGATGATGGCGCCGGCGTGGCCCATCCGCCGGCCGGGCGGCGCGGTCTGTCCGGCAATGAAGCCGACCACAGGCTTTTTCACGTGCTGCTTGACGAACTCGGCGGCGGCCTCTTCGGCGGACCCGCCGATTTCACCGATCATGACGATGGCGTCGGTGCCGGGATCGTCGTTGAGCAGCCGGAGCGCGTCAATGTGGGTGGTGCCGATGATGGGATCGCCGCCTATACCGATAGCCGTTGACTGGCCGATGCCGCGCTGCGTGAGCTGGTGCACGGCCTCATAGGTGAGCGTGCCGGAGCGCGACACAATCCCCACCGACCCCTGCTTGTGGATGCGCCCCGGCATGATGCCGATCTTCGCCTTGCCGGGCGAAATGACGCCTGGACAGTTGGGGCCGACGAGCCGCGAGCGCGAGTTTTTCAGCTTGGCCCACACCTTGACCATGTCGAGCGTGGGAATGCCCTCGGTAATGCAGACGATAAGCGCAATGCCCGCGTCTTCCGCCTCGAGAATGGCGTCGGTAGCAAACGGAGGCGGCACAAAAATCATGGTGGCGTTGGCCCCGGTTTCTTTGACCGCGTCCGCCACAGTATTGAAGACCGGCCAGCCTTCGTGGAGAATGCCGCCCTTGCCCGGAGTCACGCCGCCCACGACTTTGGTGCCGTATTCCGCGCAACCCCTGGCGTGGAAGGTGCCTTCCTTGCCCGTGAGTCCCTGAACAATCAGCCGAGTCTCGTTGCCCACTAAAACCGACATCTTATGCCCTCGCTCCCGCAGCCGCGGAAACGACGAGTTCCGCGGCCTCTTTCATTGTTTCTCCCACCAGAAAATTGAGCCCCGACTCGGCAAGTATCTTGCGCCCCTCTTCAACATTTGTGCCTTCAAGGCGCAGGACGATAGGCACCTTCACCTTCAGGTTGCGCGCGGCCGCGACCACGCCCGTGGCCAGGCGGTCAACACGCAGAATACCGCCGAAGATGTTGATGAGGATGGCCTTCACGTGGGCGTCGGAGAGCAGGATTTCAAAGGCGTGCTCAATCTGTTCCTGGGTTGCGCCGCCGCCGACGTCGAGAAAGTTCGCGGGGCTGCCGCCGGCGTACTGGATGATGTCCATGGTGGCCATCGCCAGGCCGGCCCCGTTCACCATGCAGGCGATGGAACCGTCGAGCTTGATGTAGTTGAGCGCATACTTCGAGGCTTCGACCTCGAGCGGGTCTTCTTCGGCAACGTCGCGCAACGCCTTGATCTCGGCGTGGCGGAACAGAGCGTTGTCGTCAAAGGTGATTTTGGCGTCGAGCGCGAACAGCTTGTCGTCCCTGGTGGTGATGAAGGGATTGATCTCTACCAGCGAAGCGTCGGTATCGATGAAGGCCTTGTAGAGGCTTTGCAGGAAGACGACGGCGGCGTTGATCTGGGTGCTTTTGAGGCCCAGGGCGAAAGCCAGCTTGCGCGCCTGCCATGCGCCAAATCCTACGGCCGGATCGATGGTCTCCTTGAAAATGGCTTGGGGAGTTTTGGCGGCCACTTCCTCAATTTCCATGCCGCCGGCCTGCGAAGCCATAAAGACCAGCCGGCCTGTGGCGCGGTCGAGCACGATGCCGAGATAGAGTTCGCGGTCGATGTCGGCGGTCTCTTCAAGGAGCAGCCGCTGCACCTTCTGGCCCTGGGGGCCGGTCTGGTGCGTCACCAACTGCATGCCGAGGATGTTCTTGACGTGGATCTCGGCGTCTTCGCGGGTGCGGGCCACCTTGACGCCGCCGCCCTTGCCGCGGCCGCCGGCGTGGATCTGCGCCTTCACCACCACACCCGTGGCGCCCTCGGCAAACAGTTTACGGGCCACCGCCGAGGCTTCTTCCGGCGTGTTCGCCACTTCACCCCTGGGCACGGCAACGCCGTATTTTGCCAGGATTTCCTTTGCTTGATACTCATGAATTTTCATTTTGGTAGGAACCGCCCAGTCCGCTGTTCAAGGAGGATTCGGAAGCGAGTCCGGAGTAATCCGGGCCAGCGGCGCCGAAGCAGCGGTAAAGCAATCTTATCTTGCGCCCCTTTCGAGCGGCAAACAGGCCGTCCCCAAGTTCCAGACAGGCCCCGGAGCAGTCCGCCGTCAATAGTTCTTCATATCTCGAAGATCATCTTATGGTGAGGAGACCTCGAGCTCCGCAACGGCCGTCGCAGGAACCTTTTCTGCTGCCGCAGTGTCAAATGACAATAGGGATTCGCCGCAGGCGCGCCGGGGCGGACGTGTACCCTGAACACAGAGCATCATAAAGGCGGGCACATTTTGACGCGTTGGATTCCAATTCTTATTTGTTCGGCCCTGATGGCCGGGAACGCAGCCGTCGGCGAGGCGCAGGCTGCGGCAGCCGTCAAGCCCGCGGCAAATGAGACGGTGACGTCTGTCAGGCTTCCGCTGTCACCGGGTGCGCTGCTGCCCGAGGTGCTTGATGGATGGGTGGAAGCAGCGCCGCCCAAGCCGCTCCCAGAGGCTGCACAGGCCGATCCCGCCAATGCCGCCGCGCTAAGGGAGTACGACTATGCGAGTGGCGCCTCGGTCACCTATAAGCGCGAGGACGAGACTCTGAGCGTTCGCGTGCTGCGCTTTCAGGATGCGAGCGGCGCCTACGGCGCCTATTCCTGTTACCGCCGGAATGGGTGGGTGAAAGAGGATATTGGCGCAGGCGCGACTTCAGACCACAACCGTGTGCTTTTTTGGAAAGGCGACACCGTGGTGGACGCGACCTTTTCGCACATCGGACCCATGTCGGCCGCCGAGATGCGCGAACTTGCCCACCACGTGCCCGACCCTCCGGGAACCAGAGCGCTGATGCCGCCGATCCTGGCTGATTTGCCCAAGGGCTCGCTGGATGGACAGACGACCCACTATGCGGAGGGGCCAGCTGGCTACGTGGGCGGGGGTGGGGTTTTGCCGCCGGAGTTGGTGGGCTTTGACCGCGGCGCTGAAACCGCGACGGCCAACTATTCGCTCAATTCAGGACCAGCGACGCTGACGATCATCGACTACCCCACGCCGCAAATGGCCGAGGCACAGGAGCCGCGGATTCGCGCCTACATCAAGGCCGGAAGCGCAGCCCAGCCACCCTGGCCCAAGGCGCTGGTGGACTCCGACCAGGCGTCGCTTGAAGTCAGGCGTAGCGGACCTCTGGTAGCCATTGTGAGCGGCGATGCGATTCCCGACGAGAGCCACAAGCTCATCGAGATGGTCCACTACGAGGCCGACCTCACCTCAATCCCGCAGCCCGGGGGAGAGTCGGAGATAGCAAAGACGGCCAAGCTGTTGGTGGGGATTGCCGCAATTGTGGTCGTTGGCGGAAGTGCGGCGCTTTTGCTGGGTTTTTTCCTTGGCGGGGGCAGGGCGTTGTACCGCATCATGCGCGGCAAGCCGGCTTCCTCAGTCTGGGACGAAGAGTTTATCCGAATTGATTTGCGCGAAGAATGGGACGAACGCCTCAGGCCGGTCGACAGTCCGCATCCGAAGGGTGAGCCTTAATACCGTTCACTAAGTATTCCAAGCCATGCGCCCTGCTCTGACACGTTTGCAGGGGCTCTCACGCAAACGCTGGACTCGCCAATACTCGCCAGTCATGCTGGCTTCGATTACGCCGCCAGGCGGTTGTAAAGCCATCCAAAGATGGTTCCTCCAATAAGGCCGTCCGCCACCGCGTAGAGAGTCACGATTACAACTTCACCAATGCTGCGGGTTGCATGATACCCGGGGTAAAACGAGGACAATGTCTGCAAGAAATGCAGAGCATAGCCGCCCCAAATCAGATTGGCCAGGCTCACCAGCAGAATTGCCGCCCCCCAGAAAATTGCACACGATAGAGCCAGAGCTTTGACGTTGAATTTCATAAGGAATCTCCTTTCTCAGCGCAGACTCGCATGAATTCTACCGCTATCCGCCAGTAGCCGACCAGTCGAGCACGCGCATGCGCGTTGCCATCTCGCTGTCACCCGCAAACAGTGACTCGATCGACTCCCTTTTGCCAGGCTTCATTCCCAGATCCTCCAGCTCGGTGGCAACGCGGAAAAGCCCTGCGGTCCAAGGCTGATGAATCCCGGGAGCCACCCGGCAAACCGGATCAGGCCGGCGTTGGAATGCGATCCATGAAAGGACGCGGAACCAACGGATCAGGAATATTGCTCTCAGAGGAATTCAGGGGAAGCCTATCGGCCCACTCGCCGTTATTGTCTACCGCAAAGCGCCAGGAGCGCATGGGGTCTTGGGTGTCAATCCAAGAGATCATGATTGCTGCGATTGATACCAAGGTGTCGATCGGTACTTTTGTCCAATTGATTCGTCTCCTGAGCTCTGGTCGGATGGAGACTTCCAGCCAAATCTCAACATGTCGCGCCGGCGAGCATCGATTACAGTCGGATGAATGAATTGATGATTTCTAAAAAAGAGTTACTGACGAGACTGAACGTTGGCGAGAATCTTCGACGGCTTTTGCGTGCCGAGCTTCCTGTCGACACCGTGCAATTAGCACGCTATTTGATTGGCAAGGTCATTGTTCATGACACCGCGAACGGCAGGCTCAGCGGACGCATCGTCGAAACTGAGGCGTATCCGGTTGGCGACGTAGCCGGACATGCTTTCCGAGGCAGGACACCGCGTAACGGCACTCTCTTCCTTGAACGCGGGCACGCCTATGTGTATCTTGCCTATGGCGTGTCGTTCTTATTGAATGTGTCGAGCGAAAGAGCCGGAGTTGGTGCAGGAGTTCTGTTACGGGCGATTGAGCCTCTTGACGGCTTTACGCCCATGGATAGCACGCGTCGAGGGAAACAATGGGCTGACATAGGAAGAGGGCCGGGACGATTGACGAAGGCATTGCAGGTTGACCTCAGGGACGATGGATTGGACTTGTGCAGTCCAGATTCTTCTCTTTGGCTGGCCGCAACGGGATCCAAGCCTGGTCCGATTGGCGAAAGCGTGCGGATTGGCCTGAGTCACGGAGCGGACCGTTTATTGCGCTTCTACGAACGTGGTAATGAACACGTAAGCGGGCCCAAGAAATTGCTCAAAGGATGATCCGCATTGAAATCGCTCACCCATTTTCGCTCTCGTGCTTTGCCGAGCCGTCTGCTTACGAGATTACAGGCGCGTAAGACCCGTACCAACTGGCTGAGTTAAGGTGTCCTGTAGATATGTCTTCGCGTCTACGAGCAAATCCAAATGGCCTGACTGATATCATTTCGACTTCCCTGAACGTCGTCTTCTGTGGAATCAATCCGGGGATGAAGTCTGCTGCAATTGGACGACACTTCGCCAACCGGACCAACCGCTTTTGGCGTGTGCTTCACCTTGCAGGCTTTACTGACCGGCAATTTGAGCCGGAGGAGGCGCACTTGTTACTCGATCGCGGTTGTGGAATCACCTCCGCAGTGGCTCGGCCGACCGTGAGCGCAGCAGACCTGCATCGAGCCGACTACATCGCTGCCCAGCCTGCTTTCGAGCGCAAAATCGCGAAGTACCGTCCGAGATACCTGGCATTCCTGGGGAAGCCGGCGTGTTCGGTGTTGCTGAACCAGCGGGAGCTATCGTGGGGTCTACAGCCAACTACGCTGGCCGGATCCGCAGTGTGGGTATTACCCAGTCCGAGCGGCCTGAACCGCGCATTCACTATCGGCAAATTGACAGACGCCTATAGGGAGCTATTCGAGGCCGCGGCCCTCCTAAGAGTGCTGTAACTACCCCGACGGTCATAGGTCCGCGAGAAATGTCCGCGAGAAATCCGAGTTCATTTTGTTGTGAGGAGTTTCTGCAGGACCACGGCTTCGTTGTGCTGCTGATCTTTGGCGCCATAGACTAGCGTGACAGGACCTTTCGCCGCCTCTTGTCTCAGGAGCGAGAGCTGTTCTTTGTTCCTCTTGAGCTCCTCCAGGTAGCGCGACCGAAACTCTGCCCAACGGGCTGGATCGTGGGCAAACCATTTTCGAAGTTCAGTGCTTGGCGCCACGTCTTTTAGCCAGAGATCCACGCTCGCCTTCTCTTTGGTGAGGCCTCGCGGCCAAAGCCGGTCGACCAGAATCCGCATCCCGTCGCTCGCGTCCGGTTCTTCGTAAACCCTCTTGATCCGAATATTGTTCATGAGCAAGTTACTCTCCTCAGCGAGGCATCGAATAAACGAGTGGTCTCGATTGTCATGCCCGAATCCAATAGGCTTCTCCGGTGACGAGGCGAATGGCCGTCTCGCGCATGATCGCCGGAGACGAATCGGGGTCGACTCGTTCGTCGTAAAGCCAGTCGTCGATCACCCCGGACTCGCTTTCGAGCAAGAGAATTCTTGCTGCACCCCAGTGACGGCGCACAAAATGCGCGGCCTCGGCCATCTCTCTTGATTGTTGACGGAGCATAAGGACTACAAGCGCATAGGCGCCGCCCTTGTGGCGATGCATGTCGACGCCGGAACCCAGAGATTCCACGATGGCCGGAATCGATCGCAGGAGCGCCACGTGCAATTCACGCAGCGCGAGCGCAGCGCCGACGAGAAGAATCCGAGGGGGTTGCTCTGCAGGGACTGGAGGGAATTGATTGGCTCGATTCAGCATGATCACGCTGCGAGATCCAGCAGGCTGCGGGAGCCCAGGACTAAAGCCTCGGAGTGCAGAGCGATCTGCGCAGCCAGCGTTCACAGCGGAATGAGTGCCGCTCACAATGAGAGCCGCGCCCTTTGGGTTCGAAATCATGTGCATCTCCAGATTCCTCGAAGGGCAACGATCCCGTGCATCGCTCCTCTCTTAGGAATTGAGATTGTTGCCCACATCGATCCGTCCGGCGACGTCCCCCGCTCAGCGACAGCGGCCCTCGGACAAGCAACCTCAGGTGGAATTGAACCAGCTCTGTCTGGAGTTGGGGAATGAGACGAAGGTATTGATTGATACCTTCGTCCCGGCTTGATTGGCTACAGGCTCAACGAAGACGGAGTGACGGCCGCGATGTGCACTTGAAACTTATTTCGCCGTGGACAAGGCGGACCCAACCCAGCGCGGCAGGCGGAGGCGTGCAGCGATGCTTACTAATTCCGGGAGGGATTCAGCTTTAATCTTTCGCATCATGCTGCCGCGATGAGCCTTCACTGTAATCTCGCTGATTCCGAGTTCACTGCCAACCTGTTTATTCGGCAAGCCGGCGACCACCAAGGCCATCACTTCGCGTTCGCGGGCGGTGAGGCACGAGTAACGGGCTTTCAAGGCCCGGATCTCCGTGGAGCGGTCAAGCAAAGTCTTGCTGCGCGCCAGGGCATTGCGAATCGCATTCAGCAGAATTTCGTCACTGAACGGTTTGGTGAGGAACTCAACTGCTCCTGCCTTCATCGCCTGCACGGTGATGGGAATATTTCCGTGACCGGTGATGAAGATAATGGGCATCTCATGCCGTTCAACAGCAAGACGTTTCTGCAGGTCGAGGCCATTGAGTCCGGGAAGAGAAAAGTCCAGTACCAGGCAGCTTGGAACGGTTACAGGCGGGCGGCCAAGAAAATCCTGCGCGGAAACAAACGTCTCGACGTCAAAGCCCTCGTGACGAAGCAAGAGCTCGAGTGATTCGCGAACAGAGATATCGTCGTCGACGATGAGAACAATTGACGGGCTCTCTGACATAGGCAAGGCTCTCACCTCCCAATCATGTGCTGTTGCAGGGGTGATTTTACACCTGGAACGTAATTCCAGTAATAACGATTATCAGGTTTTAAGCGCGGAATTCAGCGCCTCGAGCATCGCATCATCACTGAACGGCTTGATCAAACAAGCGATCGCGCCTTGCTCGATAACCCGCGACCGCAGCCCCTCATCTCGATTCCCGGTGATGAAGATGATGGGCACCTTCACCTTGCGGCGATTCAATTCCTGTTGGAGTTCTGGTCCGCACATTCCCGGCATGGCAACGTCGAGGATCAAGCAGTTGCTTCTCGAGATCCCATCCGTCGCGAGAAACTCCTCAGCGGAGGAAAATGTTTGGGACGCAAGACCGAACTCTTTCAGAAGGTCAGGCAGCGAGTCCCGTACCGACTCATCATCGTCGACGATTGACACAAGGGCAGGTTTGCTCATTTTGGTGATCTTACTCCGCACCTAAGACAGCTTTGCTCAACATTCAGAACCGTCGTTCGCTGCAATGCTGTTTGAGGAAGTCGAAATGCTTCTGCCAAGAGCGCCGTTCACGCCACTCAAGGCCGCACATTAACCACGCGGCTGACTCCGTCCCAATCGAGTCCCTTTTCAGCACACCCCCAAGCATCAATCATCTGTTGCGTGGCCGGCGGTGTCTATTGGACTTAGGTATTGGTCGCCAGCCGAAAGCGCGCTCCCGCAAGTCATTGCTCCCAAGAAAGAGCCTGCGTCGGCATTCCGCACAAAATGGGCACCAGCGACATGCACGATGGGGAGCCCGTCTCTGAGCGGGAGCGTGAGTTGAATAGCTTCACTGACCCGATGACGAGTTTGATCGGCCAGGGTGCGTCAGGGTTGCCGGCCGAGCTGTGGCTGAGTGAGCCGGCATGTATGGAATGCGCCCCCGGGTGGGAAGGCTTCAACTAGCGATCGGTGAGTCAATCTGCGTCAGCCAAACTCGCAAGCCTGTTGACTACTTCCCAGTTTTCAGGTCCGCCCTTCTGAGTGCTTTTGTGGCCAAGCGGATGAAAGCACACCTGGTCGCCGATCACGGTGCTTCCTGAGGGCTAGGCCTTTCGCAAGGAATTGAGAATGCGAAGGTGGCTCCTGGGCCGTCGTTCGACGTTGCCCACAGCCTTCCGTGATTGGCTTCAACGATCGAACGGCTTACAGAGAGTCCTACCCCCATGCCGTCAGATTTTGTGGTGTAGAACGATTCGAACATTTGCTCGGCAACTTCAGGAGTAAAGCCAACGCCAGAGTCTTGAACTGAGAGCTGCACATGCTCGCCTTCCAGTTCCGTTCTGAGCACCATTTGGCGTGGCCTGTCCTCGATGCTGCTCATTGCGTCGGACGCGTTGCGGAGTAGATTGAGAATGACCTGCTGCAGTTGCACTCGGTCCGCGTGAATAGCCGGTAGCCGTTCGCTGAATTCATGCTTCAGAATTACGTTGTTTCTCTCAAGTTCACCGGACAGCAGCGCGATGACTTCGCGGGCCGCTTCATTGAGGTCGAGCGGCGCGACCTCAATTTGCTTTTTGCTGAAAAGGTTCCGCAGTCGAGTGATCACTTCTGAAGCGCGATTGGCATCGCGAATCGTCCGTTGTGCGGTCTCCCGCGCGCCATCAAGATTCGGGAGCTCGCCTTTTAGCATACGAAGGCAAGTGCTGGCATTCATGATAATGCCGGATAACGGCTGGCTAACCTCATGTGTGATCGATGCAGTCAGTTGTCCAATGGTCATGACTCGCGTCATTCTGGCAAGTTCCGCCTGAGTGTTGTGCAACTCTTCTTCAGCGCGTTTCTTTTCTGAGATATCTCGAATGAATCCGGTGAATATCTTTCTCCCATCAACGGTCATCTCTCCGAAGGAGACCTCTGCCGGAAACTCCTCACCATTAGCCCGCAGCGCAGTCATCTCGGTACCCTGCCAGTTGAGACGCTTCGCCCCGGTTTCCAAATATCGTTTGAAACCTGTCTCATGGAGATTGCGCATGGCTGCCGGCATGAGAACCGAGAGAGGTTTGCCGATGAGTTCTTCCGGGCTGTAACCAAATATTCGCTTGGTCGCAGGGTTCGCAAGAACGATTGCGCCGCTTTCGTCGATACTGATCACCGCGTCGCTGGCTGTTTCAATCACAACCCGGTGTCTTGCTTCGCTCCTCTTCAGGTCATCCTCGGCACGCTTCCGGTCGTCGATGTCGGTGATAAGACCATACCAGCGCGTAATTGTTCCTTCTGTATCTCGCACAGGAAGAATGCGCGTCTTGGACCATCGATAGAGGCCATCGGCCCGGCGATAACGGAGCTCACTGTCGTAGGCCATTCCGGTTGTCAGAGCATGCGTCAGTTCCACGATCACGCCGGGAAGATCATCTGGGTGGACCGCACCGTTGGTTCCCCAGGAGTTCAACTCCTCAAGTTCCATGCCGAAGAAATCCAGGAGTCTTCGATTGGCAAGGTCAATCTGACCGGCGGGATTCAGGGTGCATACAAGCCCCGGGATACTGTCGAGAATCTGGCGGAGATTTGTTTCGCTCGCGCGCAGCTCCTCCTGGGCACGCTTTTGGTCGTCGATGTCGGTGGTTGTTCCGACGAATCTGAGGACTTTTCCTTCTGCGTCGTGCAAGGGTACGGCTTGCTGGAGATGCCAGCGATAGGTCCCATCCTTAGCACGGAGAGACCGGGTTTCGAAAGCAAAACTCTGTCCCAAGCGCACTCCCTCCCACAAGGCCCGCGATGCTGTTTCGCGATCCTCGGGGTGGACTGCGGCCATCCAGGCCTCGGGATGCGAGCGGACGAAATCGAGAGTCTGCCCGGAGAACTCAAGCCAAACTCCATTCACGAAATCCGGTGTCCCGTCAGGCTTGAGCGTCCAGGCGGACACAGGAAGATTCTGAAGCAGCCCAACCTGGAGTTGCAGCTCTTTGTTGGTCTCAGCGAGTTCGCTCGTTCGTTCCGCGACCCGCCGATCGAGTTCACTGGCAACCCGCTTTTGTTCATTCAGGCGCAGCGCCTGCTGCAAGCCGATCGCTAACTGATTCGCAGCTACGCTCAGCACCAGGCTTTCGGTTTGTTCCGGAAATCCGGCTCTCAGAGATCCTGCGACGATAAGCCCGAGCTCACCTTCTATTCCCAGTGAGATGGGAAAGACCGAAACCTCCTGCTCTCCCAAATGGATCAATCCCTGTTCAGACCGATTCTGTGGAACCTCTTCCAACCACCGATTCAGCGCATGCCTGGTCTGCTCGCGGCTCCGGCTGGTCCCATGGTGCTGAGCGGTTCTGAGCGTGTCAATCGGAGCTTCGCGCGCGTCGAGTCGTACTCGAGCCCACAGGAACTCGAGGTCGAGCATCCCACGAAGGGCATCGAGGAAGGTATCCAGAATTCGACTCGGCTCGCTGCCGCTCCAGATGGCTGGAAGAGCAAGAACGCTGACCATGTCGTTCATGCAGCGCTGCAGCCGCTTGACTTCAGTCACGGGATCCGTTTGTTCATGGTCCATATTGACCCGCCGCTACTGGGGATTTGTTCGTCCAGACCGCCGTTCGCGGAATTCGCTAAGAAACTCCTCGGGAGGCGTGAAGAACGGGTTTTGTTGGAGGTGGCCCCCAATAATTACCAGCGGGTGCGTGCGCATGATGTCGACAACGGCATCTCCGCTGAGCAGCCCGAGATGGTAAGTGCAGACGACCGCATCGTCATATCGCTGCCAGACATCGTTCACGCGCGATTCAAACTCGATCACATCCTGGATGCGAGATCGATCTCCCGAGGCCCAATCCATCCGGCAGACGATGCGGCTCATTGGGAATCCTTCCGCGCCCCTGGCCGAAGCCGCCATCTCCTCGAATGCTCGAAGCATCCGATCTTGATCGAAATGTCCATCGCGCAGATAGACTTCAGTATTGATTCGGATCTGAAGCTGCCCGCTTTGCTGAGGAGCCGCAGAGTCAATACCCGCCCCAGCCAGACGCTGCAAATGATCCTGGCGTGCCTCGGGATTAACGACTTGTACGGACTTATCTCCCCGAGACAGACCTTCCCGGATGAAGGGGAGTAAGACCCGATATTCTTCGTCGTCGTTGGCGAAAAATGCGCAGATGTGGCGCACAGCTCCGAGTTGAGAGCCGGCCAACGTGATCGGTGGAGCATTCCTGGTCATTTTCAGTCCCTCCATAAATCCCTGCTTGAACAAGGATCTTGATCGGTCGGGGGCATAGCGCACTCCGAGGCGCCCTTGCTGAGGCAGGCGTATCTACGCCAATTATGGGTTCGGGTTAGGGGCCCACTTGCGATTTTCGACCTTGGGGTTCTGAGTTGGCAGGGGAATCGGTTTCCGCACAATTCAGAGGGGAAATGCACCCGCTAACGGTCGCCCATCCATCATAACTCGCTCCGGGCACTAAGAGTGGTTTCGCCCTGAGCTTCCGAGACGGTAAGCGATCAGCTAGCCAAGGAGCGCGCAGGTGCATACCTTGGTATTACTCAATACCTTCGTCCAATGGATTCGATCCCTCGCCACTGGCCTAATGTGAGCAGCTATTGCGAGATGGGCCTTTCGGCCGGTCCCCACAACGAAGCTCACAACGCAGCTTTTGAATTGCGGGACTCAAACCACCAACCGTTGGGCAAAGCCGAAGTCAGGTTTGTTGTTCCAGGGAAGACCGCGCCCATGGCGCAACACCGATGCTTTAAGGAGCCCGGCGAAAACGCCGGTCGCATAACCGAATTCACGGGAGAATACAATTTATGTCTCACCATTACTCCGGTCCGGACTATGGGTTTCCCCACGGGGATGCCCGTCTCGACCTTACCGACCTTTATGCTTTCCCAAAACCTGGGGAACCCGGCAAGTCAATCCTGATTATGAACGTGCACCCATCAGAGAGTTTGCAGCCGCCGGGGCCTACGACGGCCGAGCCCTTTGCATCGACCGCCCTTTATGAACTCAAGATCGATACCAACGGCGATAACGTCGCCGATATCGCGTACCGCGTGCGCTTCTCGACACACGAGGGCGGCTCACAGACCGCGACATTTCGCCGTGCTGAAGGCAAGCAGGCCACGGTGACAAGCGATGACGGGCAGACGCTTATTGAAGGAGCGCCGGTTTCGACGGAGCAAGAAGCAACGGTGACCCAGGCCGGAGACTACCGTATCTTTGCGGGCTGGCGCAGCGACCCCTTTTTCTTCGATACGCTGGGCGCGGTGAACAATCTGCAGTTCACGGGGGCCGATTTTTTCGCCGAAAAGGACGTGTGCAGTATCGTGCTGGAAGTGCCTGATTCGGACTTGGGCGCTCACAAGATTGGCCTATGGCATCGCACCCTGGACGGCGCCAGTGGCAATTGGGTTCAGGCGGACCGCGGCGCGTTGCCCTCGCAATCTGTATTTCTTACCGGCGACAGGAAGGCTGATTATCTGGCGGCGGAGCCGGCGGATGATGCTCGTTTCGTCGCCGTCTTCGCGCATTCGCTTGAGCACACGGGCGGGTATACCCCGGAGGATGCAACGCGGGTCGCTCGGACTCTGCTGCCGGATATACTTTTTTATGATCCAAAGCAGCCGGCGTCTTACCCAAAGAGTGGCCGGGCACTCTCCGACGACGTAATGGATATCTTCATTTCGACGATCACAAATGGAAAGGTGACGCGAGATAACGTAGGTTCACACAAAGACCTGCTCGCGACCTTCCCATATGTCGGACCGCCGCACAAATCCCGCTCTGCGGGACTTTTGGCTGCCTAAGGTCCGGGAATGGAACTTCGATTTCGGCGGAGTTTCGATCGCATGGCGAGGGTCAACGAAGTCTGGAATCAGGGATCAGCGCCGAATTTCATACGATCGCGACATCAACAATTTCACAATCAAATCCAGAATGGAAAGGGATGCAGATGATTACAACCAAAGACGGTGCACAGATTTTCTTCAAGGACTGGGGCCCGAAGAGCGCGCAGCCCATCGTGTTTCATCATGGCTGGCCGCTTTCGTCGGACGACTGGGACAATCAGATGCTGTTCTTTCTTGCCAACGGCTATCGCGTAGTCGCTCATGACCGGCGGGGCCACGGCTGCTCCTCACAAATTGATACTGGGCACGACATGGACCATTACGCAGCAGACGCCTCGGCGGTGGCCGAGCATCTCGACTTGCGGAATGCTGTGCATGTCGGCCATTCGACGGGCGGCGGCGAGGTGGCGCGCTATGTGGCCAAGTTTGGGCAGCCTCAAGGCCGCGTTGCCAAGGCGGTACTGATTGCCTCCGTCCCCCCACTCATGCTCAAGACTGAAAAGAACCCGGGCGGCACGCCGATGGAAGTGTTTGACGGATTCCGCAAGGTGCTGGCGGAGAACCGGGCCCAGTTTTTTCTCGATTTTGCTTCGGGGCCGTTCTACGGCTTCAACAGGCCCGGTGCGAAGCCTTTGCAGGGAGTGATTCGGAACTGGTGGCGCCAGGGGATGATGGGCAGCGCGCTGGCTCACTACGAAGGCATCAAGGCTTTCTCTGAGGTTGATCAAACGGACGATTTGAAGGCGATCACGGTGCCGACCTTGGTGATGCAGGGCGACGACGATCAAGTTGTCCCCTACAAGGACGCTTCGCTTCTGCAGGCGAAGCTGCTGAAGCAGGTCACACTGAAGATCTATCCTGGCCTGCCTCACGGGTTGATGACCACGAACGCCGAAATGATTAATGCGGATCTGCTGAAATTCGTTCGAAGCTGAACAGTAGCGGAGCGGTAGCATGCTGTGCCGCCTGCGCCACGGCACAGCGGAATCATTTCGAGGCTTATCTCCAGGACGGTGAGTCGTGCCACAGGATGAAAGGCGCCTCCAGCGGCACGAACGCCCCCACGTGCTGCGGAACGAGACGCGGCGTGTAGTCGGCAACGGGGCGGCCTGCCGGAACAGAAGCGGCGTAGGAGAAAGGATCTGCCCCTTCCGCCGGGCGTTCGCCTCGACTCATTGACAGCGTGACGGGAGCCTCGTCTTTCAGCGCGTTCGCGTAGAGTTCGACCTTCACGGCATCCGGGTCAATACCATCAAGAAAAACCAGGACATGAAACAGATATTGCCCGCCCTGTTGCTCGACGGTCGCGGAGCCGAAGCGCAGGGTCGGCCAATGCTTCGCCAGCGAGGCCTGCCATGCGACGAGATCGGCTCCTAATGAAGCTTGATTCCCGGCGCGCTGAAGAAAAGCAGCCGCCGCAGAGATGTAGTGCTCATCAGTATATTGGCGGACGGCGCGATTGGCCGAAAAGGCCGGAGTCAAGCGGGCCATGCTTTCGCGCATGCGGCCAACCCAGGCCTGCGGGATTCCTTGCTCATCGCGGGCATAGAACTCCGGGATGACCTCTTTCTCGAGTAGCGCATAAAGACTCTCAGCTTCGGCCGCGTCCCAGGAAGGGTCATCTCCATGTTCGCGGCCATCTCCAATCGCCCACCCAACTTCAGGGGAATAAGCCTCAGCCCACCAGCCATCGAGCTCGGAAAGATTCAGGCCGCCGTTGACCAGGACCTTCATGCCGCTGGTGCCGCATGCTTCCCAAGGCCGACGCGGTGTGTTTACCCAGAGATCCACGCCTTGGACCAGATGCTCCGCCATAAGAGCGTCGTAATCGGAAAGGAAGACTACGCGGGATCGAGCTTCAGGACGGCGATCAAACTCAAACCACTGCCGGATCATTTCTTGCCCCTGGGTGTCCTGGGGATGGGCCTTGCCAGCGAGCACAAGTTGAACAGGACGCTCTTGATTCGTGAGAATATTCAGAAGCCGTGACGGATCGTGCAGGAGAAGATTCGGGCGTTTGTACGTGGCAAAGCGACGTGCAAATCCCAAAGTCAAAACATGGTCATCGAGTAATTGCCCAGCCCGCGTGACGTCTTCCGATGACGCTCCTCGAGCTGCCAATTGACGGCTGTAGAGTCTTCGAACGTAGTTAACGAGAGCCCTGCGATTATCTGCGCGGAGTTGCCACAGGCTGGAATTGCTCGCTTTGCGAATGCCTCCATCCATGTCTGCCAGAGTTCCCTCCCAACAATGCTTTCCGCAGCAAAGCTCCCACAAGCGGTCCGCTTCCGCGGAGTCCCACGTAGGGGTGTGGACCCCGTTGGTCACATGCGTCACCGGCACCTCCGTTTCAGGCCACCTGGGATAGAGGGGCTGGAAGAGCCGTCGGCTTACCTGACCGTGCAATTTGCTGACGCCGTTAATGGCACCGCTGCCGCGGATGGCGAGATAGGCCATATTGAACGGCTCAGATGAGTCGTGGCGATCGCGCCGCCCGAACGATAAAAGCTCGTCGACCGAAATTGACAGTTTCTCCTCGGCGTACTTACCGAGATATTGCTCGATCAGACCGGGAGCAAAGCGATCAAAGCCCGCCTCCACGGCAGTATGGGTCGTAAAGAGATTGCCAGCGCGAGTGACGGCAATCGCAACATCGAATGGCTTGACCCTGTCTTCCATGTAGGAGCGCGCCCGCTCCAGCACGGCGAAGGCGGCGTGACCTTCATTGAGATGGCAGACCTCCGGCTTCAGCCCCAAGGCTCGCAGCACTCGCCAGCCTCCAATGCCGAGCACTAACTCTTGTCTCAAGCGAAGCTCCGGGCCACCTCCGTACAGTTCGGTCGTAATGCCGCGGTATGCGGGAAGATTTGCAGGATCGTTGGTATCGAGCAAATACAATTTGGCTCGACCCACCTGTGCTTGCCACACTCTGACCCACAAGTTAAAGCCCGGCAATGGCATCGATAGCCGCAACCATTCGCCATTCGGCTCGCGCACCGGTCGAATGGGAAGCTGGCCGGGGTCGTTGAATGGGTACAAAGCTTGCTGGCGACCCTGTGCGTCAATCTCCTGCCTGAAATAACCCTGCTGGTAGAGCAAACCAACTCCGGTCACTGGGACGCCCAGGTTATTCGCGGCTTTCAGCTGATCGCCGGCAACATTGCCGAGGCCGCCGGAATAAATGGGCAGCGCTTCGCTCAACATGAATTCCATGGAGAAATACGCGATTGTCGACAGGCCCGAGTGCGGATGCGCCTGCTGAAACCACGCATCCGACTCTTCGACAAGCGTTTTCTCGCGGCAAATGTCGGCCAGGAGCTTTTGAAATCCCGGGTCAGAGCTGACTGCGCGCAATTTCTCACGGGAAACGATTTGTAGCAGAACCCACGGATTGTGGGTCAATTCCCAGAGTTCGGGATCGAGTTGCTTCCAAAGCTGATCCGCCGAGTGATTGAACGAGCACCTCAGGTCCAAGGCCAAATTGGTAAGGCGAGCCGAAACCGCGGGATCGAGGCCTCCATCGAAAGCTGTCGAGCTACTCATAAACAATTCCTCATTTGACCTTGCGACTTAGGACGTCAGGGCACTACGAGCCAACGCTTCTGAGACGATGGATTGGGCTTCTTCCTGGATCTTGCGCAGGTGGTCTTGACCGAGGAAACTCTCGGCGTAAATCTTGTAGATCTCCTCCGTGCCCGAAGGACGCGCGGCAAACCAGCCATCTTTGGCAATTACTTTGATCCCTCCGATGGGACTGCCGTCACCGGGAGCGGTAGTCAGAATCTTCTGGATCGGCTGACCCGCTAACTCAGCAGCATGAATGTCGGACGCGGACAATTTTGCCAGAGCAGCCTTTTGTTCGGGCGTAGCGGGAGCATCGATGCGTTCGTAGACCGGATCTCCCAGTTCGCTAGTGAGTTCACGATAAATCTCACCGGGATCTTTGCCGATGCGCGCAGTAATTTCCGCTGAGAGCAGGCAGGGAACAATTCCGTCTTTATCCGTGGTCCAGACGCTGCCGTCGCGCCGGAGAAACGTGGAACCTGCGCTCTCTTCGCCGCCGAAACCCAGGCGGCCACCGAGCAATCCTTCGACAAACCACTTAAAGCCTACCGGAACTTCATAAAGCGGCCGACCCAAGCTGGCGCTGACACGGTCGATCATGCTGCTGCTTACTACGGTTTTACCCACGGCGACGTCCTTACTCCAATTGGGCCGGTTCGCGAACAGATAGCTGACGCATGCGGCAAGGTAATGATTTGGAGGCAACAACCCGCTTCCTTTGGTCACGATGCCATGCCGGTCGTGATCGGTGTCGCTGGCAAACGCAATATCGAACTTGTCTTTCAATGCGATAAGTCGCTGCATGGCGTAAGGCGAGGAAGGATCCATGCGAATCTTTCCGTCCCAATCAACGGTCATGAAGCGAAATGTGGGATCTACAGATTTGTTAACGATGGTCAGATTGAGACTGTACTGCTCAGCGATTCGCGGCCAATATTCGATGCCCGCTCCTCCCAAGGGATCCACGCCAAGCTTGATCTTGGCGTCGCGCACGGCATTCATATCGACGACACTGTTGAGATCGCCGACATAGGCGCTCAAGAAGTTGTGCTTGTGCGTTGTGGGCGCGCGCATGGCTTTCGCAAACAGCACGCGCTTAACACCGTCGAGATTGCGCAGGAGAAAATCATTCGCTTTCGCTTCAATCCAACCAGTCACGCGCGAATCTGCCGGTCCCCCATGCGGCGGATCGTATTTGAAGCCCCCGTCATCGGGAGGATTGTGAGACGGCGTGATGACGATGCCGTCGGCGAGTCCCGACTTTCGTGCGCGATTGTAAAGCAGAATCGCGTGGGAGACAGCCGGGGTGGGGGTGTATGGCGTGCCTTCGGAGATCATTACCTCGATGTTGTTTGCCGCGAGCACTTCCATCGCGGACGCAAATGCCGGTTCTGACAGAGCATGAGTATCAATCCCCAGAAACAGCGGCCCATCAATGTTCTGGAGTTTGCGGTAGTCGCATATCGCCTGAGTGATGGCCAGAATATGCCACTCGTTGAACGCCACGTCGAACGCAGATCCGCGATGGCCAGACGTACCGAAGACAACCTGCTGCGTGGGATCGCTGGGATCTGGCCGCAACTCGTAATAGGACGTAACGAGTTTCGGAACGTTCACGAGAATGGATGGGTCGGCCGGTTTCCCGGCAGCGGGGCTAATTGTCATGCGGCACCTTGTCGTCATCCGTCAAGAGAATGGCACTTGATCGAGGTTCGAGGCGAAAACCGATTTGACCCTGCAGGGAAGGCTCTTTTCCAGGGTCGAAGAGATCGTTGGGAGCGGCTTTGGAGGTGTCGACTGCTACGCGCCAGATCTTTCCAGCCGGCAATACGGGAAGGTAAAAATCGACTGGACTGGTGTCGGCATTAAACAGGAGAAACAGATCAGGCTCCATCTTTCCCAGGATCAGGCACGCAAATGATTTCTGCCACGGGTCCGCCCAGCGAGGAGTGGCGCCATCTGGCGCGAGCCACTTGATTTCTTCATCCGTATAGAACGTCTCCTTTCGCAAAACGGGATAGGCGCGACGAAAGGCGATCATGCCTCTAGTGAAGCGGTGGATCTCTTTGTTTTTTTCGAGCAGGCCCCAGTCAAACCAGCTCACATCGTTATCCTGGCAGTAGGCGTTGTTATTACCGCGCTGGGTTCGGCGAAACTCATCGCCGCCGAGCAACATGGGTACCCCGCGAGAGATAAACAGGGTTAGCAGAAAATTCTTGATCAAGCGGATGCGCATGCCCTCTACAGTGGGATCCTGGCTCGGCCCTTCCACGCCGCAATTGTCGCTGTAGTTGGCATCCGTTCCGTCGCGGTTGAGCTCGCCATTTTCGTAGTTATTCTTCTGCTTGTAGCTGACCAGGTCGTTGAGCGTGAAGCCGTCATGACAAGTGACGAAGTTGAGACTGCTTGCGGGCCCCTTGCCTGAGCTTCGGTATATATCAGAGCTTCCGCAGATTCGGCTTGCGAACGATCCGCTCATGCCCTCGTCGCCAATCCAGAAGCGGCGTACGTCGTCGCGGAATCGTCCGTTCCATTCCGTCCAGCGCCTGGTGGAAAAATTTCCCACTTGATAGGCGCCGCCCGCGTCCCAGGCTTCCGCGATGATCTTTACGTCGCGCAGGATGGGATCCTCAGCGATGCCTTCGAGAAGTGGAGCGTCGTGAAGAATGTTCCCATGCTCATCCCGGCCGAGAACGGAAGCGAGGTCGAAGCGAAATCCGTCAACATGCATATGCATGACCCAGTAACGGAGCACACTCGTGACGAGCTCTCTTACCACTGGATGGTTGGCATTCAACGTATTGCCCACGCCGGTAAAATCCCTGTAGTAACGGCAGTTCTGCTGCAGCATATAAAAGATGGAATTCTCCATGCCGCGGAAGCAGATCGTGGGCCCCAGTTCATCGTCCTCAGCTGTGTGGTTCAGGACAATGTCCAGAATCACTTCGATGCCGGCGCTGTGAAAGGCCTTGGCCATCTCTCGGAATTCGACGGCCTGCCGGTGGTTCGGTCCTTCAAAGCTGTAGGACTGCTTGGGAGCAAAGAATGCGACCGGATTATAGCCCCAGTAGTTCTTGAGCTTCTCGCCGGTAACGGGATTGACCCGCTGAGACTCATTTTCGTTAAATTCAAGAACCGGCATCAACTCAATGGCAGTCACTCCCAGGTCCTGAAGGTACGGGATCTTTTCGATCAAACCGGCGAAGGTTCCAGGATGCGCTGCACCCGAGCTGGGATGGATTGTGAAACCGCGAACGTGTGTCTCGTAGATGACCGTGTCAGAGGCAGAATGCTTTGGAGGGGAATCGATGCCCCAGTCGAAATTGTCGCGAGTAACGATGGATTTGGGCGAGGTTCCCGCGTTATCGACAGTCGAAATGCTTAAGTCAGCTAATCTGCTGGAGGAATCATAGCCGCGGGCTGCTTGAAAATCCCAATCCTTGACGCAGGCAATTGCTCTAGCATATGGATCCAGGAGCAACTTGTGCGGGTTGAAGCGATGACCTTCTTCCGGTTGATAAGGCCCTTCGACGCGATAACCGTAGAGTTGCCCCACGGTAATGCCCCGCACCCAAACATGCCAGATGTCGCCAGTCCGATTACGCGTTGAATCCAAGTCAATGATCCTGACCGGAGAAGAATCGTCAGGATGCTGGTAGAGCTCGAGGCGAACACGGGTCGCGTGACGGCTGAACAAAACGAAACATACTCCGTCTCCCTGTTGATGTGGACCCCCAATCGGTAACGGCGTCCCCGACTGAATGTCATTCTCGTCTGGGGAGGATGCGAAACTATTCGCAAGATTCTGCTCTGCCGCGGGCTCAGTGATTGACATAGATTTTCACCTTCGGGTATCAGCTCTCGGCACCGGCGTGCTTATTCCACCCGTGGAAACGCGAGCGGTCTCCCGCATCCCACGCCTCACGGAGCCCGGGAGTACTCAGATCCCAGTCCGGGCGGATCTCGCTCGTCACGATGCGCAGATCGCGCCAAAGATCGGCGATCGACGGACGGCCCCAAAACCAGTAGCCGTTATAGATGCTGTAAATCACGAGGCCGGGCTTGAGTACGAGCGTATGTGGGATCATCGGATCGTGTTCGGGGTCAGTGTACTCCTGGATGTTGAGATCCTTTTGAATCTTCCGACCGGGGTCAGAAAGAAAAGTCCACTGGGCTCCGACTGACGCGCGGAATTCCTGCAGAGTGTGGTGATCGTCGGTAGCGATGGTGGCGACCTGGGTGTACGCCACCGCGATCTTGGGGTAGTACGCGGCGAGTTCCAAATGCTGCATGTGCTCCTTTGGACAATAGTGACCGCGCGCCAAAGTAAGGATGAGCGGATCATCGCCTTGCAGCTCGCTGAGTTTGCGCGTTGTGCCCGTGTGATCGGGCAGTGCGTAGTCGGGGAAGATGCCTCCGGGCACAATATCAGAACGCATGATTGGACTCCATCTGACCTGTCGGGGGCCAGCGTCTGGCCAAGGTCCTTTTATGTTCGATGCATCCGGCCGACCTGAGACTACCAGCGACGAGCCGGTGCGGCGCCATCCACGTGCAATATCTCTCCGTTCACATGACCAGCCTGTACCAGGTAAAGAACAGCATCGACGATATCCTTTACCATCGCCCTTTTCACAACCGGCTGTGTCGGGTCGCTGGGAACACTCGCGTGCATTGGTGTATCCACTTCGCCGGGAGCGACAGCATTAAAGCGAATGCTATCTTTTCCATACTCGACGGCGAGATTCTGAGTTGCTGCATTCAAGCCACCCTTTGTCATCATCGAAATCGAGCCATTTTCGCCGGCGATTGGCCGATCAGCCAGCGCCGCGCTGATGGTCACTACGCACCCCGATCCCCGATTGAGCATCTCTTTGACGGCGCGCTGAGTGATGTAAAAGAATCCGAGTAGATTGGTAGAGACAAGGGCGTCGAAGTCTTCGGGAGTGAATTGAGTGAAAGGCTTGGTCAGGAAGATGCCGGCGTTATTCACCAAGACATCGACGGTTCCGAAGTAGTGGATTGCCGCGTCGACCGCCTCGTCAGCCGTTTGCTGCTTGCCAATATCGCCATCGACGAGGACCAGGCTGTCTGACGAAGTCAATTTTCGACTGGCATCACGAGAGGTTGCGACGACGTTATAACCCTGACCGAGAAACCGCTCGACTAATCCAGCGCCGATTCCCCCAGATGCCCCGGTGATGATCGCCGTTTTCTTGTCTGACATAAACAACCTTTCGTCTTGAAGCCTCGAGCGCTATGCGGCACTCCGTTGCCGTCCCTCCCTGAGCAATGTCATCCTGCGCGCTGTGCCAGAAACTACTCGCGTGAAGAACCGAGAAATTCTTGCACCAATGCGGCAATCTCGTCCGCGGCTGTGTCCAATGCGAAATGGCCACCATCAAGGACGTGGACTTTAGCCTTTGGCACATCTTTTCGATAGCGCTCCGGTTCGCCGGAGTCGAATGAACTTTCATACCTGCCCCAAATCACCAGCAGGTGCGGCTGCTTCTCGCGCATCCACGCTTGCCACTTCGGGTAGGCTTCTACGTTGGTTCGGTAGTCATAGAACAGGTCGCTTTGAATCTCGGCCTGGCCGGGTTGATTGAGAAAATAAAACTCATCGGTCCAGAGATCCGGGTCGTAGCGTCCCACATTCGGATCGCTTCCGACATGGCGGGTGCGTGTGGTCGCAAACGAAAGGAGGTTTGTGCGCAGCGCACTTTCGTTTGGAGCGCGATCTGCCCAAAACTCGCGCCGAGTCTTCCAATTCGCACCCAGCCCTTCGTTGTGAGCCACAGCATCCTGGACGATGAGCGCCGCAACACGGTTGGGGTGCGAGAGGGCCATGCGGAAACCCACGGGCCCGCCATAATCCTGCATGTAAAGCGTGTACTGCGAAAGGCCTACCGCTTCTGTAAACCGATTCATGATGTCGGCGCAGTGGTCAAACGTGTAGATGAATTTTTTCGGATCCGGCCAGTCGCTGTGTCCGAACCCGGGGTAGTCTGGAGCGACCAGGCGATAGCGATCGGAGAGACGAGCGAAAAGCGGCTCGAACATTCGCGACGAGGACGGAAGCCCATGCAACAGCAGGAGCGCCGGCGCGTCTTTCGGGCCGGCTTCCCTATAGAAAATGGAGAGCCCATCGATCTGCAGGGTGCGATATTGTGTCGGATATTTCACGGGGAGGTTCCTTTCCAGAATCTGACCTTGCGCGAGCAATTGAGTTGACGCGAGCTTTAAAGAAACCAACGCACTAAGCAGCCTACCCCACGAGGAGAGCTAAGGCACGATCTGGAGTGATGGTGCGACAGTTCGTGCTCTCTTCATTCGCTGAATACCTCGTAGCTCGAAAATCAATTCAATCTCGACTGGCGCCCCAAGGGGAAGGCTGGCCACCCCATACACCAGGCGGCAAGGATTCCGCTCACTTCCGAAAACATTTTGCAAGAAGTCGGAGGCGCCGTCAGCGACTTTCACTAAATCGAGCCCGTCTGCCGAAGTAGCTACCGATACACCCAGCCGGACGATCCGTGTGACCTTGTCGAGAGATCCGAGATGCTGGCGCGCGACGGCCAGCGCATTGAGCGCTGTTAGATGGGCCGCTCTCCGTGCTGTCTCCACATCGAGCTCTGCGCCGAGACGTCCGGTGAACCTGGCCTCACCACCCTCGGTGGGAAGCATTCCTGTCAAGAAAAGAAGATTGCCGGTTTGCACGGCTTCCGCATAGGTTCCAAACGGCTGAGGCGGCGCCGGGAGTACGATGGCAAGCTCCTTCAACCGCTCTTCGGCGCTGGCTGACCCGGGAGCTTCGGCCACTAGCTGCCTCGTCGATGTTGCACTCATTGATCTATCCCCCGAACCTCTCTTGCGAAATCAATACTTCCGCGTTTGGACTGAAGAGCGCGCTACACCCGGCAGGTGCCGCGGTTGCACCTGCGATTACCGAAGCGATCGCGAGGCAGCCGGGAGTTCTTCGGTGACCCACTGCGGCTGCTCGGAAATGAACAAGCGCGGCCACAGGCGCCGAGTTCGAAACTTTGTTTCAGGGTGCATAACGAGTAAAGACAAGGTCGGTATCTTTGGCCTTCTCGTGACAGGGGAAGCAGCTCTTCATAGACGCCGCGTCGGCAGGCTTGCCATCCACGAAGGTGGCGAACCCCCAGCCGCCGGTTGCGGCGTACTTCTTCGAGTCCTTGACCATGAACTGAGTGTTCGTCTGCGAGCCTGGAACAAACGATTGGGCCTGCCCGAAGACTTTGTTGTTTTCATCCGACGGGACGTTGTGGTAATGCAGAGCGGCAATGATGGTGCCTTCGGGGAACGGAAGTTTTGCTTCGCGATAGGCCTTGATCGCCACATCGTTGCCCAGGACGCCACCCAGACTGTTGAGGCTGCCTGCTTCATGGGCCGAGGAAATCCACCGCCAGTCGCGGTACCCATGAGGGATTTCGGTAACGTAGGGTGCGGCGAGTTGCGCATCCGCTTGACCTGGGGCACGCGCAATGAGGACAAGGAGGCCGCCCATTGTTGCCACTGCGGTCAAGAAGAATGTGAATTGTCTCATGGCAATTTCTCCATTCGATAAGCTTGAGAAAACTGAGATCAGTAATCCCAGGAATTTCGGGTTAATCCTCGAGTGAATCCAGTTAACGTTTGTCATCAGAACAGAAGCCCGGGAGATGAGCAATTGGACGATGGTATCGTCGATACTTTGGTATGGGCTCGGCTGCTGATGAGCGCCGGCCCGGCCGCAGTCGTCATTTTCAACGGCACTACCGAACGCGCGCGAGAGTGAGGGCGTACCAGCCACGGTTGTCTTTCCAATCCCCGCCGATCTCGAAACCGGCTTCATCGAGAAGGCTTCGAACGCCCCGGTCAGTAAACTTATAGCTATTCTCGGTGTGTATGGTTTCCCGGGGCATGAAATAAAGATCGAGGTCCGCGTCATCGATAGTTACATACTGTTCTCGCGCGCTCTCGAGGTGCATCTCGATCCGAGACTCAATGGCATTCCAGAGCACAAGATGACGAAATTGGGCGATGTCAAAATCGGCCCCCAGTTCTCTATTGAGGCGAGACAATATGTTCAGGTTGAATGCAGCGGTAATTCCTTCGCTGTCGTCATACGCAGCCAAGAGAATCCGTTCGTCTTTGACCATGTCGGTGCCGAGCAAGAGCGCATCTCCGGTTTGCAGCTGAACGCGCAAGCGCCGCAAAATGAGTCGCGCCTCCTCAGGCGAAAAATTGCCGATACTTGTGCCAATGTAGAGTGCGAGCGTGGTGCCATCGAAGGGCTCGAGCTGGAGAGGATGAGTTACGTAGTTTCGCACGATGTGCTGTACGCGCACTTGCGGTAATGCGCATGCGACGTTTTGGCACGCCAGTTCCAGAGCGTCGGAGCAGACATCGACAGGCACGTATGTGACATCGCCCGAAAGGCGCAATGCAGCTTCGAGCAGAAGACAGCTCTTTAGGGCAGTTCCGGCGCCTAATTCAACGATGCGCAGTGGGGACGCGCTCTCTCCCTGGGCTTCTGCAATGATCGCATCCGCGTGCCCCGCCAGGATGGCTCTCTCCGTGCGAGTGGGATAGTACTCGGGAAGAGTCGTGATTCGCTCAAAAAGGCGCGAGCCCTCTGCGTCGTAGAACATCCAGGGGGAGAGTGAGCGTGGTCCTTCGATCAAGCCGCGACGCACTTCGTGAGTTAGTGCCTCGCATGCATCCGCTCTCTCGAGCCCCTCAAGGTCAACTGTCTGAACGCAGGTTGCCATGTGCACGAATCCTTTCAGGAAGCCAGGCGAATGCCGGCGAACTGCCATCTGGTTGCTGGTGGAAAGAAATTTCGATAGGTTGCCCGCATATGACTCGCAGGAGTCGCGCAGGATCCCCCGCGCAGGGTCATTTGACCGGACATGAACTTGCCGTTGTATTCGCCAAGAGGACCGGGCAGAGACTTGTATCCCGGATAACCGGTGTACGGACTCGCTGTCCACTCCCAGCAATCGCCGAATAGTTGATCGATACTTTCGCCGCATGCCGCCGTGGGATGCAGCCTTCCCGTTTCGAGCAGGTTTCCCCGGACTTCTGCCTGGCTCGCAACGTGTTCCCATTCGGCCTCGGTCGGAAGGCGGTAGCCGCTCCAACGCGCGAACGCATCGGCCTCAAAGCAACTTATGTGGCACACAGGCGTGTCAAGCAGAGCAGAAAGCCCGCGCCAACCCATCAGAGTGAACACGCGCCAACCGGTCTCGTCGCCGGCATCGCGCCGCCAGTACAGAGGCGCTTGCCAGACCGCACGCTTCACGTTATCCCAGCCTTCGGAGAGCCATAGCTCGGGGCGCGTGTATGCGTCGTCCGATATGAATTCCAGGTATTCTCTACAGGTGACCTTGCGGTTCGCGAACTTGAAGGCTTCTAAGAAGACGTTGTGCCGAGGCGCTTCGTTGTCGAAACAGAAATCGAGAGGATCCTCAGCACGAAGCGGGTAGCCAATCTCCACCAATCCACCGTCAAACCAGTGCCACGTCAGCTTGCACACTGGTGGGTCCGCTTCTTCTGAGGGAGGGCTCGCCATATAGGAGGGGCACAGGGGGTTGGAGAAAAAGGCGTGCTTGATGTCGGTCAGGGCGAGTTCCTGGTGTTGCTGCTCGTGATTCAGGCCCAGAACGATGCGTCGCGTTGCTTCCTCATCAACACCCTTCGCAAGCAATCGATCCATCTCCAGGTCTACGTGAGCACGGAATGCAAGAACTTCATCGAGCGAAGGGCGCGAGAAGACCGAGCGCAGCCCCTTGTCAGGAATTTCCTGGCCGAGCGAATTGTAATAACTGTTAAAAAGCCAATGAAAATCTTCCCGAAAAGGTTTGTAACCGTCGAGAAAGCGACGAAGCACGAAAGTCTCGAAAAACCATGTGGCATGAGCCTGGTGCCACTTCATGGGGCTGGCTTCAGGACAGGATTGAACCATCTGATCTTCGGCTGAGAAGTTTGCGGCCAGAGCGCTTGTTGCCGACCGCACAGTCTTGTATTTAGATCGGATGCCGGTATCGAGCGCGTCGCTTCCAACTCTGGCGCGAGCACCTTGTATAGTTCTGTCTTGACCTCGTGCTGCAATAGCTCCGGCCTGAGGCATACTGTTCTCCTGAGCTGTCTTCGCTCGCACACGCTCAGTTCACGCGTACGTGCTGAATGCATGAAAACAGAGCTGTTAAAACGAGACAATTGGACGATGGTATAGGGGATACGTTGGTATCAGATCTTGAAGCGCCGAATGCAGCCTTCGCCGGTCCGCGGTGCCCGCTGAGTCCATCTCTCGATCTTCAGAGCGGCCGAGTCATTCTCTTCTACGTGGGCGGCGCAAGCTTGCCGAGGACGATCGGCAGATATTCCGCAACCGTCGGATGAATGTGCATGGCGCGCTCGACGACGGTGTATGGTGCCTTGGCGTACATGACATCGAGCAGAACGTGAATCACTTCATCGCCTCCGACTCCGAGAATGGCAGCCCCGAGAATCTGTTTTGTTTCTAGGTCGACGGAGATCTTCATGAAGCCTTGCGTCTCAGCCTTTTCGTATGCCCGGCTCACCTGGCTCATCGGGTACTTTGCAGTGAGCGCACGACGTCCGGATTTCCGCACCTCTGCGTCCGTCATGCCGCATCGCCCCAGCGGCGGGTCAATGAACAGCGCGTAGGCCTGGATGCGGTCGGAGACGCGGCGATGGCCGGCGCTGAAGAGATTGTCTGCAACGATCTGGTAGTCGTTATAGGAAGTATGCGTAAAGGCGCCGCGGCCGTTGCAGTCTCCCAGTGCCCAGATGCCGGGCACGTTCGTTTGCAGTTGATCGTCGACAATTATGTAGCCGCGGTGGTCGGTCGCAACCCCAGCCCGGTCCAATCCAAGGTCGCTCGTATTGGGGATGCGCCCCACGGCAAGAAGAACGTGAGTGCCCACTACTTCTGGCGGACCCTCCTTGCATGTGAGGCCGACGGCGACACCGCCCTCGCGTTTGATCAGCGAGATACATTCGGCATTTAGCCGGACGCTGATTCCCTCAGCCTGCAGGATTTCGAGGACAGCCTGCGAAACATCTTCGTCCTCGCGTCCGATCAGGCGCGGTCCCATTTCCACAATGGTGACTTCGCTCCCGAGCCGGCGATAGATCTGAGCGAACTCCAGCCCAACATAGCTGCCGCCGACAATGATGAAGTGCCCGGGCAAGACATCGAGGTTCATCATGGAGGAGTTGGTGAGAAACGGGACGTCGTGAATCCCCGGCATTTCCGGAGCCCCAGCACGCCCGCCAACATTGATAAAGATCTTGTCGGCTTCGAGAACTTCGTCGCTAACCACAACGGTGTTCGTCGACTGAAAGCGGGCTTGGCCCTGAATGACTGTACAATTTGCCATTCCTCGGAGCCGCTCCTCAACTCCCTTGCTCGACCCCGCTGAAGCTGCATCCTTGCGGGCTTTGACGCGTGTCATATCGACGTGCAGGTCAGCAACGGTGAAACCATATTCCGCCCCTCGGCGGGCAACGTGGATCGCGTAGGCACTGGCTACGAGTGTCTTGGTCGGTGTGCATCCCGTGTTTACGCATGTGCCGCCAAATTTGTCGCGTTCGATAATGGCCACGGTCTTGCCGGCATCCGCAAAACGAGCTGCCATAGGCGGTCCCGCCTGCCCCGTGCCGATGATGATCGCATCGAAATGCTTGATTTGAGGGGCAGTGTGTGCAGTGCTCATGGTTCCTCCGCTCGACCCATCGTCGATTAAGCCAGAATCGCGATGACGGGTCTATTGGACGAACGTATCGAATGCCACAAGAGTCTGCATTCGACATATGGCGCCCAGCAATCGGTGCCTTGTTCTGCAGGGCCCAATACCAAAGTGTCGCCAATACCATCGTCCAATTGATTCGCCGAAGTACCTGGGGTGTAATCGGCTCATCCGAGCGGGTTGGGTAGGGCTGACTGCGTGCTCAGCTTCCAGCCGCAAATTCAAACGAAGAAGGCCAAAGACATGCCAGAAGCGACCTGGAAACCTCACGAGAAACACGGACAGCCGACAACGCAGAGCGACTTGCCCGACAGCGTCTACGCATTTCCCAAGCAGCGTAAAGAACCGCTGACCGACGCGCAACATGTGCGCAACGCGGTGGCGCGATTCGATCAAGTGATCGACGTTTCCGATGCCGACCGTGCCTTGGCCTTCGCGAACATTGAGAAAGCTGTGAGTCACTACGGCGTAAACCTCTCGGAGACGTCATGGCACGACCTGGTCAGTGATCGTCAAAAAAGCAGATGAACGGCTGCCGCGAAGGGCGCTCTAACGCACGAGCGCCGAGAGCGGAGGCAGGAATCCGTTTGTCACGGAGTCGGCTGAAAAGGAAAGCGACGGCGAAAGAGAAGTGAAATCTCAACCAGGCAAGATCAAACGGAATTAGGAGACACATGATGACGGACACAAATGCGGTAGTTGCGGTGTATGACGATCATTCGGCTGCGGAAGCTGCAGTGAGGGAACTTCAGAAGTCGGGCTTCGACATGAAGAAGTTGTCGGTTGTGGGTAAGGACTACCACACGGAGGAGCAAGTCGTTGGCTACTACAATGCGGGAGACCGCATGAAGTATTGGGGAAAATGGGGCGCCTTCTGGGGCGGATTCTGGGGCTTGCTGCTTGGCTCCGCGTTCTTTTGGGTGCCCGCGATCGGTCCTGTGCTGGTTGGCGGCCCGCTGGTGGCATGGATCATCGCCGGCCTGGAGAACGCGCTGGTGGTCGGCGGCCTGAGTGCAATTGGCGCCGGACTGTATAGCATAGGCATCCCGAAGGACAGCATCTTAACCTACGAGACCGCGATCAAGGCAGGCAAGTATCTGGTGGTTGCTCATGGAACTTCAGCCGAGGCGGCCAAGGCCAAGGACATCTTAAGCAGGTTGAAGCCCGCCCAAGTGGCCGATCATGTTCTCGAACCCTCCCTGCAAGCGGTTAGCCACTGAACGCATTGTGAGGTGGGGATCGAGCCGTCTGTGGTCCCCGCCTCAACACACTTAGGATGGAAGTGTGTAACGGTTGTTTGCAGGCTGCGCGCCGAAGAGGGAGCTGAAGAATGAAAGCAATTGTTGTCCACGAATATGGCGGTCCAGAAGTACTCAAGTATGAGGAGTACCCTGACCCGGTTCCCGGTCGGGGCGAAGTGCTGGTGCGGGTCGCAGCGGCGAGCGTGAATCCTATCGACTACAAACGGCGCGCTGGATTGACGAAGGATTTTTATCCCATGCAGTTCCCGAGCCTCATAGGAGTGGATATGTCGGGGACGGTGGTGAAGGTTGGACCGGGAGTGGAAGCCTTTACCGAGGGCGACAAGGTGTTCGCGATGGCGGACAATACGTACGCCGAACTCTGCGTGGTGAAAGCGGAGGTCTTAGCGGATATTCCTGAGGGCCTGGACTTGATTGAGGCGGCGGCGCTGCCGCTGGTGACAGTTACCGGCAATCAGCTGCTTGCGGCCACGGGGATCAAGGCGGGCCAGACGGTTATGGTCGTAGGCGCGGTCGGTAACGTCGGGCGTTCGGCGGTATTCACGGCGAAGGATCGCGGGGCGACTGTGATCGCGGGCGTTTTGAAGAGACAGACGGATGAGGCGAAGACTGCAGGCGCGGATCAAATCGTCGCCACCGACGATGACGCCGCGATTGCGAATCTTGCGCCTCTCGATGCGGTTGCGGATACGGTCGGCGGGAAACTCGCGGAGAAGCTGATCGCCAAGGTCAAACCGGGAGGAGTGTTTGCTTCGGTCGCTGGAGCACCGCAGAACGCGGCGAAGTATCCATCGGTAAAGATGGTGCCGGTCTTCTCGCACTTCGACAGAGGCACACTTCAGTTCATGGCCGAAGCGGTGCGAGATGGGAAGATGGTGATCCCGATTAGCCGCAAGATGCCGCTGCGTGAAGCGGCCCAGGCTCAAGCATTGGCAGAAAAGGGCGGCATCGGGAAGATCTTGCTGGTGCCTTGAGCTCATTGCTGCGCATGTGACATCGAGACGGAAAATCGAACATGAAAAACGCTCGTCGTGGAATTAATTCGGCTTCGAGGCCAAGTGGCAATGGATGCGTTGAATGCCTGGCGTCGCCGGAGGGTTGGTGGTTTCATCTCCGCCGGTGCGCGGAGTGCGGGCACATCGGATGCTGCGACAGTTCTCCGAGCCAGCATGCGTCGAGGCATGCGGCGGCAACGGGGCATCCGATCATAGCCAGCTTTGAGCCGAATGAGGATTGGCTTTACGACTACGAGAAGCAAAGGATGATCGAGGGTGCTGAGTTGCCAGCGCCGCATTCACATCCAAGAAATCAGCCGGTTCCCGGACCCGCCGGAAGAGTGCCGGCTGACTGGGAATTGCTGCTGCACTAGCCGGGGTCGATGAATCGTTAGGAATGGAGCGGGGCTCGGGACACGCATCCGCAATGAGCACCGTATCGAAAGGAGCCACGAATGAGCGCGGTACAAGTGGAACAGAAGAGCTATGAGATGCCCCCACGCGAGGGGTTCAGCGTCGCACATTTTCTCACCGTCGCCGACCTCGAGCGGTCGGCTCGCTACTACGAAAAGGTTTTCGGCGCCCGCATTTTGAGCATGGGTGACGGCAACGCGCCACCCTACCTTCAGCTCGCGAATATCTGGATGATCTTGAACGTTGGGGGCGGGCCGACCCCCGACAAGCCGACGGTAACGCTCAGCGTCCCCGACCCGAATCACATCAACAGTTTTATGAATTTCCGCGTTGCGGATATCCAAGCCTGCTACGAATTGTGGAAGAGTCGAGGAGCAGAGTTCATCACGCCGCCAATCCCCAAGTACGGCGAGATTCGCTGCTACATCCGCGATCCCGACGGCTACATTATCGAGGTCGGGCAGAGCACCGATCTCACGTACGGTTAACGCTTGGCGCGGCTGGATTTCGGATTTAAACGGTTGAGGATGTCCTCCTGAGGCCTTCAGGGATGCAATAACGAGCCGGTACCTTGGTCTTGATCGGTACGTTCGTTCAATAGCTTCGTGGTTGTGCTTCTGCGAATCTTGCATCAAGGCAGTTACCTGCTCTGACATCGAGAGGAATGCGAAATGGAAAGTAAAAATGGAACTAAAGAAGTCAAGAGCGCGAACGTGCCGGTCGCGTCGAGCACGCTTGGCGTGAACGTTTTCACGGCTCCGGGAAAGACAATGGTCGGCGAGCGGCCAAAGCCGTTCGGCGAAGCCCTCGGTTTTGACCCGATCACGTCGACTTTAATCTACGGCGAGTACGACGCTGTGCTGGTGGACGCTATGGGAACAATGGCCGAGGCGGAGGCTCTCGCGGATTGGATCGCTCTGCATAACCGCAACCTCGAGACCATTTACATAACGCACGCCCATTTCGACCACTTCTATGGCCTGAGCATTCTGCTCGACCGCTTTCCGAGCGCTCGGGCGATCGCAACGCCCGAGGCTGTGAGCGCCATGCAGATTTCTTTCACTCCCATCATCGAGCGGCTAGCCCGCCACCAGTTCCCCGGGCAAATATCCAGCAAAATGGTTCCACCTGAGCCCTATGAGAATGACACGTTCACTCTCGAGGGACACGAATTGCGCATCATTAAGCAGGGCAGGACCGATAGTCCCGATTCGACGTCTTTATACGTTCCGTCGATCGGCCTGATCGTGGCCGGCGATGTTGTGTACAACCAATGCCGCGTCTTCGTGGGCGACACCACGCCCGAGAGCCGAAAGAATTGGATCGCGGACCTGGACCGGCTAGCGGCGCTGAACCCGGCGATGGTTGTGGCTGGTCACAAGAAGCCTGGCGCGCCCGATTCTCCCTCGACAATCGAAGAGACCAAGCGCTACCTGCAGGACTTCGATCGGTTGCAGAAAATTGCGACGTCCGACCAGGAACTGTTCGATCAGATGACGGAGCTGTACCCGCAATGGGTAGCCAATCAATCGTGGCTGATGTTCGGATTCCCGGGAGCGTAACTGACTTCAATCGCGTTGGTGTGTCGCTGCGCACTTTAGAGGAAGCAGACTTGATTTCAAGGAGGAGAACAGAATGGCATCAAAAGGAAAAGTTTTAGTGCTGGTCTCGAGCGGATACGGCTTACCGTTGAAAAATGGCGGGTGTTATCGCGGCGCCGGTTACTATCTCAACGAGCTGACGGTTCCGACTCGTGCCCTCATGCAGGAAGGCTATGAGATCACTTTCGCCAACCCCAATGGCAATACGCCGCAACTGGATCTTCATTCCGCCGTGCCCGATTTCTTCGGCGGGGATGAGGCCAGGCTCCAGGACTATTTCAAATTTCGTGACAGCCTGACCGGCCTCAGAAATCCGACGCGCATCTCGGATGTGATCGCCTCGGGCCTGGATCAATACGACGCTGTTTTTGTCCCCGGCGGCCATGGCCCGATGATCGATCTTCTCGACGATCCCAACGCAGGCATCGTGATGAGACATTTCCATGAAACATCGAAGCCTACTGCGGTGCTGTGCCATGGCCCGATTTCACTGCTCTCCGCGCTTCCTAATTCGAAGGAGTTTGTGGCGGCGCTGGCAACGGGCGATGCCGCCGGAGCGCAGGCCAAGGCTAAAGGATGGATCTACGCCGGATATAAGATGACCATCTTTTCGACGGCGGAGGAGCAGCAGCGGGAGCCGCTTGAGATTGGCGGTAAGGTTCTCTTCTACCCGGACGTCGCGTTGCGTACCGCGGGCGGTGACGTGAGTGTGGTCGTTCCATGGGGGAGCTACGCCCTTCAAGATCGCGAGTTGATCTCAGGTCAGAACCCGTTCTCGGACCAAGCGCTTCTGAAACTTCTTCTGCCGGCACTCGCCGCGAAGAGGAAGTTAGTCGCTCAATGAGCAGCGCACAAAGCGAGCAGAACAGCTATGAGATGCCCCCGGCCGAGGGGCTGACCGTCACACATTTCATCACCGTCGCCGACATTGACCGATCGGCTGAATTTTATGAAAGGGTCTTCGGCGGGCGCATTCTGAGCAGGGGCGACAGCAAGGGTGCGTCTGGGCACATCCAGATCGCGAATTCGTGGCTAATTGTCAACGTTGGCGGCGGGCCCACCCCGGACAAGCCAGAGGTGACGCTTAGCGTGCCCCCCGACCCGGATAAGGTCAGCAGCTTCTTGAATATCCGCGTTGCGGATATTCAAGCGTGTTATGAATTATGGAAAAGTCGAGGAGCGGAGTTCATCACGGAACCTATCCCCAAATACGGCGAGATTCGCTGCTACATGCGCGATCCTGACGGCTACATCATCGAGATCGGCCAGAGCACAGATCTCACGTACGGTTAGCGCATTCTCGAGGTCACGAGGAATCAGCCGTGAAAGCTGCCAGAATTCATAGTTTCGGGTCGCCCGATGTTTTAGTGGTCGAGGATGTGCCCATGCCTTCGCCGGGCCCCGGCGAAGTTCTGGTGCGCGTGATGGCCGCGGGCGTCGCTCCCTGGGACGCGATCATCCGTGAGGGCAAGAGCGAGGTCGGCCCGCAACCCCCGCTCACGCTCGGATCGGATTTCTCCGGTGTCGTCGAGAGTGTCGGCCTCGGCATTACCGGCTTCGCGCCAGGCGAGGAAGTCTATGGCGTCACCAACCCGCAGTTCTGTGGCGCCCAGGCCGAGTTCGCCGTGGCTAAGGCAGGGATGGTCGACCGAAAACCGCAATCGCTGAATTACATAGAAGCAGCGTCGGCGCCCGTCATTGCGGTGACCGCCTGGCAGATGCTCTTCCAATATGCGCAGGCGAAACAGGGGCAAACGGTAATGGTCGTCGGAGCCGCCGGGAACGTCGGGGCCTACGCCGTGCAGATGGCCGTAGATGCCGGGATCCATGTCGTCGCTGTTGCCCACCGCAACGACGAAGAGCTGCTCCGTTCCTTGGGCGTGAAATCCATCATCGACCCGAGCAAGGCCGCATTCGAGCAAGATCTACCGCAGGTGGATGCCATCCTCGACACGGTCGGGGGCAGTACCTTTCAGCTCTGCGTCACTGCGTTGAAACCCGGAGGCAAACTCGTCACCTCAGTCTCCACCCAGCCGCTGCCGGCGGCGGCAATCTTCTTCTACGCTGAGGTGACCACCGCGCGCCTGCATACGATCACAACGCTGTTTGACGCGGGTAGAATCACAGCGCGTGTGGGCTCTGTCCTGCCGCTTTCGGAGGCGCGCCAGGCGCAGGCCATGCTTGCGGGCGCAGCACACAAGCCCGGCAAGATCGTCCTCGAGATCGGGCACCCGTAGCAGTGCCGACCTACGCAACAAGGTTTGTAGTCGCCCCGAAATGGAATGTTAAGCAGGTTTATCTGGCAGCGACTCGGCAACGCGGCAAATGCTCAAGCAGTCGGGGGAAAGGATGGTATCGAAGAGACTTCAGCTCCGTCGACGCCGGTAGCGCAGGTACAGATACGCGGCGTTTTGCTTGGTGCTCACCATTTGAAACCAAGGCGCAGAATCCGGCATAAACTCCAAGCCTTGCAGGATTGCCGGTCGAGTCGCATCCTGCTTGCGGCCCGCGATTTGGGGCGACAGCGTCAGAAAAACTTCGTCTACGGCTTCTGCCGCCAGAAATTGTCCGAACAGCGTGGGGCCGCCCTCATGCAGAAGCGTCTTTACCCCGAACTGCGACTGCAGTAACTGCAGGATCGCCTGCGGCGTGATGCTGCCGCCACTCGAATCCAAAGCGCGTATCTCAACGGAGCCCAGGGTCGCAGCGCCTCGACGCGTGAGCTCATCTTTACCAGCCGAGGTCGTGATAATCAGGGTACGCGCGGCCGGTGTTCGGAAAATCGCTCTCTCCAACTCCAGCACGCCGCTACCGCTAACAATGACGAGCAGGGGATACTCCGGTTTATGCTGCACGATGGCTCTGTATTCCGCATATGAATCCTTCGCATCGGGATAAACGCTTTCAGGAGTCCAAAGGCTTTTCGTGTTTACGTCGCGCAGGGTTCCAGCGCCGACCACGATGGCATCTGCAGATGCCCGTAACAGGCCCATGATGAACCGGTCCGCAGGATCGGAACCACTGATGGTTGAGCCACCGGACTTACCCTTGATTCCGTAGCTGGCGACCCCGTCAAGAGTGGAAACAAAATTCGCCATGACAAATGGGCGCGCAGCCGGTGAAGTGCTAAAGTGCAGATCCCCATCGTACAGCTCTCTCAATTTCTGCGGAAGCGCTGATTCAACATAGTGGTCGTCACAATCAATCAGGGTCCGTACGAGCTTCATTTGCTGCCTTTCTGGAAGCTCCACGAGTGGCGAGGCAACCAAATTCTATTGGTGGAGTTAGATCTCTGCCCGTTCGTTGGCAATCCTTGCGACGGTTGATTGGGCAAGCTGCCCGGCGATGCTATATTTCCGCGAGGGCGCGATGGACAAGATAGATCGAGATTGCGCCTTCGCCAACGGCTGATGCAACGCGCTTCACGTTTCCGGAGCGGATGTCGCCAACTGCGAAGACGGCCGGCAGGCTTGTCTCAAGCATCTGTGGGGGCCGGCTCAGAGGCCACTTTCGCGGTGCGCCTGCCAGAACCGGATCCAGATCCCGTCCCGTAAGAACGAAGCCCTGCTGATCCAGGGCGACGCAGTCACGCAACCATTCACTGCGTGGTGACGCACCCGCCATCACGAAAACGTGCCGGATATCGCGCGTCGATTTCTCTCCCGATGATCGGTCGAGCCAGGTGACGCGTTCGAGGTGTGAATCGCCCTCTAATGACACAAGCTCAGTTTCCAGATGTAACTCGATCCTGGGATGCATCGTAATCCTCTGGGTCAGATAGCGCGACATCGTGTCGGAAAGCGCCTTGCCGCGAACCAGCATATAGACCTTCTGGGCAGTTTCCGCCAGGAAAATGGCTGCCTGGCCGGCCGAGTTTCCCCCGCCGATGACGACGACCTCATCACCGCCGCAGAGCTGTGACTCCATAAATGTGGCCGCGTAATAGATTCCATTGCCTTCGAACTTCTTCAGGTTGGCCACATTCGGCGTATTGTATTGTGCTCCTGTGGCAATGATGACGCTGCGAGCCTGCAGAACATCGCCATTCTCCAGCGTGAGCTGGTATGGCCTTTGATCGCAGTTGATCTGGACCACTCGTTGCCCCACCAGCATCTGAGCGCCGAATTTTTCTGCCTGGACAACGGAGCGGCGCGTGAGCTCCAGGCCGGAGACGCCTGTGGGGAAACCAAGGTAGTTCTCTATCTTTGAGCTTGATCCCGCCTGGCCGCCGGGAAACTCGCCCTCGATGACGGCAGCGTCCAAACCTTCAGAAGCAGCGTAAACTGCCGCCGCAAGGCCGGCCGGTCCAGCGCCCACAATAGCCACATCGAGAATGTGTGTTTCATCGACATTCCCCGACAGTCCCAGGCATTGAGCCAGCTGTTGCGTCGTGGGATTGCGCTGCACAGCCTGTCCGCTGCAAATCACCACAGGTATTTCGTCGATCCTCACATTAAAACGATCGAGCAGCTCCTGAGAGGCCGCGTCACTGTCAAGGTCGACATATGCGTGCGGATGCCCGTTGCGGGTGAGAAACTCGCGCAACCGCAATGTATTGGCGGAGTGACGCGATCCCAGGATAATCACGTTTCCTATGCCGCCCGCAATCAGAGCGAGGCGCCGCCGGATGTAGGCTCGCATGAAAATATCGCTGAGTTCGGCATCCTTTGCGATGAGCGAGCGCAAGGCATCCACGGCCACCACAAGGAACTCTCCCGGCTCGGCAACCCGTCCGCGTGCCAGAGAGCCGGTTCCGGAGATCATGACCATGTCTCCGGAGAAGTTCCCGGGGCCGTGCGTTGCAAATACGTGCTCACCGGAGACGCTCGTCATGAGAATATCGAGCTTTCCTGAAAGCACAACAAAGCAAGGCATTGCCCGCTCGCCCGCCTCGAACAGGATTTCTCCCGCCTGAACGGCTCTGACAGTGCCGTACGGCCGGATGCGGTCAATCTGTTCGGGGCTCAGAACAGGGAAGGCCTCCGCTCGCTGCTCAGGCGTGATGTTCGGTGGCGGCTCTGATTCGGTCACTTATCCAATCCTTTCCCAAATGGCCGATCCCGTTTCCATTATCTGTATCACTTGGTCTCCGTCACGATCTTGTCAATCACTGCCGCCCCTGCCTCGCTTACGACTTCGTCCTGTGAATCCGCGCCGTCCATTCGTAGGAAGGCGCAGCTGCGGCCATCGGAGTAGCGGTTGCGGTAATTGAAGTCATCTGACAGAACTCCTTGTCGACTGCGATTGCTGAAATGAATTGAAAGGGATGCGACCCTCCCCTGCCAAGATCTCTGGCCCTTACCACGCACCGTTCCGATCCCGCATCATCTTTCGTATTAGGCCAGATATGAAACAGGAGCGTCAATTGGACGAAGGTGTTGACGAATACTTTCGTATCAGTCAAACAAAGTCGCGCTGCTTGAGGCCTACAGCGTTCGCGGAACTGCCATGATGCCGATCATGTGAAGGCCGCGCTGACGATCCGGCGCGGCAACTTCATGCCTGCGGCATCAGTTGCCTGCCAATGCAGCCAGCATGACAATCGATGAGGGTGAAGGAAACTGAGTTCGACGCACTTGATACGAAAGTATCGTCGATACCTTCGTCCAATTGTTTTAGGCTCGTCACCTCTGGCCTAATGGCCGGTATTCGCCGTGTACGTGCGGTCGGCATTGGAAGGCGTCTGTGTGAAGGAGAAGACAGCATGTCTGAATTTGTGACGAAGTCTCAGGCGCAGGATCAACGAGAAGAGAAACTCGAGCCACGCGCCATCGTGAGGCGTCTCACGGCGATCACGATCTTTGTGGGAGCGGTGGCAATGCTCGCTGTCCTACTCCTTACGTCTGCTCATGCGCAGGTCAAGGACTCGCCGAGTGCGCAGGACAAGTACTCGCTGAAATCGCCGGACGGAATCGCGTTCTCCGACTTCAGGGGATACGAGGACTGGCCCGTCGTCTCTTCCGCGCGGCAAGACGAAATACTCAAGGTAATCGTGGCCAACCCGAAGATGATTTCGGCGTTCAAGGCCGGCACTCCCGGCAACGGTGAGCCTTTTCCGGAAGGGTCCAAGATCGTGAAGCTCCAGTGGAAGCAAAAGAAGAGCACGGAGGCCCAGTTCGCCGTGGATGTGCCAGACGTCTTTACCCAGGCCTTCTTAATGGAAAAGGACAGCAAGAGATTTGAGAAAACCGGCGGGTGGGGATACGCGGTGCTGAACTACGATGCCGCAACGGGTAAGTTTACGGCCGATGCTGCAAGCCACGCAGACTGTGGGAACACGTGCCATACGGCGGTGAAGGCGAAGGACTACATCTTCCACCCATACGAGATGCGTTGAGGGCTGTCCCCGAGATTCAGCACCCGGCGCTGCGCCGTTGAATTGCGATCCACATGGAGAAATGATGACCGCAGAGAGTGGTGCCGTGGCTGCATCACCTCCAATGGGGCAGGTGCAGGTTCGCACCGCGCACGTTGTCAGTTCGCAGCAAAAGGCTGTGCTGCGGATCGTGCGAAATCTCACCATTCTCAATGGCGGCGTCCTCGCGCTTATTGGAATTCATGCCTGGTCTCATGCGATGTCGTGGGGCGAATCCATTCCGCTGCTGCTCACATCGGTACTGGCATCCATTCCGGTGTCCTTGCCGGCGACCTTCACGCTGGCGGCTGTGCCTGGCGCTCGCGCTCTCGCGAAAGCAGGCATTCTGCCAACTCGACTCACGGCACTCGACGAAGCTGCGAGTAGCCGCCTCGCCGCCCAGACAGATCAATTCAAGACGCAGGGGATTGGTTTGCCATTTCATACCAAAGGATCAACCCATACCTTCGTCCAATAGATTCCTCGTCACACTTCTGGCGTAATGCCAGAAGTGCAGCGCATCCGATCGAATCGGACTCGAACGCTGCAATGTGCGCCAAGAGAATCTCTCGGATGGAGCACAGGGAGTGGCAGCATGGCGAGCGTAACTATTCGCGTTGCAGAGGTAAACGGCACTCAGAGGCGTCAAGAGGACTTCGCTCGAACGAATTCCGGAGTCATACAGCATGAGCAAGGCACAAGGAAAACTACCCTTGAGAGGCACGGGCATGAAGGATGGAAGCAACTGATCGAAGAAACCTGGCTAGGCCAGCTTGAGAGCTTGCAACAGTATGTGTGTGAGCTCCTTCAGAAGAATGAACAGCTAAGGATGGCGCTGATGGCGGCCAACGAGCGAGGAAGGCTTCACAGAGATGCGAGGAACTAATAAGACGGTAGAGGCAATTCTCATACTTCTGTAGCTCATACTGATTGTCGTGCTCTCTGTCGGGTCGTTTCGAAACTGGCCGAGTTTGCCGGCCGGGTCTCGGACTCGGACTCGGACTCGGGCGAGGGCCGCTGGACCATCCACGGTGCGGTGGACGAGGGTGTGCCCGTTCCTGTTCTCTCTGCCGCACTGTTCCAGCGATTCAGCTCACGCGGCGATGCGGATTATCAGGATAAATTGCTTTCAGCGATGCGTTTGCAGTTCGGCGGTCACATCGACCTGCCAGGAAGCGAGCCAGCTGCCTGAGCAAGCCGCCGCGAGGTCAATCTGACAGTCTGAGCATTGCTTTCAAGCCTTTTTTGCCTTTTGGGGAGCAGTCAGCGCCACTGCGGCCTCCCTCGTAAGCAGGAGAAAAGTGAATGTCTCCTGCAGGTACAAGCGGACAGCGCCGTCGGTATGGCCGAGGTAGCCGATTGAGACGTCCTGACCGATGTGCAGGTCGAAGTCGCCGCCTCGTGTTGTGAGCACAAAAGCGCCCGAAATGGCGGGCGCCCAGATGATTTGATCGTTGACGAGGCGCTTGACGTGCTCCAACACCGGATAGCCCTGGTCGCTGGTCTCAGCGAGCGCGGTATAGGCATCGGCCCCGAGCAGCACCGAGTAAGGGCCGTTGACACCCACGAGGCGCAACCTGCTCAAGGCCTGGGAAATGGCGTCGGGGTACTGGCGCACGTCGGCGGGAAGAGCCAAGACTGGATTGCTGGTTCCTTTGTGGATCCCCTCAATGCCGGCGGCCGTATAACCCTCGAATATCGCGCCGTCCTCGGCATAGGCAAGCTGCTGGGCGGCATCCTTCGCCGGTTGCCAGTCGGAGTCGTTTGCGCCGCGCTCGACATCGTCAATCGCCCGGCGCTCGAGCTCGAACGGGACCCGAAGCTCGACAAGCGCCTTCACCTCGCGTTGCTTCGCGACGATGCCTTTGGCGGGGGCAGTGATCTCCCGCTCGTGACCGGTGCCAACCGCGGAGAGGCCAGCGCCGGAGGGACCCTGCACGTCGACTACGCGCCGCCCGGCGAGGTACCGCTTCAGCGTGCGCGAGGTTTCGGCTTCAATCTGTGCCCACGCCGCATCGGAGATGGGCGCAAGCTCGCGATGGAGATTATTCATGTTGTGTTTCTCCTTTGAGAGATCCGATGTGAAGCGAACCGCCGCGCACCGATGGAACCGATGATGAGATTTCGCCCGCAATCACAGATGAGGATGATTCCACAACCGCCGGCCGATCTTCAGTAACGTTTTCCAGAAACGTCGCCGATGGCACGAAGAATAGGCTTCCAGTGACAGCGCGGCTGAAGTCAAGGATGCGGTCGTAGTTGCCGGGAGGCCGGCCGATAAACATGTTTTCGAGCATCTGCTCGATGGTGCGGGGGGAACGGCTGTAGCCGATGAAGTAGGTTCCAAATTCGCCCTGCGAGGGGCGGCCAAAGGGCATGTTGTCCCGCAGAATCTTTATCTCTTTTCCATCCTCAACGATTGTTGTGAGGGCGTTGTGGGCCGACGTGGGCTTGATCGAGTCGTCCAGTTCAATGTCGGAAAGTTTGGTACGGCCGATGATCCGCTCTTGCGCTTCTGTGGAGAGAGCATTCCAGGCGTCAAGGTTGTGCAGGTACTTCTGCACGATGACATAGCTGCCGCCGGCAAAGCCGGCGTCTTCGTCACCGATGAGAACAGCGGCGTCCACTGCCGCTCCCCTGGGGTTCTCGGTACCGTCGACGAAACCCATCAGATCGCGGTCATCAAAGAAACGAAAGCCCTGCACCTCATCGACAGGCGACACGGCATTTCCGATTCGAGACATAATCTGCGTGGCCATTTCGAAGCAAAGATCCATCCGCTTGGCTCGAATGTGAAAAATCAGATCGCCCGGCGTTGAAACCGCATGCCGTTCTGCGGCGCGAATCTCCTTGAAGACGTGCAATTCTGCCGGCCGCGGTGACCCGAAGAGGCGGTCCCACGCGTCAGGCCCGATCCCCATGACGCAGGAGAGCCCTCCTTCCAGGTCACGAAATTCTATGGCGCGGATCAACTTGGCGAGATCCCCGCAAAATGAGAACAGGGTCGCGCGATGGTCAGGGCCATTGCTGAGCGCCGCCACCAGGAAGATGGCTGCGCGCGTCAGTGGCGCGGATACCGCCTGTGGGACCACGGGCAAACGATTTTCGGGTTCGAACGCGATTTTCGAATCAAGGCCCATCAAAGTCGTCCTGAAAACACAACTGTAACCGTACTCGCGGCAGGCCACAGCAGTTTTGCGATCTTACCAAAAAACAATCATGAAGCCCAACCGATTAATTCTCAGGAAACACCTGGATTCGTCAGAACAGGCCTTCAGTCGAAGCGTTGTGTTACTCCCTAACCTGTTGCAAACCGCCCCCTTTGCCACTCTCGTCAACCATAGGCCCAGCCCGAAGGAGAACGCAATTATCCTTTGGTATTGCGCAGGAACAAACCGCTGTCGGCAAGAATAGCGATCAAGCGTAGGTCGCCGGTACGGCGCCTCGGCGCGATCAAGAGAGCATCGATCAACCTAGTCCGAGTGTGACCGCGGTGCGGCCGCCTCTCATCTTTCCCATGACACGAGAGTGTTGATCGATACCTTTGTCTAATGGATTAGCTTGGAAATCTCTGGCTTAATCAATGAGGGTCGGATGATACAGAGGGCCTTCCCCCAGAGGCTATGTTCAGTTCGACGAGCACAGCAGGTTCTTATTCGATTCGCAACCCGGGCAGACAAAAGGCGAAAGCAGAACTGGAGGCGGTTGCGACTATGCCATCGAATGAGTGGGATTCTCGTGCACTAGCGCAGCTGCTTGTATGGAGATGGCGCGCATTTGTTCTTGAAATCATCTACGGGCTGGCACGCTTGATTTGGTTTATTTTTATGCTGGTTGAGAGCGTCTTGCTCAAGGGGATGACCGAGCTTGAGAGGCTAACCATCTCTCAATCCGACAATCGCGGCGCTTAGACGCGCCTTGAGCTTGGACTAATGAGACTGGGCGGTGCGCCCGGCTCCTTCTGATTGTAGATTGATGCAGGCTCGTCCCAACCGCTCCCCATAGTACGGAGGCCAAGGGCTATGGAACTCTTGAAGGATTCCCATTTAATTTCATCCGGGCAGTCGCTCACGCCTCGGGAGCTAGATGAAATCGATGCTTACTGGCGGGCTTGTAACTATCTGTGTGCGGGGATGCTTTACCTGAGGGACAATCCTCTGTTGAGGGAACCGCTGCGCGCGGAGCACTGCAAGAACCGGCTGCTGGGGCATTGGGGCAGTGACCCCGGGCAGACATTTGTGTGGGTACATCTGAATCGCGTGATTCGGAAATTTGATTTGAAAATGTTCTATATCTCAGGGCCCGGTCACGGGGCGCCGGCCGTGATCTCAAACGCCTATCTGGAGGGGACGTACTCCGAAATCTACCCGGAGAAGAGCCTGGATGAAGAGGGAATGCTACGGCTTTTTCGAGCGTTCTCTTTTCCGGGCCAGCTGGGGAGTCATTGCACTCCGGAAGTCCCGGGGTCGATCCACGAGGGTGGCGAGCTTGGCTACAGCGTCTCGCATGCATTCGGAGCCGCGTTCGACAATCCCGACTTGATTGTCAGCGTAGTGGTCGGCGATGGCGAGGCGGAGACGGGACCTTTGGCGACTTCGTGGCATTCGAACAAATTCCTGAACCCCATTCGTGATGGTGCGGTGCTGCCGATACTTCACCTAAATGGATACAAGATTGCCAATCCGACTGTGCTGGCGCGCATCGATCCAGAGGAACTCGACAGCTTATTCAAGGGATATGGCTGGATGCCCTATTACGTTGAGGGAAACGATCCGAATACGATGCATCAAAAAATGGCGGAGGTTGTCGAGCAATGCATAGGGCAGATTCGTTCGATTCAGCGGGAGGCTCGGCGCACGGGCAAAGCATGCCGGCCTCGTTGGCCCATGATCATTCTTCGATCGCCTAAAGGATGGACCGGCCCCAAGGAAGTCGATGGACACAAGGTGGAGGATTTCTGGCGAGCGCACCAGATTCCTGTGCTGGACGTGAAGACGAATCCCGGCCATCTGGAAATCGTTGAGCAGTGGATGCGCAGCTATGAGCCGCAGAATCTGTTCGACGATCGAGGTACGTTGGTTGCGGAGTTACAGAGCCTTCCTCCAACAGGCGATCGCCGGATGAGCGCAAACCCGCATGCCAACGGCGGAAAACTCCGCAAGCCTCTCGATCTTCCAGACTTCAGGGACTACGCAATCGCCATTGACAGTCCCGGGACGGCATCTGTGTCGCCGACAGAAAATCTGGGGAAGTTCTTGCGCGATGTGATGCGGCGCAATATGAACAACTTCAGGGTATTCAGTCCCGACGAGAATGCTTCAAATCGGCTTCAGGATATCTATGAGGCAAGCCTGAAAACATGGCTCGCAGCTTATAAGCCTGAAGATGCGGACGGAACGGATATCGCTCCCGACGGCCGCGTGATGGAGATGTTGAGCGAACACACACTCGAAGGCTGGCTCGAGGGCTATCTACTTACCGGGCGCCATGGCCTGCTGAACACCTATGAAGCGTTCGCACATGTGATCGACTCGATGTTTAACCAGTACTCGAAATGGCTCGAAAAGGCGAAGCTCGAAACAGATTGGAGAGCTCCTATCTCCTCGCTGAATCTCTTAATCACTTCGCTCGTATGGCGCCAGGACCACAACGGATTCACACATGAGGACCCGGGATTTCTGGATGTCGTGAGCAATAAGAGCGCAGCGATCACGCGGATCTATCTTCCTCCAGATGCGAATTGCTTGTTGAGCGTAGCCGATCACTGCCTGCGCAGCGTGGACTATGTCAATGTGATCGTGGCGGATAAGCAGCGGCATCTTCTGTATTTGGGCATGGATGACGCAGTGGTACATTGCACCAAGGGCATCGGTATCTGGAACTGGGCCAGCACCGACGCGAGGTCTGATCCGGATGTGGTGCTCGCCTGCGCGGGCGATATCCCTACCCTGGAAGCGCTGGCGGCCGCTGCCATCCTGCGCGACGCCATTCCCGATCTCAAGATGCGGTTTGTCAATGTTGTGGATTTGTATCGGCTCCAGCCGGATACCGAGCATCCCCACGGGCTTTCCGATCATGATTTCGACTCGCTGTTCACGGCCGATAAGCCGGTTATCTTCAACTTTCACGGATATCCTTCCCTGATCCACAAACTCACTTACCGGAGAGCGAATCACAGCAACATTCATGTCCGCGGATACAAAGAGAAAGGCAACATCAACACGCCTCTGGAACTGGCAATACGCAACCAAATCGATCGATTCGACCTGGCGATCGACGTAATAGATCGTGTCCCAAGGCTGCATGGACCTAACGCGCACCTGAAGGAGTGGTTAAAGAATCAGATTATTGAGAACGTCGATTACGCCCATGCGGAAGGCATTGACAAGAAGGAAGTGACAGAATGGAAATGGCCGTCGGCAGAGTATTGAAGGTTTGACCGAGCGAGCACCGGAGCACAATCGTTTACTCGCCAATTCGCGAGCGACTACTTTGGAAGGTTGAAAGAGCGAGCATGAACATTCGTGGCTATCAGAAGCCTCTCTACATTCTTCCCTTCGACCATCGCGGCTCATTCGAGACGGGGATGTTTGGCTGGAAGGGCGTGCTGATCTCTGAACAGACAGCACAGATCGCTGCGGCGAAACAGGTCATCTACGAGGGCTTTCAGCAAGCCATCGCCAACGGCGCCCCCAAAGACAAGGGCGGCATCCTGGTCGACGAGCAGTTCGGCGCGGCCATTCTTCGCGACGCTGCCCAAAAGGGGTTTACCTTCGCATGTCCCGCCGAGAAGAGCGGACAGGAAGAATTTGAGTTTGAATACGGCGAGGAGTTCGCTGAGCACATTGAGGCCTTCCATCCAACTTTTTGCAAGGTATTAGTCCGGTACAACCCGGAGGGAGATGCTGCAATGAATCGCCGCCAGGCGGCCCGGCTGAGGCGGCTCTCCGATTATCTCCAGACTGCGCGTCGCAGCTTGTTCATGTTCGAGCTTTTGGTGCCGGCAGAGAACGCGCAACTCGAAAGGTTGAATGGGAACAAGGATGCCTATGACTTGGAAATCCGGCCTGGGCTGATGGTCGAAACCATAAGGCAGCTTCAGAGTGCAGGGGTTGAGCCGGATTTGTGGAAGGTCGAAGGACTGGATCGACGCGAAGACTGCGAGAAAATCGTAGAGATTGCGCGGACCGGCGGTCGTGACCGGGTCAGTTGCATCGTCCTCGGTCGCGGTGCGGACGAAAAGATAGTACGCAAGTGGTTGACGACAGCAGCCGGTGTTCCGGGGTTTATCGGATTCGCTATTGGGCGTACCGACTTCTGGCAGCCGCTTGTCGACTGGCGCGATGGCAAGATTGCGCGTGAAACTGCCGTTACGCAGATTGCGAACGAATACCGCGGGTTTATCGATGATTTTGAAAGTGCTGCGGCCGGCAGCCCTTAAGCGCAAGATAGGTTGACAGTGAAAAAGGGGAATTAAGGCGGGAAGCTTACAGCGCATAGGCCGGGAAAACGCGCGCCACTTGCGCTCCGTTTATCGGATTACGGCTGCTTTGCATGGTCCAAGGTGTCATCCGCTGACCTGCATGTTGTCGAAAATACGTTAGGTTGACAATTCGATTTGTACTGTGCACCTTCCGGAGCATGGCCCTGTGTATCGACAATAAAGCTGGACGGCCTGGGAAAACCGCAATAATGGGAGCGTGGTTAAGAAGCGGATGGAAGGCTGGAATCCGAGGGTGAGCTATCTCTGTTATGCGCGCGAGGGGAGACGGCCAGAAAACCGCCTGCGATCGGCGAGCGAAGCAATCGGTTCAGCCTGACCGTCGGCCCAAGATTCAGGATTAGTTGGGCTGCTCCGTGAATACACTATTCCTGTCGACAACCGCATCGGCAGTCCGCAGAAAGTCATTCCATCGGCACGAATCCGCATCGGTTCCGCATCCGGTTAGCGTCACGACCTGATTGGCTGGAGGAGCGGCAAGAGTTAATTCATGCAACTCGCGCATCTGCGTGAGTGTCTGCATCGCGACTGTTACGCGCACAGTGTAGGCGCCCCTCTCGCTCTGCCAAAGCTGGAACGCAAGCTCGGTTCCCGGCGGCGTATCGTCCTTGCGTCCGTCGAGGGTCCAATGCAGGCCAAGCAGGCCCGCCACTCCTTCGATATTGGTGTCATGTCCGACAAGCAGCACCATCTTGCCATCGACCGGTCCTACCGCGTCCTCGACTGTGCGCTTTTCGACTCCCTGTTCCAGTGTGCGCGTTATATGGAAGAGCAGATTCGAGGCTTCGAGGCGGGCGCGCTCAGGCGTGCGATGAGCGAGGTCAGAATTGCGAGAGTGCAGCTCGAGGAACTTTATCAGTTGGTGTTCATCCACCTTGCCCCACCCGACCTGGTCATCCGGCATTCCCTCCACATATTCGAGCAGGAAGTCCTCTGCAAAACTTGCCGCCAGACCCATCGGATCGCGTGCATCGACCGTTGCAGGAGCGCCGAGCAGCGGAATCGCCGGGGAATGCTCGGGCCTGCAATCTGCTTCAGGCAAGCACCCCATCAGGACATGCTGCATCTCGGCAATAAGTTCGTCCCCCTGGCTGCCATTTTGCGACGCGGGCGCCGTCACAAGGGAAATCTTCTTCGACGGTCCGTCCTCAGCCTGGGACCGGCCGGAGCCCGGATGAAAGAGCGGATCGCGTTCTCCTGCCGCAAGGCTATGCACCGCGGGCGGACAACCGGGAAACAATCCTTCTGCAAGGGCGCGTGCGCTCTCCATGGTGCGCTGATCTGTATCGGCCCAAACGTGAGTTCCATCCGTAGCCGGGCATCCCGACGCTGGGAAAAGTCCCGATGCACTGTAAAACTCCCGATCAAAACTGCCGAAGCGCTTCAAAAGTTCGAAGCCGTGTGGTGTCAGATATCCCGGCGGCACACTCCACATTGGCCACGGCAGCGCCGAGTAGGCGTTCAGCCGTTCCTGGGTCCAGGTTGGCGGACGGACGCCATGACGGCTGAGAATGACTACCAGCCGTAAATGGGCGCCGCTTTTATTTTGAGAGGCGAGTGAGTTCCTGGGAGGATTTTGTGCCTCAACAAGAGAGGCCGATGCCAGCATTGTGAGCAGGACTCCAACAAAAATATGAAGAGCTTGAATAGATTTCATCTGTCTCCCGATCCTTCGAAATTGAGTACTGAGCGGCTTGGCTGGTTTAGTTGCAAAGGGTTCAGTTCATGCCTCATTGACAAAACCTGAAATACAACACCATCCTCTTCGGGAACCCCAGGAGTTTCAGGACGCCCGCAGTGTTGACTCAATTGCGGAGAAATCTTCAGGTGCGGTGAGTTGGAATGAAATCTCCAGGCTGACAGCCGGAACATTGAGTGAGTCTGGGGCATGAATTCGCATGCATGCTCCCTCTTGATGACTGGCGCAAGACAATTCCGAAGCAGTCTACTTGTTCAGGCTCGAATTCCAGCGCAGGCTGATGCTATAGGTGGGCTTATAGTACTCGCGCTGCGTCATGTATTGCGGGCTGCCGTTATAGAAGCCGAAGACTTCATTATTCAGGTTGAGGCCTTCCAGCTGAAGCTCCAAGCCACGATAGAGGCGTGCGGTCATCTGCGCGTCCACCTGGAAATGGGGGTAGAAGTAGTTGTCGCCGCAGGGTCCGTTGATGGGCCCGTTAAGCGGTGCGTCGGGGCCCGGATTCGGATTCGTGGTACCGCACACTCCCGGCTGATTGGAGTCGTTGGAGAAGTACTGGTAAGCGTCAATGTTGGCGTCGTTATAGGACATGCCCATGTGCACTTCGTAACGACCGAGCTCATACCCAGGTTCGATGTTGAAGGCATGCCGCGCCGTTCCCATCAGCGACGGCGAGTCGTCGCGATCGGGGAGGCCGCTGATGTGCGAATCGTTGTAGGAGTAGTTGGCCATCAGGCCCAGGCCACGGAATGCGCCGGGCAGGTTGGTGAACTTTTGCTGCAAGCCGAACTCCAGCCCCCAAACGTTGGCGTTGGAGCCATTGATATCCTGCGTTTCCAGAGCAACATTCGTTGCGACCCCAGCGATGGAGGCAAACGCTGTGCAAGAGACGACGCAGGGCACGTTGGCCGAGACAATCGGATTGGTCAATTGTTTATAGAAGAACCCGGTTTGAATCAGGCCGAAGGGCTTCAACTGCTGCTCCAGCAGCAAGTCATAGTTGTTGGCGTGAGTGGGCAGTTCACTGGGGTTGCCGATAGTGGCCACGATGTTACCTGGACCCTCTACGGAGGCAGCATACGGCACCAGGTCGTACTGGTTGGGCCGGGAGATGCCGCGCGCGTAGACTGCGCGAATCGCGGTCGCGGACGTAAATTCCCAACGGGCTTGAACGCTGGGCAGTGGATCGATGTAGTCCTCAGTTGTGGTAACCGGCATAGTCCCAATCCAGTTTCCGTCGTTATCCATTCCGTCGCCATTGGGACCGGCGGCCGGGTTCACCAGATATCCCAGTCCGTACTCGTGCGTTGCTTCCAGGCGCAATCCCGTCTGCAGGCGCAAGCGATCAAGATTGAGGGTGTTCATGATGTAACCGGCGGAAACGCGCTCGATCAGATCGTAGTTGGCCGGGTCCGATGAGCTCCTGGTGGCGGGCACGTCGAGGGGAAGCAGCGCCGGGTTGGCGGCAAGGAATTGGTCCACCTTGTAGTGGTCCGTCATTTCCCCCATGTGGTAGCTGCCGTCGTAATAATGCGGATCCTGGAAACCGCTGGCGAACATCTCGGAGTTGACAGGAGAGGGGTAAGTCGGCGCGCTGCACGGGTCGCTGGTCGGGTAGCCGGGATCCGCCTTCGAATTCGGGCAGTAATCGTAAGTGGGCGTTTCGGCATTCTGGTCCTTGTGCGCATTGCGGAATTCGCCGCCGAACTCCAGCGTGGCAGAGTGCGTGCCGAGATGATAGTTGAAACCCATCGCGCCCCACTCCTGCAAGTTCAGTTGCACCGCCTGGCCGGTGGTGGTGTTGATATTGTCGAGCGTGTAATTGGATAGGCTGTAGATGTTGTCAGCCGGGCTGGCGGTGTTCGGCACCATGCAGTTCGAGGACCACTGCGGACGGTAGGGGTCGCCATTCAGGCCGCCAACGTAGTCGCAATTGCCCGATGGCCCGTTCTTCAACTCTGAGCTGGGATCGAAGGCGCCTCCCGGATTGCCTCCGGCGTTAAGCTCGCGCGAGCGCGAGACAGAGGAACCCCAGGTGAACCACTTGTTTCCGAAAGTGTGGTTTCCGCCGAGCGAGAGGCTGCCGATCATGAAGTCGGGACGCCGGATGGAGTACTTGAACTTCGGCTTGTCATCGGTCTGGACCGTATAGGTCCACTTGTCGCCCCAGTCCTTGAAGTCCGAGAGGAGCAAGTGAGCGGCCAAAGTGGAGTGATCGCTGACCTTGTAATCCGCGCCCATGGTTCCGCCCCAGCGCAAGCGAGAATGGCGATACTCGCGAATATCGATGGAGTCGTAATAACGGAGTGGCGCTGCCGTCGGGGTTCAGGTCCGGAGTCGGCTCAATGTCGTTGTATCCGCGTCCGTTGTAATCGTAGCTTGCGCCCATGATGACGCCCCATCGCTTGCTGGCGCCGAAGCGCTTGCCAAGCGTAAAGCCCGCCAAGCCCATGTAGCGATCATTCTCGATGGGTGACATGCCCAACGTGGAGATAGCATTGAAGGTCGGGGCCTCGCCGGCCATCTTCGTAACCATATTGACCGATCCGCCGATGCCGTCCGCGTCCTGATTGGCGGAGAGGGTCTTATTCAGCTCGATCGACTGGACCATGTCTGCGGGAATTGTGGCCAGGATGACCTGGCGCACATTCGATTCCGGCGACGGAATGGTCACGCCGTCGATGGTGGTGTTTGTCAGGCGCGGATCGAGGCCGCGCACCTGGACGTAGACCGCCTCACCCTCGTCGCGCTGCACGGTCACGCCCGGCATGCGGCCAATGGCATCGGCGACATTGGCGTTGGGCAGAGCGAGGATCTCGGTCTCAGGCATCACGTTGACAATGTTCGGCGAAGTGATTTCCTCGTTGACGGCCTGCACCATGTCTTCCCCGTTGCCGGCGGATACGACGACCTGCTCACTGCCTGAGGCAACCTCCAGGATCGCGTTCACAGGCGTGGGCTGCCCCGCCGTCACGGTAACCGCCTGCTCCAGTTTCATAAAGCCCACCGAAGTGACGGTTACGGTATAGCTGCCGGGAGCGAGGCCGGCGACCACAAAGTCGCCCAATGAATCCGAAGTGGTAACGATGTTGCCGGGAGCAACCACCACCGCTGCGCTTTGAATCACGGCCTGAGAAGCGTCGGTTACATGGCCGGCGAGCGATCCCTTGCTCGTCTGAGAAATGCAAACGGCGGAAATGAAGGACAGCATCATAAGCAGAAAAAAGGATTGCAGGCGTCTCATAGGGTCTCCTTGAGCAGCCGAAGATGGTGTCGGGTATCGAGAAGAGTGGTCTCCGGCGGCTATAGGGTGAACCTTACGACGTCCTTTCTTAGGACCCGTTAACATTGCGGTTAAATTCCCCTGAGGTTGGCCAGAAGTGTGCGCCGCGTCAAAATTATTAGGCTCCACTCGAATATGCACTCTCAACCTCAGGGATTTGTCATGTTCTATTAACCCTGTATTCGTATCTTCTTATCAGTGTGAGATTATGCGGATACTCGTAGTCGAAGACGATCTACGGATGTTGGAGTTGCTGCGCAAGGGACTCACTGAGGGCGGCTTTGAGGTGACGACTGCGGCCGACGGCGACTCCGGCCTTGCGCTCGCACTGGCACATCGAATTGACGCGATTGTGCTCGATATCGGGCTTCCAGGACGAAGCGGTTACTCGATCACGGCGCATCTTCGCCAACACTCCAAGCCCCCGGCGATTGTCATGCTCACCGCATTGAATCAGGAGGACCATATCGTCTGCGGTCTCGATGCCGGAGCGGATGACTACATTACGAAACCATTTTCACTCCCGGAACTCATTGCACGGATCCACTCCGCGGCGCGGCGCGCCCGAATCGCATCGTCAGATCACTTCTCTTTCGGCCCCTTTCGTCTTGATGCTTCGAGCCGGCGTCTGTTCCGCGAGCATGCCGAAGTTCACATCACCCGTAGCGAGTATCTCCTACTGCGCGCTCTTGTGCTTCATCGTGGAGAAGTTGTGTCCCGGCGGCAATTGATGCAAGCCGTCTGGGGGTCCACCATCGCTAGTTCCGGGGCCCTCGACACCCTGGTGAACACGGTGCGCGAGAAACTCAGTGCCGGTCCCTCGAATCTGATTTCGACCGTCAGAGGAAGCGGTTACACCCTGGTTGGGGAGGCGGAACCAACAAGGACAATCGCGCAATGATCCGCCGCCTTCCAATTCGGGTGCGGCTTACACTCTGGTACTCTCTGGTGTTTGCGACGGCGCTGTTCTCAATCGGGTCAGGATGCTTGTGGATGGTTCATCATGCCATCAGCGAGCTTGAGAACAACGAGTTGCAGCAGCGAGTCCGCAGCGTACGCCGCTTTCTTGAGGGCCGGCCACCTCATGAGCCCGCCGAACAATTGCACGAAGCCATCGCTGCTGCATATAACGTAAGTCACGGCAGCAAATGGCTCCAGGTGATCGACGAGCACGGTGAATGGCTCTACCGTTCGCCGCACGTTGCCGTCGTCTATCCCAGCCTTGTTCTCCCGCAACATGCACCCGCTGCAGGTGTTTTCTTCACCTATAACGCAGATTCAATCCCGGTCCATGCCCTCATTGAGCCAATTGAAGTCCGCGGTGTTCGCTACACTGTGCAGACCGGCCTCACGCTGAGCAAGACTCTTGACATTCTTTCCAACTTTCGCATTCAACTCTTCCTGTTGACCTCAATTGGCCTAGTTGTCTCCTCGCTGGCCGGGTATTTCATGAGCCGCAAAGCGCTCACTCCGATCGCCGCAATCGCGGCTGAGGCGCAGCGGATTAACGACAAGAACCTTAACAGTAGATTGCCCGCCCTTGAGACCCACGACGAGCTCGCGGCCCTTTCCAATACTTTGAACCAGATGCTCGAGCGCATTGAGGCGGGTTACAAGAGTGTCCGCTCGTTCACTGCAAATGCGGCGCACGAACTTCGCTCGCCGGTTGCCCTGCTCCGCGCTGAGACTGAAGTTGCGCTGGCGTTTCCACGAGACGCCTCCTACTACCGCGACACCTGCGAGAAGGTCCTGCAAAACTCTGTGGAGATGACTCGCCTGATCGATCAACTGCTGGCGCTGGCCCGAGCGGACGCAGGAGTCGAGATTCTCCACTTTGAGCCCATCAACCTTCCTGACCTCCTCCAGGAAGTTGCTGGGGAGTGGGTCGAGCGATTTGCAGACGCCCAAATTGATTTTATTTGCGATCTCGAGCTGCACGAGTTTTGGGCCGAAGTGGATTACGTTGCCCTCAAGCGCCTTCTAAACATTCTGCTCGAGAATGCCTGGCGTTATACGCCCCGCGGAAAATCTGTTACCGTCGCGCTGGGCGAACAAGGGAAAGGTACTGAGTCCTGTGCTGCGGTGATCAGTGTTATAGACACGGGAATAGGAATTGCAACTGAAGATCAGAATCGAATCTTCGAGCGTTTTTGCCATATCGAACGGCCGATTCGCGGAGATTTCTCCGGTTCCGGCCTCGGCCTTGCCCTCGCAAAATGGATTGCCGAACGCCACAAAACGGGGATCAAGTTGCAAAGCGCTCCTGGCAAAGGCAGCCGGTTTTCGTTGCACTTGCCCATGAGTCTTGCAGGCCTGAATCATGGACAACTGGAAACTGACCAGGTGATTGCGGATTCCTACCGGTAACGCCATAACGATCAAAGGCCAGCAAGTAACTCAGTTGCAATCACAGGCAGCAGAATGTGCCCATTCGAGGCGGCTTCTTGAAAGTTGCCTCCGGTCTCGAGTTCCGATTAGCTCCAGCGGCCGCCTTATGGTCAACGGCAAAGAACTTGGGTCCAACTTGGGTCCAATTGCTGCCGAAAACCATCCATTTAGGTCCAACTAGACGCACTACCAACCTAAACGAATCAAAAAGTCAGCAAATCGTTTGCTGATTCGGGACCAGGGGTCGGGGGATCAAATCCTCTCTCCCAGATCTCAATTCCCCCTTATGACATCTGCAGCTTCCAATCGGTGACTCAGAGGATTCTGTTTGTTGGAAGCCGAAGACAATTAAAATTGCCTACCACTTCTCCTCCGGTACATCAGCGCATTCCCACCCCTCATCCGTCTTTCCGACCCCTCATCCGGAACCTTGTGCCTGTTCGGTATTGCCAAGGTTATCTTGCAAAGGAACGATGACGTTGCGGAAAAGGACTGGCCAATGGACGAAATTGTGAGTGTCGGAGCAGTGACGCGAAGATTTCCCATGAATCACGATCAGACCCATAACCTGGTAAGTGCACTCAGCGATGCCAACCTGCGTGTTATGGCCGGAGAGTTCCTGGCCATCGCGGGTCCGAGCGGTAGCGGGAAAACCACTCTCCTGAATTTGATTGGCTGCATCGATGAGCCGACCACTGGCCGGATTCTGATTGAAGGCGTGGATACATCGAAGCTGAGTCCGGGCCGCACGAGCACGCTGCGCCGGGAGAAGATCGGCTTCGTATTTCAAACCTTCAACCTCATTCCCGTCTTCACCGCGTTGGAGAACGTGGAATACCCGTTGCTGGTGCAGGGCGTGAGCGCGCGTGAACGCGGCAAGCGTGCGGCCGCCGCACTTGAAAGCGTTGGGCTCGCATCCCGCGCCGGAGAGCGCCCCGACCTGCTTTCCGGTGGTGAGCGCCAGCGCGTCGCGGTGGCACGAGCCATTGTGCATCGTCCCGCGCTGGTGCTGGCTGACGAGCCCACTGCCAACCTTGACACGCACAACGCCACTCAACTGATCGATCTGATGCGCGATCTCAACCGCAGCCTCGGCTTGACGTTCATTTTTTCTACGCACGACCAGCGACTGCTGGAACACACGCCCCGCATCGTTCGTCTGTGTGACGGGCAAGTGGTTTCAGACAGCGGCGATGGAGGCAACAATGGGTAAGTTCCTGCTCCTGGCCTTTCGCAACGTATTCCGCAACCGCCGCCGCACGGTGATGACGCTGTTGATGGTGGGCTGCGGCGTGGCCGGCCTGCTGATGGTGGGCGGCTTCTTCGCGTTCATGTTTCAGGGACTGCGGGAAAGCACGATCCACAATGGCCTCGGCCACATCCAGATTTTTACCGCCGAACATTTCAGCCGCGATGAAGTGCATGTGCTTGACACCGGAATCGACGACTGGCGCAAAGTCGCGGCAACGGTGCAAACCGTGGACCATGTGCGCGGCGTTGCGCCGCGGATCGAGTTCTACGGGATGCTCTCGAACGGGGTCAAGTCGTCGGTGTTCATGGGGAGCGCCGTCGATCCTGATGCGGAGCGGAACATGGGTTTCTCGCCGTTGCTGGCGGCAGGCCGCGACCTCAATCTGAACTCCAGCGGCGACGCGGAGGCTCTCATTGGAACCGGCGTGGCGCGATCAATGAGCGTGAAAGTGGGCGATGGACTCACCATTCTGGCCGTCACAGCCGATGGCGCACTGAATGGCATCGACGTGCAGATTGTTGGCATTGTCAACAGCGGCTTCAAAGACATGGATGACCGCTACCTGCGAATCGCGCTGCCTGCGGCGCAGCGCCTTTTGCAAAGTAGCCGCGTGACCAACCTGGTGGTGGGTCTGGATACAACGGAAAATACCGACAAGGTTGCTGCATCAATTGTGCCGCGCATGAGCGGTCTCTCCCAACCGATGGTTCTCAGGAAGTGGATCGACCTGGCCGCGTATTACAAGCAGGTGCGTACATTATTCGGCGGAATCTTTGTGTTTCTCGGCGTGATTGTTTTTGTGATGGTGCTGATGGCCAGCGTGAACACTTTGCTGATGACGATGTTCGAGCGCACGCGCGAGATAGGCACGATGCTGGCCATGGGCACGCCCCGTGCGTGGATCGTGGCGCTGTTCATGGTGGAGGCCACGGTTACGGGCATGCTGGCGGCAGTTGCAGGGGTTTTGGGCGGCAATCTGCTTGGCGTTTTGCTGAACGCTTCCGGGCTGCATTTGCCTCCCCCGCCGGGGACGACGGTTGAAATGCATTTCCGCGTTCTGCACGTGCCCAGCCTTATGATCGGCTCTTCACTACTGGTAATTGTGTCCCTGGCGCTGGCATCCATCGTTCCCGCGATCCGCGCCTCGCGGCTGCAAATTGCGGAGGCTCTTGCCCATGTATAGGATCAATTGCATATTGCGAGTCTTCCTGCTGATCTTCCTGATCGGTTTCCTGCTTACTTGCGTGCTGGTGAGCCACGCCGCGCCTGCAACACCCGATGCCGAGGCCCTGCTGAAGCGCTCCGACGGATTCCGCAACGGCTGGCCTTCGTATGTGGTGCGCGTCAAGATCACCGACTTCGCGTCGGGAAAGCCGGATGAAGAACATCTCTACGAGGTTTCGCAGAAGGGCATCGACAAGACCTACGTGAATTTCATGAGTTCGCGCGAAAAGGGCGAGCACCTCTTGATGCTGGGCGACGATATGTGGATCTATCTGCCCGATACCAGCCGCCCGGTTCGCATTACGCCGCTCGAACGGCTCTCCGGCGACGCTTCGAACGGCGACGTGGCGCGCACCAACTATGCGGCCGATTACACGCCCGTCTACTTGCGCACCGAGAAAGTGGGCGCGGTGGAGTGTCATGTTCTTGAGCTTAGCGCCAAACGAAAGGGCGCGACTTATCAGCGCATCCTCTACTGGTTGCGTGTGCAGGATGCTCGTCCGGTGCGCGCCGAGTTTTATCTAACATCGGGCAAGCAGATCAAGTCGGCAACCTTCGACGAGTTCGCTCCGTATGGGGGAAAGGAGCTGCTGCACCGTCTAACGCTCTACGACGAAATCCGGCATAACTCCCATAGCGTTCTCGAATACTCCGGCGCCACGCCCAAGTCACTACCTGACAAGCTGTTCTATCAGGGCCGTTCGGAGATGTTTTAGCTATGAACAGGGGTCTTCTCATTGCGATTCTTCTGGTGATGGGCGCGCGGACCTGCGCCCGTGCCCAGGATTCCTTGCAACCAGAGGAAAGCCGCATTGATACGCACTATTCGGTCTCGGTGATTGATGACGCTACATTCTACGGCAATCGAAGTGAGCCCGTGCCCGAAGTGTTGAACCAGGTGCTGGTGGAACCTTCGTTCAGTCTTCGTTACCGCAACCGGTTGACCTTTGCAAGCAGCGTGATCGGCCTGACGGGCACTTACTCCGATAACTACACGCAACTGCGCGTGAAAGAAACTTACTTTGACCTTTCAGCCGGAGACTTCGATTTGACCCTGGGGCGGAAGATGGTGCGCTGGGGGACGGGTTACGCCTTTACAGCGGCCGGCGCGCTCGACCCGCCGCGGATCGCTACCAACCCCAGCGACCGGCTGAATGTGAATGAAGGCCGTGACATGATCAAGGCCGACTGGGTGCGCGGCGGGCACGCACTTTCGCTGGCGTGGTCCACCGCCACCCTGGCATCCGCCCAACCGAACATGCACGATACGACCGCCGCCCGGTATAACGTTCTGGTGCATGGGTTCGACACATCGCTGATTGCCGGCGACGATCGCGGCGGCGACGCCTTCGGCGCGCTCACCTTCACGCGCGTCTTCGGCCAGGCCTGGGAGGTGCATGGCGAGGCCGCATGGAGGGAGCAGGCGGCGGTGTTGCTGGGCGCCAAATGCACCACCGCTTCTGGAATAACTTTCATCGGCGAGTTCTATTCACCGCCCAACATCCCTTACTATCGCGACATGGGAATCTCACCGTTCGCGGGCCGCCAGCACTATGCCTTTCTGTACACAGGCAAGGCGCGGTTGCGCGAGCTACCGGGTTGGAAAGAGTGGGGCATCTCCGGATCAGTGGTCGCGAATGTCAGCGGCCGCAGCTACACGGGGGTCTTTGATGCTAGCAGGTGGTTCGGCAACCACCTCTCCTCCTACCTTCATCTGGAAGTGCCGCGGGGCAGCAAATCATCGGAATACGGCTCGGCACCGTATTCTATAGCCAGGTCGGTGGGGGTTCGCTTCCAGCTATGACTCGCGAGACAGAAAGTCGACAGTCGTGCCAGATGAATGAAGAACGGCACTCATCCAACTTGAGTTCGCTCGTCTTCAAGGCGTTCTGGATTGTCTTTGGCGCCACGCTCCTGATCTTCCTGATGTTTGTCTCGCAGGGATTTGTCAGGCTCTCGGGAAGCGGACAGCATCTGCTTTCAATATTTGTCTATGCCGCTTCCATCGCATTGCCTTCCATGTGGCTCGTTACCCAGGTTTCGGTTCGCTATTCGAGCAGGCTTCCCCGCCTGATTGTTGCGATTCAGGCGCTGTGCCTGATCATTACGGCGTCCGCGGGCTGTCTTATCGGCGCGCTCATTTTGCAATTCGCCGGAATCGTGCAACCCGGCGGGTATTGGATTGAGTACAAGGCGAGCCTGCCGTTCAGTATCGTAATCACGCTGGCGATTGGCATGAGCATGTCGACCTACGAGACGCTGCGCTACAAGCTGCAGGCTGCCACTTTGGAAGCGCGAACGCGGCAGGTGGAACAAGAGCGCGCCTACAAGCTGCTGGCCGAAGCGCGGCTCTCGTCGCTTGAATCGCGCATTCATCCACACTTTCTCTTCAACACGCTGAACTCCATTGCCGCGCTGATCCCGACAGATCCGCAGCGCGCCGAAAATACTGTGGGGAAGCTGGCGTCGCTGTTGCGCTTTTCGCTGAACGCGCCTCACAGCAGTCTTGTGCCGCTGGCACAGGAACTTAAGATTGTGCGCGACTATCTTGAGATCGAGTCCACGCGTTTCGGCTCGCGGCTGCGTTATGAGATCTCCATTCCCGGAGCGCTCGATTCGGTCCGGGTTCCTCCGCTTGCGCTGCAAACGCTGGTAGAGAATTCAGTAAAACATGTGGCGGCGAAGCGTACGGAAGGGGCGTCGATACAGGTTACGGGCGCAATGGAACCGGGCGGCGTTCACTTCAAAGTCATTGATGATGGAGCGGGCTTCTCACTTGGCGCAATCTCGCCCGAGCACGGCCTTGGCAACCTTGTCGCGCGCCTCGACCTTCTCTTCGGCAGCGCGGGCAGGCTGGACGTGACGCGCGAAAATGAGAAGACGGTCGTCAGCATGTCGTTCTCAGCGGAAGTGTGAGAGACCATGGAAGCCAACGCTCTGAATGCCTATCTCGTAGATGACGAACCGCTGGCCATCGAACGCCTTGGGCGGCTGCTGTCCAACTATGATGGACTGCGCATCGTCGGCAGTACTACCGACGCCGCGCAGGCGCTCGAGTTTCTGAACAGCACGGTACACGGTGCGGCGAGTATTGACGTGCTCTTCCTCGACATCCAGATGCCGGGAATGAACGGCTTTGAGTTGCTCTCGCGTCTCGCCATTCAACCATTCGTCATATTCACCACAGCCTACGACCAATACGCGCTGCGGGCGTTCGAAGTGAACTCGATTGACTATTTACTGAAGCCGATCGAGACCGAGCAGTTGGAACGCGCACTCGGAAAGCTCGGGCGACTGAGGCCCGTCGCCAAGCCTGAGTGGCAGCGGAACCCAGATCTTCCCGCCATGTTGAATGAACTGGCTTCATCGCTTCTCGGCCAGCGAGTTGATTACCCACGGCGCATTGCCTCGCGTATTGGAGAACGCATCTCCTTCATCGACCTCGATACCGTGACGCACTTTGTGGCTCGCGACAAACTGACCTATGCCTCTGCCAACGGCCCGGAGCACTGCGTCGATCTGACCATCACCGATCTCGAACTGAAGCTGGACCCCGCCCGGTTCCTGCGCATTCATCGTGCAGTTCTTCTGAATCTGGATTGGGTCCACGAGGTGAACACTTCGTTTCCGGGGAAAGTGGTTGTCTCCTTGAAAGATTCCCGGCACTCACAGTTGCCTGTGGCGCGCGACCGCGTGCGCATGCTCAGATCACGCATGGATTTCTGATCGTTCGTCTATTGCGGGGCGAAGAGCCGGTAATCCGGAGCCGTCCCTGCACCAGAAAGCAGAGGATCTGTGCAAGAGCCTCGAGAAAGACCCCAATATTCCCAATTACACAGATCCTCAAGTCCGGATCTGCACCGCGGCTGCCAGCTTCACACCAACCGGAGCCCTTTCCGCTCTCAGCAGCGACGGGGACGTAAGAGTTCGGATCCAAGTTGCCAAGCACCGGAACACTGATCCGTGGATCTTAGAGCAGGTTTCCAAGGATTCAGATCCCGCGGTTCGGGCCACGGCCGCAAGGAACCCAAACACAAGCCCGCAAGCGCTATCTGAATTATTGAAAGACGAGATCGGCAATAGCTGCCGAACTTATCGCCTGTGCACGCCCATCAACTCAGCATGAGACAACATGTGCCGCCTCACGGCGGGTTCCAGTTCGCTCCTGCTTGCGCCCGCCTTGACGTCGAGCCTTGAATCGAGAGCGTACAGCTTGAAAAAGTAGCGATGAGGTTTGCCCGGAGGCGGACACGGACCACCATAGCCAATGCGCCCGAGGTCGTTTCTGCCCTGACGCGCGCCATTGTCGAGTACCTCGACATGCGGCAGACCCTCCGGCAAGACTGTAGCTTTGGCAGAGATATTCCAAATGATCCAATGTGTAAAAGTACCGACCGGTGCATCAGGATCATCGGCGATGAGCGCAAGCGATTGCGTTCCGAATGGGACGTCTTCCCAACTCAATGCGGGTGAGAGGTCAGTGCCATCGCACGTGTACTTGCTGGCAATCTCGCCGCCGTTCGCAAATGCCGTTGATTTCAGCGCGAAGGACATCGCACGGTCTCCCGTTAATTCGTAGTGTCCGGAACTCGCCGAAACGGCAGTGGCGATTTGGCCGGGAGGGCCCGCCTCTGAACCGTGGAACGGAATTAGCAGCACTGCGGTCGTGAGAATCAGCGACGTACACCGGTGGTTGCGCATTGCGCGACTCCCGCCCGGAGAATCTTACCACCGCATCTTCGTATAGGATGGCGAAATTATCTGCCCAAGACATGGCATCGCAAGTGGAACAGGGCAAAGCGACTGCCGAGTTCTTTATCCCCCCAATGTCCTATCCGTTGGCGGAGACCAGCGTCATTGTTCCCGGGATGACCCTGGCATACGCAAACTCCCTTTGCGATGCCTAACACCGATCTCCGACCGAGAGCAAATTATGAGATTACCGTTGGAATGCCGACTTCCAGCTAGAAGTTCTGCTCCTCGACGAACGCAGTGGCGATTGGCCGGCGGTTGATGATCATTCGCGGGACCTGCGTTGGTGGTGGAGCGGCGCGCCTCAATCGAGGAGTGCTGCCACTTTTGGCATCCAATCGGAAATTGAGATGTGCTGCGGGCACAGGTCTTCGCAGATACCGCAATCGATGCATGCGCCTGCGCGCTGATTCTCTTTAAGTACGAACTTGTAGCGGAAACGGGCTGCGCCCAGATCGTCGTAGGTGTGGGCGTAGTTGAAGAGATGGAAGTTACCGGGGATGTCCACGTCGTTGGGGCAGGGCATGCAGTAGGCGCATTGCGTGCAGGGGATGGTAATTCGAGCGTTGTATTGATCGCGGATGCGGGCGAAGAGCGCCTGATCGGCAGGGCCGAGTTTGCCGGGATGCGAGGACTCGACAATCTGGAGGTCTTCGACAAGCTGGCTCATAGCGCTCATGCCGCTCAGCACCACGGAGACTTCAGGGTGATCGCATACCCAATCGAAGGCGAGTTGCACAGGACTGCGGTGGGCGGGATCGGTGGCGATGGTTTCACGAATGTCTTGCGGCGGATCGGCGAGGCGACCGCCCATGAGCGGCTCCATGACAACGACGCCGAGGCCCTTACCGGCGGCGAGTTTGAGCCCGCGGGTGCCAGCTTGGCTGTCGATATCCATGTAGTTGTACTGGATCTGGCAGAAGCTAAACAGGTCGCTTCCGTCCACGATTTCTGCGAAGGCTTCGTAGTTGTCGTGGAAGGAGAAGCCAAGGTGGCTGATGCGGCCGTCGGCGAGTGCGCGTGCTGCGTGATCAAGCAGGTTGTGTTTCAGGACGATGTTGGTCCACGAGGAGTGGTTGAGAGAGTGCAGCAGGTAAAAGTCGACGTGGTCGGTCTGGAGTTTGACGAGCTGTTCGTTGAGAAAGCGGTCGAAGTCGGATGGCGCCTGCACGAGCCAGGTGGGGAGCTTGGTGGCGAGTCTGACTTTGTCGCGGTAACCGTCTTTGAGGGCTCTGCCAACGATGAGTTCGCTCTTGCCGTCGTGGTAGGGGTAGGCTGTGTCGATGTAATTCACGCCGTGATCGATGGCGTAGCGCAGCATGCGAATCGCTTCAGCTTCATCGACATTTGAACCGCCACGCTGGCCGTCGGAGGCGGGCAATCGCATGCAGCCGAAGCCGAGGGTCGAGGCTTTCCAATCGAGTTTTCCAAACGAACGATATTGCATGGCGGTTCTCCTCTGCGGGAGTTGATTTGAAATTGGATTTTACACCTGAAGTTGTATGCGGAGTCTGTGATGGAAGACGCTGCCGTGATGTGTTCAGGCATTTGCAGCGCGGAGATGCGGTACACTACGACATTCCGGACCGGGGGAGTTTCATGGCCAACTTAATGACTGATTTGAAGCTGAGCGATCGGTTCACGCGTGCTGTGGACTATGCGCGTGAACTGCACACGGAGTTTCGCAAAGGGACGCGCGTCCCCTATATGGCGCATCTGCTGGGGGTGGCTGCTCTGGTGATGGGGGAGGCGGACGGGCGGATTCCGGTGACTGAGGATATGGTGATTTCGGCCTTGCTTCACGACACTGTAGAGGACAAAGGCGGGTTGCCACGGTTAAGAGACGTTGAAGCTCAGTTTGGCGCGGAAGTGGCGAGGATGGTGGCTGGTCTTTCTGACACTTTTGCAGAGGATCACGACAAAAAGGAGGGTTGGGAAGACCGCAAGAAGGCTTATATCGATCGGCTGGAACACGAAGGCGAGGATGTTCTGCTCATCTCGATCGCGGACAAGCTCTATAACGCCAGGGCGATTCTGGACGACTACAGGGTGGTTGGTATGGAGGTCTTCAAGCGTTTCAAGCGGGGCGCGGCGCAACAGTTATGGTACTTCGGCGAGTTGATGAAGGCGTTTGAACCTCGGATGAGGGATGAGAGGATCTTCAAGGAATTCGGCCGGGTTGTGAGGGAGCTTTCTGCCGAGACTGGCATTCCGTGCCCCAGTTGCGGACAAAGCTGAGGTCGTCCACAACCGAGATTGGTTATGGTAGTGGGCAGCCCTGGTGACGTTGCGTAGGCAGGTGCGAGCTTTTATTCACCTGGTGGATAGCCACCATCCGTTGCCAGCGCACCAGCAGCTTTCGTCCGGATGGTCGTTGCGGAACAGGCTTCTTACCTGGTTCCAGTTTCCCCGGCGAAATGCTGCATCCAACACCCGTTCCGCCTGTGCATTCTGGGCACCTACGCAGGCAACGAACCTCACACTGCACAGGAACCGGGCGGCATAGGAGTTATCCGCCTTCCTGGTTACAAGGAGCATTTGACCAGCCTGGCCTTCCGGCTCCAGTGGAAACAGCAGCCGGCCTCCCGGGTGAAGGGCATCCAGCCAGATCGCGAGGGGCTCCGCTGCTGCGGCGTTCACATAGAGGAGATCGCAATCTGGCAGCGGGCCTTCGGCACCCGATCGGCTATGCACAGCAACCTGCGGAAACTCGGCAAGATTAACGGTCGCCTGTCGTGCCAGCTCCGGCTCTATCTCATAGGCGTCCACCCGGCCGGTTTCGCCCACCAACATGGCCAGCACCGCGGTATAGTATCCGGTCCCCGCACCAACGTGGACGGCACACTCGCCCTTTCTCGGCGCCAGCGCGTTGAGGCAAATTGCGTGCAGGCTGGGCTGCCCATTATTCAGTCCGCAGCCCGTTCCCAGCGGCACCAGCACGTTCTGGTAGAGAATCGCCGGATCGCATGAAACGGTGAGTGTGTCTCCACGGGGTGAAACAATCCTCCACGGCGGAGGGCTCACAAACTTCTCCCGAGGAATCGATGCCAGGGCAGAAGCAATCTCTCGTCCCATACCGATGGATGGAGTCATGCCTGCAAGAGCCGTAATGTGTTCAGCGTAGGACCTTCGATGCGCCTGAAGCCTTTGTAGCTGGCTTTCCTCAGTCCCTATTGGATCGGTCTGGATTGGAGGAGCCTTGTCGCACTCCATCTCGATCCTCCGCCGTCGGCCTTGGCCGGTGCTCGCCAGGAGGGCAGCTCGCTTTCATCATTATCGGAGGCTCCAGACAGCCAAGCAAGCCAGCGCCGTTCACGCATCTGCACGAGTTGCGGCGCGTTCGCCAATCAGCCCAGCTAGGTTGGAGTCAGGAAGACCGGATGCGGTCCTGTGGATGGTCTTTCAAGATGCCTTCGCCCTTGGTAAGCCAGGCGACGCCGAAGGCTACGAGCGCCAGCGATTCGCAGCAGAGGAGCGGGTCGATGGGCCGAAGCAATCGTGCCATGGGCTTGAGAGTGAGGCTTACCATGACGAGGATGCAGAGGACGATGATCATGCCGCAGACTCCATAAATTCGGTTCCTGTGCAGCTTGCGGCGTGTGAACTTCCTTTCCGGGGAGGACTTGCGAAAGAGAAACAGACAGAAGAAGGCCAGAGTGAGAAGCATCAGCGCGGCAAAGCCCGTGTGAACGAAGCCAATGTTGACTTGAAGCTGGGTGTACTGAACGCTACGAGGGTTCGGAGAAGGAAAGAGAGCCACGCCGAGGGTAAAGGCGCCGGCGAGATAGCCAGTGATCTCGTCGTTCAGATCATATCCACGGGAGCAGATGAGAAAGGCCGCGATGGTGCAGAGGCAGCCAACAAGGTAGTTGCCCATGGGCGTGTAGTAGTAGTCGCTGATGGAACGCTGCAGGATCGGCCGAGGCAGCGCATGGCCGGACCCGATGAGCGCGAGCACAATAGTGCCGCTCGTAAGAACGAAAGGAAGCGACAACGCGATGAGGCCGACGGCCCTGCGCAACGCATAGTAGGAGAGGACAGCGGGATTCCTGGTCGTCATGCGGGTTGGCATCGGCACTCCCATGAAGGGATTTGTTGAGACGAAACAGAATAACGCAGTCGCTGGGACCGCGATACAGAGGAACTCGCTGTGCAGCTCATCTGCTCTGCGTTCGGCAAGAAGATCTTCTAAACCCACTTTTGAATTGCAGTCAGCGCCGTCGCTGGGGCGACTTGTGTGTAACGGTCGTCAGCTTTCCTGTGACGGAGAATTTGCGCCGTTCGAGGGGCGTGGATAGAACCAGACTGGTGACCGGGTTGCCGTAGGGCAGCAGGGCTTCGATCAGGGCTTCCAGGTCTGCCAATGAGGTGGTAGTGACTTTAAGCAGCAAGTCATCGCCGCCGGTCAGGTGGTGGCACTCCCGGACCTCTTCGAGGGTCTGCACGTAATCGAGCAGGCGATGATAGTTCTGACCGCTGCAGCTCATGCGGATAAAGGCCATCACTTCCAACCCCAGCGCTTCGCGGTCGATCTCGACTGTGTAGCCGTGCAGGATGCCGACCTCCTCCATCTGCTTGAGGCGCTCAGCAGTAGCGGTGGGCGAGAGGCCAATTCGGCGGCCCAGTTCAGCCAGGCTGAGGCGGGCATTGGCCTGCAGTTCGTCGAGAAGCTTTCGTCCATAATGATCGAGAAGCGTAGTGGAATCCATCGCCATAGTTCAACAGCATAGACGATTCAGATGCCGCGGCCAAGCATCGCAGAGCAAACCCTCTGTACCGGAAATGTCATCCAGCCTACGATACGCCTTATGAAGGGTCTAATCCTTGACGGTCAGCCGCTGAGCATGGCCGAGATCGAGGCTGTTTCGTTGGCTGCCTGTCCGGTGGCTGTTGCTCCTGGCGCTCTCTGCCGCGTCGCCGCCAGCCGGAAGCTGATTGAAGAAATTGTGGCGAAAGGACAGAGGGTCTATGGAGTCAATACCGGCTTCGGCAAACTGTCGGATGTGACCATTCCTCCCGAGAGTCTGGCGCAGTTGCAGTGCAATCTGGTGCGCAGCCACGCAGGCGGAGTGGGCCAGCCGCTCTCAGAGGGCGAGGCGCGGGCCATGCTGCTCTTGCGGGCCAATGTGCTGGCCAAAGGCTTCAGTGGATGCCGGCCGGCGCTGGTCGAGTTGCTGGTGGCGCTGCTCAACGCCGGCGTGTCTCCGGTAATTCCCGAGAAGGGGTCAGTGGGCGCGAGCGGGGATCTGGCTCCGCTGGCTCATCTGGCGCTCGTGGTCATCGGCGAGGGCGAGGCGTTCTACAAAGGCGAACGCATGGCCGGAGGAGAGGCCCTGCGCAGGGCAGGCCTGCAACCGCTAACTCTGGCGGCCAAGGAGGGGCTGGCGCTGCTGAATGGCACCCAGGCAATGACTGCGGTTGGCGGGCTGGCGGTGGCGCGGGCACTGCGCGCGGCTCGGATTGCCGACCTGGCCGGCGCCATGACTCCTGGAGGCGCTGATGGGCACGCCCGCCGCCTTCGATCCGCGCATTCACCTGGCCAGGCCGCACCCTGGGCAAATTGCCGTCGCCGAGCATCTGATGCAACTGCTGGCGGGCTCGGAGATTCGCGAGGCCCACCGCGAGCACGATACGAGAGTCCAGGACGCCTATTGCCTGCGCTGCATGCCGCAGGTGCATGGCGCGGTGCAGGGCGTGCTGGAGCATGTGCGGAACGTGCTGGAAATCGAGACGGGTTCGGCTACGGACAATCCGCTGGTGTTCCCAGAGAACTCTCTGGGCACGCAATATGAGCGAAGCAGTGATCTCCGGCGGGAACTTTCATGGAGCGCCATTAGCGTATTCCTTCGACTACGCGGCCCTTGCCTTAACTGATCTGGCGAGCATCACGGAGAGGCGCATCGATCGGCTGCTGAATCCAGACATCAACGAGGGGTTGCCGGCTTTTTTGTCGCCCAATCCGGGGCTTTCGTCGGGGTTCATGATCGTGCAGATCGTTGCGGCGGCGCTAATCAACGAGTGCCAGGTACTCTCGCATCCAGCTTCCACGGGCAGCATTCCTACCGATGGAGGTAAGGAGGATCATGTCTCGATGGGAATGACCGGAGCCCTCAAACTGCGCAGGATCGTCGAACAGGTTGAATGCGTCGTAGCCATCGAGCTGATGTGCGCCGCGCAGGCGCTGGAGTTCCGCCGGCCACTCAAGTCCAGTCGAGAGATCGAGCGTGCCCACACCGTCGTCCGCACGGTGGTTCCGCGATTGGAGAAGGATCGGGTGCTGGCCGGAGACATCGAGGCACTGGCCGCAGCGGTGCGAACAGGAGTTTTCAACGAGTGGTGCCAATAGGCCGGCGCTGCAGGTTGCGCTTCGCCACTCTGCCTGTCAAAAGACCCACTCCGTCTGTCAAAAGACTAGGAACTGCGACACAACCCGGTAGCGCCCATGATCCGAGCTGTATTCGCGCGCCAGATCCTGAGGCGGTCTACGCAGTTTTTGTACGGGCTTTGAGACCATCCGGTGTTGCCCGCCAAGATTCCTGAAAACCGTTTAAGCCTGCCCTTTCAGCACCGTCACCTGTTTCTGTATCTGATCCACGAAGACCTGATCCTCGGGCGAACAGGGCTTGATCCCATCCGGCTTGATTGAACTGAGATTGATCGCAACGTTTGCGAGCGCTCCTTCAAGAGCGGCACCTGCGAGGGCGACGGCGGTGGTCAGATCGGAGTTCATGTTGGGGTTGGTAATCGGCTTCAACTGGTTGGCGATCCGGGCGACTTCAGCGGTTTTTTCGGCCACTGCAAGAGGCACACTGGTCGCTTGTCGGAGAGCGGCATTGATCGCCCGGCTGCCTTCGCCAGGGTCCTTTGTCTCCTTTGCCGCCTTGTAAGCTTTCATCACTTCCTTATAGGACTCGGCGTCAGCGTCGATCGCGGACGTCAGTTCCTCGCGCAGCGGAATCAGCCTGGCAATGGCTTCGCCGAGTTGGCTTTCGTACTGCAAATAGGCTTTCTTGCCGCGCGACATCGACGCCACCATGCCCGCAAGTCCGGCGGCCATGGCTGCGGCCGCGGCTGCGGCGCTGCCACCTCCGGGAGTCGCGGCCGGGGCGGCCAGTTGCTCGATAAACGATGCAATGCCGGCGCTCAGGCGACCGACGGCGACTTTGCCGGTCATCACCGCGGCCAGGCGGTTTTCAAGAATGAGCGAAGAATCGAAGTTCTCCACTTGCAGAAACCACTCGGCAGCCTGCTCCAAAGCTAGTTTTGGAATCAAGCCAACGATCTCGCTGGAGCCTGTTGCGACGCCGAAGCGCTGGGCCTCGCGCTTTACAAACTCGAAGACACGGTGAATCGGAGTCTGCTCGAAATCGGTCAGGTTCATTGAAACCTGGGCCATGCCGCGCACCAGGAATCCCGCTCCTTTGACGTAACGCAGGCCGCCAGATGAAGCGCGCACCGCCTTGGCGATCTTCTTGGCGACGGTGACGTCAGGCGTATTCAGAAACACGTTGTAGGCAATCAGTGGCTTGCGCGCCCCAACGGCGGTGACTCCGGCGGTCGGATGCACGCGCGGTTCGCCGAAATCGGGCTTGCGCGCCGGATTGATCGCAATCTGATCGCGAATCCCCTCGAACTGGCCACGTCTAACATCCTCAAGATTCTGCCTTTCGGGCGCCGTCGCCGCAGCCTCGTAAAGGTAGACCGGGACCTGAAAGCGCTTCCAGATTTCGGCGCCCACGTGCCTGGCCATGACAACGCAATCTTCCAGAGTCACGCCATCAATCGGGATGAAAGGAATGACATCGGCCGCCCCCATGCGCGGGTGCGCCCCCTGATGCCGGGCGAGGTCGATCAACTCGACGGCCTTCCCTGCGCCGCGAATTGCCGCTTCCTGAATGGCTTCCCGCTCGCCGGCCAGCGTGATGACGCAGCGGTTGTGATCGGAATCCATCTCCCGGTCAAGGAGATAAACGCCGGAAACCATCATGGCTTCGACGATGGAGTCGACCTTTGAGGAGTCGCGGCCTTCAGAGAAATTGGGAACGCATTCAACCAAAGTGTTGGGCACGGAAGAAGGATAATGAGAGCGGCCCGATCCAGCAATATGCGATGCACGGCGAATTCCGGCGCATACCGTTGAATCATGGGAACTTTCTTCATTTGAGCAATGATCCCAGCCCATTTAACAGCAATCGCCTTCTCTTGCGGCTCTGAAAGAAATATCTTTGGGGCTATGATCCTCACTGGATGAATTTCGGCACCGCGCTGACGGGGATTCAGAGTGGGGAGGGATTATGGCGACTTCAACTCCGGTAATTTGCGCGCCTCGCGGCCGGCAGTTGCGCTGCAAGGGATGGCAGCAGGAGGCGGCGTTGCGCTGCTTGATGAACAACCTGGATCCCGAGGTGGCGGAAAGACCTTCAGACCTGGTGGTCTATGGCGGCATTGGCAAGGCGGCTCGTAACTGGGAGTGCTATCACGCCATCGTTCGCGAGCTAGAGCAGTTGGGCGATGAGGAGACGCTGCTCGTGCAGTCGGGCAAGCCGGTGGCGGTCTTCCCTACCCATGATCTGGCCCCGCGTGTGCTGATCGCCAACTCGAATCTGGTGGGCCACTGGGCGAACTGGGAGCACTTCAACGAACTCGACCGCAAGGGCTTGATGATGTACGGCCAGATGACCGCCGGAAGCTGGATCTACATCGGGACGCAGGGGATTCTGCAAGGCACATTCCAGACATTTGCCGCGCTTGCGGAGCGGCACTTCGGCGGGGCAAAAGGATCACTCAAGGGACGGCTGGTGGTCACCGGCGGCATGGGCGGTATGGGCGGCGCCCAGCCATTGTCGGTCACGCTGAACGGTGGCGTAGTGCTGGCCGTCGACGTGGACCGCAGCCGCATCCAGCGCCGCGTGGAGAAGCGCTATTGCGACAGGATCAGCGAAGACCTCGACGAGGCCCTGGCGCTCTGTGAGTCAGCGCGGTGCGAGGGCCGTGCACTTTCAGTGGGACTGGTCGGCAACTGCGGCGACATTTTGCCGGAGATTGTGCACCGCGGCGTGGAGGTGGACGTGGTGACCGATCAGACCAGCGCTCACGATCCGCTGAATGGCTATATTCCGCAAGGACTCACGCCGAGCGAAGCAGCGCAGTTGCGCCAGCGCGATCCTGCGGAGTACGTGCGCCGCTCCACGGCCACGATGGTGGTGCACGTGGACGCGATGTTGGCGTTGCAGCGCGCTGGAGCGGTAACTTTCGACTACGGGAACAACATTCGCCGGTTTGCCTTCGATGCCGGATGTGCAGACGCCTTCCTGATTCCCGGCTTTGTGCCCGAGTACATCCGCCCGCTCTTCTGCACCGGGCAGGGACCGTTTCGCTGGGTAGCGCTGTCGGGTGACCCAAAGGATATCGACCGCACCGACGAACTGGCGCTGGAGCTCTTCCCCGAGAACGAGATTCTTACCCGCTGGTTGCGGCTGGCGCGCGGTCGCTTCGACTTTCAGGGGCTGCCGGCGCGGATCTGCTGGTTGGGCTACGGTGAACGCGCCCGCATGGGCCTGGCCATCAACGAACTGGTGCGCAAGGGCGAGCTCTCAGCACCGGTGGCAATCGGCCGGGACCACCTGGACACTGGCTCAGTGGCCAGCCCCTACCGCGAGACGGAGAAGATGCGCGACGGATCGGATGCGGTTGCCGATTGGCCGATTCTTAACGCGCTGCTCAACACCGCATCGGGGGCTACATGGGTGAGCTTTCACCACGGCGGCGGCGTGGGCATGGGTTACTCGCTCCACGCAGGCCAGGTTACGGTTGCCGACGGCACAGAGAAGGCAGCACGCAAAATCGAGCGCGTCCTCAACAATGATCCCGGCCTGGGCGTGGTGCGCCACGCTGACGCGGGCTACGAGTTGGCACAACGAACGGCGCGGGAGCGCGGTATCCACATCCCCATGGCGGAATAACTGCAAATTGTGTCGGATGCCGTTCCCCTTGCTAAGCTTCAACCCATGGTTCTTGCCATTGTCAATATCGGTCAGCTGGTAACCCTTGCGGGTCCGCCGCGCCCGCGCGCAGGTGCGGAACTGCGCGAGCTGGGATTGATTCCTGATGCCGCACTGCTGGTCGAAGAGGGCCGCATCGCAGCCGCTGGACCGTATTCGGAAATCCGCACCCGCATCCCGGTGGAGTGCACTGTGATCGACGCCGAGGGGCGCTGCGTGACGCCCGGCTTTGTTGACGCGCACACCCACCTGGTCTTCGCCGGCAATCGCGCCGCGGAGTTCGAACAGCGCATCGCTGGCGCCACCTATCAGCAGATTGCTGCTGCCGGCGGCGGCATTCTGCGGACTGTCGAACTTACCCGTGCGGCCACTGAGGATGAGTTGCTGGCCGCCGCGCGGCGGCATCGCGACTGGATGCTGCGCTCAGGTACGACAACGATTGAAGCCAAATCCGGCTACGGACTGGATGGCGAAACCGAACTGCGCATGTTGCGCGTGCTGGCCCGCCTCGACGCGGAGGGCCCGACGCGCATTGTGCCCACGCTGCTGGCCGCGCACACGGTTCCGCCGGAGTTCGCTGGCCGTCGCGAAGAATACGTGCGCTGGATCGCCGAGAAGTTGATTCCTGAGGTTGCAGAGACTGGTCTGGCACGGTATTGCGACGCCTTTTGTGACGACCATGCCTTCACCGTAGAGGAAACGCGCACGGTGCTGGCGGCTGCACGCAGCCATGGGTTACGCCTGCGGGTGCACGCCGAGCAGTTCCGCCCCGGCACGGGCGCGGCGCTGGCCGCGGAGTTGGGCGCCGCAACCGCCGATCATCTCGAAACCGTCACCGAAGCGACGTTGCGCTTATTGCAGGCAGCCGGCGTGCAGCCTGTGCTGCTGCCGGGTTCAGTCTTTGCGCTGGGGCGCACCCATTACCCTCCAGCACGTGCCATGGTCGACCTGGGCCTGGCGATTGTGTTGGCTACCGACTTCAACCCCGGCTCCTCGCCCATTGCCTCGATGCCGTTCCTGATTTCATTGGCCTGTCTGCAGATGGGCCTGTCTCCGGCGGAAGCGCTGATCGCCGCCACCCTGAACGCGGCCTGGAGCCTGGAGCTAGGCGGTCGCGTGGGGTCTCTTGAGGTGGGCAAACAAGCCGATTTCCTCATCCATGAATTCGCGGATTACCGCGAACTGGCCTACTATATCGCCGCTCCGGCGAGGCCGCGGGTCTTTATCGGCGGAAGAGAAGTGATGCGCTGAAAGGAGAGTAGCGCCTGTAAAGATTGGTAATGGGAAACGCCCAAGGATTCAAGGATGGAAAAACCCATGGTCGGCAGCCTCATTCAGCTGCCCTTTTAAATGGATCCAAAGTACACATGCTGCTGCGGTGGCATAGAGCCGGTGATCTCCGCGCTCCTGTGGGCGCATTGAGGAACCTAAGGTTGAATCTCGGGCTGGAGTTTTCGATGAAATCTGTCTAAGCTATTGATAAATATGGTAGGCACGACTGGACTCGAACCAGCGACCTCTTCCGTGTCAAGGAAGCGCTCTAACCAACTGAGCTACGCGCCTGTGCATCAATAACAGGTAGTTTATCAGGATCGGCGCGGCTGGGGAAACAAAGCAAGCCCCGGCTTTGGGGCATGCTGTACCATCGTTGACGGGCGAATGAGCCTCCTCGGCATGCGATGAGGGGAAAACGATTTCAGTGAAGGAGCGGCCCCTTGCCTCGGCGGGTGCCCGCTCTTCTCCGCAATGCATCCGGAAGTCACGCCGGGGTGAAGCTTCGCGCTGTTGTCTACTGCGTTTTTTGATTCTGCCATGCAAGACAATTCGAACCCACGTCCAAATCCGCTTCGCACCGCCCCCAACGTGCTGACGTTGCTGCGCATCTGCCTGGCGCCGTTTCTTGTGGCGGCCATCCTGGAGAAAAACTATGCGCTCAGTTTCGGCCTTTTTGTAGCCGCGGGCTTAACCGACGCGCTGGACGGCACATTGGCCCGCGTGCTCAGGCAGCGGACCGTGCTGGGCGCCTATCTGGATCCCGTCGCCGACAAACTGCTGCTCAGCACGCTCTTCCTCGTACTGATGCACGAGGGGCTGATGCCGACAACGGTCACGGTGCTGGTATTCGGCAGGGATGTAGGAATCCTGGTGGTAGCGGCGCTTTTGTATGCGGCTGTGGGACGGCGCGAGTTCAGGCCGAGCATCTTTGGCAAGGCCAATACCATCGCCCAGGTGTCGGCGGTCGCCGTGGTGCTTCTGCACCAACTCACCAACGCAGGCTGGGTGGTGGTTTTTCGCATGCTGGCGCTTGATGCCACAATGGTACTGACCGTGATCTCGGGGCTGCATTACGCGTGGGCCGTCTCGCGCCGGGGACACGTTCAGGCCGCCAACGGTTCAGGCACGAAGTAAAGCGCGTTCGCGACGCTGAGAGCCTGCTATGCGTCGTCGGAAACGTCCTCTGTTTCGACGGTTTCTTCAATCTCCATGTCGCGGAACTCCTCGGAGTCAAAGACCTCGCCACAATCCAGGCACTCGACAAACTCCGTGTCTTCGTGCCGGGAGACGATTCGTACCTTGGGATGTCTACAGGCGGTTGCCATCGTCCGTGTTTTCGATTGGAATAAGTGCTCTTTCCGCCAGATTGTAGCGATCTTTTGGCGAAATGCAAACTCGTTTTTTGCTGAATCTTGCATTTGCCGCAAAATTTTGCATCTGGATGGGGCGTCGAGCCGCACTGCGGGGTTGCAATCCCGACATAAACGGTCGTATACTGAATGCGGACCGAAGAAGTCGGATATTCCATGCTCAAGCTCACCAAAAAGGCCGATTACGGGTTGATGGCGCTCAAGTACCTAGCCGAGCACCCGGAGAAGATCGCCTTGAGCGCCAAAGACGTGGCCGACGCCTACGGAATTCCCGCCCAGCTGCTTGCCAAGATCCTGCAACTGCTGACCAAGCATGGCCTCTTGCGGTCGCATGCCGGCATGAACGGGGGCTACGCCCTGGCTCGGGATGCGCGCGAGATCTCGGCTTATGAGGTGATTCACGCCATCGATGGCCCGTTTTTCATCACCTCGTGCACCAAGGGAGCCAAGGGTTGCGAACTGACCCCAAGCTGCACCATCAAGGAACCGCTGGCGCGGGTGAACGAGACCATTGCCGGGGTACTGAAAAGCATCAGTATTCAGGACCTGGCCGAGCACGAGCAGCCTGCGGAACGAGCCCGAGAAGCGCAACGATTGGTTGAGCTTACGTTATAGCTGGAGTTTCCCAGTTCAGCCCTGAAGCCGCGAATTGAAGCAGAGCATCAAAAGCAATGGAGATCGAGAGATGAGTACAGTTGCCAGCAATATTGAAGTGCCAGCGGGGGTAAAGCTGCCCATTTATATGGATAACCACGCCACCACTCCTATGGACCCGCGGGTTCTGGAAGCGATGATGCCGTACTTCACCGACAAATTCGGCAACGCGGCCAGCCGCAACCACTCCTTTGGATGGGAGGCCGAGCAGGCTGTGGAGACGGCGCGCGAGCAGATCGCCAAGCTCATCGGGGCCACCGCCAAGGAGATCATCTTTACTTCCGGCGCCACCGAGAGCGATAACCTGGCCATCAAGGGCATCGCGGAGATGTACCGCGAGCGCGGCAATCACATTATTACCCAGGTGACCGAGCACAAGGCGGTGCTTGACACCTGCAAGCGCCTTGAGAAGCATGGCTACCGCGTCACGTATCTGCCTGTGAAGGCCGACGGGCTCATCGACCTCGAAGACCTGAAGCGGGCCATGGACGAAAAAACCATCCTGGTGACGATCATGGCTGCCAACAACGAGATTGGCGTGCTGCAGCCGATCCGCGAAATCGGCAAGCTGTGCCATGAAAAGGGCGTTATGTTCCACACCGATGCGGTGCAGGCGGTGGGTAAGGTCCCGGTGAACGTGATCGCCGACAACATCGACGTGCTCTCGCTGTCGGGACACAAGATTTATGGGCCCAAGGGTGTGGGCGCGCTCTATGTGCGGCGCCGCAATCCCAGGGTGCAGATCGCTGCGCAGATCGACGGGGGCGGCCACGAGCGCGGCATGCGCTCGGGCACGCTCAACGTTCCCGGCATTGTGGGCCTGGGCGAGGCCTGCGCCATCGCCATGGAGGAGATGGATTCTGAGGCGGCCTATCTGCGCGGCCTGCGCGACCGGCTCAAGGCCAAACTCGAGTCAGAGCTCGACTACGTACACGTGAACGGATCGTGGGAGCATCGCCTGCCCGGCAACCTGAACATGAGCTTTGTCTATGTCGAGGGCGAGTCGTTGCTGATGGGCATCAACGACGTTGCGGTTTCAAGCGGTTCGGCCTGCACCTCGGCGACGCTCGAGCCCTCTTACGTTCTAAAGGCGCTCGGACTGGGCGACGACGTGGCGCACAGTTCGATTCGATTTGGGCTGGGCCGCTTCAATACCCAGGCTGAGGTGGACTACATGGCCGCCAAGGTGATCGACATCGTCAAGCATCTGCGCCAGCTTTCGCCGCTCTACGAAATGGTGCAGGAAGGCATTGACCTGACCAAGATTCAGTGGGCGGCGCACTAAGGCTGCGACGCAACAAGTTTTTCTGGTCCGGCGGCAAGGCTGCCGAATCTAACCGAAGTAAGGCGGCTTCCCCCGCAGGAGGAGTAGCAAATGGCATACAGCGATAAGGTAATCGACCACTACAACAACCCGCGCAATGTGGGCCAACTGGACAAGAGCTCCACTGAAGTGGGTACCGGCCTGGTGGGCGCGCCGGAGTGCGGCGACGTCATGCGTCTGCAGATCCGCGTGAACCCCGAGACCCAGGTCATTGAGGAAGCCAAGTTCAAGACCTTCGGCTGCGGCTCGGCGATTGCCAGCTCGTCGCTGGCGACCGAGTGGATCAAGGGCCGCACCGTCGACGACGCGCTGGCCATCAAGAACACGGATATTGTGAAGGAACTTTCACTGCCGCCGGTCAAGATTCACTGCTCGGTGCTGGCCGAGGACGCAATTCGCGCGGCCATCGGCGACTGGAAGAAAAAGAATGGCGTCACGGAGACGGCAGACACCGCCGCTGCGGCGCACTAAGAGGCTTCCCCTTTCCTGCTCGGGGCCGTGGCGTGAGTCGCGGCCCTCTAGAGACTGGGGGAACTGAAAGCGAAAAGGCACGTATGGCGAACATGGTCTCAATCGAATCGAAGCCGGCCGAAGGCGCATTCGCGGCCGCTCCTCCGGCAGACGCCAAGCCGGTGGCAGCGGCCGGCGCGGCGGCGGGCCAGGGCCTGCAGCTAACGGAGCGCGCCATCAAGCGCATGCGCATCGCCATGGCCAAGGAAGGCATCTCGCCCGAAGAGGGCGGACTGCGGCTGGGCGTGATGGGCGGCGGCTGCTCGGGGCTTTCCTACTCCATCAAGTTCGATACCCGGCCCCGCGAGCGCGACCGCATCTACGAGTTCGGCGGCGTGCGCGTCTTTGTCGATCCCAAATCGTTTCTCTATCTGCACGGCATGACGCTGGACTACGAGGAGACGCTGATGCGGCAGGGATTCAACTTCATCAATCCGAACTCTACGCGCTCCTGCGGCTGCGGTTCGTCGTTCTCGTCTTAAGTCCGCTGGAGTTTGCACATGTTGAAGGTCCTCGATTCGGCTGTACCCGTGGCATGCTGGTCGTGCGCCGTGGCGCACAACGAGTCCACGCTGTTCTGTCCGCATTGCAGCAAGATTCAGCCGCCTCCGGGCGGCGATTATTTTTCAGTCTTCGGGCTGGAGCCCAAGCTCAACCTCGATTTGGATGCCCTTGAAACGGAGTTTCACCGCCTCAGCCGCAAGGTACACCCCGACCGCTTTGCCCGATCTCTTGAAAACGAGCGCCAATGGAGCCTGGCCGATACGGCGCTGCTGAACGACGCCTATCGCACCCTGAAGGAGCCACTGCGCCGCACCGAGTACCTGCTCAAGCTGCAGGGCGCCGAGATCGGCGAGGAGCATAGCGGCAAGAAAGAAGAGGGCAGGAAAGACCCATCGCGCGTACCGGCCGATCTGCTTGAAGAGGTCTTCGAGTTGAACATGCAGCTCGAAGAGATGCGCATGAGCCGGAAGATGGGAGAGATCGACCCTGAATTGCAAGCGGGCCTGGAACAGGCGAAGAAGAAATTCGACGGGCTGCAGGATGAAGTGGACCGCGAACTGCGCACCCAGTGGCAGCTTTGGGACCAGGGCGGCACCGCCGCTCGAAAGAATGCTGAAAAGACGATGGTGGCTCTGCTCGACCGGCGGCGCTATCTAAGCAACCTGGTGCGCGACGTGACAGAGACATTGGGAGCCGAATAGGGAAGTATGGCGGAAGGACGCGTAGTCGGAATCGACCTGGGAACCACCAATTCCCTGGTCGCTTATATGGAGGGCGATGCGCCGGTGGTGATTCCCGGCGTAGACGGCTCTAACCTGGTGCCTTCAGTGGTGGCGCTCGATCCCATTTCTGCCCAGGGCGGCAGGCCTACGGTCACCGTGGGCAACAGCGCACGCAAGGCGCTCATTGAAAATCCTGAGCGTGTGATCTACTCCGTCAAGCGGCTCATGGGGCGCGGCCTTGAAGAAATTCAAAGCGAGCTCAAGATGTTTCCCTTCCGCCTTGCCGGCGACATCGAGGCAGGCGAAGTGCCGCGCATTCAGCTGGGCGAACTCCGCTTTACGCCGCCGGAGATTTCCGCCTACGTTCTTCGCCAGTTAAAGCGCAATGCCGAGCGGTTCTTCGGCGCGCCGGTGACCCAGGCGGTGATCACCGTGCCAGCGTATTTCAACGATGCGCAGCGCCAGGCCACCAAGGACGCGGGGCGCATGGCGGGCCTTGAGGTGTTGCGGTTGGTGAATGAGCCCACCGCGGCCGCGCTAGCTTACGGCCTCGATCGCAGCAATGTGGGCACCATCGCTGTGTACGACCTGGGCGGCGGAACTTTCGACATCTCCATTCTCAAGCTGCGCGACGGCATCTTCGAGGTGCAGTCCACCAACGGGGACACCCACCTCGGCGGCGACGACATTGACAACCTGCTGCTGGCCATTGCGCTCGACGAAATCCACGCCGAGCATGGCGTTGACTTGCGCGGCCATCCCGGCGCCGTGCAGGCCTTGCGCAAAGCTGCCATTGAAGCCAAGATCCGTCTCTCCTCTGAATTGTCGGCGAGCTTTGACATTGAGCTGCCGAATGGCGACCGCTACCAGCGCGAGATTCCGCGCGCGGTTTTCGAGCTGCTCATTGAGCCGGTACTGGCGCGCACTGCGGCCCCCTGCAAGCAGGCGCTGTCGGATGCGGGCATCCTCCCTGAGGACGTGGATGAAGTGGTCCTGGTGGGCGGTTCCACGCGCATTCCTGCGGTGCGTGCGTTGGTCGACGAGCTCTTTCACCTCGCCGCGCGCGGCAAGAAGCCGCACATCGAGCTCAATCCCGACGAGGTTGTGGCGCTGGGCGCGGCGGTGCAGGCCGACATCCTGGCCGGCGCCTCAAAGTCAACCGAGGAGATGCTGCTGCTGGACGTGACGCCGCTTTCGCTGGGCATTGAGGCGTTGGGCGGCACGGTTGCGCGCATCATCCAACGCAACTCCACGATTCCCGCCTCGGCCACGGAGCACTTCACGACCGGCGTTGACGGGCAAACCAACGTGGCCATCCACGTGGTGCAGGGCGAGCGTGAACTGGCCGCCGACTGCCGTTCGCTGGCGCGCTTTGACCTGAAAGGCATTCCGCCGATGACGGCGGGCATGCCCCGCATCGAGGTTCGTTTCCTCATCGATGCGGACGGCATTCTGCAGGTCTCGGCCCGCGAGCAGCGCAGCGGCCTGGCTGCCGAAATCGAAGTAAAGCCCACTTATGGATTGACTGACGAGCAGGTTGAAGGCATGATCCTCGACTCCTTCGATCACGCCGAGGAAGACTTCGCGAAGCGGCTGACCATCGAAGCCCGCAACGAGGCGGAGTCGATCCTGTCGAAGGTTGATGGCGCCAAAAAGAATCCGGCGTGGGCGCTGTTGACCGGCGAGGAGCAAATGGCGGTATCGGCCGCGCATCACCGGCTCGCGGAAGTGATGCGGGGAACGGACATGACGGCTATCCGCGAGGCGACGCTGGCGCTGGACAAGACAACTCAACGGCTGGCCGAGCTGATGATGGATGCAGCCGTCTCCAGCGCTCTTCGCGGCAAAACCATGAACGCCGCCGGCGAAGAGCTGGACGAGGGAGTGACAGCGCCACATCCCATGGCCGCCGCCGAATTCAAGTAGACAGAACGGGCAGCGGCCGGTCCGCAGCCGTGCGAGAAAGGACTTCAATCCCATGAGTGAACCAACCGCGAAGAACATTCCACCGGAGAAGCTGGTGCGCGTCACGTTTCTTCCCGAAGGCAGGACGGTTGAATTCGAATTCGGCACCATGCCCTATGACCATCACGGCAAGCCAATGTCGTTTCTTGACGTGGCCGAGAACTACGGCATCTTTCTGGATCACGCCTGCGGGGGCGTCTGCGCCTGCACCACCTGCCACTTGTGGATCAAGGACCAGGAAGGTATAAGCCCGGCCGATGACGATGAGCTCGACCGCATGGACATGGCCGCCGACCAGCAGTTGGACTCGCGCCTCGGCTGCCAGGCAGTCATTACCCGCCCCGGCAACTACGTGGTTGAAATTCCCAAGTGGAATCGCAACTACACATCAGAAGGCAAACCGCTGGCCCTGGCCGAAGGAAAGTAAGGAGGCGTCCCGCATGCCCCGCGAGATTCTATGGACCGACGCCGAAGAAATCGGCATTCAATTGCAGCAGAAGTTTCCAGAAGTTGACCCATTCACCGTCCGCTTCACCGATCTGCACCAATATGTGACAGAGCTGGAAGGCTTCGCCGACGACCCCGCCAAGTCCAACGAGCCCAAGCTCGAGGCCATTCAAATGGCCTGGCACGAAGAGTTCGAAGACGCCAAGGGATAGAGCGGTTTCAGGATAGGTATGCCCGATTGTGCTTCGTACCAGGTCGCCCCTCCTTGGGGTCGGGTCGACTTGAGTGCAATGCCTCTGGGTATAGCAATCCTGAAACCGCTATAGGTGGCTTGCTCCCGCATGAGCAGCATCCAAGCAAAAGACAGAGCCTGACTCCGCCAAAGACTCAGCTCAAAAAAGGGACGCCTCCTCGCGGGAGCCTCCTGGTCCCTTTTATGACCCAGAGAGGCTGCGTTTCGTAACAGCTTCGTGTGGCAGCGGCCCTTATTTTCCAAGCATGGGGCTGGTGCGGCGGAGGAGGTCGTATATGCTTCCGAGATTGGCATTGGGCACGGAAGCAGTCCCGGTGAAAATTGCCCTCCCTTGGGAAGGTTCGTGACTTGCAGATTGGGAGGATTCACGGCCTGCTTGTTGCCGCGCACCTCGCCGGCAGAGGACACTCGGCTCTTGTGGTCGATTGGGATCTTGAGTCACCGGGACTGGCGGCGGCATTATCCTGTGGAAAACAGGGCATAAACAGGAAGAAACACCCTTAAAAGACGGAGAATGCTGGATAAAGCAAGGCGAATATAGGACGAAGATCCAGACGACTGCGCTCTTCAAAAGGCCTCTATAAGCGACTGATAATAAACAGCTTATTTAGGGTGAGATTTCTTCTTGACACTCCCTCCCCCCGCTCCTACTATGCAGCCAGAAAGTTCTGATGGTTTTGCCTCCGTTGGAACTATTCTCCCTGAGGGAAGAGCTGCCCTGTTGCCGGGCGGCTCTTTCCGTTTTTTGGAGGCTTTTGCGCCCCTTCTTTGAGGTTTTCTCCTAACGGTCGATTTGTGCTTATGTGGCGCACTCCATAAGCCCGGATATGTTGCGATGTCAGATATGTTGCCATAATTCATAAAATGCCCTGATCGGCGGGTAGTACGGCTGTAGTGAACCCATAAAAAACCGGGGCAATTGGGTTATCAATTACAGGATTTGTTCGATGCTCAATGCTGGGCCGTCAATTGTAACGGCCATCACGCGCGACGCTCCGCATATTGAGAATCTCTGCCGATAAGCGCAGGCTCTTCCCATAGTTTAGCTATGGGAAAGACCGAAATTCCGCCGGGGACCCTGCACATGCCGATCCTTTGCACGCTCGACCAGCTCGGGCCCAAGCACGGGTACGGCATCGCCGAGCACATCGAGCATGTGTCCGCGGACGTGCTCGCGGTGGAAGAGGGCTCGCTTTACCCGGCGCTGCAGCGCATGCTCATCAAGGGCTGGGTCAAGTCGGAGTGGGGCGTGTCGGAGAACAACCGCCGCGCGCGCTATTACAGGCTGACCCCGGCGGGCCGCCGCCCGCTCGCCGAAGAGATTTCGGATTTTCGGCTCGTGATGCAAGCAATCACGCGAGTGATCGAGCCCGCCAACCTGCCGCAGACGTGAGGAGCACATGGATGCCCCTGGAGAATTTTGTCGCCGGCTCCTGTTTCTCCTTCGCGGAAATCGCTTCAACCGCGAGATGGAAGAGGAGATGCGCTTTCACCTGGAGAAGCGCACGGCGGCAAATTGCGACATTGGCGCCGACTCGGACGAAGCTCGTAATGGGGCGATGCACCGCTTTGGCAATGCGGCGCTGATGCGCGAAAGAAGCCGCGATGCCTGGGGATGGGCCTGGCTGGATCACTTTCGGCAGGACCTGAAGTTTGCCCTTCGCTCCTTGGCGCGAACGCCCAGCTTCGCTGCCGTGGTGATTCTCACTCTTGCATTCGGCATCGGCGTCAATGCGGCAATCTTCAGCGCGGTCTACGCGCTGATTCTGAACCCCTATCCGTTTCCCGATGCCGGCCGGCTCGTCTCAGTGGAGGCGCGCAACGTCAGCGGCAACAACTCGGGCGCCGGTTATCAGGATTATCTCGACTGGAAAGGCCAGAACTCGGTGTTTGAGGCCATGGCAATTGAGCCCTCACCGAGGGATTACACGCTGACTGGTCAGGGGGAGCCACGCGAAATTCTGGGCGGCCGAACGACTGCCGGATTCTGGAAGGTGTTGGGCATTCGACCCGCCATCGGACGTTTCTCGACCGACCAGGACGACGTTCTTGGCGCCGCCCCTGTAGCTGTGATCACGTGGGAAACGTGGAACCAGCGATTTGGCCACGAACCCGGCATCCTCGGAGAGACCATGACGCTAGAGGGCCGCTCAATTCCCATTATCGGTGTCCTTCCACGCGGCTTCGTTTATCCCGGAATCCCCACCTGTGAGTTCTTCTCGGCCCTGCAAGACACCGGCTCGCTCGGTCGCAAGCAACACCAGTATGACGTGGTGGCGCGGCTCAAGCCGGGCGTTACGCTGTCGCAGGCGCAAGCCGACATGAGCACGATCGCCGCACGCCTCGAAAAGCTCTATCCCGAAACCAACACTGGATGGGGCTTGCGCGTGCGCCCGCTGCGCGCCGCCTTGGCTGAGGAGGTGCGGACACCAGTGCTTTTCATGACTGTATCGGTGGGGTTTGTGCTGCTACTGGCGTGTGTGAATGTCTCCGGGCTGCTGCTTGCACGCGCATCAGGAAAGACGCGTGAGGTGGGCATTCGCGCAGCGCTGGGCGCCGGTCGCGGACGTATCATCTGCGAGATGATGGCGGAGAGCCTTGTGCTGAGCCTCGCCGGCGGTACGGCCGGCATATTGCTGGCGTTCTGGATAATGCGGGTTCTTCGTGTAATGGCTCCCTCCGACCTGGCGCTCGACTCTAACCTACACTTGAATCCCACTGTGCTGGCCTTCACACTTGCGGTTTCGCTGGCTGTCGGTCTCGCCTCCGGCTTCGTTCCGGCTTGGCTAGCCTCGTGCGCCGATCCCAACTCCGCGCTTAAGCAAGAAGGAAGTGCATGGAGACGCACCCGCTCGCGCAACCGCGCTCTATCGATCCTGGTGGCGGGAGAGGTGGCGCTCTCCGTCGTGCTCATGGCGGGATCCGGAGTGATGGCGCGCAGCTTCCTGAATGGAATGCACGTGGATATCGGCATCCGCGTCGAGAATGTTGTCAGCTTCGAGCTTGCCCTGCCCTACTTCAAGTACAACCAAGCGCAAACGGCCATCTTCCATCGAGACCTTCTCGAACGTCTCAATCACGCCCCCGGCATCGATTCCGCGGCGGCCACTACAACTCTGCCGATGACCGGCGGCATGCAGGGCGGCGCATTCCGGCTGGACGACTCTCCCAAGCCGCCGAATTGGCGCGACGAGATGGTGGTCTACAATGCTTCGACTCCGGGATACTTCGCAACCATGGGTATCCCCGTGCTGCGCGGACGCGACTTCAACGCGCAGGACACGGCAGCTTCTGTGCCCGTTGGCATCGTAAACGAGGCGCTTGTCCGCCAGTACTTCCTCGGCCAGGATCCCATTGGCCGACGTTACCTGGACGATTACGACGGCAAATGGCGCACGATTATTGGCGTGGTGGGGTCGGTCGCGCATCAGAAGCCGACCAAGCCTCCAATGCCTGGCGCCTATGCGCCCGCCTCGCAATGGCTGCCCGACTGGATGTGGATCGTCCTTCGCAGCCGGGGCGGCACGGGACCGGTAATCGCCACTGCGCACCATGCGCCAAGTCATATCGGACTCGCTCCAGATACCGCGCCTTCTAATGGAGGTCCTTGGCGTCTTCGCTGTGTTCGCGTTGTTGCTTGACGCGATAGGCATCTACGGCATCGTTGACTACTCGGTGCGCCAGCGCACACACGAAATGGGAATCCGCATCGCGCTCGGTGCCTCTTGTGGTGCCGTCGCCCGCCTGATGGCGCGCAAGGGTATTGTTCCCGCCGCCGTTGGTGCCGTAATTGGTTTGCCAGTAGCGATTGCCTCGTTGGGTGTTCTGCGGGCGGTTCTCTTTGGCGTCACTCCCCACGACGCCACGGTCGCAATCGGAGTTTCGGCGCTGCTATTTATCGTTGCTGTTGGCGCCAGTCTTTTGCCTGCCCGTAGGGCCGCCCGCGTGGACGCAGTGGTTGCTCTCCGCCATGAGTAGCGGACACTTGTATCAGGTTGGTATGCAGGGCGAAGACTAACCGAGTGAGCTGAGGGGAACTCTACGAATCTGTGCACACCAATCCACATGCTCTGGGCTAGACTCGCCTGTGAACCGAGCGAAAGCGTGGAGGGTAGCAAGCCGCTGATTTCTCGTGACGACCGAGCAACTTCGAGTCTGTTCCAGGCGCCCCAGAAAACCCGAAACAATGCGGGGCGAGAGGTCGTCGATTACAAGCCTGTCGACCGCTGTTTTGAGCCGGGCGGCTGTTTCCGTTTTTGGGAGGCTCTTGGGCCCCTTCTTTGAGGTTTTCTATTAACGGTCGATTGCCTGAGACTTTCCGAGCGTCTCGATCAATCCGGCGCGGTCTCGGACCACTCATTCCCGCAGGAGTCACACTTCCAGGTGTTGATGGGATCCACGCCCTCGAGCACAGGGTCGCCGGCTCCGCAGGTTGGACATACCGGCGGCTCGTACTCCGGTGATTGCATCCTGGACCGCTCGACGATCTCCATTGGGATGGGCCTGGCGACGATCTGGCGCGCTTGATCGATGCGATCGGCGGGAACGAGGATGCGAGGATTGCGCAAGTCGAGTTGAGAGTACGGAGAATACGATCCGCCCGGTCCCTCGATCCAGGTTTCAATTCCCGCCTGCCTCAAGACTTCGCAGAATTGCCATGCCACTTCGTGATCCTCAACTTCGCACAGCACCGTCTTCCATGTGTATTCGTGGGGCGGATTGCTCTCCTGGTCTGCAGCGAAGATACCCGCAGCGCCATCGCCCTGCAGGTCGAGATTCGGTTCGTTACCAGTGGATTCCGATTGCGGGTCCGCGAAGCCTTCAGGATCATTCGTGGCGCTATTTGCCGGTCCAGGAGCCCGCAGACCGCGTTTCCGCATCTCGCCATCGAGCACCTGGCGTGCTGATTCAGTGAGATCTGCTGAATCGACGGCTAGCTGCAGCAGCTCACCGTCGTACATCCTGCTATAGGTTTCTGTGAGTCTCTGCCATTCCAAGAGTGGGTCGCTCTTCATGGGGGAAGTATAACCGCACTCCACGGCCTCACTGCCTGTCGTCCTTCGCATGGATTATGCGGAAGATGCCAATCCTGCCTGCAGCGAAGCGAAGGCGCACCAGTCCGGCCTGCGAGGGGAGCGAGGCAAAGCCGAGCCTGCGGCAATTCAAATCTGCCCGCCCCGACCTTTAGATTATTATTTTCAGTGGTCTATGGTGGTGGTTATCGTCGGCACTTTTCTTCCACGCATCTAATCGTGACGTAATTGTGACGTTATCGAACGCGGCGACGGCCTTGCGTCTGGCTTCCTGCCGGATGTTCGCGTGTCCGTGCGTATACTGCCCCTTTTTGGAAGAACTTCGAGTCATGCAACTGCAATTTCCGGGCGTCCGCGGCTTCATTGCAGAGTTTCGTTCAGGGTGCTCAAACCAGTGGATTACGGCCGCCCAGGCGCCGGGAAGAGTCACCACTTATCAGGTGAACGAGCCATGGAATCTGACCATGACAAAGCTAATCCGCTGGCCTCCCGGGAGCAGTCCGTATCATCTCATCCAGTTGTGTGACGACCTGCTCACGCATGTCCTGCTCTGCACGATCAGTGAAGGGGGAAGTGGCAGGTTCATATCCCCCATCGTGAATCGCCTGGGCGGTGGGAAGATAGCCCAGCCAGCCGTTCAGAAGACCGACATAGAAGGTGAACGGGTAAGGTGAGCGACTGCGCACATCGGTCGCAATCTCGCAGAACATCTCGACGGGGGCTCCCCAGAGAACGGTGTCCTGATTGATCTGAAGGAATCGCACTGGTATGCGGACCATGATGCCGCCGCCCGGAAGCGTGCGTGTGTACTTCTTCAGTTCAGGCGGCCAGCCTAGTCCCACCCGAAGCGGCGTCTCCACAAGGTGTTCGCCTGGAGTTAAGACAACGTCGGAAGTGGTCTCGGAGATCTCTCGATCAGCCTGCAGAATGCGGTCACCGAGGAGCACGCGGAATTCGCCCAGGTGACCGGATGTGGGATCGGGATAGACGCTATAGATGGGCGCCAGGTTGCCTTCGGCTCCGTTCAAAAAAAGCATCGGTGCGCCCAGTTTCTGCTCAACATACTGAGCCACGATTCCAGGAACGTCCCCACTGATTTTGAGATTCTCATGGCCCAGATCGGTCCCATGTATCGCATAGTTTGCAATCAGGCCGATCAGTTTGCCATCCGTTCCTTCAATGCGAAGCAAGCCTATCTGACGGTCAGTGGGGCCGTCCGGATTGAGTCCGAGGCTCACCTGGCCATCTTCATCCTTTGCGCGCCGATTGATGTTGGCCAACGAGAAGCCGGTGCCAATGCCGAGACGAGCGGGACGCAGGCTTTCACGCGCAAGACGCAAACCCTCGATGAGCTTTGCTTCGACGAACCGGGTGTACTCAGGGTTTGAATCTCCCGTGCCGGCCTGCTTGTATCTCTCCGGCATGAAGATGGCTGGTACGCCTGGAGGTCCGACGGCGGGAGCCGAATGAGTATGTGTAACAGTCCACCAGATATCGGCAGGTGCAATTCCCAGTTGATCCTGCACATCCTTGAGTACTCGATCGCAATAGCCGGGCGAAAACAGAGCCAGCTCGCTCGAAACGATGTAGAAGGTTCGATGACCATCATCAAGCGCGGCGATACGATGAAAGATGTGATCATGAACGCCGTCCGATTGACGGGCGCCGTATCCCAGCAGCCACTGGGGGGTAGTTGGCGTAATGTCAACTTCGACCGCCGCGGCGCGAAAGCCGGACGCATAGCCGCTGGCGCCCGACCCCACAAAGAAAGCAAGAAAAAGAATCACTCTCAGACGCATTTGGCAGGCTCCTTAGTGGCGTGTAACTACGATCTTGCAGTTGGCTTACTGAGAGGATCTCTCGTTAAGGACGGTCCCGATGATCCATTGCGCCTGGAGCGCCGCAGTGCCGATCAATCAGGCTGAACCAGTTGCGCGAGGCCTCCGCGATGCTCAAAAGCTGCCTTACGCTGTGTCTGTGCAGCGAGAGCTTGTCATCAGCGCTTCCATCGACTCCTGTTCCCCTATGTCAAAGTCCCATAAAATCGATCATCCTGGATGGTATGATTTTTTGCAGTGAAAACACAAAACACCAAGCATCCGCACGAATTTGGATGGCGAGGAACCATTAAAATGTCAGCACCTAAGAGAATAGTTGCCTTGATTGCGATTGCGATCCCCCCAATTACATTCTATGCGCTGCTTGCAAGGTCGCTAACGGCTCTCCCCAACACCGACGATTATGGCGCTATTATCGGATTCCTATTGCAGTGGAAGAATGAGAGCGGAATTAAGCATATCGTTGAGATTCTAAGCTTCCAGTTCAATGATTACCGGTTTATGTTTGGGAACGCGATCTTTGGTATTCAATACCAGCTTCTTGGCCACGTAGACTTCAAAGCTTTGGCGATTTTGGGGGATTTGCTTGTTCTTCCGCTCTTTGGCGTGCTTTATTTGATTTGGCGCCAATGTGGCCGGCCTCGCGATTATGCCCTGCTGGCGTTTGTTCCAGTCTCCTGGATGCTGTTTCAACTGCAGTATGAAGGCACTCTGAATTTTGCAACGCCTGGCCTTCAACGCCTCCCAGTTATTATGTTTGCGCTCCTCACATGTTACTTAGTGACCAAGAAAAGCACCAAGGCCTTTCTGTGCGCGCTTGTCAGCCTGCTGCTTTGTATCGCTTCGGATGGAAGTGGGCTATTCATGATCCCCGTTGGGTTGCTCTTCTATGTTCAGCGCAGAGAATTTAGAAGGCTCGCGGCGTGGAGTGCCTGTTGTGTAGTTGCGTGCATAGTCTACTTTCATGGGTACAACTTTGCGGTTGAAGCCGTTCATACTCATTCGAGTAATAATGTCCTGAGCCTGCTGCAACATCTATCTCCGGTTTACGCCGCGGCATTTCTAGGAAACATTGCTACAGTCAGGAACCCAGTGCCTGCCATATTATTCGGCATTGTCCTGGCAGGTCTGTTTGTGTTCGCAACTTATGATCGCCTGTTCGAACGGCGTCCAGCACTGTACTATTCCGCTCTTTACTTTTTTGTGATTGCAATCGCTGTCTCCGGACTCCGCTCAAGCCTTGGACTTGCTACGGCTGCGAATTCCGCATATCGAATTTATTCAACCGTTCTGGTAATTGTGCTTTATCTCTATTGGGCGGACAAGCTTTATGACAGCAAGATTCGACCGTCTCTTCGAAGAGTGGGCCTTTGCATGATAGGGGTACTGCTGATTGGATTTAACTTCGCATCTGATCTTGGGGGTGAGAAGGTTCTGCTTGAAAAGAAGCATGAGATCGAGGCTGCAATGTTGCGCTGGGAGCGGCATGAGCCGAGTCCCCACATTCAGGCGATTTCCCCGGGAGACCTGCTGGCAAAGCAAAAAGAGGCAGATTCTTACGCACCGCGGGAACCATTTTTGTCGGACTCTCTTCGCGAGGGGATCTTTATTCTGCCGCGAGTGCCGGGTCAGTAAGCTTGATTCGATCCATGTCTCCTGAACCCTGATTCCGCACGATAGAATCAAACCATGGTCAAGGGCATTTCCTTTCTCCGTTCCGCTGGCAGCGCCGCAGCTTATGATCGGCTGGCGAGCTTCTTCGCCGCCGTCGGCCTTGCTGCAGGAAAAAGATGGAAGGAGGACAGCAGCCGGGGCGCCTCATTTCTGGCCCCGCTCGGCAATCTTGAATTCGTGGATGGCAAGTTTCCGCCCACCGCCGACGTCCTGATTGAAGTCACCTCTCTCGATGCCGTCCACCAGGCCGCCGAAGCCTGGCTCAAAACGCAAGCGGGTGAGGCAACCCTGGCCCGCCTCTCGCCCATCACTGAAACGCACTGGAAGTCGCGCATGTTCACCGTTGAACCGGAGCCCGGATTTCCCTTCAGCTTCTGGGCCTTCGCCGACCCGGCAAAAGGCAAGCCCGTGGCACTTGCCGGCGACCTCTCAGCCGCCGGCATGAAGTTTGCCATCGTGGTTGCGCGCTGGAATGCCGTCATCACGGACCGGCTTCTCGACGCCGCTCTCGACGCTCTGCTCCGCAGCGGCACCGCCCGTGCCGATGTGCAGGTGGTTCGCGTCCCGGGCGCATGGGAGATCCCCAACGCCGCGCGCACGCTTGCCAACCTCGGCCAGGTGGACGCCATCATTACCCTCGGTTGCCTGTTGCGCGGTGAAACCGCTCACTACGAAGCCATCTACAACGAAGTGGCGCGCGGCATCGGCCAGTCGCAGCAGGAGACCGGCATTCCTCACAGCTTTGGCGTGCTCACCTGCGAATCGCTGGAGCAGGCTCTGAACCGCGCCGGCATCAAGGCTGGAAACAAGGGCTTTGAGGCCGCCGCCGCCGCCATCGAGATGGTGAGCCTGCGCCGCAAAATCCAGTCAGGCGGCCCTGCTTGACCGCCGGAACCCGCCGAAAATCCCGCGAGCTTGCCATGCAGATGCTTTTCCAGGCCGACATGGGCAAGCAGACACCTGACCAGGTCCGTGCCACCTTCTGGAAGGCCGGCGACGAGGTGGAGCCTGAAGTCCGCGGTTTTGCCGAGGACCTGTTTCGCGTAGCCGTCGCACACCAGGAGCAGATCGACGAGCTCCTCGTTGCCAACTCCCGTCACTGGCGTCTTGAGCGCATGCCAGCCGTCGATCGCAACCTGCTGCGTATGGCTGTGGGCGAGATGCTCGGCTTCAAAGGCACGCCCTTCCCCATCGTCATCAACGAAGCCCTCGAAATCGCGCGCCGTTACTCCGCTCCCGAGTCAATCAACTTTCTGAACGGAATGCTCGACTCCATCGCCCGCAGCCTGCTCCCCAAATAGCCGAAGACCACGCCGAAGGCAAGCTCGCTCAGCGTAGACGCGCGGGCACTGCAGAGCCTACCGTGAGCGTAGCCGAATGGTTTTCGCCTCTGAGATCCGGGAGATCGGGTTTTCACAGTTACTGCGGCTTTGCGGAAGGCTGCGCTTGCCCGGCAGGTTCACTGTCGCTGGTTTGCCTACCCACGTCCATCGGTTCGCCGAGCGTAAGCGGCAGCTCCTGTTGCCCGGGCTTGGCTGACTCGTAGGCGCGCACAATCCTCTGCACCAGTGCGTGCCGCACCACGTCGCCGTCTTCAAAGTGGCAAAAGTGAATGCCCTCCACACCGTCCAGAATGTTGATCGCGTCCAGCAATCCTGACTTGCGTGGATTCGGCAGGTCGATCTGCGTAATGTCGCCCGTGATGACCGCCTTGGAGTTGGCGCCCATACGGGTCAGGAACATCTTCATCTGCTCGATGGTCGTGTTCTGCGCTTCGTCCATGATGATGAAAGCGTCATTCAGAGTGCGCCCGCGCATGAATGCCAGCGGCGCCACCTCGATGACATTCTTTTCCAGCATCTTGTCAACCTTTTCAGCGTCGAGCAGGTCGTAGAGTGCGTCGTAGAGCGGGCGCAGGTAAGGATCGACCTTCTCCTGCAACGAGCCCGGCAGAAAGCCCAGCCGTTCGCCGGCTTCGACCGCGGGGCGCACCAGCACAATGCGGCTCACCTTCTTGGCGTTGATCGCGGCCACGGCCATGGCGACTGCCAGGTAGGTTTTGCCGGTGCCGGCCGGACCCACGCCGAAAACCATGTCGTTCTGCTCGATGGCTTCAACATATTTGCGCTGATTGATGGACCGCGGCTGAACGGTGCGCTTGACCCCGGCGGAGCGTTGCTTGCCGCTGTCGGCGAGCGAGCGCAAGGTAGTGGCGGGATCGGCCACAACCAGCCGCAGCATTCCATTCAATTCGCCATTATGAGGATTGACGCCCTGGCGGCGGAGCGCCTCAAAGTCCTGAAAAATCCGCTGGACTTTGGCCACGCCTTCGTCGGGCCCCTCCACATGCACGGCGTCAGATCGTAGATCGACGCGCACACCGAGTGAATCTTCCATGAGCCGGAGGTTTTCATCGCGAGTCCCGAACAAGGGCTCGAGGTTGGGCGTGATCTCCAGAGCGATCTTCAAAGGGGTTTATGGCCTCCAGTGCGGCGTTGAACGCATGAAAAAAGCCGGGCAGCTCCAGGAACGGAACTGCCCGGCAAGGTTGTAGAGAGAGTGTCGGCAAAAAACGCGCCAGGCGCAGGTGGACAAACGGCGGGAGATGAGGCGATCGGTTTGAGAAAGCTTTCAGGTGTACGGCGCAGGGAGGAGCTGGATCTTCTGGCTACCTCTAACCACCGCGAGTTGGCGTAGGCGACCAAATCCTTTATCTGGCCTTGAGAGTAGCGCGACCGGGGCGAGCCGTCAATCGGCGCACTATTTAAATTCAAATCGAGTTGTGCCTTGAAAGACACCTCCCAGCGCTCCAGAGCTGCTCCGGGGACCATCGCACAGGGCTTCCACGGTGCGCGGAGACGCGCGGTAAATCACTATTTTTCAAAGATTTGGCCAACAGCTCGGATCCTGTCGCCATTTCTGGGACGCAACCGGCTGAGGACTCCTTAGGCCAATTAACTCCAAAAGCCGGTTCCGATCCCTCCAGGCCTTCATCCCGAGCCGTTCCCCAATTTCCTCGGAATGCCGCCGCCGGCAACGGCGCAGGTTCTCGCAACGAGCCGGTGGAAATCCCGCACGATTCACGCGGGACCGGGATCTGGCGGACCACGGCTAGTTGTGGGCCCTTTAGGTGGTTCTGAGCAAGGGAGCCGGCGTATTGGCAGGTCTCTTGTGGAAGCCGTCCGCCGCACCGACACCCTGTGGGGCGTCACCGTCAGACGAAGTCCGCTATCTTGGCGAGCTCGCGGTGCCGGCGTCTCACGCTCCTCGTCGTGCCTGATCCGCCCTTGGCGGCAACCGGTCAGGCTATGTCCGTGGGAATCTCGAAAGTGACCAACTGCGAGCGGAACCCGCGTGTGCGGATCGCGCCATAGGTGATGCCTGCGGCCATCCACACCAACCCGACAATAAACGCCGGCCGGCTCAGATGAAACCACAAAAACGCGCAAATCAAGAATCCAAGCACGGGAACCACAATGGCAATGGGACCCCGGTCTTCCGGTTTTCGCAACTGGTGGACGAAGTTGGCCGCGTTGACGCCCATGAATGAGAGCAGAGCTCCGAAGTTCAGCGCCTGGGCTCCGATCTCGTAGGCGCCACCGCCCAACCGGGATGCAAAGAACTCAAGCACCCCCGCTCCCATGAGCGCCAGCAAACCTACCAGCAGGATGTTGTTGCGGGGCACGCGCCGCCGTGGCTCGATCACCCCGAAAAAGGCGCGGGGCAGCGCGTTGCCGCGACCCATTCCATAAAGCAATCGAGAGGCGGCCAGTTGCGTGCCCATCCCCGAGCCCATATTGGCCACCAGCAGCGTGAAATTCATAATTTGGAACAGCAGCACGCCCCCCACCCGGCGCGAAACCAGCGCAAAGGCCGACTCCACCTCCCCGCTGGCGAAGGGCTTCGACCCCCAGACAAGCTGTGCGGCGTAGACCTCGAGCCCCGAAATGATGCCCGCCAGCAGGCACAGCAGCACCGTGGCCAGCATGATGTTGCGGCGGGGGTTGCTCACCTCTTCTGAGAGGGTCGAGACCGCGTCAAACCCGATATAAGACAGAACCGCCACCGAGGTTCCAGCAAAAATAGCGGAAGGTTGAAACGTGGTGGGGTCGTAAAACGGAAGTGTGTAGAACCCGGGACCGTGCTGTACGCTCAAGACGGCGCGGGCCACCGCAACCAGAAAAATGATCACCACAATCGACATGCCCGCGCACATGGCCTCGTCCAACTGCGCCGAGGTACGGATGCCGCGAAGATTCGTCCATGTGAAGAAGGCGGCGAAAATCAATATCCAGGCGTAATAATTGAGCCCGGGCACAATGTTCATGGCGGCTTTGGCGCAGAAGGCCGTACAGATCAGCGGATTCAGCAGGTAGTCCATCACCATGGCCCAGCCGACCACGTAGCCCAGTGCCGTGTGCATCTCCTGGCCCACGTAGGTATAGGCTGACCCGGCCGAGGGATACACCCGAGCCATGCGGCCATAGGAAATGGCCGTGAACAGCATGGCCACCATGGCGATCAGAATCGTAGTGACCACGTGCCCGTGGGCTTTGTTGCTGATCACGCCATAAATGCCCATGGGCGCGGTGGGCTGCACAATTACCAGCCCGATGATGATCAGGTTCCACAATCCCAGCGCCCGATGCAGGCGGACTGGCGCGTCAGGCTCTCGGGACATCTCGGGCACAGCGTTTCTCCTCGCGCTAGGGTAGCAGAGAGGCCGGGGCCAAGGGAACAAAGGAGCAAGCAACATAGAGCGCGCTGCAAGCTTTCTCAATCCAATCAGGACCCAGTATCATCTGATAGACACAGCGGGAGATGAAAGCCGGCAGGCAAGCTGAGCTGGAACCCCGCCGGCGAGGAGTCTTCCCCGATGACGATTTACATCCCTACGCCCCTGCGCGCTTATGCAGCGGGGCAAGCTTCCGTCGAGGTCGAGGCCGCGACGATTGCCGAGGCGCTGAGCTGGCTTACGAGCGCGCACCCGGATTTGCGCAGGCACCTGTTCAATGAACAGGGGAAACTGCGCGCCTTTGTTAACCTTTATTTGAACGACGAAGACGTCCGCTACCTGCCGGGAAAAGAGGCTACGGCTGTGAAATCCGCCGATACGCTGTCGATTATCCCGTCCATAGCGGGCGGGGGCTTTCCGGCCGGGCTATAGCAGCTCTTGCGCAGCGGCAGATGCATGCGCAGATACGGATTTTTTACACGTGAGTTGAACCCGATGGCGACTACGATTTCATCGACGGCGCTTCCTGAACTGACGACGGACGACCTGGCGCGCTACTCGCGGCACCTGATCCTGCCAGAAGTGGGCATGGAGGGCCAACAAAAGCTGAAGGCAGCGCGGGTGCTCTGCGTGGGCACCGGCGGGCTGGGTTCGCCACTGGCTTTGTATCTTGCGGCTGCGGGCATCGGTACGCTGGGGCTGGTGGATTTCGACGTTGTGGACTCGAGCAACCTGCAACGGCAGATTATTCACTCGACCAGGGATATTGGGCGCAAGAAGCTGGACTCGGCCGAGGAGAAGTTGGTGGCTCTGAATCCGGCGCTCAAGGTGGTGAAGCATGAGACCATGCTCACCAGCGCCAATGCCCTGGAGATTCTGAAGGACTACGACATTGTGGCAGACGGGACCGACAACTTTCCCACACGCTACCTGGTGAACGACGCGTGCGTGCTGCTGGGCAAGCCCAACGTGTACGGATCGATTTTCCGGTTTGAGGGGCAGGCCAGCGTGTTTGCGACCGAGGAGGGCCCCTGCTACCGGTGCCTGTATCCTGAGCCGCCACCGCCGGGGCTGGTACCGAGTTGCGCGGAGGGCGGCGTACTGGGGATTCTTCCGGGGCTGGTGGGAGTGATCCAGGCTACGGAGGCGATCAAGCTGATTCTGGGCAAGGGCGAGTCCCTTGTGGGTAGACTTCTGCTGGTGGACGCTCTGAACATGCGTTTCCGCGAGCTCAAATTACGCAAGAATCCTGAATGCCCGGTGTGCGGGCCGCATCCGACGGTGACGAAGCTGATCGACTACCAGCAGTTTTGCGGGATTCAACCCGAAACGAAAGAGGAGAAAGTTTTGAAGAATGGAATCCCGCAGCTCGCGGTGAAGGAGCTCAAGAGGCGGATCGATGCCGGGGAGGACGTCTTCGTTCTGGACGTGCGCGAGCCCTACGAATACCAGATTGCGAATATCGGCGGAAAGCTGATTCCCCAGAACGACGTTCCGCAACGGCTGGCTGAGATCGATCGCGAGCGGGAGATTGTGGTGCAGTGCCGGAGCGGCGCGCGCAGCCAGAGGATAGCCGAATTTCTGGTGCAGCAAGGCTACCCGAAAGTGGTGAACCTGGCAGGCGGGATACTTGCCTGGGCCGACGAGATCGACCCAAAGATGCAAAAGTACTGAGCGCCATGAACTCATGAGATTTCCTACGCTTTCGGGCGGATATATACGACTTGAGCCGCTGAGTCCCGAGCATATTGACGGGCTGACGGCTGCGGCTGCGGCTGATCCCTCGCTCTACCTGTGGACTGTTGTTCCGCAGGGGAAGGACGGAGTTGCGCGGTACGTTGAAACGGCGTTGAAGCTGCGCAATGAGGGCACAACACTGCCATTCGCGACGGTGCGCGTGGAGGATGGCGCGGTGATCGGGGCAACTCGATATTTCGATATCGAGCGCTGGGCGTGGCCGCAGGAGCACCCCCGCCACGGCGGCAAGAATCCCGATGTTTGCGAGATCGGATACACGTGGCTGACGCAATCGGCCATGCGAACCGCAGCCAATACGGAAGCCAAGCTGCTGATGCTGACCTACGCCTTCGAATCGTGGGAGTTGCTGCGGGTGTGCCTGCACACGGATGCGCGCAACGAGCGCTCGCGGGCCGCCATTGAGCGGATTGGCGGGAAGCTGGAGGGGATTCTTCGCGCACACAGGATGGCCTCGGACTTTACGCCGCGGGAATCGGCGCGATACTCGGTTCTTGCGTCGGAGTGGCCGGCCGTGAAGCAGAGATTGATGGACCGCTTGCAGCGCCAAGGCTGAAGGTCAGGCCGCCTCGCCGTCTTTGCCATTCTCGTAGAGCTTGCCGAAGATCATTTTGCCGCTGGCGGTCTGCAGAACGCTGGTGACGGAGATGTCGACACTGCGGCCGATCAGCTTGCGGGCGTGATCGACGACAACCATGGTGCCGTCATCAAGATAGCCCACACCCTGGTTGTATTCCTTGCCTTCCTTGAGAATGAGGACGGTCATGCGCTCGCCGGGCAGCACGACGGGCTTGAGGGCGTTGGCGAGGTCGTTGATATTGAGGACCTCAACGTGGTGCAGGTGGGCAACCTTGTTGAGGTTGAAGTCGTTGGTAACGACCTTGGCCTCCCACTTTTTGGCCAACTCGAGCAGCTTGAGGTCCACCTCGCGAATGGAGGGGAAATCGTCAGGGACAATCTGCACCTGAATGGCGGCGTTGGACTGCATGCGCTGCAGCATGTCAAGGCCGCGGCGGCCCCTTTGGCGCTTGGAGCCGTCGGTGGAGTCGGCCACGGTCTGCAGCTCGCGCAGCACGAACTCGGGGACGACGATGGTGCCGTCCATAAAGCCCGCTTCGGCGATGTCGGCGATGCGGCCGTCGATAATGACGCTGGTATCGAGGACCTTGGCGCTGCGGCGGGTGGGCCGGTCGTTGGAGAAGATGGTGCCCAGAGCCGCGGGATTGAGCAGGTCGCCCTTGTTGGCGCCGACCAGCAGGCCCACATAGGTCATGAGCAGCAAGACAAATATCTGCAGAACTGCCGAGTCAGTGTTATTGAGCGGAGCCGAGCGCAGGACGAGGCAAAACAGCGCCGCACCGAAGATGCCCAGGACGCTGCCCGCCACAGCCCCGATGAGCCGGCGCAGACTGAGCGCCCGCACCCTCAGTTCGAAGACAATAACCGCGCCAGCCGCCAATGCGCCGGAGACCGCGCCCATCCATCCCGCCGGAATGCCAAAGGGGGGAAGGAAATAACAAACCCCAGCGAGCAGGGCGACAAAAAGAAGACGGAGAATGACCAGATCCATAAAGGCCTACTGCCGCTGGCAGCGAAAGAAGAATGCCAGACTCGGCACAAAGGGCGAGTATGACGATACCCAGCCGTCATCGTCAAGAGAAGATTGAGGGCTGATGAGAGTTGGGCGGAGCATCCCCGGACCTGGGTGACTGCTCCAGCCAAATGAGCGGGCCGCGCGCTCTTGTTTTAAAGTGGACCCCAGACCCCGCATTGCAGCTTGCTGCGCAACTCAGGACGCTGCTGCCAACTCCGTGGGCGGCGCCTGCCGCATCGAGCCCTTTCGAGGGCCCCGCTTGCGCGCGCTCATCACTTTGATCCTTTCCAGCAAATCCTGCGGCGAACAGTTCTTTTTGGCGAGCAGGGCATCGGCTGCGTGGATCTGTCCGGCCATGGCCTGCGGGTCGCCCAACAGGATCATCGGCACGTGGCCGGCAATCTGCTTGAGCCGGTTCACAAGTTGATGGCCATTCATCTGGGGCATGGAGAAATCGGCCAGCACCAGGTCCACCTGCATCCTTGCAAAGTGGCCAATCGCCTCCTGTCCGCTGGTGGCGGGAACCACTTTGTATCCATTCGTTGACAACATGAAACTCATGACCGAAAGTTCCTGTTCGTTATCGTCTACGCAGAGTATTACCTTCTTCGGGCCTCATGATTTTGGGGGTTCCGCTCCTTCGTCGGGGTTATCGTTCTCGTCTGCCCGGCCAATACGCCACACAGGCCGCTCTGGTGGCGGATCTGCCTGTTGTATTGTCGGGCCCCGTGACTGCGATGGGACCGGCCGCTTACGCCCGGATGCTTGAAGGTTGACCCCCGATTGTCCCGCTCCCGTACGCAGCCCAGGCGGGCGCGCCAGCAGAACGAAGAGACAAACGGCAAGCAATCCGCGCCTGGCCGGCTTCCCTGCGCCGTCAAAAACCAAGTGTTTGTTGCGCTAGCAACAAACCAATAAGAACATCGGTTGAATTGCTGCTATGAATGGCAAGCGTACGAGTGTTGGAGGGAAGTGGGAAGAGAGAAATTGAGGCGAAGAACGCGCTGAAAATATGTGTGTAACAAGAGAAAATTAGCTAGCGTTAACAATTGCTGCAACTTGTCATGTTGAATCCCTGTTGAAAGCATGTGCATCATGGCAGGAAAAGCTGTCCCTTTGCCACAAAAACAGTGCTGCCTGCGACGCGAACGTCCGTGATGCTCGCCGATTCTCTCTGCGCGCTGAGGAAGAGATTGCTAGGACGGCCGATTTCAACGCCCTGGCGCAGATGGATTCTCTCTCCTGACGGCACAGCACCGTGGGCCACGAGGAAAGCGATGGCGCAACCAGCCGCTGAGCCAGTGGCCGGATCTTCTCCGCCATAAAACTGCATGCGCGCGCGCCATGCGGGCTCTGCGCACTCGTGGGGATTGCCGGCCGGAGCTACAACGTAGAACCAGCGCCCGCCTTGCTGTCGCAACCACGGCGCTGCTTCGAGCTGGTCGACTTTGAGTCGCCCAAGCGCCTCAACCGAGCGCAAGGCAACGATGGCAAAGGCAGTGCCCGTGGAGACCACCTGCGGCGGAAGCGGCGGATCGAGGTCTTCGAGGTTGAGGCCCAGCAGCAGCGCCACATTGGCCGCGTCAAGCTGCGCGCCGAACTCAGGATCCTGCTGCGTCATCTCGCCGTAAAGGCCTTCAGGAGCGAAGCGCACGGGAATCGGGCCGACGTTCAGGGCCAGCGTTACGCAGCCGTCGTGGAGGACTTCAGGCACGTGCGCCCTGAGCACGCTGGCGGTACCGAGGGTCGGATGGCCGGCAAAGTTCAGCTCCTCCCGGGCGGTAAAGATCCTGACCCTCACGCCCTCCGCCTGCTCCACGCAGGTCGACCGGCGCTCAATGAAGGTGGTCTCAGAAAGGTTGAACTCGCGGGCAATGGACTGCATCTGCTCCGCCGTCAAGCCCTTTGCATTCATGACCACCGCCAGGGGATTTCCCTCGAGTGCGATCTCTGAAAACACGTCCACCACAAAATAGTCGAGTTGCATGCTGGCCTCTTCCGGCGCACCGGCTAAGAGAATTATGGGCCAATGCAGGGGGAATTGGGCCGAGAGACCTTTCTATCAGCCCGCTTCGTCTTGCCAACACCCTGACCTCCCAATTGCTACAATCAGAAGGGCCGAAACTCGCCGCTTTTTATTTCTTGACGCCATTCAGGGCAAGACGAAAGACTGATGACCCTCCGCCTCTTCAATACCCTCACAGGACAGCTTGACGCGCTGGTGCCGGCGGACGGCGAGGCGTTGCGCATGTATGCCTGCGGACCTACGGTTTACGATTACGGCCACATCGGCAACTTCCGCACGTTCTTGCAGGTGGACGTGCTGCGCCGGTTTCTGCGGTTGACGGGAATCAAAGTCCGGCACGTGATGAACATCACGGATGTGGACGACCGCATCATCCACAACGCCGCGGCAGCCGGGATTTCGATCCAGGAGTATGCGGCTCCCTTCGAGAAGGCTTTTCTTGAGGACCTGGACGCCCTGAAGGTGCAACATCCGGAGCAGCTTGCACGGGCCACGGAACACATTCCGCAGATGGTCGAGTTGATTAAGCAACTGGCTGCGGCGGGCGCAGCCTACCAGACCGAAGACGGCTCATGGTACTTCAGGCTGGCGGCGTTCCCCGAGTACGGCAAGCTGAGCAAGAAGGATTTGAGCGGGATTGAGGATGGGGCCCGGGTGGATCTGGACGAATACGAGAAGGACTCGGCGCGCGATTTTGCCTTGTGGAAAGCGGCTAAGCCCGGCGAAGCGTCCTGGGACACGGACCTTGGGCGCGGGCGTCCCGGCTGGCACATCGAGTGTTCCGCGATGGCGATGGAGTACCTGGGGCAGAGCTTCGATCTGCATGCGGGCGGCGAAGACCTGATGTTCCCGCACCACGAAAACGAGATTGCGCAGAGTGAGACGGCAACTCACAAGCAATTTGCGCGTCACTGGATGCATGTTCGTTTCCTGCTGGTGGACGGGCGCAAGATGAGCAAGAGCGAAGGCAACTTTTATACGCTGCGCGACCTGTTGCTGAAAGGCTACAAGGCGTCGGCGATTCGCCTGCTTCTGATTTCGGTTCCTTACGGTCATCAACTGAACTTCACCTTCGAGGGGCTCACGGACGCGACCAATGCAATCAATCGGGTGAGAACGTTCAATCAGCGGCTGACGGAGGGCAGCTTTGGCGCGGGCGCGAGTGAGGCATTGCAGGATGCCGCGCAGAAGGCGCAGGCGGATTACATGGCTGCGCTAGCAGACGACCTGAACACGGCGAAAGCGAGTGCGCCGATCTTCGAGCTGATCCGCACGGCCAATACTTCGATCGACCAGGGCCAGCTGCTTGCAGGCGATCGCGATGCGATTCTTGAAGTGCTGGCGAATTTCGACGCGGTGTTCGATGTGATGCGGGATGACGACGCCGAACCCACGCGACGCGCGCTGGCATGGGCCGCGGAGGCCGGCCGCATGGCGGAAGTGGCGCCTGAACTGCTGACACGCCAACTGTTGAGCGATGAGGCCATTGAAGCGCTGGTAGCCGAGCGGACGGCGGCGAAAAAGCAGCGCGACTTTGCGCGCGCCGACCAGATCCGCAACGAGCTGGCGGAAAAAGGCGTGGTGCTGGAAGATTCGAAGGACGGCGTTCGCTGGAAGCGGAAATAGGCAATGGCTGCGGCGGCTTCGGGGGTTCCGGGGCGCTGGAATGCGGGCCTGCACCGTGGTATCCTCAACGCAACGGGGTTCCCATGCAAAGAGGCGCTGCCAAAGGATTTTTGCTTGTGCCGGCCAACAGGCGCTGGTCGCGAGCGCGCGCCCGCTGCATTTGCCCGCGAAAGCACCTGCGCGTGCTGCCCACCCGCACTCGACCTAGTCTCTTCGGCGGCGATTAGTAACCCACCGCCGAAGTCCCGCGACTTGTCTTTTCTATCCCCTTTGCCCCCCTGTCGCTGGTTCGCAAGAGCCCGTTCATAAATGGGGCAACTAGCGAAACTGGACGATCCCGCAAACCGGGATCCGCGGCTCAGTCGCATCTCAAAGCCGAGAATGCGTCCACCGCGTAACTGAATCTGCCGAGGAGGCTGCTTCATGACCAAGCAATCGCTACACGAGCAATACGGACCGAAACTTGTTTGTACCCTGCCGGGCCCCAAGGCCAAAGCAGCGGTTGAAGCCGATGGGCGGCTGATCTCGCCCAGCTATACGCGGTCTTATCCGCTGGTGGCCAAGCGCGGCCGCGGTATTCGCATTGAAGACGTGGACGGGAACGAGTTTCTCGATTTCGCGGCGGGGATCGCTGTCAACTCCACCGGGCATTGCCATCCCGAGGTGGTGGCCGCCATTCAAAAGCAGGCAGCGGAGCTGATCCACATCTCGGGTACCGATTTTTACAACGAGCCTTTGACCGATCTCGCGGCTCGGCTCTCAGCAGTTGCGCCGATGCCCGGCCCGCACAAAGTTTTCTACGGCAACTCCGGCGCGGAGGCCATTGAGTGCGCTCTGAAGCTGGCGCGTTATCACACCGGACGCCAGCAGGTGATCTCGTTCTTCGGCGCGTTTCACGGCCGCACGATGGGCGCGCTGTCGCTGACCGGCTCGAAGCCCCAGCAGAAGCGGCGCTTTTCGCCGCTGGTTCCGGGTGTGACGCACATTCGCTATCCCTATGCGTACCGCGGCTGCACGGGCGGAGCGCAGGAAGAAGAAGCCTTCAGCCTGGGCTGCGCGCGCTTCATCGAGGAGAAGCTGTTCAAGACGATTCTTCCTCCGGAAGAGGTTGCGGCGGTGTTCATTGAGCCGATTCAAGGGGAAGGCGGCTACGTGGTGGCTCCTGACAATTTTCTTCGCGAGCTCCGCGCCATCTGCAGCCGCCACGGCATTCTTCTGGTGGTGGACGAGGTGCAATGCGGGGCTGGCCGCACGGGAAAATGGTGGGCAATCGAGCACTCGGGCGTTGAGCCCGACATGGTGTGCATCGCCAAAGGCATCGCCAGCGGCATGCCGTTGGGGATCTGCATGACGCGGGCCGAGATTATGGACTGGGTTCCGGGCTCACACGCGTCCACGTTCGGCGGGAATCCGGTTTCGATTGCCGCGGCGCTGGCCACGATGGACATTATCGAGCGCGAGGCGATGGGTAACGCCGCGAAAGTGGGCGGGTTGATGCTGGAGCGGCTGCGCGGATGGAAGCAAAGCCATCCGCTTGTGGGCGACGTGCGCGGACGCGGGTTGATGATCGGGATTGAACTGGTGAAGGATAAGACGACGCGGGAGCCGGCAACCGCTCTGCGCAACCGCGTGGAGACGCTGGCCTTCGAGCGCGGACTGATGGTGCTTGGCTGCGGCGAAACCTCGCTGCGGCTCTCGCCCCCGCTCATCGTGAGCGAAAACGAAGCCACGGTGGCCCTCGACATTCTTGAGGAGGCGTTGACGCTGGTGGAGAAAGAGCACGCACAGGCATTGGCGCTTGAGGCTACGGCGGTCTGAGGTAAGCCGATCAGCACCCGTGCGCGCAGAAGCTGGATTCCCAGGTCTTGAGGAAAATCAAGACCTGGGAACCCGATTCATTGGGCAATCCTCCCAGAAAACGAGCGGTGAAGGCATCAGGGCCTGTTACGTTGCCCGATCGTTTCGTCAAGGTGCATGTTGGCGATCTCCGAAGTGCGGTGCGCTGCCCGCTCAAGGTTTTGCGCCATCTCCTGCGTGGCCAGATGCTGCTCCTCGGCCGCCGCGGCCATCTGGTGCGACAGTCCTGAGAGGTCTTCAGTTTGGCTGGCAATGCTGTCAATGGCGGCGATTGCCGATTCGATGGCCGTGCCGATGGTGGCTACCTTGGCCTGAATCTCAGCGGTGGCCGCGGCCGTTTGGCCGGCGAGTTTGCGCACCTCGCTTGCCACCACGCTGAACCCCCTGCCGTGCGCCCCTGCCCTGGCCGCTTCGATGTTTGCGTTCAGCGCCAGAACGCTGGTCTGGGTTGCAATGGAGGCGATCAGATCAGCCACCTTGGCAACTCCGCTGCTCGACGCTTTGAGGCTCAGAATCGACGACTTGCCATCAGCGCCGGCGTTGCGCGACTGCTCTGCGGCATGCGCCACGTTGACCGCATTCCTGGCGATCTCAGCAATGCTGGACTCCAACTCATGCGTTGCCGCGGCCACCATCTGCAGGTTGCCATCGAGATGCTCGATGTCGCTGCGTTGGGCTTCCTGTGCCTGCCGGAGCGCGTCGATCGCCTGCTGCGTGCTGATGCCCCAAAGGACAACCGCACCGATATATTCGCCACCCTCCCCGGTCATCGGCTCGACTTCAAGATCGAGTTTTACGGGACCCAGTTCGATGGTGGCCTTGTGGGGAAGTCGATGCACGCCGAGATGCTGTTTATTGCCAAGAATCCTGTCAATGTTCGCGGGCGCCTTGTGGAAGATGTGGATCGACTTGCCGATTATCTGATCGACCGGAACCGGGAGATGCTGCTGCAAGGTCTTGAGCGTTTTGAGCGAGGTCCTGTTCAGGTAGCGCAGAATCAGTTCCCGGTCGCAAAACATCACATTGCAGGGCAGCGCATCCAGCGCAAATTCAAAGCTGCGATCGGGGCGCGCTTGATAGCTGCCTTCGATGGGCTCCTCAGTATCCAGGGCAAGGGGCGTCGCCTGCGCGTTGCGATGTGAAAACAGACCTGAGAAGACACTGTGAGACACGGCTGGATTCTCCTTCTTGCATAAATCCAGTTTCGTCCAGTCCAGACTTGCCGACAGGGAGGCCCTTGGTGGTTTCTTGCGTCCTTTCCGGATTTGAACCGCCCGGTTTCAGTCTGGGAACCCCAAAACTCTTCTGAGGCCCAAGCAGCAGGCCCCGCCTGTTTTTCAGTCATGGACCCCGGAGCGCAATTTGCTTCGATGACAGATCCCGGCGAGAATGATCTGCGATGGGATGGATGTCACAACTGTGGATCACGGGTCTTGAATGGGCGATGGCCGGCCTGAGCTGGAAGGCGCGCCGGAACGGGCGCGCGCCTGCGTTGCCCGACCACCTGGTGACCGGAGTGCAAGGGGAAGATGCTGCCTACTTTTATCTGCGCCGCAAGGGCTACGTGGTGGTCGAGCGGCGCTGGTCTCCCGGTCATCAGCCAGGCGACATCGACCTGATTGCGTGGCAGGGTCCGTTGCTGTGCATGGTGGAGGTGAAAACGCGCACGGCTCACGACGCAGCCGCCGCCGAGGTCGCGGTGGACGCGCACAAGCGCACGATGGTGCGGCGCCTGGCCCGACAGTATGTGCGCCAGTTGCCGCAAGAGACTGCGCCGCGGGTGCGCTTCGACGTGATCAGCGTCTACCTTGTGCCGGGCCAAAAGAAAGAGATCCAGCATTTTGAAGGAGCCTTTGGCTGGAGCGAGCGGGAACGGGAGTGGTGAGCAGATCTGAATGAAGCGCGTCGTGACAGCAGGGTGAAACGGGAAACCCAGAACAGGTTTGACAGGCGCGGGACGGGGGAGGGGGTGGTCCCGTAAAATGAGTGAGCATTTAATTTTGAACCCAGGATTCCCCGCGCATGACCTCTGCATTGAAATCGTCCCTTGTGAGTTCTCTTGAGGCGGCCGCCTCGAAGGCCGGCCTGGTGCTGGTGTCTGCAACGCAGGGCACCGATTTTCACGGTGGTCCGACGGCGGTTTTTGAGCTGGGACTGCCCGGGGCGAGCGGGCGGACGCTGAAGTTGGAGCTGAGCAATGGCTTCGATTTCGACAAGCCGGAGTTGCTGCCCGCGATGACGGCACACCTGGCGGGGGAGGCGAAGCGGTTGAAGAATCCGCGACCGGAGTGCTACGTGACGCTGGCGGGGCTGCCGCTGGCGTTCGGCCGGTTTGAGTGGCCGTTTCACCAGTCGACGTCGGGCGCGGACACTTACATTGTGCACGGGGAGATGCACCTGGCCGACGGCGGCGCGCACAACCTGCACGCCAAGCTGGCGGCCGCGGTGACGCAGACGTTTGCCGAGATTGTGCCCTCGATGGAACAGCCGTACGCCGAGACGTTTGTGTACAACGCGGTGCGCAAGACGGTGGACATGGGACAGCTGGAGTTTTTGAAGAGCGGGAACCGGCAGCCGGTTCCGGTGACGACGCGCTACTACAGCCGGTGGCATAAGAAGTTTGTTTTTACCGATACGGACGACTCAGAACGGCTGAATTACCTGCTGATGAAGGTTTATTGGCTGAGCGGTGTGCTGGGGGAGAGCAAGCCGGTGTGGATTGCCGATCCCAGAGATGCGCAGTATTTGAACACGACGGAAGAAGAGCTGATGCGGATGGCGGGCGATGAGGCCGGTGCGGGGCTGATAGAGCTGGACGGGGAGTTTGCCGGCGCAACACCGGCGCTGATGACGCGGGCGGCGGAGTACCAGGCTGCGCTCGAATCTGCTCTGAACTTTACCAAGCCGCAGTTCAATGAGTCGATGCGGTCAGGGCACGCGAATATGTAAGGGGCCGTTTGCCCGTTTTGCGGGGTACAGCGGGTTTTTCGAGCCGGTTTTGAACGATCGGGGTGGCACCCAATAGCTCATCGCAAGCTCTATGCCAGCCCCAGGCGCTTCATGGCAACGCTGGGCAAGGCCGATCCTGATTTTTCCAGAGCAATCTTGCAGATTGCCAGCCAGACCACGGTTCCAGCCAACAGCACAAATAGATCAGCCCAGCGAGCGTGGTGGAGCATAGGTTCACCGGGCAAATGGGCGAGCAGTTGCTCGACCGCCCAGACGGCGGACCACACAGCAGCGCCGCTCAAGAGGGCGGCCAGCAGACAGCGGCCCATCTCAAGGTAATCGAGGCTGGCCAGGGAAACCATGTGCCGCTGATGGAGCAGTAGAGCGATGACGACGGTCTGCAGCGCAATGCCGATATCGGAAGCGAAGGCCAGCCCCATGGCGCCGTACCAGTGGAAGAGTGTGAGGTAAATGGGCCAGGAAACGACGGTGATAATGGTTCCCGCCACGGCCGGTGCCAAGGTGTTGCCCGCAGCGTAGAAAGCGCGCGCGTAGATCGCCTGTGCCGACCACAAAAACATGGTGAAAGAGAAGACGATAAAGTAGGTCGCGCACTCCCGCGAATCGCCCGAAGTGAAGCGTCCGCCGGTGAAGACCAGGTCGATCACCGGCTCACCGAGCGCCACCATCCCGGAGGCGCCGAGCAGCCCGAGTCCCACAACGCGCGACACCGAATCTGCCACCCCAACGGCGAACTCATATCGCTTGTTCTGAGACCAGAGACTGGCGAAAAAGGGCATAGATGCAGCGCCCGCGGCTTGGGCCAGCATAGCCATGGGGGCGGTAAACAGCTGCTTGGCGTAGCTCATCAAAGAAACAGCCCCGCCAATCTCCGAGGCAAAGTGGCCGATAATCCAGTTGTCCGCCGTGACCAGGGAAACGCCGATCATCAAAGGCAAGGAGAGCCGCACCCAGTCGCGCAGACCCTGGTCGTGCCAGTCGAGAATCACCTTGTAGTGGACGCCCGCCCTTCGGGCAAAGAGCCAGTTAAGGAAAAAGGGTCCGAAGATGGCTCCTGCCACGGTCCCGATGGCCAGCGAGGTGACGCCGAGGCGCTTAACCAGAAGAAGACCGCCGAGAATGGTTCCCAGGCCATAAAAAAGGGGTGCGAAGGCCTGGACGCTGAATTGCTTACGCACGATGAGGACGGCGGCAAAGACGCCTCCCGCAAAAAAGCACAATTGCGCCGGCAACAGAATACGCGTGAGCCTTACGCAGAGAGCCGCTTTCTGAGGATCAAAGCCGTTGAAGACCTCGTGAACGAACCAGGGAGCGAAGATCTCCGCCAGCAAGATGGCGGCTCCCAGGATCATGTACATGGTGGTGAGGATGACGGAAAGCGACCGTTCGCCCTCCGCCTCGCGCCCAGCCTCCCGAAAGCCGGTAAGAATGGTGACAAAGGTAATAGAGGCGGCACCGCCAACCAGAAAATAGGAGACCATGTCCGGCAGGACAAACGCTGCGTTGAAGGCGTCAGCCTGGACGCCGCTTCCGAACAGCCAGGCGATGTATTTGACCCTTACCAGGCCGATGATGCGCGACAGGAAAGTGGAGAACATGAGCAGGACGGTGGCTGAAAATACCGAATGCGCATGAGATGGGTGCAGCAGAGCAAGGCCGCGCGCCCACTTAGAGCGTTTGAAGGGCCGAGTTGGAGGCGCTTGTGTCACTGGTCTTGATTCTACCGGGATGCCGTCGATCTGGCAGCGGCGGCGAAAGGGCAAATTGCCCTTGGCGCGCGTATTCTGTCCATAGTTCATAACGGGATTCTTCGGGGGTGTTTCTTATGCTGCGGGCTTTTGGACTGGGAGTTACCTTTCTGACGTTGCTGGGGGCATTTTTGACCGGACAGACAATTCATGGCCGTGAGGGAATATCGCTGCCAGCGCCGCCACCCGTGGATATAGATCCGGTGACCGACAATTACTTCGGAACGAAGGTGATCGACAACTATCGCTGGCTCGAAGACTCCAAAAGTCCCGAGACCCGGGCGTTTATCGATGCCGAGAATGTCTACACCGGGCGTTATATGAAGCAGGCAACTCTGCGGCCGCAGGTTGTGGATGAGTTGGGAGACCTGGAAGACGTCTCCGCCGCCGGCGCGCCGTTGCAGCGCGGGGACAGCTACTTTTACATGAAGCGCCTGGCAGGTGAGCAGCAATTCTCGATCTATGTGCGCCAGGGCTGGACAGGGAAAGACAAGCGTCTGGTCGACCCGGCGGTGCTGAGTACCGACCCTAACCTCTCGGTTGGCATATGGGACATCTCCCGCGATGGGAAGATGCTGGCGTATTCGATCCAGCATGGCGGTGCGGACGAGACCAGCATTCACGTGTTGAACGCGACTACGGGCAAGAGCCTTGAAGACGAGCTTCCGAGCGCGCGCTACTTCAGCGCGGTGTTTGCGCCCGATGGAGCAAGCCTCTATTACGCGCGAAACAACAAAGAGGGCACGCTTCTGTACCAGCATGTGCTGGGGACTCGAACCTCGGAGGACAGGCTAATCTTCGGGCGCGAATTTCGCGGCGAGCCGTTGACGGGCGACGACCTGTTTGGAGGCACGGTTACCGATGATGGCCGGTACCTGGTGATCGAGATCAGCCGCGGCGTGCCGGCGAGTCGAGTCGATATTGTCTACCGCGACCTGACCAAGCCGGGCTCACCCTTCGAGGTGCTGATTTGGGGGTTGGATTCGCGGTTTTCGACGATCTATGCCAAAGGAGCGTGGTATGTGAAGACCGATTACCATGCGCCCAACGGGCGCATTTTGAAGGCCGATCCTGGAATCATGCCCGAATCCTGGCAGACGATTGTGCCTGAGGCGCCCAATGCGATCGACGAATGGTCGATCGTTGGCGGGAAAATTTATGTGAACCGGCTCAAGGACGCGAAGGTGGAAACGTCAGTCTATTTGCTCAACGGCAAGCCTGCCGGCACGCTGGACTACGAGGGCATCGGCTCCGCATCTGAAATGGTTGGCCGGACCACAGACCGATACGGTTACTTTCGCTTTGAGTCGTTCATCATGCCGCCCACGCTTTACCGGCTGGATACGCTGACCGGCAAGCGCGATGTGTTCTTCCAGCCGAAAATTCCTTTCGACTCCAACCAATATGAGATCAGGCAGGTGTTTTTCAAGTCGAAGGATGGGACCACGGTTCCCATGTTTATTGCGGGCAAGAAAGGCCTGAAGCAGGATGGAAGCGAGCGGCTGCTGATGACCGGTTACGGAGGCTTCGATTTATCTGAGCTGCCGGAATGGAAGCCGCAATATGCATGGTGGCTTGAGCATGGCGGCTGGTTCGCGCTGCCCAACCTGCGGGGCGGGGGCGAGTACGGTGAACATTGGCATGAACAGGCAATGTTTGCCAACAAGCAGAACGTCTTCGATGACTGGTTCGCGGCAGCCGAATACCTGATTGCGAATAAGTACACATCGCCGGAGCACTTCGCCATTACCGGGCGGTCAAACGGCGGCCTGCTGATGGGAGCGTCGATTACGCAGCGGCCTGACCTGTTTTCGGCCATTCTCTGTGGCTATCCGCTGCTGGATATGCTGCGCTACCAGAAGTTTCTGGTGGGCTCCTACTGGGTAACGGAGTACGGCTCCTCAGACGACCAGAAACAGTTCGCCTATCTGCTCAGGTACTCTCCCTACCAGAACGTCAAGCCGAAGACGGCGTATCCGGCAGTGATGTTCTTTACCGGCGACAGTGATACGCGCGTAGACCCGCTGCATGCGCGCAAAATGACGGCTCTGTTGCAGGCAGCCTCGACCAGCGGGCGACCCGTGCTGCTGCACTATAGCCTGACGGGCGGGCACTCAGCCGGGGTGGGATTGGATCAGCAGATCCAGGACGATGCGGACCAAGTGACCTTCCTTTGGACTGAAACGGGACAGCCTGTACCCCGTCACTAAGGCTCCAAGGCCAAGCCTGGCGCCTGGGTACTCAGGGGAGTTGTCTCCGCGTAACCTCATGCCATGCAGAATTCCATCCGATAGGTAAGGTAAAGAACCTGAGCGTCCGTTTGAGCGGATTTTCTGAACTTTCCCGCGATCGCGCATCCCGCGGCGAGGGAGAGATTGTCCAGGGACATCTTGCTCATGCAGCCAGGACGCTCAAGGAGCCGTCAAAGAATGCCGATCGCGGAGTTGCAATCCGGCGCCATCGAATGGCCGCAAGAAGAAGCGCGACTCTCTGCGCTGGCTTCCACGGGGATTCTGGACACGGAGCCAGAGTCCAGTTTTGATGCAATCACGCGCCTGAGCGCCGAGTACTTCCAGGCCGATACGGTGCTGTTGTGCTTTGCGGACGCAAGCCGGGTCTGGATCAAGTCCCACTGGGGAGAGCCTGTACGGGAGCTGCCACGCAAGCGGTCGATCTTTGAAATGGTGCTTGCAAAGAACGGTCCGGTGGTCGTCCCGGACATTTCGAAAGATGAGGGAATCGAAGGGGGCCGGATGATTCTGCGCCGGCTGCAGGTGGCGTCTTTCGCCAGTGTTCCGGTACGTTCGCCCGATGGCCACATTTTGGGAGCGTTGACGATTTTCGCCTGTGAGGTTCGGCGCAGCATGGCTTTGGACGAACTGCGGATGCTGGAGAGCATGGCCGAAATCGTTGCTGGCCAGCTGGAACTGCGCAGGTTGCAGAAGAGCTTCAAGGCAAGCGGGCAACAAAGATTCCGCGAGGACAAGGGCGTCCAGCGGAAATGGCCGCGAGGGTCGGATCTGCGCCGCGCTCTTGAGAAGCGCGAGTTTGTGCTCTACTACCAGCCGGAGATTGATCTCACGACGCGCCGAATTGTCGGCCTCGAAGCGCTTATCCGCTGGGCTCATCCCGAGCGAGGGCTGATTCCGCCGATGGATTTTATTCCGCTGGCCGAGGAGAGCGGGCTGATTTTGCCCATCGGCGACTGGGGACTCGCAGAGGTCTGCAACCAGATTCAAAGATGGTCGATCGGCGATCCCACCCAACAGTCCCTGCGCGTCTGCGTCAATCTTTCCGCCCGTCAATTCGCGCGTGAGGGGTTGGCCGACCATGTGGAGGCATTGCTTCGCCAAACCGGCATTTCGAGCCGGCAACTCGGCCTCGAGATGACCGAGTCCAGCCTGATTCCCGACGTCGGCACAGCCCTCGAGGTGCTCGGCAGCCTGCGCCGGCTCGGGGTTTCGCTGCTGATGGACGATTTCGGCACCGGCTACAGTTCGCTCAGCTACCTGCACTCCTTTCCCATCGATGTGCTCAAGATCGACCGTTCGTTTGTCGGCCGCATGACCGAGGGCGAGCAGCCGCTGCAGATTGTCCGCACCATCGTTGAACTGGCTCGCGTTCTGGGCATGGACGTGGTGGCGGAGGGCATTGAAACCCGCGAGCAGTATTGTCTGCTTCGCGAGCTTGGCTGCCGCTTCGGCCAGGGATTCTATTTCGCACGGCCCATGACCGCAGAGGCCGTCCACGAGTTGCTGCAACTGCCGGAGCGCATATTGCCCGATCCCGAGGCTCCCAATACGGCCGCCAATTGAGCTCGTTGGGAGAGCCGACTTTTTTCTTACTCCCGGGATGTCGGAGGGATTCGTTTCGGGAACGATAATTTCGCTTCCTCTTCTGGTATTCGTACGGGATCCTGGATGGGAACTTTCTCAGGTTTGCGACGCGAGGGCGCGATATGCTCCCCTCATGCAATCATCAACCGCGACTCCCGGAGTCCCCGGCGGCGAGCATTTATACAAGGAGTGGGCTGCTCCGCCGCCCATCAACTCTTCGAGCTTTGCGGGGCTGCTGGCTGCGCTCACTTCGCCCGCGGCCAACTCTTCGTCCAAATGGAACGATGATGATCTTGGCGACGACGTGGCAACCCTTAGCTATGAGCGCGCCCTGCGCACGCACGCCCGCTACAAATCGGCCGAATCCGGTGACTGGGCGCTCACAGAACCCACAAGCCCTGAGGTTTGCCAAACCTGCGGAGCGCACAAGAGCGATCGGGTCTGCCCGGCGCAGACGGCCGGTCCGGAAGGGACCGAAGACGCCGATCCCAAACCCGCGCGGGATCCTTCCACGATGATGTCCGAGGGGAACAAGAAGAGCGCCAGCATCACCATCAGAATGAGCAAACCAGAATGCAATCAGTTGAAGAAGCGCGCGGCCGAGGCGGGATTGACGATCTCAGCCTATCTGCGTTCCTGCACGTTCGAAGCGGAGGCTTTGCGGGCTGAGGTGAAACAAGCCCTCGCAGAACTGCGGTTGGCCAAATCGCCCCAAGCGGCCCCATCGCCAGTCAAAGCGAGAGTGCCATTGAAGCTTAGGCGGCCATGGTTTGATCGGCTTTTGCAGTTTCTGCCGCATTGGCACTCAGGCCAGCGCATTGCCAGGGCTTAATCATTCCACTTCCAGCACCAGGCACTTCAGGTATTCGGTTTCAGGCAGGTTGAGCACCACCGGGTGGTCAGGTGCAGCGCCACGCCGTTCGAGCAGGCGCACGCGTCGCGATGCATCGGCCGCGGATGCGGCAACCGCGCCCTCCAACTCTGCCCAGCTAATGTGATGCGAACAGGAGCAGGTGACCAGCAGGCCGCCTGGGCGCAGCATCTTCAACGCGCGCAGATTCAGCTCTTTGTAGCCACGCAAGGCTCCTTCCACGGCCCGCTTTGATTTGGCGAATGCGGGTGGATCGAGGACAACGACGTCAAACTCCTGGCCCGTCTCAGACCAATCGCGCAGAATCTGAAAGGCGTCAGCCTCCACCCAGTCCACCTGGGCCGTCAGGCGGGGGCGATTGGCCTCCAGATTCTGTTCCGCCACCTCCAGCGAGGCACGCGAAGCATCGATGCCCGTAACCAGTTTGCAGACCTGTGCGAGGTGCAGCGCAAAGCCGCCCTGGTAACAGCACACGTCCAATGCGCGCGCGCCGTCTCTGCTTGGAACAACGAGCTTCTGCGTCCACTCCCGCACGGCGAAGTAGTTCGTGCGCTGGTCAAGAAACGCGCCTGTCTTCTGGCCGGCATTGGCATCGTAATGGAAGACGAGCCCGTTGAGGCGGAACTCGGTGGCGGCGCCTGCGGCTAAGGGATCCGCAATAAAAAGCGGTTCAGATTGCGGCGCCGCAAGCCCCTCAAGCTCGCGAATGCGCGGGTCGGGACGCTCCAGAATGGCTGTCGGCGACAACTCTTCGCGCAGCACGCGGACGCAAGCCTCGCGGATGGCGGGCGAGTCAAGCCCTTTGGCCAGGAGTTGCAGAATTACCAGGCCGGAGTACTTGTCGACAACCAGGCCGGGCAACTCATCAGCCTCGCTGAAGCAGAGCCGACAGGCGTCATTCTGTTCGTCGAGCAGCGGTTTGCGGCGGGCGATGGCCCTTCGCAGCCTTGTGTCCAACAGGCCGAGCCATTCCCGCTCATCGATGGCGCCGTGCGAGACCAGCCGAAGCGCAATCTGGGAGGAGGGACTGTAGAGCGCCGTGCCCAAGAGCAGTCCGCGGTGATCCGCCACAGGCAACAGTGATGGCGCGGCGTCCCCCTCGGGCAAGTTCAGGGCCTCGATATCGGAGGCATAAACCCAGAGGTGGCCGCGGCGTAAGCGATCGGCTGCGCGACGGCTGATGAGAGCTCCCGAGTTGCTCCTTTCGGGATGCACGACTCTACTTGTCTCGTTCGGCGGCTTTCTCGGCTTTACCATAAGCTCCCTCGGGGCCTTCCGGCCCTCAAGCCGGGAGCAATCTGGGCCGCTGGCCCTCATTTTGCCTGAATTGTCTGAAAGTAGCGGCTCAAATTGCATATTCTGAGCTGCGCTTCCTGAGGATTGGCCTGCTCCATCTTACCAAGTACATCGAGAGCAGCATCATTTAAACCAGGACAGGTACTTTTGTACTGGATCGACTGGCACGCACAAGGCGAGAACGGCGAGGCTGATCCGTCTGGCGCTTGAAGCACGCACCTGGGACAGAAGCGGCCTATAATGAACCATGGCGACTGTCCGGCAGACCATACCGGAAGAGGTTCCCAGCACTCCCCTGACGCCCAAGAAGGACGCGCCCGCTGCTGTGCGGGTTAGCGACGCGCAGATGTTGAACCAGCGCTTTGAGGCTCTGCTGCGCCGGGTTCAGGTCAACCGCCCCAACGAAGATGTTTCTCTGATCCGCAAGGCATGGGAATTCTGCGTCAAGCATCATGACGGGCAGGAGCGCGCCTCGGGCGAGCCTTACATTATTCATCCTCTTGAAGTGGCCGAGGTTCTGGCAGAGATGAAGATGGACGCCACGTCCATTGCCGCGGGGCTGCTGCACGATTCGGTGGAAGATACGCCAGCGACGAATGAGGAGATTGCTGCAGGGTTTGGCGACCAGGTGGCCCACATCGTTGAGGGCGTTACCAAGATCGACAAGATCCAGTTTGCCAACCGCGAGGACCGCCAGGCCGAGAACGTGCGCAAGATGCTTCTGGCGATGGTCTCCGATGTCAGGGTTGTGCTGATCAAGCTGGCTGACAGGCTGCACAACATGCGCACCCTTGAGCATCTGCAGCCTGATCGTCAGGAGGCGATCGCCCGAGAGACCCAGGACATCTACGCTCCGCTGGCGCACCGGCTGGGGATGGGCAAGGTGCGCGGCGAGCTTGAGGACCTGGCCTTTCGCTATACGGACCCGGTGAGTTACGAAAAAGTGTCGGCGGCCGTAGAGGCGCGGCGCATTGAAGGGGAGCAGTTTCTGCGCGGGGTTGAAGAGACGCTCACGGAGCAATTGCGCGAAAACGGAATTGAGGCGCGCGTGGAGTGGCGCATCAAGCGGCTCTATTCCATTTATCAGAAGATCGAGCGCTCCAAGGTTTCATTCGACCAGGTCTACGATCTGCTGGCGATTCGGGTTATCACGGAGGACGTGGCGGCCTGCTACGCGGTTTTCGGGCTTATTCATACATTGTGGCGCCCGGTTCCGGGACGCATCAAGGACTTTATCGCAATTCCGCGCGCCAATCGCTACCAGTCGCTGCACACCACGGTGATGGGCGAGGGCGGGCATCAGTTTGAGGTGCAGATCCGCACCGAAGAGATGCACCGTATCGCCGAGGAAGGCATTGCGGCGCACTGGAAGTACAAGGCGGGCGAAGGCGTGGTGACCGCCCGCGATGAAGAGCGGTTGAACTGGATCCGGCAATTGGTCGAATGGCAAAAGGAGATGACCGACCCCAACGAGTTCCTCTCCAGCCTGAAGATGGATCTCTATCCCGACGAGGTGTACACCTTCACGCCGAAGGGGAAGGTTGTGGTGGTTCCGGCGGACGCCACGCCTGTTGATTTTGCCTATACGATTCACACGGAGGTGGGCCACACCTGCGTGGGGGCCAAGGTAAATAGCCGCATGGTTCCGCTGCGCACCAAGCTGCGTACCGGGGACATTGTCGAAATCGTTACGCAGAAGGATCACAAGCCGAGCCGGGACTGGCTCACATTCGTCAAGAGCCCGCGCGCGCGCAACAAGATCAAGCACTGGTTGAACGAGGACCAGCGGAGCCGCGCGGTCGAGATCGGGCGCAAGCTGCTGGAGCGCGAGGCGCGCAAGTTCAAGGTGCCCTTGAACCAGATCGACGACCAGGATCTGAGCCGCATCGCCAACGAATATGGGGTGGCGACGGCCGCAGACCTGCTGGCCACTTTGGGCCAGGGCAAGCACTCGGCGCACCAGGTGCTCAACAAGCTTGCGCCGGGGTACGCAAACCTTGGCGACCCTGAAGTTCTTCCTGAAACAAAGCCCGGGCTGGGTGGCGAGGCCGGAATGTCGGATGCGGTGCGCAAGCTGCACCTGACCGGCTCCGATTCGCTGCAGGTGGAGGGCCAGAACGATCTGCTGGTCTATCGCGCGCGATGTTGCAATCCCATTCGCGGCGAGGAGATTGTGGGCTATGTAACCCGCGGCAAGGGTGTTGCCGTTCATGCGCGCAGTTGTCCCAATGTGCAGAACCTGCTGTATGAGAGCGACCGCCGCATCGCCGTGGAATGGTCGCGGGTGGGGGATGAAGCGGCTGGCCGCCCGCAGCGCTACCCCGTCAAGATTACGGTCTACTGCGACGATCGTACCGGTATGTTGAAGGAACTAACCGCGGTGATCTCCGACGATAACACCAACATCCGCGGCGTGGAGATGCGTCACGAAGAGGACGGCGAGGCGGTGATTGAGTTCGTGGTGGAAGCCGAAGATGTGCGCCACCTGAACCGCATGGTCCTCGGCCTGCGCCGCGTGTCGGGTGTGCGCGCGGTGCAGAGGACACAAAAGCTGTAGAGGCGAAAGGACCAGAATCGGCCGCCCCATGGCAGAAGACGCATCGGAACGCAATTCGCTTCTGCGCGGTGTAAGAGTGATCGACGGAGGACTGGCGTCGGAGCTGGAATTTCTTGGCGCGCGCATCGATGGTCCTCTCTGGTCCGCTCACGTACTCGAAGATGAGCCTGAAAAGGTTGCGGCCGCGCACCGGGCCTTTATTAAGGCAGGATCTCAGTGCATTGCCACCTGCAGTTACCAGGTTTCGCGCATCGGCTATGCCGAGGTGGGTTTATCGCCTGCGCGCGCCGATGCCGCGCTGCTTCGCTCCGTCACGCTGGCCCGCTCGGTGGCCGGCGAATTCCCCGCCCGTCGCATACTCGTCGCCGCCTCGCTCGGTCCTTACGGCGCCGCGCTTCACAATGGCGCTGAATATCACGGCAACTACAATTGTTCCTACGCAGATCTGGTTCAGTTTCATCGCGAACGCATCGCCGTACTTGCCGGCGCCCATGGCTCCGAAGCCCCCGATCTGTTTGCCTTTGAAACCTTTCCTTCGCTTGAGGAGGCCCGCGCTGTTGGTGAAGCCCTGGAGCCGTGGCCTGGATTGTCTGCGTGGTTCAGCTTTTCGTGCCGCGACGATAAGCGCGTCTCCCACGGCGAACCTCTCGCCGCATGTGCTTCGCTGGTTGCGAAGTTCCCACAGACGGTGGCCATCGGTGTCAACTGCGTTCCGCCTGCCTGGCTTCCATCGCTCATCGCCGAGCTTCGCTCAGCCTCACACCAGCCGGTGCTGGTGTACCCGAACTCCGGCGAAGGATGGGACGCCGCCGCACGATGCTGGACGGGCACAACCGATCCTGCCGAGTTCGGAGCGATGGCTGCTGATTGGTTCTGTGCAGGCGCGCAGATTGTGGGCGGATGCTGCAGAACCGGACCTGCGCATATTCGTGAAGTTGCACGGGCAGCGCGCGACAGCAAGCCATGATCCCGGCTGAATTCAAAAGGACGCGCCTGCCGTGGCGTCTGTCGGGATGCCGTCGGGTGTTAAGGCCACGCGTCAGAGAGATTCGACGAAGTCGCGCCTAAATGCGGGATCTTTAGCCGGGATACCCGGTCACCCCAACGCCTAAACGACCAGTGCCAAGGCCGCTCTTCCCTTGCGGGGAGGGACGAAGTGGTCGGCGCGCGAGGCGATGGAGAGCTTTTCGCGGTTGAGGAGTTTGCGAATCTGGGCGCGGGCGTGGTCGGCCCATGGGCCGCGGTTGTCCAGACGGATGTAGGCCTGCCAATGGCGCAGGGCAGGACGATTCATTCCTTTGCGTTCATAGGCCAGGGCAAGGTTGTAGTGAGCGTCAGCGTAACGGGGTGCGAGGGTAACGGCCTGGCGGTAGGCAGAGATGGACTCATCGGGGCGCTCGAGCTCGTCCAGAACGTTGCCGAGGTCGAAGTAGGCGAGCACGTAACCAGGGTCGGAGACCGTCGCGCGGCGGTAAAACTCCTCGGCGCGGGCGTATTGGCGTAGATGAAAGTGAAGGGTGCCCAGGTTGATGCTTGCTGGAGCGTAATCCGGATCGAGCGAGAGAATCTCCTCGTAAAGAGCGATGGCACGCTGCTTTTCTCCAGCTTCCTCCGCCCGTACCGCGGCAAGAAAGCGATCCTGAATGCCACGGGGTCCAGCGTCAACCGAATTGGGCAGCGAAGAAGGCCCGGAAGAGGCGGACTGCCTTTCCTGATGTTCGAGACGCTCGAAGTCGAAGAGTAGTTGGCGGCGTATGGGGTCCACCATGGCGCCGTGGTGACGAAAGGCAAGGCGCGTTCCAGTGCGCACCAGGCAGGCCTCGAGCAGTGGGTTGGTCATGCCGGCCACGGCCTTCATGGCGAGGATCGAGTCCCGGATGGAGGCAGCCGGCACATCGTCCTCGCGCAGGACGCGGAGGATTCTCAACTGCCCCAGGTCCTGGAAGGTGTAGGTTTGCTGCTGCGGGATGAGGCTAGCTCTCTCCCACCCCTGCAACTGGTGGGCACTGATCTGCAAGATGCGCAAAACGTCCTGACGGCTATAGCTGGTCAATCTTGAGTACTCCCACAGGTCGCACGCAATAAGAAGAGCCTTGAATTCCCATTCTGATTCTGATAACCGAACTGGAACTCCCGTCTCAGGTACTGACCAGAACTCCTGCAATCTTTAAGGAGATACCGGTCTAGCTGCGATTATGCCAAGAGTAGGCGTGGATAAACTGATCTGAATTAACATAGGAAGAAAATATCCGTGGATAATGGGTGCTTGATTTGGTTCACGGAGGGCTGCGTGGGGCGTTTGTTCGTGAATAAGCGCCAATGCCGAAGCTTTTTCATGGGGTCGGGAGAATTCCCAGGCTCTTCGGAATTGCCTTCCCTGTTTTTTGGCCGATGGATTATGATCTGCGTGTTCAAGATCGGTACGTCGGCGTCGGAGTCGTATGAATGGGCCCCTGGGTCAAGTGAAATTCCGTCTTGCACTCGACGAACAATGGACGCTGCTGTCGGTCAGTGAAGGCGTTCACCCTCTTCTTGGGTTCAGCGCGGAAGATTTTCTTGCCTCCAGGGTGCGTCTGAACGACCTCATTCACAAAGACGATGCCAATACCTTCGGCAAGTTGTTTCTTCCCCATATCGAAAATCGATCCGGCACATTCAATATCAGGATCCGAAATGCAAACGGAAAGATACGGTGCATTGTCGGACAATTCGCCAGGGAATGGGCGGGCGCAGGGAGCAAAGAAGAGCTGGACCTGCTGCTGCAGGATGCGAAGGACCTCTATAGAACGCGAGGCGAGCCGGCCAGCCTGACCACGATCGAGCCGCTGATGGAGATGTTCGACGAGCTCATCTACTTCAAGAACCGCAGCCACGTGTTTACAGCGGCGAATCGCCAAACGGCGCGCAGTCTTTCGCCGGTCGGCTGTGCGGAAGACCTGCTCGGGCTCACCGATTACGACCTGTATCCCGAAGAATATGCCGATGCCCGTTATCGGCTTGAGAGCGAAGCGCTTGCCAGGGACGGTGTGGCGTGCGATACCCAGGCCCTGGCGGCTGAAGACGGGAAGAAAAGGTGGGTTGAAAACAGAATATTTCCTGTAAAGGACCCCGATGGAGAGGTGATTGGCCTGTTCGGCATGGCGCACGATGTCACAGAGCGCCGCGAGGTCCTGGAGAAATTGCGGCAGAGTGAAGAATCGCTGCTGGAGGCACAGAGAATTGCCGGAATTGGCAGCTATGTGACAGACATCAAGCGTGGAGTGTGGACTAGCTCGGAGGTCATGGACCACATCTTCGGAATCGGCAAAGAATACGATCGCTCGGTGGATGGATGGGCCTTGCTGGTTCATCCCGATGACCGCGAATCGATGGTCGCCTATTTTGTGGAGGAAGTGATCGGCCAGGGAAAGCCGTTTGACCGGGAGTATCACATCGTTCGGGCATCCGACGGTGTTGTGCGCTGGGTACATGGCCTTGGCCGCCTGGAGCGGGACGACCAGCGGCGGCCTGAAACAATGCTGGGCACGATCCAGGACATTACCGAGCGCAGGCAGGCCGAAGCTGTGCTGCGGGAAAGCAAGGAACTACTGCAATTGTTCATCGAACACGCGCCGGCGGCCCTGGCCATGCTCGATCGTGAGATGCATTACCTCGCGGTGAGCCGGTGCTGGCTGGAGATGCACCCTGTTGCCGGCAGAGAGGTGGTTGGATGTTCTCACTATGAAGTTATGCCGGAGATCCCCGAGGATTGGAGAGAAGAGCATCGCAGAGTGTTGGCTGGTGAGATGCTACCCGCGGATGAGAAGCAACTTGTGCGTGCGGATGGCACTGTGCAGTGGATAAGGCGAAGGCTGGAGACCTGGCATACGGGAGACGGCGCGGTCGGGGGCCTCGTGATCTTTGCAGAGGACATCACGCGGCAAAAAGAAACCGAGGAGCGCCTTCGGCTGGCCGCGAGTGTGTTTACCAACGCGCGCGAAGGCATACTCATCACCGATCGCGATGGCGTGATTCTAGAGGTGAATGATACGTTCACCCGCATGAGCGGATACGAGCGCGACGAGGTGCTCGGCCAAAACCCGCGCATACTCAAGTCGGGCCTGCAGAGCGACGAATTCTACGCCGGTATGTGGGGTTCGCTGCGCGAGGATGGCGAATGGTCCGGGGAGATCTGGAACCGAAACAAGAACGGCGAAGTGTATGCCCAGACCATGACCATCACTTCGGTGCACGATGTGGGCGGAAAATTACTATGGTACGTCGCGCTGTTAGCCGACATAACTCAGCTCAAGAAGCATGCGCAACAACTGGAGCATATGGCGCATTATGACGTGCTGACGAGCCTGCCCAATCGAGCCTTGCTTTCAGACCGCCTGCAACAGGCGATGGCCCAAGCCCAGAGGCGGAAGCAAATGCTCGCGGTTGCAGTTCTGGATCTTGACGCCTTTAAGGGGATCAACGACCTTCATGGACGGGGCGTAGGTGATAGGCTGCTGACCTCGTTGGCCTTTAACATAAAGTGCGCCTTGCGCGAAGGCGATACGCTTGCCAGGCTGGGCGGGGACGAGTTTGTTGCGGTGTTGCTTGACCTGGAAGATGCGGGATCGTGCGCGCCGGTACTGAGCCAACTGCTGGAAGCGGCGTCGGAATTGGTTCAGATTGGCGACCTCAGTGTACGCGTTTCGGCCAGCCTTGGAGTCACGTTTTATCCGGCAGGCGAAGAAGCGGATGCCGATCAACTTTTGCGGCAGGCCGACCAGGCCATGTATCAGGCCAAGCTGGCGGGCGGCAACCGCTACCACATCTTCGATCCCGATTACGATCAGACTGTCCGCGGCCGGCATGAGAACTTCGAGCACATTCGCCACGCACTCGCGGCGCAGGAGTTTGTGCTTTACTACCAGCCCAAGATGAACATGCGCAGCGGCAAGATGGTGGGAGCCGAGGCTCTGATACGGTGGCAACATCCTGAACGAGGCCTGCTGCCTCCGGGTATGTTTCTTCCGGTCATTGAAAATGATCCGTTGGCCATCGAGCTGGGTGAATGGGTGATTGACAGCGCTCTGGCACAGATGGAGGCCTGGAAAGCTGCCGGGCTGGAGATTCCGGTAAGCGTGAACGTGGGCGCACTTCAGCTGCAGCAAGCGGATTTTGTAGATCGCCTGAGCGGGCTTCTTGCCGCGCACCCGAGAGTGAAGCCATTCAGCCTTGAGATCGAGATCCTGGAGACCAGTGCGTTGCAGGATGTAGTCCAGACCTCGCAGGTGCTGAATGCCTGTCGCGGCATTGGGGTGTCGTTTGCGCTCGATGATTTTGGCACCGGATATTCCTCTCTGACCTATCTCAAGCGTCTGCCGGCAAGCATTCTCAAGATCGATCAAAGCTTCGTGAGCGATATGCTTGGGGACCCGGAGAATTTGAACATTCTGGAGGGCATTCTGGAACTGGCTTCGGCGTTCCACCGTCAGGTCATCGCAGAAGGGGTGGAGAGCGTGGAGCATGGACTGATGCTGCTGCAACTGGGCTGCGAACTGGCCCAAGGGTACGGTATCGCCCGACCTATGCCTGCGAGCGATCTGCCGGGCTGGCTATCGAGCTGGCGGCCCGATCCGCGCTGGGCAGAGGTGCCCGTGGTCCACTCGGGCAATCGGGAAATTCTCTATGCCGGCGTAGCACACCGGGCCTGGATTGCAGCTTTTGAAGCCTTTCTCCAGGGCAAGCGACACTCAGCGCCACCCATGGAAATGCGCGAATGTCGATTCGTGATGTGGCTCGACGCAGAGCGGCAGACCAGCCGCGGCAAACTGCCTGAATACCAGTGTGTCGAAGATCTTCATAGGCAGCTCCACGAGTTGGCCGAAGGGATCGCCAGCTCGCAGGCCCAGGGAAGAGGCAGTGAGGACCTCTCGCATTGTGGCGAACTCCATCGCCTTTGCGACCGCTTTGTCGACCATCTCGAGGCGTTAAGGCAGGCAAACTAGCACGCGCTGTGGAGAGGGTCTTCACCTGTCGCTGCCAAGGGGACCTGCCCCTGAGGCCACCGTCTCAATGCTCAAAACAGTAACGGCCTCCCCCTCAAGGGAAGCCGTTCTGGATCAATGGAAATCTTATGTGGAGCTTAAACTGGAGCCGAAGATCGGACTTGAACCGATGACCTGCTGATTACGAATCAGCTGCTCTACCAACTGAGCTACTTCGGCGTGCTGTTCCGATTGTATCGTTGCGCCGGTAGAAGGTAAAGTTGAGCGGTAGCGACTGCGCAGCCGCCAACAGCGGCACGTATTTGTTCCGATCGCAGTCGAGGTGAAACATGACGATCCTGGTTCAGACCGTTCAACTGGCATTTAGAATCGCGATTGTGTGGACAGGTGGTTTTTTGCTGGCCGTCGCGGTCAACGCCCTGCTCCCCGACAAAGTGGGAGTCACGCTCTACGGCAAAGAGACTACTCTGCTGTTGCCCTTCAATCGAATCGGTTTCTGGACCTGCCTGTTGGCTGCCGTTACTGTGACCGCCCTGGTCGTTCTCCGGGCCATGGCGGCGGATTTGGGTTGGCGTTCATTCCACTAGTACTCCTGTGTCATAAAGCGGATTTTTCCCTTCGAGGAGGAGCGTGGTTCTGTTGCGTTCGAGCTGTATCTTTGCAGCATGAAGCCAAGATATTGACCTCAGCAGAGCGACAAGCGGGTTGATTGCGATCCTGGCGGTCCGGCTTACGGCAACGACACGGGCTTGCGCGAGGCTGTGGCCGGACTTCAGCTGCGCTATGGGAGGGGATAGAGAGCACCACGACGGTCTGGCTGCAGGGGATAGAGCCAGTCGAGTCCAAACCGCAAACTGGTGATGAGGATCACTGTCCGCAGCCTGCCCGTACAACGATCATTCACCCATAGGCTGATCGCACGCGCACGCGGCGTGGGGAGGGGTTTGTGGTCGGGTCCAGGTTGCCGCTGTGGCGCAGAATTTCGCAAATCTTCTTTCTGCTGCTGTTTCTCGGGCTGCTGGCCTTCACCTCGCTGCGCGGCGTCCCCGGCGCCACCAGCGACATTCATTTGCCGGCGCCGGTGCGGCTCTTCTTTGAGTGGAACCCGCTGGTAGCGCTGGCCAACGCGCTGGCTACGCACGCTCTTTATCGCGGTCTGCTCTGGAGCCTCGTTATCCTGCTGCCGACGATCTTTCTGGGCCGCTTCTTTTGCGGCTGGATCTGCCCCATGGGCACGCTGCAGCATTTTGTCGGCAACCTGCCCTCCGAGTCAAAGCGGGGCAAGCAGCGGATCGAGTCAAACCGCTATAAACGCTGGCAGACGGTCAAGTACGTGGTGCTGATCGCAGGCCTCGTGGCCGCCTGCTTCGGTTCGATGGCCATCGGCTGGCTCGATCCCTTCAGCCTCCTGGTCCGCTCCATCGGCCTGGCTCTTCTTCCCGCTTTCAACTTCGCCATGCGCGCCTTGCTGGCGCCGCTTGAAAGCAGTCCTATAGCCGCGATCAAGAGCGCAGGCGGCCTGATTCATGCCGTGCTGGGAGCCCTGGTGCTGGACTTTCGTCAGGCTCATTTTGCGCAGAGCCTGGTCCTCGGCATTCTCTTTGTGCTCATCCTGGCCGCCAGCCTGCGCGTCACGCGGTTGTGGTGCCGCTCCCTCTGCCCACTGGGCGCGCTGCTGGGCGCGGTGTCGCGCTGGAGTGTGCTGGGGCTTGAAAAGGACCACGATAGCTGCGACCGCTGCAATCGATGCCTGCTGCACTGCCAGGGTGGCGACGATCCCATCGGGGGCGCGCCCTGGCGCAAGGCCGAGTGCCTGATGTGCATGAACTGCGTGGGCAGTTGCCCGCATTCGAGCCTGGGCTTCCACTTTTTCCGTCCCGCGGGCAAAGGAAAGGAAGTTGCCTCGCCGGATCTGGGCCGCCGCAGGACACTGACCGGGCTGGCCGCGGGTGCGGTGGCCGTTCCGCTGATGCGCGCCAACACTGGCATGGGCAAAAGCCGCAACGAACGGCTGCTCAGGCCGCCGGGCGCGCTCGACGAGCCAGATTTTCTTTCCCGTTGCATTCGCTGCGGCGAATGCATGAAGGTGTGCCCCAACAACTCGCTCCATCCCACGCTCGGCGAGGCCGGCATTGAAGGCCTGTGGACCCCAACGCTGGTGCCCCGCATCGGGTATTGCGAGCCAAGTTGCGTGCTCTGCTCCGAGGTGTGCCCCACCGGCGCTATCTGGCAGATTACCCCCCGGGAAAAGGGTTGGGTGGTGGGCGTTGGCCAGCAGAGCCAGCCCGTGCGCCTGGGCACAGCCTTCTATGACCGCGGCCGCTGCCTGCCCTGGGCCATGGCCACCGATTGCATCGTCTGCGAGGAGTGGTGCCCGGTGTCGCCCAAGGCGATTTATGTTCAGGAGGCGCAGGTTATTGACTCCGCGGGCAACACCAAGACCCTCAAGCAGCCCCGGGTTGACCCCAGCCGGTGCGTTGGCTGCGGCGCTTGTGAGTATGCCTGCCCGCTGCAGGAGCACCCCGCCGTCTATGTGACAAGCATCGGCGAGAGCCGCTCGCCCGACAGCCAGATTCTGTTAGGCCGAAAGTGAAGGAGAACCAGGAGATGCTTCGCAATAAGAGATGGTTGTTGGCGTGGCTCGCAATCGGATTGCTGTCGTTAACCGCCGGCACAGGATGCAAGAAGACCCGGATCGATCCGTTTCCATCCTCGGGAGTGGTAGCGGGTTGGGACAAGACCAGCGACACGCGCGTGTTTGCAGCCAAGGATCTGTGGCAGTACATCGATGGCGACGCGGAACAATACCTGTCGGCGGGCGTGGTGTCTGCCGCAACCTCCGACTACAAGTACCAGGGACAGTTGGAAGCGGTGGTGGATGTTTACACCATGGGCGATTCGGCGGGCGCCCGGAAGATTCTTGAAACCGGGCAGACCAGCGACGCAAAGAGCGTGCAACTGGGCGATGCGTGTGTGGCCTACCAGCAGAGCGTCACCTTCCGCAAGGGCCCGTACCTGGTGCGCATCGTGGCTTACGAGGCCAGGCCGGACGGACCGCAGGCGCTGCTTGCCCTGGCCCGCGGAATTGAAGCAAAGTTGTAACCAGTGTGGCCGAAGTGCCGGGACTTGAAGACCAAGTACCAGGCCAGCGCAGGCCGGATCAGGCGCCGGTCCGGCACAAATAGAGGAATGGAGACAGCCATGAACGATCGCCGGAAGTTTTTGAAGAATGCAGCTACGGGAGCAGTGCTGCTTGGTTCGCAAAGCAGGCTTGGGCTGGCGGGCATGCTGGCGCAACCCGCGGGCTTGAACACATCGCGCGTTGTAGTGGCCACGGATGCGGCGCTGCACAACGCAGGCGCGCAACTCAATGAGCAGCGCGTGCTCGATCTGCTCGACAAGGCGGTGCTCCACTACTTCGGGCGTCAGAAGCCGATCGAGGCCTGGAAGAGCATCGGCTACCCGACTGTAATCAAGAACAAGGTGATCGGTATCAAGGTCAACGGACTGGGCGGCAGGGGGATCTCAACGCATGCCGTGCTGGTGATGGCCATCTGCGAGCGGCTGCAACAAGCCGGCGTGAGCGCGGGCAACATTGTGGTTTGGGACCGCAACGCGCGCGATCTTGAAGCGTGCGGGCTGAAAATCAGCACCGACCACACGGGTGTCCGCTGCTTCGGCAGTGATACCGCCGGCTTCGAAGAGCAGCCGGCATCCTGGGGCATGGCCAACATTCGCCTGTCGAAGATTCTTACCCGGGAGTGCGCGATGGTGATCAATGTGCCCATTCTCAAGGATCACGAGGGGGCGGGCGTCACGTTCTCGATGAAGAATGCGTACGGCATGGTGGACCGGCCCGACTCGCTCCACGGCAACAACTGCAATCCCGGCGTTGCGGATCTGAATTGCATTCCGGCGATCCGCTCCAATGTGAACATCACCATAGGCGACGCCATCTCGTCGGTCTACCAGGGGGGGCCGGGCTTTCGCCCCGAGCACCTCTGGTTTCCGAATGCGCTGATCGTCGGCGAAGATCGCGTGGCCGTCGATTACACCGCTTGGCAGATGCTCGATCGCAAGCGCCTTGCCGTGGGTCTGCCCACGCTTGAAGCCGCGGGCCGCGCGCCGCGTTACATTAACACCGCCGCCGATGCTCAGCACAGATTGGGAACCTGCGATCCCCGTCGCATCAATTTAGTTGAAGTGTAATCGGGAGAACCGCCATGGCCGGCAACAGCGAACCTTCTGAAGTCACACATCCGATGACGCGCCGCGACACGATGCTGCAACTGCTGCGGCTGGGCGGCGCGGCGGCAGGGGTTGCAGGCGCGGGCGTCTGGCTCAGCGAGCACAGCGCACGTCCGCTTCCGGTCGTTGCCGAACAGGCGCGCCGCGATCATCGCATCGCCGCCAATCCCGGTCTGCCGCAGATCACGGTGGTTCAGAGTGGCGAGCCGCGCGCGCTCGTGCAGCAGGCGCTCGAAAATCTCGGCGGCATCCGCCGCTTCGTCAGCCGCCAGGACATCGTAGTGCTCAAGCCGAACATCGCCTGGGACCGCACTCCCGAGCAGGCTGCCAACACCAATCCTGAACTGGTGGCAGAGGTGGTGCGCCAATGCTGGCAGGCTGGCGCCAAACGCGTGATCGTCACTGACGTCAGTTGCAACGAGCCGCGCCGATGCTTTCAGCGCTCGGGTATTCAGGCCGCGGCGCGCGCCGAGGGCGCTGAGGTGATTCTGCCCGCCCCCGAGCTCTTTGCCGAGGTGGATATGGGCGGTGTGGTGCTCAAGAACTGGCCCGTCTTCAAGCCTTTTCTTGAAGCGGATAAAATCTTCAATCTGCCCATCGCCAAGCATCACGTGCTCACCGGCGCAACGCTGGGAATGAAGAACTGGTACGGCATTCTGGGCGGAGAGCGCAATCGCCTGCACCAGCAGATTCACCAGAGTCTCGTCGATCTGGCCAACTTCATGCTGCCGACGCTCACCTTTTTAGACTGCTACCGGGTGCTGTTGCGTAACGGCCCCACCGGCGGCGATCTTGAAGATGTGGCGCTGAAGAAAACAATCGTCGCCGGCACCGATCCAGTGGCCATCGACGCCTATGCCGCCAAGGCCTACTGGAACCTTGACCCCGAGCATCTGCCCTATCTGCAGATGGCCGCCGCACGCGGATTGGGAACGCTGGATTTTGCTTCGCTCGCTGTAAAAGTGACTCAGTTGGGATAAGGGGAACGTCGCTCTTTTTCCTATCCGCGGCGTCCCAGGTCCCAATTGCGTTTGCTCCCCACAAAGCAACCTGCCCGTGAAGATTCGGGACCTGGGCACTCGTCAAATTCAAGTCTGATGGTTTCAGGCCTGAGGTTGGCGGTTGCGGTGTGCGCGGCGTTCCGCAAGCATCTGCTCGAACTGCTGCTTCTGCGTGTCGTTCATCACAGCTTCGATCTTGCTGTCGCTATCCTGCATGATCGCCCGTGCCTTCACATGCCGGTCCTGCTCGGCGAGCGAGGCGTCGGCGCGCAGTGCCTGCATCTGCTGCTGGCGCGCGGTGAGGATGGGTGTAATCTGCGCCACCTGGTCGCTGCTCAGTCCGAGCCGCCTGCCAAGATGCGTGGCCTGCCGCGCGGGGTCGAAAGTGCGGTGGAAGTTGCCCGGTTGCGTCTGCTCAACTTGCGGTGCGTTCGCAGCCGGCGCCTGGTTGCCGTCAGGCGCCTGCGCGAGCAACATGCCCGCAGAAAGCAGCGCGCCCAAAACGATGGTTGCCTTCGTTGTATACATACTTACTCTCCCTTTGGCCTCGTTCCCGCTGAGTGCCTGTGGTTGTATAGACACGAGGCTCGTGTGAGAGTTGCGTGGGGAAACTCCGCGTCGACCAAGGTGCAGGCTGAACGCCCGCGGCCCACGTAAGCGCACAGCCGGCACAACACAAAGGCCGCTCCCCATCGGGAGCGGCCTTTGTTGTGAGAGAACCAAGGGAGAGGGAATCAGTCTCCAGCTACGGGCTCGGCTTCTTTTTGCTGGGCCGGCTTCGCGGGTGCAATGGAGTCAAGACGAACCAGCCCTTCAACCGGCTTTTCGCCCAGCACGTGTTCGCGATAGAGCTTGGCCATCTGCGCGTTCTCGGCCTCCTGCTTCAGCTTGTCCCCATCCGTTTTAATTTGGCGGGCGCGGAGCTTCTCTTCGCGGGCGTTCTTGGCAATGCCCAAGTTGTCGAGCGTGTGGTTGGCTTCGGAGTTCACATGTTCCATGTTCAGGGCCAGGTCGTGGCCAACATGGGTCATGCCAACCTTTTTGCCGCCGGCAAAAATCTCGTGGCGGCCATGCTCTTCGTACCACTTGGTGAGGGTGGCCGTCATGTGCATCTTCTCGATAATGTTCCGCCAGCCAACGCCCGTGTTGTAGGCGCAGAAGCTGATTTCGCCTTCCTGCGTCGCGTAGGGAATAATGCACTGCTCGGTGCGGCGGAAGTCGTAGTTGAACAGGTCCTGGAACCACATTCCTGCGATGAACAGGAAGTTCCACCGGTCCTGGCGCCGGTTCTTGATGTCTTCGATGGTACGGTCGCCCTTCACGCTGCCGTAGTTCTTGCCGGTCGCGTTAAAGGTCTTATCCATCTTCTTCATCATGTCGGTGATTTTGAAGTGGGTGGGCGAATGGAACGGATCGTAGTTGCGCATCAGCGAAAGGCCGAGTCCGATCACCGAGAGCCACTTGCCGCGCGCCGCGTCATTCACCTTCGCCAGGTCCTTGGCCACTTGCCCCATGTCGAGGAACGCCGTAACCGGCGCCGACTCCTTGGTTTCCTTGTCGATCATCAGCGCCATGCCGATGCCGCAGTTCGGATGGCACCCGCAGGAGAGCTGGCCCCACTCCGCGCCCGGTCCGTGGATCAGATCGGCCCAGTCACTGAAGGTACTCATAAAGCTGATCGGGAACCAGTCGCGCGCCGGCTCGCCGATGCCGCACTGCGCCTTCACATCGTGCGCCATGTGCGAAAGGGTGTAGCGCTGTGCAATGCGGCGCTCGTCGGTGATCTCCTCGTCACGGCCGGTAAAGCTCACCGGCTGGAAGCTCAGGAAGCTGATCTTGCGGGGATTGTCCAGAGCAAACTGGATAATGTGCCCCACCTGCTCGTTGTTGATCCCGTTGATGATCGTGGTCACCGGTACGATTTCGACGCCGGCTTCGTGCAGGTTGTTGATGGCCTGCAGTTTTACGTCGAAAAGGTTGCCGACTTTGCGGTGGGAGTTGGCTGCGTTGCCAATGCCGTCGAACTGCAGGTAGACATAGCGCAGGCCCGCCTCGGCGGCTGCGCGGCAAAGCTCCTTGCTCTTGGCGAATTCAATGCCGTTCGAGGCTGCCTGCACACTGTTGTAGCCAACCTTGCGCGAGTAAGCCACGGCATCCAGAAAGTACGGGGACAGCGTTGGCTCGCCGCCTGAGAACTGAACGCTCATCTGCCGCTTGGGCTTGATGGTGATGGCGTTGTCCAGCATCGTCTTGATTTCGTCCCACGTCAACTCGTGCACGAAGCCAACCTGGTTGGCGTCCATAAAGCACGGATCGCACATCATGTTGCAGCGGTTGGTGAGGTCGATGGTCAGCACCGAGCCGCGCCCATGGGTCACGGTCGAGGTGCCGTGGTTGTGGAGATTCTTGTCGCCTTGGCCATGAGCACGCATGTCGCGGCCAGGGAAGCTCTCTTCCAAATGCTTGAAGAACGCGGTGTCGATTGACATGACGTCCTCGAAGTGCCCGTGCTTCGGACAATCCTTCACCATCAGGATTTTGCCATCGCGCTCGATGATCTGAGCCTTGATCTCGCCCACCTTTTCATTCAGCAGCACTTCGTGGGGCAGCTTGCCGTCCAGAATCTGCTTGCGAATTTCGGGCACGCACTTGGGGCAAAGCGAGTCAGTGGTGCGCGGCCAGCCCAGCGGAGGCTTTTCCTTCTGCCAGCTCTTTTGCAGCGGCTTGTCGCTCCACTTGGGGGTGAAGGCAGCGTTCGGGCTGATGCGGTTGAACCGCTCAAAAACCACCCAGGCTCCCTTGGCGGCGTAAACAGCTGCTTTCTCGACGTACTTGATCGCTTTAGGCATAGGAAGTGCAGTCTCCTCAATGAAATTTGGTCGCCGGCTCAATTTCCGCGTCCGGCCCGCCTCTCCATTCCCGCGGGAATTTGAAGGCTGGAAATTCATTGCTAGGGTAACCGCGACCCGCGGTCAACCCAATTCCGCTACAGCGAATGGCTATTTTAACCAGTGAACGGTAGATTGGACGGGCGGAACGGGAACACGGATAAGGCACTAACGGTCAGTGACTTGCCTCAGCCCTCGCTGGCGAGGGTCTCAAAGAATCGCAACCTTTTAAACGAACGTTGCCGGGGTCCTTATAACCTTTCAAGCCAACATTCGGGCACTTTATTTCAGACAAACGCACCGCTATGGCGTGCCTCCGGTTCTTGCTATCTGATTGATAATGCGCTGGATCAGCACCACCCGCACATGAATGTGGCTGGCGACGTCGGGCAGAAACTCGGTCACAAAGTTCTCGATTGGCGCTGTTGCCAGTCCCGTGAAGTAGCGCGTGGCACTTGCTGAAAGCCGAGTCTGTTGCCCCGGTACATACAGGTTGCCGATGGCGTCGTCGCAGGTGAAACCTACTAGATTGGCATAGTTAGCCATCCCTCTACCGTCGTCTCCCTGTGTCCAAATCACCTGATAAATGGCATGGGCGATGCGCCGCTTCACGGTCGCGCCGGGTAACCGGTGGTAGTGCGGATCCTGGTGCGCGATGGAGGGGATAAGGAACGTACCGAAGAATTCCGCTGTCACATCCTGCGAGTAGCTGACCCCCACGTATCGCCCGAAGCCACTCACTCCAGGCCCGTAGGCGGAGTGAGAGTTGGAGCCCACGGCGATGGCGGAGCTGCCCAGAATGGTGAGCGCATTGAAGGGATCGACGACGTTGCGAAATGCCAGCCACGCCTTTTCCCTGGGGGTGAGCCGCTTAACATGTGGCCCATTGAGGAAACGGGCATACCAGTTGATGTGCGGCTCAAAAGGAGGGCACGAGCCCGGTTTGAGGCTGGGGCTCAGAGCAGAGTTGGTAGAATCGGATGCCATGCCTCCAGCAGCCCCGGCCTGCACAATGGTGGTTGCGTCAGTCTTCAACTTGCAAGGCTCCGCAGGCTCGGTTTTCGTGTGCGCCGGGAGAGCCGCTTGTGGCGCATCGGGCAACTCCACACCGGTGCCGACAGCGCCAGTCTGCCCGGCCTTCACCTGCATTGCCGTCAGCAGCATCATCGCCCCAAACAGCGCTGCGGCGTGAAGCCGCTTCGGCTGGGGCCCAATGCGACAAGTACGGAAGTTTGTGCCCCGCGTATCTTCGTGTGAACCGCTTTTCAAGAAGCCGGCCCCCCACTGGTTGAGGTGACGTCAACTCAATCGTTGGATGCAAGACTCTGCGATCGTGGAAGTTCCGCATCAAGCGCCGACAGCCCACGGCCTGTACTCAGCAGTCTTTCGGTCCAGGGCCGTCTTGTGTTGCCGAATCCGACACCCACCCTGACCCTCAGACGAAGAGCGGCAGGGAAAAGTCACTGCCGCGGGTAAAAGCTTCAGCCAAGTACTCCTCAATCAGTTGATCTTAATTATTGACACTTGCGGCACCTCTGGGACTGCCGGCATTGACGCGCCCAGGAGCGTCCAGCAGACTGGGGTAAGGCTGGCCGTGCGTCGGCAGCAAAGGTTGCTGATTATGAGTTCTTATCAATCTCAGAACAACGCGGGACCCGGGCCAGGCGGCGTAGGCCGTCGCCTCGAAGAGGCCATGGAGCTGATCGAAATTGAGCTGCGCCACGCCATTGCGTATGTGAACGACGCGGTGGTGCCGCAGGTGCGGAAAGAGTCGATCTCGGCCATGCGCACCGTGGCGGAGAAGTTGCAGGGACTTGCCGACCGCCTTGAGCAAGCGCACACTCCGCCCCCCACCCCCCCCAGAGATCCGGGAACCCCCGGGGTCCCGCGACCTTGATCGGCGTTGGATTCAATTCGCGAACTGCCCGCCAGGCAGCCGCTCTGGGGCTGGCGCTCGTGGCAATTTCCGGATGCGCACATCACAACAGGGTGGCGAAAAATCCTCCTCCCCAAGCACTTCCACCCGCTCAACAAGCGTCTGTGCCGCCAGTTTATGCTCCTGCGCCACAAACGCCGCTGGCGCGCATTCCCATTACGCCCGCGCCTCCCGGTGGCGTAAGCGCGGAAGACCTTGATTACGTGGCGACCCACAGGCCTATCCTGACCGAGGAGGGTCTGGCCACGTGGTATAGGGCTCCCTACGCTGGCCGGAAATCCGCCAATGGTCAGGTCTTTGACGACTACGCAATGACAGCCGCACATCGAACGCTTCCAATGGGCTCAGTTGTGGTGGTGACCAACATGAAGACCGGCCAATCGGGCGTCATGCGCATCACCGACCGCGGGCCCTTTGTTGAAGGCAGGATTCTGGACCTGACCATCGCCGCCGCCAAGGCCATAGGCCTCTATCGGATGGGCACGGCCGAGGTGCGCATGGACGTCTACGAGACGCCTAAATCCATCAATACCGGCGGGCGCTGGTGCGTACAGATCGGGGCCTTCCACAGTGAACGTGAGGCCCTCAAGCTGAAGCAGGAGCTTCTGCGCAAATACGCCGACAGCAATGTGATCGAATTTCCCGGCGAAAACAGCTACTGGGTGCGGATCCGTCCTGAGGGCGACAACCGCGAGTGGGCTGAGTACATTGCGCGGCATGTGCAGCCCAGCGAGGGCGAAGCATTTTTGACCCGGCTGGACTGAAATCGCGCTCCATCCCCTTGACGATGAGGCTGCGAAAGGCACGCGTCCATCCTGCCAGCCGTTCTTGCCCTAATACTGGATGGGGCACCCGATCAAGTTCCGGTGTGGTCGAAAAGCAGAAGCAGGCCCTTTGACTCGCTGCGCTCGCTGAGGATGACGGATCATTTTCCGGCTCTGCGTTACGCGGTAACCGGCTCGGTGGCGTTGACTTTGACGGGGGTAAGCCAGCCGAAGCGGTCGGGTTTGAGGCCGTTGGCGATGCCGAAGAAGTCTTCGGCGATCTTCCTGGTGATTTCGCCTGGCTTGCCGTCGCCGATCACGATGCGGTCGATGGAACGGATGGGCGATACTTCGGCGGCCGTGCCGGTGAAAAAGACTTCGTCGGCGATGTAGAGCAGCTCGCGGGGCAGCGCCTGTTCGGTGACCGTCAGACCCAGATGGCGGGCGATGGTCAGCACCGAGTCGCGGGTGATGCCACTCAGGGCCGAGTTGGCCAGCGGCGGCGTAAACAGCACGCCGTTGCGCACCACGAAGATGTTTTCTCCCGAGCCCTCGCTCACCAGCCCGTTGACGTCAAGCCCGATGCCCTCCTGGTAGCCGTTGACCTCGGCCTCCATGTGGATGAGCTGGGAGTTCATGTAGTTGGCCCCGGCCTTGGCCAGCGCGGGCATGGTGTTGGGCGCCAGCCGGTTCCAACTGGAGATGCAGACGTCGGCTCCGCCGTGGCCGGCGATGTACTTGCCCCAGGGGAAGTTGGCGATGTAGACCTCGATGGGCGAGCCCTTGGGGCTGACCCCGATTTCGCCGTAGCCGCGCAGGGCGATGGGCCGGATGTAGCAGGGAGTGACGCCGTTGGCCTCGATCAGCTCGACCACCCCGGCGCAAAGCTCCTCCAGCGTGAAGGGCAGCTCCATGCGGTAGATTTTGGCCGAGTCAAGCAGCCGCTGCATGTGCTCGGGAAGCCGGAAGACGGCCGAGCCGAGGGGCTGGCCATAGCAGCGGACACCCTCAAAGACGCTGGAGCCGTAGTGGATGACATGGCTCATGACGTGGAGCGTGGCCTGCTCCCAGGGAATGAGGGTGCCGTTGTGCCAGATTTTCGAGGTGGTTTGGATGGGCATGGTGGGGTTCGATCGCTCCTTGGACTGCTGTCAGCGCGTATGTACGAGGGTAACGCGAATCTGAGCGGGCTGTCACGGAAATGGGAGCGGGGGCAATGGGATTTGACGAAAGCAAGTATGGGGTTTGCCCGATCCGCAAGCTGCGGTTTGTACTGGCCTCTCTGTCGGCAGACCAAAGTCTTGCCCTGTGACAAAGCCTACCTGCATTGAGTTTTTCCGAAGCCTGTGAAGCCCGTATCCCTCAAGCTTGGCGCCTGTCGTCTGCCGCACGTAACTCGCCGACGCGTATGAGGATGCTCAGCGATGACAGGGCTTCTCATGCTGCGCTTCGCTTAAAGACTTCCTGCCATTCGAAAGGTTCCTGTTCAGCCATTTTCATCGCGGGCTTCGCCGAGGATGAGTTTGAGGGTGATCTGGCGGCGGCCGCGGAAGATGGTAACACTTATGGTGTCGCCGGCCTGGTGCTTGTCCATGATGGCGCTGATGTCCTGAGGATCGGTGACCTCCTCGCCATCGATTGCAACGATGAGGTCGCCGCCCAGCATGATGGGGGTGTTGCCGACGTAGGCCTGCTGGTTGCCGCCGTGTAGGCCGGCGCGCTCAGCAGCTTGCCCGGGGATGACACGCTGAATCAAGACGCCTGAATCAGCGGCCAGGCCCATCTGCGAGGCCAGATCAGGACCGATGCCAAAGGAGACGATACCGAGCGAAGGACGCTTGACGCGGCCGTAGCGGGTGAGGTCGGCAAGGACAGCCTTTGCGGTGTTGATGGGAATGGCGAATCCGATGCCGGAACTCTGGTCGGCTCCATTGGAGGCGATCATGGTATTGATGCCGATGACATCGCCATGAGAGTTCAGCAAGGGGCCGCCGGAATTGCCGGGGTTGATGGCGGCATCCGTCTGGATGGCATCTTCAATGGGTGTTCCATCGGCATTGCGAATGGAACGAATGGAACTGATGATGCCGGTGGTCATGGTTCCACTGAGTCCGAAGGGATTGCCAATGGCAAAGACTTTCTGCCCGACGGCAAGACTGGAGGAGTCAGCCAGCGTGACCGGCTCCAGGTTGGGCGCGTCAATTTGCAGGAGGGCCAAGTCGTGGACCTTGTCAGTGCCAACGACCTTAGCCTGGTAGCGGCGCTTGTTGCTGAGCATGACCTCAATGCCGCGGTTTGCGCCTTCAACAACATGAAAGTTGGTGAGCACGTGGCCGGCCTTGTCGAGAATGAAGCCGGAGCCCTGGCCCTGCTGGGGAACGGTTCCATAGAAGAAGTTGAAGACCAAGGTGGTGGACGTGATGTTGACCACCGAAGGCAGCACCCGTTTATAGACAGCTATATTGTTCTGTTCATCGACGTCGAAGGCGGGCGCGGCCTCGGCCTCAGTGAGTTGGAGCGGGGAGTTGGAACTGCTCGCATTGAGCAGAGAGAAGTGACCCCAATGTTGGGCGAGATGGCTGGTGAGGTACCAGAATCCACCCACAAGCAGAACGATCAAGACAATCCGGCGCAGTCTCATGGTTCGAAGACTCCAAAACTTACGTGTCAAAGATTCGGTGCACGGCGCACCGATTTACAGACGATGGCGCGGGCACCAAGCTTTTTCTATTTTAAAGACAAGTTTCCAGGGGAATTGTTGCTCTCGTCTTTGAGGCGCTGCCAGAGGCTGGCGACTTTAGGATAGAGATCCCCTCTATCGCCTGAATTATCAATTACATAGTCAGACATTGCCGCTTTTTCAGGATCGGAAATCTGGTGAGCGAGACGGAGCCGTGCATCGGCCTGAGCTACCTCGCGGGCCGGACCCGGCGGACTGATGCGTGCGGCATAGCGGGCGATCTTGAGCTCGTCCGGGGCGGTGACGAGCACGACGCGGTCAAAGCGGCGGCGCCAATCGGCGAGCACACCCTCGTTTTCACCACGAATGCGGGCGTCACGGACCACTTCGAAGATGAGCGCGGACTCGACGACGGCAAGAGCGGCGGGATCGTGGGAAAAAACCTCCTCCATCCAGCGCTGCTGGGCTTCAATCACGGCTGGGTGCACGATGGCGTTCAACTGATTGAGGCGGCCGTTCTGAAATGCCAATTGGGCGAGGCGAGCGCGGTCGAGGCGGCCGTCCGGCAGGACAACTTCAAGACCGAATTCGCGCACAATTTGATCGTAGACGGGCTGACCGGGCTCCATCATCCGGCGGCCGAGCGCATCGGCTTCAAGAATCTGAGCGCCGAACTCGCGCAAGTAGCCGGCGACCGTGCTTTTGCCGCTGCCGAGGCTGCCAGTGAGTCCTACACGAAACATGGGCTAGAGGCCTCTCCTCATTTGAGCAGCACGCACGTTATTGGCCATGAGCATGGCGATGGTGAGAGGGCCGACGCCGCCGGGGACGGGGGTGTAGGCGCCGGCGCGGAGGAAGGCTTTGGGATGGATGTCGCCTACGATGGTGGAACCGCGCCGGGCAAAGGCGGCCTCGCGCTTTGCGTTGCCGGCGAAATAGTGGTCGAACTCTTCTTGCGTGGCGATGCGGTTAATGCCGACGTCAATGAGGGTTGCGCCGGGCGAGACCATGGATTCAGTGATAAAGCCGGGGCGGCCGATGGCTGCGACGAGAATGTCGGCCTGGCGGGTAAGGTCCGCGAGGTTCCGCGTTTTGGAATGACAAATGGTGACCGTTGCATTCTGGTGGAGCAGCAGCAATGCCACGGGCTTGCCGACAATGTCACTGCGGCCGACGACGATGGCGTGCTGGCCGGCGATGGGAATACCGCTGCGCTTGAGAATCTCAAGAACACCCGCGGGAGTGCAAGGCGCAAGCGCGGGGCGGCCAGCCAGCAGGCGCCCAGCATTCACGGGATTAAATCCGTCAACGTCCTTGGCTGGATCCACGGCATCAAGGAGGGCTTTCGAGTCAACGTGAGCGGGAAGCGGCAACTGGATGAGAATTCCGTCGATGTCGTCGCGGCTGTTGAGGGCGGCAACCAGATCGAGCAGGGCTTCAGTGGTGATCTCAGCCGGCGCGGTGATGAGATCGCTGTAAATGCCAAGTTCAGCGCAAGTTTGCACTTTGCTGCGGACATAGATCTCTGAAGCGGCGACGTTGCCGACCAAGACCGCTGCAAGGCCGGGACGAATTCCCTTTTGTGCGAGCGCGCGAACTTGTTCTGCAACTTCCTGCTTAATTGCAGCGGCAATTGCGACACCGTCGAGGATTTCCGGCATTCTGCCCCCCCCCTGGATTCATCGTATCGCCTGATGCCGGGCCTTTGGGGATGGAGAGGGTTCGCGACAGGATGGGAAGTGGATCGGAGGCTGAATGCGATCTACGTCACATGGATGCGGCCTCTGTCACACCTATGGGTGATCTGTCTCACATACCTTACTATCGCCATTTTTGTAGGGTTGCGAACAAGGAATGTTTTGGGTCGCATAGAAGAAAGTCACAGAATGTTCCGTCGCTGGGTCAACGGAGACAGGTTTCATGAGCAGATTCAAGGATGCAGGACATCTTTTCCGGTTTGCGGGGCTGTTTGTCCTCGCCTTCGTGGTGTTCCTGGTAGTGCGCCATTTTGTTGTTCCGAAGAGCTTTGGAGAGTACGGGCACTACCGCGGGGCCGCGATGGGCGAGATTGCCGCACATCCGGCCAAGTTTGCCGGGCACGAGGCGTGCGAAGCCTGCCACTCAGATGTGGCGGACAAGAAGGTGAAAGGGAAACATGCGCATGTGAATTGCGAAGCGTGCCACGGAGCGCTGGTGATGCGCCTTCCCGCGCCTGAGGCTCCCAAACCGAGCCTCTACGGGCGACTGGTTGCCCTGGTGACTCGACCGATGCCGCTGGATCCCCCAATACTTCGCCATGCGGACGATCCCGCGTCAGTGACACCGGTGTTGCCGGATACGGCAGTGCTATGCGCACGCTGCCACACGGCGAGCGCCGCCAAGCCGAAAGATTTCCCGCAGGTTGTTCCGGCAGATCACTCGAATGGGGTTGCCTGCCAGACCTGCCATGATCCACACAATCCGGCCATTGATGCGGGAGGTGCAAAGTGAAGATTAATCGGCGACAGATGCTGATTCTTATGCCCGCGGCGGCGATTGCATGGAAGGCCGTGCTGGCGGGAACACCGGAGCAGGCTTCCAATTACACGATGAGCGATCACTGGTGGGGCATGTTGATCGACATTCCCAAGTGCATCGGGTGCGGCAACTGCGTGCGGGCCTGCGCAACAGAGAATGACGTTCCGGACGGCTTCTTCCGCACCTGGGTTGAGCGGTATCACGTATCGGACGAGGACATGGCAAAGCCGGAGGTGATTTCGCCGGACGGAGGCAAGGAAGGCTTCCCGGTTGCGGAAGAGGACAACAAGAAGTATTTCTTCGTTCCGAAGATGTGCAACCACTGCGCGGACTCGCCGTGCACACAGGTGTGCCCGGTAGGCGCAACTTTTATAGCACCTGACGGCGCGGTTCTGGTGGATCAGAAATATTGTCTTGGTTGCGCCTATTGCGTGCAGGCCTGCCCCTATGGATGCCGGTATATCCATCCGCAGAAGGAAGTCGCGGACAAATGCACGCTCTGCTACCACCGGATTACCAAGGGATTGACGACCGCGTGCTGCGAGGCCTGTCCGACGGGGGCGCGCCAGCTTGTGGACTTGAAGAACCCGAACGATCCGATCCATGAGTTCTTGAAAATGCACAGCGTGCAGGTGCTGAAACCACAGATGGCGACAGGGGCGAAGGCTTTCTATAACGGGCTGGATGGCTCAGTGCGGTAGGAACCCAGGGGTCAGGGAACGGGGATCAGAAAATAGCCGGGGATGGGTGACGAATTATGAGCGGTGTTGAAGGTTACATGTATCCAAACGAGGTGACGCTTTATTGGAGCGTGCTGATCGTTTTGTATCCCTATATTACGGGGCTGGTTGCAGGGGCATTCATTCTGGCGTCGCTGGAGAGAGTGTTCCGGGTTGAGGCGGTGAAGCCGACGTACCGGCTGGCTCTGCTGACGGCGCTGGCCTTTCTGCTGGTAGCGCCGTTGCCCCTGGTGTTGCACCTGGGGCACCCGTTCCGCTCTCCCGAGATGTACTTTACTCCGCACGACACGTCGGCGATGGCGATGTTCGGGTATGTGTACCTGTGGTACCTGATGGCTGTGCTCTCGTTTGAAATATGGCTCGACTACCGGCGGGATATCGTGCTCTTGTCGCGGTCGAGCAGAGGCGTGCTGCGTCTGATTTACAAGGTGATGACGCTAGGGTCGACCAACATCAGCGAGCGCTCTCTGGCGATTGACGAGCGGGTGGGCTGGATTGTGACTTTGATCGGCATTCCATCGGCATTTCTGCTGCATGGTTATGTGGGATTCATCTTCGGGTCAATCAAAGCCAATCCGTGGTGGTCATCGCCGCTGATGCCGGTGGTGTTTATCTTTTCGGCAATGGTGTCGGGTGTAGCCGGGGTGATGCTGCTGTACATGCTACTGACCAAAATGCGCAAGAAGGTTATCGATATGCGCTGTGTGGACACGATTGCGATGTACATGTTCTATATCTTCATTATCGATTTCAGCCTGGAGATGCTGGACCTGATTCATCGCATCTACGAGGCAGACGAATCGTTCAGCAGCCTGAATTTTATGGCCCACACCAAGCTGCTCTTCTCACAGATTGTGCTTCAGATCATCCTTGGCACGCTTGTTCCGCTGCTTCTGCTTTTTCTTACGCAGGTGGTGAAATTCACGGAGATCACGCGTAAGAGGATCTACGCACTGTCCGGCTGCCTGATTCTGATCAGCGTTTTTGCAATGCGCTGGAACGTGGTGATCGGCGGACAGCTGTTTTCAAAGAGCTTTCTTGGATACACGACCTACAAGATGCACCTGGTATCGAGAGAAGGACTGCTGGCGGCGATTGGTTTGGAGATTCTGCCATTGTTTTTCCTGTGGGCGTTGGTGAAGCTGCTACCCCCATGGCCTGATGAGAACATTCACGAGGCCGCGGCCGCGGACTGATAAGACCAAAGGCGTAATTCGGTTGAGTGCACAGGATCGAGTGAACGAAATCGGGTGGAAGAGATGAACGATCTTCCCGACGTGATGGAACGGTTGAAGACGAGACTGGATGCGCTGGAGCAGCGGGTGTTTGCGCTGGAGCATCCGGCTGACTCGGCCCTTGCGGAGCCTGCTGCGGGTGTTGCGGACCTGATGCCGATGGCGGCGGGAACGAGTTCATCAACCCTGGCGGCCTCGGAGAGGGTCGATGAGCTTCCGGTTTCGGTGAGCGGCGGAACATTCCCTGTGCTGGGCAGAGCCATGCTGGGCATTGCCGGGGCTTACCTGCTGAGAGCGGTAGCCGAAACGAGTTCGCTGCCGAGGGCGGCGGTGGCGGCAGTTGCCATTGGATATGCGCTGGCATGGCTGGTGGGGGCGTCGCGAGCGAAAGTTGGCGATTGGCTTACCGGAACAGCCTACGCATGCACTTCAGCCTTGATCCTTGCGCCCATGCTTTGGGAGCTTACACTGCGCTTCAGTGTGCTGACGGCGCCCGCGACCGCGGGGGTGGTTTGCGGTTTTGTGATTGCAGCGACGGCGCTGGCATGGAAGCGCGAATTTGCGCCAGTATTGTGGGTGGCCAATGTCATGGCTGCCGCACTTGCCCTGGGCTTATCCATTGCCTCGCACCAGATGATCCCGTTTATCGCTTTGCTGCTGGTGATGGTGACTGTTTGCGAATACGGAGCGGGAGAGGATCGGGAGACCGGCGTGCGGGTACTCGTGGCGCTGGCGGCCGACGCTGCAATATGGGCGCTGATTTATATCTATTCCGGCCCGCAAAGCGCACGGACAGATTATCCATCGATGGGGACGGGCGCGTTGCTGGCACCGGGACTTCTGCTGTTTCTGATTCTGGGAGCCAGCCTGATTTACAGAACAGTGCTGAAAGGAAAGACCATCACCGTCTTCGAGACGATCGAGACGATGATTGCGTTCCTGCTGGCTGCGTGCAGCGTGATCTACTTTGGGCCACCGGCGAGTGCAAAGGTTCTGGGTGTTTTCTGCATGGTGCTTTCGTGCGGAGGGTATGCAGCCGCGTTCACTTACTTTGACCGCAGAGAGGAAAAGCGCAATACGGTGGTGTTTGCGACCTGGAGCGGGGCACTTCTGCTGGCCGGCAGCCTGCTTTGCCTGCCGACGCCATGGCAGTCGACGATGCTGGGTGGAGCGGCGATTGCCGCGACTTTTGGCGGAGCGCGAAGGAAGCGGTTTGCGCTGGGACTGCACGGCATGATTTTCCTGCTGGTTGCGGCTGCACTATCCGGATTGCTTAACGAGTTGGTCAAAGCCATGGCCGGGACACTCGCCGGGACCCCTCCGGCAGTGGTATTCGTGGTTTCAGCTTGCACCGTTCTTTGCTATGCAGCGATTCGGCCTTGCTCACCAGAGCCGTGGAAAGAGCAGGTTGTTTTGCTTATCTTCGCGGCACTGGCGGTTGGAGCGGTGGCGGGGCTTGTTGTGGAAGGGCTGACGGGACTGATGGCGTTGAGGATGATTCCGGAGGCGCATCATCTGGCGTTCATTCGCACCTTATGTGTATGTGCGACAGCGATTGCGCTGGCTTTCAGCGGCGCGCACTGGCGGCGGATGGAATTGACCCGGATTGGCTACGCGACCGTGGCGCTGATTGGCGTAAAGCTGGTTTTTGAGGATCTGCGCCACGGGCACCTGGCGTTCATTGCGGGTTCGATCTTTCTTTTTGCGATGACGCTGATCGTGGTACCACGTGTGGCGCACATGGGGCAACGAATTCAAGCCAGTCACTAGTCATCATGGAGTGACCGGTTCCAGTGCGCTTTTCGTGGGTTAGGCTGTGAGTCGAAGAGGAACACAGTCCAGAGCCACAAGCGGAGAGGAACCGGCCATGAAGGAAAAGGTACGATTTTTGGGATTGGATGTCCATGCCGAGGCGATCGCGGTAGCGGTCGCCGAGCAGGATGGGGAAGTTCGCAGCCTGGGTATAATCGCCAGCCGCGCCGAGTCGGTGCGCAAGCTGATCAAGAAGTTGGGCTGTGCGGAACAGCTGCGGGCCTGCTACGAGGCCGGTCCAACGGGCTACGTGCTGTATTGGCAGTTGACGGAGTTGGGAGTGGAGTGCGCGGTGGTGGCCCCGACGCTGGTTCCGGTGAAGGCCGGCGATCGGGTCAAGACGGATCGGCGGGATGCGGTGAAGCTGGCGCGCTGCCATCGGGCGGGCGATCTGACTGCGGTGTGGGTACCGGATGCCAGTGCGGAGGCGTTGCGCGATCTGGTTCGAACGCGCGAGGCAGCCAAACAGGACCAGTTGCGGGCGCGGCATCGGTTGAGCAAGTTTCTGTTGCGCACCGGGCGGCGTCCGGTCGCTGGGGTGAAGGCATGGAGCCAGCCGTATATGGCCTGGGTGCGGCAACTGCATTACGAGCAGGCGGCGCAGGAGTGGACGCGGCTGGATTTACTGCACGAGGTCGAGCACATGGCGGAGCGAGTGAAGCGATTGGAGGAGGCGATCCGGGAAGCGGTGAAGCTGGCTCCGGCCGGGATGCAGGCAGTGATTCGTGGTTTGCAGGCCTTGCGTGGCATTGCCGAGATTTCGGCGGTGACGGTGGTGGCCGAACTGGGCCAGCTCTCACGTTTCGAGGGCGCGCGGCAGTTGATGGGCTACAGCGGCGCTGTGCCCAGCGAAGAGTCCAGCGGCAAGCGGCAGCAACGCGGCGCGATCACCAAGACTGGCAACGCGCACCTGCGGCGCATTGCCATCGAAGCCGCCTGGAGCTATCGTCTCAAGCCGGCCGTGGGACCTGGGCTGCGCAAGCGACAAGAAGGCGTGCCGGAGGAGATCAAGGAGATAGCCTGGAAGGCGCAACTGCGCCTGCACAAGCGCTACGCCAGGCTGGCCGCGGCAGGCAAGGACCAGCGCAAGATCGTCACCGCCGTGGGGCGCGAACTGCTGGGCTTCATCTGGGCCATTGGCGTAAAGACGGAAGCTGCTGCCGGCCAGGCAATGGCGGCATAACCGGCAAAAAGCAACAGCAACAGCAAGAACAAAAGCCAAAACTTTCCTAAGAACTTGTTGAAATTCGCCTGGTTGTGGCGTCTTTTCTTTCGATTTTCGTAACTACTCGTTCAAAATCTGTTTGAAGTACGTTTCTGGCCGGTGTTTATAGGGGTTTACGAACCTCCGGGAATCATCTCCGAAGCTCGCAACCGTTGTTCAGGCACACTTCTCCCGGAGCATTTCCGGTGGTTGAGCCATCAGTCTCGGCAGTCGGATCAGGTTGTGCGCTGCGCAGCTGAAGACGAACAGCCAGTCCACCTTCTCCAGGCCTCGTAGCTTGACTTGGCGCAGCGGGCCGGTTTGCTTGAGCCAGCCGAAGCCTTTCTCGATCAGCCATCGCCGGCTCAGGCTGACAGCATAGCCAGGCTGTCGTGTGGTTCTGCGGTCCAGGTTGCTCGAGCGGCCCTTGTCGTTCTTGGTAACGTGCGGCGTCACGTTCAACTCCCGTACCGTGCTGACGAAATCCTTGCTGTCGTAAGCCTTGTCCGCACCCACGGTGATGCGGCGTGAGCGACCCTGTTGTTTTTGCTCAAGCATCAGAAGCGCGGCATCGCGTTCAGCATATCCATCGGCGTGCGTCACCATCGCCGCGGAGATCAGGCCGTTGCGATTCTCCACCAGCGCGTGGCCCAGATAGCTCAACTTGGACTCCTTGCCGTAGCTCTTCTTGTATAGCCGCGCATCCGGATCAGTGGTCGATTCATGCGTCTTGTTCGATCGCTTCTGACCGTGAAAGTCTCCCCCGTCGCCGTCATCGGACCCGTCTTTCGAGCGAAAGCTCTTTTGCGAAGCCCACGCCTGAATCAGCGTGCCATCGACAGTGAAGTGTTCGTCGGACATAAATTTCTTCGCCAGCTTGTTCACTTCTGCGAAGAACTGCTGCGCCACATCGGAGGTCAGCAACCGGTCCCGGTTCTTCGAGAACACCGCGTGGTTCCAAACCCCATCGTCCATGCCCAGACCTACAAACCAGCGAAACAAAAGGTTGTAGTCGATCTGCTCAACCAGCAGCCGCTCAGAGCGCACCGAGTAAAACACCTGCAACAACAGGGCCCGCAGGATGTACTCGGGAGCAATCGAAGGCCGACCGGAGTCCGCATACAGTGCATCGAACTCTGCGCTCAACGACCGCAACACCGAGTCCGCCAACTTGCGAACTGCCCGCAATGGATGATCCTGAGGCACTCGCTGCTCCAACGAAACATAGCTGAACATACCGTCCTGATCCCGCTCGTCTCCACGCATGTCTGTTAGACGAATGGCCCAAGACCTCCGACTCAAAACGAGTACCTATTTCAACAAGTTCCTAAGAAGGAAAAAACAAAAACTTCACAACCCGATGAACATCGTCAACCAATTCGAAGACAGGGCCAGCCGCAGCCGGAGCACGCACGAAGGAGAATCCTCGACCGCTCTATGCGACAGGCTCAGCCGGACTCGCGACACTAGTCCGAGGCAGCTCCCGACGGATCATGACCATGCGGTTCCGACCCGCGAATATCAGACTGATCAATCGTCGCCCATTCTGCCCCGGCTGCTGCTGGCCCTGTCCTCGGAAAAACAAAAACCACCCCACAGCCGTGCAGGGGTTGACAGGTCACTCCATATCAGAGCGGTTTCAGAATAGGTATGCCCAAGTACGCTTCGTGCTGTGTCGCCTCTCCTTGGGGTCGGGTCGACCTGAGTGCAATGCCTCTGGGTACAGCAATCCTGAAACCGCTATAACCGCTCGCCGGTGGCGGGGTTTCGCCCGAATCGGCGCGCCTGTGAGCGTGCCCCACTGGCTGCCGATAAAGGATTGTCGCTGAAAGCGACGTGAAGGAAGCTCCAGAAATATCTTATGGGGCAAACGGCGTACTGGTGACGGCGACGGCGGGGCGATGGGCCAAGGCAAATTTATAGGCGTCGCAGGTAGCGGCGAGTTCCTCTCCAACCAGCTGGAGGCGGGGCGCGCGGACGTAGGCCGAGCCGGCACCGGCTTCCTGCTGGATCTGCTTGATGAGCTGGATGAATTTGGGCACGGTGTCCAAGCGCAGCAGCGGCAGGAACCAGCGGTAGAGTTCGAATGTCTCTTTCATCTTGCCGGCGCGGGCCAGGCTGAACAGATCAACGGACTCGCGCGGCAGGGCATTGACGAGGCCCGCGACCCAGCCTACGGCGCCCGCCGCGATGCCCTCGACAATGACGTCGTCGACACCGACCAGGACGGCCAGACGGTCGCCTACGAGGGCGCAAATCGCGGTTACACGCCGAACGTCAGTTGAGGACTCCTTAACGGCCGCGAAGTTGGAATACTCCTGCGCCAACTCGGCAATCTGCTCGGGCAGAAAGTCAGTACCGTAGGAAATGGGGTTGTTGTAGAGCATGCCGGGCAAGGGCGTGGCCTTGAGAACAGCCGCCACGTGCGCCTTGCTCTCGCGCCAGTCCCCCTTATAGACGTAGGGCGGCAGAATCATGAGACCGGAACAGCCGTTGTCGCAGGCGGCGCGCGCGATGTCCACTGCCTCATTGGTGGAGAGTGCGGAAACGGCTGCAACAACGGGCGCCTTGCCGCCGACAGCGCCAACGACCGTCTTGAGCAAAGCGACTTTCTCTGCCATCGTCAGCGTACCAGCCTCGCTCAGCGATCCCAGGCTAATGATGCCATCACAGCCGTTTTCAATGAGCCACTGTGCATGGCGCGCCACCACTGGATGGTCGATGGTGAGATCAGGTTTGAATGCGGTGGTCATAGCAGGCAATACGCCTCTCCAGTTCATAGCTTCTCCTGTGTTGCAGATTCTGATTTTGGGGTTGGTGCGAAGCGTGCGGGATGATAAGGCTCGGGCGCAATAGCGGGCTCGCAGTTTGTGAAGGCAGAGGCGACAAGTTCGGCAGTGGCCAGGGAAGTGGTGATGCCCAGGCCCTCGTGGCCTGTGGCGAGCCAGACTGCGGGGTTGCCGGGATCGGGTCCGATAAGCGGCAGCTTGTCAGGAGTAGCCGCTCGAAAACCGGTCCAGACGCGGATGGCGCTGAGGTGGTTGACGGAAGGAAGATAGAACGCCGCCCGGGTCAGCATGGCGCTCAGGATTTTCTGATCGACAGCGATGTGGTCCGCATCATACTGACGCGAGGAGCCAATGAGCATTTGGCCGGTGAGGCGCGGCTGCACGTTGAATGCGACCGAGTCCGCCGTGGTGCTGTTAGCGCTCTTGAGGTAACCGAGCTCGATCAGTTGATGATGGACAAATCCGGGATAGCGATCGGTGATGACGAGATGGCCTTTGCGTTTGCGGATGGGAAGGTTCGGCGACAGATCCGTAGCATTGGCACCAAGAGCTTGAACGAGGCGGCGCGCACGTATCTCTGCTCCATCTTCAAGCAGCAGATGCCCATCGCCGATGGCTTTGACGGCGCGGCCGACGAACAAGCGCGCACCGAGGCGCTCCGCGCGGCGCGCCAGCTCGAGGGCCGCGACTGGCGGGTAGACGACGGCGTCGTCTGAAACGAGAAGCGCACCCGCCAATCCGGTGCTGAGATTGGGCTCGGCAAGCGCTAATTGACTTGCGGTGAGCAGGCGGCAAGGTACGCCGCGATCGGAGTACCATGCGTGCTTGCGCTCTGCGCCTTCCATCTCCTCGCGGTCGGCGGCGATCCACAGGGTTCCGGTCTGAAAATATTCCGCCGCCGCAGGCAGCCCTAATTCATGCCATAGCTGCTGTGAGTAGCGGGTGAGGGCAAACTGCGCCTCGGAGTCGTCCATAACCACAATGTGGCCCATGCCTGCCGCAGTGGCGCCACTGCCCAGCACGTCGCGCTCGACCAGCGCCACATGAAGACCGCGCTGCGCGCAGGCCAAGGCACAGGCGCAGCCAACAATGCCACCTCCGGCGATGGCCAAGTCGAAAGTAGAGTCCGCACTCATCCCAGCTTTCCGCTCCATTCGGGAATTCCGTCGCGAAATGGATCGTTGGATTGGAAGATGAGCGTGGCCGCGGAGGTAACAAATGCGGAGCCGGTAATGTAAGGCAGAATCCTGTTGCCTTCGAGTTGAATGCGGCCGGTAAAGACGCTGTCGAGGATGCCTTCCTGGCGCCACAAGTGGCCAGGCGTCAGCTTGCCGTCGGCGAACAGGCAGGCCATCTTCGCGCTGGTTCCTGTGCCGCAGGGCGAGCGGTCATACTCCTTGCCGGGACAAAGCACAAAATTGCGACTGTGATTTGCGGGGTTGTGCGGGGCGCCGAAGAGCTCAATGTGATCGATCTCGGCGCCGTTGGCGCCGGTGATACCGTTGGCCGCGAGGGCATGGCGCACTTGCCAGGCGAAGGCCGTCAACTGTTCTTCGTGCTCCAGGCTCAAAGCGAGTCGATGATCTTCGACCAGGAAGAACCAGTTTCCACCCCAAGCCACGTCGCCGTGAATCACGCCGTAGCCGGGCAATTCAACCGGAACGCAGGCGCTATAGCGGTAAGCTTCGACGTTGGATATGGTGACCTCGTCTTCTTTTCCGAGAGTGATGGCTACGTCTCCCACGGGGGTCTCGATGCGATGCTCCCCTGGACCGATCCTGCCAAGATAGGAGAGCGTCGCAGCGACACCGATCATGCCGTGGCCGCACATGCCCAGATAGCCCGCGTTATTAAAGAAGATGACGCCTGCGGCGGCCGCGGGATCGACCGGCTCAACCAGCAGAGCGCCAACCAGGACCTCGGAACCCCGCGGCTCACAGAGAATGGCGCGGCGGTAAATATCATGTTCGTTGCGCAGCTTCTCTAAGCGGGAGGCGAGCGAACCTGCACCCAGGAGCGGCCCTCCTGAGAGCACACAGCGGGTCGGCTCGCCGGCGGTATGGGAATCGATCACGCCGATGCGGAGTGGCAGAGAAGTGTCAGTCATAAGATTGTCTACAAAATTGCATACTTTGAGAAATCTTACCTGAAATCGCCGCTGCGCGACAGCCAACTGCTAGAAATCCGAGAAAATCGCGGTTCGGCTGGTGAGAATCTGAGCGGCCGGAGATCGAAACAAATTCCCGGTCGAACAGCATACGAAAATAGATACAATAGACTGCGCGTTGTCCTACCTGACTATTGCGGCATCTGGTATGAAATCGGCTGGCTTCTCCAGCAGGCCTTGTCGAAATGCGCGAGAGGTCAAGCTGCCATGACAGCACCCGAGCATGTAACGTACGCGCAGCGGCGAACCGGGCGGAATGCTGCGCAACTGACCCGGGGCCTGGGGTTGTTCAGCGCCACCGCGCTGGTTGTCGGGTCCATGGTGGGCAGCGGCATTTACATCGTGGACAGCGAGATTGCCCGTGAAACCGGCTCGCCCGTGCTCTTTCTGGCGGCGTGGGTCGTGACGGCAATCATGACCATGATCGGGGCGCTGAGTTACGGTGAGCTTGCGGCTATGATGCCCAAGGCCGGCGGGCAATATGTTTATTTGCGGGAGTCGCTCGGCCCGCTCTGGGGCTTTCTCTATGGGTGGACGTTCTTTCTGGTGATTCAAACCGGCTCCATCGCGGCGGTCTGCGTCGCCTTCGGCAAGTTTGCCGGCGTCTTCTTCCCGACCATCTCGGGTACGCACTGGCTATGGCATATCGCACATGTCCCTCCCATCCGGGTGGGCCCGATGGTTCTGGGCAACATGGAGATTGGGGTCAACACCGCGAATCTTGTGGGCATAGGCGTGGTTGCAGTTCTCGCGGTGTTGAATATGTTCGGGGTCGGTCTGGGCGCGCTCGTACAAAATGTTTTCACCGTCGCCAAAGCTCTGTCGCTGGCTGGTTTGGTGGTGCTCGGCTTCACGATTGGGCGCAATGCGCAGGCCGTAGCCGCAAACTTCGGGCCCAACTGGTCTGCTTTCTGGCAGAATGCGGGCTGGTCAACGCTCCACCCCGTGCAGATCGGCTTAGGCGGCCCCACCGTCATGGTGAATCTGCTTGTGATTCTGGCCATCGTTCAGGTGGGCTCGCTTTTTTCTTCCGACTCCTGGAACAACGTTACTTTTACCGCCGGCGAAATCAGGAACCCGCGCCGCAATATTCCGCTCTCGCTGGCCTTGGGCGCCGGCTTTGTGCTCACCGCGTATTTTTTGGCCAGTACGGCGTACCTGTTAATACTTCCTCTGCACGGCGATCCGCACGGCGCGACCACAATGGCGCGCGGCATCCAGTACGCCACCGAGGATCGGGTTGGAACGGCGGCGCTGACCGAAATTTTTCCCCACGTGGGCGGCTCCCTGATGGCGTTGGCGATTCTTATCTCCACATTCGGCTGCGCCAACGGACTCAGCCTGGCGGGAGCCCGGGTTTACTATGCCATGAGCTGCGACGGGCTCTTCTTCCGGGCCGTGGGCAAGCTGCATCGCCGTTACAAAACCCCGGTGGCCGGACTAGCGATCCAAGCCGCCTGGGCGATCGTGCTGTGCATCTCCGGAACCTACGAGCAACTGCTGGATTACATCATCTTCGCAGTCCTGCTTTTTTATATCCTCACCATCTGCGGGCTGTTCGTCCTGCGCCATAAGCGGCCGGAAGCGGAGCGTCCCTACAAGGCGCTCGGCTATCCGTGGCTCCCCGCACTCTACGTGGTTCTGGCGTCAGCCACTTCGCTCGCCTTGTTGCGCTACAAGCCGCAGTACACCTGGCCCGGGCTGGTGCTGGTTCTGCTGGGCATTCCCGTCTATCTGGTGTGGACACGGATCGGAAAAACCGCACGGGGTTGAAGCGGCTCGCCGCACGCGCCCGGTTCGGTGCAGACCACGGTGAGTTTCACCTTCTCAGGCAATTGCAAGCCGAATGCCGCATCCCGCAGCAACTCTGAATTTGCATTTGCTCTTAATGATTTGACTCATGCAGAACCAGGTGCGAGGTGACGCAGGTACACCGAATAGCGCTGGTCCATGATCTGGTTGAGCGGTACAAGCGTGTGGGTGGGGCCGCGACCCCTGGTATGGAACTGCAAGGGATAAAGCCGCGATGCCTCCGCCTGCTCGAACCACACCTCATCCGCATTGGGCGGCGGAAGAGCTTCACCATTCGCGTGGTGCGGCGTCATGGGACGAATATCGATCGTAGGCATGGGATAACCATCGTCAAAGCCTCGCGGACCCAAATCACCGTAAATCATCGATGTCGTCAGTCCTTCGGTGCCGAGCAGGGCCGCCAGCACCAGCGGACCAAACATGGCTGCCTGAACCGCGTTATCGTCTGGCGCGACATTGATATGAAGCGTCAGCGGCAAATCGACCGTGATCACATCGGCCGCCTTCCAGTTGTGTTCCAGAGTGAGATACGTCGAGGGAGCCGCGGCCACATCCTGCAGACTTCCATTTACGCTGACGGTAGCGCCCTTTGTCGCCCAGTAGGGCACGCGAATCTTGAGCGCCAAGGGGCTCGACGGTGCGGCGTCGATGGTGAAAGTAATGCGCTCATCTTGAGGAAACTTTGTTGTCTGGCGCATCTTCAGGCCGCGTTCTTTCCAGTCAAGGACAGAGGGAACGAACAGGTTGACAAAGACCGAACTGTCATCGTGAAAGTAGATCGAGTCGGTGAGCTTGGAGTATTCTTCGGATCCCGTGCCGGTGCAGCACCAGAAAGCGTCGAAGGGCGTGCCAAAGGTCTTGTACTTGCCCGGCTGCAAGGGCACGTAATACATGAGCATCCCATTGCGGTCCTGGGTTCCGTAGCGCACATTCATGAGCAAGCGCTCATAGTAGTCGAACAGCTTTGCGTCGGGCTCCTGGCCGAAGAGATGACGGGTCAGTTTCATCATGTTGTAGGAGCAGCAGCATTCTTCAGCGGCCGGGCCGAGTTGCGACGCAATGGCGTCGGGCGCATGCCACATCTCACCGTCGCTGGTGCCGCCGGTGCAATAAATGTGGTGCTCGGTGATGATGCGATAAAAGTTCTTGGCGATCTCCCGGTAACGGGTGTCACCCGTCAACTCGTAGCCGCGAATAGCGCCAATGACTTTGGGAATATTGGTATTCGCATGGTTGCCGTCGAGCTTGTCTTCGTTGGCCGCGAGCGGATCGAAAATCCGGTGGTGCTCGAAGCGGTATCCGAGATCGCGGTATTTCGAATTGCTGGTAATCGCGTACAGATTGAATGCGGCCTCGTTCATGCCGCCTTGCTCCTCCAAGAGGACCTTCTGCCAGTCTTCATCGGTAAAGGAAGCTGAATAGCGAGCGGCCCAGTCTGCCATGCGCTCGGCCATTTGCAACGCCAACTGGTTGCCGGTGTGTTGGTGCATATCGATGAGGCCGGCCATGATCTTGTGGTAGGTGTAGAAAGGCGCCCAGACTTCCTGGTGCTTGCGCAGCCGCTCGAAGAACTCGGTTGGAAAGGCGCTGAGATAGCCGTCCTTTGCCTGGCACTCGGCGAGCATGCCCACCAGCGCGCTGGCCTTGCTTGCGATGACTTCGTCACCGGTGCTCGCGTGCATCAGCGCGCAGGCGGAAAGATAGTGGCCGACGTAGTGGCCGCGCAGCTCGCAGTCCGGCGCTTCCCAGCCTCCCAGAGGATCGGCGTCGGAGGGAATGCCGGCGTTGACACGAAAGTTATGCGCCAGGCGCTCATTGGGCAGGGAATAGAGGTAGCTTCGATTCAGCTCCATCGTGTCTTTCCAGAAGCTGGGCAGCAGGCGCACTTGGGGCATTGGAAACGGTTTGGCCTTCCACTGCACTTTGGCGATTGATGCATTCGTCAGGTTCTGATTGGCGGTGTCATCTGCAACGGCCTGGGCGGCTGCCTGTTGGCTGCGGCTGGCGGCAAGGACAGTTTCGGTGGAGGGGAGAAGCGTGGCCGCACCCGCGGCGACCGCTGCACTCATGAACTTTCTGCGACTCAAACTGCGATTCATCGATTCACCTCATGCGGCCGGCGCCTATAGAGCCGGGTTCTGCTGCGTTGCGTAAACGTTTGCTCAATCCACACGAGCACCATTCGTATTCTAATCCGCTCCTGCAGTCAACCCGCCTGCGATGATCGCGATTCCGGTGCGGGCCTCATGGATGCACCGGATGCGGGCCATAGAACTTCCAGCTTGTCTGGAAATCGCGCGTCAGCTTCTGACCCTCAAGGTCGGCCCGCAGCAGTTCGACCGGCATGAAGTTTTCATGCAGGACGGCATCGTGAAATTCGCAATCGCTCATCTTTCCGGGCTTCACCAGTTCAGCGTGCAGTGCGCGAAACTGCAGCGCACCGAGCAAGTACGCGCTTTGATAGAGCGGCCCGACAGAGCCGTCAAACGAGCGCCGCACTTCGGCGGTCGCGTTGTCCGGCTCGAAGCCGACATTGTCGATCAAATATTGGACGCACTGCTGGGGAGTCCATCGCCCCAAGTGAAAATTCATGGTGAAGATTACGCGGGCAGAGCGGTGCATTCTCCACACAAGTGCGCCCACTCGCTCCTCCGGTGTGCGCTCGAAGCCCTTGTCCCAGTAGAGCATCTCCCACCAGAACGCATTGCCTTCGATCCAGAAGGGCGTGTCAAAGATGCGCCGGTAGGGGCGATAGCGATCGGTCATGTAAAACTGCAGAAAGTGGCCGGGGATCATTTCATGAAACGCAGTCGCGTGCGCAAAGGGGATATTGTTGCCTCTCATGCTCATCTCGCGCTGATCGTAGGTCATGGAATCGGTGGGGTAAGAAACGCTGATCTCATCGCCGCCGGTGAAGAACGGATTCACCAACTGCCGCTCCGGGGTCATCATGATCATGCGCCAGGTCTCTTCGGCCAGGGGCGGCACGGTTACCAAGCGATTATTCTTTGCAAAATCGATACCTTCAACTACCAGCTTGCGGATCAGCTCCGGTTGTTCGCCTGGCGGCACGTGCATCTGCTTCACCTTTTCGACCGCGCCGTGCCAATTGTCGCCGAAACCCATCTCGCGCGAGGCTTTCAGCATCTCGCTCATGGACCAGTCGTATTCGGTCTGGGCAATGGCGATCAGTTCTTCGGGGGAGTAGGGAATCATGTTGTCGGCCAACTCGTTGAGCAGCGCTTCACGGCCCACCGGATCGCCAATGATGGTTGTCTTGTCGCCGGGGGGGATACCGGCCAGCTTCTCCCTGAGAAAGATGCTGTAATCCTTCAGAGCGTCCTGGGCCGCTTTGTAGGGCAGATCCACCCACCATGTGAAGGTGGGGTCGTAGCCGGTGTACTGGTCGAACCAATCATGCAAATCGCTGCTCAACTGCTCGGTGGCAAAGGCCGCGCGGTTGGCCACGGCGGGATCGAACTTCGTTTTTTGGCCGGCATCGGCAAGTTGCGCGCGCTTTTGGGCGATCTGCTTCACCATTTCGCTCAACACCGCCGCGTCCTGCTCCGCATCTGGACGCTGCATCAGCCGCTTCTTCTCCAACAGGCTTTCAATCGTCTCTGCGAAAGGCAGCAATGGCTGCATCTCGTCGACCTGCCTTGTTTTGAGCGCGAGCCAATGCTGTCTGGCGGTAACGTGATTTTTCAGCAGCAGATAATCGACCTTATCTTCCTGTGAGAGCGCGTCGAAGTCGATCGCGGCGAGTTGCGCCTGGGTATCGGCATAGAATTTTTCGAGTCGCGCCAGCCTCGCTGGCGATATAGCCACCGAGTAGGTGAGATCAAGGGACATAAAGTTGGCGGTGAACTGCTCAATCAATGCCGGCATGACAGGCTGAATCTGTGGAGGGGTGGCCGGCGGCGTGGTTGGAGCGCCGTACATCATGGCTGCCGTGGCGATCCAGGCACAGAGAACGAGCCTCGATTTCTGCAAGAAGTTCATTGATATCCTCCCAATCCGGGACAGAAACAATGTAGCGCAGTACCCGCCCGCCCGATGGACATATGGATGGAGTTATACATCAACGGGCCAATGTATACAACATCGCATTTTTGCAATGCCGGACTGCCCTGCGAGCGAAGATGGAGGATAAAATCCGCGGATACGATCCATTTTTTGATATACAAAATTGTACGCAATACCGCGGTCGGAGTAATAATCCATTGTGCCCAGTGCCAGCTTCTGCATCCGGGCGCGCGCAAGGGGGAGCGGTTGGAAAGCGAAGAGGTATCCATTACGGTGAACGGCAAGCAGATGCGCGTGGCCGCGGGCACCAATGTGGCCGCGGCGGTGATCATGTCCGGCGAGCCATGCCGGTTTTCTGTGCATGGAGAAGCGCGTGCGCCTCTTTGCGGCATGGGCATCTGCATGGAGTGCAGAATGACGGTGAACGGCGTAGCGCATCTGCGGAGTTGCCAACTGCTTTGCGCCCCCGGCATGGAGGTGGCCTCAGAATGAAGGCGGGCTACGACGTAATTGTGGTGGGAGCCGGCCCGGGCGGAATGGCGGCGGCGGTTGTTGCCGCGGAAGCGGGCGCGAGCGTCTGCCTGCTGGACTCGAATCAGTCTCCCGGCGGACAAATCTGGAGAGGATTCTGCGCGGAGACGGCGCGGTTTTTGCCGCACGGGAAAAAGTACCTCGATTGGATAGGACGGTTGCATGCGTCCGGCTGCAAGGTGTTGCATGGCCATCAGGTAATCGATTCGCCTGCGTCCGGGCTCTTGCGTCTGGAATCCGACAACGAGTGCAGCGATGTGGGGTTTAAGCGGCTCATCCTGGCCACCGGCGCTCGAGAGCGGTTCCTGCCTTTCCCGGGCTGGACTTTGCCTGGTGTGATGGGCGCAGGCGGACTGCAGGCGTTGGTCAAGGCGGGGCTCGATCCAAGAGGCAAGCGCGTGGTGGTGGCAGGCAGCGGTCCTCTGCTGTTGGCCGTTGCGGCTGGACTCGCGGACGTGGGCGCTCAAATAGCAGGCATCTTCGAGCAGGCGACCTTGGCCCGACTGGCCGGCTTCGGCTTGCAAACATTGTTTACGCAACCCGGCAAACTGGTTGAAGGCGCGCACTACCGGCTACACACGCTCTCTGCCAGATATCACCTCAACTCCTGGGCATTGCGGGCCGAAGGCCGCGGCCGCGTGGAGCGTGTGGTGGTGACCGATGGAAACAAGGAACAGACGCTGGCCTGTGACTGGCTAGCCTACGGATTCCATCTTGTGCCGAATCTGGAGCTGCCTCGGCTGCTCGGTTGCCGAGTCGATGGCGGCTATACCGCCGTGGATGCCTTGCAACAGAGTTCGGTTGCTGGCGTGGCCTGCGTGGGGGAGTTGACTGGCATCGGAGGCCTGGACAAGGCGCTTATAGAGGGAGAGATCGCCGGATGGGCAGCCGTCGGCCGCGAGTCACGGGCTCGCGTTTTGGAGCGGCAGCTTCGCCGGCAGCAGAGTTTTGCTTTTCGTCTCGATCGTGCCTTCGATCTGCGCAGGGAATTGCGGGGTCTGCCGGCAGCCGAAACCGTGATCTGCCGTTGCGAAGACGTGACGCACGGCGCGGTGGCGGGATGCGCATCCTGGCGCGAGGCCAAGCTGCATACGCGCTGCGGCATGGGCGCTTGCCAGGGGCGCGTTTGCGGTGCGGCAACAGAATTTCTCTACGGTTGGGGACCGGCGGAAGCCAGGCCTCCGGCCTATCCCGTCAGGACCGCAACGCTGGCCGCTGAAACGGACGCGGTTGACACTGCACGATGCTAAGGGGCGCTCTGAGCCTGGGCGCGACATTTTTTCGAAAGGACCCTCCGCGATGCAACAGCACAAATTGAAGAGGAGTGTATTTCCATCTTTCTTTAGCATTCCGTTCCGGCAGTTGATGCTGGCCCTGGTCGTGATTCCTGGGCCTCTGGCCGTGCTGCCCTCGGACCTGCATGCGCAACTGACACCGGCTGACTACGAGCGGGCGCTCAACCTCGAGGAAAAATACCACGGCCTTGCGCTCCACGTGCCTGACCAGCTTGAGTGGATCGAAGGCACCGGTCGCTTTGTCTATCGCAGGACGATACCCGGCGGGCACGAATTCATTCTTGTCGACGCGGAAAAGCAGACGCTGAAACCGGCCTTCGACCATGCGCGGCTGGCCGACGCGCTTAGCAAGGCCTTGGGCGAGCCGGTCAAGCCAGAGGAGCTGCCTCTTGAGGGCCTGCATTTCGAGGCGGACGGCATGGCCATGAAGTTCGTGCACGGCGGGGAGCACTGGCGCTGCGACCTAGCGGCTTACACCTGTGCCAAACAGCCCCCACCACAGGACGAATCTGGCCTTGCAGAGGACGATGGCGGTTACGACTCAACGCCTGCGGCGGTCAACGGCCCCGCGCATGGCATCGCGTCTCCCGACGGCAAATGGCTGGCGTTCGTGGAAAACTACAACGTCGCCGTGCGTCCGGCTCATGCCAAGCCGGATGAAGCCGAGCGGCAAACCGTGCTCCTGAGCCAAGACGGCTCAGAGGGCAACTACTATGCCGTCGAAACGCTGGTCTGGTCGCCTGACTCGAAGCATTTGGCGGCCTATCGCATCCGTCCAGGGTATCGGCGCCTGGTGAACTATATCGAGTCTTCGCCCTCCGATCAGCTGCAGCCCAGGTTGTCGTCGATGGTTTATCCCAAGGCCGGAGATGTACTGGCGCTCTATCAACCGGTGCTCTTCCAGGTCGACACCCAAGAGGAAGTTACGATCAACGATGCGCTTTTTCCCAATCCCTATGAGATGTCTGCTTTCGGGTGGTGGAAGGACTCGCGCGGCTTCACCTTTGACTACAACCAGCGCGGCCACCAAGTCTATCGCGCCATCGAGGTCGATGCAAAGAGCGGCGCGGCACGCACCCTGATCGAAGAGGCCAGCAAGACATTCATTAACTACGAGCCACTCACGCGCAATCAATTCGATCACGGAAAATACTATCGTCACGACCTCGATGACGGCAGGGAGATTCTGTGGGCGTCGGAGCGCGACGGTTGGGAGCACCTCTATCTCTTCAACGGCCAAACGGGGGCTCTGGAGCAGAAGATTACTGACGGCGACTGGGTAGTGCGGGCCGTAGATCGCGTGGATGATACCAACCACGAGATCTATTTTGAAGCGAGCGGCGAAGATCCGGACGAAGACCCGTATTACGTGCATGGATACAAGATTCGTTTTGACGGCACGGGTTTGACCCCGCTCAGTGCTGCCAAAGCCGATCACACGCTCAGCTATTCGCCAGACGGGAAGTACTATGTGGACACCTACTCGCAGCTCAGTCTGCCGCCGGTGATGGAATTGCACCGCTCGACTGACGCCAGCCTGGTGATGACCGTCGACACGGCCGACGATACGCAGTTAAAGGCCGCCGGTTGGCGCCCTGCGGAGCCTTTTCACACGGCGGGGCGCGACGGAATGACGCAGATATGGGGCGTGATCTACCGGCCCGCAAACTTCGATCCGCAGAAGAAGTATCCGGTGGTCGAAGACATTTATGCCGGGCCGCAGGGCTCGTTTGTACCCAAGAGCTTTTCGTCGCGGGCGCAGCCGCTTACCGAGCTTGGTTTTGTCGTGGTGCAGATTGACGGCATGGGCACCAACAACCGCTCGCGCGGGTTTCACGACGTGGCTTGGCGCAATTTGAAGGACGCCGGCTTCCCCGACCGCATTCTTTGGCACAAGGCTGTGGCGGCGAAATATCCGTGGTACGACCTCTCCCGCGGGGTAGGCGTCTTTGGCACTTCAGCAGGCGGGCAGAGCGCAATGGGAGCCTTGCTGTTCCATTCTGAGTTCTACAAGGTGGCAGTGGCCAACTCCGGGTGCCACGACAACCGGATGGACAAAATCTGGTGGAACGAGCAGTGGATGGGCTGGCCGGTGGGCCCCTGGTATTCCGAGTCGTCGAATGTGGACAATGCCTGGCGGCTCCAGGGGAAGCTGCTGCTTGTGATGGGCGAGATGGACAAAAACGTCGATCCGTCGACGACGCTCCAGCTGGTCGACCGGCTCATCAAGGCAGGTAAGGATTTTGACCTGCTGGATGTTCCCGGCGGCGGCCACGGGTCCGGAGGCCGTTACGGAGAGCGCCGGATGATGGACTTTTTCGTGCATAATCTGCTCGGCGAGCCGACGCCAGACTGGAACGGGCTTCTGGAAACAGCTTGGAAAAATCCAAGTAGCAACTGACACGTCAATTAGATGAGTTGACGCTCCGGGTGCTCGATCCGGTGATGGGTCGTCTGCAGGAGATGAGCAGAGGACCCAGGAAGGATTTGCTTGCTACAAATACGAAATTGCCTTCATCCTTCGATGCCGAATCGGGTTTGAGAATACGTTTTGCCCGCTCCTCGCTGGAGCCAGTGAAGAAGGCTGTTCTCTTCCCCCTAGTGCAATCGCGCGGTGATCTGCTGATTGAGCCCCTGCCCGGTCAGGCCCATGCGGTCGTTACTCACCGTCTTGTGTTTGCCGGCGTTCGATTTGATGCTGGTGCCGCGGAGGGCTAAGCGAGCCGGACCACGGAAGCGAGACCTGGGGCGCCTTCCCAATTCTCAGCGGAAGCGCTCGGGAGCATCGGTCATCTGCGGCATGGAACGATATTCAGGGGTGATGAGCTTCATTTTGCAGATATGGACGTCGTAGCCAGTTCGGGGCAGAAGCGACTGGAGGATGAAGGTTTCGGTTTTTCCGTTATTGAGCTCGCGATAGCGGTAGACGCCCACATCGCCTTCGCTGAATTCAGTGCCTTCAGTGGGCGCGTCGAGAAAATGCTGCGCATCTGCCATGGTGGGAGCGGCATTCGTTTGGCCGCGGGTGAGACTTTCGGCGGCATAGGAACGGACCAGTTTGATCCAGTAACGGGAAAGAAGCTCAGGATCGACAAAGATGTCAGCCCAGACGATTTCGCCTCGAACCGCAACGATCACACCGACGGCATGCTCCTCGCGCAGCCGGGCGAGGACCAGGTCGCGTGACTTGATGATGGGCGAGGCGGCCTGGTCGATTTTTTGACTGACGGCATCATTCTGCATGACACGCGCATAGCTGGTGGTAGGCGTGGGATTCGGTGAGGCGCCGGCATACAGGACTCCATGGTTTATGGAGCCGAAGGCTGGAGGTGCAGCCGCCATCTCCATCTGTGAGATTGCGCCCTGGACTGAATCCCACACCTGTTGCTGATCCTTCTGGACCATGGCGCGCTCGCGAACGGTGGGCTGAACCATAAAGCCATGCGCGAGCGCCTTGGCAGCGGCACCAAAGTCGGGAGAACTCTCAGTCCAGCGGCCCGGCTCGATGCAGAAGACCGACAAGTCGATGGGATCGGCGCCGACGGGCACGATGCGATCCTTTGCGATGACACGGTCCTGCTTGCCGCCGGTGACGATTTCGCCTGCAAGCAGCAGGAGGGGTTTGCTGGAGCGATTGACGAGAACGAGAGTGTTCACCTCGTCTCCGCGGGCGGAATTATCCGGAAATCGGCGGTCGGGTTCGGGAAGGAATCGGGGCGTGTGGCTGCCGTCGGAGACCGGACGACGAGGACGCACAAGACCCTGTGCCCGGCCTGCCTCGGTGACTTCAACCTCTCCACTCCCGATGCCTTCGTCGAGGGTGATAAATGGGGTTTCTCCGGGAGAGTTGCCGGCGACCCAAATCACCGGAAATAGGAGCAGATTGCCACTCTCGATGGGCGCCAGAACCCGGAAGGTCCCGTTAGCCGCTTCAACCGGTCCACCGGCCGCCTTGACCACATGAGTTGCCTGCTGAAACGTTGCCAGTGCAAGCAAAATCGCTGACGCCACGCCGAACCTGCCTAGATTGTTCATTGCTCTCCTCCACCGACGCCTGAGTCGCCGGCCTTTGACTGAGGAACGAAGGTTGATGGGTTTCTTGCGGGAATTTTTTGGCTGGGTGCAGGGTTGGGGAATTTGCGTGTCGATTTTGAGAATCGAATTCGCGTATTGTGAGGGCGTGGGGACTTCGCCAGCCCAATCCGTTGAAGGTAGTGTAGGCGGGGATACCGCCCGGGGCTCAAATGGGATCGACGACAATCTGCTTGAGGAGCTTTGGGACGAGTGCGAAGGGGCAAATTGCGGGCTGGAGCGGGGTGAGTTCAAGCAGATATTGCTGCATGTGGGATCGACGGGGAACTTCGGGCTGGCACAGGGACTAACCGCGTCGCGGCAGCGACAGTCAGCATACTTGCGGGGGCTAAAACTGGGCGACCTGGTACTGGCGCAAGCGTGCGCCGCCGGGAAGGAGTGCGCCTGGGAGCGCTTCCTTGCGCTCTACCGGCAACCGCTGACGCGAGCGGCGATAGCAATTACGGGTAGCGAAACGCTGGGACACGACCTGGCCGATCAGCTCTACGCCGAATTGTTTGGAATGACAACGCAAGATGGCGAGAGACGTTGCCCATTGCAGTCTTACCGGGGGCGGGGATCGCTGATCGGCTGGCTGAGGACAACGCTTGCCCAACGGCACGTGGATCATTACCGGCGCAGGCATCGGGAACAGGCGCTGGAGGAGTATGACGCCCCGGCTCCGGACCGCGAGGCGGAAAAGCCAGCCGCTGAATTAACTTTGCTGCAGAGGGCGGTGGAGCGAGCCTTGCAGCGTACGGAGCCGGATGACCGGTTGTTGCTGGCAGCCTATTATCTGGATGGGCGAACGCTGCTGCAGATTGCCGGCGTGTTTCACGTTCATGAGGCGACGGCGAGCCGCAAGCTACGGCGCGTGTGCCAGAAGCTGCGAAAGCAAATTCTGAAGAATCTGCAGGGAAGCGGCCTGAGCAGGCGGGCCGCAGAGGAGGCGCTTGGAACGGATCCGCGCGATCTGGATGTGGACTTGAAAAAACTGCTGCAAAATTCTCAATCGGAGGCGTTCCAAGAGCAGCCTGAACGATGAATGCAAACACCCAATTCGATCTTCATCCCGACGCGGAAAGCCTGAACGCCTTTGCGGAGGAGGCGCTTGCAGAGGAGGAGCGCAGGCAGGTTATGGGGCACCTTGCCACATGCGAGAGATGCAGGCGGGTGGTGTACCTGGCGCAGCAAGCAGCCGAGGAGATGGAGGGGGCTGTTGGCGAAGAGAAACATTCTGCGGTCCGAAAGAGGCCATGGCCCAGGTACTGGTGGTTTGTCTGGGCTCCGACGGCAGCGCTGGCCGGCCTGGTGGCGATGACGATTTTTGTTCACGTCCGACGCGAGGCGACAGGCGCGGAGATGGCGCGAGTTACGAGGCAAACGGCAACGCAAGCGACACCACCGATCGAATCGGGTGTCGGGAGGAGCGCTACACCGGCGAGTGCGCCTGGTGCCGCTCCGGTTCCCGAAGCGCGGGCTGCCGGAGGGCCTGCACCGCAAAGCAGGAAGGTGGGCAACGAGAACGCAGAGGCTGCGCTTTCAGCAGCGCCTCAAATGCCTGCAGAGAGCGGGAGGAGGGAGGCGGATTTGCAAACGGGCTCACAAGGAGCAGGACCCCCGGCATTGGGCGCGGCCGGCGAGTTCAAGCCCGCGCCGGCGGACGCGAGCGAAGAGAGACAGCCGCTGCTCGCGGCGTCTGCCGCACAGGTTGACAGGCTGGGGACGAATCCCGCGCTTGAAGCCAAAGAGAATGGATCTGCCCATCGCGAACTCTCGGAAGGGATGGTCACGGCGGGGACGGCACGACCGCAGACAAACTCCGCGCCACCTGCCAGCTTTGATTCCGGAGCTCGCCATGGTGTAGCAGGGACTTTTGCTGTTTACAGGGCGAGGGCCGCGGAGTTGCCGAGCGGGCTGCCTGCAGTGTCGACAGTTACGGGAGCCCATTCCATGCTGGCTGTCGACAGGGCGGGCTCGCTGTACATTAGCGAAGATGCGGGCGTCCATTGGGAGATGGTCGAGCGGCAATGGAGCGGGCAAGCGATGATGGTGCGCCTGCATGGGGAATTGTCTGCGAGTACCGGCACGGATACACGAAGTTTTGAGATTGTGAATGATCAAGGCCAGGTTTGGGTTAGTGCCGACGGTCGAACCTGGAAAGCTAAATAGACGCAGTGTTTTAGCGGCAATCCACCAGGGAAGCGCGATCCTAATATGAGTGTTTACTAATTTGCTGTGTCTCTCTTAGGGCAATTCAGTTCGATTTCAAATCGCAAATTAGGCAAATGGAACCGGGCGGCATGGGTGCCGGTCAATTCCGCTGCAGTAAGCGCGGTCACCTGCCGACATAGTAATCACCGGGATAGAAGCGGGTGTTGTCGCCATGATCCCGTCGATGGTGGAGGGGCTGTGGCGGTGCAGATCACAAGAGAGAGCAAAGAAGCTGTGAAACTGCCGTGGGCTCATCTACGCCTGCCTCCATTTCCGCAAGTTGCCATCCGCGTACTGCAACTGGCGAATGACGAGAATGTTCAGCTTCACCAACTGTGCGAGCTTGTCTCATCCGATCCGGCTTTCGCAAGCGAAGTGCTGACGGTGGCGAACTCAGCCATGTATTCTCCCCGCTATCCCGCGAGCAGCATTCTGCAAGCAATAGCTGTGCTTGGCGCAAACAAACTCCAAGGGATGTGCATCACGGTAGGCGTACGGGCTTACCTTGGCAAGTCAATGAGTCATCCGGCGATGAGAGGACTGTGGCGCCACAATCTAGCATGCGCGATCATTGCCGAACGGCTGGCATCGCCGGGATTTCTCGACAGGGACACGGCGTACACATCCGGAATTCTGCACGATATTGGGCGCATGGCGCTTGCGGTGATTCAGCCTAAAGAATATGGCACTCTGCTGAGGACACATCAAGGGAGTCCGAGCAGCATCCTTGAGGGCGAGCGGGCGCTGTTCGGCTGGGACCACTGCGAGACGGGCCGTCTGCTGATAAAGAATTGGAAGCTACCCTCCGACTTCGAGGCCGTTGTCGCGGAGCATCATTGCGCACATCGACCGAATGGGGATTGGGAAATGGCCGAGTTGGTAAAGGTTAGTTGCAGGATGGCCGACGCGGCGGGTTTTCCAGCGTTCACAGGATGCGAGGTGACGCCCTATTCCGAGTTGCTGGATGAGCTGCCCGCGAGAGAGCAACGGCTCTGGAATCCCGACCTGCAGGTGCTAGCTTCAGAGATAAGTAAGAGCATCCACGCGATCGAGTCCGTCTGAAGGCGGGGGGTCTATCGGCCAAGAGCGAGTGAGGGGTCGGCCGAGAGGTCTGCTGATGCAAATTCTCCTGCCTGGAAGCGGGGCCATGCGGCAGCAGCGATCATGGCGGCGTTGTCAGTTGAGAGAGCAAGCTTGGGGAAGGCAACGCGGAGGTTGCGGCGGGAGGCCTCGGCGGTGAAGCGGGCGCGCAGCTCGCGGTTGGCGGCCACTCCGCCGGTGACAAGGATGCGGGTAGCGCCAAGCGACTGCTGGGCGGCAAGGGTTTTTTTAATGAGGTCGCCGACGACAGCGTGCTGGAAACTGGCGATGAGGTCTAGGGTTTGCGGATCGCAGGCGGCGAGTGCATCTTCGACGGTGGGTTGCGCCGGAACGCCGGGGCCGGTAAAGAGCGCTTGACGTCGGGCTTCGGCTTCAGGGCGAAGGTTGTGGAGCTCGACGCAGCGGAGGACCGCCGTTTTGATCCCTGAGAACGAGAAAAGGAAATGAGGGTCAAGACCGGCAATGGGAGCGGTTTTGGCAGCCTTGGTACGGGGCGGTTTGCCAGCCAGGTGGAGCTTGGTCTTGATTTGCGAGAAGGCAAAGGGCACGGCGTGAGGATTGCCGTACTGAGCGAGCGCGTCGATCCAGGGACCTCCGGGATATCCCAGGCCGAGAAGCTTGGCGACCTTGTCATAGGCTTCTCCAGCGGCGTCGTCGACGGTGCGGCCGATGAGTGTGTAGTGCCAGGAGCCCTGGGAAGAGCGCGCGAAAAAGAGATGAGTATGCCCGCCGGAGACAACCAAGGCTAAAGCTGGTTCGGAGGCTGGAGCGGCGAGGTTGAGACTTGGGGCGGTGGCCGAGGAAGTGTCTTCGATTGAATTAGAGGTAATTGGACTGACCTGCACATTGTCGGAGGGCTCCAGGGGCTCCGCTTCATTGAGCAGGACTGCGTGAATGTGGCCTTCAAGATGGTTGATGGCGATGAGGGGGATGTTTTGCGCGAAGGCCAGCGCCTTGGCGTAGGTGATGCCGACCAGGAGGGCTCCGGCGAGGCCGGGCCCGGAGGTGACGGCGACGGCATCGAGGTCATCCAAGGTGATGCGCGCCTGGGCGAGCGCGGCACGCACGACGGGGACGATGGCGCGGAGATGCTCGCGGGAGGCAAGCTCGGGTACGACACCGCCATAGCGGGCGTGGGTGGTGATTTGAGAGGCGACGACCGATGAAAGTGTGCGGCAGCCGCGCTGAACGATGGCGGCAGCGGTCTCGTCGCAGGAGGACTCGATGGCGAGGATGAGACCCCTGGCTGGCATATGTCCAGTTTAACGGGTGGGTTGAGCGCGCGGTTGTCGTGGCTCGCCATCAACTGGGACGCAAGAGAGAGAATGGAAGAAGCCATGTTGCAGTCTACGCGCCAGCTCGAAGCGGCTTTGAGGATCGTGGGAGAGCTGCGGAGGGCGGGGTATGAGGCGTACCTTGCAGGTGGATGCGTACGTGACCTGATCCTGGGACGGGAGCCAAAGGACTACGACGTGGCGACAAGCGCTACACCGGACGCGGTGTTGGAGCTGTTCGAGCAGACGGTTGCGGTCGGGGCACATTTCGGGGTGGTCCTTGTGGGCACCAGTGGTGTGGTTGGTGATGAAGCAGTTGACGAAGGACGTGTTTTGACGGAGGTGGCGACGTTCCGGTCGGATGGAGTTTATTCGGATGGGCGGCATCCAGACGCGGTGCAGTATGCGAAGAGCGCCGAGGAGGATGTGCGAAGGAGAGATTTCACGATTAATGGGTTGTTGCTCGATGTGGATCGCGTGGAGCTGTCAGAATTGCGCAGCGCCGGGCAATCAATTCCCTCTTCTCTTCGCTTGGGCGTGATTGATTTCGTCGGCGGAATCCCGGACTTGGATGCGGGAATAGTGCGGGCGATTGGGAGGCCGGGGACTCGATTCGAAGAAGACCACTTGCGGATTCTGCGCGGCATCAGGTTTGCGGCACGGTTCGGATTTGAGTTGGAAGGCGAAACCAAGCGGGCGATGCGCGCGCAGGCCTCGCGCGTGAATGCGGTGAGCCGCGAGCGAGTGCGGGATGAATTGACCAAGATGTTGACGGAAGGACGGGCGCGAAGAGCATTTGAACTGCTGGACGAGACCGGGTTGCTTGAAGAGGTGTTGCCCGAGGTGGCGCGGATGAAGGGAGTGGAACAGCCGCCGCAGTTTCATCCCGAGGGGGATGTGTGGGTGCATACGCTGGGGCTGCTGGAGCAGCTGGAGCGGGGCTGCCCGATGACGCTCGCCTGGGGGGCGCTGTTGCATGATGTGGGCAAACCGCCGACGTTCCGGCGCGCGTCGGACCGCATTCGATTCGATGGTCACGTGGAGGTAGGCGTGGCGATTGCAGCGGAGATTTGCAGGCGATTCCGGTTTTCAAATGAGGAGATGCGGCAGACGGTGGCCCTGGTTGAGAATCACATGCGGTTTATGGACGCGGGACGGATGAAGGCATCGACATTGAAGCGGTTCTTCCAGCTGGAGCGATTTGAAGAGCATCTGGCGTTGCACCGGATGGACTGCCTGGCGGGAAGCGGGCACCTGGAGCACTGGGAGTTTGTGCGAGACCGATGGCAGGCGATGCCGGAAGAGATAGTGAGGCCGAAACCGCTAATTACCGGACGGGAGTTGATTGCGGCGGGATATCGTCCAGAAGCGCGGTTCAAGGAGATGCTGCGGGCTGCGGAGGACGCGCAACTAGAGGGAACGATTGGGACGGTGGATGAGGGGCTGCAGCTTGTGAAGGAAAGGTTTGGAGACGCTTCATGCTAGGAACTTGTTGAAATAGGTACCCTTCTGCGACGGAGGTCTGAATTAGTTCATCTAACCGGCATGCGTGGAGACGAGCGGTTTCAGGACGGGATGTTCAGCTATGTTTCATTGGAGCAGCGTGTACCTGCGGATCATCCGCTGCGTGCAGTTCGCAAGTTGGCGGACTCGGTGTTGCGGTCGTTGAGCGCAGAGTTCGATGCACTGTATGCGGACTCCGGTCGGCCTTCGATTGCTCCCGAGTACATCCTGCGGGCCCTGTTGTTGCAGGTGTTTTACTCGGTGCGCTCGGAGCGGTTGCTGGTTGAGCAGATCGACTACAACCTTTTGTTTCGCTGGTTTGTAGGTCTGGGCATGGACGATGGGGTTTGGAACCACGCGGTGTTCTCGAAGAACCGGGACCGGTTGCTGACCTCCGATGTGGCGCAGCAGTTCTTCGCAGAAGTGAACAAGCTGGCGAAGAAATTTATGTCCGACGAGCACTTCACTGTCGATGGCACGCTGATCCAGGCGTGGGCATCGCAAAAGAGTTTTCGCTCGAAAGACGGGTCCGATGACGGCGACGGGGGAGACTTTCACGGTCAGAAGCGATCGAACAAGACGCATGAATCGACCACTGATCCGGATGCGCGGCTATACAAGAAGAGCTACGGCAAGGAGTCCAAGTTGAGCTATCTGGGCCACGCGCTGGTGGAGAATCGCAACGGCCTGATCTCCGCGGCGATGGTGACGCACGCCGATGGATATGCTGAACGCGATGCCGCGCTTCTGATGCTTGAGCAAAAACAACAGGGTCGCTCACGCCGCATCACCGTGGGTGCGGACAAGGCTTACGACAGCAAGGATTTCGTCAGCACGGTACGGGAGTTGAACGTGACGCCGCACGTTACCAAGAACGACAAGGGCCGCTCGAGCAACCTGGACCGCAGAACCACACGACAGCCTGGCTATGCTGTCAGCCTGAGCCGGCGATGGCTGATCGAGAAAGGCTTCGGCTGGCTCAAGCAAACCGGCCCGCTGCGCCAAGTCAAGCTACGAGGCCTGGAGAAGGTGGACTGGCTGTTCGTCTTCAGCTGCGCAGCGCACAACCTGATCCGACTGCCGAGACTAATGGCTCAACCTCCGGAAAGACTCATGGAGCAGTGTGCCTGAACGACGGATGCGGGCCTCGAGATCGCATTCCAGAGGCCCGAAACGCCCTATAAACACTAACCAGACGCGCAGTTCAAACAGATTTCAACCAGAAAGAAACCCAAATCACAAGGAAATCCGCTGCGATGCGGCCAATTTCAACAAGTTCCTAGGGCCTGTTAGCACCACGGGAGTGGGCGGCGACAGGCACACACTTCAAGTGCAAAGTCGAGCGGGTCTGAGCGCTTTGCGTATCTCGCAGGAGCAATCCGAACCGTGCAGCCCGGCGCGAGCCAGCTCGGCTGCTCAGGCGGCTCTAACGAACTTGTGATCCTGCACGATGATCCGCCCACTGCAAGCGTGGCAGTAAAAGCCGGGTGCGTTGACAACGTTGCTGACCGCGGCCGCGCACCAGGGGCATTTTCCTTTGGGCTCGCCAAGGCCGATCAACGGGCCCAGAAGAGGAGCAAGGATGCCCGCAATAATCATGGGGACCCCGAGAACCGCGCCCAGCCCGGTGAGACAAAGCATCACCCCAACGATGATGCACATGGGCGCCACAATCACTCCGAAGAGCAGCCCACCGAAGGCGCCTTTAACGGGCGCTTTTTCAGGCTCGGCCTGAGGTTCCTGCTCCTGTGCCCGGCGCGGGGCTGCTTCTCCGCAAGCAGGACAGAAGCGCCATAGGGAAGAAAGAGGAGCTGAGCATTTTGGACATGTCTCTTTCATTTGTTGGTCCCTCCCTGATGGAGACGAAGCATAGCACTGGCGATGGGTACAGAGGATAGGACGGGCATCACAGAACCCGCGCAGCGGGCATGCTGGCTGAGCGACAAGAGGGAACTTGTTGAGTGCAAATGAGATGCTGAGGTGAGTGGATAGCGTTGAGGGAAGGATATTCCTTTCTCTCAATTTTTGGGATGCCTGCAGGGCTATGCTGAACGGAGCCTATGGCCGCTGATTTGCGCCAATTCGATGTGATTGTGTTGGGAGCGGGGGCTGCGGGCCTTATGTGCGCGGCGGTGGCCGGGCAGCATGGACGGCGGGTGGCTCTGCTGGAACATAACGGACAGGTGGGACGAAAAATTCTCATCTCCGGAGGCGGGCGGTGCAATTTTACGAATCTGCACTGCAGGCCAGGAAACTTTATTTCAGAGAACCCGCATTTTGCGAAGTCGGCGCTGGCACTCTATGAGCCGCGGCACTTTATTGAGCTTGTTGAGCGGTATGGGATTCGATGGCACGAGAAGACGCTGGGGCAGCTCTTTTGCGATGACTCGGCACGGGCGATTGTGGAGATGCTGTTGGCGGAATGCGCACTGGGTGGGGTCGAGATGGTTTTGAATGCGCGCGCGATTGAGGTGGAGGGCGCGGCGGGTGGAGGGTTTCAGGTGACAAGCTCGCAGGGCAAGTTCACAGCGGGGGCCCTGGTGGTCGCGACCGGGGGCTTGTCGATTTCAAAGCTCGGGGCTACCGGCTTGGGATATGAACTGGCGCGACAGTTCGGGCTCAATGTGGTGAGCCCGAGGCCGGGACTGGTACCGCTTTTGCTGGGCGGGGATGAGGCTGTGTGGACCGAATTGGCGGGCGTGGCTGCCGAGGTGGCGGTGCGGGCGAATGGGGCCGGTGGCGAGTGCTGCTTCAGGGAGAAGATGCTGCTTACGCATCGGGGGTTGAGCGGGCCGGCGGTTTTGCAGGCGTCTTCATTCTGGCGAGCGGCCGAAGAACTGGTGGTGGACTTTGCACCGGGGATCGATGTGCTGGCGAGGTTGACGAAGCCCCGTGCGCCGCGAGTTGAGGGAGCTTTGAGGCAGGCTTTGCGGGAGGTGCTGCCGCAGCGGCTGGCGGGGATGATTGAGGAGAAACTGGGTCGAAACGGGTGGTCGAATCCGGCATTGGAGGCGTGCGAACGAAGGCTGCATTGCTGGGCGTTTCATCCGGTGGGCACAGAAGGGTTTGAGAAGGCCGAGGTAACGATTGGAGGCGTGGACACTGCGGGGCTGCAGGCGCGGACAATGGAGGCGCGCAATGTGCCGGGATTGTTTTTTGTTGGCGAGGCCGTGGATGTGACGGGTTGGCTGGGTGGATTTAATTTTCAGTGGGCATGGGCTTCGGGAGTAGCGGCCGGAAGGACTGTATAACGACAGGTCATCGGTGCGGATGCTGCACCTCAGAGTTACCTTTGCGGGGTATTGCCGGGATTGAGCTTTTGCCTGGACTGGTCCGCAGACTTTGCGTTCGTGTCAAAGAAGAATTGAGTTCATTTCTTTATAAACTATTGAAAACAAATGAGAATGCGCGGAGAAATGAATGCATGAAATTTCCGCAGGTTCCAGTAAGCTGAAAGCATTCATGCAGTTACGTGCAGACAGGAGAAAGTTGAGAAGGCTTTCTCCGATTTTTTGTGCGGACTCTAAGGAATTGCCGGCTCTGTCAAGTATGGGTCTAGATCCAGCTTTCTTGAGATCTTCTTTCTCCCTGCACGAACATGGTTCGCGAAACGGGGCCGCGACATTTTGCGCTCTCGGTCAAACACTAAGGGAGCAATCAGGCCGCGAGAATGGGATCCAAAGCTCTTTTGAGCCGGTCAGGCCAGAACTGATTGCCCATCCGTCTTGGGGCATGGAAGAAGCAACAAAAAGACAGCAAGAGTGGGGTTGCCGCTTGCGGGGGCTGAGACAGATGCTTGCCGAAGCGACGGGCAGGCAACGCCCGAGGAACAGGACAGGATAGCGTCGAAGAGCCAGATGAACTGAATCGGGCTCTCGAAAAAGGAAGAGACAGGAATGAAGCTCACGAGAATCGAGTGGTTGCGCGGCGCAAGCAGGTTTCTGAGACAAAACCGGGTCGGGGTGGTCCTAGTTGTGATGGGACTCTTGGGAATGTCGCATGTGCGGGAGGCCCAGGGACAGGCGATGAGCACGACGACGGTGCAAGGGACGGTGTACCTGGCGAACGGGCAGCCCGGATCCGGAACTCTTCGGGTGAGCTGGCCGACGTTTACAACGGCGAACGGGCAAGTGGTGGTGGCCGACAGCACGACAGCGCCGATTGGCCAAGACGGATTTGTGAGCGTGAACCTGGCGCCGAACCTAGGAGCAACGCCGGCGGGGCTTTATTACACCGCGATTTTCTATTTGAGCGATGGGACCACGAATACTGAATACTGGATTGTGCCGTCAGCAGCCCAGGCAAGCCTGGCGCAGGTGCAGTCGCAGGTAATGCCTGCTGCACAGGCTGTACAGGCAGTGACAAAGGCATACGTGGACCAATCCATCGCAGAGTTGAGTCAGAGTCAGTTGACGGCGTCTGGTGGGACGTTGAGCGGACCGCTCTATCTAAACGCGGATCCAACGCAACCTCTGCAAGCATCGGACAAGCATTATGTGGATACGTCGGTGAGCCAGGTAGTGGGCTCCGGTATCTCGGGGACTTCGATATCCCCACAGACAATGGCGGGGCCGCTGAACGGGACAAGTGCCACTTTCTCTGGAAACCTTGGAATAGGGAGCACGGAAATAGGAACCGCACAAGGTGTAGCGGTTACGGTGGCGGGCGCGGCCTGCAATGGGACCACGGACGACACGGCCGCAATCCAGGCCGCGCTCAATACCGCTGGATCGCAGTCAGCGCCTCCCACAGCGCTGAATGTGTGGGGTGCGACGCAGAACCTTCCGCAGGGCACGGTTACGTTCCCGCAGAGCTACAGTGGGGCGGCGCAGAAGGTGTGCAAGATTTCATCGGCGCTCAACATACCTCCAGGCGTGAGCCTGGATCTGGGTGGAGCAGAACTTGACCAGATTACCGCCGGCGCGGATGCTATCGCGTCGATCTGGACGGTTGCGGGAAGCTCTTACGGTTATGGAAACCAAGAGGGCATCATTAAGCATGGTGTCATTGTCGGCCCGGGCCAGGGAGTATCGACCGGCGCGGGCATCCACTTGTCCGGCGTTAACCATGTGCATGTGGAAGACATGCTGATCTCGGGGTTCAAGTTTGGATTGAAGCTGGAGAACTCGCAGTACAGCCTTTTCGAGAACATAATCGCTCAGTTCAATATGGTTGGACTCTACATGACTTCCGGGCCGACTGACTACGGAGTTGGCAATGGATTTCAGCCAACAGGCGACGATACGTTCGTCGGAAATGCCATGCGCCAGAACGCCAAGTACGGCGTGTGGCTGCAAGCGGCAAATAACAACACGTTTTTCAAGATAGACTCCAACTCGAATGGTGAGGCGGCTTATCTGCTGGGTGGTCAACTAACGCCATTCGCGGGCAGCTATCTGGTTACGGCTAGCGGCTCCGGCTATCCTGCCTCGATCACTTTCCCAGTGACCGTTACGGACAGCTACACGAACGGCATCTATAACGTCTACACGGCGACTCCCGGAATGCTTCAATGTCCAAGCAGCACTCCAGCAGGAACCTGCACGCAAACGATCACCGGCTCAGGCGGAAGTTGGACGACAGAACCGACCATTAGTGTTTCTATCGTAGCTGGCGCAGTGCAGCAGGTGTCAGTCCTCACGCACGGTACATGCGGATCTTGCACGGCGGCTCCCACATTCACAATCACAGAGCCCGTAGGTTCCGGCGGTTCGGTGGGGACGATCGCACTTTCAGATGGGTCGGGGAACTATTGCACGAATGCAGAAGCGATGGCGCAGACCAACGCATCCGGCCAGGTGACGAATGTATGGTCGCTGGACGGCGGCCAATACTGTAATAACCCGCAGGTCAGCTTCGCGGGGCATACGGGGACGGGCGCGGCGGCTAAGGCTGAAATTGTGAACGACTCCGGATTGGGTAACTTCGACGGGCAGCCCAGCACGTTTTGGAGTGGGAATGTGTTCAACTACCCCAAATCGGAGAATGAGGGCTATAACATCGACACGGTCACAGCGGCCTCGACTGCGGGCGGAGTGGCAACCATCACGATAGGTAACAATCCACCCCCACAAGTTGGACAGCCGGTTGTGATTACCGGGGTGAGTTCCGCCGCTGTGAATACCTCAGATGCGATTGTGACGAGCAACGCCATGATCAGCCAGAGCAGCAGCAGTTTCACCTTCAATCTGTCGGGGTACGAAACAACTTGCTCAAGTGGCTGCACCCCGCAAGTAGAGGCTCTTGGCCGTCCTACGAGCGGCTATGGAGCAGTGATTCAAACCTACGGTGGTCCAGCACAGTTTAACTATGCAAACTTCTCTATGGATTCAGGGATAAATTACCATCGGTGGATGCTCAATGGTGGATTCGGCGTCTCAGTTCTGAATCCGAATTTAGGGTTGTCTGTAACTGTGAATCCCGCCAACGCAAATGACTATTCCGAGTTTAGAAGCCTGCAAACACGCGGCCTGACCTTTCAGCTCCCAACTAACTTCTTTTCTGGCGGCCTGACAAATGCCTGGGCACTTCCGAATGCGATGTCTTTCGTGATTGGCTCTGATTCGCAGAGTTATCCAATTAACGTGGGATCGAACACTGAGATGATAACGTCTGCCGAGACTGGGGCAACACAAGGTTTCGGTTATCGTTGTTACGAGCCTTATGGCACTTGGTGCTTTCAGTCTGGGCAGCTTGGTTTTGCTTACCCGGCATGGGAGCAGGACGCCAACGGTGTGATGAAGTGGGGTTCTGGTTCCGCTGCATACGATGTGAACATTCAGAGGACCGGCGCTGGTGCGCTAGCCGACTCCGGCTCATGGGCGGCGGCGTCCTATCTAGTGGGATCGAACACAATCATCCCTTCGACGGTGACCGGCTACCACGGCACGGGAGGAAAGCAAGTGCAGTTGAGCGATGGATCAGGCTCCACTGGAAGCCTGCCAACGTTTGCAGCAGACGGCAGCCTGACAAACGGGCCAGCTCCGCCGGCTGGAGCGATTGTGGGCGCCAGCGATACGCAGACGCTGACGAACAAGAGTATCGCGGGCAGCGAAGTGAACAGCGGTATGCTCCCACATGCCCAGTTGCCGACGCTGCTGAGTGCCGATATACCAAACAACGCAGCGAGCACGACCGGCAGCGCAGCTAGCCTGAGCGCGGCCTCGGCCCTGCCCTCAGGGACTTCGGTCCCCGGCTACACTCTCGCACCGGTTGCTATCGGCAGCAAACTCCTCGGCACGCCCACAGGAACATTCACCGGCCAGACGCGCAATCAAATCTCGAACCGCATCCTGGAGACGCTGCCATTCGCAGTCAGTTCGATTCAACTCGGTTACTGCAACCTGGTAAGCCCTGGAGCAAGCTATAACCAGAACGATTACAACGCTAATCCGATCTCTATTGATGCAACGGTAATGCCTAACGCGGCAATGGTCACCGATACCAACAGTACAGCCACCATCGCGGCAACGTTCCATGGCGGGTCGCGGGCATGGATTTCTCCAGGACAGTGCATCTATTCCGATCCAATCCCCATGAACGGCAGTGCCGGGGAGCACTACTATGTGCGAACAGGTGTGCAGGCCAACCCACTTCCTGCGCCTGCCGCCCCAACCCTCACTGGCACGACGGGCGGCTTTCTGAATCCGTCTACAACATATTATGTGTCGGTGGTTTATGAGACGCCACTCGGGGACATATCTCTTCCAGGTATGACTTCGCAGGCACCTGGAGGTAGTAATACAGCCTTCACTGTGACCTCACCCGCAGCATACGCGGGCTCGACTTGCTACGATGTGTTTATCGGAGTAGCTTCGACTTACCAGTACGAAACTGGCTACGACTGCGTTCCTCTAGGGACAAATGTCACACTGGCGCTTGGTGAACCAAACGGGCTACAAGCACGGTGGGTCAACGGCTCCATGACTTCCATCACCACGATGATTCCCTCTGGAATGGTGGTAACAGGAGCCGCAGGGAATGCTGGGAATCCTCCAGTGAACTCCTATGAAGGCGAAACGGCTGGAACAGACCAGGGCTACACGGGCGGTTCCGTGAGTGCCAACTCGACCGGAAACGGCGGTTACGGAACTTCAACAATTCTGGGAGTGCCGATTGCCAGGTCAATCTCCCTTGGCATTGTTGGCGATTCGATTCTGAACGGCCGGAATGACTGGGCTTACTTTGGTCTTAACTCGACCGGAGCGAACTTTGGTGGATGGGCAAACCGGGCCGCCGACAACCAATTCACAAATACGATATGGGATCCGAGGATTCAACCGCAATGGGGAAAGGTGAATGTCTCTTATTCGGGAGAGACGGGCAGCACGTTTAATAGTGCCTTTGCAGGACCGCGCCGTAAGCTGGTGTCAAACGGCACAACAACAATTCTGGACAACTACGGCACAAACGATCTGAATAACCCCACATCGAGCACGCAGACGCTCAACACGCTGTATCAGATTGGGCAGTATTTCACGCAACAGGGAAAGCATTACATTCACACCACGATTCTTCCCCGCCTGTCGAGCCTCGATGGTTTTCAGACACTCGCCAACGAAATCTTCACCAGCTCAACTTTCGAGGGGCGCCGGAGGCAGGTAAACAACGTTCTCCTCGGTATGAAGAACGGCGGTACGGTGACGGGTGAGACGATGTTCGCGGAGAAATCCGGCGCATCGCTTGCATATAACACGAACTTCTATGCAGGCGGCGATGGTGCGACAACCACGTTTCTGACGGCCTATCCGTTCCCATGTCCAAACGCTGTAGGGAGCAACGCAGAGACGGTTCTAGTGAACGGAGTGGCGACCAACGCTTACACGTACTACGACCAATATGCCTTCGGAACCGGAAGCACTTACTGTGGCGGAGTGACGTTTACTGCTGCTCCAACCAGCGGCTACACGGTAACGATCAGCTACACGACGATGCCTTCGTTCTGCGCCCTGGTGGGCGGTGATTGCAATATCTTTGACGCCGCCAACGTGGTTGAGGTGAACTCGGCCGGCACACCAGGAACGAACGGAGGATTGTGGGGTATACCAGGCACAACAACCATTGCCACCGGGCAGACTCTTACAACCTGGTCAGCTTCAGCCTTAACAAACACGGGCGGGTTTAACGGCGGAATAGCTATAGATGCCTGGCGTGGATATACAGCGATTCTGACCGGAGGAGGTTGCTCGTCCTCTTACGCTGCGACGGATATTTATGCCAATAGTACGACCGTTCTAAGCGTTGATCCGCAGACTGGATGCACACCGAACGCGAGCAGCACGTTCAAGGTGCTTTCGGCGACAGCAACCACGGATGGAACGCATCCTTCAAACTATTACACGAAGGCGCTGGCAAGTGCGCTGGTGAGTTCCGGGATGGTGAGGTAACAGGGGGCGACGCCGGATCGAAATCCGAAGGTATAGGTGCGATCCCAGCCAACTCAACCAACTCGATTTCCGAGCCCTAGGAACTTGTTGAAATAGGTACTCGTTTTGAGTCGGAGGTCTTGGGCCATTCGTCTAACCTACATGCGTGGAGACGAGCGGGATCAGGACGGTATGTTCAGCTATGTTTCGTTGGAGCAGCGAGTGCCTCAGGATCATCCATTGCGGGCAGTTCGCAAGTTGACGGATTCGGTGTTGCGGACGTTGAGCCCGGAGTTCGATGCGTTGTATGCCGACTCCGGCCGCCCATCGATTGCACCGGAGTACATCCTGCGGGCGCTTTTGTTGCAGGTGTTCTACTCCGTGCGCTCAGAGCGTTTACTGGTCGAGCAGATAGACTACAACCTGCTTTTCCGCTGGTTTGTGGGCCTTGGCATGGACGACGCGGTGTGGAACCATGCGGTGTTTTCCAAGAATCGCGATCGGTTGCTAACTTCCGATGTGGCGCAGCAGTTCTTTGCCGAAGTAAACAAGCATGCCAGGCGCTTTATGAGCGACGAACACTTCACGGTGGATGGCACGCTGATTCAGGCGTGGGCTTCGCAAAAGAGCTTTCGCTCGAAAGACGGGTCCGATGACGGCGACGGGGGAGACTTTCACGGTCAGAAGCGATCGAACAAGACGCATGAATCGACCACTGATGCCGATGCGCGGCTATACAAGAAGAGCTACGGCAAGGAGTCGAAGCTGAGTTATCTGGGGCATGCGCTGGTGGAGAACCGCAACGGTCTGATCGCCGCTGCGATGGTGACGCACGCCGACGGTTATGCCGAGCGCGATGCGGCGCTGTTGATGCTTTCCGAAAAGCAAGAGGGCCGCTCTCGGCGCATCACGGTGGGTGCCGACAAGGCTTACGACACGAAGGATTTCGTCAGCACGGTGCGGGAGTTGAACGTGACGCCGCACGTTACCAAGAACGACAAGGGCCGCTCGAGCAACCTGGACCGCAGAACCACGCGCCAGCCCGGCTATGCCGTCAGTCTGAGCCGCCGATGGCTGATCGAAAAGGGATTCGGATGGCTGAAGCAAACCGGCCCGCTGCGCCAGGTCAAGTTGCGAGGCCTGGAGAAGGTGGACTGGCTGTTCGTCTTCAGCTGCGCGGCGCACAACTTGATCCGGCTGCCGAGACTGATGGCTCAACCACCGGAAATGCTCCGGGAGAAGTGTGCCTGAACAACGGTTGCGAGCTTCGGAGATGATTCCCGGAGGTTCGTAAACCCCTATAAACACCGGCCAGAAACGTACTTCAAACAGATTTTGAACGAGTAGTTACGAAAATCGAAAGAAAAGACGCCACAACCAGGCGAATTTCAACAAGTTCCTAGAGGCCAGCTGCAGCCACCACGAGATACAAGGATGAAATTGCTTCTCACTGCGGATGAGAGCGCCAAATCCAGGCGCTCATAATTTTTGCGGAGTCGAGTTATGCGGAGTCAGGCAGATCTTCCAACAGGTCATCCGCCGACGCTGGAAGGGACTTAGAAGGGGTGCGACAAACTTTGGAGTCGATCGGGTGCGAATGGGTAAACCTGCCTCTGGCGGGACTGGCCGATCACCAATGGACGCATTCCAGATGGAGCGCAAGGGAAATGGGAGGAAAGAGAGCGGATGAAGCGGGGAAACTGAGCCTGGAACCGCCAGACCTGGAAGAACTGCAACGGCTGGGGAAGATTCTGGATCGGCGTCCGGCAAGCCTGCGGGGGCGGACGGTGAGCATGGCGCTGGCGGAAAAGCTGCTTCTGGTGAGAACACGGGAGGGTGGGACGGCACCGCTGATAGCGAACCAAGCGCAGCAGGCCTTTGAGCGGCGGCGGGGAAGGCGGAATATCGTGCTGAAGGCACGTCAGATGGGGCTGACGACCTGGGCGGCGGCACGATTCTTTCTGAAGACGATAACCCAACCGGGAACGCTGACGCTGGAGGTTGCCCATACGCAGGAAGCTGCCGAGGAGATTTTCAGGATCGTCCACCGATTTCTTGACTGGCTGCCGGAAGACCTGCGCCTTGGACCGCTGAAAACATCGCGAGCCAACGTGCGGCAACTTGTGTTTCCAGAGTTGGATGCGCAGTACCGGGTTGTCAGTGCTGGAGACAGGAATGCGGGGCGAGGCTTGACGGTGCAGAATCTGCACTGCTCGGAGTTGGCGCGCTGGCCGGGCGATCCGGCGGAGACGCTGGCAGGATTGCGGGCGGCAATGTCTCCCCGGGCCGAACTGATTGTGGAATCGACACCTGAGGGAGTGGGTGGATGTTTTCACGAAGAGTGGATGAAGGCTGGCGAGCAAGGGACGGTGCGGCATTTTTTTCCCTGGTGGATGGAGGGGCGCTACCGCTCGGCCGCGGTCGACGAGCACAGCTTGACGGACGAAGAGCGGGACCTGAGATCACGGCACGGGCTGGATCTGGGGCAGATTGGCTACCGGCGGCAGATCCGCGCGGATTTTCGCGGGCTTGCCCGGCAGGAGTACGCGGAGGATGAGGAGAGCTGCTTCAGAGCCAGTGGGGACTCGGTGTTTGAGCTCGAAGCGATCGAACAGCGGCTCGTCGAGGTACCTGAACCGGTGGAGCGGAGACGAAACGGCGAGTTGGAAATTTGGCTGCCACCGGTGCCGCGAAAACAATACTTGGTTGCGGTGGACCCAGCGGGTGGCGGAAGCGAAGGCGACTACTCGGCAGTCCAGGTGCTGGAGGTGGAGACGGCCTTGCAATGCGCAGAGTTTGCCGGACACACGGGGGGATTGGAACTGGCAAGACTGATTGCGAAGCTCGCATGCGAGTATAACGATGCCTTGCTGGTGGTGGAGAGGAATAACCACGGAAGCGGGGTGCTGGCGCACCTTGAAACAGGTTGCGTGGGCGCACGAATTTACAAGCAGGGCGGGCAGGCGGGTTGGCTGACGACGACAGTGAGCCGGCCCGCAGTCCTGGGGCGGTTGGATGCAGCTCTGGTGGAGGCGCCGGGTTGCTTTATGAGCAAACGTCTGCTGGGCGAGTGCAGAAGCTTTGTGCGCTTGCCCAATGGAAAAACGGGAGCGCGGGCGGGGACCCACGATGATCGTGTGATGGCTATGGCGATCGGGCTGGGAGCGAGAGCGGAACTGCTGGGACAAACAGTTCTGAGCAACTAGCCTGTGGTTTGCAGATTGGACTTCTCAAGGAGAGCACAGACCTTTGGCGGATGCAGATTAGCTGTGGTGGGCAGAAACGCAAAGCTGAGAACCAGAAGCTGAAGACTGGAAGCCGCTCTTACGCTTAGAATTTGAAGAGGGCACTCAAAAAGGCGGAAACGGGCTTGGCAGTTCTGGCGGTGCAGCATATCCGGCGTATGCGGGGCGGGGCGCAGGGCCAGTTAATGCTGGGCGCGGACGGGCATGTGTATGTGGTGAAGTTTCAGAACAATCCCCAACACATGCGCGTGCTGGCAAACGAGTTTCTGGCCTCGAGGATCGCGGTGGCGGCAGGATTGTCGGCACCAGAGACAGAGTTAGTGGAGGTCTCAAACTGGCTTGTGGAAAATACACCTGAACTGGAGATAGACCTGGGGCGAACCCGGGTGAAATGCCAGGCTGGGCTGCAGTTTGGGTCAAGGTTTGTCGGCGGGCTGATGCCGGGTCAGGTGGTGGATTACCTGCCCGAGGAACAGCTGGCCGAGGTGAGGAACCTGGGTGAATTCGCAGGAGTCCTGGCGCTGGACAAGTGGACAGGAAACGCCAATGGGCGCCAGGCTGTATTCACACGTAAGCAGCGTGAACGGCGATATAAGGCCGTGTTTATCGACTTTGGATATTGTTTTCACGCCGGGGAGTGGAGGTTTGAGGACGCACCGCTTCGCGGAGTTTATTACCGCAACGAAGTGTATCGCGAAATCACAGGATGGGAGTCATTCGAACCGTGGCTGAGCCGGATGGAGAGCATGGCGGCGGAGACGATGTGGGCGGCGGCGGGCGAAGTGCCTCCCGAGTGGTATGGAGGCGACCTGAGCGAGATGGAGGCTCTGGTCGAGAAGCTTTTGGCGAGGCGAAGCCGGATAAGGGAATTGATTGAGGGATTCGGGAAGTCGGACCGGAGGCCGTTTCCTAAATGGGGAGGGGCGAAGGAAAATTATGAAGAAGATTGGAAGGGGATGAGATGGGGGTCTAACATGACGGGAAGAGTGAATTAGAGAGAGGGAGAGCAATCGCTTGACTGGGGAAGAGACCATGGGCGGAAACCGTCTTTGAAATGGCGAAGTGCTCGAGGAGCGGGTAAATGCGATGGGGAGCAACCAGTAAGTGTGCGGGATGAAGATCGTAAATCGGCGCTGTGCGGGATGAAGATCGTAAAGCGGCGAATGGGTAAGGGCGATGAGGAGTAAATACAGGTTGCACGTGGAATGAGGAGTGTAAACGATCGGCGGGCATGCGAGTTCCAACTGCTCCGGTATGTGCCGGACGCGGTGCGGAACGAGTATGTGCATATCGGGGTCATCCTGCGGGAGCAGGATAGCAGCGAGGGCGCTGAGGTGCGTTTTACCCGCGACTGGCGCCGGGTGCGCTGCCTGGACCCTGATGCGGATACTGCCTTGCTGGAGGGAATGGAAGGCGAGTTGCGCCGGCGTTTCGCAGCCGAACCGGATGGAAACCTGATGCGGCTGCTGAGCGAGTCGCTCTCCTTGAACGTGCAAATGACGGAGCCGAAAGCTTACCTGGCGGAGAGCCTTCCCGCGGGTTTGGAAGAGCTGATGCGCCTGTACGTGGATCCACCTTTGCGCGAACGGACCCCGAGGTTGAGCGGGCGGGCGGCGATTCACTCCAGGATGCGCACCGAGTTTGAACGGGCGGGAGTGTGGGAGTTGCTGAGAAAGCGGATCGCGGCCTCGGAGTACACGCGGCCGGGAGACCCGCTGCGCATTGATGTTGGATACCGGCCGAATGGATTGATCAGGATGTTTCATGCCGTGAGCCTGGAACCGGGCGTGGAGATGGCCAAGGTGCTGGCATTCTCGGCGGCGAGTTTGCGCACCGGGGTGGAGCGCGTGGAGAAGGCAGAACTGGAACTGACCGCGGTGATCGAGCCCGCTGCCAGGCTGGGAGCAAGCGACGAGAATCCGGATCGGCTGGCCTTGTACCGGTTTGGTGTGGAGACCATGGAAGAACACCAGATCCGCGTTCTGACCACCTCAGACCTGGACCGAGTGGCAGAAACGGCACGCCGCGAGTTACGCGTTTGAGAACTTAGTGCCCGGCTTCGAGTCGTTAACTTCGACTTATTCTTTTTCTTGCCCCAAGTTAAAGCAAAATTTTTCTCGCCTCAGTTTGCATATAGTTTTTGATGTTTGCGATAGGATTGTTTTGTTGGTAAGAGGGATTGGTAAATGACGGCTGCCGGCTAGACGCCGGAGGCTGTCTACAGTAACTGAAAAGGCATGGCCCATAGAGCCGTGCCTTTTTTTGTTTTCGAAAAGGAAGGTGCACGTGAAGGTAGGCGAGCAGTTACGGGAGATCTGGCGGCAGGCGACCGGGAGCGACACGATGCAGAATGGGTCGGCTGGCGCGGCGGATGCCGAAGCAGAACGCAAGACACTGGCACTTCCTTCGATACTCAGCCCGGTCCAGTTTCCAGGGCGGCACTTGCCCAAGCCGACACCGGTGAATCTTCGCCGATTTGCAGAGACGCCGGTTGTGCGCCGTGCGATCAATGTAATCAAGGATCGGATCGCGGCCATGGATTGGCAGGTGCGGGTTCGGCGTGGAGTGAAACCGGGGGATCTGGCTTTCACGGCGAAGAAGTTGCGGGCGCTCCGCCGCGTGCTGGAGGAGCCCAATGCGGTGGACAGCTTTCGAACCCTTATCGAGCAAGCGATAGAGGATGCACTGACCGGGGGCTTCGGAGCGATCGAGATGGAACCGACGGGTGACGAGGACCGGCCGGCGATGATGTGGGCGGTGGATGGAGCGTCGATCCGCATCAACGGGCGCTGGGACGGTCAAGCGGAGACACCCAGGTATGCACAAGCCCTGCCCGGGCAACTTGAGTCGAGTGCGGTGGAACTCAAGGACAGCCAGCTGATGTACATCCGGATGAATCCGCGCAGTTTTACGCCTTTCGGGCTGGGACCGCTGGAGGTAGCCTTCGAAACGGTGAACCAGTTTTTGAGCGCGCACCGGTTCGCCGGCAATTTAGCGGCCAACAGTGTGGCCCAATATGCGCTTTGGCTGAACGAGGCTTCGCCAGCGCAGCACGACCGGCTGATCCGCTGGTGGCAAGACGAGATTGAGGGAACAGGAAGGGTGCCGCTGATCTCGACTGAGCAGAAGCCGGAGGTGCTGAGGTTTGCTCAGGGAACGGATGCGGATCTGCGCCTGGCGTGGCAGGAGTTTTTGATCCGAATGGTCGCGAATGCGTTTGGCTTGCCGCCATTGATGCTTGGTCTGGAGGCGGACGTGAATCAGTCGACCGCTTCGGAGATGGCTGACGAGGCGTTTCGCGGGGCCATTTCCCCGCTGGCCATGCTGCTTGCGGGCCACCTGACCCGGGATCTCTTCGCGAAGTGCATCGGGTGGCGGGAGTTCGAGTTTGCCTTCAATGAATTGAGCGCGCGGGACGAGCAAACGGAGTTAGCGGTCCAGGTGCAATTGCTGCAGGCGGGCGTGTTGACCGTGAACGAAGTGCGGGCGATGCGGGGACTGGGGCCGCTGGAAGACGTTGGGACTGCACAACTGGCAGGTGGGGCGGTGGAAGAGACCGATTGATGGAAAGCAGCCCGGCGCGGAAGCCGGGAAGAATACAACTGGCCGGGCAAGCAAATACAGCAGATGGGTGGGAAGCGGATGCGATTGGAAGCGATGGCGGTAAAGATTCCCTCTGTAGACGGGCACCCCAACCGGGTGGCGTTCGAAGGGGTATTGACGGTGGTGAATGCAGCCAGCGACAAGGCTCCGGCGGGAGCGCGCGGGCACAGAGTAATGCTGACTCGCGAGGCGGCGGAGAAGGCGCTGCCCTCGCTACTGGGGATGGCGGTCGATTATCGGCCGGGTTGGGATGGACACGACGCCCGGCGCAAAATCGGGCTGTTGACCGAGGCGAACCTAGTTGGGCAGAGGCTGGTGGTGAGCGGCTATCTATACGCGCGGGACTTTCCTGAGGCGGCGGCCGCGATCCACGCGCATGCACCCGAAGCGCTGGGGATGAGTTATGAACTCGCAGATGCGCGGGTGGAAGATATCCGGGCCGAGGTGTGGAAGCTGACCCGTGTAACATTTACCGGCGCAGCGATTTTGCTGAGGGAAAAAGCGGCCTATAGGGCGACGAGTTTCCGGATGGCTAGTTAGCGGGAATGGCGGAGATAGAACAATCGGCAAAGGGGCTCCGCGTTGCGGGGCCTTTTCCTTGTGCAAGCCTGCCAGTCAACCAGTACGAGCGAATTTCACTCGGAATTCAAAGCAAACATGAAAGGAATGTTATGGAAACCAAAGAACAGGAGATTGCGGCGCGGCTGGAGGCTGCGACCGCAATGCTGGAAAGAGCGCTGAGCGGGTTCGAGGAACGACAGGGCGCACTGTCTGGTGAGGTGGAGAGAATTTCCGCCACTGTGGAACAAACCCGGCGGGAAGCAGAGCTTGCCGAAAGGCTTGAAGCGGCCGAGCGCGAACTTGCCGAGGTAAAATCGGCGGCAACCACGGCGGTGAGTCCCCAGCGCAGGACGGTGCCCGCCGCCACGTCGGAGATGCTGGCCAAGCATGGGATCAGCGATGGTCCTGTCGACGTGCGCACCCTGGACGCTGCGCTGGCCGGCTTGAGCCTGGAGCAGCGCATTGCGGTAAAGACCCAACTGCTGCGAGCGGGCGCGATCGCCTAGCGGCGGTTCGGAACCACTCGCCAGAACGTTCTGGGGGCCGGGCAAGCAGCCTCGTCGCAGGCCGACAAATGCGTCATGAGATCGATCGGGGTTTGGGTGAACCCGGATAGCAATCCTGCCGGCAACGTGCAGGTATTACCGCCCGGATTGAATAAGTCGACAACTGGAACTTGGCAGTCGACATTTCACATTCGAGCAAAGACTGGCCCCATGGAGGGGGCGGAAAGAGCCTATGAACGCAACCTTTGCAGACATACACGCAGCAGCGGACTTTATCGGGCCGGGCGCAATCGAAGTTCCTCTGTATCAGACCGAGATATTCGACATCTGCCGCCGTTCGAGCCCCTTCGGGCAGCGCATCAAACAGGTTCCGGCCACCGGACATCCGTCGCGGTTTTTTGAAGAGACGGCACTTCCCACACCGGGGACAGCCGGGTTTGTGAATCCGCGCAGCATTGTGGCGCCGGTGGTCAGTCCGACACGGGTGGAGCGGAGCGTGCCACTGAAAGCGATTGTGGCGCAGATCAACTACAACCTTTTCGATATCGAACTTGGCGATCAGCAGAAACAATTCGCCTATCTGCAGGCCAAGGACCTGGTGGATACCGTGAGCGGTGTGATGGTGGCTCACGACGTGGCGTTGTGGAACGGGAATGACACCAGCCTGAGCTCGCCCACGACCACTCAATACATGGGAGCGGCCGCACAGATCGCGGGCGGCGGCAACACGGTGACTGTCACCACGTCGATGAAAATCGTCGACACGCTGAAGACGACGATTGCGCAGATGGTGGCCAGCAACGGCTACTTTGTGCGCCCCACGGCAATCTACGCGAACCCGGTCCTGCTGGATTTGATCGACCAGGAGATGAAGAGCGAGTACAACGTGGTGCTGAATACCGACCAGATCACGGGTGGATTCCGGGTGAAGATGCTTTCAACGCAGGCCGGAGACGTGCCCTTGATTCCGGACTGGAGTCTGAGTTACACAGGCACTCCGGGAACTGGGAATGCGGTGCTGCCGGCTTACATCGTAACCGAGGATCTGATCGAGTATCACTGGCTTGGCGATCCGACGCCTCGCATCTTCCAGCTTGGGCTTCCGAACTCACTCACTTACCAGTATGTTGCAGTGAAATTCGGCGCTCCCGTTGTGAAGGGCGCCAATTACGCACACTACCAGGTTCTGGTAGATCGGTAACAGGCAGCCGGGTAAGCCAATGAGCTGGCATCTGCTGCGCTTATTGGCGTCGAAGCGGACGGACGGAAGTCGTCGGTTGATGGCTTCTGTCCGTTCCGCGTGCAAGACGAGAGGGAAGGATGAAGTATGGCATATCTGCAGCCTGCGGATTACCTGAATTATGGATTGCCGGCCGGGACGACGGCGGACTGGATAACGGCCGCGACGGCTCTAATCAATAGTTTCTGTAGACGGCCTGACCTGAACGTGATTCAGTACACGGAGCGGTTGCGGTTGACCAGGGGAGCTCAAACAGTGCTGCTGAGTTATCTGCCCCTGGCGCCGCTCGGAACCGCGACCAGTCCGCTGGTGAACATCGAGGGGCGCTATGCAAGGCCGCGCCGCGGAGAGATTGCGAACGAACCGTTCCTCGAAATTGCGCTGACATTTTCATTGCCTGGCCAGTGGACGTCAATCGATCCGAACTCGGTGGATTACGACCCGAATACCGGGGAGTTGACGATGCCGTGGAATGTGCTGGGGCTGCCCTACAACGAAGTTGCAGTGACTTATACGGCGGGTTTGGCAACCATCGGCGACGACGTAAAGTCGGCCTGCGCACAGATTGTCCGTAATGCTCAGTCGACGCCGGCGCTCAATGCCAGCAAAACGAAGATAGACACAATGCAGATGCAATATTTTTCGAGCTCGCTCTTGGACGAAACAGTGCAGGCATGGCTGCGTCCTTACGTAGCGAGCAGGTTGGGGTGAGCGATGAGCGATACCGCACCCCGCAACCCGGTGGGGGCTCCACAGATGCTGGCAGATGCCCTGCTGCGAAGCATGACCGGAACCGTGGCTCTGCTGAGAGTAACAGGCACAAATACTGATACCAGCGTGTCAGAAGTCGGACTGGTTGCCACAACTTTTACTGAGGTGGCTGTAAGTCCCGCGGTCATGCGCAAACTAAGGCCGACCTGGCAAGAGGGCGGACAGTCCAAGTGGGAGCTAATCGTATCAGCGACAGGTGTGGCGCAGCAGGTCAGTTCGCTCGCACTTTCGTCGGCCCAATCGTTGTTCTCCATGACGCTTGCAGTCACGGTGGCGGGGCAGGACTACCTGATAGAGTCGATTTCCTCAAACGAGGCATTTGGCCAGGTATATCTTTACCGGCTCCTCTTGCGAGAGGCACACCAGCAGGCGGTTTGAGCGGCGGGCACACTCGATCTTCCTGGCCGGACGACTTCCGCAGATGAGCCCTGCTCCAACTAAGTTAAGAGCAGTTCTGTGTAAGACGGAAAACATTTGATTGCGGGTAAGTCGACGGCTGATCACTCGCGACGTTGTTCAGGAGCAATACTCCATGCAAAATGCGAAAGACTCGTTTTATATGGCGCTGCGCGCGAGGCTCACGACCATCAACCCGGAGCGAACGGTACTGCTACGCGGCTCTGTCCGACCAGGCATTCTAGTGGAGGAGGCGGAGGCGCCATTCAGCCAACTTCCAAATGATGTGTTTGTGCTGCGTTGGCAGGGACTGGGTGTCGATATGGATCTTGGAGCCACCATGGCGGCCGAGGAGTGTGAAATTTTGTATCAGACATGCGGGACGCAAAGTTTCGGCGGACTCGACCGCGGACGCGCGTTAAGCGAAATGGATGAGGAGTTGGTAGCGATGCTTGCTCCTTTCTACACGCCTAAACTCAACTACGTGGCAACCCCGCCGGCAGCGATGCTGACGAATGTGTTTTGGGATGAGCCGGGTTTTGGACCGGTACAGGTGCAGCGTGACCGTTTGAGCCGTTCGGCCAAAGTGATGGTCTATTGCTATCAGGAGCAGGGGGAGTGATGACGCCAAATTGGTTTTCAGCCCCTGCGCCCGTGGCGCGTCAGGTTCGAGGATATTTCGCACCGGTGAATCGCGCAGCACAGACGCCTGTTCTCTTCGATGCGTCAGAGCAGGGAAGATTCAGCCTGGATTCTCCACCGGCGCCGTGGATCAGCCTGGGTTGGATTCAAGATTTCTGCCGCACCGCGGCCGGCAAGACCTCTCAACTGCTAACCGGCATTCCAGCGGCGCCGCTGGAACAGGTGCGCGAAACGCTTGGGGCGCAGGTCAGTCTACAGTTCTTGAGTTGGACCAAGCTGACCATGGCGCTGGCCACAGGATCGCAGCATATGAATCTGTTGGCACCCGCAAGTGAACCTGTTTCTTCACCAGACGGAGCTTCCGCGGTCCCCGCAGTTACCCCTCAAAGCGGATCGACAGCGACCTCGATTGTTCTGGCGAGCACAGATGCGGCGAGGTTTGAGGCAGGCTCAATTATTGCGTTGGACGTGGACTACACAGGACAGACAGGCTTTGTAGGTACACCGGTTGCGGGTGCTTATGTGCGTCAGGCTGTGACAGACGTGGATTACATCCGGCGTGTGACCTTCAATGTCGCACTTGTATCTCAGACAAGCTCGACTGGGCTTGCATTAGCTGAACCGCTGCCAGGCGGAACTCCGGCGGTTGGCGCCAAGCTGCAGGCCGTGACAGGATTTGTGGACCGCGAAGGCGGGTGCTTTTACCAGGAGTGGTCGGCGCTGTTTGTGATGCAAGGGAGCCAAGGAGAGAGGATCTTTTTCCACTATCCCAGGCTGCAGACGCTAAGCGGTGCAGAAGAGTCGGTTGTGCCGTTGGACGGAAAGAACAAGAACGGCCAATCGCGGGTATTGCTCAAGGGGGAATATCTTGCCATGCCGGTTACTGATCCCCTCGATGGTGAGCGGGTAGTATGTTATCGCAGCTTCTTGCCCGCAACGAATGCGCTCGTTTAATCCGAACTTAGTTCACTAAGTCACTAAGCCAGAGAGTCATAATGAAGATATTAATCAAGGGGCAAGACTACAGTTCCGCGCTTGACGCCGTGCAGCCGGTTACAATAGAGCGCAAGTTGAACGAACCCTCTATGTGCCAGCTTTGGCTGACTCTGCCCACAGGCAGCAGCCTTGCGGCGCCCTCCCGTAACCAGGCGATAGCCGTTACGGGCGATGACGGCACTCCCTACTTTACAGGTTATATCGCGGTGAGCCCGCTACCGGAATATGCCGGCCTGGCTCTCGACGGCCCTCACTATCGCACTGCCATTCAGGCGGTGAGCGACGAACTGCTTCTTGACCAGTTGCTCATGCCTCCCAGCACCGGAGCGACGGGGGACACCGTTGGTGAACTGTTGACTGCACTGGTGACCCATAGCGGCTCATCGGCGTTGTCAACACAGGGACTTTCACTGAGCACGGCTGTGAGTAATTTTGTTCCTGGTCCGGGGGCGCCGTGGAGCAAGAGCGCAGGCCAGGCAGCGAGCCAGGCGCGGGCAGCCTATCGCGCAGTCAACGGCGCTTTGACGCTCGCGTCAGTCCAGTCCACAATTCATCCGTTGAATGAAAGCGACGGCAGCCTGACGCTGGGCAACCTGGCTTTCACGGCCAGCGTCGCGCGCGCTCTTGCAAACGATGTTACGGTATGCGGCGAACACGAGCCTGTCGCTTATGTAACCGAGTACTTTCTCGGTGATGGCGTAACAACTCAGTTCTATCTTGCCCAGGATCCGTACTCCCCGACAGCCTCGAAATCCACCATCATCAGAGAGTTATTTAATGAGCCTCAAATCAATCAATGTCTCTGGGGCAACACCGGGGGGCAGGGCTATCTCTCACTCGGTGCGGGCGGCTTGGTGATGAACGGTGGCAACGGGATCAACGGGCAAACGGTTCTGAGTTGGCTTGATTCAGTAGAAATGGGCGGGACTTTGCTGCTGGAGGCCTCCGGTGTAACTCTTTCTCTGGGCAGCACGGGAATCCTGGCGGGCCTTTTTTGCGGAGGGGCGCAAGCCGGCGACTGTACCACAGGATTTCAAGTAACCGCTCAGCAAGGAACGGGCGCCGTGAGTTTGCAGCCCCTGGTCCAGGGCACGCCGTCTGGAACAATCTTCGCCGTGAACCCGGCAAACCAATATACGCTTAGACTGAGGGTGCACTGCCCGGAGTGTGAGCGGGTGCAAGCGATCTATCGCTCGTTCGGCGATAGCGGGGCAATTGCGGCAGGAGGCCAGTGGAATCTGAGCCCAGCCAAGTTACAGCTTGAGATTGAGGAGTTTGTCAACGGCGTTGGCGCCACCCCGGTCACTCTTTACGACGGCGCCATCGCAAACGTGCCTGGATCATGCACTGTGGTCGCCGCCAGCAGCATAAATTTGGTGGGAACCATGCGTGCATTGAGCATGAACAACCTGGGTTCGGGCTGGGTGGTGAGCACACCTCCGAGCGGAGCTCCTTACACACGCCGCATAGGCACGACCGCGGAAGCTGCTGAGTGCTATTTGGAGAGCACCGGCAAGGTCGTCTTCTATACCGGCTATGTGCCAGTGGCTGGGGAGCAGATTGCGGTGAATTACCGCACCATCGGCAGGGCGGTGGGCCGCCAGGTGAATTCGGCCAGCCAGCAGGCGCTGATACAAGCCGGGTCGCCATCGGTGGCTGCCTGGATCGGCTCGGTTACAGATCCCCCGGCGCGCTGCTCTGCGGACTGCCGCAACGCTGCGCTGGTGATGGAGCAGGCCGCGTCTGGAGTTAGCGCTTTATGGAGCGGAACCTATAAGGGGACAAGAGCCAGCTTTGCGAGCGACGTTTGGCCGGGCGACGCGCTCCTGCTGAGCGCACCGTCGATGAACATGGACGCACAGGTGGTCGTCAGGACGGTTAAGGTAAGTTATAGCGCCAGTTATCCCGACCTTGTCGAGTACGACATAACTTTCGCCAACGACTGGGCTGACGATCTGGCCATCAAGAGCAGCGTGACGGTTCCTGTTGACACGTGGCTGCCGGCACTTATCGGTCCCACTTTCCTCAACAATCTCAATGCTCTGACAGTGACGACATTGAACGGGACGTCCGTGGGGATCAGCACAGGGTTAACGCCGCCGTCAGGAGGCGGCTTTGAGATCAGGCGGCGCGATTTCGCTTTCATGGCCGGAGGGGACCCCGGTTTGGTGGCGCGTACGAGCCTTTCGAATTTGACGTTTTCGCGAGAGACCGCCAACGACCGGTTCTATATAAGGATGTATGACGCCGCGACGCCGCCTAACTACTCTGAGTTTTCAACGGCATTGTTTATCAATCTGCCGTTAAGCTCGTGAGCTACGAAGTTTTCTGGACGGGTTGTCCACTGGAGTCCGGCGAATGCGGATGATGAATGAATTCGAAGCACAGGTGCTGAGCGACTTGAGCGTGCTCAAGACGCAGATGACCGGTCTAATGGGGGACGGCAATGGCGGCCGGATCGCTGAGCTGGAACGTCGTTTGGAACGCCACGAGCAGAACTGGCAGCGTGCCAAGGGCTTTTTGGCGGCGGCCAGCGTGGTGTTTGCAGTGATTGAAGTCGCGCTCGATACCTGGCACCGGCACTGATGGGCGGAAACAAACCGCAAAGAGGAAGTGTTGCCGGTTTTCGGTCTCGGATTGCTTCTCGAAGCCTCGTATAATCGGCTTTATGAGCGAACAGCCGTTGGTAGGCGTGGTAATGGGCAGCAAGAGCGACTACGAGACGCTCTCGGCGGCCGTGGACATTCTCAGCCTCCTCAAAATCCCGCATGAAGCGAGAGTCGTTAGTGCGCATCGAACGCCTGATCGGCTCTTTGAATACGCTGAGACGGCCCGGGCACGTGGGCTGCGCGTGATTATTGCGGGAGCTGGCGGTGCGGCGCATCTCCCGGGGATGCTGGCGGCCAAGACGCTGGTTCCCGTGCTGGGAGTGCCGGTGGCGGCAACGCAGTTGAACGGCATGGATTCGCTGCTATCCATCGTGCAGATGCCGAAGGGTGTTCCGGTTGGTACGCTGGCCATTGGCACGGCAGGAGCGGCCAATGCGGCGCTGCTGGCAGCGGAGATGCTGGCCACCACCGACTCGACGCTGTACGAGAGGCTGGCGGCATGGCGCGCGGCGCGTACCCAGGAAGTGCTCGATCAGAAGCTGGATCTGGAGCCGCCGGAGTGAGCGGCAGTCCCAAAACAAGAAAGGGAGAAGCGCCGTCCATCGTCCTGCCGGGCGGACTTGTGGCGATTCTTGGTGGTGGGCAGTTGGGGCGAATGACGGCGATGGCCGCGCGCACCATGGGCTATCGCGTGCGCGTGATGGACCCGGAGCCACGGTGCCCGGCCAGCTTCGTTGTGGATGAAACCATCACCGGCCATTGGGACGACGTGGCCGCGGCCAGGAGACTGGCCATTGGGGCGGATGTCGTCACGCTTGAAATTGAGCAAATTGGAGTTGAAGCTCTCACGCAGGTAGCGCGGATTGCTCCGCTTCGTCCCGGTGTCGAGCCCATCCGAATCATCCAGGACAAGACCCTCCAAAAAACATGGCTTGCCGAGGCTGGCTTCCCGGTGGGGCCGTTCCGCGTGGTGCGCAACGAGGCGGAATTAAACGATGCGTTGGCCGTCCTCGGAGGCCGAGTCTTCCTGAAGATTGGGCGCGGAGGCTACGACGGGCGCGGCCAGGCGCGCATTGGCCTGGAAGGGACTGCCACCGAAGAGGCCATAGCTTCCGCGTGGCAAAGTCTGGGCTCCCGCGCCGCCGTCGCCGAGCAGGCTCTTGATCTGGACTTTGAAATCAGCGTGATGGCGGCACGGAATCCCTCCGGCGAGGTGCGCAGTTTTCCAGCCGCGCGCAATCATCATGAGAATCAGATTCTGGCCTGGAGCGTGCTGCCGGCAGGCATCCCCGCAGAACTCGAATTGCGCGCCGAAGCGCTGGCTGCGGCCATCATTGCCAAACTTGGCCTTGAAGGACTGCTTTGCGTGGAGATCTTCGTCACCCGCACCGGCGAGCTGCTGGTAAATGAGCTTGCGCCGCGCCCCCACAACAGTTATCACCAGAGCGAGCGCGGATGCGCCACGAGCCAGTTTGAACAACTCGTACGAACAACCTGCAATCTGCCTCTGGGTTCAACGGAGCTGATTACACCGGCAGCCATTGTCAACCTGCTCGGCGAAGTGTGGCTTAATGGAGTTCCAGATTTTGCTGCGGCTCTTGCCGTGCCGGGTGTGCGTTTGCATCTTTACGAGAAACATACGCCGCGTGCGGGCAGAAAAATGGGGCATCTGTCGGCGATTGGAGCAACGGCAGAACATGCATTGGAACGAGCACTGGAAGCGAAGCGGCGTCTTTAACACAGCCGGTTCGCTCGATCCGGTTCCATTCAACCCAGACTCCGGAATCGCCACTGAAAGAGCACCAACACCGCTCCCTAACCTTGTTCGCCTTTTTCCCAGCGCTTGGGCCGCCGGTTTTGCTGCAATATCCTCTTGCGCAGACGCAGCGACTTGGGCGTGACCTCAACCATCTCATCTTCAGCGATGAACTCGATCGCCTGCTCCAGGTTGAGCGCCCTCACCGGCACAAGACGGATGGCCTCATCGGCGCTTGATGCGCGCATGTTGGTCATCTTCTTTTCGCGGACCACATTCACGTCGAGGTCGTTATCCCGCGAGTGCTCGCCGACAATCATTCCTTCGTAGACCTCAACGCCCGCACCAACAAACAGGGTCCCGCGCTCTTGCAATCCATTCAGCGAATACGTCGTCGTCAGGCCCTGGCGGTCGGAAATCAGCGCACCCGTGGGCCGCTGCGGAATCTCGCCCTGGTAGGGAATGTAGCCGTCGAAGAGCGCATTCATCACGATCGTTCCGCGTGTCTCGGTCAACATCTCGCTTCTCAGGCCGATCAGTCCACGGCTGGGCACACGAAATTCCATACGCACGCGCCCCGATCCGTGGTTATGCATCTTCGTCATCTCGCCCTTGCGCGGTCCCAGCTTTTCAATCACCACTCCGGTGTGTATTTCGGGCACATCGACCGTCAGATGTTCCACAGGTTCCATGCGAACTCCGTCAACCATCTTGGTCACAATCTCCGGCCGGCCAGCCATCAGTTCGAAACTCTCGCGCCGCATCATCTCGATTAGAATGGCCAGCTGCAGTTCTCCGCGGCCCAGCACCTTGAAGCTGTCGGGCGAGCCGGTATCTTCCACGCGAATGCTCACGTTGGTCAGCAGTTCCTTTTCCAGACGCTCGCGAAGATTGCGGCTGGTCACGTACTGGCCTTCGCGGCCCGCAAACGGCGAATTGTTCACGCTGAACTGGATTGCGATCGTTGGCTCGTCGATGACGATCAGGGGAAGCGGAGAAGGGTTCTCAACGCTGGTGATGGTCTCTCCGATGGTGATGCCTTCAACCCCTGCAACGGCCACAATGTCGCCCATCGTGGTTTCGGCGGTTTCCGTCCGCTTTAGCCCCGAGAAGGTGAACAGCTTGGTGATGCGCGTCTTCTCGAGGCTTCCGTCGCGCTTTGAAATCGTCACATCGTCACCTGCGTGCAGCGTTCCCTGAAAGACGCGGCAGATGGCAATGCGGCCAAAATAATCCGAGTAGTCGAGATTCGTCACCAGAATCTGCAACGTGCCTTCCGCATCGCCGGTGGCTGCGGGAATGGTCGATACGATCGTCTCGAAAAGCGGCTGCAGGTCCACGCCGGGCTTGTCTGGATCGATAGTCGCCGTGCCCGCCTTGGCCACCGCATAGAGCACCGGAAAATCCAGTTGGCTCTCGTCCGCATCCAGGTCGATAAATAGATCGTAAATTTCGTCCAACACTTCCTGGGGCCGCGCGTCGGGGCGATCGATTTTGTTGATCACCACGATCGGCAGCAGCTTGGCCTCCAGCGCCTTGGCCAGCACGTAGCGTGTCTGTGGCAGGGGGCCCTCGGCTGCGTCAACCAGCAGCATCACCCCGTCCACCATCTTCAGCGCACGCTCCACTTCGCCGCCGAAATCGGCGTGCCCCGGCGTATCCACGATGTTGATTTTTCCGCCGGCAAAGTTGATGGCCGTGTTCTTGGCCAGGATGGTGATGCCGCGCTCCCGTTCCAGCTCGTTCGAGTCCATCACGCGGTCGGCTACCTGCTCGTTGGCGCGGAAAGTGCCGGACTGCCGCAGCATGGCGTCTACGAGGGTTGTCTTGCCGTGGTCAACATGGGCAATGATGGCGATATTGCGTATCGTCTGGGTCACAGGTGCAACGTACCTTCTCTCGGGTTCGGCCAATTGAGGCCTGACGGTTGGGGGGCTCAGGAGGGAAATCACCGCACAGCGCGGCATGCTCCCATTTTACCAGCAGGACAGCTGGGAGCGCGCCGCCACCATGTGAATACTGGACGAACTTGCTCGTCTCACCTGCTTTCCTCCCACCGGCCGGGTCGAATACAATCCTCCGCAAATGCGAATTCCCGTCGTTGGTTCATCTGCTGCTTCCCGCCCGCTTCAACGGTGCTCTTCTCTTGCGCTGCTTTTCCAGCTCCTCGCTCTCCTCCTGCTGGTCGTCGCTGCACGTCCCCCCGCGTTGGCCCAGGCAAGGCCGGCAAAACACCTGCTCATCTATTCGATTGACGTCGAAGGCGGCCAGTCCACTCTGCTCGTAGCCCCATCCGGTGAGTCGATGCTCGTGGATACCGGCTGGCCTGACCAGGGTGGCCGCGACGCCGATCGCATCCAGGCGGCAATGAAAGACGCCGGCGTTACGCGCGTCGATCACCTGCTGATCACGCACTACCATACCGACCACGTAGGCGGCGTGCCCGAGCTCGTTACCCGCATTCCCGTTGGCGAATTCCTCGACCACGGCCCAAACCGCGAAGATTCCGACATCACTCGCCACGATTTTGCGGCCTATCTGAAGGCGATCGAGGGAAAGCCCCGCCGCACCGTTCATCCGGGCGACACCATTCAAATTGCCGGCCTTCGCGTAGTCGTTCTGGTGGCGGACGGCGAGCACATCTCCCAGGTTCCCGGCATCAAGTCCGAGCCCAATCCATACTGCGCCACGGAGCGCCAATGGCCTGACGACCCCAGCGAGAACGCCCGCTCGGCCGGCATCCTGGTCACCTTTGGCAAGTTCAAGTTCCTTGACCTTGGCGATCTCACTGGAGCCAAGGAAGTCGCGCTCGTTTGCCCCCGCAATCCCATCGGCGGGGTCGATCTCTACCTGGTCGATCATCACGGCATGGATCTTTCCAATGCCCGTGCCCTCGTCGATGCCATTCACCCGGTCGCGTCCATCATGATCAATGGCGCCCACAAGGCCGGCATGCCGGCCGCCTGGCAGACTGTCCATGACAGCCCCGGCATGCAAGACCTTTACATGCTTCACACCGCCGAGGGTTCTGACGCCGCGCATAACAGCCCCGAAGCTCTGATCGCCAACCCCAAGGGCAGCGCCACGGATGGCGCGTACTTCAAAGTTGTCGCTTCTGCCGGCGGCAGTTTCTCCGTCACCAACTCGCGCACCGGCCAAACCAAACAGTACGCACAGAGATAGGCCGCGCCGGGGTTCCGTTTGATTTCGCCCCGGGGAATCCCTGCGGAGGAAGGTCTATAATCGTTCGCGCACCATGTGCCGGTTCGCCGTCGATCTGAAAATGGAGGAAAAATCTATGACTTCATCGCGCCGGAAATTTCTCGCCGGCCTCGCCGGTGCGGGGGCAACCGCAGCTCTGATGTCTGCGCCCGAAATTCGGAGTGAAAGCGTCGCTTGTCCCTTCCGCCTCTCCGTCATCAACGACGAGATATCGGCGGATTTCGACCACGCCTGCTTGGTCGCCGCAAACGACTTCGGGCTGCATTGGATCGAGCTCCGCAGCATGTGGAACAAGAACGTTACCGATCTGAACGCCGATGAGGTGGACAAGGTCCGGCACATTCTTGAGAAGCACAAGCTGCGCGTCACTGACATTGCCAGCCCCCTCTTCAAGGTCAACTGGCCCGGTGCGCCGCAATCGAAAGAAGGCCCCCAGCGGGACCAGTTCCACGCTGACTTCGACTTCAAACGCCAGGACGACGTGCTCGCCCGCTGCATCGACCTGTGCAAAGCCTTCCAGACCGACCGCATCCGCTGCTTCGACTTCTGGCGCCTTGAAGACCAGAAGCCTTATCGCGACGCCATCAACGATAAGCTCCGCAAGGCAGCGCAAACCTGCGCCGAACACAACCTCATCCTTCTGCTAGAAAACGAGATGGCGTGCAACACCGGCAGCGGCTCCGAGGCCGCTGAAGTGCTCAAGGCAGTCCGCGAGCCCAACTTCATGCTCAACTGGGATCCAGGCAACTCGGCCACGTTCGCCGGCGATGTGCCTTACCCCGACGACTACAAAAACCTGCCCAGGCACCGCATCGGTCACTGCCACTGCAAAGACACCATTCGCAAACCAGGCGGAGGCTTCGAGTGGGCGCCCGTAGGCGGTGGCATGATCGACTGGGTGGGTCAATTCAAGGCCTTCATGCGAGACGGCTACCACTACGCCGTCAGCCTCGAGACGCACTGGCATGGCGGAAAACCTGAACCGGGCAGCGGCATGGGAATCCCGGAAGCCTCAACACGCACCAGCATGAAGGGCCTGAAAGAAGCCTTAGCCAAAGCCGGAGCCCGCTGCTAGCGCTGCGGATGTCGATATTGATGATCTATCGATTCTCTGGTGTTGACGTTTGTTCGCGGCGCACGTGCGGTGTCGACTGTCCTGCGAGCACGAAGCAAAAAACCATACCCGGCCACGTCCCTCTGAGCGTGCCCGAAGTGCGCCAACCGCTCACGCGGGTGCTCTGGCGCGGACATAAAAGTGGCCGCCCTTCAGCAGGGCAGCCACTTACCGCTCCCTATCGACAGAGATCAAAGTCCTTTGACGCGGTAGAGGACAACCCCATGCGATGGGACAGTAGCACTGATGGCGCCGCTCGTTTTCGTCTTCTCGCCCGCCCACAGATTCAGTAAGGAAAGGCCGCTTTCATTCCCGGGCAGGCCGACGGCAGATGCTTGTACGGAGACCTTCTCTGCCGTCCCGCCCGTGTTGAACAAACCGACGATCGCCTCTCCATTCGGTTCCATTTTGGCGAACACCTGCTGATCCCCGCTATTGACAACCCTCTTAGCAGCGATCGAATCCTGGTCCGCAGCCAGTACCGCGCTGTTCTTGAGGTATTTCTGCAGATCCGTCTGGTCGAGATGAGTAAGATCGACGCCGAGGATAATGGGCGCCGATCCAAGGGCCCACAGGCTCAGCTGCGTCTCACGCTCTGTCGGAGTAAGCCCGTCGTTGTCGCCATTGCCTACCTCGACGGAGTCATAGTCGTTGTACCTCCCCGAACCGGAGTAAGGCTGCCACGCGGCCACAAAGTTGAACCGTTTCGCAATATCTTTCCAGCTGGTCAGCGGGTAGCTGCTGCCGCCCTTTTCGCAGTCATAACATTCCACATCGGGTGCGAATTCCCATTGATCGGCAAACTTCATCAGTGTCGGGGCAAGGGCTTGCGTATAGCTCCCCTGTGTGACGTCGAGCAGCATCGGCCGCCCGCTTTGCCGTATTGCTTTCGACCACGCCTCAACGTCAGGGGCGTTGCTGTTTCCCATGCCGTCGATCTTGATGTAATCGATGCCCCAGGTCGCAAGCATATCGGCCCATGAATTGATAAACTCCTGCGCTCCCGGCTTGCTATAGTCAATGCGGACCATGCCCTTGCAGTTGTAGTTGGCTTCCCTTACTGAGGGCTCCGCGATCTGGGCAGCCGTGTACGACGTGCCTTTAATCGGTGTGTTCTTGCTGACTGCCTGTTTTGAAATACCAGGTGTCACGTAGATTCCAAATTTCATCCCGAGACCATGAACGTAGTCAGCGACTACCTTCATGCCGTTTGCATCTTGCTCGGCCGGGAATTTCGACGGGTCTGTCACCCAGCGGCCATAAGGCCCGACGTCGGGACCCTGAGGGCCTGGGCACTGGTACCAAAAGTCGTCAAGATTTATATAGTTGTAACCCATTTCCTGCAAGCCGGACTCATGCAGTGCACTGGCCTGGGCTTCCATCTTCGCCGCCGTGGGTTGCGCGCGGAGAAAACTCCAGCTGCTCCAGCCGAGAATGGGTGTGCGCTCGAGGCCATTATTCCCCGCATTGGCGTTCTCCTGGCTCCCCGCAAGACGCCCGCCTGCCAACAAAACGACTACAAGCGCAGCCGCTAAAGCATGTGTCAATTTCCTCATAAAAATAATCCCCTTTCACTGTCGACAAGAGAATAGCACATGAAAACTCATGTCGGATTCTTGCCCTTGAGGGCCCCAAAAAGCGTTGCAGCGACGCTGCCCGATTTTCCGCCGATAAGCCGGGTTCCGATCCACCTTGCAAGCAGGGTCACGAGAAAAGCAACATACGAGGGCAGGCGCGCCTCTGAGAAAGGCGATTCCCTCCTGTCCATCCTTGTCCATCATGCATCGACCCATCGTAAGGTGCGCTATCATTCTGGCGAACGCCAAATGCCAAAAGGGTGACCGCTTGGATTCTTTCTGTAATACGGCCTGGAGCAGAAATAGCCTACGGTTATTGCCGTGGGTGGTTCTGCCGTTTTTCAGTTTCTTCGCGTCCGCGGCTGTCGCGCAGGTTGAATACGTGGATCCGACCATCGGAAACGTCGGAATCCTTCTGGAGCCGACGCGGCCGGCCGTTTACCTGCCCAAGAGCATGGTGCGCGTGTATCCCATTCGTGCCGACGCGATGGACGACCGCATCAAGTCCTTTCCTTTAACCATCAGTTCCCATCGGCAGCCGGAGTTGTTCAGCATCATGCCGGGACGCGACGGAGCGCCCGCGGCCTACGATCAGGAAAAGACCACGCCCTACTACTACTCTACGCGCTTTGACGACTCGTTGATCCGGACCGAGTTCACTCCTACTGAGCGCTGCGGCTACTTCCGGTTCCATTTTCCCAAGGGAGATGCCGCGGTGGTGATCGCGAACCGGCAGCAGGGCACCGTGCGGATTCAGGCTGGCGGCGCGGTAAGCGGGGAGGAGGCCGTCGGCGATCTGCATGCGTATTTCTACGGAGAATTCAACACTCCGGTCAGCATCGAGACGGGGACGGAGGAGGGCCGCAATCGCCTCATTGTGACCGCCAATGGAAATGCGCTCGAGTTTCGTTACGGTGTTTCCTTTATCAGCTCTGAGCAGGCTGAGAAGAACCTTCGCCATGAGATTCCGGAGTGGGGCTTCGATCGCGTGATGCAAGCCGCAAAGGCGCGATGGAACCAGGCGCTCGGCCGCATTCAAGTGGAAGGTGGAAGCGAACAACAGCGCAAGGTGTTCTATACCGCTCTCTATCGCTGCTTTGAGCGGATGATCAATATCAGCGAAGATGGCCAATACTACAGCGCGTTCGACCATAAGGTTCATCGCGACCCGCGGCCTTTCTACGTGGATAACTGGCTATGGGATACATTCCGCGCGTTGGAACCGCTGCAGACGCTGCTCAATCCCGACGTCCAGGCAGACAAGATTCAGTCCTACGTGCGGATGTACCAGCAGTCGGGCATCATGCCCACGTTCGCGGTCGCCGCGGGAAACCTGCCCTGCATGAACGGCAACCACGCCGCGCCCTGGTTTGCCGACGCATGGTTCAAAGGCGTGCGCAACTTCGATATCGAGACTGCCTATGAAGGTGTCCGAAAGCGCTCTCTTGAGGACACGCTTCTTCCCTGGCGCCTTGGTCCCAGGGGCCCGCTCGATGACTTCTACGCAGAGCATGGATACATGCCGGCTTTGCGGCCTGGAGAGAAAGAGACAGACCCGCGGGTGCATCCATTCGAAAAGCGCCAACCCGTTCCGGTCACCCTCGAAAACAGCCTGGACGATTGGGAGATTGCGCAGTTGGCACGAGTCCTTCACAAGCCGGAGGATGAAAAGCTCTTCCTCGGCCGCGCTGCCAATTACAGGAATCTGTTCCGCGCCGACAAGGGACTGATGTGGCCTAAGGATTCTGACGGCGGGTGGATTGAGCCGCTCGATCCCAAGTTCGATGGCGGCATGGGCGGACGCGACTACTACGACGAGAACAATGGTTATACCTATGCGTGGGATGTGAATCAGGACTTCAATGGATTGTTTACCCTGATGGGCGGAATTGCCAAGGCCCAGGCAAACCTCGACCAGCTCTTCCGCGAGCCGCTGGACCGCTCGAAATATGAGTTTCAGGGTAAGTTTCCCGATTCGACTTCCATGGTCGGCCAATTCTCCATGGGCAATGAGCCGAGCCTCGCCATTCCCTACATTTACAATCGGCTCGGTGCGCCATGGAAGACACAGAAGCGCGTCCGCATGCTGCTTGAATCCTTCTTCACAGGTACGCTCACGGGCATCCCCGGGGACGAGGACGGCGGCGGCATGAGCGCATTCGTGGTCTTCTCGATGCTGGGGTTCTACCCAGTCACTCCTGGCATTCCCACCTACGACGTGGGCAGTCCGATCTTCGACAAGACGATCATCCGCCTCAAAAACGGAAAGGACTTCGTCATCATTGCTCACAACAATTCGCGTGACGATAAGTACGTCGAGAGCATTCGCCTGAACGGCCGGTTACTCAACCAGGTTTGGTTCCGCCACGCGGATATCGTCAACGGAGGCACCCTGGAATTGACCATGGGCAATACGCCCAACATGGCCCTGGGGGCGGATCCTGCCACATTTCCTCCGGATTCCATTGATGTCAAACCAGAAGATTACGTGCATTAGATTACGTGTATTGCCTTGAGCGCCCAGCGGGGTGCTGGGATTGCGTCGGGTCAAGTCTAGCGGGGACCCGGGAGCCTGCCGGCACATTGCGTGATTCGTTGACAGAAATCGGGAGATCAGAAATCGGGAGATCCTGGAGAAGACCGCAGCCGCAAGAGCGGCCGAAATGCGTGCCACCGGCCATGCTCATTTATCGAAATAATTTTAGACTCAGGATACTCGGGGTTTCTCTTCGGCTTACGGCAATGCGTGAACCGCTTTAATCCGAAAACCGCGCCAGCTGTTCCGGCGCCGGCGCGCGCGTGAACAGGCTTACGGCCACCATGGCGGCCACGGCCGCAAACAGCGCCGGGAAGATGGCGTCGCGCTGGGCCAGAATCGCGGGGAACAACGCCCTCACGCCATGCACGTCCCAGAGCAGCGTAACCAGCGTGCCGGCGCAGATGGCCGCCACCGCACCCCAGGCCGTCACCCGCCTGGAGTAAAAAGCGGCCAGCACTACGGGCGTAAGCGCGGCGGAATAAATGGTGTAGGCCCACAACATCTTTGCCAGGATGCTGGGAGCATAGATGGCCTGGTAAAGCGCCCAGCAGCCGAGAAGCACAACTGCCAGCCGGGAGACAATGAGAACCTGCTTGTTTGACGCGCCGGGCGCCATGTAGCGCACAAAAACGTCGTTCACCAGGTTGGTTGCCGGAGAAAACAAGTAGTTCGAAGCGGTTGATATGACCTTGGCAAAGACTGCGCCGAGCAGCAGTGCGCCCATCAACGCAGGAAGCCCATGGCGGGCCGTGTAGGGAATGATCTCGAAGGGTTGGCGGGCTGCTTCGCCAGTGGGATAGAGCGCCGAGCCAATCACGGCGATGGCGACGATGAGCGTCTCAAGCAGCACGGTGCCGAGAATCCAGCCGATGACCGAGATGCGCGCGTCTCTCTCGCTGCGCGCGGAAAAAAACTTCTGGTACATCACCTGGTTGCCCAGCATGAGCAACAGGGTCGGCACCAGGAATTCGAAGGCATGGACGAGCGTGAAGTTGCCAAGTACCTGAAAGTGCGACTCCGGCAGCACCGCATGCAGACCCGTCCATCCGCCCGCCTTGAAGAAGAGCATAGGTGCGGCAATGATGCAAATTACGGTAACCAGGAAGCCGATGGCGACGTCCATGTAGGCCACCGATGACATGCCCGCCAGGGCCGTCGTGAGAATGACGAACGCCGCGATGAGATAAGTGCCCAACTCCGGCGTCACCGTGTCAGGAAAGATGAGGTGCAGCACGTTGCCACCGCCCTTGAACTGGTAGCTCGTGATGCCTACATAGGCAAAGAGAATGGCAATGGTTCCCAACACGCGCGCTGTCTGGTTATAGCGGGCTTCAAGCAGGTCAGGCAAAGTGAATTGCGCAAACTTGCGCGCGCGCGGAGCGATGAAGTAAATGAGCAGCAGTCCCAGCCAGCCGCCTGCGGCCAGCCACAGTGCCGCGAAACCATTTCTGTAGGCGCTTTCTGCACCCGCAAACAGCGATCCTGCGCCGATCCAGGAGGTCAGCAGCGTGAGCACCAGAACCAGGGCGGGCAGCGAGCGGCCGGCAACCAGGTAGTCGGCCTTGGTCTTCACCTGGGAGGTGCGGTAAAGCGCCACCGCCAGCAGCGCGACGGCAATCACCACCAAGACAGCAACATACAGATGCGACATTCGCGGGGTTCCTCGCTGGCATTACTGGGGTTCTCAGCAGTGTATCGGATGGAACGCATATTCTGCGCAGTCAACTATTTGACCCGTATAGGCGCTGTTGGTAAACTGTAAATGCGGGGTGGAGCAGCCCGGTAGCTCGTTGGGCTCATAACCCAAAGGTCGCTGGTTCAAATCCAGCCCCCGCAACCAAGAAATCCTAGATTCTAAACGGCTTCCGTGAGTGACTCGGAGGCCGTTTTTACGTTTGGCGTCAATTTAGGCAAATCTTGGGCAAAGAATTCCTTGTCAAGAAGTGCTCCAAGCTCTCCGGCAATCCGAACATCCTCTGGCGCCGGTCATGAATTGGATCAGTTGAGATACGTGGTTCCACGGATACTGCCGTCTATAAGCCAGAAATTGCAAGTATTCGGTGATTTGTAGCGGTGATCAACTCGTGGATCACGTCTGAACATTTAATCCATTTTGCTCAGGCTTGCCGTGGCCGGTAGGCTAAGTAAAAACCGGCTCGAACCCGAAAGATGGTCGGAGCGACGGACAAAGCCAGGCCGTCGATCAGCGCCTGCGCCAGCGGTGCATATATGTCGATACGGCCTGGTCATTAGTAGTGCGCAATTCCGGTTGCGACCCCTAAGGTATGAGCGGCGATTCCAATGATCGGCGAAAGAATCCACAGTTTTCTTTCGTCCTTCTTTAACTTGTAACTGGCGAATGTGCCGGAGCCAACGAGCGCAAATACTACGCCTAACTGCCCTGCTTGCGAAGAGGGCATCAAGGGGTTTCCTTCTCGGCAATGGTGATCAGCAATGCAATGCTGCGTCATCTCAATATCGAGGATCGCCACACCGAGGTGAAGGCCATTGAGCACAAAGAAGCCCGGGCTCAGCGTCCGCGAGGGCTTGGGAGCCATTGGCGGTGCAAGGACAAAGCCCGAAGAAGAGAACGGCTCACTGGACGTTCCTGCCTCATGGTTGATCGCGGCCTCAGTCGCTGGAGCATCCACGCGCGCGTATAACTGCGCTTGATGTTCAATCCGTCCGAAAGGAATAACTGGATCTTGCGCAATGCACGCAGAACTACCCGTCGCGAACATGATCCCCAAGACTGTACCTGTTATTGCATTCATGGCTTCCTCCAACCGCATTGCATTTGCGTGTTGAGGATTCATCGGCAGATGAAGATCTAATTTCCAGATCTACGGTGTCCCGGATACTGCATAAGCGTTGGATTGAGAAATATTTTTCACTGATGAGTCGCTGAACAGTTGTGAGTGCGCTTGCTCGTTGATTCAGCGTTTGGCCCACACTTCTCCGCCTGTCGAGTTATGGTCTTATCGGCAGGTTGCAGTTTGCAATCCATAGCTACGGTCTGTGCGACGGCGCATTTCTGGTTTGGAGGACGACCAGGTCGACTCGACGATTCATCCTGCGACCTTCGGGTGTTGAATTGTCGGCTATGGGTCTGTATTCACCGAATCCGGCAGCGGAGATTCTGGTTGGGTCGAAACCCCCATCGTTGACGAGGAGACGCAGGACAGTCATGGCACGTGCGGTGGAAAGCTCCCAGTTTGAGGCGAATTGCGCGGTGTGAATCGGTTGGTCGTCGGAATGCCCGGTGACGCGGATCTCCAAACCGGGCCTCGACAAGACCTTTGCGACTCCGAGGATCTTCGCACCAGCGCCTGGCAGAAGTTCTGCTTGTCCACTGTCGAAGAAGCCAAGTTCTCGAAGGCTGATGACAAAGCCCTCAGGCGTAACCTCGAGGTTCATCTCATGATTTGCAAGTTCTTTGCCCATGACAGCCTCGAGCTGCCGCTTGAGATCGAGCATATCTGTGGTCGAACCGGCCGATGCAGGGTTTTGAGTGTCTTGATCATTGTGGACACGCGAAGTGTTGGTATCCTGATCGGCGGCAAGGCTCGCATAGGGGCCACCGCTACCGCTTTCGTCTGTAGAGAATGCGCCGAGCGTTTGGAATCCGTTGTGAATGGCTCGCGAGAGTTTTCTGATCTGCTGGTTATCGCGGTAAGTGGACGCAAAAAGAACCACAAAGAAGGCAAAGAGCAAGGTAATGAAGTCAGAGTATGAAATCAACCATCGCTCATGGTTGGCTTCATCATCGATAAGCCTTCTTCTCCTCATCGCTTGGCCACTTTCGCCAGAGTGCGTCTAGGGGCGACGACAACAAAGCGCTTCAGCCGCATCTCGAGTGTGCGCGGGTTAATGCCTTCCATAATTGAGATGATCGCTTCAAGGGTCATTTCCTGAACTACCTGCTTCTCGCGCATCCGGATTTTGAGCTTTCCGGCCCAAGGCAGGAACAGGAGGTTTGCAGAACCGACACCATATATGGTTGCGACAAACGCCACCGCGATGCCTTTGCCGACTTCATTGATGTCTTGCAGGTGCTGCATTACCTGAATGAGGCCGAGCACTGCACCGATAATGCCGATGGTTGGCGCAAATCCGGCTGCCGATTCGAACACCTTGGGGATCCGGGCGTCCTTTTCTCCCCGGTAGTCGAGCTGGAGCTCCATCATCCTGCGCAGATCGGGGGCGCTCACGCCGTCGATGGCAAGCATCAGACTTTCTTTCAGGAAAGGATCCTGAATCTTGGCCAGCTCTGGATCCAGTGAGAGGATGCCTTCTTTACGCGCTCGGTAGGCGTAGTGCAGAAGGTTCTTGACCAGCTCGTCGGACTCAGGCTCGACATTGAGGAATACATCCTTGAGATGCAGCGCGGCTTGTACGACGACACTCAGTGGAAACTGCACCATGACGGCGCCGATGGTACCGCAGATCACGATGAGCGCAGCTGTGGGCTGGACCACTTGCGCAATCCGCCCCCCTTCAAGAACCAGGCCACATCCAATTCCGATGAGCGCTATCAGAATGCCGCCAAAGGTACTTTTGTCCACAGCAATCCCCATCTCATGTTTCGACCGATGAAGACCCCTCGATCGTTTCAATTGCCCTTGCGCGATGAGTCCAAGGGCTTCCCAAGTAGCGACAGGAACACGTCGACAGGAACCGCAGGCAGTTCGCGCCGCCATCCTGCCGTGTTTCGTTGGAGTTCTATCGGCATGTGAATCGGATTGTTCCAGATGAGCCGGGGGCAATAGGGCGAGAAGGAGAGTCGAGCAATCCGATTGGGCGGTTCATTTCGGCCAGCAATGGCGAAGAGGCCAGCAAATGACGGTCAGATGGGTGCAATCTGACAAGCATCGGGATCTGGTCCTGTAATTGTTTCCATCGGGTGCCGATAGGGAGCTATGCACGTTCGACGCTCCATAAATAATATAGTTGCGCCTATTAGAGACAGCGAGGCCACTCGCGATCGCTCCACGGGTGTGAAACGGGAAGAGACCCTGGCGAACAAGAGTGAGCGGGCCATGCGCGCATTCGGGGATGCGCAGCGTAAGCCGGTGGAGCGTTTCTGGCCCGAGGCCGACCGTGGCGAGGACTGCCAACCAACTGGACCGAAGTTGGTCAAGAGTTCAACCCAGGAATCGGAGGCGAGATACAGGGCTTTCTTTGAATGTGCCCCGATAGGGATGTTTCAGGTGAGCCCTTCGGGGCGTGTCCTTGACCTGAATAAATCGATGGCAGAGATGCTTGGCTATGAATCGCCGGAAGCGGTCATGCACGAGGGAGCGAGAGACAATTCGCCGATCTTATTCTGGGTGGACCTTCTGGTTGAACTGGAATCGAGACATAAGGAAGACTGCACGCACAGCCGAGTCGATCTCCAGGTGAGGTGCCGCAATGGCCAGAGAAAGTGGGCAAGGTTCAACGTCCGCACAGTCTGGGAGGACGGCAGTGTGGTCAGGCTGGAGGGCACAGCCTGGGATATCACGGACCAAAAGGAGGCCGAAATCAGGACTGAGCTTCTGGCCTATTACGACTTGGTGACCGGCCTGCCGAATCGAACGCAGTTTCAGGCACAACTCGCGGAGGAATTGGCTGCTGCACGCGAGAAGAAGCGCAGAGTGGCTCTGCTGCAAATTGAACTGGAAGGGTTCAAAGTAATCAACGACTCGCTTGGGGATGCATTCGGTGACCGACTTCTGCAGGAGGTTGCAGCGCGCATCATGGCAGGGACAAGCGAGGGCGGCTCATTGGCGCGGATTGGCGGCACTGAGTTCGCGGTGATTCTTCCGGACGTTGACGACGTTCGCGAAGTAGATATCGCTGCCGAAAACCTTGTGACCAGGTTGAACGACGAATATTGTTTTCTGGGCCATGCACTTTCGGTTTTTTGCAGTGTCGGAGTCAGCGTTTATCCAGAGAATGGCGCGGATTGCGAAACTTTGATGAGGAGATCGGACATTGCCGTGCGCCGGGCGCGTGAGGACAAGCTGGCCCGGTTTACAGTATTCACCGACGCGATGAATGAAGAGCTGGTAGCGCGGCTGCGGCTAGAGAATGGCTTGCGTGAGGTGCTTTCGAGGAAAGAGCTTTTCCTTGAGTACCAGCCACAGGTCGATATCCGCACCGGAGAGATCATTGGAGTGGAATCGCTGCTGCGCTGGAACCATCACGAGCTGGGACTGATTCCGCCAAACGACTTTATCGGGATTGCCGAGAACACGGGGCTAATTGTTTCCATCGGCGAATGGGCATTGCGGAGCGCCTGCAGTCAGGCGCGCGCGTGGCAGCAAGAAGGTCTACCCGCAGTTCCGGTGGCGGTGAATGTGTCACCGATTCAGTTTCACCAGCAAGGGTTCTGCGAACTCATTGGGAACGTGCTCAGAGAGACCGGCCTGAGCCCGGAGTTACTGGAACTGGAGCTGACCGAAAGCCTGCTGACCGATGCCGAAGTGGTTTCGCCGATTACGGCCAGGCTTCGCGCTTTGGGAGTAACGCTGGCGATCGACGATTTTGGGACCGGCTATTCGAGCCTCGGTTATCTGAAGCACTTCAAAGTCAATCGCCTCAAGATCGACCGCTCGTTCATCAAGGATGTCTCAGTAGATGCAGACGACACAGCCATCACAATAGCGATTATCGAAATGGCGCGAGCGCTGAACCTTTCCGTTTTGGCCGAAGGTGTCGAAGAAGAATCTCAACTGTCATTTCTCCTGAATCAGGGGTGCTACGGGGCTCAAGGCTTCTACTTCAGCAAGCCGATCTCCGCCGGCAAGATCAGCGAATTGCTGCGCACCGGTTTTGGCCACTGGATCCCGCCAACTACGGACTGATGATTTAAGCCTTTCAGGAGGCCCGGGCCGGCAATTGCCGGGACAGGTCGAAAAGCGTATTTGCCAAGGGGTATTCATTGGCAGAATTCAGATCTGAACGCGCTGGAACTCAAAAGAACAAATGCCGATAGAAGGGGAGCACTGCAGAGCGCCTGGGTGCAAACCCGCACAGCAGCGGCTGGCGTGTGATCTGTGGAGGGGCGTCGCGCATGTTTGCCATCATCGGAATAGTGATTGTTTTCGGAGCGGTCCTGGGCGGCTTCCTCATGGAGAAGGGGCCGCTGCTGGTTCTGATGCAGCCATCGGAGTTTCTGATTATTGCCGGCGCGGCCGTGGGCACGCTCGTTTCAGCCAACCCGATCTATGTACTAAAGAGGATTGCTGGCGGCCTGGTGAGTGTGCTGAAGGGGGCGACAAATTCAAAGCAACGCTATATCGACTTATTGAAGATGATGTACACGCTGTTCAACAAAGCGCGAAAAGAAGGCCTGGCCGGCATTGAAAGCGATATTGAGGAGCCGGAGAAGAGCGCCGTGTTTTCGAAGTATCCGGAGTTCCTGAAGAATCATCATGTGCGCGACTTTGTTTGCGACACGATGCGGATGGCGATGATTGGGGGAGCCAGCGCGTTCGATCTCGACCAGATGATGGAAATTGACATGGATGTGCATCATGCGGGCGCAACGGAGTCGGCTATGGCATTGAGCACAATGGCGGATTCACTGCCTGGCATGGGAATCGTGGCGGCAGTTCTGGGAGTGGTTGTAACGATGAGTTCGCTCGGGGGACCACCGGAGGAGATTGGCCACAAGGTTGCCGCGGCGTTGGTCGGCACGTTTCTGGGCATCCTGCTTTGTTACGGCGTAGTGGGTCCATTGGGGGCGAATCTCTCAAAGTTAGTCGACAACGAGCACGCTTCCTATCACGTATTGCGGGTGGTAATGCTGGCGTTCATCAAGGGAATGTCGCCTTCGCTGGCGATCGAGATGGCACGGCGCGCGATACCCGAACATGTTCGACCGACCTTCAAGGAAGTGGACACGGCGTGCCGTCGCAAGGAAGAGCCGGCGGCAGCCGCGGCTGCATAGAGAGTTACCTGGACGGGGACTGTGGCGAAAGCAACCGAAGTCATCATCGTGAAGAAGAAGGTTGTCCACGGGGGGCATCACGGTGGAGCGTGGAAGGTAGCCTATGCGGACTTTGTGACTGCAATGATGGCATTGTTCATCGTGCTGTGGATGATGAATGCCAGCAAACAGGTGCAGGAGGCAGTGGGCGGGTATTTCAAGGACCCGAGGGGCATTGCCAAGATGGTCGGGACTAACCGGAACGGCACCGGGGAGTTTGTGGCGCTGAAGAAGGAAGACATGGAGAAACTGAAAGAGGAGCTTCTCCGTTCGATCCACCACCTTGACCCACTAGACAAACTTAAGAGCCAGATCGAGATCACGATTACGCAAGAGGGGCTCCGCATTGAATTGATGGAGTCGGCGAAAGGCACGTTTTTCGAACTGGGAAGCGCGAAGCCGACACCTGCCCTGGTTGAGCTCTTGAATGTGCTGTCCGGCGAGCTCGGCAAGCTTCCGAACCGACTTTCCATTGAGGGGCACACCGACTCGAAACCTTACACCGGAGATCGTGCGTACGACAACTGGGACCTGTCGACGGAAAGAGCAAATGAGGCCAGAAGAATGATGCAGGCTGCGGGAATCCGTCCTGGCCAGGTATCGCAAGTACGGGGCTTTGCGGATCAGCGGCTCCGGCTTCCTCAGCAGCCGGAAGATCCATCCAATCGCAGGATTTCTCTGATTGTTCAGTACCTGGTCGAGGGCGGATCTGAAGTGGCCCCGGGATTGCCGCTCAGTAACACCCGGCCGGCCAGTCAAAACTGAAGAGGCTGGGCCGAAATCTAAACCAATTGAAAATGTTTGTCGGGTCAGCGCAACAGGACTGGTCCAGAACGAGGCGGCGCGGCGGCCACCAGGGCAATAAAGTGGATTACTTCGTCGCGCTCTTCATCTGAACTATACACAAACGCTACACCGTCGCAGCCAGTTCCACAGCGTGCCACGCGGACTGGAAGATCGAAACTGGCATTCTGAAAGATCATCTGGACCGCACCGCCCGCATCGAGAGGGAGCGGCTCGGATACTTCCAACCTCATGCCTTCAGTGCTGATTTCAGTGCATCGGCAAATCTGCGTGGAATCCGCGAGCGTGAGACGGACCGGCAGATCGATGGGGAATCGAGGAGCGCGATAATCAAACTTTCGCATAAGTGCTCAATTCGACGGTTTAATGCCTGACCGTCCGCAAGATAAGTTTCCCATTCACTTATCGGCATATTCGCCGTAAGAATCCGGCGGATCGCCAACATTTAATTAAGGTAACTTACCTGGATGATCATCCGAGTCAGAGCGGCACGGAATTCCAGCCGGAGAGTCCATTTTGGGCTAAAGTATTGAGTTCAATTCGCATTAGTGACCGTAGTGACTGTACCAAAGGCGTCAATAGTATATGCATTGATGTGATTAACATCACGTTGACAATGCTCGATTACTAGTTAAGATCACTGTTGAAATCAGTAAAAAGTAATCGCTTCTCTGCTCTGAAGTAACCACTTCAGGGAGAGCCGGTGAAGAAGTATTTCAAGCGCAACTGCACCCGAAGTTACGTGAATGAAGAACTTGAACGTTGAGCAAGAATTTTCTGCCTCGGCCGAAGTTGAGAAGGGAACCACAACCGCGAGCCGCTCCGACTCACGGGCCGTGGATGCTGATCCCAATAGGTCATTGGGTCGGCACGTTCTTGTTGTAGATGACGATTCTTCCCTTGCAAACTTCTTGAGTATGGAACTGGAGGCGGATCGCTTTATCGTGGACCAGATCCACGATGGGGCCGAAGCGCTGCAAGCATTACAAGGAAAGCGCCGCTACGATCTGCTAGTACTCGATTTGAACTTGCCCACCCTCGATGGCCTTAGCCTGCTGAGGCAACTCAGACCAACGCAGCCACGACTTCCAGTGTTGGTGCTTACGGCACGAGCCCGGGTGGAAGACAGAGTGCACGCGCTGCGCGCCGGGGCCGACGATTGCCTGACAAAACCGTTTTCCCTTTTGGAGTTCATGGCTCGGGTACAGGCACTGTTGCGCAGGAATTCGGGTGAAGTGCCCAATTGCTCCACGGTTGGAGACCTCTCAATTTACCGGGACGAACGGCGAGTGGAGCGGAACGGAAGACGGGTCGACTTGACTCCCCGCGAGTATGCCATTCTCGACATCATGATGCGCAACGCGGGACGCCCGGTTTCGCGCGCGGCCTTGCTCGAGGAAGTCTGGAATATGGCTCCCGAATCGACCACGAACATAGTCGACGTCTACATGAAGTACGTACGCGACAAGATTGACCTACCAGGCGAGCCAAGGCTCACCCATACCGTTCGGGGATTTGGATATGAGTTGCGCGTTCCTTAATTGCGGAGAGACATGTGGTGGACAGGAGACGACCGATTTGTCTCTGTCCACGTGCCCATATGCGGCTCTGGCGGATGGCCTTCATGCAATTGCGCAGCCGCTCACCATCCTTCGTGGCGCATTAGGCGCCTGGAAGTTGCGCGGTTCGATTCCCCAGGAGAATGACCGCTATCTCGATATGTCGGCGAAACAGGTTGAGCGAATAGGGGACTTGCTTTCGAGCCTGCAGGATGTTTTGGATACCACAGAAGGAGATCCGAGCCCTGTGAAGCTCGACCTCGGAGCGCTGGTGGGATTTGTTCTCTACGACATGAATTCGCTGGTGCGGGAATGGGGCGGCACGATCAAGAGAACCGATCCGGATGTCTGTGTTTACGTTCGTGGAGACGCGGAACGCATAGAGCGGGCACTTCGAGCAGCGCTTCGTGCGGCCATTTCGATTTCATCTGCGGGGGAAGAGATTGTGATTTCTCTTCGCTCTCATGATGGCCAGATTGAGTTAAAGGTAGAAAACACGGCGCTGCGGGGGAAGAACCTCAGCTTCACTGAACGTCTGAATCTTTCGCTGGCGAAGACCAACGTTCGGCGTCAAAGCGGCGGCTATGCATGTGTTGAGGACCCGCTGTGCATAGTGTTCACTCTGCCGGCGCACACGAGCGGTGAGATGGCGCAGACCCTTTCGCTCGATTCCAGCGCCTGCGCATCTCCGACTCAAGCCAATTCCAACGGGGAAGATATCCTGGTGACCATTTCATCCAAGACAGGAAACGAGTAAGACCATGGCATCTCTTGCAACCCAATGTGCGCGCTTTGAGGATCGAAGTTCTATCGACGTACTCGTCGTTAGTCCGAACACCCGCCTGCGGGAGAACCTTCAGGAGAAGCTCGGCCATCCTCGCTGGAACCTATCGCAGGCGAGCAGCGGGGCCGAGGTTCTAAAAATTCTCCACAACCGCGGAGATGATGACTGCATCCTGCTGTTGGATCCGTCGTTGCCGGATCTTGAGGCCGGCGAGTTTCAGGGAATCGTAAGAAGACGATTTCCGAACGCACAGGTTCTGTTGTTGAATTCGCAAACCGGCCAACTTCTGCTCGGAAGCGCATCTCCAACGCCTGTCTCAAAGAAGATTGCAGAGGTCATCAACCATGGCGGATCGCTCCACCAGGTTCCGCTTGCGGTGAGCCCCAATGACCATGCTCAGCCTCACTCTTCAAATGCGATTCGGCTGCGAAGCATGGTGGGCAATTCCAATCCGATGATGCGGGCCTATGCCCTGACGCGGATGGTTGCGGTTCGCGATACAACCGTGCTGGTGACTGGCGAGAGCGGAACCGGGAAGGACCTGATTGCGCAGGAGACCCACCTGATCAGTTCCCGGAGAAATCAGCCCTTTGTAGTGGTGAATTGTGCCGCGATTCCGGAGGCGCTGCTAGAGTCGGAACTCTTCGGCTACATGAAGGGGGCGTTTACGGGAGCGATCCAGTCGAAGATCGGCCGCATTCACGCTGCGCACGGGGGAACCCTTTTCCTCGATGAAATTGGAGACATGCCGCACCCGCTGCAGAGCAAAATTCTGAGATTTTTGGAGCAGGGCGAGGTACAACGCCTGGGCGGAAACGACAATCTCAAAGTCGATGTCCGGGTGATTGCGGCGACCAACTCAGACCTGAAGAAGCGTGTCGAGCAACAGCAGTTCCGCGAGGACCTCTATTATCGCCTGGCAATCTTTCCGATCCACCTTCCGTCGCTTCGGGAGCGATTGAGCGACGTGGAGGATCTGGCGCTTCATTTTATCGAAAAGTATGGTCGTGGAGTGACTCTGTCGCAGGAGGCGTTGCAGGTTCTGCAGCAGCATAGTTGGCCCGGAAACGTCCGCGAGTTACGGAACGCAATTGAGAGGGCCACAATATTGGTAGGGAACGGGAACGAAATCAAGGCCGAGCACATAATCTTGTAGGGCGCCAGGTCCAAAATGGGCAATTAGTTTCAGTTTGGCACTCATCTTGCATGTGAGATAGGCAAATGCTGCCGAGTTCTCATGTGTTTCCAATGAACCCGATGGGTGGGGAATCGATTCCCAGTCCGCAATTGCTTGCGGACGCTTTCTCCGAGTTCATCTCTGCGTCTTCAGTGCTTGAAGCGTCGTATCGCGACCTTCAAGGCGAGGTTACGCATCTGAACACCGAACTTGCGAAGCGCAATGCGGAATTGACCAGGAGCCTGGCCGAGAACGATCGCATTCGTGCGGCACTGCAGCGGATGCTTGATTCGATGCCATGTGGCGTTGTGGTGATAAGCAGCGGTCGTCGGATCGTGATGATCAATCCGGAGGCGCGTAAGCTTCTGGATTTGGGAGAGGTAGAGGTCGGGAATCTGCGTGACCTTTCGCGATTCAGCAAGATCGATTTCGAGTCGCTCTGCGACGGATTGGACGAGCGGAGCGATAGCGAGATTCGTATCGATTCAAGGGCAGGCGAGCGCTGGCTGGCGATTGGAAACCGAAAACTCTTCAACGATTCGGCGAATTCAAGAACGACAGATGAGGATCTTAACCTCAAGAGCATCTGGATTCTGCGGGATGTGACGGCCAACAAGCAGGCAGAGCAGCACCGCGAGTCTGCACGACGGACCACGGTGCTGGCGGAGATCTCGACGATCCTAGCGCACGAGATTAGAAATCCATTAGCGAGTCTCGAATTATTTGCCGACCTCATCGAAAAGGATCGCAGTGGAAGCTCGGAATGGGTCTCGCACCTTAGAGCTGGAATTCGGATGCTGTCTGGAACCGTAAACAACGTGCTCAACCTGAATGGGGAGACCAGGGCTCACCTGGTCCGTGTTCCATTAGCCGCCTGCGTCGAGAGCGGAGTGGAGTTTGTGCTGCCTATCGCCGAGCAGGCGGGCGTTGAGATTTCGATTTCGGCAGCCGATGGCAGGTTGTCGATCCTTGGCAACGAGGATGCAATCCGCCAGATGATTTTGAACATCGTGTGCAATGCAATTCGCCACACGCCGGCGGGAGGAAAGATTCGGATTTCAACGAGGGCGTTGGAATCCGGGAGTGCTTGCCGAGCCGTTGTTGAAGTGGCAGACAGCGGTTGCGGGATTCCTGAGGATCTCGTCGAGCACATCTTTGAAGCAGGATTCAGTGCAACCGGAGAAACGCCCGGGTTGGGCCTGGCTGTATGCAAGCGGCTGATGATGCAACACGGCGGGGAGGTCAAGGCGATGAGCCGGGTGAATGAAGGCACGGTGATTCAGTTGGAGTTTCCGATTCTATGAGCATGGGCGAACCGCATTCGGTGATGGTGGTTGACGACGAGCCGGGGATCCGGACTGCGTTGCGCGCGAATTTTCTGCGCAACGGCTGGACGGTGGACACGGCCTCGTGCGTGCGTGAGGCGATTCGGAACGTAGAGAATCGGGACTATGACCTTGTGGTGACCGATATTCGGATGCCCGATGGCTCCGGCTTGGAAGTGATGAGGGCGGCGCGGCGAGCTTCTCCGACAACCGCGGTGATTCTGCTTACTGCATACGGTTCAGTTCCCGATGCCGTGACTGCGATGCGCGACGGAGCTCTCGATTATCTAACCAAGCCAATTCCATTCGATCGTCTGCAAGCGGCCGCATCCAAAATCATGAGTTCTGCCAAGCCATCTTCAGTGGAAGATGTCGACCAGAACGGCGATATTGTTGGCCATTCATCACTCCTGCAGCGTGCTCTTCAGCGCGCCCGCGCGGCTGCGAGCACCGGCGCCGACGTTCTGATCGAGGCGGAAAGCGGCACTGGAAAAGAACTGCTGGCACGATTCATTCACGAGTGCAGCGACCGTAGCAACAAACCATTTGTCGCGGTCAACTGCGCCGCTGTTCCCGAGGCGCTGCTTGAGAGCGAGCTCTTTGGGCACGCACGGGGGGCATTTACCGGTGCGGTCGCAGCCCGCTCTGGCAAGTTTGAATCAGCTGACGGCGGCACAATCCTGCTTGACGAGATCGGAGAAATGCCGCTCAACTTGCAGCCCAAACTGCTGCGCGTTTTGCAGGAAAGGGAGATTGAGAGATTAGGTGGAACGCGGACCGCGAAGGTCGACGTGCGAGTGATTGCAACAACGAATCTCTCGCTCTCTGCAATGGTGGGGCGAGGACAATTCAGAGCCGACCTCTACTACCGTCTGAATGTGATCCCCCTATCTCTGCCGCCGTTGCGCGAGCGGCGCGATGACATTCCGGTTTTGGCGCGCTACTTCGCGCAGAAGTATGCGGAACAACGCGGGTCCATTGTTCCGCAACTGCATCCAAGTTTTCTCGATCGCCTCCAGTCGCATTCGTGGCCCGGAAATGTTCGCGAATTGGCGAACTTCATGCGGCGGATTCTTACATTAAGCGAGAAGTCCGTACTCGACGCTCAGTGCTTCGAGATGGAGTTCAACGGGAACTGTGGGCTTAAAGAAGCGGCCGACGTGACATTTCATCCGCGCCAGACAGCGGGCACGGCCGGAGTGCCGGCGGGAACTCCAATCTGGCAGGTGGAAAAGCTGCACCTGGAGAAGACTTTGGTACTTACAGAGGGAAATCGGACGCACGCCGCAGAGATGCTCGGGATCAGCCTCAGGACTTTGCGGAACAAGATTCGTGAATACGGATTGCCTCCAAGGAGATGCGCATTATGACCACGACACCGAACTTGCAACTGCTTCAGGGCTATCTGAAGGTCACCTCAGATCGCCAGCAACTGGTTGCATCCAACATTGCCAATATAGACACACCTGGCTATCAAACGAAAGACATCAACTTTCAAGCGGCGATGCAGCAGGCTCTGAGTGACGGAAGCAGCGTAAATCTGGAACCCGCGTCTGTCGCAGTGGAAGGCCTACCGGAGCGGCCAGATGGAAATAACGTGAATGTCGACAGAGAGAGCCTACTGCTTTCGGAGACACAACTTCAATATCAAATGGGCGTGCAACTGATTAAGAGCGAGTTTCATCGGTTGCTGACAGCAATCAAGGATGGGAATTAGCGATGGGCCTATTCGACATGTTGAGCATTAGCGCATCTGCTCTTTCCGCTGAGCGCCAACGGGCAGAAGTGACGTCGGCGAACCTGGCCAATGCCGAGACTACGCACACCGATTCCGGTGGGCCCTACGTGCGTAAGGAGGTTGTGTTCGGCGCCTCGAATGCATCACCGTTTCGCAACGTCCTTAACCACATTGGCAACTTCGGCCGGCCGACGGCGGGTTCGGTGGAGCTGACCCAGGTGGTAAACGACACAACGCCGCCGGTGATGAGGTACGAGCCAGGAAGCCCGGATGCGGATGAAAAGGGTTTTGTTGCGTATCCGGCAATCAATCCGGTGTCGGAGATGGTGGACTTGATGGGAGCAGTTCGCGCCTATCAATTGAACGCTTCGGCGGTGACTGCCGCGAAGCAAATGATTCAGCAGTCAATCGACATTTTGAAATCCTCGTAGACAGGAGGCAGACAATGAGTAACTTCACTCTGGGACCAATTCCGAACGCTATTCTGCCGAATTCTTCGCCACTTGGCGGGGCCGGCCAATCGGCAGGAGACAGCTTCACGTCGATTTTGTCGAACGCGGTGCACGGTGTTGATCAACTGCATGACGCGGCGGCGTCGCAGGTCAGCAATATGCTGCAAGGCGGCGGGGGCGATCTCAATCAAGTGATGATCGCGGTTGAAAAGGCAGATGTTTCGTTTCAGTTGATGATGCAGGTGAGAAACAAGATTGTAAGCGCGTATCAGGATATAGAAAAAATGCAGTTTTAGGATCGGGATCCAATGGCAGATTTTGCGAATGCAGGCGAACAGGCGAGACAGTTTTGGGCAAGTCGTAGCGGCCGACAGAAGGCACTGCTCCTGAGTGGGGCTGGAATTTCCGTGATCCTTCTCGCAGTCTTTGTGCGGCTGCTGGGCACGCCAAGCTACAAGCCGCTCTACCAGGACATGGAGCCTGCGGATGCGCAGTCGCTCGCAACTCAGCTTGATGCACAGAACATCCCGCATAAGACCAGCGCCGACGGAAAGACAATCAGTGTGCCGGCAGACAAGCTGGATGCAGCGCGCGTGCAGACTGCATCCCAGGGCCAGCCGCATAGCGGCCGTCTTGGATTTGAGCTTTTTGACAAGGTCAGTTGGGGACAAACGGAGTTCGACGAGAAAGTTGCTTATCAACGCGCAATGGAAGGCGAGTTGGAGCGCACGATCAAGACACTGTCTGATGTGGAAAGTGCGCGGGTTCACCTCGTCATGCCGACGGATTCTGTATTTCTTGATCGCGAACGCTCGGCAAAGGCGTCGGTGATCTTGAAGCTCAAACGTAATGGGCTGTCAAAGGACGCAGTGATGGCGATCTCGCGGCTGGTCTCAGGAGCAGTGGACGGCCTGAAGCCTGAGGATGTGGCCATCATTGATGCAGACTCGGACAGGTCGCTTGGCTTAGGACACGATGATGGTGACACAGGCGAAGGAGAAGAGGCCAGGCTGACCCAGCGCTTGACGAGCACGCTGGAACCCATTGTTGGTGCAAACGCGATCCGCGCGAGCGTGAATATTGACTACGACCACGACTCGACCGAGGAAAACGAGGAAAAGTACGATCCCTCGGTGAGCGCGCTTCTGAGTATGCAACGCACTGAGGACGATGCGGGCGGAGGCTCCGTGCAGTCAGGAGTGCCGGGCACGGCGAGCAACATACCCACGGACAAGAAGCAAAGGCCGGTAGACACACCCACGGAAAAGCAAACCTCGAAATCGGAGAGCGCACAGTACGGAGTGAATAAGACCGTAATTCACACGATTTCGCCTGCCGGCAAGATACGGCGGGTGACCGCAGCACTCCTTGTTGACGATGCGTTGGTAAGAACCGGACAGGGCGACAAGGCCACGTTCAGCAAACGGCCGCGGTCACAGGAAGAACTCAACAAAATCCAGGAACTCGCCCAGGCTGCCATCGGTTTCGACGCGAAACGTGGGGACACAATAAGTGTGCAGAGCATTTCCTTTGATGGGAACGCAGTGAATACGGATCTTCCCGCTGCCGGCTGGGCTACAGAGGTACAAAAGACGGTCGCGGACTATTCGACGCTTCTTCGCCCTCTCTCACTGCTTTTGCTCTTCGTATTGGCATATCTGTTTGTCATACGGCCAGTACAAAAGCAGGCACTTTCCCGTAACGAGTTGAGCGCGGGCCTTCAGCCGGCACTCGCCACGTCGAATGCGCAATCGCTTTCTTCAGGGTCATCGTTTTCTGGCGATCATGTGCAGCGAGCGGCACAGCTGAAGATGCAGGCTTTCGAACTCGCGCGGCAGAAGCCGGTAGATACAGCGCGCGCAATGCAGGCGTGGATGCGTGAGGAGAAGGAATGAGTGCACTTGACCGCATCACATCCAACGGCGCGCAAAAGGCGGCCATTCTGATCTCGCTCCTAGGCGAAGACGATGCTGCGCCCATCTTGCGCAGCCTACCGCAAGACGATTTAGAGCAGATTACCGAAGAACTGGCCAGGCTAGCGCCGGTTCCGATTGAAGTAACTGTCCAGGTGCTCGAGGAGTATCACGAACTGATTGCCGCGCAGGAGTTCATTGCGGTTGGCGGTCAGGATCGCGCAATTCGGCTGCTCGTAAAGGCGTTTGGAGAAAATGGCGCAAAGAGCATGGTGGATCGGTTGACGCACAAAGACGACGGAAGAACATTCAAGGTAGAAGGGCTGAAGAAGGCAGAGCCTCAGCAACTAGCGCGAATTCTCGCCGGAGAACACGCGCAGACCAAGGCCCTGGTGATAGGCCACCTAGATCCCAAGCAGGCTTCATCGCTTTTGATGAAGCTCGAACCAGAGACGCGCGTCGATTGCGTCAAGCGGCTGGCGACGATGAAGCAATTCTCTCCGGAGGCTGCGGCAAAGGCGTCGAATGTTCTGAACCGCCGCTTTGGATCCACAGGGGAACAATCCAAGCGCTCTGACACAGGATTCAAGAATCTCGCCGATGTGATGAATCGCCTGGAGCCGAATGCTGCGCGACAGATTCTGGAAACAATTGAAGCCCAAGAGCCGGGCCTGGCGATCAATATTCGCGACACGATGTTTACCTTCGAGAACTTTCTGGAGGTTCCAGAGCCGGATTTGCGCGAACTGATGAACACAGTGGACAAGAAAACTCTGATGGTGGCTTTGAAGGCAGCGAGCGAGGACTTGCGAGCCCACATCTTTAGGACCATGTCTTCACGTGCAGTGGAGATCATGAAGGAAGACTCGGAGATGATGGGGCCGGTTCGAACCAAGGAAGTTGCCAAGGCCCAGAGCGAAATTGTTGCCATAGCGCGCAAGCTTGAGGCAGAGGGCAAGATCGTGTTAAAGAGCGAGGGAGAGGACGAGTATGTACTCTGACACAGAGCTCAATGGCGCGACGGACGTACTGGTCGCCGCGCTTCAATATCGGGATATGTCTGAGCGGCCGGAGCGCGAAGCATCGTCGCATTCCAGATATGCGGGCAAGGGCAACGGCGAAAAGAGTAGTCCGGCTTCAGCCAAATCTTCTGCAGCCGAAGTCGCCGCTCTCGTAGAGCGCGAAAAGACAGCCGCGGTGCTCGAAGTGGAGCAGAAACTGCGCAAGGAATATGACCAGAAGCTTCTTGCAGAACGGGCGTTCGCAGCTGTGCTGATTGCCGGATTCGAAGAACAGCGGAGCGATTACTATGCGCGTGTTGAGGCGGAGGTTGTTCAGCTCGCTCTTTCGATTGCCGCGAAGATTCTGAATCGAGAATCGCAGGTCGATCCCATGCTGGTAGCGGCGCTGGTTCGAATTGCCGTAGAGAAGATGCGCGAGGGCTCGGCTGTGACTCTCCGAGTGATTCCGAATCGTGTTGACAGTTGGCGCAAGTACTTTGCGGAGTCTCCAAATATGGCGCATGTTGAGGTTGCCGAGGATGCGAATCTGAGCGAGGGGGATTGCATTGTAGAGACCGAACTTGGATCTGCCAACTTTGGCCTTGACACGCAACTCAAAGAGGTCGAACAGGGATTTTTCGATTTACTTGCGTTAAGGCCAAATAGCAAATGAGGCGAACGCTCTTAGCTCCGTTTACGCATTACCTCCAGACCGGTTCGACCCTTCGCTGGCATGGTCGAGTGAACCAGGTCGTCGGAAACCTGATCGAGTCAGAAGGACCGTTCTGTTCGGTTGGCGAGTCGTGCCTTATTCTTGACCACTCCGGGAAGAGTTACTCGGGTGAGATCGTGGGGTTCCGTGGCTCAACCATGTTGTCGATGACAGCAGATCAGCCACAGGGAATTCGATTCGGAGACAAGCTTTTCACCTGGGGCGCACGGCCGTCTATCCGGGTTGGACCGAAGATGCTTAGCCGGGTGATCGACACAGCAGGGAACCCCCTGGATGGCAAGGGCGAATACAGGGCCATCCACTCTGTGCCCATCGACGGTTCGGCGCCGCTGCCGCTTGAGCGTGTTCCGATCCGTGAGCCGTTGAGCTGCGGAATTCGAGCGATCGACGGCTTTCTGACATGCGGCAGAGGACAGCGCGTAGGAATCTTTGGCGGAAGTGGCGTGGGAAAGAGCACGCTGATCGGAATGATGGCGCGAGGCACTGCAGCGGACATGACCGTACTGGCGCTGGTGGGCGAACGCGGGCGCGAGGTCGGCGAGTTCCTGGAAGTGCTCGGCGAAGCCGGCCTGCGGCGCGCGGTCGTAATTGTCTCCACTTCTGATCAATCGCCTGTGCTGCGGATTCGCGCTGCGTTGGCGGCTACAGCCGTGGCAGAACACTTCGCAAGCACAGGCAAGAATGTGTTATTGATTGTCGACTCGCTGACGCGATTCGCTATGGCGCAACGCGAGATTGGCCTGGCAGCCGGTGAGCCGCCAACGGCCAAAGGCTACACACCTTCAGTTCTGAACATGCTTGCCCGCCTTGTGGAGCGAACGGGAAACTTTGCGCAGGGAAGCATTACTGCCTTTTACACGGTGCTGATGGAAGGTGACGATCAGCAGGACCCGGTGGTGGATACGGTCCGGTCGCTGCTGGACGGGCAAGTCGTTCTCGACAGGCATCTCGCGCTCCTTGGTCACTATCCGCCAATATCCGTTCTGGACAGCCTCAGTAGACTGATGAACAGCATGGTGACCAGAGAGCATCTAAGCAAGGCAAGCGGTACGCGCGAACTATTGGCTGCCTATGCACGTTCGGAAGATCTCATCCGGATCGGCGCCTACCACGGCGGATCGGATCCGGTCCTTGATAAGGCGATCTCCTCGCTTCCCGCAATCAATGAATATTTGAAACAAAAGCCAGATGAATTCTGCACGTTTGCCGGGGCAGTTGAAAAGATGATGGAACTGCCGGGGTAAGCGAGCTTTGAAGAGTCGGGCACGGATGGGGAGAATCCTCCATGGGATTTCGATTTTCACTGGCGCCGGTGCTTCGGCTCAGAGAGGGCTTAGAGAAGCGAGAAGAGCTGGCACTGCATAAAGTAGAGCTCGAAGTAGCAATGGTTAAGCGACGCATAGATAGACTGACCGAAGAGCTCGCCCAGGCGAGTAATGAGCGAGAAGAAGCCTTACAGAAGTGGATGCGGGCAGCCCAACTCAAAAACCTTCAGGATGAAATGAACGCGTCTGTTGAATTGCGGCGAAATCTTCTCGAGACCCTGGTCGAATTGAAGAACAAAAGGGAAATCCAGATGAACGTCTATCAAGCCGCCCGTGTGGATCGCAGGATACTCAGCGATCTTCGGAAACAGAAGCTCGGCGCCTGGGAGCAGGATCAGTTGCGCAATCAACAGAAGCAACTGGACGATATGTTTGCAGCTCGATCTCAGCGTGATTGAAAAGTTGATTGGCTCATGAATGAATGTGGCCTGCGAACTCAGTTCGCAGGCCATTTACTTTTCATTAGGCGTTGAAGGTCACGCCAATCGAACAATCAGGCAGAGTTTGCCTAGTGTGCCCGGCATCGGTTGCCTACTTGAGACGGCTCCGCCCGCATATGCCACTGTACGGTAATCCGTATCTTCAGCTTATTGAGCAGCTTGCAGGATCGCGAACGAATTTCGGGAGGCGCTCATTAGTGGAATCTAACATGCAATAACCAAGGCGTGCGAATTGCGCCAAAACTCGTAGCTGGAACTTCAACGGCACCGCAAAGCTCGACCTCGCAGTCATCGCGACATTCATTTGTCGATACGCTTGCGAATGTCTCGGGTACTTGGCGCCTGAAACAAGGCGGCGATAAATCTGGAACGCATTCCGCATCTGACGAGCGCCCCGATGATTCTGAGCAGAATGAAGATCAGGGGAATCGTTGGTCATTGAAGCAATGCAGGCAGAGTTCAGATGTTTCGAAGTCGAATCGGCAGGGAGAGACTGCTTCCTCCAGTGTGAAACAGGTCGAATCGAAGCTGGACAATTCCAAAGTCAGTCATCTTTCCGAAGCGAGCTCGGAAACAGCAGATGATAGTGTTTCTCACAAGAACGACTCGCTAAAGGCTAATTTCACCGGCCAGGTTGGGTCGCCGTTTGCACTTCAGAACTCGACGGTTCAACCGGAATCAAGCGGCATGTTCTTTTTCGCGCTAACCGCATCTGAGAGCGCGGACAAGGGTTCACAGCCGGAATCGACCGAACAATCTGTCAGCGATCCGCTGAGTAGGGCGATCTCAGGGCAGGAGTCGGGTCAGCAATCTCATGCAGGCACACAAGTTCCCATTGAATTTCGCGGTGCAGAGGCCTTGCAGTGTGAACGGGGAATCGGTGAGGGACGTGATTCTGCCGACATCCTGACGGCCGAGTCTGCCGGGCAGCCTGCACTACCATCCACTTCTCCCGATCCATCGATGACACTCGTCGCCCCGTCGACCCCAGCAGCGCAACTGTCGGCTTCGGGCGTGGGTGGCGCGGCGCGCGATGGAGAGTCACTCGATGCAGCAAGCATCCTGCAAACGAGCCTGGCGGCGAAGGCTCAGCAGGTCTCGACAACGAAGTCTGGCGATGGGAATTCTCTGCAGGCAACAGCGAAGCTAAGTCAGTCGAAGACTGGTACCTCGATCGCCGGCCTGAATTCGAATGTTGGAGATGCGGCGAGATCGGGAAGAGACTCCACCGTCGGCGACGTAGGTTCGTTGTCGCATGGCTCCATCGGCACCGGATCGCAGATATCGGCTGTGCAGGCGAAGGGGAGCGAGGCAGGCGTTTTGCAACTGATCCTTCCTGCTACACCGGCAACTGTTCACGGTTCCGCGGGAACGACCGCTTCCTCTGACTTCGCGGGGATGGAGACTCATCGGGGGGATGGAGATGACAATCCCGCGATGGAGCGATGGATGGGCGGCGATTCAGCAGGAATGAGCGGCATCAGCACTGCGCAGATCATCCAGAACATGAGTGAGAGTGTGATGCGCGTAGGCATGCACTCGATTGAATTTGGTGATATATCGATTCGCACCGCCGTTTCGCAGCAACAAATGCAGACGCAGATTGCAGTCGATCACAACGAGCTTGGGAACGCGCTGGCCGCGCATATTCCTTCAGTCCAGGCGAAGCTCGGAAGCGATTATGGACTGCATGCGAATATTCAGGTCAACCAGGGCGGGGCCACGTTTTCCGATGCGAGAGATGGGTCTTCGCAACAACAAAAGAACTCAACCGCACAACCGGCTCAGGTTACAGAATTTTCAACAGCGATCCAGGAAGACGCGGTCGCAACGAGAAGTGTGACGGTCGCAAGCGGCGATTACCGATTGGATGTCAGGGCCTAGACAGGAATTGATTTCGAGGAGCAAGGTGAGATGAACATTCAAGGTTTCAGCCCGGCGATGCCGGCAGCAGTACAGCAAGCGAACACGTTATCTGCAAGTGCATCGAGCAGCACGGGGAGCACGTCGAGCAGTTCGAGCGATCCAACGTCGAGTTTGCAGACAACGTTTCTCAACCTCCTGATTACCGAGCTGCAGAATCAAGATCCGACCTCGCCTGTCGATCCTACGGAGATGGTTGGGCAGATGATTTCGCTGAATCAACTGGATCAGCTGATTTCGATCAATCAGAGTCTCCAAAACCTTTCTCCTTCCGGGTCAAGCTCAACGAGTACGCAGTCATCTTCGGCGAGTAAGGCGGGCGCGTCGACCCAGGCAACTACGAATCAGGCGAGCTTGTATCCGGGGAATACCACGGACACGGCGACGGCACAAGCCGCAACGGCAGGCGCGCTGTCTGCTCTCGGTGCCTCCTCGGGCAGCGCAGGAACCACGGGCCTAATGAATCTTTACGGCAGCCTTGGTTTGCCGACGGTCAACCCCTATCCCGCATACACAGGAGCAAAATAATGTCAGCATTTTCAATTCCACTGTCAGGCCTCGCGGCCAGTTCTGCAGCACTTAACGTGATTGCCAACAACCTGGCAAACCTGAACACGGATGGCTACAAGGATGAGAACCTCGACTTTGCCAGCGTCTTCAACGAGGCGTCTGGGTCCTCCGGCAACGGAGATCCGATCCAGGTCGGCGATGGCGTCCAACTCGCCGGGACCACGGCAAACTTCTCCAACGGAAACCTCGACTCGACGGGCATTGCGTCGAATATGGCAATCCAAGGGAACGGCTTTTTCATTGTTCAGGGTAATGGGCAGACGGACTATACGCGCTCCGGCGATTTCACAGTCAATTCGTCGGGCCAGCTATGCACCCCCAGCGGCCAGCTGGTGATGGGATATCCGGCCACGAACGGAGTCATCTCAACCACCTCCGCGCTGACTCCGATTACTGTTAGCCAGGCGGGGATTATCCCGGCGTCGCCTACAACAACTTTTCAGATGAATACGAATCTCGACGCGAGCTCCGCGGTGGGAGATACCTTCGGCACCCCCATGACGGTTTACGATTCGCTCGGCGAGTCGCACGTGGTTTCGGTCACTTACACCAATACAGCACCGAATTCCTGGAGTTATAGCATCACCTTGCCGGCAGCAGACACAGGTGGGACCGGCAGCCCAACGCAGATCGCCTCAGGAACGTTGACGTTCAGTTCTTCGGGCGTACTGACGTCGCCTACCGGTTCGGTCACCGGCATCGCCATCAATGGTCTCGCCGATGGCGCGGCGCCAATAACCCTGAGTTGGTCATTGGCCGACAGCTCTGGAAACCCGCTCATCACGCAGCAGGATACAGCCAGCGCGACCTCCGACCCCACCCAGAACGGATATGCGGCCGGGACATTGAGCAGTTACTCTGTTCTTCCTGATGGGACCGTGCAGGGACAATTCAGCAACAGCCAGACGCTGGCCATCGGACAAGTGGCGATCGCCAGCTTTGCGAACAACCAGGGGCTCATACCGGGGAACAACAACGATTATCAGGCTTCATTCGCTTCCGGGACGGCTGTGGTCGGGCAGGCGAACGAAGCCGGCAATGGCTCTATCACCGGTAGTTCCGTTGAGGAGTCGAACGTAGACCTGGCTACGGAATTCGCAAACATGATTGTTGCGCAGCAGGGATACCAGGCAAGTGCGAAGGCACTGACTACGTTCAACCAGTTGTCGCAGTCACTCCTGCAGGTGATCACATAAACCAGATAGGCAGCTACAACGGTTAAGTTACGATTAGAGACTTTGTTGGATTAGACATTCGCCCTTGCAGGCGACCGTCCTCGAGCGCTGGCTCTCATGGCTGTCTCACCGGCCATGGGGCCGGCGCGCCTGCGCGGGTTTAGATATAAGCTACGTGAAATGAAATATATGGAGACGATTCTCTTCGTCGCCTGAAACTACTCAGCCTTCCCGCAACTCCGGCCCTCCGATTGCATTGACCATGGCATTCGCTCCTCGCAGTGTGCCTGAGACGGCCCTATCCGGAATTCCGGTACGGCCTTTAAATCTCGACATACGAGTGCGAGCGAACGAGGCATCAAATGAGCGCAGCAGTTCAAGACATCGAAGCCATCCTTGGCAAACCCCACGTTGCCGATGCGACGCCGGTCCAAAGCGACCCGCTTGAGAATGTCTCATGGCTCCCATGCACCCTGACTCTTGAGTTGTCGGTGGTCCATTTCACGATTGCCGATCTTCTCTCTCTTGAAAAAGGATCGATCGTGGAGACAGCGTGCCACCACACGAGCGACGTGCCACTGCGCGTGAACCAACTGCTGATTGGCTGGACGGAGTTCGAGGTGACCGGAGACCGGCTCGCCGTCAGAATTACGGAGCAAATATGAAAGTCAAGATCTCGATGGCGAAATCTCCAGATCGGCGAGTCGCGAGCGCACCCGTTAAGGAGCCTGTCTTGACCCATAGTGCATCATGCTCGCATCCGGCTCTTGTCCCGTTTTCTGAATATCTCGGAAAGCTCGGAGTGTCAGCCATCAGGCGGCAGCAAGAGATGACGATTGCTCCACCATTGACCCAAAAGCCGGCCCCGGCGGAGCGCAGCCTGCTGACGCGAGCAATCTCATGGCTCAATGGAAATTGCGCAACGCCGAAACGGTTGCGCGTCCTGGAGACGGTCACCTTGGGCGATAAGCGACTGGTTGCTGTCATTCAAGCTGATGGACAGCGCTTCCTCATTGGAGGCGGTCCAGCGGGCGTTTCACTTCTGACACCATTGGATCATCCACGAAGCAAATTTGATCAATTCGAGTCATCCCAGAGACTCACGGAGCTTGCCGGATGACCTTGCTGCATGTATTCGGACATAGTGTGGTATTCGTGTCGATGTCTCTGACCCCAGGGGTCACCGGGATGTTGCACCCGCGCCCTGTCTTGTCCAGCAATACCACATCCGTACCATTTGTGGCATGGCCAGACTCGGATCCTGCAATCGTCCCTTCAAATCCTCCGCTTCCGACGATCTCCCAGCCGGAATCGCCGAAAAGATTTACGGCCGATCCGGTATTGCCGCCGGGGCCGAACGGAGGCGCCATACAGGTGCAGGGAGTGCCCGGCGGAGCAGTTCCCTGGTCGATCGTCGTTCTGCTCACTGTCTTGACGTTGATTCCATCGATTCTCCTCTGCGTTACGCCGTTCGCGCGGCTGCTGATCGTCTTCCATTTTCTTCGCCAGGCATTGGGGTTGCAGACTACGCCATCAAATCAAACCTTGATTGGCCTCTCTATGATCCTCACATTCTTTCTAATGCAGCCGGTCGCAGAACAGATCTATGAGACTGCAGTCGTTCCCATGCAGACGGGCAAAATCACGGCCATGGAAGCATTGGAAAAGGGAGAGGGCCCGCTTCGAAAGTTCATGATTCACTACGTCCGCGAGAAGGATGTCGCGCTGTTCATCGACCTTGCCAAGGAACCACGGCCTGCCTCGCCGGATGATTTGTCCATGAGAGTGCTGCTACCCGCTTACATTCTCTCGGAACTGAAGGCCGGCTTTCAGATCGGCACGGTTCTGTTTCTCCCGTTTCTGGTTGTCGATATGGTTGTTGCTTCAATTACGACTTCAGTGGGCATGCTCCAGTTGCCGCCGGTCGTGATTTCTACTCCGCTCAAGTTGCTGCTTTTTCTTATGGTAGATGGATGGCATTTGCTGATTGGTTCTCTCATGAGGAGTTTTAACTAACGCGATGGATATCGATCAAGTAGTGTTGCTGGGCCGCATGATGCTGCAAGAGGTGATTATTCTGGCTGGTCCGATTTTAACGGTCGCGATTGTTGTCAGCCTTGTAGTCAACATCGTGCAGGTGCTCACTTCGCTACAGGATACAACGGTCTCAATGGTGGCAAGGCTGGTTGCGACTGGCAGCGCACTCTTCGTTTCGATGCCATGGATGTGGCGCCATCTGGCGAACTTTACGCTCTCAACATTTTCAGATTTTCACGAGTACCTGAAATGATCGAGATCCCCCTGCTAACGATCATCACCAAGCTGCTCACAATCGGCGTGCGGCTGACCGGGTTAATGCTGTTCGCGCCTTTCTTCGGCAGCGTCGTGATTCCAGTGCGCGTCAAGGCGATACTCGTCTTCGTGTTGACGCTGATTCTCTATCCGGCCGTGGGGCAGGTCATTGACCCGCGCGTTATGACCAACTGGCCATGGCTCGTCATCACCGAGTTCCTAATTGGGGTCGGCATGGGAATCGCAACCAATATCGTGTTCGAGGCAGTGCAACTATCCGGCCAGGTGCTCGGAGTACAAATGGGCTACTCCCTTGTGAATATTCTTGATCCGCAATCCCAGGTGGATACAACCGTGATGGCCACTTTCTACCAGAGCATCGTCATCCTGCTCTTCCTAAGGATGGATGTGCATTACTGGTTGATCAGAGCGGTAGGAAACAGTTTTCGAGATGTGCCACCGGGTACGGCTCACTTGTCGGGCCTGTTCACCTTTTCGGTGGTTCAAACAGTTGGCGAGGCTTTCAATCTTGGAGTACAAATCGCGGCGCCCGTTCTCTCCGTGACGCTCGCAGCGGATATTATCCTCGGATTGCTCGGAAAGGCCTCGCCACAAATGCCCCTCATGCTGTTGGGCCCAGCGGTCAAGAGCGTTCTGGGCATCGTTGTCCTGATCGCAACGCTGAAGTACTGGCCCGACCTCTTCCGCCGACTGTTTATGGATTCGATCACAAATGGCGAACGGCTATTTCATTTAGCAGGTTGAAAATCAATGGCTGACTCAAGCAAGAGCGAACAGGCAACCCCGCGACAGCGCCAGAAGGCGCGCGAGCGGGGACAGGTGACCCGTTCGCGCGAATTGAGTGGCGCAATTTCGCTGTGTGCAGTTGCCGGGACTCTGTACATGATGTGTCGCGGGGCTGTTGGCGAATGGGCGCATTTTTTCCGCACAACATTGGATCTTGCAGGCACGGACACGATCGAACCGGGTGGTGCACTGATGTTCTGGACCAGTATGGAGGCTCTGCGCTGGGTTTTCCCCATCATAGGCGCAGGGTGTCTGGCCTCCATTGTTGCCGGCGTCGTCCAGGGCGGGTTCGTCTTCGCGCCGGAAGCTATGGCCCTCAAGTTTGAGCGCCTGAGTCCCGCGGACCGATTTCGTCAGCTTGTTTCGCTTGCCGCATTGAGCACGATTCTCAAATCTCTGTTGCCTTTTTCGGCAATCGCGTGGGTTGGCGTGGCAAGTATCAGGGCACATTGGACGGAGATTGTTTCGTGCACATCTGTCGACGTGCGTGGCATTGTTCATCTACTCGGCAGCATTTTCCTTGATCTCTTCTGGAAATCAGGATTGATTCTTCTGGTTTGGGCGGGGGTCGACTACTTACTGATCTGGTGGAAGAACGAGGGCGACATGAAGATGAGCCGCCAGGACCTCAGGGACGAGTTGCGACAGACGGAAGGCAACCCCGAGAGCAAAGCCAGGGTTAGAAGGATTCAGCGGCAAAGCCGCCGCAGGCAGATGTTGAAGGCCGCTGAGACAGCCACTGTGGTGATCACGAACCCGACTCACTATGCGGTGGCGCTGCGCTACGAGGTGAACATGAAGGCGCCTATCGTGGTGGCCAAAGGGCTTGACATCCTCGCGGCAAAGATCAAGGAAGTCGCATGGAGACTGGACATTCCATTGATTGAGAACCGGCCGCTGGCACAGGCGCTCTACAAGACGGTCGAGGTCGGCGATCCCATTCCGTCGGCGCTCTACCATGCGGTCGCGGAAATCCTGGTCTTGATTTACAAGGCGCAGACTGAAGTTAGAAATCGCAAAGCACAATGGAGATCGTCTCTTATTCCAAGCAATGTTGTGAGGTCGCAGTGAACAAGAAGCCGGGATTGATGAATACGCTCCGTACCTACTCCGAGTGGGTGATTCCAACTGGAGCCGTCGCGCTTGTGTTTGTCATGCTCGTTCCGCTGCCGAGCATCGCGCTGGATTTGCTGTTGACCCTCAGCATTACGGCGTCGGTACTGGTGTTGCTGACGGCCATCCAGATTCTGCGGCCAGTTGAGTTCTCAGTGTTTCCGAGCCTGATTCTTTTGTTGACGCTGATGAGATTGGCGCTCGACCTGGCTTCAACCAGGCGGATCCTGCTGCATGGGAGCGAAGGCACATCGGCGGCCGGCAAGGTGATTGAGGCGTTCGGTCAGTTTGTCGTCGGCGGCAACTACATCGTTGGATTCGTCATCTTCATTGCGCTGATTGCCATTCAGTACCTGGTTGTGAGCCACGGCGCAGTTCGGACGGCAGAGGTGACGGCACGCTTCACTCTGGATGCGATGCCAGGCAAGCAGATGGCGATTGACTCGGACCTGAATACCGGTTTGATCAATGCGGATCAAGCGCGCGCGAGAAGAGAGCAAGTTGCTCGCGAAGCGGAATTTTGCGGTTCAATGGATGGTGCCGCGCGGTTCAGCCAAAGAGACTCGCTGGCTACCATCCTTGTGACCGCGATCAATATCGTAGCGGGCTTTCTGATCGGGGTCTTCCAGCAAGGGATGCCATTCCAGGAGGCGCTGAAGACCTACACAATTCTGACTGTCGGCGATGGGCTGGTCGCGATTATCCCGTCGCTCCTGGTCTCAGTAGCTGGTGGTATCGTCGTTACGCGCGCAGCCTCGGATCACTCCCTCGGCGCGGACATTGGAAAGCAGATGTTCCGGACTGCGCGACCGCTGTGGATTGTAAGCGGTTGTCTTCTCTCTCTAGCGCTTATCCCCGGGATGCCAAAGATCTCGTTCATCGCTCTCGGTGGAATCACGATGTTTGCTGCATGGAAGATGAAACCCTCCGCAGCAGCCGATGCAGCCTCGATCGCGAAGAGCGCGGCAGCGCGTGGCGATAAGGCTGCGCAGCCCGCTGTTGATCCGATGGATGCGGTGCTCAAACTCGACGACTTGATGCTGGAGGTCGGTGTAGGACTGGTGCCGCTGGTCGATGCGAAGCAGGGCGGACAATTGCTGGCGCGGGTCAAATCACTCCGCAAAAACCTGGCGCAGAGTCTTGGGTTTCTTGTTCCTTCAATCCACATCACGGACAATCTGTCGCTCAAAGACAAGGAATACGTCATCTATCTGCGGGGCGTGGAGATCGCGCGCTGGGAGATGCGGCGCGACCGGCTTCTCGCCGTGAATTCGAATATGAAGCCCGATGACCTGCCTGGGCAGGAAGCGCGCGAGCCGGCATTCGATTCGTCTGCGAAGTGGATCGTTCCCGAGCTACAGGCGCAGGCAATCGCGTTGGGGTGTGCCGTCGTGGATCATACTTCCGTCCTGGCCGCACATCTCTCGGAATTAATCAAGCAGAACGCTCACGATCTGCTGACACGTGCGGAAACCAAGCGGCTTGTGGACAGACTTGCGGATTCGCATCCGAAGCTTGTGGATGAACTTGTTCCGAAGCTGATGACGTTGGGCGAGGTTCAAAGAGTGCTGCAGCAACTCTTGAGGGAGCAGGTCTCGATCCGTGATCTCGGGACAATTCTTGAAACGCTGGTGGAAACCGCGGCGGTGAACAAGAACCCCGTCATTCTTGTCGAAGCGGCGAGGCACGCGCTGGGCCGTGCTTTGATTCGGCCGCTTCTTGATGAGAACGGGAGATTGAAGGTCGTCACGCTCGATAACGCGATCGAGGAGGAATGCGCTCGGTCGACCACACAGAATCCGCAGGCGGCAATGGGCGGTGCCATTCAGATTTCAGTAGCACGCAGGGTTCTCGATGGGTTGCGGGCGATGCTCGGCGATCAGGTTGCGATCGCACCTCCCGTGTTACTTTGCTCGTCTCCAGGCAGGTTCTATTTAAGGCGTGTCCTAGAGCCGTTCATTCCCAAGATTGTGGTTATCTCACCGTCGGAGATTCCTCCCATGACGCAGGTAATGTCACTGGGGTCGGTGCGATGAAGAGAAAAGATGTCAACACCTTCGAAGAGGTAACAAAATGACGCCGGCAGAAGTGGCCTACCAGAGGAGCGCAGTGAGCACAACGAGTGAGGAAGAACTCGTTGTCCAGGAACTTCAGCAGGTCTACTACATCGCGGCCCGAATCCGTGAGCGGCTGCCGCAGCATGTGGAACTGGAGGATTTGGTAAGTGCGGGCGTTGTCGGCCTGATTGAGGCGACCCGCAGTTTCGATGGGTCGAAAAATATACAGTTCAAGACCTTCGCGAAGTTCCGAATCCGTGGGGCCATTCTCGATAGCCTGCGCGAGACCGATTGGGGTTCTCGCTACATGCGCCGAAGGGCCCGGGAAATCTCAGATGTGACGGCTCGCCTTGAAGCACGGCTGGGGCGCCATCCTGCCGAGCAGGAAATTGCGCGCGAGATGGATGTGGAGCCAGAGCAACTGCAGAAGATCCTTGGCCATCTCAATTCACTTCAAATCACCGGACAGCAAGTGAGAGTCTCCAACAGCCGCGCGGACATGCTTGACGTCATCGAATCAGCTCCAGATTTGGATGATCCAGGCCCTTTCGAGTTGTGTGTCAAGGGTGAGGTGAAGGCACACCTTGCTGAAGCAATTTCAAAGCTGAGCGAGAGAGAGCAATTGGTCTTGTCACTTTACTATCGCGAGGAACTAACGATGAAGGAGATTGCGAAGGTCGTTGGATTATCTCTTTCTCGCGTCTCCCAAATTCGGGAGGAGACAATGGTCAAGCTGAAGACACTGCTTCGGCACATGGAAAACAGGAAAGTGCCCATTGCACCGAAGAGGGGAGAACATTTTGAGTACGCCTAGTCAGAACCCGTTGTCAGAGGCCGCCACGCAGGCTGCGCAGCCGAAGCAACAAGTGAGGCGGAAGTCCCGCACCGTTTACAAGTGCGATTTTCGCTCTTCAGGCCGCTTGTCGAATGAAGACTCGCGCTCGCTCAATGTGATTCACGAGGGGTTCGCTCAACATATTTCAAGTGCGCTCGACGCCTATCTAGGAACTAGTTGCGAAGTGAAGATGGTAACCCTCGATCAACCATCGATCAAGGACCATGTCGAGTCACTTCCGGCACATTGCCATACCGTTCCTGTCTCTTCGAATTCGGTATTTGTCGAGTTCGACAACGAGCTGGCGTTTCCGATTATCGAGCTGCTGCTTGGCGGATCTGGAGATACGAGCGATCAGGGCAGAGAACTATCGGAAATCGAAGATGAAATCATGCAGGACATTGTTCTTCTGATCTGCCGCGAGGCGGGGTCGGCGTGGCGAATGCCCTCGTTGTCCCTTGCTGTCCGTTCTCGAATCAAAGCCACCGAAATTTGCCAGGCGTTTGGCGTGAATGAGAAAGCCATTGTGATTCGGTTCGGAGTTCAACTTGGGAGTGTAGCCAGTTCGTTCCGGCTGGTCTTCCCAACGGAGTTCGCCAACGCAATTCTCAAGCAGACCAAACTCGAAGAACCAAAAGGGAAGTCCCGTGTGTGGAGCTTTCCGAAGCCGCCTTTACGTGAACGCATTCTCGACTGCGATTTTGAGATGACCGCGGAACTGGCAGGGCTGAGAGTTGCTGTCCGGGACCTTATAGCGCTGCAGCCAGGTTCAGTGTTGAAGCTGCATGCGCCAGTACGAAACCCCGGCATGTTGACATCTGGTGGGCACGGACTCTTTGAAATCATGCCTGTTCGGGTTGGATCGCAGCGTGCCGCACAGCTTGGCCGCTGGATTCGGACCACCGATCGGAAGGGGAGATAGGAGCTATGGACAATCAGGGCAATAAGAGAGTTGCCAGGGATTTTGCGGCCGCATTTGCCGGCGCGCTTGGCGATGCGCTGGCTGGAACGACCGGTGTTTTGTGGCCGCTACAGGTTTTGAACGGTCCCAATGCTCCCACCCAAAGAGGCACGCCAATCCAATTTCGTCTGTCGGCCGAAGGCGAGCTGTCTGGGGAATGCTTTGTGGAGTTCAACGAACCTCAGATTCTGGCTTTGCTTTCGAAGATATTCAAGGCGCCGGTTCACGAATTCACCAATGAGCATAATGAAGGATTTTCAAAATTTCTTGCATCGGCCGCGGAAAAGCTGGTCGCTTCGGAACTGGGAGAATATGGGCAGTCTCACTTTAGAGTCGAGCGCGTTGCGGGGCTTGCATTTGGCGGCATGTTTGTTGTGCCAGTTGCATGTTCCGAAGAGAGCTCTGACCTTCAGGTGCTGCTCTATTTTGGCGGGGAGTTTCTGGAATCGCTATGGCGGTTGCAAGACTCGCCGGGCGCTGGGAATGAGTCTGTTGTGCCCTCTCAAAATCTGAATATGGTAATGGATGTCGAACTGAATGTTTCGCTCAGGTTTGGACAGCGCCAGTTACCGTTGCACGAAGTTTTGGATCTCGCAAGTGGTTCGGTGATCGAACTGGATCGCATGGCCGACGAGCCTGTTGAACTCTATTTGGATGGCAAGCTGATTGCCCGCGGCGAGGCAGTGGTCGTCGACGGAAACTACGGCCTGCGGGTCACAGAGATTCTTCAGCCTGCACAATCTTACCTGGTCAACTGACGGGCCGAGGTCATCCACGATGAGAAGTTTGCCGAAGTCGTTCCTTCCAGTTCTCGATCGCCGAGCGGAGAGTCTCAATTCGGGCTGCGGAAACAAGTCATGCCACAATACGCAATTTCTGCGCAGTTTTCCTGGCAGCCGTCCCGGAATTCAAGTTGGACCGACCTGGTACTGCGGCGTCGATTGTCTTGCCGTGGCTTCGTGTTCGGTACTTGAGAGGCTTTGCCACCGCGAGGTTGTTGAGATTTCGCGTCAACCCCGCCTATCGCTTGGACTCTTCCTGTTGTCAAAGGGCTATTTGACGACCGAGCAGCTTCGATTTGCAACCGACCGGAGTCAATGCCTCGATGAGGATCTGGAGAACACGCTGGTCAAGTACGGCGCGGTCACTGAGAAGCAACTTGCCGCGGCGAGATCCGCGCAATGGGGCTATCCGGTGCTGGCACCGGGGCACCGGGGGCAAATCGTGGAGATCGAGATCCCGAAGGCTATTCTCAAAATATGCGAGGCGGTCCCGCTGCATTACTCGGCAACCGCCAAACGGATTGTTCTCGGTTTTGTTTCGCGCGTCGACCATAGGTTTATCGAATCTATCGAGGAGATGACGCGCTGCAGAGTCGAACCATGTTTTATTACCGCGACGGAGTTTGCAGAGCAGATGGAGCGGGTAATCGTACCGGCTGACTATGAGGAAGTTGTGGTCGACAATCCTGGGAGGGCGGACAGAATGGCACGCACAGTAGGCCGAACCGCGGTCCACGTTGCAGCCACGGAGGCCACTTTCTCGCAATGGAGAGACTTTGTGCTGGTGAGAGTTGTGGGCAAACGCGGAAAGGCGGACATTGTCTTTTGTGTTGGGCAAGGATTACCTCGGGAAGCGACGGACCAATCCTGCGAAATTAAGGAATTGATTGCAGTTTAGGTATGGAGAAACGAGCCCCTGCTGCCGATAAAACGATCGGGCGGTGGTGTGGTGCTGAGCAAGAAAGTCATCGAAATCGACTCTGGGCGCAAACCGGTTCGACATCCGGCTGCTCATCCCCTCGGCGATCTCCCGGACGTTCCGGTACTGCCTGAAACACTCCTCATGATGGAATTCTGCGCGCAAAGGCAAGCCACCAATCTGCATGAACTGGCTGAAATTGTTCTTGGCGACCTCGGGGCCGCAATTCAAATAATGCACAAAGCGGGGCAGGAGTGCATGCTCAGAAATGCGCGCCCCGACAGAGTTGAGGATTACATCTCGGCACTTGGCGTGCAGGGATGCATGGGAGCGGCGTCGCGGCGCATCGTTACGCGAGGGATGAACAAGTCCCTCATCCGGGAGACCTGGTCACACTCAAATGAAATTGCCCGCAGATGCAAACTGCTCGCAGACGAGAATATTTGTGGAGAAGTCAATCCGACCGAGGCCTACTTGACCGGGTTGTTTCACAAAATAGGCTCACTGCCGGTCATGCTCGATTGGGATTTGTCACGTGGCCTTTCAGGCGATCCGGTTCATGGAGGGCTTAGGCTGGCGGATGCATGGTTCCTTCCTCAATGCATAGCGGAGTATTTCAGCGAACTTCAGGACGGTAAGTCTTCTGGCCGATTGAATCGAATCGTTCGGCAGGCCCATGAGGCTGTGAACCTGACTCCAAAGGGATGAAGTTCCTGCGCGGGCCCCGGACACGGAAAGTGTGTGTTTACGATGAGGGGCAACGCGGTCCAGGTTGTCTGTGGAGCCCTCATCGCATCCACCTCTCATCAATCCCTCATCAAACTGCCTGTTTCAGGGCATAGAAAGCTAAAACCAGGCAAAGTTTGCCCGACAGGATGGCATGCTTCGTGCATGTCTTGATGGTGAGGAATGTTCATGGACAGTGGATACTATGCCGCGGCCACCGCTCTTGTGTCGCGTATGCAGGCGTTGGACACGATTGCCAATAACCTTGCAAATACAAGCACGGTGGGCTACCGGGCCGAGCACAGTGTATTCAGCTCAGTGCTGGCCAGCAAGGGCGGCCTAGCTGACTCTCCTTTGAATCAGGCAATCAATAACTACGGAATCATGAGCGGAACGACGATTGATCAAAGTCAGGGTGCACTGCAGAAGACCGGGAATGAACTGGACCTTGGGATCGAAGGCCCGGGCTACTTTGTGGTTCAAACCGCCAATGGCCCGATGTATACGCGCAATGGCGCTTTTCAGGTTTCAAGCAAAGGGCAACTGGTAACAGCGCATGGGGACGCGGTGATGGGCGACAAGGGTGTAATCACCATGCTGCCCGGAGTCGTCTCGATCAGTCCCGATGGCACGATCTCTTCAAATGGAGCTCTTACCGGCAAGCTGAAGGTAGTTGAATTTCCCGCGGGCACCGAACTGACGAGCGCAGGCGACACTTACTATTCCGCGCCGGCCAAGACCGAAACGCCGGCGGCCAATTCAAACGTGCGGCAGGGAATGCTCGAGAGTTCGAATGCGAACCCCATGGAAAGCATGGTGGAATTGGTGACAGCTCAGCGCTCTGCCGAAATGATGCAGCGCGCGCTCTCGATGTTCAACTCTGAAATTGATAAGACGGCAACGCAGGATCTGCCAAAAGTCGGCTAAAAGGAGACTCAATGTTTCACGCACTATACACCGCGGCAAGCGGGATGACCGCTCAACAGCTCAACCTGGATAACATCGCGAACAATCTTGCCAATTCCAGCACAACCGGATTTCAGTCGCGCCGAGTGCAGTTTTCAGATCTTCTTTATCAAAACGACATTATGCCGGGCGCCGCTGCGACGCAGCAGACGACAGTTGCATCGGGTTTGCAGATCGGTCTCGGGACCAGGCCTGGCAATACCGAGATTGTGCAGACGCAGGGGGACTTGAGCAGCACCGGCAATCCGCTGGACTTTGCGATTCAAGGCAGCGGATTCTTTCAGATTCTTCTTCCCAGCGGACAAATTGGTTACACGCGCAGTGGATCGTTTCAGCCTGACTCGCAGGGCAACTTGGTGACAGCAAACGGCGACGCGCTTCAACCGTCGATCAATGTCCCGTCTTCAGCAACAAACATAACCGTCGGCAGTGATGGCACGGTAAGCGCGACGTTGCCCGGCCAGACTCAGGCGCAGCAAGTGGGCGTAATCCAGTTGGCGTTGTTCCAGAATCCGGGAGGCCTCAACAGCGTTGGCAACAATATTTATCTGCCGACTACGGCTTCAGGCGAACCGATTGTGGGAACTCCGGGAAGTTCAGACGGGCTGGGAACCATTCAGCAGGGCATGCTGGAACAGTCCAATGTGAACGTGGTGGACGAATTCGTGAATATGATTCTCGCACAGCGGTCTTACGAATCGAATTCGCGCGTAATCAAGGCAGCCGACGAAATGCTTCAGCAACTGAACCAGCTTGCACAGTAGAGTGACGATCCGATGACGCGAGGTGAGCTAATCCTGGTTTGCACAGTCTTTTCCGCAGTGACGTGGCCGGCTGTTGCCGCACAGGCGCGCAATTCGGTTGGCGCCGACCAGGTGGCGACCGCGATCGACACTTTAGGAGTGCGAATTGCGCCTGATCAGATTGCGATTCTAACGAATGTTGCGACCAATGCTCCCAGGCCCAGGCTCGGGATACGTTCGGTGGTGCAACTCGATGCCGGGCGGTTCATTTTCAGGCTGGAGTGCGAGAACGAAGCGGATTGTCTGCCGTTCATGGCAAGAGTTCAAGTGGACCCGGACTCGGCGGTGCGCATGTCGGCTTTATTTGCGAGGTTGTCATTACTCAAAGAATCGTTTATGGGCGCGGCAGCGCGGCCGAGGAAGGATCCGATCGTGATTCAAAGCGGGTCGCGAGCCATGCTCCTGCTCGATAGCGAACGTGTCCACATTCGCATCCCGGTGATTTGCCTTCAGAGCGGCTCGGCAGGTGAAACGATTAGGGTTTCCACTCCGGACCATCGGCAGAACTACAGGGCGCAGGTGGTTAAGGATGGCGTGCTGCAAGGGAGGCTGGGGCAATGACAAGGCTTCATCGAGTCTATATGTTGATCGCGCTTGCGGCCTGCATGGGTATGGCCCCCGGCGCAAGAGCGCGCACGAACAAGAAATCGAATCCCGCCCAACTGCGGTCTGACTATATTGCACGGCTTCAGGAGCAGGAGCCTGCGAAACAGGAACGAACGGTGGGGAGTTTGTGGACATCAAGCGATGAGAGCGATCTCTCCTCCGACTTCAAAGCGCGAAAGCTGAACGACACGGTCGTGATTCTTGTATCCGTGCAGACGAACGCGACACAGAGCGGCGATGTAAACAGCTCGAGGGCGTTTCAAACTTCGTCTGCAATCACAGGGCTACCCGGAAAGGTCAGCACTGCGGGCGTGAATCCGCTTTTCGATGCGAACTCGTCGACGACCTTGAAGGGAGCCGGCGCAACGGACTCGAGTACGACGTTCCAAACCAGCATGACTGCGCAGGTTGTTGCCGTACTGCCCAGCGGCAACCTTGTGGTTGAGGCGCAACGCAAGATCTTCATGAACAATCAGCACGAGGATGTCATGATTCGCGGTGTTGTAAGGCCGAAGGATATCGGGCCGAACAACACCGTGCCTTCCGCCGCGCTGAGCAATCTTGAGATTGATATGAAGGGCAAGGGAATTATCGCTGACAGCACGCGCCCGCCGAACCGCATCACGCGCGCCCTGCTTTGGTTGCTGGGGTTCTGAGGCCAATGAATCTTCATCTCACACGTCCGAGGTTTCGCTCCGTCCTGCTGCCGCTCTATGCGCTGATAGCGATTGCAGTGTTGCCGATGTCTGCGGCCAGCGCCGATGCGGCCAATCCAGACCGCCGAGTCCTGATCCGGGATATCACCAGCGTGGAAGGTGTCAGAGACAACATGCTGGTAGGTTATGGATTGGTCGTCGGTCTAAATCGGACCGGGGACAGCCAGCAGACCTACTTCACCGTACAGACGCTGGCCAATGCGATGCAAAAGATGGGCGTGCTGATTTCTCCAGCCTCCGTGACGGTGAAGAATGTGGCTGCAGTTTTCATTACAGCTTCATTGCCGCCATTCGCACGTCCGGGCGCGAAGCTGGATGTTACGGTTTCGTCGGTAGGCGACGCAAAGAGCCTGGGGGGTGGAGTTCTTCTGATGAGTGCCCTGCATGGGCCGGACGGCCAGATTTATGCCGAGGCACAGGGGCCGCTGGTGATGGGCGGGTACACTGCGGGCAACGGCACGAACGGCAAGGAAGTGAACTCCACCACGGTGGGAACAATCTCAAACGGCGGCATCGTGGAGCGGGACACGGCGGTCGATCTTAGCGACTTCAAGAAGGTTTCGCTATTGCTGCGGAATCCGGACTTTACCACGGCGAAACAGATCGCGGACGCGGTGAACGAGAACTTCAAGAAGACGGTTGCTTCGGCCCTGGACAGCTCCCGCGTCGACGTGGACGTAGCCGATGCCGGAATTTCCTCGGTGCCGGTGCTGATTTCACGGGTACAGAATCTCGCGCTAAGCGTTTCGACGCCTGCGAAGGTTGTGATCAACGAGCGAACCGGCACAATAGTTCTTGGCGGTGATGTAAAACTGGCCCCAGCTTCGGTGATTCATGGAAACCTGTCGATTGAAGTTTCGACCACATATGCTGTGGAGCCAATTCCGGGCGCAATGGGGCCAGGTTGGGTTGGTAGCGGCAATGGGCCTGGCGCCGGCGGGCAAGCCGCGAACGGGGCCGGCGGTCCAGATCAGAAGCAGGTCACCAAAACTCCGAGTCCGAACGATGGTGGCCGGGGAGGCGACAAGCTCACGTTCGTAAATCCGACCGCGACTTTGGTACCGCAGACAAACGTTGAAGTGACCGACTTACCGGCGCAGACCATGCGGCTGGACCAGGGTGCGAACGTGGAAGAGCTCGTCAATGGGCTGCACGCAATCGGCGCTTCGTCAAGAGATGTGATCGCGATTTTGGAGGCAATCAAGGCTGAAGGCGGATTGCAGGCCGACCTGGAGGTTCAGTAAATGTCCAGCCCACTCTTTGCGGGATCATTTGCGGACTCTGCCCAATCCAGCCTGATGCAATCGCGGGAAGACCACTTGCTGCGGCAGATTCAGTCAGGGGAAGGCACGCCCGGAGACGGTCGAATTGAAAAGGGAGCCAAGGAGTTTGAATCCATGCTCCTAAGCAGCTGGCTACAGCAGGCCGAGCAGTCGATGGCCACAGTGCCGGGCGCCGAGGACGACGAAGCTATCACCGGCAAGGATCAAATGATGAGCCTTGGTGTGCAATCACTTTCGACCGCACTGGTGGCCTCGGGTGGCATTGGAATTGCAAGCATGATTGTGAAAGCGATGCATGCGCAGGCCGAAAAGGCGAATTCGAGTGCAGGACCAGCGAAATAACCAGCGAAGTCCGAAAAATTTACGGGGAAGCTGAGATTTTGATTAAACTTTGCCGCAGCAGGTGCCGATAGTGACACAGGTTCATAAGAGGAGTTGATATGAGAGTCGATTTGTCGCAGTTGACATCCGGGCATGTGTCGAGCGAACAGAACACGAAAAAGGTGAGCGATCAGCAGTTGAATGGCTCCGAGACGGCGGGCAGAACGGATCGCACGACCTTCACTACGGATTCGAGCTCGGTCGCCACTCTTGTAAGTAAGGCGATGAGTTCGCCCGAAATTCGCCAGGATCTGGTCAGCCAACTCAAGGACGCGGTCAGCAGCGGGCAATACAAGCTCGACCCAACTGCGATCGCGACGTCGATGATCGACGAGCACGCCTGAGGCTAACCTCGACAGGCTTTCAGGCCCTGGGCTAAGAACGGAAAGCAACTGGAATGATCGAGAGTGTCGCTCAGGACCGGGAAAGCAAGCTTGCGGAATACCTTCAACTGATGCGTTTGATGGCGTTTGAGTTGGACCGCGCCATGAAGGCGATTGCAGACAATTCGCTCCAGGCACTCGAGGACAGCGTGGCAAATCAGCAGGTCTTCAGCGATCGTCTTGGAGAACTGGCTGAAGATCTGTGCCGTCCGGCGAGCGAGCGTTCCGTGTCTCAAGCCAAGGAAGTGAACAGCAGATTGATGGAGCAGATCGGCGCCGCCTCAGACACGCTGCAAAACCTCAATCGACGCTACTCTGCTCTATTAAAACATTCCAGCCACTCGGTGGCTCTGATGGTCTCACTTTTCAGCTCGTTTCAAGGCCAAATGCAGGAGGATTCTGGCACCAGGTTCAATCAGCACACCTGGTCTTGCCAGATTTAGCCATTATGGGCGGTTTAAGCACTTCACTTTTGATCGGTGTTGAGGCGCTGCAAACAACGCAGGGAGCCCTCACCGCGACGAGCAACAACATCGCGAATGCCAACACTGCCGGCTATACGCGCGAGGTGCCGCAGTTCTCCGAGAACCAGCAGACCCATGAAGGAAACGAAGTCATCAACGGCGGTGTCAGCTTGACGGGGTTGCAAAGCGTTCGCGATCAGCTACTGAACCTGCAAATCCAAAACCAGACTTCGTTACAGAGCAGCGCGGATACGCAATCATCGCTCTTGCAGCAGGTCCAGACCTATTTCACAACGACGGGTGAAGACATCACCAGCGAGCTTTCGGCATTTTCGACCAGCCTCGCCCAACTCTCGGCCAACGCATCCAGTTCCGCTGTGCAGCAGGGAGTCCTTTCCAGCGGCCAAAACCTGGCACAAGCCTTCAACACAACGGCCAACGGACTAACCAGTGCGCAGTCGGACGCCAATACTCAAGTGACGCAAACTGTGGCGCAGATCAACTCGCTGACAAGCCAGATTGCGCAACTGAACGGGCAGGTGGCGCAACTGACGGCAGCCGGAAAAGACGGCGGGACGACGGAGGACCAACGAGACGAACTGGTGCAGCAGCTATCATCGCTGACCGGCATCAGCGTGATGCAGACCAGCGACGGAGAGACGATTACGACGGGAAATGGAACACCGCTGGTCATGGGCAGCAACAGCTTTTCTCTGCAGACGACGACGGGAACCGACGGAATGCAGCATGTCCTGGACTGGAGCGGAAATGACATTACGACATCGATCCAGGCCGGCCAACTCGGTGGCGCAATTCAGATTCGGGATCAGGTGATTCCTGGTTACCTCTCGCAACTCAACACACTGGCGAGCCAGTTCTCCGCAAGCTTCAATGCCGCCCAGGCAATGGGTTTTGATTCGAACGGAAATGCAGGGCAAGGTTTCTTCACAGTTCCGGCGTCGGGCGCAGCGGCCGGCATGAGTGTATCCATCACCAATCCATCGCAGATTGCTGTCAGTTCAGACGGATCCGCAGGCAGCAATGGAAACGTCGCAAGCCTCACCGCTGTCCTCACTAATGCTCTTCCGTCAGGACAGACGCCAGCACAGGCCTATGCCAACCTGATCGATCAGGTTGGCGCGGCAGCATCCGGGGCGAGCACGGAGTCGACGGCAATCGGTCAGAATCTTTTACAACTGACAAATCAGCAAAGTTCAGTCTCCGGAGTAAGTATTGATGAGGAGACAACGAATCTGATTCGCTTTCAGACCGCATACGAGGCGGCCGCCAGGATCGTGAGCACAATTCAACAGCTGAATACTGACACTATGAACATGATGTCGTAGAGGTAAAGCGAACATGCGCGTCAATCCAAATTTCGTTCCGGACGTTCTCGCCGGTCTTCAGCAGAGCCAGACCGCGCTGAATACGGCGTTGCAAGAGGTGTCCACGGGTAAACGAGTCACCCAGCCTTCAGACGACCCGGCTGCATCGGCCAACATGGTTCAGAACACCATTGAGACCAACGATGTGGACCAGTACACACAGAATGTGACCGGTCAGTTATCGATGGTACAGACCGCGGATTCCGCACTCGGTTCCGTCGTTTCTTCCCTCACGCAAGCGGTTTCATTGGGCGTAGAGGGAGCAAATGGCACAATGAATGCCAGCAATCAGCAGGCGATCGCAACACAGGTGCAGGGGATTCTGTCCAGCGTAGTTTCCTTGGCAAATACTTCTTACCAGGGATCGTATTTGTTCGGCGGAACGGCGAATACGCAGGTGCCTTACACTGCGAGCGCCACAGCCGCTTCCGGTTACCAATACAACGGAAACAGTGGGGTGAATTCGGTTGCGGTTGGGGACAACCTGAACGTTCAGGTCAACGTGCCGGGCAGCGAGATATTTTCAAACTCCAGCAATGACGTACTCGGATCGCTGAGTTCGCTTGTATCGGCTCTGCAGGGCGGTAATTCGACCGCCATTCAGACCGCAACCAGCGCAGTTAGTTCAGCCTTGAACTACGTGAGCCAGCAGCGCGTGTTTTACGGCAATGCGGAAACACAGCTGAATTCCCAGGAGACCTATCTTCAACAGGAAACGGTTAGCCTGGCGTCGCAGCAGAACTCGCTCGTTGGGGTAGATATGGCGACAGCAGCTACTGCGCTGACCCAGGCACAGACCGCCAACAGTGCAGCCCTCGCCGCGGCGGCCAAGGTTTTGCCGACAACACTGCTGGATTACCTCGTTCCACCACAGTAAACCGCTGACCGCGCATTCAAGGGGCGACGCAGTTTTCCGCGGGAGAATCTTCTGAATGAGATTGCTGGACTCTCAACTCGTTCGTGCCTTGAGTTCTAGGCAGACCAACTGCCGCCGAGGCGCTCGATCCGCGGGGCGGGGTAATCGGCGGGCATCGGAATCGGTGGGCGAAGAACCTCGGGGCCAGATGGCTCGTTTCGGACTTCGACGTTCTGCCAGGATTCCCGAACCTCAAGAACGCGGCTCATTTGCTGCTCGAAGATCTCTGCCGATTGCTTGACCTCAGCCTCGATCAACTTGCGCCGCAGCGAACCATAGAAGGCGGTCAGTTCATGTGCGAGAGGACCGCCCGTTCCTTTATTCACCCAGTCTTCAAGGTATCCGATCACCAGAACCGCGTGGCGCACCTCGCGGCAGCGCCATTCGATGTCGTTTGCCCGCTGCGCCTCGGCGGAACGGCGCAGGTCGCCTGCAAGCGTGTCGTACAGGGAGATCAGGAGCGCCAGCCCACTGGCCGCTTCGGCAGCGGTTCTGCGATATGCGAGATCTGTTCGATTCATGTCCCGTTTCCGTCTAACTCTGGGAGTTGTTGTACCCGAGTTCGGTGTTGATCTGCTGCATCTCTGAAGGCAGTTGCTGCAGGAGAATTTCGGCCTGGCTGTACTCGCTCTGCAGTTGTGCCTGCAATGGCGTGATGTAGTTTGTCTCAAAATTGCTGATCGTATTCTGCAAGTCCGTATTCTGGCTGCTGATACTCTGCAGATCGACTGTAAACGCGCCGTTGCCGGGGCTGACAAAGCTGGTGAGCGTTTGATCGAGAGAGTTGGCAAATCCATTCATTGATGTCCCCTGAAAGAAGCTCTGGACATCGCCGAAGTTGCTCTGGAGCGCGTTTTGTAATGTGCCGGAGTCCACCGTCATTGTTCCATCGTCGTTCACGCTGATCCCGAGCGCCGTGAGGTTTCCCACGGTTGTGCTCCCCGACGTTGGAGTATAGGTATATCCGAGCGCACCCAGCACCTCGCTCTGGAGATTGCGTACGACGGAGTCGCTGGCGAGGACGCCTTCACTCGTGCCATTGAACGTAAACTGCGTGTTGAGGTCAGTGATGAGCTGGTTATAGTCGGTTACCAGCTGGTTGATGGCTGTTGTGGCCTGGGATGTATCCGGCGCAACACTAAGACTCACATCGGTTCCAGGAGCCGCACCCAGGAGATTGAGTGTGACGCCAGGGATGGCGCCCGAGACAGTGTTTGTCGCGCTTGAAAGCGAGATGCCGTCAACGGTGAGCGAAGCGTTGATGCCGGTTACCGCCTGCGAGAATCCGAATCCTGTTGTAGCCGTCGCTACTGTGAAGTTTGCTGCGGCGCCGGAAGAATTAGCAATGATCGCCAGGCGTGAGCCACTGGCATCAGTGACCACGTTGGCGGTTACGCCCACGTTGGCATTGTTGATTTCGCTTGCAACATCGGAAAGGGTCTCGGTGCCGTCCGTGGTGATGGTGGCTGTGCCGCCACTTCCTGGCGAGATGGTAAAGCTGCCGGCAGGCAATCTGGTCGAGCTGCTCGCAAATACGCCGGTGGTCCAGGATGCCGTGGTTGCGAGGTTGTTCACAACGACGTCATGACTTCCCATTGTGCTGCCCGATGCAGCAGAAGCGGTGACGAGGTTTGAGTTCGAAGACGAGACAGTTCTCGCCGACAGGGGGCCTACCACACTATTCAAATTCTGTACGTCGTCGTCGAGATTCGTGGCGTCGGTCTGAAGCGCAGTCAGGGCGGTTGTTTGGCTCTGAAGCGTAGTCTCTTCGTTTTGCCATGCTGTTTCCGGCGCCCTGGCCGCGGTAATGGCGGCGTTCACGGCCGATGTCACATCGATACCCGATGAGGATGCTCCGTATGCCGCCTGGAGAATGGAACTCAGGTCGATGCCAGAGGATGAGGTCGATGACGAAAGCAGGGAGTTGAGTGCCGAAACAGAGCTCATATTCTTACCGAGTCCTTCTTAAGCAAGATGCGGTTAACCTGACTGGCTGTTTCCCGATTTCAGGCCGCACAATACTATCGGCACCCGGAACTGAAAATTCCAGGCACGGAAGGAAAAGAGCGGCGGCGCCATGGCTGACGCCGCCGGGCTATTTTCTATGTGTAGGTGGTACTACTGCAGCAGCTTGAGGATGGACTGCTGGGCTTGGTTGGACTGCGACAGGGCCGCCATTCCGGTCTGCTGTAGAACGCTGTATTGCGTCATATTCGCGACAGTCTTGCCGATGTCGGCGTTCTCAATGTCGTTCGTGGCGCTTTGCAGGTTGGTGACTTCAGTGTTGACGACGTTCTGGCTGGCCGTCAGTTGGTTTACCGAGGCGCCAACAGCACCACGGTCGGCAGCCACGGTGCTGATGGCCCCAGTGATGGCCGCCAGTTCGGTCTGGGCGGCCGCTGCGGTCAACAGATTACCGGTCAGGTCAAGCGTTTTTGCGTCAACGGCGGTGACACTCGTCGAGAACGTATTGGCGCCGGTCGCTGTGCCGTCGGTCATATAGGAAGTCGCTGTCGCACCGAAAACCGCTGTTCCGTTGAAGTTGGTCGTGGAGTTGATGTTGCCGATTTCGGTCAGGATCGACTGATATTCGGTGTCCAGAGCGGTCGACTGACTCGTGGAGAGGCCGCCATTGGAGGCTTCGGTGGCCAGCGTTACTGCACGGTTGAGGAGGGAGGTAACCTGCGATAATGCGCCATCGGCGGTCTGCAGGGTGCCGATACCGTCGGATGCGTTGTTCGAGGACTGCGTCAGGGCTGCAATGTTCGCCTGCAGTCCGTTGGCAATCGAGAGGCCAGCGGCGTCATCGGAACCGGAATTGATTCTGAGACCAGTGGACAGTTGTGTCAGTGACTTCTGAAGATTGGATTGAGTCGAAGAGAGTGCGTTCTCTGCATTCAGTGACGAGATGCTATTGAGGATCGTAAGCATTTTGTTGCTCCTTATATCGATTTCCGCCTGCACCGACCCGGTTCAATCAGAGAGCCCGGAATCGCTATTTGGAGCAGGTGGTTGTTTGTTGCGTGCACTCTATCGGCCTTTGGATTTTGGAATTCCAGCCATGGAAGGAAAAAACTTGAGAATCGTAATCTGCAACTTTCGTGTACCGGGGCCCAGGCGCGTGGTACCGTCCATTCGGTTTTGGCCGTCAGGCCCGAGGTTTTCGACCGTCCGACGTTTCCTTCCAGGATCGACCGCGAGCGCTGACATGGTTTGAGTGTTAACGAGATGATCGGACGGCGATGTAGTTCCAGCTGACCGGCTTTTACGTGCGTCGCAGGTGCAAATGTTTTCACTGATCTTGAAGGATTGTATGTTTAGTGTTCTTAGAATTCGCGAAACACCACATGAAGTTCTCCTGGACTGACCCCACAATGTAAGACACACGTGTAGTCGAAATCATGTTCTCTCGCGTCCCCTGGCGCAAATTGTTGGGCAGGTCAATTTTGTTGGAGTATGTCTCCGCACGACTACTGACGGAGTAGAGATCCAAATGGAGTTTCAACAGATCCGCTGTTAGTCAGCAGTGTACTGATCGATCGTGGATTTGTTATTCAAGTGGTTATTCTCAACAGACCTAATGCTCGCTCAGGTGAGCACTAAGCGCAAGCCACTGCCATGCGTTCAGCAACGAGTACAGCCAGTTTTGCGAGACGAGATGGAACGGTTGCCAGCGGCGACCAGCGAACACGAATCTGCAAGTGAGCTCGCAATGCGTTTGAGACCGTTCATTTTGCTGTGGTGCTGGTCGTACCTCTCTTGCATCGATGCTGCAACACTGCGTCGAATCTCACTCCAAGAAGACAACAACCTAGCCAATGTCCTTCGAAATAACACGGGGAAAGAATTATTCGTCCCGCCACTTTCTACTGCGGCGAACTTGTTCTGTGCGCAAATAATTGATCATTTGGATTGTTTCTTTTGGAATCCAATTCGGATAAAGACTACGTCGTTGATTTGCATATTTGGCGATGTGCTGTTGGTTGCTGCCCCATCTGGGCCATCCACCTCGGCATTCAGTCTCCGCCCTGTTTTCCCGGCAGGGAGCGAATGCAATCGACTATCACCCTGCTTTCCGCGCCACACTTTTTTGAGCGTACATAGCCTTGTCGGCATTCTCAATGACCTGCTCGATGGTCTCTCCTGGATGCCAGTCAGCAAATCCGATGGACGCCTTTAGTTGGAAGTCGACGGTCTTGCTAGGGCTGACCTGGGTTTTGTACCTGCCGAACGCCCAATCCTGAATTCGTTCAATTCGCGACTTAGCGTGGAATCCCGCACAGGAGAGCACAAGAACGAACTCATCCCCCCCCCCAACGTCCTACAAGATCCGCGGATCGGGAATTCAATTGCAGCTCCTTGGCGAATTGTCTAAGCAGGTCGTCGCCCACCGAATGTCCCCAAAGGTCGTTCACTAGCTTGAAATTATCCAGATCGATCATTACTACACAAAACGGCTCCCCTTTTCCTATGTGAGAGCCAATTCGCTGCTCAATACTGCGACGATTCGCCACCTGAGTCAGCGGATCGCGGTAGGCTTGATGATCCAATGTTTTAAGCTTGTCTTCGTAACCGGATACGACCGCTTTCAATTGGGCGATCGATTTCTGATTCTCCTGTACCATGCGATCGACGCTGTGCTTGAACTCGGCGACACGTTTCACAATCGAGGAACGCATCTGTGTCAGGTCGTCGAGGTCACCAATCTGTTCCAGCCTGGAAATGATATCGGTGAATTGGGTGGAATGACACTGGCTAGTATTGCAAGCGGAATCGGCAGCCTGAGCCAGGGTAATCAGAAGTTCCTTCACCTCGTCAGCCTTTGTCTTGAAGTGATCGGCTGTCTGTTCTCCCCATTCCTCCAGTACGGTCTCAACATGAGTCTCAGTCACTTTCAGCGATTCCACCGATGAGTTGAGCAGTTGGCGTCCGATCAGACCTTGCAATTTGGACTGGAGGTCGACACCGAGCCCGGGAGTAATTCGAGCTGCATTCTTGCCTATGGAGGTGAGCGCGGCATGGTAGCACTCGAGCGTCGCACTTTCCAGGAGATTTGGTGACGACAGTTGCTCGGGCAGTTCCGAATCGTCCATGTCTAGATACTTCTTAAGACTAATCATAAAGTCAGGGACAACCTCCCTCGGTGGCGAATGGAAATCCGCGTTCTCTATCGGCATGTGTCCGAAGAAATTCCAAATGCCGTCTGACGCACTGCTTCCGAACCGGGGAACTGGGATGCCAGTGGCTGCCAGCTGATGACCTGACCCCTAATTCCGTCTATTTCGGAAAATGATTTGGACGAAGGAAAGGGGAAAGGCGATGAGCAAGAGGCGGCACGCTGTGGCGCAGATCATTGCTGCGCTGAACCAGGTGAAGCGGGTCGCACGACGGAAGACGTGGCTCGGGAGCAGGGCGTAAGCAAGCACAACGGCGCGTCCGGGGGAGGGCGTGGTTCTCGCTTTGAATCAATAGCTTATGCGGTATACGCAGGCGGGTTCGTGAGAACTTTTGCAAATCGGTTTGCGAAGGTTTCACAGGTGAGCGGAAGCCCTTGAGAAATTAAGGGCTTAGCGCGCAGCCCATAATTCCTCACGACGATAAACGTAATGTTTAGTACTGTTTCCTGAGAGGTCCAGAATACTACTACCGGGACAGAGAAGCCCCCCGACCGTTGGCCGGGGATCTTGGTTGTCCCCTGAAGGAAGAAGATCAGGGGAGAATGTAAGAGCTCCAAGGCGACGATCCGCTGGTGCTGACGCTGGCACGCGGCCACTACTGCCCAAAAGAGCACCAGCAGCATTTGGGGATCGCCGCGTCTTACCCGAAGATCGCCGTGGCGTACTCGCAGCTCGTCACGATTTCAACGGACGACCACCACACGCTCCAAGAGTTTCGAGCATCGGTCGGGAGATCCAAAACTTCATTTTCTGCGAGAATTGGGTTCGATTCAACTGCAATCGAGCGCCCGTTCCGTGGACTCCTCATGGTCGCCTTTTCTCGTTGAAAACCTTTGCCTTCGTCCAGTCCGCTCTAGCGGTTTCAGGATTGCTGTACCCAGAGGCATTGCACTCAAGTCGACCCGACCCCAAGGAGAGGCGACACAGCACGAAGCGTACTTGGGCATACCTATTCTGAAACCGCTCTGATATGGAGTGACCTGTCAACCCCTGCACGGCTGTGGGGTGGTTTTTGTTTTTCCGAGGACAGGGCCAGCAGCAGCCGGGGCAGAATGGGCGACGATTGATCAGTCTGATATTCGCGGGTCGGAACCGCATGGTCATGATCCGTCGGGAGCTGCCTCGGACTAGTGTCGCGAGTCCGGCTGAGCCTGTCGCATAGAGCGGTCGAGGATTCTCCTTCGTGCGTGCTCCGGCTGCGGCTGGCCCTGTCTTCGAATTGGTTGACGATGTTCATCGGGTTGTGAAGTTTTTGTTTTTTCCTTCTTAGGAAAGTTTTGGCTTTTGTTCTTGCTGTTGCTGTTGCTTTTTGCCGGTTATGCCGCCATTGCCTGGCCGGCAGCAGCTTCCGTCTTTACGCCAATGGCCCAGATGAAGCCCAGCAGTTCGCGCCCCACGGCGGTGACGATCTTGCGCTGGTCCTTGCCTGCCGCGGCCAGCCTGGCGTAGCGCTTGTGCAGGCGCAGTTGCGCCTTCCAGGCTATCTCCTTGATCTCCTCCGGCACGCCTTCTTGTCGCTTGCGCAGCCCAGGTCCCACGGCCGGCTTGAGACGATAGCTCCAGGCGGCTTCGATGGCAATGCGCCGCAGGTGCGCGTTGCCAGTCTTGGTGATCGCGCCGCGTTGCTGCCGCTTGCCGCTGGACTCTTCGCTGGGCACAGCGCCGCTGTAGCCCATCAACTGCCGCGCGCCCTCGAAACGTGAGAGCTGGCCCAGTTCGGCCACCACCGTCACCGCCGAAATCTCGGCAATGCCACGCAAGGCCTGCAAACCACGAATCACTGCCTGCATCCCGGCCGGAGCCAGCTTCACCGCTTCCCGGATCGCCTCCTCCAATCGCTTCACTCGCTCCGCCATGTGCTCGACCTCGTGCAGTAAATCCAGCCGCGTCCACTCCTGCGCCGCCTGCTCGTAATGCAGTTGCCGCACCCAGGCCATATACGGCTGGCTCCATGCCTTCACCCCAGCGACCGGACGCCGCCCGGTGCGCAACAGAAACTTGCTCAACCGATGCCGCGCCCGCAACTGGTCCTGTTTGGCTGCCTCGCGCGTTCGAACCAGATCGCGCAACGCCTCCGCACTGGCATCCGGTACCCACACCGCAGTCAGATCGCCCGCCCGATGGCAGCGCGCCAGCTTCACCGCATCCCGCCGATCCGTCTTGACCCGATCGCCGGCCTTCACCGGAACCAGCGTCGGGGCCACCACCGCGCACTCCACTCCCAACTCCGTCAACTGCCAATACAGCACGTAGCCCGTTGGACCGGCCTCGTAGCAGGCCCGCAGCTGTTCCGCACAGCCCAACTTCTTGATCAGCTTGCGCACCGACTCGGCGCGGCTGGCGATTATACCCAGGCTGCGAACTTCCCCATCCTGCTCGGCGACCGCTACCGCGATCGCCTCGGCATGGACATCCAATCCCAAAAATCGTACCTTTTCCTTCATGGCCGGTTCCTCTCCGCTTGTGGCTCTGGACTGTGTTCCTCTTCGACTCACAGCCTAACCCACGAAAAGCGCACTGGAACCGGTCACTCCATGATGACTAAAGCTCCGCAAGAGCGCGATGCACCAGACTCACGGAAATGGCTCCTTCGCCAACGGCCGAAGCCACCCGCTTGAAGCTTCCCGCGCGGACATCGCCCACGGCGAATACCCCTGGGAGGCTGCTCCCGAGCATCAGCGGCGAACGGGAAAGAGACTACGGTGGACTCCGATCTGGTTCCACAGCCAGCGGCAGATCGCCTCCGGTGAGGATAAAGCCTTCTCATCAAGAGCGACGGAGCCTCGCAGCCAACTCGTGTTGGGTGAGGCTGGCTTCGAAACTGAGAAACCCTGACGACTCGCAACAAGAGGTAAAGAAAACGCGGCAACTCCTGCAGAGGATGCGGCTTTTTCACCGTCCAGTAACGTGAAGAAAATACTCGGTTAACGAATCGCCGTTAGATTCCCTTCAAGTGACCGAAAGACCAGGTGCTCTTCCCGCGAAGGCGCGCAATGCACATGGTTAGAGTGTGCGCCAGGCTCGCATGGCTCACCTCTTCCGTGCGCATTCCACTCTTTCTCAAAACACAATCAATCAGGTTTCACCACTAATCGGAGGCAATGCCCATGCAAAAGTCTGTTAGATCTCTTCTTGCAGGTGTAGGTCCAGTTCTTCTGGCTGTTTTCTTCCTGATTGCGGCGCCGCATCAGATTCAGGCGCAAGCGACACAAGGATCAATTGTTGGCTCGGTCAAAGATGCGACCGGCGCCGCAGTTCCCGGAGCCACAGTAACGCTGACCAACACGGTCGAGGGCACGTCGCGCACGGTCAAGAGCAATGGGGTCGGCGATTACGCCGTTCTCGACGTCAAGGCAGGCCGATACTCCATCGCCGTAGACGCAGCGGGCTTTGAGAAATGGAGCGTGACCGGTGTTGTGCTTCAAGTTCGCCAGGAACTGCGCGTGGACATGGCACTTTCGATTGGCTCGATACAGCAGGAAGTCCACGTGGACGCCGGCTCAGTGGCGGCAATCGAAACCGACTCGCCGACCATCAGCGGCACATTTACAGCCGAGGAAACCGACAGCCTTCCGGTGAACACGCGCGCCAGCTTCAGCGGAACCAGCGCCGCCGCAATCCTGGGAGCGCTGCCCGGCGTGCAAGCCGATGCATCCGGCATCTCGCTTCAAGGCGCGCTCCCTTACCAGGTGGATGTGGCTGTGGACGGCGTGACGGTGAAAAATGCTGCCGGCGGCAACTTTATCGGCGACTCCTTCCCCTCCTCTGAGTCGATTTCAGAGATTCGCGCCGACGGCGTACTGGCCAATGCGGAGTTTGGCGATCCCGGACAGGTTGTGGTCACCACCAAAGGAGGCAGCAACACTCTGCATGGATCGGGCTTCTGGTATTACCAAAGCTCTGATTTCGACGCGATCCCGTACACCTATCCAACTACGACGACCAAGCCGAGCCAGACCGGCAATACCTTTGGAGGCAGTGTCGGCGGGCCGGTGGTGATACCGCATCTCTACAATGGACACAGCAAGACCTTCTTCTTCGGGGCCTATGAAGGCTGGCGGCATCCGGCGCAGGCGACGATCCTTGAAACGGTGCCCAGCACGCTGATGAAGCAGGGCAACTTCAGTAATTACACTTCGACCACATTCAGCGGACTCACCGATCCCTACACGGGCGCAAGTTGGGGCACGCAGATTCCAAACGGCTCGCTGAATTCTATCGCTCTTGCCACGTTGAAGCAGTTCTATCCCGACCCGAATATCGGAGATCCAACCGCATACACCGACAATGGCGTCGCCAACTACCAGGCCAACGTAGATGCCAGCGGTCATTCCAACCAGTTCGATGTACGCGGCGACCAGTACTTCGGCGCCAATCAGAAGTTTCTGGTGTGGGGCAAGTTCACATGGAAGGACTTTCCGACCAACAGCCCCGAGCAGCTTCTGGTCCCATCGCAGAACAACATCAGCAACAATCGCGCGATGAAAGTGGACACGAACTGGAGCGTCAAATCCAACTTGATTAACGAAGCAGGCTTCGGCTTTACGCGGTATACGAATGGTGCGAGCGACACCTTCAACGGTAACGCGTGGACGGTTGGGCAAGGCTGGCAGGGACTGCAGAACCTGTTCTACAACGGCATTCCACAGATGGGCTTTAATAACATCCAAAGCCTGACGGCTGACCGTCTGACCGGATTGAACCAGTCCTTTACTTACGACTACTCCGACACCTTGATCTGGAGCAAAGGCAACCACACCGTCAAGGTCGGAGGAGACATTCAGCACCTCGAAGCCCTCACCCCGCTCGGCTTCAACGGCTCTGACAACTACGGAACCTACCAGTTCAATACCAAAGGAAGCGCCGGTCTGTTCACCGGTGTAGACTTCGGCGACTTTTTGCTCGGCATTCCGTATCAGACCTTCTACGACGTGGTGAAAGAGGATAACGACGGTCTTTCGGACCACTACGCATTCTTTGGCCAGGACGAGTGGCGCCTGAACTCTCAGATCACTCTTTCGTACGGTCTGCGCTACGAGTTGCACCCCGGCTACTTCGACCGCTACGGCGATATCGCCAACTTCGACCCCAGCGTGGCCCTGGCCGGACGCGTGATCTACCCGCAGGGCAAACAGTCCTTGCTGGCGCAATCGTTTCTGGCCAGCGCCAACGCCTGCGATCCCGACGGCGCGACGCAGACAAATTCGGCAACCGTAAACGGCGCGCCCTGCATGCAGGTGGTCGGCAACGACTCGGCGAACTACCCATCCGGGCTCAAGAAGGTACCGCACCTGCGCATCATGCCCCGCGTCGGGTTTGCCTGGCGTCCGTTCGGAGACGACAAATGGGCGATTCGGGGCGGCTACGGCTTCTACCAGATCAACATGTTGGGCTCCAGCTTCTATTCCCTCACCGGCACGGCGCAGGCACAAACCCAGCAGTTCACCAACACCTACGATCCGACCACGCATGCCATCGGTTACCAGTGGCCGCAGATTTATGCCGGCGCCGGAAGCTCAGGCTCAACGACAGCCTACGGAACCGACTACTTTGGCACAGCAAACAGCACCAACTGGAAGGATCCCTACACGCAGCAATGGTCGCTCAGCGTCGATCATGATTTTGGCCGTGGCTATGCGGGGCGGGTTTCCTACATCGGCTCTGAGACGCGCCAGCTTGTATGGGCGCCGGATGAGAACACACTGCCCTATTCGACCACCGTTTCAGCATTCAATGCACCTATCAGCAGCCGCCTCTTTCCAAACTGGGGCCGGATCAACACTCGCGCGACGGGTGCGAACGAAAGCTATAACTCCATGCAATTCGATGCCAGTCATCGCCTGCAGAATGGCCTCGAATATCACTCGACCTTTACGTGGGCCAAGGCTCTTGCCGACAACGAGGGACCGGCGGGCACAAGCTTCGGCGGCGAGGGCGGCGGCGCTCGAGCTACATCCATTCTTGATCGTCACGTTGACTTCGGCAACGTCTACGGCACGCGGCGTCTGCGCTGGAACACGACAGCGGTTTACGACCTGCCGATCGGCCGCGGCAAAATGATCGGCGGCGCCATGAATCATGCATCCGACCTGGTGGCTGGCGGATGGCGCCTCTCGGCAATCTTGACCGCGCAAACCGGACCCTTTGAAACTCCGTACTTTCCGGACGGACAGGGCGATCCTTCGGGCACCGGCTCAGGCCTGGATGGAGAGCTTGGCAACGGTACAGGCAGCTTCGATGGCGGACACCGAAACCAGCACGCTGACCGGTTGTCCAGCGTCAGCATCAATCCGACTGGAAAAAGCCGAATGAACTGGGTGAATTCGGCGGCCTTCGCCTGCCCGGGGGACCCTTCGTGGTCGGTAGGTAATCCCTGCACCACTGGTTCGGGTTACACGCCGCAGTCAGGCGGGTCCCCAAAGCCAAACGGAAATGTGCCATTGCCGATCGGGCGCTTTGGCAACAGCCAGGTCGGCTCAGTTCCAGGGCCTGACCTCGTGAGCCTCTCGGCCGGCCTGAGCAAGAGCTTTGACATCACCGCCCGCTTCAAGGTGAAGTTTGAAAGCACCTTCTCCAACGTTCTGAACCATACCAACCTGGGCGATCCAAACATGAACCTGAGTTCACCGAGCTTCGGTCTCATCACCGGCACAGTTGGCTCCTACAACGGTACGCCGGCGGACTTTGCAGGCGCCCGCACTGGCCAGATTGCTGTGAGAGCCGAGTTCTAAAAAGGCCATCCCGGCGCTGATCATAGAACCACGAGAAGCGGCGTCCTCAGTTGAGGGCGCCGCTTTCTCTTTTGGCCGGCTCCGCGACTGGCACAGAAGGAGCATGGGAGTCTATTGCCGAACTCGCGAAAATCAGGAACGACCCCCATATTGCGAGTCAACGGGACGTCCCGGCCAAAAGGGCATCATGGTTTGTCGAAGATTTTGTTCGATAGTGCTGAAGTGCCCAGACAGCAGCGCTCGGGCCGCGCCCAATCGGGTGCGCCGGCACAAGCGGAGAATCTTGTTCTATCGAATCTCGTAGACTGCGCTCCCATGTGCGGCGAGGCTCACCGTAAGGTGATCGGAGCGGGGGAGTGGGCTGCCGCTTGCTTCGTCGAGCGCGGCGTGTTCGCGACCCGTTACACCCAACTCGGACCAGGCAGCCTTCAGCTCTCTTGCATGATCGTCGAGATTGAAGATGGCGAGGTACACACGGCCATCCTGTGTCTGCGCTTTCCACACGCGAACATCCGTAACCCCCGGCAAGGCGCCTTCGATGGCCTGCGATGACTTCGCGTGCTGATCAATCCGCAAAAGAGTGCGATCGGTCATCAGGGCCCGGGCCGGCGCATCGAGCCGCGTCAGGTTGGCGCCTTCAATCAAAGGAGAACGGGCAAACGCCCATAGGGTGAACTCGGTGCGTTCTTCATCCTCGCTCAGGCGCGAATGCCTCGGCTCGCCCCACGCGGGATGCGGTGCAAGCCAGCCGTCTGCCAGCAGGTCGGGATCGATCCAACTTTCCGCCTTCACGTCGTGCTCCGCGTGCGCCAGCAAATCGAACTCATCGCGTATTCCGACCGGAAATCCGCTCTTCCCCGGCGGAGTGTTCCACACATCCCAGTGTTCCGGAGCAATGCGCCACATCTGTGCATACGGGCCTGGCGCAAAGTCCGCCGGCAAAGGTCCGGGCGACAGTTCCACCACAATGGGCCGGCCGGCTCTGCGAATCGCCTCGCTGAACTGCCGGATTTCAGAAGCATGAAATGGGCTGTCGCTCACGCAGCCCAGCTTGATCAGGTCAACGCCCCACGCGGCGTACAGGCGCGCGAGTGAATCGTAGTACGCCTGCCCCGCCGGGTTGTCGTTTGCGACGTAGAACTCGCGATCCCACGAACATGTTTCCGTCGCGTCCGCGGCCTCCCCGGCACGATAATTCGAATCTGCTATGGAAAGATTCCCGCTGACCGCCTGGCGCGGGATACCGAGCATCACATGAATGCCCAACTTGAGCCCTCGCGCGTGGAGCCAGTCAGCCAGAGATTTGAATCCCGCACCATCGGCCGCGGAAGGAAACCTGTTCGCCACCGGAAGCAGGCGGCCGTTCGTATCCAACGCGAGGTTGCCGGGAGCCTGCAGATTCGAGAGATCCGCAACGTACCACCCATAGTCGAGCATGGCATATTGCCAGCCGTATTGCCGGAAACTCGCCAGCACCGTCGCGTTCGCGCGAAACTCCGCCTCCGTTACACCGGACCCATAGGCATCCCATGCGCTCCACCCCATGGGGGGTGTGGGAGCCGGACTTTGCGCGTGCAGAGGGTGGCCGTGCGCAACAATCGCGCAAGCAAGCATGAGGAACACGGCCCGCATTTCGATGCGCGCCACAAAATTAGAACATCGTATTCTCAATCGTCCTCCGGTCCAGCAGAACTTTCCCGCGTCATTCTTGAAGCTACAATATCGAAGTTACATTGTTGAAGCTGCACTTTGTTCGGCCGAATTGGAGCCCGTCCGATTCTGGATGCCGACGACTCCCGTGACTAGAATAGCTCGGGTGACTGTGCGAGTCTGGTTGTATTTGCACTTGATTCAACCTGGCGGCACGACTTCACATCTTGGGAGCTGAGTGCGCGCCATGGAATACGTTGACACTCATTCAACCCACTGTTACGATGCTACTCGCACGTTAGGATGGCATGCCTGCAACGGCGCGAATCTTCGTGTGCGGTGGATTTCACAGACTGTCAAATGACTTCGCAGCTCTGCGATAGCGATTCGCAAGGAGCGGTTGATTGGCCTGATGAACAAGGCCAGATTACGCCAATTCAAAAACTGACCGGAATTCAAACTGAAGGGAACTGGAATCCTCGCCCATGAGATTAGCCATGAATCGTCGCGAATTTAGTCAAATGCTCGCGGGAGCAGCCGTTGCGCACAGTGTTCTCTCGCACGCTTCTGAAAGCCATCCCCTCACCGCGCCTTTCCATCTTTCTGTCATGTTGTGGACGATCGACAAGCAGCGCGGTGTCGATCGCAGCATCGAGATTGTTGCCGAGGCTGGGTACCGCGGAGTGGAGCTCGTCAGCGAATTTGAGTCGTGGTCCGCGCAGGATACGCGTCGAATCATGGCGAAAATGAATTCGCTGGGACTGATCTTCGACACCATCGACGGCGGAAGCTACACCCTGGCGGACCCTGATGCGCGCGCGACAATCCTCGAAAAACTTGCAACCCGCATGAATGTGGCCCGGGACCTTGGCTGCTCACAGCTCATTCTCACCTCGGGCAACAAAGTGAAGAACCTGTCGGAGCAGGCCCAGGAAGCAGCCGTGATCGAAACGCTCAAACAGGTGGGCGAGCTTGCGGGCAAGAACGATATGCATATCGTGATTGAACCTATCGATCCCTATGAGCGGCCCGACGGCTATCTTACCTCGGTAGTTCAGGCGTTTGAGATCGTGCGCGCCGTAAGCAGCAAGAACGTAACCGTCCTCTACGACTTCTATCATGAGCAGTTGTTTGGCGGGAATCTGATCACAAAGCTGGAACAGAATATTCAATTGGTCAGCCTGGTCCACATCGCCGACGTTCCCGGACGCCATGAGCCCGGGACAGGCGAGATCGACTATCTGAGCATCTATCGAAAACTGGCCGAGCTCCACTACGACAAGTTCATCGCTATGGAGTTTTACCCAACGGGCGATGCGCTCCAGATCCTGAAAACCGCCCGGCTCGATGCGCTGAAAGCGGCTTCCGGCATTGCCTAGGGTGAATCATTAGAGTGCCTTCAGGATAGGTATGCCCGATTGTGGTTTGTACCAGGTCGTCCCTCCTTGGGGTTGGGTCGACTTGAGTGCAATGCCTTTGGGTACAGCAATCCTGAAACCGCTATAGGCCCGTGTCATGTCAATCCATGGTCTGCGCAAAGTCATAGTGCAGATGGAGAGTCGCTTTTCCAGTAAGTGGGACCTGATCCGCGCAGCAAACGCGCTACGAGTCCCCGCGGTGCCTCAGTCTACGACAAACCAGCAGTCTTGATCACAAATCTGGCGAGATGGAGCACGGGCCGGGCGCTGCGCTCACTGCTCATGGAGGCAGCGAAGGAGTTCTCGCGCGTTTGCGCCGGCCTGGCTGGCCGAGGCGCCCGGCTTGTAGAGCGCGGAGCCCACTCCGAATCCGTCGGCGCCGGCTTTGCGCCACAGGGGAATTGTGGTTGCATCCACCCCCCCCACCGGAACCATGATGGTGCCTTGCGGCAAGACCGCCCTCAAACCCGTCAGCATGTGGGTGCCCATCGCGTCGGCCGGAAAGAGCTTGAGCGCATCGGCGCCCGCGCGCACCATGGCAAAGGCCTCAGTCGCGGTTCCGATGCCGGGCACCGCCAGCAAGTTGAGCCGTTTCGCCTCCCGTACGATCGCCGCATCGGCGTGAGGTGACACAAGCAGCCGCGCGCCTGCAGCGCTCACCTGCTCCACCTGGGAGACCTCGGTCACCGTGCCGGCGCCAATCAGCATCCGGTCTCCGAACAGTTGGGCGGCACGGAGGATACTGGCAAAAGGCTGAGGAGAGTTGAGCGGGATTTCGGCGATGACGATGCCCGCGGAAAAAAGCTCTGAGAAGACCTCGTCTACCTCTGAGGGTTCGATCCCTCTGAGGATCGCAATCAACGGAGATTGACGCAAGCACTCGCGCATTACCATTGCAAGCTCCCTGCGATACGCAGCAGCCCGCGCAAGGCAGCGCCTTCGGGTTCAACCGACGTCGAGACGCCCGACTCGCGCAGCGCGGATTGATACAGCCGGCACAGGCCCGGATCGCCAACTAGATGGACCTGCTCGCCTTCCCGGACCATCGCCTTGACCTCGTTCCCGATCAGAATCCCCGACAGATAGGATGACGCCGCGCTCTGCTTCAAAGCGCCGGTAAGCACAAGTGTGCGTACGCCGAAGAGGTGGTGCGCCAGCGCCCCCGCCTGTTTTGAACGCGCCACGCCGTCCCGGAAGGCGCGATCGTCAGTTGGCGGCTGCAAGGTGGAGGCGCGAAGGATCGTATTTTCGCGGATCGCCTTGTAGAGATCGCCGGTCATCGAAGTGGAGAATGCCGCAATCGTCGCGCCTTCCATGCGCACCCATTTTGAATGCGTTCCGGGAAGGCAAACGTAGGGATGACCCGCCAACTCAGTGCCGCAGCCGAAAATCTCGGTCTCTTCTCCCCGCAAGACCTCTGGAACCTCGCACTCGTCCGCGCCGATGAGACCGGGGACGATGCGGCCGTCGAAGAAATCCACCTCAAGTTTGACAACTCCATCCACCACCTGGGAAAAGGTAGCGGGGGTTGCAACGTAGGGCGCTTCTTTCCATCCGAGGCGCGCGCCCACCATTCCCGACATCAGGACTTTGGTTTCACCCCCGCGCACCCAGTCCCCTAGCTCAGCCATGAAGGCGTTCAGGAATCCATCCGGCGGCAACTGGACTGCGCCGGAACCGGAAAGCCTCTCGGCTTTGACATTGCCCGCGGCATCGAGCTTGAAGGCGCGAAAGTTCGAGGACCCCCAGTTGATCGCGATCATCGTCCGCCCCCGCCGTACAGCACCCTTCATGCTACTGGCAGCGATTACCAACTTACAAACCGCTGGTCGGGCGGGCTTGGCGGCAGCGGGCCGGCGGCTGATACCCTTCCACGTAGGCACCGGTGGCGAAGTGGTTAACGCGCAGGTCTGCAAAACCTGTATGCGCGGGTTCGACTCCCGCCCGGTGCTCCACTTCAGCGGAATCGAAGGGTGCGGCTCGTCCTACAGCGGAATCAGCGGGCGAGGAAGCCTTACGCCTGCCCGATCGAGAAACAGCCTCATCCGCAACGCCTCGGCGCGTTGCACGGCCACCAGCCGCATCTGCCTGCGAAGATGGTCGCCGTCTTCGAGCAGAGCGGCAAATGCTTCGTCGCTGGCAGCATCCTTTTCAAGCCGCGCGACGCGCTCTTCGACGGTCTGGCGAAACCGGGGGCTGATCTCATAGCCTTCTTTTGTGGCGCAGTTGGTGGTCAAGGCAGTCTCCGTAGAGCGGCGTTCTTGAGGCTGAAATTAATTTTGGAAAAGGCCTCAAGTTTTTCCCACTGCCGCCGATATTATCGAAGAGCCATCAGAGGCGCCAGATTACGGAGATGCGGAACCTGAGTAATGGAGTGTCTGAAAACGAGACAGCTGGGAAGTCTGGGCTGGCCTTTTGAGGGATCAGTCCTGCAGGAGTGAAAGCCCAACATCGATAAGAACCGCCTTATCGGCATCACTGAAGTCATGCCCTGTCAGAAAGCCTGCATTGAGCTTTTTCGCAGCCAGTGGCCTTCGGAATCAATAGTTGTCTTGCGGGGCCAGGGCGTAATAGCCTCTGCGCACCTGCGCCTTCAAGCCGTCACCCTGGCATTGAATGGCGATGTGCCGGAAGCTTCCGTCGAGCTTGGTGTTGGTGGGCGTGTAGCTGGCAACATATTGGGTGCGCAGCTCGTCCTCTATTTGCTGGAAGGCGACCTCAAGCTTTTTGCCATTGTTGCCGACGTCGATCAGCCGGCCGCCTGTCTCATCTGACAGCCTTTTGGCCGCGGAGTAGCCGCTGTAGCCCATGCTGAAGCCGCCATAGAATCCGCGGTCGGCGATCAGAATCACGTAGATGATGACGTTGGACTTTTGGGCCGCGGCGATGGCCTCGCCAATCTTGGTGCGGCTGCCCTCGTCCTCACCGTCGGTGAGAATGATCATAGCTTTGCGTCCGATTTCCTGATTCAGCTTTTCATTAGCAGCGAGGTTGATGGCGTCGTAGAGCAGCGTTCCCTTGGGATCGCCGACTGTGGGAATGGTTCCTCCGCCCGCGCCGGGAATTCCCCCCGCGCCATTGCCGCCCGCGGTGTTGATCTCGGCCTTTGCCATCGCATGCGACAGCAGCCGCGGACTGTTGGTGAAGTCCTGCAGAAGGTCGACGTCCACGTCAAAGGAAACCAGAAAAGCCTCGTCCTTGGCCCTCAGCACGCGGGAAAGAAACTGACTTCCCGCATCCTGCTCGAGGGGCAAGCACCCGCTCCTGGCTGCCGGAGGTGTCGAGTAGGATTCCCAGGGTCAGGGGCTGATCGGTCTCCGCCACAAAGCTCTTCAGCGTCTGGGGTACCTTGTCCTCGGACACGGTACAGTCATTCTTGGTGAGATGCGGAACCAGCTCGCCGTTTTTGTCCTTGACGGTAAAAAACAGATCCACCAGGTTGACGTTCACTTTGAGGGTGGCCATCGGATTGTTATCCTGCGCAGGGGCCGGCGCGTTGCTCACCGGGGCCTCGTCAGGCGAAGGCGCCAGTTGAGCCCACCCCGCCACCGACAAGCCAGGAAGGCCAAGAAACAGGACCGCTAGTCCAAATCGGGCACGCATACTGATCCGTTAGACGGGAAGGTCTCCTCATCGAAAGCATACTCGAACTCTTTCAAGGCTGGCGGGCAACCTGCGACGCTGCGGCGCGTCTGATACTCTGACAGGTGCGGACCCACTAGCCCAAAAGGGCTGTACGGCATGCAACTGCGGGCCATGAAAGCCCTGGCGACGCGGTCTGGGAGGATGAAATACCTGTGAAGCCCGGTTCCAAAGCAATAGCGCTGGTGGCGCTCCTCGGTTCGAGCTTGTACCTGGGCTCGATGGTTCCGGCCCAAACGCAGCAACCCGTGGTTCCAGATGCTCCCGCGCCTCAAGCCCCTCCGCCACTGCAAGGCGAGAATGGCCCCATAACCCCCGGACAGGGTGCAGAGAGTACGCCGGCCGCGCCCGAAGCACCTGCAACCGCTCCCGGTTCCTCTTCAACCGGCCCAGCTTCGCCGTCGCCAACAGACGTTCCTGCCCCACCCCAGGAAACGCCCGCCAGCGTGCCGCCCAGCGCGCAGGTCAAGGACGAGGTCCAGACGACTGAGCCTGAACAAGGTGCGGCGGCGGTCACCACCTTCGTGGCGAACGTAAACTTTGTCGAAGTTCCGGTCACGGTGAAGGACGCAAAAGGGAACCTGGTGGCTGGACTCACCTTCCGTGACTTCAAAGTGTTTGAAAACAATACGCGTGAGCCGCTCAGAGTGTTCAGCGTCGATCCGGCCCCGCTCTCGATTGCCTTTGTGATTGACCAGAGCCTGACCTCCGACGTAATGGCCAAGGTGAACGCGTCCCTCGGAGCCATTCAGGGTGCCCTGACGCCCTACGACGAAGTGGCGATCTTCACCTACAACAACGGGCCGAGGGAGTGGACGGGCTTTACGGGCGCCGAAGGCAACCGCGTGCCTGCGGTGCTGGCGCTGGCCAAGGCCACCGGCTCCGATGAGCTGGTGCCTGTCAATACCGGCCCGCTTGCCGGCTGCAACATCCATGTGAACGGAAACTGCGCCGATCCCAACCTTGCAGCCCGGGGGCTCGACCGGCGATAACACGTTTATCACGATTCCCAAGGAAATTCACACGCTGAACGACGCAATCCTGGCTGCAGCCAAGGAGCTTTCCACACGTCCCAAGGAGCGTCGCCGCATCATTTACGTGATTTCCGACGGCAAGGAGTACGGGAGCAAGGCAACACTCAAGGAGGTTATCCGCTACCTCCAGACCAACAAGATTGCCGTCTACGCCACCGGAGTGGGCACCTCCGCGGTGTGGGGCGAAGGCTATGTCAGCCGGGTCCATCTGCCCTTCACCATGTACGACAACATCCTGTTCAAGTACACCTATGCCACCGGTGGCGACCTTGACTCCGAGCGGGGGGTCAACGGGATTGAAAAGAGCTACGCGAAAATCGCCGACGAAGCGCGTACCCAGTACACGCTCGGCTACCTGAGCCACGAGTCGGTTTACGACAGCAAGTATCGCAACATCTTAGTGCTCGTGGATCGGCCTGGCCTGGACGTCATCGCCAAGAAGGGGTACTACCCGTCCTCGCAGGACTACAAGTAGCGTGCACAGCTTCCGATGAGCGCCACGGGAGCCTCAGCCGGCCTCGGGTTGGTGTCGGCAGCCACCTGGGGTGGTTCGGACTTTGTGGGTGGAATGGGTGCGCGGCGCGCTCCCGCCCTGTTGGTGGTTGCGTCAGGCCATATCGCTTCCTTCTTTCTGCTTTTGGGCTACTGCCTCGGTATCCGGCTGCCGCTCCCGGGCGGCCACTTTCTGTTCTTTGCCGTTCTGGGCGGATTTGAAGGCTCGCTGGCCCTTGCGGTCTTCTATCGCGCGCTGGCGATCGGCGCGATGGGCCTGACCGCCGCGCTGACCGGCGTGCTCACCGCATTGATCCCGGTGCTGTTTTCTGTTTTCACTGACGGCCTGCCGAGCCCGATAACCGCCATTGGATTGGCCGCCGGGCTGGCCGCAATCTGGCTCATTACCCACGCGCCGGCCAGCGGCGGCCCTGCTTCGCCACCCACGGCGCTCATGCTGGGTGCGTTGGCCGGAACCGGGTTTGGCGCCCAGTTGATCCTCTTCAAAATGGCCAGCGGAGGCGGGCTATTGTGGACCATGACCGCGGCCAGAGCGGCCGGCTGCGCAGCCCTTCTGCTGGTGATTCTGGCGGCGCCGCCGAAAGGGCCATGGAACGGCTTCTGGAAGCCCGGCATCCTGGCTGGAATCCTGGATACAGTCGGCAATCTGTTTTACCTGCGCGCCGCGCAGATAGGTCGCCTGGACGTGGCCGCGGTGGTTTGTTCGCTTTATCCGGCGGGGACGATTCTGCTGTCCGCGTTGGTGCTGCACGAGCGGCCTTCGCGCCGCCAGGTAGCCGGCATGGCCCTGGCGCTGGGTGCGGTGGTGCTGTTGAGCGGATAGAATCTGCGGATTTTACCCGGAACGCGCCCTGAAACGGCCGCCCCAACGCGCAAAGACCTGTGCCGAGGCACAGGTCCGATGAAATGCACTGAATTTGCAGCCTGCACCATGATCGGAATCAACGCCCTTTCAGGATTGGAGAAACCGTCCGGTTCGATCCGGTTCTGTGCATGCAGGCTGCATGTTTGGGTCCAATCTTACTTAGGCTCAAGCGGGGCTGTCGGCGGAGGCGGCGGCGGAGCCGCGGCCTGCTGCACATTCTGGACCGGAGGCGGCGGATTCTGCGCCGGAGGAAGCGGATCGCTGATGCCCCGGATGCCTTCCTTGAAGCCCTTCAAACCTTCGCCCAGTCCCTTGCCCAACTCCGGCAGCCGCTTGGCGCCGAACAGCAGAAACGCAACCACGGCCAACACGATCAGATGCCATGGCTGAAGTAGATCGCCCATTGCTTTATCCTCCGCGCGCCGCAATTGGCGGCACACATAATCACCGTTTATTGTCGCACACAACCGCATCTCAGCGTCGAGCGTGTCGGCTGGCTCTGTTAAGTGGTGTCAATTCACCTGCGCCGGCTTGCCCAGCCGCTCGGTCACCATGGCATAGAAGGTGCGCAGGTCTTCTTCTTCGCCTTCGGTGAGCCGGCGAAATACCTTGATCAGGGGAAACAGGCGGGAGCCGCGCACTTCGACGGCGGGAACCGCAGCCAGCTCCGCCCGGATATTGCGTCATCTCCCAGACGCCGGCATAGCGCCGCCGGAGCACCTCGCCCAGGTAGCTGCCCCAGAGGCGCACTTCGAAATCGACATCCAGTTCCGGGCTCTCGCCCACCAGAACCAGGATCTCGTCGAGACCGTCGATCGATTCCGAAGTGAAATCGAGCTTTTGCCCAAACTCGCTGCCGCCCAACTCCGCCGCCGCCCGCGCATAGCCCTCCATCATGGCTCCCAGGTCAGGGAATGCCGCCGACTCAAGACGTTTGCGCAAATCGGTGGCCTTTTTCATCCAACATCAAGAGTACATGCACCCGGGGGCCTTCGCGGTCATCAACATGGTAGTGGTGCGCAGGTTTGTGGCAGACTGAAAACAGATATAGAGGATTACCGATTTGAGGAGATTCAAGCTCATTGCGCTTGCTGCCTTGCTGGCGCTTGTCGCCGGCAAGGCCCAACTCCGCGACCCGTGACATCTATCCCGACCCCGCCCAGGCCCGGGCCGACCTGGCCGCGGCGCTCAAGACCGCCGCGGCCACCCACAAGCGCATTCTGCTCGACTTTGGCGGCAACTGGTGCGGCGACTGCCAGGTGCTTGACATCTATTTCCACGATCCCGCCAACCGGCCGATCCTCGAGGCCAACTTCGTGCTGGTCCACATCAACATCGGCCATGACGACGCCAACCTCGATCTCGCCAAGAGGTATAAGATTCCGCTCGAAAAGGGCGTGCCGGCGTTGGCCATACTCAGCGAGAACGGCACGCTTCTCTACAGCCAGAAGGGCGGCGAGTTCGAAGCCATGCGGCAGGATGGAGTCCTCGGCGGTGACCCGGTTTCTGGTGCGCTGGAAGCCCGTCACCAGGGCTGTTCGGTGATGGTCGTGAATTGCTAGCCTGTACGATGAACGCATGAAGTTCGATCTGGAAACATCGCCGCGCGGGCAAGCCTACAAGCTGCTGGTGGGCCTGGTGGCGCCGCGGCCCATCGCGCTGATCACCAGCATGGATGAGAAGCGGCCGCCTGAACGCCGCGCCCTTCAGCGCCTACAACTACCTGTGCACGGACCCGCCGATTATGGGCATCGGCGTCACCAACCGCTCCCGCGAGCGCCTTTGTACCCAAGGACACGGCCCGCAACATCCGGCGCACCGGCGAGTTTGTGGTGAACGTGGTCACCGAAGACATCGTCCGCAGCAGATGAACATCTGCGCCACCGAATTTCCCGAGGAGTTGAACGAGTTCGAGCTGGCGGCCTTACCACCGCGCCGTCTGAAAAGATCAAGGTGCCGCGCATCGCCGAGGCCCACGCCGCGCTCGAGTGCCGGGAATACACGACGATGGAGATCGGCCGGTCGCGGATCATCCTGGGGCGCGTGGTGGCCATGTACGTCGAAGACCGGTACGTCGATCCCGACGGGCCCTACATCAAGGCCGAAGAGTCTGCACTCCATCGGGCGCATGAACGGGCTGGGCAACTACGTGAGGACGCGCGACGCGTTCATGACCATTCCCCGCATCTCCTACGAGGAATGGAAGAAGGGCCAGCGCTGAGAAGCTAGCTGATCGGCGCCAGGTGCTTGGTCTTCGAGTAGGTGTAGGTGACGCGGTGGATCACCGTGATCATGGAGAGCACGGCCAGCACCCACAACACCGGCGCCATCACGCCCCAGTGGTTGAAAAGCGCACCAAGCAGGATCAGCACGATGCGCTCCGGGCGCTCCATGAAGCCCACCTTGCACTGGCCGATCAGCGCCTCGGCGCGTGCGCGCGTGTAGCTGACCATCAGCGACGTGACCATGACAAAGGCCACCAGCACCACGTAGCGGAAGCGATTGATGCGGCCGTAGTAGACCAGCAGCCCGAAGAACAGCACCACGTCGGAGTAGCGGTCGATCACCGAGTCGAAGAACGAGCCGAAGACGGTCACCTGGTTGTTGCGCCGCGCCACGCGCCCGTCCACCATGTCGAAGATGCCGGCGCCGAAGATGACCATGCCCGCATACAAAAACATCGGTCGCTGTTGGAGGCGTTGGCGTGGCCAAACAGAAACGCGGCGGCGATGTTGATGACCAGGCCGATAAACGTGAGCACATTGGGAGAGATGCGGGTGAGCGCCAGCCCATGCACGATGCGGTCAAGAAGCCATCCGCAGGCGCTGCCGAAGGCACTGGTCCAGGTGGTCATTTCTAGTCTTCCTTACAACTCTTTCTTGCTGCTACTTGCCGCCGGCTGCAGCGGCTTGGTCCTGCTCGTCGCCGTTCGCCGGCTTCATCGTGAACGGTGGTCAGCTTGAGAATCTCAAGCTCGCGCTTGCCGTTTGGGGTGACGATGGTGGCCACGTCCCCCACCCGCTTGCCCACCAGGCCGCGCCCAATCGGCGAGGTGGTTGAAATGAGGCCCTTGGATACGTCGGATTCCTCGCTGGTGACCAGCCGGTACACGATCTCTTCGTCCTTGGTGGAGTCGTACACCACCACCGTCGAGCCAAATCCGGCCTTGTCCCTCGGAATGTTGGCCAGGTTCACCAGCGAAAGCTCGGCCATGCGCCTCTTGAGCTGTCCGAGCCGCGCATTGACGAAGTCCTGGCGCTGCTTCGCCATGTGATACTCGGCGTTCTCCGACAAATCGCCCATGGCCACGGCCTTCTTGATCTCCGCGGGAAGCTCGTGGGCGAGCTCATGCTCGAGAATCTTGATCTCATCGAGAAGCTGTTTTTTAATGTGCTCGGGCATCCACGGTCCGTGGCGGGGAGCGGGGATGCTCCATCCGCGAGAGATGAAAAGTGTCTAACTTTCGATTATACGCGGGCCGCGACCGGCGGTCTTCAGTCCCCTGTCAGGGCAAAATCCAGTCCGGCGCAAGGTTTTTCGGCTCTTTCGAAAGCCTCACCGTACGCAACCCCAGGCTCGGTTCCGCTTGGTAGCGGACGACAGCCCGCCCGCAATGGGGCGCCGAGCAGCTCTGATCGTGTCTTTGGTTCCCGACAGCCGATGAGGTATGGTTGCTGAGGAAGAAGATTCGATGCGCGTTGCGGAACTCATCGCTCCCCAGACATTCCGGCCTGCCGAGATGGCTATAGAAGATCCCGGGCCGGGCGAAGTGCAGGTTCGGATCGAAGCTGTGGGCGTGTGCGGGTCCGATCTGCATGCCTACACCGAGGGCGCGGTCGGCGGCACTCCCAATGTCTACCCGATGGTGCTCGGGCACGAGCCCGCTGGAAGGATCGTGAAGACAGGCGCCGGCGTGACTGGGCTGGCTGCGGGCGACCGCGGGGCGCTTGAGCCCGCGCTTTATTGCTATCACTGCGAGTTCTGTTTGAGCGGGCACCACAACGTGTGCGCGAACATCCGTTTTCTCAGCAACCCTCACCATCCTGGCTTTTTCCGCGAACTGGTCAACTTGCCGATCGACCAACTTTCTTCCCATTCCCAGCGGGATGTCGTTCGACGAAGCGGCTCTGGCCGAGCCTCTGGCGATTGCCGTTCATTCGCTCCGCCTTGCGTCGATCCGCCCGGGCGAAACGGTAGCGGTCATCGGCGCGGGACCCATCGGGCTTTTGACGATCGCCGCACTGCGTGCCGCCAAGGCAGGACGCATCTGGGCCGTGGAGCCCCTGGCGCACCGCCGCGCATTGGCCCGGGAATCGGCGCCGACGCCGTGCTTGAGCCCGAGAAGCTGTTGAGGAGATTCTCGAGCGGGACGGGCGGCGCGGCGTGGACTGCGCCATTGACTGCGCGGCTGGAGAACACACCACCAATCAAGCCATTCACTTGACCCGCAATGCCGGCCGGGTCGCGCTGACAGGTATTCATTCAACACCGAATGTCTCAATGGATGGATCGGCGATGCGGCGCAAGGAACTGACCATCTTCAACGTGCGCCGATCGAACCACGAGACGCAAGAGGCTCTGGAGCTGCTCCAGGCGCACGCCGAGTGGTTTGCGCCGCTGCTTACGCACACGAGGGAGATCGAACGCATCGATGAGGCCTTCGCAATCGCCAGCCAATATCGCGACGGCGTCGGGAAGATGATCGTCAGACCTTAGGGAGTAAATTTCGCGGTTCGAGATGCTCCGGGGCCGCTAAATCATTGTCCACGCGCTGTTTGGGTTCACCGGGCTCCATTCCACTCGCGAGGCTAATTCCCGGCTTCCGGTTCTCCGGTTTTGGCCTCGTGGGTTCTACCTTGGTCAAGGTACGACTGCAGAATCAGCGTGGCGGCTACCTGGTCGACGACCCGCCGGTGATTCTGGCGGAGGTGTCCAGCCTCGTAGAGGATCCGGTGGGCTTCGCGGGTCGTCAGCCGTTCATCCCAGAGGTGGACAGGCAGTCCGGTCAACTGGCCAAGTTCAGAAGCAAACACCTGATTTATCAAGGCTTGTGGGCTCGTTTCGCCGGACAAGTGCACCGGATTACCGACCACGATGCCGGCAACGGCAAACCGCCGCGCCAATCGCGCCAGCGAGCGCAGGTCGTCCCTGGAGATGCTGCCGCGGGTGCGCCTCCGCTCAAGCGTAAGCACCGGTTGCGCCGTCAGGCCCAACCCGTCCGAGACGGCCACTCCTATGCGCCGATCGCCGATGTCCAGGCCAAGAAAGCGAATTATGGGGGCTTCGGTCACGTGGTTCGATCATACGGCAGCAGAGTGTCGTCCGCGTCGCGCTGGTTCTGAGCCCCGCCTGAGCCGTCTGCCGGCTGGTTAAAGCCCGATACAATAGAGATATAGAGTCCCCGGTGGGATTCTAAGCGTCTCATAGGCATCGAAGGGTCACCAGCATCAGCATGGCAAGGCGCACAGGGAAGAGTAGGAGAAAAAAGCGATCCGGCGCCGCAGGGGTTTTGCTGGGGATTCTTGTAATTGTGCTTCTGGGGGCTGCCGGCGCAGCCTGGCTGTTTGTTTGGCCTTACGGGCCTGAAGCAGAAACCTTTGTTGAAATTGCTCCGAGGGCATCCACAACCTCGATCGGCCGGCAACTTGAAGACGCCGGGGTGGTGCGCAGCCAGTATGCGTTCGACCTGATGCGGCTGTGGAAGCGGGGAAAGCTCAAAGCCGGCGAGTACAGGTTCGACCATCCAGCGGCGGCGACCGAGGTATATGCGCGAATTGCGCGTGGGGATGTTTTCACGATTTCCCTGACCGTTCCCGAGGGCGCGAACATGTTCGACATCGCGGCACGCGTGGAGCAGGCTGGGTTCGGTAGCCGCCAAGAGTTTTTGGATGCTGCCGTCAAACAGGTCGGGCTGTTGTCGGGACTCGACCCCACGGCGAAGAGTTTGGAGGGTTACCTGTTTCCCGATACCTATCGATTTGCCCGTAAAACGTCTCCGGCGCTGATTGCCGCAGCGATGGTGAGGCGTTTCAGGGTAGTAGCGGGCGAATTGGGATTGAAAGAGAACGTGCATTACGTGGTGACGATAGCTTCACTGGTCGAACGGGAGACGGCGCGGGACGATGAGCGGACCCTGGTCGCGAGTGTTTTTGAAAACCGGCTCAGGAAGAATATGCCACTGATGTCCGATCCGGCCGTGATCTACGGACTGGAACGCGAGGGTCATTGGCGGGGCGCGCTTTATCGCAGCGATCTTTCCCGCAATACGGCCTACAACACCTATCTGCACACCGGTTTGCCGCCGGGTCCAGTGGCAAATCCCGGGGCTAAATCGCTGCGCGCGGCCATGCTGCGGGCCAGCACGGATTACCTCTATTTTGTTGCGGCCGGGGCCGATGCTCAGGGCAAATCCCTGTTTTCAAGCACCTTGGACCAGCACCAGCGGAATGTGGCCGGGTACCGGCAGGCGCTAAGGAAGGCGGACCCTCGATGAGAATAATCAGCCGGCTGGCCTGTCTTTCCGCGCTCGCGTTTCCGATGCTTCTTTCAGGCTGCTTTGTGATTTCAACCCACCGCAACCTGCCGGTGCCGAAGATGCCGGGCATCGTGCGGGCAGCGACGCCGGAGGAACTTGTGGGGATCATGAACAGGCGCTGGGATAACCTGCAGAGCCTGACCGCAAGTGTCGAGATTCAACTCAGCGTGTTCCAGAGTGTGACGGGCGTGGCTACGGATTACACCACCATTCCGGGCATCATCCTGCTGCGGAAGCCGGAAATGCTCAGGGTGTACGGCCGCGTTCCGGTGATCGGCACCCGTGCCCTCGACATGGTGAGCGACGGAAAGAATTTCACCCTCTGGATACCGTCGAAGAACAAGGCGATTAAAGGTTCCAACTCCTTGCACCATAAGTCCTCAATCCTGATGGAGAACATCCGGCCAGGGTTCTTTTTTGATGCCATGGTGGTGCGCGGCCTTGAGCCCGATGACGATTACTCAATGGCGGCAGACTCTGAGACATTGGAGGACGCGTCAAAGAAACATCTGCTCTTTACTCCGGAATACAACCTGAACATCATGCATCGCAAGGACGGAACGCACGAATTGGTCCCGGTCCGCGTGGTCACCTTCCATCGCGAGGACCTTCTTCCCTATGAACAAGATATCTACGACAGCGAAGGCAACCTCGCTACCCATGTGACTTATGCGAACTATCAGGACGCAGGTGGAGAAAAATACCCCCAGAGCATTACCATCAAGCGCCCCAGCGATGGATTCCAGATCGTGATTACGGTTGAAAGCATAAAAGAGAACCAGACACTCAAGAACGATCAATTCCAATTCGACATTCCCGAGGGCACGGAAATCCAGAACCTGAAGTAAGCCGCGGGAATCGGTATTGTGCAATCAGGAAAATGGGCGCCCACCAGGCGCCCATTTCAGTTGCTGGTTAAAGCAATGGATCTTTGCGAGGTCAACCGATTACAGCAGTTTAGAAAAGGCCGTCGACCGAAGCGTCCTGCTCAAGTGGACGCGACCAACGGGGAGCGGTGACCCTGAGACCTCTCAAAAGTTCACGGTATTTCCTGAAATGCTCTGAAAAACTGGCACGATAAAGGGTTATTGCGGCGCATTGCGGGGACCGTTGGGCGGCCCAGACTGGAACGCCCCCATCACGTTCACTGCCGTTGCCGTAAAGGTTCCGTCATTGAGAGCGCCGTCGGCGCGGACCATGTCGCCTACCTGGATGTCGGCCAGAGTGACGGGATCGCGGCGCTTGCGGAAAGTTGTGTTTTCATCGGCCACAAAGGCGTGGGACGCGTTATCCATGGATCCCAGAAGCGTCACCTTGACCCCGTCGATTGCGGTTACCTTGCCCTGGAGCCAGGTTTTTCCGTAATTGGCCTGCATTTCCATCATCTGTTTCGCGCGCTCGGGATCAAGCTGGACGATGAAGGTTGCACCCACGGATTTAGCGATCGCATCCTCCTCGCCGGAGGCGCCAATGGCATCACCGACCTTAATGTCAGTGGCTTTGATCTGCTGCGGCGGATTGCCACCCCGGCCCGCGCCGCCGCCATAGCCTTGGCCGTCGCCGGCCCCCTGGCCGCCGCCTCTGCCCTGTCCCCCGCCGCGCGGGCCCGCGGGCATCTTCATGATCCGGGTGTTGGCGCTGAAATGAATTGTGTAGATGTCGCCCGCCTCAGTCTTGACGCTAAAGTGGTCGGCAGCCACTTCAGTGACAGTTCCCAAGACCCAGCGGCCTGCCAGGCCCATGCCGCCGCCAAAGCCGCCACGACCGTTTCCGCGATGGCCGTACCCGCCGCCTCCCGCACCATTGTCCTGGGAGGCGGGGGGCGCGGGGTTTGCATCCTGGGCGCAGGCAGCAGCGCCAAGCACGAGCGAAAAGACGATGACCGGCAAGTGAAGAACTTTCATGAGACCTCCTGGAACAAGGCTCTAGTAGATAGACGCAAAACAAGCGCTCTGGGATTTACTGGTCCGGGGTGCGATGCTGCCTACCTGCGCCCGAAGCCCCTTGGCTTGACGGGCGGGGCAACCGGCAGGCTGGTTTTGCCCGGCGGATACACGGCCAGAAAACGATCCTGGCCCTCGCCGTTGCTGGCCGTCTCAACCCCTTCAATCGACTTGAAGGCAAGATGCAACAGCCGGCGCTCGCGGCTGTTCATGGGAGGAAAGGCGTAGGGGATTCCGCTGCGGATCACCTTGTCGGCGGCGATCTCCGCCTGCAGACGCAGCTCCTCCGCGTGGAGGGCTTTGAAGTTGGCGGCATCAAAGCTGACAAGATCGTTTTCGCGCTGATCAAGGCGGAGCATCTGCGCGGCGATGGTCTCAAGCGCCCGCAACAGTTCGCCGTTGTGCTGAGTCACAAGCGGCACATCCGGTCCGCCAAGTTCAACATAAATCTGGCGGGCCTCAATGCCCAGGGGGTCGCGAGCCCCATCTCCCGCCGTGATGCGGTACTTGAGGCGCAATCCACCGAGCTTGTTCAGGGTGGCAAGGAATCCGGCGATCTTCTGGGCTGCTTCTTGCAGGTCGGCGATAGGCATAACTGAGTAGTATCGCAGAGCGGGGCCGGGCACGGAGGGGAAATTGGAGGAAGAATCGAGGGTTGCCGTCTTAGCGACAGCGCGGAGCCGCTCCGCTTGCCGGATGAACGAAAATTCACCTGGTCCTTGTATGCTTCTGAGTGTGGGCATGCAGGGCAAGCTGCGGGGCAACAAGAGTCGGCAATGTTCCGGATTTCTGGCTGGCGCATGCGCTCTTTCGCTGCTGGCGGCTGCGGTCTCTCCATCGCTTCGCTCCCAGGCAGCGGACAACCCTTCGGAGTCGGCGGCCGGAGCCCAGCCCAAGGTGATCACTCTCGACGAAGCCATTCGCCGGGCCGAGGCCAATGAGCCTTCGTATGCGGCAGCCGCGGCAGGCAGCAAGGCGTCGGCCCTTGACCGGCAGATTGCCCGCGGCGGCATGTTGCCCAGTGTGGTTTATCACAACCAGGCGCTCTACACGCAGCCCAACGGCTTGCAGAACCAGGCCGGCCAGGGCGCTGGTGCGCAGGCTTCGCCAAGATTCATCGCCAACAATGCGGTCCGCGAGTATGCCAGCCAGGCGTTAATCAACGAGACGCTGGGGCTTGCCGGGTGGGCTGGCGTACGCCGGGCCGATGCGGCGTCTGCCATGGCTGCTGCCGAACTGGAAGTGTCGCGGCGAGGTCTGGTAGCCGCTGTCACCGCGCTGTTTTATGGCTCGCTGGCCGCGGATCACAAGCTGGCCGTGGCCGAACGCGCCCACCAGGAAGCAGCCGACTTTACTGGGCTCACGGGAAAGCGCGAACAGGCGCGCGAAGCCGCGCACGCTGACGTGGTGAAAGCGCAACTGGACGAGCAGCAGCGCCAGCGGGACATGGAAGACGCCAAACTGGCAGCCGAAAAAGCCCGTCTGGAACTGGGAGTGCTGTTGTTTCCGGATCCACGCACGCCCTACACGCTTGAGGCAGACAAGGAAGCTGCACCCCTGGCCTCGCGGGAGGACGTGGAGCAGGCGGCGGCCAAAAACAATCCGGAGTTGAAGAGCGCGCTGGCGGCGCTGGGCATGAGCAATGCGGATGTGCTGGCTGCTCGCGCCGCCCTGCTGCCCGACCTAGGCCTGAATGTGACCTATGGCGTTGACGCTCCACAGTTCGCTGTTAACGGTCCAGAGACAGTACGCAACCTGGGCTACTCGGCCAGCGTCACGCTCGACCTTCCGGTTTGGGACTGGCTCTCAACTGAGCACAAGGTGAAGCAGAGCGAGATCCGGCGCGACGCCGCGAAGGTGGCGCTCAGCTCCACACAGAGGCAGTTGATCGCGCGGCTCGAAGAGGCGTACCAGGAGGCCCAGGCGGCGCAGGACCAGTTGGCTTCATTCGACGCGAGCGTTGCCGCTGCCGAGGAGAGCCTGCGCCTGACCAAACTGAGGTATAGCGCCGGCGAAGCAACAGTTCTTGAAGTAGTGGACGCGCAAAATACCTACATAACCATCCAGAATGCGCGCGAGGATGGAAGGGTGCGCTACGAGGCCGCGCTCGCTGATTTACAAACACTCACTGGAACCAGGTAGCACGTGCATCGGAACTATGAGCACTTTGAAGAGCGGAATGAAACGATGACCAGCTGGAATGGCACTCCCGCAACGCATTGGATGAGAACGGCCTGGGTGCCGCTGGGCGCAGCTGCGGTCTCCCTGGCGCTTTTGGCTGGCTGCAAGAAAGAGGCTGATCCTGAGCCGCAAGTAACCGTGCAGGCCGCACATCCCAAACAGGGGCCCATCGCCGAGCACATTACGGCAGACGCGGTGCTCGCGCCGCTGGCGCAGGCGGCCATCGAGCCCAAGATCAGCGCGCCGGTGCGCAAGTTCTACGTCGAGCGTGGAACGCGCGTCAAGAAAGGCCAACTGCTGGCCACTCTTGAGAACAGCGACCTGACCGCGGCGGCCATGGACAACCGGGGCTCTTACATGGCAGCCAAGGCGGCCTACGCAACCACGACCGGGGCGCTGGTGCCGGAGGATACGCTGAAGGCCGAGTTGGACCTTGCGCAGGCCAAAGCAAACCTCGACTTGAACCAGAGCATCGTGAAGGACCGCAAACAACTTTTTGCGGAAGGCGCCATTCCCGGCCGCGATCTGGATATGGCCAATGCGGCTCTGGTGCAGGCCCAGGCTGCCTATGACGCAGCCGCAAAGCACCTGGAATCGGTGCGAAGTGTGAGCCGCGAAGCCGCGCTCAAGTCAGCCCAGGGCCAGCTCACTTCAGCCGAGGGAAAGTACGAGGGGGCCAAGGCCGAGGTCGATTACTCAGAGATTCGCAGCCCGATTGATGGCTTGGTGACGGACCGGACCCTCTTCGCCGGCGAGACCGCGTCTGCAGGAACGCCGTTGGTCACGGTCATGGATACGTCCATGCTGATTGCCAAGGCGCACATCGCCCAGAGCCTCGCCCAGCAGTTGAAAGTGGGCGACGCGGCACAAGTCACGGAGCCGGGGCTGGCCGATCCGGTCGCGGCGAAGGTTTCTCTGATCAGTCCCGCTCTCGACCCCGGCAGCACCACCGTTGAGGTCTGGCTCAACATCGGCAACAAGACGGGGAAGCTCAGGGTGGGCACGCCGGTCAAGGTCACCATTACGGGTACAACAGTGGCACAGGCATGGAAGATTCCCGCAGCCGCGGTCCTCACCGCGCAGAACGGCAGCAAATCGGTGATGGTGGTGGGCGACGACGGCACCGCACATAGCAAGCCCGTGACGCTGGGCATACAGGATGCGGATGCCGTGCAGGTAACTGGAGGTCTTGCGCCAACCGATACCGTGATCACCGCCGGAGCCTACGGACTGGATGAGGGCACAAAGGTGAAGATAAGCCCTGCGGTCGACGACGGCGCCGCCGGCAATGGCGGAGGAGCGGACTGATGCCGAACGATGAGCCGGGCGCTCCCGAAGGTCGCAGACCCTTCTGGTTGGCACAGTCAACGCGCACCATCTTCTTTTTCGCGGCCGTGCTCACGGTGGCCGGCGTCTACTTTGCGTTCCAGGTTCCGATCTCAGTGTTTCCCGAGACCAACTTTCCGCGCGTTGTGATTGGCGTCGACAACGGCGTGATGCCCCTGGAGCAGATGCAGGTGACGATCACCAAGCCGATTGAGGATGCGGTCAACTCCGTGCCCGGTCTGGTGACTGTGCGCTCCATTACCAGCCGCGGCCAGGCCGAGATCAGCCTCTTTTTCGACTGGAACGTGGATATGTACCAGTCTTTGCAACTGACGAACGCGGCCCTCGGAAAAGTTGCCCAGACGCTGCCGGCGTCGGCAACGATCACCACCAACCGGCTCACCTTCGCCACCTTCCCCATCCTGGGCTACAGCCTCACGTCCGACACGGTTCCGCAGACGCAGCTTTGGGAGCTGGCTACCTACATCCTCAAGCCCCCTTTGAATCGTGTAACAGGAGTGAGCACCGTGCTGGTGCAGGGAGGCAAGGTGCCCGAGTTTCACGTGGTGCCCAACCTGGCCCTGATGCAATCTGCGGGCGTCACCATTCCCGATCTGGTGAATGCCATCCAGGCGTCGAACATTGTCGGCTCGCCCGGCCTCTACGAGGCCAACCATCAGCTAATTCTGGGGCTGGTCGGCGCGCAGGTGCATGACGCGGACGGGCTGCGCCAGCTTGTTGTCAAGACCACCGCCGCGGGGGCGCCCGTGCGCGTGGCCGACGTGGCCGACGTGGAGCCGGGAACCCTTCCGGTTTACACCACCGTGACGGCGAACGGCAAAGACGCGGTTCTGATCACCATTGCACGCCAGCCCTCAAGCAACACCGTGGCCGTGGCCGATGGCGTGGCCGCACAGGTGAGCGAACTCCGAAAGAAGTTGCCTCCCGGGGTCCATTTCAAACTCTTCTATGACCAGTCGCAACTGGTGCGCGACAGCATTTCGAGCGTGCGCGACGCGATCTTTATCGGGCTCATCCTGGCCTGCATCGTTCTCTTCCTTTTTCTGCGCGACTGGACCTCTTCGCTGATCGCGGGCATGGTGATTCCGGTAACCATCGCCGTTACCATTGTTGCCCTGCGGGTTATCGGCGAGAGCTTCAACCTGATGACGCTGGGTGGCCTGGCCGCCGCCATTGGGCTGGTGATCGACGACGCGATTGTGGTCGTTGAAAACATCGTGATGCATCGCGACGCCGGCGAGCCGCGTGTTGAAGCAGTGCGCAAATCCCTGAAGGAGATCACCAGGCCGCTCATTGGTTCCACCATTACCCCGGTCGTGGTTTTTTTGCCTCTGGTCTCGGTCAGCGGTGTCACCGGCAGCTTTTTCCGCGCGCTCGCCATCACCATGACCGCGGCGCTGTTGACGTCACTTCTGCTGGCTCTTACCTGGACACCCGCGCTGAGCTTCGTGCTCCTGCACGACAAGCGCGACAGGGAGACAACAGACCACGCCGCCGGACGAATCCTTACTCGTGTCCTCAGCGCGCATCGCCGGGCTCTGGACTGGGGGCTGGCTAAACCGCTCTGGATCGGCCTCGCCTGCCTGCTGCTGGTTGCGGGCACCTGGGCAGGCTACCAGGCGCTCGGTTCCGACCTATTGCCCGAGATGGACGAGGGCGGCTTCATTCTCGACTACATCATGCCGGCCGGCAGCTCGCTGAGCGAAACCAATCGTGTTCTTGAACACGTGGAGCGCATCTTGCGGGCCACGCCCGAGGTGGAAATTACTTCACGCCGTACCGGCCTCGAGATGGGGTTCAACGCGGTGCATGAGGCCAACTCCGGCGACTTCACGGTCAAGCTCAAGGCCAAACGCAGCCGCTCCATCGAGGATGTGATGGAAGATGTCCGCCAGCAGATCAGAACCACCGAGCCTGAACTCGACATTGAATTCACGCAGGTGCTGCAGGACATGATCGGCGACCTCTCCAACGCGCCCGAACCGATCCAGTTGAAGATTTTTTCAGACGATCCGTCGCTTTTGGTGCAACTTGGGCCCCGGGTGGGGGATGCGATCGGCAAGATTCCCGGAGTTGTGGACGTTGAGAACGGCATCGACAACACCATCAGCGGTCCGGCAACTAACTTCCAGGTGGACCCCGTGGTCGCGGCACGGCTGGGCTTCACCCCCGCTGGAATTTCAGAAGACGCAACCGCTATTCTCGACGGCGTTGAGACCACCGATCCGCTTATTGCCAACGGCCGCCCTTACACCATTCGCGTGCGGCTTGGCGATGAGACCCGCACTTCGCTCGACGCCATCAAGAACACGGTCTTCAACAACAGCTCAGGCCATACGGCATCGCTCGGTTCACTTGCGGACATTGAGCAGTTGCCGCCGCAGAACGAAATCCGCCGCGAGAACCTGCAGAGCCTGGTGGTGGTGACCGGCAGGCTTGAGGGCTCCGATCTTGGCTCCGCGATGGTCCGGGTTCAGCAGACCGTGGCCGGCCTTCACCTGCCCCCGGCGGTGCGCGTGGAGTATGGCGGCGTCTACCAGGAGCAGCAGCAGTCGTTCCGCGAGCTGTTGCGCGTGCTGCTGCTGGCGCTGGCCCTCGTGTTCGGCGTACTGCTCACGGAGTTTCGCAATTTCCCCGCGCCGATCGCCATTCTCACATCATCGGTTCTGTCCATCTCGGGAGTGATTCTGGCCCTGCTTGTTACGCACACAACCTTCAACGTGGCCTCGTTCATGGGGCTCATCATGGTCATTGGCATTGTGGCCAAGAACGGAATCCTGCTGCTCGACGCGGATGAAAAGTTCCGCGCCGAGGGAGCATCTGCGCGCCAGGCCATGCTGCATGCGTCTCAACGCCGGCTGCGCCCCATCGCCATGACCGCCATCGCAGCGGTTTGCGGCATGTTGCCGCTGGCCTTTGCCCTGGGAGCGGGCTCGCAGATGTTGCAGCCGCTGGCGATTGCGGTGATCGGAGGGCTGTGCATTTCAATGGTGCTGAGCCTGGTGGTCACGCCCCTGGTGTACTACCTGCTGACGCGGCATCGCGACAGCTCGGCTGAAGATCTGGCGTAGGCCGGGGACTCTTGACGGGAGAATGTAAAAATAGAGCGATGTCCCCTGCCGATACGATTCTGCTGACTGCCGCACAGGCCCGCGTTCTGGGCGCGCTCATCGAAAAAGAAGTGACCACACCGGACTACTATCCGCTCTCACTGAATGCCCTGATCAACGCCTGCAATCAGCGCTCGAACCGGGAGCCGGTGATGAACCTGGACGAGGATGACGTGCGCCAGGCACTGCATGGGCTGGAGGACAAGCGGCTGGCGGGACGAGCGCGCTCGGCAGATGGACGCGTCACCAAGTACGAGCACTGGCTGGGCGAGGCCTTCAACTTCAGCCGTGCGGAAACTGCCCTGTTGTGCGTGCTGCTGTTACGCGGGCCGCAGACTCCCGGCGAGCTGCGCGGACGAACGGAGAGGCTGCACCAGTTTGACGAGCTTGGCGACGTGCTGGCGGGACTGCAAAAGCTGATGGAGCGCGAGCCGGTGTTGGCCGCCGTGCTGCCGCGCCAGCCGGGCATGAAAGAGGCGCGCTACGCTCATTTGCTTGCGGGGCCGGTCGAGTCGATTGCGATTGCCGAGCCCGCGACCGGACATGATTCAGTGGGCGGGACAAGCGACGTCCAGGAGCGCATGAATCGGATGGAGGCTTCGCTTGAGGAGTTGCGCCAGCAGGTGGCGGCGTTGAGCCAGAAGATCGACAACCTGTTCGGGTGAGGATGGGAAGGACAGGCCTCAGCCTCGAGGTGCAGGTTGCAGCCCCGATGAGGGACAATCAATCCTAAGGGTGAAGCAGCGACGATGACAGAGATGCGCACACACGAAGAGAAACTCGACTTGCTGGCCGCGGTGGCCGTGAAGGTGGGGCTGGGCTTGCAACCGGGACAGGAACTGCTGATGACGGCGTCGCTCGATACGCTGCCGCTGGCCCGCCGGATTACCGAGCAGGCCTATCGCGCGGGAGCCTCGCTGGTCACGACGCTCTACACCGACGACGAATCGACCCTGATGCGCTACGAATATGCTGCGGATGCGAGCTTCGACCGCGCCGCCAGGTGGCTCTACGATGGAATGGCCGCGGCGTTCAAGAGCGGGGCCGCGCGGCTGGCCATCGCCGGCGGCAATCCGGCGCTGCTTTCCGAACAGGATCCGGAGAAGGTGGGGCGTGCGAATCGCGCCGTCTCGCAGGCTTACCGTCCGGCTCTCGAACTGATTACGAGGCACCAGATCAACTGGAACATTGTCGCCGGTGCCACGCCGGCATGGGCCGCGACGGTGTTCCCCGGCGATGCGCCGGATGTGGCATTGGCCAGGCTGTGGGATGCAATCTTCGCAGCTTCGCGCATTGACGCCGCCGATCCCGTGAGCACCTGGAAGCAGCACGATGCCGCGCTCCATCGCCACGCGGCTCGCTTGAACGAGAAGCGATATGCGGAGCTCAGGTATCGCGGTCCAGGCACCGATCTGTGCATCGGCCTTCCGCACGATCATCTGTGGCTGGGCGGCGGCGGCAAGGCGATGAACGGCTTCTATTGCGTCCCCAACATACCCACCGAAGAGGTGTTCACCATGCCGCTCAAAGACCGCGCCGAAGGGACGGTTACCGCCACCAAGCCTCTTTCCCACCAGGGAACGATGATTGACGGCATCCAGGCGCGGTTCGAGAAGGGCCGCATTGTGGACGCGCGCGCAACCCGCGGCCAGGAAGTGCTGCAACGGCTGATTGATACCGATGAGGGCGCGCGGCGCCTGGGTGAGGTGGCGCTTGTTCCGCACTCTTCGCCGATTGCGCAGAGCGGCCTCGTTTTCTCGAACACGCTGTTTGACGAGAATGCCGCCTCGCATATTGCCATGGGACAGGCATACGCCTCGTGCATGCGTGACGGAGAGAAACTGAGCGAAGAGGAGCAGGTGGCCAGGGGAGTGAACCAAAGTCTGATCCATGTGGACTGGATGGTCGGTTCAAGCGAGTTGGATATTGACGGGGTGACGGCTGCGGGAAGCGTGGAGCCGCTGATGCGCAAAGGGGAGTGGGTGTAGGCGACTCCGCGGCCGGATTTGCATGCGTTGCCGTGCCCGGGTTCCGTGGCATAGTATTCCCTGAGATCGTTCCCGGAGGTGAAAACATGCGTATTCCCGCTCAATTTTTGTTTGCTGTTCTTGGATTGACAACGTTTGCCGCCACAGCCCAAACCCCCGGCGCCCCCGCAAAGCACCATCATGCGCAAACGCCTATCCTGGCAGCCACGCCGCCGATGGGTTGGAATAGCTGGAACTTTTTCAAAGGGAAAGTGACCGACCAGGACATCCGCAATGCCGCCGACCAACTGGTGGCCACGGGCATGAAGGACGCCGGATACGTCTACGTGAACATCGACGACACGTGGGAGGGCGAACGGGACGCGAACGGCGTGCTGAGTTCGAACTCAAAGTTCCCTGACATGAAGGCGCTGGCCGACTACGTGCACTCCAAAGGGCTCAAGCTCGGCATTTACTCCGGGCCCGGCCCGCTCACGTGCGCGCGCTTTCCCGCTTCGCTTGACCACGAAGTGCAGGATGCCAAGCTTTACGCCTCGTGGGGCATCGATTATTTGAAGTACGACCTGTGCAGCTTCCGCCAGGCGGTGATGACCGCCAAGGCGCCTGACGACGAGGCGGAGCAGATGCGCCTGATGATTGCCGCCTACGACAAGATGGGCAAGGCGCTGAAGGACTCGGGCCGGCCGATCGTCTACTCGCTGTGTCAGTATGGCTGGGATGCGCCGTGGGTGTGGGCGCCGGCGCTGGGCGGCAACCTATGGCGTACCACGGGCGACGTGCAGCCGAACTGGCACAGCATCTATGACATCATCAGCGAGCAGGAAGGCCTGGCCAAATACGCGGGTCCCGGACACTGGAACGATCCTGACATGCTGGAGGTGGGCAACGGCAAGATGACGCTGGCCGAGAACCGCGCACACTTCACGATGTGGGCGATGCTCGCCGCGCCGTTGCTGGCCGGCAACGACCTGCCCAACATGACGCCGGAGATCAAGGCCATCCTCATCAACAAGGATGTCATCGCGATCGACCAGGACAAGCTGGGCCGCGAAGGAACAAAGGCCTATGCCGATGGAGAATCGGAAGTCTGGACGCGGCGCCTTGCCGGCGGAGCGTTGGCGATCGCGGTGTTGAATGTTGGATACGACCGCACCTCCAACCACCCTATCTACCTTGACCTGGCGAGGCTCGGGCTGCATGGGCCACTGAAGGGCAAGGACCTTTGGTCGGGCAAGGATGTCACGCTCACCGACCATATGCCCGTGGAACTGACCAGCCACGATGTGATGCTGGTTCGCATTGCGGCGCCGAAATAGACGACGCCCTCGGAAACATCGGCTCCCCATGGTTGCGGCTTGATCCTGCCGCGGCCATGGGGAGCTGGCCTTTTGTGATGTAAAGTTCGGCCAGGTTCCGGTATCGCTCTCGAGACCGGCGGCCTTACCGGGCGCGCCCCAGGCAGACGCTGAACCAGCCGCGCTCATCGGTCCAACTGCCGGCTGCCGCAAAACCTGCTTCGACGAGCATGGATTCCGGCTGGCCGGGCGCATACTTGTAGCTGTTTTCAGTGTGGATGGTTTCACCCAGGCCAAAGTCGATTTCGAGATCGAGCGCGGCCAGGCGCACGGTTTGCTGCACGCGGCTCTCGAGGTGCATTTCGATGCGCGACTCCACCCGGTTCCAGATGGCGCGGTGCTCGAAGCTTTCGAGGTAGAAATCCGCATCGAGCTCGCGGTTCAGGCGCGCCAGCAGGTTCAAGTTGAAGTCTGCCGTGACTCCGGCCACATCGTCGTAGGCGGCCAGCAGCGTGGCTTCATCCTTGATCAGGTCCACGCCCAGCAGCAGGCTGTCGCCAGGATCTGAGTCCGGCGCGCACGCGGCGTAACAGCCGCCTCGCCTCCTGCGGCTCGAAGTTGCCGATGCTCGAGCCGATGTAGAGCACCAGTCTGCGCTGCTTAGGTGCGCACGGCTCGAGATCGAGGCCGTGGCCATTGCCCTGCGTGTAGTCCATCACCCGCGGCTTCACGATGGCTCTGCCAATTTCCTGCTCGATCCGCTGTTTGGCGGCGCAAAGCGCGCTGGCTGATACGTCCACGGGCTCGTAGATGACCGACTGTTGGCAGGCGGTGACGGCCTTCAGAAGGAGGCGCGTCTTGTCCGCCGAACCCGCGCCGAGCTCCGTCACGCGCAAAGGGGCTCCGCCGGCGGCACGCGCAATCATCGTTTTCGCATGCGTCTCGAGAATGGCGCGCTCAGTCCGGGTGAGGTAGTACTCCGGACGGCCCGTGATCTCGTCGAAAAGCCGCGAACCGGCAGAATCATAGAACAGCCATGGGGGCAGGCGCTTGGGCCGGGAGCTGAGGCCTGCGCGTACGGCTGCGGCCACGCGAGGCGCGACATCCTGCGGTGCAACCTCGGAGACTCCTTCAAGGTTGCTGCGCAGACCGGATTCGAGATCGACTGAGGGGAAGAGAAAAGTTGTCATGCGCTCACTTGGATGCAGAAAACTCCGCAAGGTGACGTACCCGCAAAGCGAATTCGCAAAGAATTCAAGAGCCTTTCACCGAGCCAACTTTATGCCGGAGAACTGCCAGCGGGTCTCGGCGCAAAGAAGTTTCTGTAGCTTGAGCGGATGTGCGCGGCAGGCGTCACGCACGAGCCGCCCCGCAGAACCATCTGACCGCTCATAAACTTACCGTTGTACTCGCCGAGGGCGCCCTCCAGGGGGCGGAATCCCGGGTAGCCAAGGTAGGCGCTTGCCGTCCACACCCAGCAATCGCCGAACTGGGCCGTGTGTCGGTCATCGAACTGGCGCAGGCGTAAAGCGCCCGGAATCGAGCAGATTGCCCTCGACGGGCTGGCCCTCGGCCGCGGTCTCCCACTCAAACTCCGTGGGCAGGCGGTAGCCGGCCCATCGTGCATAGGCGTCTGCTTCATAAAAGCTAACGTGGCTGACGGGGGTGGTTTCGAGCTCCTGCAACGGCAACTCGCCGCACAGGGTAAAGACGCTCCAGCCGCCGTTGCCGCTCGTCCAGTAGAGCGGGGCGTGCCAACCGTTCTGTTTGACCGCGTTCCAACCGGCCGAAAGCCAGAGCTCGGGCTTGCTGTAGCCGCCGTCGTTCATAAAGTCGGCGTACTCCGCGCAGGTCACCAGACGCCGGGCAAGAGCGAAGGGTTGAAGCCAGACGCGGTGGCGGGGCAGCTCGTTGTCAAAGCAGAAGCCGGGGCCCAAGTGGCCGATTTGTTGCAGGCCGCCCTCAAACGGCTGAAAAACCAAAGCAGGACAAAGGCCTGCTTGACCTTAGAGTGCACAGCCGGCGCAGCGGGTCGAGCCTGCGGCTGCTTGTAGACAGGGCGCAGGGGATTGGTAAAGAAGGCATGCTTGATGTCCGTGAGCAGCAGCTCCTGGTGCTGCTCTTCGTGGTTTGCGCCCAGCTCGATCCGGCGGAGGGCTTCCGGTTCAGCTCCAACTTCAAGCAATTGCTCAATGCCACGGTCAACATGCTCGCGGTAGCGGAGAATCTCTTCGAGGGCGGGCCTTGAAAACGAGGCGCGGAGACGCTTCTCAGGGAAGGCCGAGAAGCCTTCGTAGTAGCTGTTGAAGAGCCAGGGAAAATCGGGATCGAAGAGGCGGTAGCCGGGCAGAAACTCGAGGAGCACAAACGACTCAAAGAACCAGGCGGTGTGGGCGAGATGCCACTTGGCGGGCGAGGCGTCGGGCAAGGACTGGACCATCATGTCCTCGGGGGTGAGGCCGGCGCTCAATTCGAGGGAGCGGCGCCGGATGGTGGTAAACCGTGCCGCCAGATCAACCTGCACATTCTCTTCGATCGACGTCTTCAAGGCGTCTACCCTCCCGCATTCAACAAAGTGTACTGCCCGAATCGCGGGCGGCACAGAATTTTTCCGCACAAAAGCGGATTCTGAGCGGCGCGCTCGCCGCTTTGGCGATTTAGTGGTCTAATACTTGATGTTTCAAGTTCAACGGACGGTTCGGTTTGTGGATCGCCGGTTGGATGGAGGGGGAGACGTTATGCCAGGGCTCAAGGAGCATCGCAGCCTGAGGGGCTTGGCCTTGTTCGCGTTCCTGGCGGTTGCGCCGTGCGGTTTCTGTGTCCCCCTACCTGCCCAGACACCCGCGCACGCTCCTGACCAGGGTCAGGTCTCACCCCCGGCTGCGCCGGTTCCAGCGCCGACACGACAAGCGAGTATCTTCCCTGCTGCGGCGCCCACTCCCGAACAGCTCGGTGATTCGCTTTCAGCTCACCGTCGCTATCAGGAGGCCATCTCCGCCTATGGCAAGGCCACGGAATTCACGCCCGCGCTCTGGAACAAGATGGGTATCGCCTACCAGATGATGTTCAACCAGAAAGACGCCATGCGCTGTTATGACAACTCGCGCAAGCTGGATCCGCACAACGCGCAGGTTCTCAACAATCTGGCTACCGTTTACGAGTCGATGAAGGAATACGGGAAGGCCGAACGGCTTTACCGCAAGGCCGTTAAAATCGATCCTCGCTCGGCCTTGATCCTGCGCAATCTGGGCTCAAATCTTCTCACGCAGCGCAAGTACAGCAAAGGTTGGGCGGTTTACCAGGAAGCGCTGGCCATTGACCCCGGGATCTTTGAGGATCGGGCCGGCGTCACCCTTGACAACCCTTCCACCACGCAGCAGCGCGGGGCCATGCACTATTACATGGCCCGGAGTTGCGTGACCGCTGGGCACTCTGATTGCGCGATCCAGAACTTGCGCCTGGCGCTCAATGAGGGATTCACGAATGCGAAGAAGATCGCGGCCGACAGCAGCTTTGCGAGCCTGAGACAGTTGTCCGCCTTCAAGGAGCTGATCGCCTCGGAGAGCGCGCACTAGGGGCCGTTCGCAAATCGATGAAGCTTCATGGCTCTTTGGTTTCGGTGGCCGGTGCGCCGAAGTGACAATGAGCGCGCATGCCCACGCGGAAGCGTTCCCGCTCCTCTGGCGTCATGTTTTCACGGCGCTCCTCCCAGCGGCGGCGGAGGTGGGAACGGCCGTGGCCCCGGAATCCTAATCCGCCGAACAGTATACGGCACAAGACCAGCAGCCCGATCGCCTGCCAGAAGCCGATTTGGTGCCAGCCGAAAAGCCCGGGCAGCAGCCAGTTCCAAAGGTGCACAACCACCTGGCCCCCGACAAAGACAAACAGCAGCATGGCCAAAGTTGCCAGTGGTGCGATCAAATACCATTTCCTTCTCATTTTTAGCTCCTCATGAATTCGTAAATTCGTCATAGATGTCCTGCAGCCGCCCGCGGAGATGCTGCACCGCGTAGCGCTTGCGCGCGACCAGAGTATTCACGTTGACGCCGGTTTCAGCAGCCATCTGTTTGAAGCTGCGACCCTCAAATTCGTGCGCTATAAAGACCGCCCGCTGCTCCTCGGGCAATTCGTCAAGTGCCAGCTGGAGCTCATCGAGGAGCACGTTGCGGGCGAAGACCGCGTTCGGCCCGGCGTCGGGCGAAGGGAGCAGATCTTCCAATTGGAGAGGTTCGTCATTCTCATCGATGACCGTCCTGTCGCTGAAGCTCTCCGGCTTCTTCTTGCGGAAGAGATCGATGATGCGATTGCGCGCCACGCGAAACAGCCAGCCGGTGACGTGCTCGATGGGGACGAGCAGGCGGTTGGCTTCCACCAGTTCGTAGAAGACGTCCTGCAGGATCTCCTCGGCGTCGCGGGGATCGGGCACGCGGCGTCGAATGAAGTTGAGCCGGCGCGCCTTCTCTCGGCTCACCACTTCGGAGATCCGCTGGTTCTGTTTGACTGCCATCCGTTCAAGTTCCGCCACGTTATCCATCTACCATTGCAGACGAATGAGGGGGTGCGGATATTGTAGGGTCGGCCGGGGTCAAACTGGCGAACCATCGATTTGTCGCCGGAGGGGCAGACGCCGGCGCACAGCGCAGGCGGGATTGCTGCGTCAAGCTCCTCCTGAAACAAGGCGGTCGTCTCGCACCGTTAATGTCTTAGACTGAAGAACGTCGGGGACTGAGGGTCGTTGAAGGCTCAATAGCGGAGGGACCATGAGTGACGGCCGCGAGGAGCGCGAGGAACAGGAGAAACGACGTGAGCAGGAAAGACCCGAGGATCGCGAGGACCGTCTCGAACGACACCCGCGTGATCAATGGGAGCCGGAACGGCACGACTCCTGAGAATGAGGGAGCACATTCCTCCGTCGAAGCCTTATTTCAGCCTGGGATGAAGCTTTTCAAAGCCTGTGGCCCGCTGATAGGCCTGGGCAAAGGCAGCCAGCTTGGCGTCCTGGTAGTGGCCGGCAAGAAATGTGAGGGAAACCGGCGTGCCCGGACCACCGATGTCGTCGTGGTTGCCGTCGTCGATCTCGGGTGGCGGAGGCGCGTCGTCGCCGCGCAATCCGTTTGGGAGAATGAGCGCCGGATGGCCGGTGAAGTTGGTCGCCGTCAATTGCGTGTCGGTTGAGGGCGTCACGATGATGTCCACCTGTTCAAACAGCGCAGACACCTGCCGGACGGCCAGCGTGCGCACTCGGTTGGCCTGGATGTACTCGACCGCTGGATAGAAGCGCGCGACGCGGAAGTCGTTGGGCCAGTCTTCGGGACCCTGCTCGGTCAGCAGACTGTCGCGGCCGGTCATTGTGAGGTCGTCAAAGGCGGCAGCGGCTTCGGCCGTCAGCAGTGGGAGCATGGCGTCCCATGGTATTTTGGGCAGCTCCACGGGGATGAGGCTGACGCCCATGGCGCGCAACTTGTCGAGGGCAGCGAGTTCGTAGCGTCGGTCGTAGTCTCGGCGGGCGCGGGCGGCCGCGAGGTCGGCATTCTCCTTTTCGCGGGCGGCTTCTTCTTCGGTTGTTTCAGCGGGTGCGGCTTGTTTTAGATCGAGAGGCTGGGGCGGATCGAACTCGCTCTTCAGATAACCGATGCGGAGCTGTTTCCAGTCCAAGCTGGGGTCCCAGCGAAACTCGGCAGGATAAACCGAAGTGTCTTTCCCGTCAGGGCCGTGAATGGCCTCGAGAACAAGTGCGCAGTCTTCAACCGACCGGGCGATGGGGCCGAGCTTGTCCATGGTCCAACTGAGGGCCATGGCGCCGGTGCGGGGCACAAAGCCGAAGGTGGGGCGCAGGCCGGTGTCGCCGCAGCGGGTCGAAGGCGATGAGATCGAGCCCAGGGTCTCAGAACCGAGTGCGAAGGGCACGCAGCCGGCGGACACCGCACTCGCCGAACCCGCCGATGAGCCGCTCGAGCCTTGCGCGGGATTCCATGGGTTTCGTGTCCGTCCGCCAAACCACTTGTCGCCCATGGCCAGAGCGCCGAGTGTGAATTTGGCCACCAGCACGGCTCCGGCTGTATCCAGTCGCTGAATGACGGTGGCGTCTTCGTCGAAGGATTGAAGCTCGAAGCCGCCCGCGCCCCACGTCGTGGGATAGCCTTTCACGGCGAGCAGGTCCTTTGCGCCCCAGGGAATGCCGTGGAGCGGGCCGCGGTATGTTCCTGCCGCGATCTCGGCGTCGGCAGCGCGGGCCTGGGCCAGGGCGCGCTCTTCCGTGAGCGTAATGACGAAATGGAGTTGGGGATCGTAGCGCTTGAGGCGGGCCAGGCACATCCGCGTGAGCGCCTCAGACGTAATTTTGCGAGAGCGCAGAAGACCGCCCAGCTCGCCCACAGTGGCAAAGGCCAGGTCGTCGATCTTCACCGGGGCCGGGCTTCCCGCGTGGCCCGCTTCAATCCCTACCTCGCTCAGGGGAACCGGCGCCGAACCGCGACCCGGGTTGGGTTTGTCGGTTGCCGCCGGCAGTGGATGAAAAACATAAGCCGGCGCAACGGAATTCGGCAGCTTCAGCGCCCGGATCTCATCGTATCCGCCTCGCTGGTCGTTGAGGCCGTCGAGCATCATCTTCTTCTGCTCCGCGGTGAACGGACCCACGCCGGCGAGCATGGCGGCCTGGTCGAGCATCTCGGCCGTGATTTTGTGCAGCTTCGCCTTGGCCTCGCCGTCCGGGGTTTGCGCCTGCGTGGCCAGGGTATACAGGATGCCGGGCAGAAGCGCCGAGGTGATTCCGGCGCGGCTGCAAGCGGAGAGAAATCCTCGACGATCAAGAGTCATGGCACCCAGGTCTCCTTTGCGAAATAAGATGTCCTTTGGCAAAGGATAGTGGACGCAGGCCGCCTCCCTGACAGGATTTCCGGCTTTTATCGCCGGTCGGGGCGAAAACGAGTGTGCCTGCCCGGGTCATCTTCATGACCCGATGCGTGCGACCGGAAACTGACTTTGCGATTTCAGAAGCGCAGCACAGGACCGGTGGAGACGCGGCCGTTCGAGTTTACGACGCCCTTGACGGTTTCATCGCTCGATTGAAAGTTGGTGTTGTAGAAGTCACCTGTGATGCGCCAGACCAGGCGGCGCGAGAGTCCCAGGTCAAGTCCGCCGCCGGAGGCCATGGCGAACGTTGAGCCGGATTTAAGCGAGGGAATCACCTGCTGATTCAGGTGTGCGCTGCCTACCATCACATGCGCAAAGAGCGTGGATTTGCCAAAATGCAATGAAAGCTGCGGCCCCGCGAGAAAGAAATAGGCGTGGGGATCGAAGACGGGAGAGTCGTTCCGATAGCTGCCCGAGACATCGCCTTTTACGCCAAGCCAGGAGCCCACGATTGGCAGAGGCACGCGGAGTGAGGCGTCCCAGCCATTCATCACGCCGCTGAACGGGTTGGCCTGCGTGTGATCGTAGGGGCGGAATAGCAGGGAATATCCGCCGTACAACTCATCGTTGGGCGCGGGCATGTGGTCCGTGTTGATCTGGCCGCTGAGCAAGCCGGGCGCGCCCAGAGCAGAAACGAGCAGGAGAAGAAATAAGGACTTCAGAGTCATGCAAACACCTCGATAGCCTGAATTTGAACCAGGGCAGGAGGGCCGCAGCGGTGCAACAGCATAAGATGCGCCGTCAGCCCGCTGGGCTGGCTGCGTAATCTCCTGATTTAGACGCCGTCGGTCACCGGGCGTAAGCGTTTGGTGAAACGGGCTTTACGCCGGCACGCGGGGAGTTGCCGGCGAGGCGTGGCGAAAGCCGATGAGCGGCTTCGGCGATACAGCCAACGCGCGTCTAATCGGCCCGCCTGTTGTTCCGTGACGCCAGGCTCGGCGGGCACAATCGCGCGGGATTCTTCAACACTGGCGCCGAGGAGCAGGCGGGTCGGCTTTTCCGGGCCTTGATTGCAAGCCGGAAGGCAATGGACCACAATGCCAATCCCGGCGGGGCGCGAAAAAACTCTGACCAGCTAAAAAGCGCTTGACATATTCTTATATCGGAATATATTGTGTTTCTCATGGCAAGAGCGGCCACAACCTCGGATGCTTTCAATGCGGTTGCCGAACCGCGGCGGCGGCAAATTCTTGGCTACCTGGCGCGCGAAGAACGGCAGGTGGGCGAAATTGTGACGGCCCTGGGGCTCGACCAGCCTTCGGTGTCGAAGCACCTGGGAGTTTTGCGCAGCGTAGGGCTGGTGAGAGTGCGCCGCAACGGGCGGCACAGGCTGTACAAGACCAACGCCGAAGCCATCCGGCCTCTGCACGACTGGTCGGGAACATTCGAGCAATTCTGGCGGCGCCAGTTGAGCCGCGTAAAGGAACGCGCCGAGGGCTCGACGGGCCAGACAGCTTCCGCAGCCGGAAACCAAAACATCCCCAATCAACCTGACAAGGAGAAATGATGGCCACGATGACGAAGACCGTGAGTGTTGAAGACCTGATGCTGAACATCACCCAGGAAATTCACGTGAAGGCTGGGCTGGAAGCGACGTTTGCGGCCCTGCTCGAACAGATGGGCCCGGCAAACGAGGGCGGCCAGGGCGCACCGATGCCGATGTGAAGCTGGAGGCGTGGCCGGGCGGCCGGTGGTACCGTGACCTGGGCGGCGACAACGGCCACTTCTGGGGGCATGTGCAGGCGATCAAGCGTCCCACGCTGCTTGAGATTGTGGGACCGCTGTTTGCTTCCTATCCACTAGCCTCGAACGTTCAGTACCGGCTGAAAGAAGCCGACGGCGGAACCCTGATCACCTTCCGACACACGGCGCTGGGGCTGATCGAGGATCAGCATCGGGAAGGCGTCGTTCACGGTTGGAGTGCCTTGCTCGAGAGGACGCGGGATCGGGCTGAAAAGCGGTAAGTGAACTCGGTCGGCCTCGATGCAACTGGCCGCGCAGATGGTCAGGAACAAGGGATGGGCCATGAAGCGGGAGGGGAAGCGAAAACTTCCCCTCCCGCTTTTGATTTGGCGTGAAACTACTTCCCTATCTCGCCGACGAGCGACTTGGCGCGCTGGAATGCGTCAAGGCGGCGCTGTTTCTGGGCCTCAAGCTGGTCCGGTGTGAAGCTGGTGGCCGCGACGCGATTGAGATTGTCGGCCAGGCTCTGCGCAAAGGTTTGATCCAGGGCGGCGACGGCGGACTGGGCCTCGAGCACGGCCACATGGAAGTGCGTAATCTCATCGGTGGCGAACTCGGGGTGATAGCCGAGCCGATCACCGGTCTGCATGGCGTCGATGAGCGGATCGGGTGGCGCGGCCACGGGCCAGATTTGCTGCAGGGCGTCGTATGCGTCGCGCAGGCGGGTCATGGAGCCGGCAAAGCCGTCCAGTTCGCCGCGGCGGGCGATGAGGCCATCGGCGCGGCGGACCACCACCGCGACCTTGGCAGCGACGCTGCGGCTGGGCACGGGGATGATGGTGGTGAGCGTGTTGCCTTCAAAGGACCAGCCGGGCTCACCCGGGATCTCCGCCTGCTTGACGGGAATGCCGTTAACCGTAACGGTGGCTGGAGGCCAGTCGGCGGGAAAGCGCAGCTCGAAGGCGCGCGCTTTGAGCATGCCGGGATAACTGCCCTCGACGGGTCCGATTTCCACGCTCAGCGTGTCTCCATTTTGCGCAGCTTTGATGGGCGTGCGGGTAAAGACACCCTTCTGATATTCGACCGAGACGCCTGAGTCCTCATACACCTCATAGCTTGAAGTGGTGCCGGGAACGAGCGGCCACACATTCACGATGAGCGGATCGACGGGCTTTTGGCCGGTATAGAGCATGGGCGGCTGCATGGGGATGATGGCGCCGGCACGGAGATAAGCTGGGACCTGCTCGATTGAAAAGCTGCGATCGAGCGTGGCCGGTCCGGCAATATGCCTGCCTGTGAACCACTCGATCCAATCGCCCTTGGGGAGCCAGACCTTCTCGGTGGCCAGGCCGGTAACCTTGTCTGCCGGCGCGGTAACGGGAGCTGCCAGCATCTGGTCGCCAAAAATATATTCGCCCTTGTTCTCGTAGGCGGCGGCGTCATTGGGCCAGTCGTAGTAGAGGGGGCGCAGGAAAGCTACGCCGGTGTCGTAGGTGCGGCGAGCCTCGGTATAGAGGTAAGGCTGAAGCGCGTAACGGAGTTGGAAGGTGGACCGCAGAATGGCGGAGTACGGCTCAGGATAGGCCCATACACGGCGTTCGGCTTCAGGGTTTTTGGTGGTGTGGGTACGCAGGATGGGGCTGAACGCGCCGAACTCGACCCAGCGGGTGAAAAGCTCGGGATCGACGGCGCCCGGCATGTGTCCGCCAATGTCGTGGCTCCAGTAAGCGTAGCCGACGTTGGCGGCGGTGGCTGTGAACCAGGGCTGGAAGGCGAGCGAATCCCATACCGAGACCGTGTCTCCCGAGAAACCAATCTGGTATCGGTGATTGCCGAGTCCGCCCCAGCGGTGAAAGAGCAGCGGCCGCTTGCCTTCGCGTTGCTGGTCAGTGAAGTGGACATAGTTGAGCCACCACGTGGGCATCACGCCGGTCATCGAGGTGTGCTGCTCCTGCTGCCAGTCGAGCCACCAGAAGTCGATTCCCTGCTTTTCAAGCGGATGGTGCACCAGGTCCATGTAGTTGGTGGCGAACTTCTGGTTGGCGATGTCGAAGGGGACGTAGATCTTGGATGCCGGATCGATGCCCATGGCCTTGGCCATGGCGGGATAGGCCTTCTCCCACGGCTCGATGCCCGAAGCGGGATGCAGGTTCAACGTCACCTTCAGGCCCTCGTCGTGAATCTTCTTGAGAAAGTCATCGGGATCGGGAAAGAGCACCTTATTCCAGGTGTAGCCGGTCCAACCGAGGTCGTGGCTCGACTGGTCCTTCTCGCCCGCGGCCTTGAGCTGATCTTTGCTGATGTGCCAGCCCATGTCGATGACCAGAACATCCAGCGGCACATCGTCTTCGTGGAAGCCCTTGACCAACTCGTCGAGTTCCTGATCCGTGTAATCCCAGTAGCGGGACCACCAGGCGCCGAAGGCAAAGCGTGGCGGCAGCGGAATGCGCCCGGCGACGCGAACATAGTCGCCGAGGGCCTGCCGGTAGTCGTGGCCGTAGCCAAAAAAGTACCAGTCGATATAGGAGCCGGGCCGCCCGCCGGCCGGACGCTCCATCGCCCAGGGCCAGGGGCTCTTCTCTCCCAGCGAGAAGCTGAAGTCGGCAGAATCGAACAACGGACGGGTGGAGTCGTCGACCAGCGCCCAGCCGGAACGGGACACCAGGCCAGGTTCGATAGGCGTGCTCGTCTTATCGCCGCGGGCGCCGTCGAGCGTACGCGTGGTGCCCAGCAGGTTGTCAGGATCGTTGAGGCCGGGATGCCAAACAACGGATTTGCCGTCGACCTTAAGCGTGATGGAGAGATTGTCCGCGGTGAAGTGGCCGTCGCCCGAAGCCGTATAGGCGAGGGTGAGCGCACTCGTGCTCAGTGTGAGCTTTTGCCCGTTATTGGCGGTCACTTGCGAGAACTCCGGCACGGGCAGGTGGCGGTTGATGAAGACAAAGGAGGCGCGGTCTTCGAATTTATTGTCCGCCGCCCATTCCATGCGGATGAGTTGAGGCGTGAGCACTGTGAAGCGCGCGTGGCCAACGACCACGATGGCCTTGAGGGCGGCCTCGGGGTTGTTGACGGGCTCATCCGCGCGCTGGGGCGCCGGAACCGGGGCCGGTGCTGCAGCGGGCCTCGCAGACTTGGGGGACCTGGGGGTAATAGACTGGCCAGGCTGAACGAGCTGCGCAGGCTCGGCGGCTAATCCAAAGCAGCATGAGAAGACAACGATAAACAGGGCAAAAGAACGAAGAAAATTGCGCACAGACCCCTCCAATTTTGCTATGTGGGAAGCCTATCATCGCGAGACGATTTCAGGCATTCCAGAACCCATTCATTACGGGGGATGAATCTTCGGGGGAGGACCAGCGATTCATTCTATTTCATTCGGGGCTGGCTTTTGTGGGGGATTTTGCGAGGACGTCAAACTGCGGCCGTGCAGAGGAGGGCGAGAAGAGATCACTAGGACGATTCTTCATCGCCGCCGGGGATCTCCTTGATCCGGTCGGTGGCCAGGCGTTCTAACTGTCTGCGCCAGTCGAGCGATTCAATGAAACCTTTCGATTCGCGCCAGCCGGGCTCGACGATGACGCGCAGTTCGAGATAGAGCCGGGTACCGAGGAAGGATTCGATCTGGCGCCGGGCGCGCGTGCCGATCTCCTTGAGCTTGGAGCCGCCTTTGCCGATGAGAATGGCCTTTTGGCCGTCGCGCTCGCAATAGATGGCGGCCGCGATGCGCGTTAAGGGCAGGCGCGCGGGCACACGCCTATTCTTTCCAGGCGGCGCTGGCTCCGGCTCTTCGAACTGCTCAATGACGACGGCCGAGGCGTAGGGGACTTCTTCGCCCGTCTCGATGAGGATGCTTTCGCGAATCAGCTCGGCAACCATGAAGCGCTGGGGCTGGTCGGTGTACTGGTCCTTGGGGTAGAAGCGCTCGCCGTGGGGCAGAGCCTTGACGATTTTACTCACCAGAATGTCAAGGCCGTCGCGCTTGCGGGCGCTCACCGGGAATAATCTCGGCGAAGTTGAATTGGCGGGTGAGCGAGTCGATCAGGGGAAGCAGATGGTCCTTGCGGACGAGGTCGATTTTGGTGAGCACGAGGAAGACCGGGCACTCGAGCTTGCGCACCAGGCCGAAGAGAAACTCGTCCTCGCTGGCCCAACCGCCGCGAGCGGTCTTCCTTTCGGCGATCTTTGCCGGGCTCTTCGAGTTGAACCCGGCGGGTAGCGTCCATAAGCACCAAAACCAGGTCGCGGGATTCGAGGGCTTCGTAGATCTCCTGCAGCATGCGCCGGTCAAGCTGGGTGCCGGGCTTGTGCACGCCGGGGGTATCGACGAAAACGATTTGCGCGGCTGGATGCGCTCCCTTGCGCGCTGCAACCTCGACTACGCCGACGATGCGGTTGCGGGTGGTTTGCGGCTTGGCCGTGACGATTGCGACCTTTTCGCCGGTGAGGGCATTGAGGAGCGTGCTTTTGCCGACGTTGGGACGGCCGAGAATGGCAACAAATCCGGATTTCAATGGGCAGTGCTCCTCCACTCCTATTATCGCGGATAACGTCGTTGGCCGTTGGTATGATCTTCGAAATGAGAGTCGAAGGCAAAACGGAGAGGCTGATTCTGCGCCCGCTGGAGGTGGGCGATGCGACGCAAATTCAGGAATTGTTTCCGCGCTGGGAGATTGCGCGCTTCCTGATGAACCGGGTACCGTGGCCCTATCCGGCAGACGGAGCAGGCTTCTTCATCCGTCAAATTGCGCTGCCGCAGATGGAGCGGGGCGAAGCCTGGCACTGGACGATAAGGCTGACGGCTGAACCCGGAAAGATTATTGGTTCCATCTCACTGATCAAGGGAGAGAAGGACAATCGAGCGTTCTGGCTCTGCCCGCCTTGGCAGGGGCGGGGGCTGATGAGTGAGGCCTGCATGTGGATCAATGACTTCTGGTTCAACCGGCTGGGTTTCGACGAGCTGCGCGTCTCAAAGGCGGTGGGGAATACCGCTTCACGGCGGATCTCGGAGCAACAGGGAATGCAACTGGTCGGGTATGGGGAGAAGGACTACGTATCCGGCAGGCTGCGGTCAGAGACTTGGGAGATTACGGCAGAGGAATGGCGGACGTGGAAGGCTGCCCGGGGGTTCTCGTAAGCGCAAAGCTTTCTATCTCGCGCGCGGCTAAAGCAGCTTAAGAAATAGTGTCGACCGTGACGACGCACTCAGGTCGACGCGACCAACAGGAAGCGGCGAACCTGAGACCTCTAAAAACTTCACGACATTTCCTAAACTGCCCTAGGCAGGTTCGACGATGGGCTTGGCGGCAGGCGGAAAGATCCGCAGCCGGTCCACGCGCCGGTCTGTGGAAGCGACAATTTCCATGCGCATGCCGATTGGCTCGAGCATCACCACTTCGCCAGCCATGGGAATCCGTCCTTCAATCTCACTCACCAGGCCGCCCAGTGTTGTGGCTTCATAGATTTCGCCCAACTCGATCGGCTCGCCGAACATATCCGCCAACTGATCGACGGGAAAATTCCCCGGCACGAGCCATACACCGTCAGGCTCGCGCTGCGGCTCTTCAATCTGGACATCTTCTTCATGCTCGTCATGAATGTTGCCCACAATCTGCTCGAGCAGGTCTTCAATCGTTACCAGCCCGGAGACGCCGCCGTACTCGTCGACGACGATGCGCATGTGCTGCTTTTCGCGCTGCATCTCGCGCAGCAGTTCGTAGCCGCGCTTGGTTTCGGGAACAAAGACCGCCGGACGCTGGATGCTGGCAACCGTGCGCGTGTGGGCTTCCTGGTCAGTGATCTGCAGCAGGTCGTGGGCAAAGGCGATGCCGGTCACGTTGTCGAGGGAGCTGGAATAAGCGGGGACGCGGGAGAAGTTGTGTTCGCGCAGAAGATCAAGGAACTGTTCGAGGGTGATCGAGGCGGGGACGGCGAAGACGGCGGGCCGCGGCGTCATCACCTCGCGCACGAGTTTGTCCCCAAATTCGACTGCGGAGCGGACCAGGTCGCGGTCGCTCTCTTCAAGGATGCCTTCTTCTTCGCCGGCTTCGAGCAGGGCCTCTACGTCTACCGCGGTTTCTTCCTCAGGGCTGGCGGGCTCCTCGGCCAGGGCCGCAACCGAAAAGAAAAAGCTGATAAAGACACTGATCGGGGTAACAAGCCAGAGGAGCAGGCGAATAGGCCAGAGCAGGCGCGCGGCCCAAACGCCACGGGTGCGGTTGAACAGCAGCGTTGGGAATACCTGGTTGCAGAAGACAACGACCAGCACCACCGCCAGTACGGCCTGGACAACTTCAAGGTAAGTGGGCGGGCCAAGGTGCGGAGCACGGTCAAAGAGGAAGGCCCCGCACTCGAGGGCGATGACGCCCAGAGCCAGTTGTTGCAGAACGGCGGCGCAAAGAGAGGCGTGCTGGCGGCTCAGGCCGAGGTGAGGCTCGACACGCTCCTCCCAGACGTCGAGATTCTCCTGCACCTCGCGCGTGAGGATTTTGCCGAACTCGGAATAGAGACGGCTGATGTAGGAGGCCAGGGTCTCAACCGCGGCCACCAGAACCAGCGCAACGATGACATGTAGAGTCATAGTCTTTGCATTCTGGCTGCCGGCCGCCAGGGAGCGCACTTTGCGGCTGCAGCGCGTTCGATGAGGCCCTGGGGCAGCGCTAACTTGGTGCGCAGCAGACGTTCGCGCCGGTCCATCTGCCCTGAATCCGCATCGTGGTCGTAGCCGGCCAGATGAAGCAACCCGTGAAGCATCAGAATCTTAAGCTCCTTCGAAAGGGTGTGCCCCTGGGCCGCCGCCTGGCGGCGCGCAGTGGAAACGCTGATGGCCAAATCGCCGGCAATCTTCTCCGGGCCGGGCAGCAATGGGTTCGCGGGGAAGGAAAGTACGTCCGTCGCCTTGTTCTTATCGCGGAACCGACTGTTGAGCCTGCGCAGCGCGGCGTCGGTGGTAAGCAGAACAGTGACCTGGCCGCGAACTCTGGCGGCAGATTGCGCGGCGGCGAGAAAGCGGGCCAGGGTAGCTGCCGCGGGCAGGCGAAGCTGGGGTGATTTTGCCGCGGGAGACGGAGCAGATCGCCGCTTCGCCACTTTTGCGGGTGGCGCCGGGTCTGGGTCCAAATCTGGGTCGAGGAGGATCATCGTGCGCGGAGCCGCATGCAAGGCTGCTCCGGGTTTACTTCGATGATACGCGAATTCCTCAGCCGGCAGTCCGTCAGGGCGGCTGCTTCAGGCCAGCTTCCAGCCGATCCGCCGGGCGCGCTCCAGAGTACGGCTGGAAAGCTCATGATGGGGCTCGTGGGCGGCAAGCCCGATCCAGAGCTTGGCCACCGGCTTTGCGCCGAGCATCTTTGCCGAGAGGCGCAGCGCCCTGGCGGCGCCGGTCGCCAGGGGAATGAGAAATCCCGGCATGCCGGCCGAGGCCACCAGCACCGCCTTGTGCGGTTCCAGCTGGGTGCGGGCCTTGGGCGCGTTCTGTCCCCAGGGCCAATAACAATAACCCAGCAGCCGCTCAAGAAATCTGCGATAGAGCGCGGTTACGTTGTAGTAGTTGACGGGCGAGGCAAGCACCACCGCATCGGCCGCCTCGATCGAGCTCAATACCGCCTCCAACCCATCCTGCTGCGCGCATTTGCCTCGTTCCTCGCCTGGGATCTGCACGCATTGCCGGCAGTTGGTGCAAAACTCGATGTGCTCGTCACCGAGGTAAATGGTTTGCGTGACCGCGCCCTTTTCGCGCGCGCCTTTCAGAATCGCTTCCACGGCGGCGTCGATGGTTCCACCCTTCCGATAGCTGCCTACGATGGCCACAACTCTGGTGATCATTTGAGGCCTCCAGACGCCTGCGCGCAGCTTACCATGGAGTGCGTTTCGGAAGCAGTGACAAGACCGCCGATAAGGCCGGAAACGCGGGGTTTTGCGGCGCTCGAAGCGCCCCTCGATGCATCTTGGGGCTCGCCTGTCCTGCTATCCTTAACCGTGTGATGGAGTGCGCGCGAGCAAGAGGAATCAGGCGATGGGTGGGCATGGCGCTGCTTTTGGCCTTCGCCCTGGTGGCCTGCCACAAGGAAGAACAGGCCGTGGAAGGCGTGGCCCAGAAGGCCGCCAAGGCCGAGCAGAAGGCGCAGGCCACGGCCACGGAACTCGACAGCGAACGCGCCCAGATTGAGCTGATTCCCCTGCCCACCAAAAGCATGTATGTCGATATCCACGAGCCTTCCGCGTGGGCTAATCCGTTTGTCTCCGTGGGCGTTGACACCGTGACGCTGCGCGTGACGGTGGCAGATGCCAACCCCAGCACCCTCGGTGAGGGAACCTTGCTCCGCCCGGCGGCGGCCCGGCGGCAGGAGTTGCAGTTGCACCCCTCCGACCTGGCGGAGGCAGTGGCTGCCGTGCCTGCTTCCGCGTGGAAATACGGGCGCGTGATTGCGGTTGCCGAGTCGCCTTACGCCGATGCCAAAGACCGGCCCAAGGTGCGCAGGAACGTTGAAACGGCCATCCAGCAGTTGAACGACCTCGGGATCGTCGTGGAAGAGTGGCCGGCGCGTTGAGGCGCGGTCCTCGCGTGATGAAACACATGTGCTTGATGAAACATGTGTGACGAAAGACCGGTGCAAACGCGCTACCATTGACGCCGTGAGCACTTCATCCTTTTCCATACTTCAGAATCAGGTCCCGCTGGACCATGAAAGCTTTCGTGCCCACCGCCAGCTTGAGTCGATTCTCAAGAAGAATCTTCGTGGCGACGTCCGGTTCGATCTAGGCTCGCGGGCCCTTTACGCGACAGACTCGTCGAATTACCGCCAGTTGCCCGTGGGGGTGGTTTTCCCGCGCGACCCGGCGGATGTGGAGGTGGCTCTAGCGGCCTGCTGGGCTGAGGGCGCGGCGGTGCTTCCGCGCGGCGCCGGAACCAGTCTCGCTGGCCAGTGCGCCAATGTGGCCGTGGTATTCGATTATTCGCGCTTCATGAATAAACTGACGGTGATCGATCCCGCCGCAAGACTGGCGATCATAGAGCCGGGCATTGTTCTCGACCACCTGCGCGATGCCGCCGAGGAATACCACCTTACCTTTGCGCCCGACCCCGCGACGCACTCCCGCTGCACTCTCGGAGGCATGATCGGCAACAACAGTTGCGGTGTTCACGGGCTGCTGGGCGGCAAAGTGGTGGACAACGTCGAATCCCTCGACATTCTGCTCTACGACGGCACCAGGCTGACGGTGGGCGCCACCACGCCGGAGGAGCTGGCCGCCAAAATCAAGGCAGGTGGACGCGTGGGCGCCATCTACGCGGGGTTGGCCGCTATCCGCGACAAGTATGCCGAGCTGGTGCGGGAGAAGTTCCCGCGCATTCCGCGGCGTGTCTCCGGATACAACCTCGACGAACTGCTGCCGGAGAACAACTTCAACGTGGCCCGCGCGCTGGTGGGCTCCGAGGGAACCTGCGCCAACGTCGTCTCTGCCACGCTTAACCTGAGCGCCAGCCCGCCGTTCCGCTTGCTCACCGTACTGGGTTTTGCCGATGCATTTCTGGCGGCAGACGCGGTTCCGCGGGCCCTGGAGCACCGGCCCATTGGCCTTGAGGGATTCGACCAGCTGCTGGTGGACTTCATGCGGCGCAAGGGCATGGGACTGCGCGACTTGGCGCAACTGCCTGCCGGCAGGAGCTTTTTGCTCGTAGAGCTGGGAGCGTGGACCGCGGAAGAAGCCCGCGCCCAGGCCGAAGAGCTGGTCCGGGATTGCCAGTCGTGGCCCGTGGCGCCGGTGGCGCGCATCTGCAGCAACGCGGAAGCGGCGAGCATCTGGCGCGTGCGCGATGCAGGCCTGGCGGCCATGGTCTTTGTGCCTGGCGAGCCGAACCGCTACGAGGGGTGGGAAGACGCGGCGGTTCCGCCCGACAGGCTCGGCGACTACCTGCGCGCGATTACGGCCCTGATGGCGGAATACGGCTATCGGAGCCCCCTTTACGGCCACTACGGGCAGGGATGCGTGCACATGCGCATCAACTTCGACTTTTGCTCCGAGCAGGGGCTGCGCAATTTTCGCGAGTTCATCGACCGCGCGGCCGATGTGGTCTTGAGCTTCGGCGGATCGCTCTCAGGCGAACACGGGGACGGACAATCGCGCGCCGCGCTGCTGCCTAAGATGTTTGGCCCCGAGCTGATGCAGGCCTTCCGCGAATTCAAATTTCTCTTCGACCCGGACAACCGCATGAATCCGGGCAAGCTCGTGGATGCGGTCCGCGTCTACGACCCGCTTGAGAATCTTCGCCACGTGATGGATGCGCCAGTGCTCGCCGGGCACGCCGCGCGTGCCCTCGAAACCCACTTTGCGTTTACCGCCGACGAGGGATCCTTTGCCCGCGCCACGGAGCGCTGCGTGGGCGTAGGTGCGTGCCGCAATACCACCGGCGGGGTCATGTGCCCCAGCTATCGCGCCACTGGAGACGAGCAGCACTCCACGCGGGGCCGCGCGCATCTGCTGTGGGAGATGCTCTCCGGCGCGCTCCGCAAAGAGGGATTTCGCAGCGAGGCTGTGTACCGGGCTTTGGATCTTTGCCTGAGCTGCAAGGCTTGCAAATCGGAGTGCCCGGTGCAGGTGGATGTCGCGGCGTGGAAATCGGAGTTTCTGGCCCAGCGCTACAAGGCACGTCTGCACCCGCTGCACCATTACATTTTCGGATTTGCCGACAAACTTGCCCGCTGGGGATCGCTCGCGCCCGCCTTGACGAACGCATTGCTCACCGGGCCCATCACCAGCCCGTTGATCAAGAGGGTTGTGGGCGTGGCGCAGGAGCGAAAACTTCCCCGGCTGGCGCAGAAGAGCTATCTTGAGGCTCGGCCCGCAACCTCAGAAACCAGCAATGTTCCCCGTTCCGCCGTTTCGGCCGAACTGCGGCCCGCCCCAAGGCGTGTGGTTTTGTGGCCAGACACCTGGAACAACCACTACCACCCTCAAACCCTGGGTGCGGCAGAACTTGTGCTGACCGAAGCCGGCTTCCGCGTCGAGGTGCCCAAAGGTCACATCTGTTGCGGACGCCCTCTCTACGATTTCGGTCTTCTGGCCGCGGCGCGCTCATACCTCGCGAAAGTGCTGAACCGGATGGCCCCCCAGATCGACGCGGGGCTTCCGTTCATCTTTCTCGAGCCAAGCTGCGCCAGTGTATTCAAGGACGAACTGCTTCAGCTGTTTCCGAACGATGCGCGCGCAAAACGTCTGAGCGGTCAGGTTTGGCTGCTGGCCGACTGGCTCACCGCGGAAGCGCCCGGTTTTGCTGCGGGGCGGTTGGCGGGCGCCCACATCCTGGTCCATGGCCACTGCCACCACAAGGCGGTTTTCGGCGGGTCGGGGAGCGAAATTGCGCTCCTGCGCGACGCCGGCGCCACGGTCGAGCCCATCCAGGCCGGTTGCTGCGGGATGGCCGGTCCTTTTGGCTTCGAAGCCGATAAGTTTGAAGTCTCGAAGGCGATCGCTATGGATGGACTGCTTCCCGCCGTGCAATCGGCCGCCCCCACGACGCTGATTGTGGCGGACGGCTTCAGTTGCAGGGAGCAGATTGCGCAACTCACTGCCCGCGAAGGCCTGCACATTGCCGAAGCTCTGGCGCACAGGTGCGGTTCCGGGCAGTAAACGCCGGCGCACATCGGCCGCCAGGCTCAAAAGTGCGCAGCCATCTTGCCTTATTGTGTTCACTCCGGACCGGTTACCTCATTTGCAACGAACACAATGCAACCGCGGGGGTGTAGACTGCGTCCAAGGCGGTGGGATTGCCGTGGAAAGTCTCCGGTCCTGAAGGATTGCGCGCCGATCTTCAAGACTGGTTCCAGGGGCAGAAACACTGTTTGCGGCGCAAGGCAGAGTTTGATACGCTCAGTCATTCTTCGGGGCTGCGCGGAAGGAGAGTGTTCGTCATGGCAGAAGAGAGCAAATCCTACGGATTGGCATGGTTTCTGGCCGGATTGGGTGTCGGTGCGCTGGTTGGCATTCTGTACGCCCCCAAGAGCGGCCGTGAAACGCGGGACGACATCGCGAACGGCGCCCGCGAGGGCACTGAGTATCTGCGCACGCGCACCCGGCAGGCCGCTGAAGAAGTAAACGCAATTGTCGATAAGAGTAAGGAACAGGTGAGCGCCCTGGTGGACCGGAGCAAGGACCAGGTCAGTGAGTACGTTGAACGGGGCCGTGAGGCCGTGGACCGCGGCCGTGCACAATGGGAGGAGTTTGTCGAACGGGGCAAGAACATTGTGGCCGAACAGACCGGCAGGGTCAGCACGGCGGTGGATGCCGGACGTCAGGCCTACCACAACACCGCCTCGCCCGAAGCCCGGGAGTATTGAACCGGGAGCGTTGGGGGAAGATCGGCCCAGCGGGGTTAATCCTCCTTGTGGCAATTCCAGCCTCCTTCATCCGGCTGGCGCGTGCTGGTTGCTGAAGCGATAGTTCGCCGGTTATCGCGACAGTTGCGGCAAGCGAATGTATCACTCAGCCGTGGGGAGTGCGTTGGCCCCCGGGGGCGTTGGGTTTCAGATGCCTGGTACGAGACGAAGGCGATGCAGAATCTAGATAGTCAGACCGTTCAACTCGTGATTGTTGCCGCAGTTGCGGTGACCATGCTGGTGCAGGCCATTGTGCTGCTGGCCATCTTTATCACAGTCCGCAAGGCAGCAGCCGCGATGCGCCAGGACGTTGAGGAATTGCGCTCGTCGGTGGTTCCCGTCATTGACAGCGTGCGCGACTTGCTGGTGACCGGCGCTCCCAAAATCGAGGCAGCCGCCACCGACCTGGCCGCCATGTCACATAACCTGCGGAGACAAACTGCGGACGTCCAGACAGCAGCGGCCGAGATTCTTGAACGGATTCGCCGCCAGTCCTCGCGGATGGACTCGATGCTCACCAACATCTTCGACGCCATGGATCGCACCGCGGGATTCATGACGGAATCGATCTCGAAACCGATGCGCCAGCTTTCCGGAGTCCTCGCATCGGCAAAGGCAGTGGTCGAATCCCTCCGTACCCCTCCCGAGCCCACACCGATCGACCAGGGGCGGACCGACAAAGACATGTTCGTCTAAGGTTTCAACTCCTAAACGATCCAGCCACCGCCGACCACTTCGTCCCCGTCATAAAATACGGCAGCCTGTCCGGGCGTGACCGCGCGCTGCGGCTCGTCGAATGTGGCCATCGCCTCGCCCGGGCCGCCGGGCTCCAACGTAGCCCAAGCCGGTTCATGCCTATGGCGTATCTTTACGCGCACCCGCATCGGGTCTGTCAGCTCGGCAATGCTGATCCAGTTGAGCTGGCGCGCGCGCAGGGTCCGCGTGGCCAGTTCCTGGTCGGCGCCGACGGTGACCTTGCGGCTGGCCGGGTCGATCTCAAGAACATAGAGCGGCGAAGGCGAGCTGACGCCCAGACCCTTGCGCTGGCCCACGGTAAAGCCCGAGATTCCATCATGATGCCCCAGCACTTCGCCGCTCGAAGCGACAAGCTCGCCGGCCGTCTGCGGAGCCTGCTCGCCCTGCTCCTCAAGATAGGCGGTCAGGAACTGCTTGTAGTCCCCGCCGGGAATGAAGCAGATCTCCTGTGAGTCAGGCTTCTCAGCCAGCGTGAGCCCGCGCTGCCGTGCCACCTCGCGCACCTCCGACTTGGTCAGCCGGCCGAGCGGAAACAGCGTGTGCGCCAACTGTGGCTGCGTGAGGCCGAACAGAAAGTAGGTCTGGTCCTTGGCCAGGTCGGCGGGGCGCTTGAGGATCCATCGGCCGCGCGCGGCATCCCTCTCATTGACCGCGTAGTGACCGGTGGCAATACGACTCGCGCCGATGCTCTGGGCCGTGTGCAGCAACTGGTCAAACTTCAGATGGTTGTTGCAAAGAGAACAGGGAATCGGCGTGCGGCCGGCCAGGTACTCGTCGACAAACGGCCGGACTACGTCCTTTTCAAAGCGCTCCTCCTGGTTGACCAAGTAGTAGGGAATGCCCAACTGCTCGGCCACGCGGCGCGCATCGTAGACGTCGTCAAGCGAGCAGCAGCGGCCAGCCTTGGGCGCATCGGGGATACCGTGCTTGCCGGCCAGCCGCGTCTGGTCCCAAAGCTGCAACGTCAGCCCCACCACCGTCTCGCCGGAGTGGACAAGCATCGCCGCAGCCGTCGAGGAGTCAACCCCTCCGGACATGGCTACCGCGATTGTGGTGCGTTCGTTCACCGGTTACCTCTCCAGGAGCGGGGAGAGCGGTGTTAACATGGCTGCTTTTGCGCCAGCTCCGCTAACCCCGCCAGCCCTGCAAACCGCGCCAGCACTCCGCGCTCCTTATCCCAACGTCCCGGTCGCCACAGGCGACAGTGCCCGCAAACGCTCCACGACTTCAGGAACGACACTCAAAACATGATCGACATCCGCATCGCTGGCGGTCTTCATGAGGCTGAAACGAAGGCTGGCGCGTGCGGCATTCTTGTCGAGTCCCATCGCCATGAGGACGTGGCTTGGCTCGGTCGATCCCGAGTGGCAGGCCGACCCGCCGCTCACGGCGACGCCTTTCAGGTCCAGCGCGATCACCATGGCTTCGCCCTCCACCTGATCGAACGCGATGTTGGTCGTGTTGGCGGTACGCGGAACCCGAAGGTCTCCATCCCAGCCGCCGTTGACCCTAGTTCCGGCGAGCGAAAGGATGCCCGCTTCGAGGCGGTCGCGCAGCCCGCCAAGGCGCTCGATGGTCCCATCCTCGAGCGAGTCCATGGCCAACTCCGCCGCCTTGCCCAGGCCCACGATGCCGGGAACATTCTCAGTGCCGGCGCGCCGCCGGCGCTCGTGGCTGCCGCCAACCATCAGCGGCTCAATCGGCGTCCCGCGCCGTACGAACATGGCGCCTACGCCCTTGGGTCCATATACTTTGTGAGCGCTGATCGAGAGCAGATCGCAGCCCAGCCGCTTCACGTCGATCTCCACCTTGCCCACGCCCTGCACCGCATCGATATGGAAGAATGCGCCCGCGCCGGCCGCAACCTTGCCGATCGCCTCAACCTGCTGCAGCACGCCGGTCTCGTTGTTGGCGAGCATCACGCTGATGAGCCGTGTGTTCGGGCGCAGCGCGCGTTCAATCTCCGCCTGGTCAATAAGGCCGCTGGGCCAGGGGCCGACGAACGTAACCTCAACGCCGTTCTGCGCAACGCGGTCCGCCGCCCGAAGCACTGCGGAGTGCTCAATGGAGGTGGTGATGAAGTGGTCGCCGGGGTGCAACAGCCCGAAGATGGCTGTATTGTCGCCCTCGGTGCCGCCGGAGTTGAAAACCACCTCGGCCTCGCGGCAGTTGAACAGCCGCGCCAGCGACGCGCGCGCTTGATCGACGGCGCGGTGCGCGGCTTGGCCATGGATATGAATCGACGAGGCGTTGCCAAACTGCTCCATCCAGTAGGGACGCATCGCCTCCATCACCTCGGGAAGCAGAGGCGTGGTGGCGTTGGCGTCCATGTACACGCGGGGCACGAATGCGGCACTCCTGCTTAGATTGTACGGGGGAATGGATTTTTCCGCCCGCCAAACTGCATACGCGCCTTACAGCGCCGGACTGCGACCGACAACAATTTCTCCTCGCGACTGCCTCGTATCATGCCGCCTGTTTCTTGACCCCGGAGCCCGTGCAACCGTATGCTCTCAGCGTTTACGCCGGTGAATGGATTCACCCCCTCTAACCCGCGCAGGAAGAGTGAGCATGAGCACGACGCCGCAGACCGAAAATGCATTAAAGGCTTCAGTCAGGCCCGCCGAGCCCTTGCTGGTGCGGCGCGCCGCCGTACTGGGCGCGGGCACGATGGGATCGCGAATCGCAGCGCACTTGGCCAACGCGGGAATCCCGGTCTTGATGCTCGACATTCCCGCAAAGGAGGGTGCTCCAGAGCCGGCAAAGGCGGCTCTTGAAGCTCTGTGCAAGGCCAAACCCGCTGCCTTTTACGAGGCTTCGGGCGCCGCGCTCATCACGCCCGGCGCGTTTGACCGCGATCTGCCTGCAATTGCCGGGTGCGACTGGGTCATCGAGGCCGTCGCTGAAAATCTTGAGATCAAGACGGCTCTTCTGGCGCGGGTGCTGCCCCATCTGGGTGCCCATGCGCTGCTGACCACCAACACCTCCGGACTGCCGATTGCGCTGATCGCCGCTACGCCGGGAATGCCGAAGAGCCGTTTTCTTGGAGCGCATTTCTTCAATCCTCCGCGGTATATGCGGCTGCTCGAGGTGATTCCAACAGCGGAGTCGGACCCTGCGCTGGTGGCCGCCTTCGCCGCCTTCGCAGACCGGATTCTGGGCAAGCTGGTCGTGTTTGCCAACGACACGCCCAACTTTATTGCCAACCGCATCGGCATCAGCGTGATGTTCAAGGCCGCAAACCTGATGATGGAGCAGGGTTTGACCATTGAGGAGACGGATGCGCTCACCGGCCCTGTGCTCGGCTGGCCGCGCACAGGAACTTTCCGGCTTGCGGACCTGGTGGGCATCGACATTCTGGCCCATGTGGCCGCCAACTTTCCCCAGGGCGTCGCAGAAGGCAGTTTTTCCGCGGTTCTGGACGAGATGCTGAACCGCAATTGGCTCGGCGACAAAACCGGGCAGGGGTTCTACAGGAAATTGCGCGGCGCGGGCGGAAAGGACGAGAGACAGGTGCTCGACCTCGCGACGTTTGACTACCGCGCGCCGGCCAAGCCCGCGCTTCCCTCGTTGGAGATGGCGAAGAACGCCCCCGCGCCCGGCGACCGGTTGCGCCTGCTGCTGGCCAACGACCCCGGGAAAGACAAGGCTGCCGCGTTTCTGTGGCCGTTTCTCGCTTCGCTGTGGAACTTTGCTGCCGACCGCCTTGGCGAGGTCGCCGATGATATTCCCTCCATCGACCAGGCCATGCGCGCGGGGTTCAACTGGGAGTTGGGACCGTTTGAGATGTGGGACGCGACCGGGGTCGCCCCGACCGTCGATCGCATGAAGGCCCTCGGCTTGCCGGTGAGCGCTCGCGTCGTATCGCTGCTCAATGCCGGGCAGACCTCCTGGTACGGGGCCGACGGTCGCACCTGCTTTCAGCTCGCAACAGGACGCATGGAATCCGCTCCCGCCGTCCCCGGGCACGCGCGGGTTGCCGACTTCAGGCGCACGCACAAGGTGGTTCGCACCAACCCCGGTGCATCGCTGGTGGAACTGGGCGACGGCATTGCCTGCATCGAGTTGCACTCGCTGAAAAACGCCATTGGCGGGGATGTGCTGGCGCTGACTTCGGCGGTTCTGCATCCCGATTCCGACGCGGTGCGGAACTTTGCCGGGTTTGTGATCACTGGCGATCGCGACAACTTCAGCGTTGGTGCGAATTTGATGCAGTTGCTGATGCTGGCGCAGGAGGGCGAGTGGGATGAGGTCGCCGGCGTCATCCATCGTTTTCAGCAGATGACCGCATCCATCAAGTTTTGTCCGCGGCCGGTGGTTGTGGCGCCCTTTGGCCTGACTTTGGGCGGCGGCGCGGAGATCTGCCTGCACGCCGCACGGCGCCAGGCCCACGCCGAGACGTATATCGGCCTGGTGGAAGCGGGCGTGGGGCTGATTCCAGCCGGAGGCGGAACAAAGGAGATGCTGCTCCGTGCCGTGGACTCGGCCGCCGCGCTGGCGCCGCCTGACCCGCGCGACTCACCCTCCCGTTTCGCCCAGTCGGCGGAGATGGCTACGGCGCTGCGCCGCGTCTTTGAAACCATCGCCCTGGCCAGGGTTTCCACCTCGGCGGCCGAGGCGCGATCGATGGGCCTTTTTTCACCGTGCGACCGCGTTACGCTCAACCGCGAGCGGCTGCTGCTGGATGCGAAGGCGCAGGCCTGCACCCTGGCCCGCGCCGGATACGCCGCCCCCCAACCACGCACTGTGCCCGCCCCGGGAGCTTCGCTGCTGGCCGCGCTTGAGACGGGCGTCTTTATGATGGGCGAGGCCGGCTACGCCTCAGAGCATGACCAGAAGGTTGCCCGCTGGATTGCGTACATTCTGGCAGGAGGGCAGGTGACGGCGGGCGCACTGCTCACAGAGCAGTATCTGCTCGACCTGGAACGGGAGGCGTTTCTCTCCCTGTGCGGCGAGCGCAAGACCCAGGAGCGGATCGCGTTTACGCTGAAAACCGGCAAGCCGCTAAGGAACTGATTTTGCCGGCCTGAAGTTGAATTGCGCCTTCGATAGGACGATGATGGGCACAGTGAGAGCTTCAATGAACCCGCCGGCCCGCACGCAAATTGTTGTGAGATAGACCCATGGTTCCTGCAAACCCGAAATTGGGTACTTCGGTTTTGAGCTTGATGCTATTGGCCGGAGCTTTTGCCGCTGCCCGGCAGCAGCCTTCTTCAGAGCTCACCGAGCGGGGCCAGATCGTCCTTTCAGGCCATTCCAGCCCCTACATCATCCACCATCTGCCGGTAAGCTCTTTCCCTGCTCTGCCGGTTGCGGTGCAAACGCAGCTCGAACTGCGCGGCTGTCTGATTCCACAAACCTACGAGGCGCACCGGCCTGAGAACGTTGTGCATGCCAGCCTTCAGGAGCGCGGTTCCTCCGATTGGGCTGTGCTTTGCTCTGTGCGCGGAATGGTGTCGCTGCTGGTTTTTTTTACGGGCTCGCCGGCGCGGCCTGTTTCACCATCCGCGGGGCAGCCTTTCGTCCTGGCCTCGGCTCCCGAAACCGAGCGTCTGCAGGCCCACGACCCTTCCGGGGTTCTGGGTTTCAACTGGGGCATCGACCCTGCCTCTCCGCAGCGGGTTGCCGACGCACAGGCGGGTATGGACCCCCATCCGCCCCGGCTGGACCACGATGCGCTTGGCGATTCGGTGATTGACCGCAACACGATCTACCATTTCTATGCAAAGAGCGCCTGGACACTGGTGGAACCACCGGACTGACGGCCGACCAGGAACAGCGAGGAGCAACCCGCATGCCGAAAGCCGTGATTGTGAGCGCCGTGCGTACGCCTGTGGGCCGCGCGCCCAAGGGCGCTCTCTCCACAACGAGGCCTGAAGACCTGGCCGCCATTGCGCTGAACGGGGCTTTGGAAAGGATTCCGGGGCTCGACAATTCCGAAATCGAAGACGTGATTCTCGGTTGCGCGCAGCCAGAGGGTGAGCAGGCATGGAACGTGGCCCGCTGGGCTCTTCTGCGCGCGGGCCTGCCGGTCGAGATCCCGGGACTGACGGTCAACCGGCTTTGTTCCTCAGGCCTCGAGGCGATTGCGATCGCCGGCCAGCATATCCACTCGCTGGGCAGCCGGATTGTTATCGCCGGCGGGGTGGAGTCCATGAGCCTGCTGCCTTTCGGCGGTCTCAAGCCAAGCCCCAATCCATGGATGGCCGAGCATTATCCCGCTTCGCTGCTGACCATGGGCCTGACCGCCGAGCGTGTGGCGCGCCACTACAACATCTCCAGGGAGGATCAGGATGCCTTTGCCCTTGGGAGCCACAAAAAGGCGCTGGCCGCTCAGGCTGCCGGACGGTTCGACGCCGAGCTGATTCCGGTTAAGGTAATGACGGTCGCGCCTGAAGGAAAGGCCGGAAAACCGTCAGTCCGAGAAACAATTTTTTCCGCCGACGAGGGTCCGCGCGCGGACACATCGGCAGAAGCGCTCGCCAAACTCAAGCCTGCCTTCCATGCGCAGGGCTCGGTAACGGCCGGCAACTCGTCGCAGACCTCCGACGGCGCCGCGGCCGCCATTTTAATGTCGGATGAACGCGCCCAGGAGCTGGGCATCAAGCCACTGGCGCGGCTGGTCTCCTACGCCGTGACCGGCTGCCTGCCCGAGGAGATGGGCATGGGGCCGGTGACCGCCATCGCCAAAGCATCGCACCGCGCCGGCTTGACTCTCAACGATATTGACCTCATCGAGCTCAATGAAGCCTTTGCCGCACAGGCGCTGGCCGTGATCCGCGCTCTCGGCATCGATCCGGAACGGGTGAACGTGAATGGGGGCGCCATCGCCCTGGGTCACCCGCTGGGCTGCACCGGCGCGAAGCTCACCGCAACGCTGCTGGCCGAGATGCGCCGCCGCCAGGCGCGCTTCGGGATGGTGGCCATGTGCGTGGGTGGAGGGATGGGGGCTGCGGGAATTTTTGAGCGACTGGAATGAGCGGGCGAAGGCTCTGACGCTTTTCCGCCTGGAATTTCAGCGGCAAATACAAAACAGCCGGGAGCGCTCCCGGCTCTTTGTCTTCCTGGGCTAAATCCAGAAGACTCGACCGAACTACGCCTTGGCGGTGGCCAAGGCCTTCAGCCGCGCATTGAGCCGGCTCTTGTAGCGGGAAACGGTGTTGGCGTGCAGTACGCCCTTCTGGACGCTCTTGTCGAGTGTGGAAACGGTGTCGCGAAACTGCGTCTGCGCGGCCTTCACGTCGCCCTTGGTGAGCGCCTCGCGCAATGCCCGCAGGCTGGTCCGTACGCGGCTGCGGTTCGAACGGTTCACTTCAGTCCTGGTTACTGTTTGCCGGGCGCGCTTCAGCGACGATACATGGTTTGCCATTGCTCTTCCTTTATGCCTGAACCCTTCATCGACAGGGGCAAAGTCAAGTGCCCTGTTTTCAGGGAAGATGATGCGGTAAAGAATGCAACTCGAGCCGCATCCCTCGCAGTCTTTTAGTTTACGGGAATCCGGGCTGCCGGTCAATTACGGCGGCGCTTTTGGCGCTCGGCCGCATTGAACGGATGTTCTCACCGGGGCCCAGGCCCTGGGCTATTCCAGGCCAGGACACCAACGAAGTGGTGCCTCCTAAACGGCACGGTCCAGGCTCCGTCGCCTCACTCTTCTTCCCAGTACCGCTCCGAGAGATATTTGTCCGCGGAGTCCGGCAGCACGGTCACGATCACAGCCTCCCGGCCGGCCGTTGCCTCTTCTCTCGCAATGCCCATGCACACATGAACGGCCGCTGCGGCCGAAGTCCCCACCAGCAGTCCTTCTTCGCGAGCCAGCCGTCTTGCCATCTCATAAGCAGCTTCGGTCTCCACTTCCAGTTGGCGATTCGCTAGGTGCGGATTGTAGATCGCCGGCACCATTGACGTGCCCAGATGCTTCAGCCCCTCCAGTCCATGGAATGGCGAATCGGGCTGAAAGCTGATCCCCTGGATCGCCGGGTTGAACTCTTTCAGCCGGCGAACCGTGCCCATGAACGTCCCGCTCGTCCCCAGCCCGGCCACAAAATGCGTCACCCGCCCCGCCGTCTGCTGCCAGATCTCCGGTCCCGTCGTGCGGTAATGCGCCAGCCAATTGGCGTCGTTCGAGTACTGGTCCATGTAGCAAAAACGCTGCGGGTCATTCCCTGCCAACTCCCTTGCGCGCAGGATGGCGCCGTCCGAGCCCTTGTCCGGGTCGGTCCATTCCACTGTCGCGCTGTAGGCGCGCAAAATCCGTTTGCGCTCGGGAGACACGTTCGAAGGCATGGCCAGGCGCACCGGCACTCCGAGAGCCGCGCCCAGCATGGCGAAGGCAATGCCGGTGTTGCCGCTGCTGGCGTCCAGCAAAATCTTGCCTTCCGTCAGCAGCCCGCGCTCGCGCGCGTCGCGCACCATCGAGGCCGCGGCGCGATCCTTCACGCTCCCGCCCGGGTTGGTCCACTCCGCCTTCGCCAGCACCGTCACCCCTTGCAACTCATCCGCACACCCGGCCAGCCGCGCAAGCTTCTCGAGCCTGAGCAGCGGAGTATTGCCGATGCGCTCCGTCAGTGCCGCCCCGAGTGAGGCTCCTGGTAAAGCGCCGGGTTGGGTGTGGACTGTCCTGGGATCCATGGGGAAAATTGCAGCCTGACGTACCGATGTGCGAAAGTTGAAGTCAGGCCTGCTGCCTCACTCTTCCTAACTATCCTCGCAGACTGGAATCGAATTATGACCAAAAAGTCCCGCCATCCGAACTTCGATCAGACGCTCGACATTCTCCGCTCCCATTCTTTTCAGGTTGCGCCCTATGACGGCATCCCCGGCGGCTTTCTGGTCAGCAAAGACGGCGCGGCCGCGGTTTTGGTGGGGCACTGCGACGTGGCCGCGCTGGCCATCACTCCCGGCCTGCTGGTCCGGGGAGAGGTGGCCCGGCTGCTCGACCGCGGCTATCAGAAGTTCATCAAGACCTCCAAGTTTGAGCTCCCCGCCTCAGCCGCGCAACTGCACGCCATCCACACCTTCACCGAGGAGCTCAGCCTGCTCACCGGCGCCGTCAGCCTCTACAACGAGTCCCTCGGCACAACCAGCGACCTCTATCAATATGACCGCCTCAAGGGCCGCGAACCCCTGCAGCCCACACCCGCGCGTCCCTGGGATGCGGACTCATCCGGAGAACTCATCGGCGGCCATTGATGCCCGCGATCACCGTCCACTACCCACGGAAAAATCTTGAAAAAATCCTGCCGGGCGAGCGAAAATTAAACCGGATTTGCCCCTTTGCTCCGAAGCCGAGGCCTGCACTCCGGTTCCGGGGTTTTTCGCCAACGAGCCGCGCCCAAGGAGGCCGCATCGATGGTCGAGCTTGAGAAGCCCCCCTTCGACGTAGCCGCCTTTCTGGCCAGTGCCGGACTCGGGCGCAGAATCGTTCAATTCAAGCCCCAAGAAGCCCTTTTTAAGCAGGGCGAGCCCGCGGACGCTGTCTTCTACCTCCAGAACGGCCGCGCCAAAATCACCGTCTTGTCGAATGCCGGTAAAGAAGCCACCATCACGCTTCCCTCCGCGGGCGATTTCGTCGGCGAAGAGGCGCTCGCCGCATCGGCGGGTCTGCGCCTGTCTACCGCCATGGCGCTTGTCTCCTGCACCGCCCTCAAAATCCGGCGTGAAGAGATGCTGCGCGTCATGCACGAGGAGCAATCCCTCTCTGAAGTCTTCCTCAAGTTTCTCCTTGCCCGCAGCATGCGCATCCAGGCCGATCTGGTCGACCAGCTCTTCAACTCCAGCGAGAAAAGGCTGGCGCGGATCCTTCTCCTCATGGCTGACTTTGGCAAGCCTGGCGACCCGGAATTGATGATTCCCAAAATTTCCCAGCAGTCGCTTGCGGAGATCGTCGGAACCACACGCTCGCGCGTGAGCTTTTTCATGAACCGCTTCCGCAAGCTCGGCTTCATTGAGTACGACGGCCGCATCCGCGTCCACAAATCCCTCTTGAATGTGATCCTTCACGACCAGCCCCCGCATTAGCGCTACTTCGGAAAGAACGCACGCCGGCAAGGTCAGAGACCGGCAATTGGATTGACGGCCTTCGTCCCTCTCAGGAGATTTGAAAGCTGATGAACAAGCTCAAGTGTCGCGTGATCCTGCTTTTCTTCGCCGCCGTGCTGGCGATTGTGGCTGCGCCGTTGCGCATGGCGCGGGCGCAGTTGCCGCACCTTCAAAACCCGTCAGCGCCTGCGTTTGAAGTGGCGACCGTCAAGCAGAGCGCCACTGACGAAATAGGCCCCAATTTCATGCTTGCGCCCGCTCGATTCTCGGTCAACAGCGCGCCGTTGACCGAGCTGATCCAATTTGCATACGACGTTAAGTCTGACTATCAGCTTCCGAAATCCCCAGCCTGGATTCGTTCAGAGAAATTCGATCTGGATGCGAGAATCACGGACGCGGACATGGATGCCATTAAGAAGCTGCCCCCTGACCGAAAGCTGGATCAGTACCGGCTGATGGTCCGGTCGCTCCTTGAAGATCGGTTCAATCTCAAGGTCAGCAGGCAGATGAAGGAGCTTCCCATTTATGAGCTGGTCCTGGCCAAAAACGGCCCCAAGCCGGCGCTCGCGCCGATTTCGCCGGAGTCGCAGATGCGGCGCACGCCAACACTGAGCGGATTTTCGCATGGGGAAGTGAAGGCCGGGGCGGTTTCAATGGCTCTCTTTGCCGATTGGATCTCAGGAAGGCCGGACACAGACGACCGCGCGGTGGTCGACGCTACCGGACTCAAGGGCAGCTTTGATTTCATGCTAAGCTGGACGCCCACCAATGCTCAGGCGGCTTTCACCGATGCGGCATCTGGCCGCGGTGCCGCGGCCATCCCTGACGCGTCAGGAGTTTCGCTGCTTACGGCGCTCGAAGAGCAGCTCGGCCTCAAGTTCGTGCCGCGTAGAGCCCCCGTGGAGGTTCTGGTCATTGATCACGTGGACCAGCCATCCCCCAACTAGCTTCCCGAGTCCAAAGTTCGTACCATCAATGAACTGTCATCCCGAGCATCCCCACTCGCGCTGGAGAGTTATGTCCGCTGAGGCCATTTCTCTCGACCGGGCCGCCTTGAAAGATGCGGTCTTCAGCCCGTACGTTAGAGACCCAACTGAGACGAAGGCTTTAGCCCCGGAGGGACTTTTCTCTTCAGACCGCACCACTGATTGAATTAAGGCCATTCAGTTTGTCATCTGAGCGAAGCGGAGCGCAGCCGAAGGACCCGCGGTTGCTTTTCCTTTGCTCTTTCTCCACTTTCCACAGCTCTCTCATTGCGGACCAAGCCGAAGCGGTCGCTCGAGATAGCCTTCGAACTTCAGACGCTGGACCCCGGCGCCGTGTATTGGCGCCCGCGGCAAAATTCTTCGCGATCATTCCGAACCGTCATCTCGAACAGAAAATCTACCGCCGTCGAGCCCGTTCCCGTTGCAATTCCCGATAAACGTCGCTCTTTGATTGCCCCAGCTCCCGTGCCAGCCTCTTCAAGGCTTCCTTCTCATCCACCTTCAATTCGTCCTGAATCTGCGCAATCCGGTCGGCAATCTTTTTCGGCGTCTGGGCCTCTGTTGCCGGCCCTTGCACTGGCGGAGCCACCAGCAGCGTGATCTCTCCCCGCACCCGATCCCGCAAAGCCAGCTCCCGCCGCGCCTCGGCCGCGGTTCCGCGAATAAACTCCTCGTGCACCTTGGTCAGCTCCCGCGCGACCGTCACCCGCAGTTCCTGACCCCACACGGCTTCCATCTCTGCCAGCGTCTCCACAATTCGGTGCGGAGCTTCGTAGAAAATCAGCGTGCAGGCGTTGCCGTTCTTGCTTGATTCCGCCAGCTCTTCAAGCCGCGTTCGCCGCGCGCCCGCCTTTTCCGGCAAAAACCCCAGAAACTGAAATTCACCCGCCGGCAGGCCCGAGGCAATCAGGGCGCTCAACCCCGCGTTGGCTCCCGGTATCGGAATCACCCTGACCCCGGCCGCAATCGCCTCTGCGGTCAGCCAGCCCCCGGGATCGCTGATCCCCGGCATGCCCGCATCCGACACCAGCGCAATCCGGCCTCCCGCCTTCAGCGCTTCAACCAGATCCTCCGCGCGTTGCCGCTCGTTGTGCTGGTGGCAGCTCACGGTTGGCGTTGCAATCTCAAAGTGGTTCAGCAGCTTTTGCGTCTGGCGCGTATCTTCGCATGCGATCCGGTCCACCCGGCGCAGAACGTCAAGGGCCCGCAACGTGATGTCGCCCAGGTTCCCGATCGGCGTGGCCACCAGGTAAAGTCCGGCCGTCAGCTCCGCTTCGCTGGAATCGTCCATGGCAGGCTAGTTCCCGGCATCCTGCCGCTCGATCCGTCGCTGTTCTGAAAGCAGCGCCATCGAGCTCATCAGGTTCTGCACGCTCACAATCCCCACCACCCGTCCGCTCTCGGTCACGGGAATCAGGGCCAGCCCATGTCCTGCGGTCAGCCGCCTGATCGTCGTGCCCAGCGTGTCTTCCGGCTTGGCCACCTGGAAGGCCCGCGACATCACCGACTGGATGTATCCGTTCCCGTCGTTGCGCAGCGCATCCACAATCCGCTGCCGTGACACGATGCCCACCAATTGCGGACCGCGCACCACCGGGAAATCCTCTTGCAGCGAGTGAACGCAGCGAACCAGCGCGTCTGCCAGCGTGTCCGAGGCGGACAGCGTGGCAAAATCGGTCAGCATCACTTCGCGCATCCGCACCGTGTCCACCACAGACTGGAAGAAAACCCCCTGGTCCTCAATCTGCGCCCCAATCATGATGAAGAATCCGGCAAAAATCATCCACGGATCGTGCAGCAGCATCCCGCCCAGCATGATCGCCAGCGCAAATCCCTGCCCCAGCCCGGCTGAGGCGCGGCCTGCGGGGGCAAACCCATGCTTGCGCGCAAACCCGCCCCTGATCAGCCGTCCAAAGTCCAGCGGATAAGCCGGCAACAGGTGCAGCGCCCCCAGGAAGAACTGCATCCACACCGCGCTTCTCACCAGGTGGGCAGCGGAAATCAGCGGAAACCCAAACAGGGGCACTTGGGCGCTCGCGCCCAGGACCGCCGCGGCCAGCACCAGCGCCGAGGCGAAGTTGGCCACCGGACCCGCCAGCGCAATGGCAAACTGTCCACCGTCCTGGTTGGCAATCTCCTGGCTCTCGGGATTGGCGTAGGCGAAAAGCCCGCCGATCGGCAGCAGCAGCACCGCGCGCAGCCGCAGGCCCAGCCACGCCGCCACCAGCAGGCGCGCAGTTTCCCGAACCACTACCGCGGCCACAAGAAGAAAGAACAGGCTCAGCCCGCGTCCCCACCCATCGCCCGCGCTGATGGCGATGCATATCAGGCCAAGCAGGGGGAAGAAGATGTGCATGCGCATCTCCACGCCCATCCACCGACCCAGCGGGATTGACCAGCCTCTCATCCCTCGATTGTAGTGTGTCCCCCGCCCCACAAACCAGGAACTGTCCAGCCAAAACCACAACTCCCTCACTTCATCTCCACTGCGGACGCAGCCCAGGCAGTATCGATCGAGTCCCCAATCACGTATGCTGGTTGGCGATGCGCATCATCGCAGGAACACTCCGCTCCCGCGCACTGCAAGCTCCGCCAGGCCTTTCCACCCGTCCCACCAGCGACCGCCTCCGCGAATCCCTCTTCAACGTTCTCGCGCCCCGCATTGCCGGCTCCGCGTTTCTTGATCTCTATGCCGGTTCCGGCGCGGTCGGTCTCGAGGCCATCAGCCGCGGGGCCGCGCACGTCACATTTATTGAGCAGGCCCCCGCGGCCCTCAAAGTTCTGCGCGCCAATCTCGCCCGCCTCCATCTCACGCAGGGCGTCCGGATCCACGACACGAGCGTGCGCTCGTTTCTGCGCAAGCGGGTCCCTGACCAGCTCTTCGATCTGATCTTTCTTGACCCGCCCTGGGACGCCGTCGCCGAGTACGCCGCCACGCTGGCCCTTTTGGGCGCATCGTCCGCCTCCCTGCTTGCTTCCGGTTCCTCGGTTGTTGCCGAGCACCGGCGCACACAGCATCTCGACGACCGCTACGGCAACCTCGAACGCACCCGCCTTCTCGAACAAGGCGACGCCGCGCTCAGTTTCTACGCGCCCAACCAATCCACAACCCCGCACAGGACGCGGGATGATTTCTTCACCCCATAAGGACGTGAAAATGCAATCCATCCGTTGGAAAATGCGCGCTATCTATGCCTTCGCAGTCGTTCTTTTCCTGTTCCCCGCTCTGCGGGCCCAAAACGAGTTGCCTTGGGAGATCGGGCCCTTCTTGCGCCCCTCCGATGGCAATCCGGTCATTGCACCCCGCCCTGAATCCACATTCATCGATCCGATCCTCAAGGCTCCAGACCACTGGGAGGCGCTCCACACGTTCAATCCGGCGGCCATTGTGCGCGACGGCAAGGTCTATGTCCTTTACCGTGCCGAAGACGATTCCGGCACCATGCAGGTCGGTGGCCACACCTCGCGCCTGGGTCTGGCCGTCAGCGACGACGGCATTCACTTTACGCGCCGCGCGGAGCCCGTCTTTTTTCCCGCCGCTGACAGCCAGCAGAGCCGCGAGTGGCCTGGCGGCGTTGAAGATCCCCGCCTCGTCGAAGCCGAAGACGGCACTTATGTCCTCACCTACACGCAGTGGAACCGGCAAAACTTCTCCGTCGGCATCGCCACTTCGCCCGATCTCCTTCACTGGACCAAGCAGGGCCCGGCGTTTCAGGCTGCCGCCGCCAGGTATGCAACCCTCAACTACAAATCGGCCGGTATCCTCACCCGCTTTGACGAGGCCAAGGGTCGGCTCGTCGCTGCCCAGATCGACGGCCATTACTGGATGTACTGGGGTGAAGGCGCCATCCATCTGGCCACCTCCGCCGACCTCATTCACTGGACGCCCCTCGAGGATGAAACCGGCGCTCCGGTCCAACTGCTGGGTCCGCGGCCAAAGCACTTCGATAGCACATTTCCTGAAGTCGGGCCCCCGCCGGTTCTCACCAGCCGCGGAATCGTCGTCCTCTATAACGGCAAGAATGCCGCCCGTGGAGGAGATCCCCAGTTGGGGCCCAATGCGTATGCCGACGGGGAAGCCCTGTTTGAAGCCCAGGATCCCTTCCGGCTGGCAGCCCGCGCGGAGCGACCGGTGCTAAAGCCGGAGATGCCCTACGAAAAGACCGGTCAATATGTGGCCGGGACCACGTTTGCCGAGGGCCTGGTCGCGTTTCACGGCCGCTGGTTCCTTTACTACGGATGTGCTGATTCGCTGGTCTCCGTAGCGACCGCCCCCCAGCAATAGCCCCGGTCGCCGAAGTCTCCGGCCGGCGGTCTTTGCGCCGGGGGGGTGGAGCAGGAGCAACGCGCAACCCAGGGTCTTATCGCGGTTTCAGGATGGCCGTACCCAGAATGCGATGCACTCAAGTCGACCCGACCCCAAGAAGGGGCGACCTGGCACAAAGTGCAAGAGCGCACACCTATCCTGAAACCGCTCTAAATTGGCACGCCCAAAGCCGTGCCCTTTCAAAACTCAATCTCCCGCATTCTGAAATGCGTTTGTCCTGGCCTTGCTCCGCAAACGCAATGCAGATTCCTCAGCCTCATTCCTCAATGAGAAAACGCTGGGAATGAAGTAGAGCCGCACATTTGGGATCTTGCTCACCAGGCCCCCTGCGAGTGTATGCTGTTGCCTGAATCGAGGCCATCCGAAAAAATGCTCCCATTGAAAACTCCTGAAACCACTTCGCTCTCTCCTATCGACCGTCGTGAATTTATCAAAACAAGTTCTCTGGCTGCCGGCGCGCTCGCTTTTGGCGTACCAGCGCTTTTGCGCGGTCAGAATCTCAACAGCAAGTTGAATATCGCCTGCGTTGGAATCAGCGGTAAAGGCCAGAGCGACACCGATTCCTGCGCCGGCGAGAACATCGTCGCGTTGTGCGACGTGGATACTGGTTCAGATGCTTACCAGACTCAGACCCAAAAATATCCGGGCGCGAAGTTTTACAAGGATTTTCGCCAGATGCTGGACCAGATGGGCGATCGGATCGATGCGGTGACGGTTTCGACTCCGGATCATATGCACGCGATTGTGGCATCGGCGGCGATGAAGCGGAACAAGGCTGTTTTTTGCCAGAAACCGCTGACTCAGACGGTCTATGAGGCCCGCTATCTGCAGAAAATGGCGAAGCAGAGAAAACTCGTTACGCAGATGGGCAATCAGGGCAGCGCCAAAGACGGTTTCCGCCGCGCGGTGGAGACGATCCAGGACGGGCTCATCGGACAAGTGCATGAAATTCACGTCTGGACCAACCGCCCCATCTGGCCGCAGGCAATGGAGCGTCCGGCTGGAGAAGATCCCGTTCCTTCAACATTGGATTGGGATATTTGGCTTGGACCGGCTCCGATGCGGCCGTATGTGGGCAGCCGCAATCCAGACGATAGCAATGGAGTTTACGAACCGTTTAACTGGCGCGGCTGGCAGGATTTCGGCACCGGCGCGCTGGGCGACATGGCCTGCCACACGGTCAATATGCCGTTTCGCGGCTTAAGTCTCGATTACCCGACGGAAATTGAAGCCACGCCTTTGAGCCATATGAACAAGGAATCGTATCCCATCGGTTCCAAAATTCGCTTCGACTTTCCCAAACGTAAAGCGCATCTTCCCGCCGAGCATCCGCATCTTTTCCACCATTACAAAACCATCGAGCTCGATGCGGCGACACTGTGGTGGTACGACGGCGGCCAGCCTGACCCCAATGCCCGTGGCGGCCATGACTTCAGCAACAAGCCGCCGGTCGAACTCACTGCCGACATCGTCGCGCTGCAAGGCGAGGTTCCCGAGAGCGGTTGTTTGATGATTGGCGACGGAGGCACGATCTTTTCACCCGACGATTATGGTGCGAGTTTCTTCGTGAAGTTGAAGGGCGATCAAAAATTCCTCCACTTCACCAAGCACCCGGCGATGGCGAAATATCCTGAGCGCATTCCGCGCAACCCTTTTGCTATAAAAGGCAAGGATGACGTTCTTGCCCATGCGCAGGAATGGCTCACTGCCATCAAGGAAAACAAGCCGGAGTCCTGCTACTCGCGTTTTGACATCGCCGCCCGCCTCACTGAAATCATGCTGCTGGGCTGCGTGTCCTTGCGCGCGGGCCAGAAGATCGAGTGGGACGGACCCAGGATGGTTGCGAAAAACTGTCCTCAGGCCGCGGAGTTTATACGAAGGCAAGACCGTTCCGGCTGGGCCCTTTCCTAGAGCGGTCCCAAAGTACTTGTAGCCTCTTCTGGCGATCTCCGAGGTGGCTTTTTCTTGATAAAAAGCCACTTAGCCTCATCGCTTCGGGACACAGCAACTGTGGAACCGCTGTAGTGTGGATATCCCCGGGCGGGTAGCCCGGGTCCGGCATGTCAAATCAACCCATGAGAATGGGCGCCCCGGAGCACATCTCCTGAAGCCGGGCGCCCGCCGGTTCTCACCGGACGAGGAATCGTCGTCCTCTATCACGGCAAAAATGCCGCCCGGTTCCCGGCGAGCGGTTTCTGCTTGTTGGGGTGGAGCAACACGCAACCCAGGGTCCGCGCCGCCATCTTCCAGCCGCCCCGAAGGGACGGCCCGCCGACAACTCGGCGACCACCGTGAGACGGCGCCAGGAATGGAGCGCCGCTATTTGGGCTACTCAACGGGTTGGCCGCCCTCCAGCGCGCCATTCTTATCCCTCACATTCTGTTCAAGAATGTTGAACACTGACGGACGATCTCGAACCGAGGGCTTTGGTAAGAAGTCTCCTCGCAGGCTCCTCCAGACTTTGCCCACACGGTCCGAAGCCATGAAGATTTGTCCCGCGGTCAGAGGACCAAGAACGCGGTGATGTCCCACCGCGGCCAACGCCATCGAGGCGATGCAGCCACACTGCGAGCAATCGGGATCCCCGCCAAATTGGCAAGGCATCACCCGCGTGGTCAAGTCTGCGGAGATGGTTCGCGTGGTGCGGGCAAAGATGCACTCGTCGGGGCTTGACGGCGGAAACTCCATCTCTCGAATCAGCGCTTCCGGCATCTCCAAGAATGGATAGGCGACACGCAGCCGCCTCACGTCAGCGATCACAGAAGCGCGTTCGCCGGGTGTCAGAATCTCCTGATCGGTGGCGCCGCGCTGAGGAGTGAAGAGGCTGAACCAGACCTTCACGGCCTCTGGCTGAAGGCTCCAAAAGCGCAGAAACTCCTCGAGGTAGCCGGGGCGGTTGGCAATTTGCGACGTGATGGTGCAGTGGATGGTGACGCATGCGCCTTTGATGTTCTGAAGGATGCGCTCGTAGGTTGCCGGTTTCCGCCGCGCATCGTGCTCCGGCTGCAATCCGTCGACCGATACCACCACATTCAGTTTCTTGTATTGCATCCAGTCGCTGGGGATGACCCGGAATGCGCTTGTAACCACCTGCGTGTGGACGCCGCGACTCTCAATCTGCGGCAACAGCTGTGCAACTTCCCGGTATCTTACCAGCGGATCGCCCCCGACCAGCGACACGTGAAGCGGCTTGTGCTCATCGATGAGTGCAAGAACCTTCGATACCAGCTCGTCGCCTTTGAAATCGGAGAGTTGACGCAGCTGGATTGAGTTTCCGAGATGCGCCGCATCGAAGGCATAGCACCCGGGACATCGCAAGGGGCATTCTTTCGTAATCTCGATAGAGAGTGAAGGTGCGCGACCGGCGAGGATTCTCGCCCAGGCGTGGATAACCTCGGATTTGTTCATCTTCTCTCCACAACGTGCAGAATGCAGTTGCTTCTTTCGACAGAAAATAGTGGATCGCTCAGTTCGAGCCATCCACTCCGGAGGCAAGAGAGATTGGCGTATCAGATTTGAAGAGGAAGAGAGTTCGAACTCAAAAAATCACTCGCAAGGTGCCCTGTTAGAACGATCGACAGCCTTCGAGCCAGACTCGTCCTGGCTAATTCGTGATCTGGGGAAGCAAATCGGAAGAGTTGCCGGATCGTGAGCAACTGATCCAAATGGCGCCTGCTATGCTGCGCGAGCAAAAATACCAGGCATAGGGACAACACTGTAACGAGCAGGCAAGACTCAAAGTCCTGACCACCGTGGAGAAAATGATCCCAGGTCCAGAAATATTGCGTCAAGGGCCATGTTACGAATTCGACGGCTACTAGGATCAAGAGGACTCGGCTGAACACATTGCACACCCCGGCGGCGTATGCAAATGCACTGTGGCTTCGCGTACCCGTGACCGGAGCTCGATGCAAGGACCCTCCCACTCGAAGCTAATTTTACGCTCTTTAGTAGCCCGAGCCTCCGCCGCCCCTACTGGCAGCGTCGTCTCGACTCGCGATTTCAGGCCAAAATGCTTATCGAGAACGGGGTCGCGCGCCAAATACAGGATAGATTTCGGTAATCGGGATTTGCGCCGGCGCCAGGATCTGCCGTTCCGGTCAAATCATCGCTCAACCGGACCACCCCGCCAACCGCCTGCTCCTGCCCACGCTTCTCTGATCGCTGACCCCTGACCCCCGCTTTCCGTCACAGTTTTTCAGCCGCTGTATGCGCGAAAAACGCCAAGAACACGCCAAAAATAGGCCAAGAACACGCCAAAAACGCGAATGTGAACGTTCAATTGCGTGTTTTGAGGCCTGTTTTGCACCCAAAAACGCGCTTTTTGGGTAATTCTCTGCAACCCCTCGCTCTGATTCGGGTAATTCTCTGCAGCCATTGCATCAAAATCACGCACCCCCGGAGGTGAATATCCTACAAAAACGCAACCTTTCAAGCGAACATTCGGGGGGTAAATGGAACCTTTTAAGCGAACATTTGGCCGTTTCTGAGCTGCTTCTAAGCCAACATTGCGGGCTGTTTCCCTTAAATCAAAGATAACAAAAATGTTACGCGTATCCAAAAAGCGCGCGATGGAACCCCGGTGCCGCAAGTCATACAATAGGCGCATGATAAGTGCCCGCTTGCTGACCGCACTCTTGCTGGCCTCCGCCGTGCCGTCAATTCTCGGCGCGCAGGTCCTTCCCAAAGCCGCCCCAGCCCGGCAAATGGTCATCCTCGACACCGATATCGGCGACGACATTGACGACGCCTTCGCCCTGGCCCTCGTCCTGCGCTGCCCGGAGCTGCAGTTGCTCGGCGTGGAAACCGCCTTCGGCGATACCGAGCTGAGAGCCCGTCTGGTCGATCGTTATCTGGCCGCGGTAGGCCGAAGCGATGTCCCTGTACTGGCAGGAGTTAGCACCGCAAACACCAACTTCACCCAGGCCGCTTATGCGCGCCAGTCCCCTCCCCGCAAGCACGCCGCCGCTGTGAGCTTCCTGCTTGCTCAGGCTCGCGCCCATCCGGGCCAGATCACCCTCATCGCCATCGGTCCGCTCTTCAACATTCAAGCGGCCATCGCCCGCGACCCCGTAACCTTCAAAAAACTCAAGCGCGTCGTGATCATGGGCGGCAGCGTCTACCGCGGCTACGACAACCACAATGGAATCAGCACCAACGCCCCGCCCTCACCGGAGTGGAACATCCTTTGCGATCCGGCCGGGGCCCGGGCCCTGTTCGCCTCCGGAGTTCCAGTCTTCGTCATGCCGCTCGACTCCACGCAGATCCATCTCCAACTCCCCATGCTGGGGACGATTCTCTCCCACGGCTCCCCGCTCACTGATCAGTTGACGCTGCTCTATCACCAATGGACCGGCGCGACTGAATGGCATTCGCCCACACTCTTTGACCCGGTAGCCGTTACGTTTACGATTCGCCCCGATCTCTGCCCGGTAAAGCCCATGCGCCTTGAGGTCAGTGACGAGGGATTTACCCGCCCGGCTGAGGGCGCTCCCAATGTGCAGGTTTGTCTGCATTCCAACGAAAATGGATTCTTGCAACTGCTTGTAGGCCGCCTCGTGGGAGAGCCGACGCACTGAAAGCGGGAGACGCATTTTTGCGCCCCTGCGCGGATGCGCCGCGGGTCGCGAGTTAAAGCTCTTGATAAACAAGCACATGTGAGCGTGGTCACTTCGAAAGCCATTGACAGCAGCACAAAGTAGGATAAAAATAGCGCGTCGAGGAAATTCGGATTTTTTGTGTCTTCTGTGGAGGGAAAGTGAAAAACGCGGCGAAAATGAAAGCTTTGCTGTCTTTGGCAATCTTGGGAGCTGGAGTGCTCGTGGCCGGCTGCAAGTCGGCTCCGCCTCTTACAACTGCGGATGCGCTGGCAATGATCCAGGCCAAGTACGATGCAACTGCCCCGGTGGGCGTAAACATTACGGTGAACAACGACGGCATGGTGCAGGGCGCCACGGCCAAGTACTGGGACCGCACCAAGGTCTATCCCAATAAGTACTGGGCCGACTTCACGCTTACCCCTGACGGCAAAAAAGTCATCAAGCTGAGCGACGGCGGCGATGTGATCAAGTGGCGGCCCGATAGCCCCACCGATGCCAAGTTCTCCGTGGTTGTTGTCACGGTGGCTGCCAATCACCTCAAGGCGCGTGATATCAGGGATTTACAGGATGCGGGCGGAGGCAGCATGACCGCTGCGTTCAATGAGGATGTTGATCTCACCGATGTCCCCGGCCCGTTGCAGGGAATCGCCCACAATCCGGGCAATCAGCTCAGCACTCCGCGGGTGGCTGATTTCGTTCTGGATGGCGGAGCCTGGAAACTGCAGTCGATCGAGTAACGTCGGAACCACAACAGGATCCAATCTGGGCGGGCGAGTCCGATCTCTCCCGCCCAGTTTTTTATGCCCCCAAAATCGGCTAATTGAGATGTCGGCCAGTCGCGTGCGCTACATCGATGAAAACCGGGCAAAAAATTCATTTTCCGCCTGAAATCCGTTTGACCCCGCCTCCAATTCTTGTTATTGTTAAAAGGTTCCGCATGAACGCACCTGTCCGTGTGTCTTACCGACGGGGCGTATGGGCAGCCTGATCTGGCAGCAGAGTTCAGGTTGGTCCCGGGGCCGGTTGAAATTGTCCGGCCAGACAAGTCCCGGAAGTAGCCTTCTTCTTGCGGAGGGCAGGGGCAAATCGCATCGGCGCCCGCGCGTTCTCCACCTTGGGGGGCTATGCGGGCCGGAAGCGGCGAAACGGAGTTGGCTTTTCCCTTTTGGAATGGGAAAACGACCGGCCACCGTCCCGTTTCTCGTCTGAGATTGGAACGAAGGCAGACGCGAAGCAGTAAAGAGAGGGCTTCTGTGCGTGTGTGTGCGGCTTAGTCTTCGCCCACATCCGGAGCGGCCCGAGGGATCTGTGCGCGGCTGTTTTGGATTGAATGTTGCAGGGTTTTGAGCGTAAGGAGTTTCGGTTTGCCTACTTTTAATCAGCTCGTCCGCAAGGGGCGCACCGCCCCCCGTTACAAGACGGCGTCGCCTGCCTTGCAGGCCTCGCCTCAGCGGCGCGGCGTTTGCACCCGCGTGTACACACAAACACCCAAGAAGCCGAATTCGGCCCTGCGCAAAGTGGCCCGCGTCCGGCTGACCAACGGCATTGAGGTCACCACCTACATTCCCGGTATCGGCCACAACCTGCAGGAGCACTCGATCGTTCTGATCCGCGGCGGACGTGTGAAAGATCTGCCGGGCGTCCGCTATCACGTCGTTCGCGGCACTCTGGATTCGGTGGGCGTGGCCAATCGCATGCAGAGCCGGTCTAAGTACGGGGCCAAGCGCGCCAAGGGCGGCGCGGCGGCAAAGGGCAAGAAATAACGTTGAAACAGCGCTCTTTGCGCTCGAAATCGCGCAAAATAGGCCTTTTTAAGAGGGTTTTGTTGCAGAAATCGGCCGTTCAGGTATTGATGAATGGTCACATTGAAGAGCTTCGAAAGCGGCGGTTCCGGGACGAACCATCTGGCCCGGACTGGGGTAACGAGCAGGCGCGAAAGCGCGAAGGATTTTGAGGACTATGCCGAGAAAAGGGCACATTGCGAAGCGGGAAGTGGCGCCGGATCCGGTCTACGGGTCAGCACTGATCACCAAGTTTGTGAACTCGATGATGTGGGGCGGAAAGAAATCGACGGCCCAGGGCATCTTCTACGAGGCCATGAAAAACCTCGAGGAAAAGGGCGGCGGCGACGACGCTCTCAAGCTCTTCAAGAAGGCGGTGGAGAACTGCAAGCCGCTGCTCGAGGTCAAAACCCGCCGCGTGGGTGGCGCCAACTATCAGGTGCCGATCGAAGTCAATCCCGACCGGCGTACCTCGCTGGCCATTCGCTGGCTCATTACCTACGGCCGCAATCGCGGCGAAAAAGGTATGACCGACAAGCTGTCGAACGAACTGCTGGATGCGGCCAACGGGCGCGGCGCGGCCATGAAGAAGAAGGAAGACGTGCATCGCATGGCCGAGGCCAACAAGGCCTTCGCTCACTATCGCTGGTAGGGATTGGAATTGGGCAGTGAGCCGGGGAGCAGTGAACCGAGTCCACGAAATTGTCCTGAACTTGATACCGATTACTGAGCGCTGCTCACTGATCACTTTTCACTGGCTCTAACCGCGGGACTTGAAGCACCCGCAAGGAAAACCAACGTGGCTCGCACCGTACCTCTGAATCGTTGCCGGAACATCGGAATCATGGCGCACATCGACGCCGGAAAGACGACAGCGACAGAGCGCATCCTGTTTTATACCGGCATCACGCACCGCATCGGCGAAGTGCATGAGGGCACGGCGACCATGGATTACATGGAGCAGGAGCAGGAGCGCGGCATCACGATCACCTCGGCAGCCACCACCTGCATGTGGCGCGACGTGCGCATCAATATCATTGACACCCCTGGCCACGTGGACTTTACCGCCGAAGTGGAGCGCAGCCTGCGCGTGCTCGACGGGGCAGTGGCCCTGTTTGACTCGGTTTCAGGCGTGCAGCCACAGACCGAGACGGTGTGGCGGCAGGGCGACAAGTACAAGGTTCCCCGCATCTGCTTCGTCAATAAGATGGACAAGAACGGCGCCGACTTCGAGCACGTCCTTGAGACCATCCGCAAGCGTCTGGGCGCACGGCCCGTGGCCCTGCAGATTCCCATCGGCGCCGAAGCCAACTTCAAGGGCGTCGTCGATCTGATCGAGATGCGGGCGGTTCTCTGGCATGACGAAACCTTGGGCGCCGAGTTTTCGATCGAGCCGATTCCCGCCGATCTGATGAAGAAGGCGGAGGCCTTCCGCCTTCAGTTGATTGAGGTAATCGCCGAGACCGACGATGTGCTGCTCGAAAAGTTTTTGGAGGGCGAGACGCCCACCATCGCGGAGCTCAAGGCAGGCGTTCGTCAGGCCACAATCGATCTCAAAGTCTTCCCGGTGCTTTGCGGAAGCGCGTTCAAGAACAAAGGCGTGCAAACGCTGCTCGACGCGGTGGTCGACTATCTGCCGAGCCCCCTCGACAAGCCCCCGGTTGAGGGAATCGATCCCCATCACCTTGACAGGATCGTCGTGCGCAAGCCCGACGACAACGAACCGTTGGCTGCCCTGGCCTTCAAGGTCATCAACGATCCCTTTGGCAAGCTCTGTTTTGTGCGTGTCTATTCGGGCTCGCTCAAGACCGGCGATACGGTGCTGAATCCGCGCACCGGCAAGACAGACCGCATCGGGCGCCTGGTCAAGATGCATGCCGATAAGCGCGAGGATGTAAGTGAGATTCTGGCGGGCGATATCTGCGCATGCGTCGGCTTGAAGGAACTGAAGACCGGCGACACCTTGTGCGCCCCGCATCACCCCGTCGCTCTCGGCGCCATCACCTTCCCCGAGACGGTGATCTCAGTGGCCATCGAGCCCAAGACCAAGGCTGATCAGGAAAAGATGGGTATTGCTCTGGCAAGACTTGCCGACGAGGATCCCACCTTCAAGGTGAGGACCGATGAAGACTCGGGCCAGACGATCATCAGCGGCATGGGGGAATTGCATCTGGAAATTCTGGTCGACCGCATGAAGCGCGAACACAAGGTCGAGGCCAATGTGGGCGAGCCCAAGGTGGCCTTCCGCGAAACCATCCGCAAGAAGGCGGAGGCCGAGGGTAAGTACATCCGCCAGACAGGCGGTTCGGGCAACTACGGGCATTGCAAGCTGCGCGTGGAGCCGAATGAGCCAGGCAAGGGCTACGAGTTCATCAACGAAATCAAGGGCGGTTCGGTGCCCAGGGAATACATCAAGCCCATCGATCAGGGAGTGCAGGGGGCGCTGGAGCTGGGCATTCTCGCCGGCTTCCCCATCGTCGACGTCAAGGTCACGCTGTTCGACGGCAGTTATCACGAAGTGGACTCGAACGAAATGGCGTTCAAGTTTGCCGGTTCAATCGCGTTCAAGGAAGCCGCGAGGAAGGCTTCGCCGGTACTGCTGGAGCCGGTGATGGCCGTCGAAGTTACCGTTCCCGAGGAGCACATGGGCACCATCATCGGCGACATCAACTCCCGCCGCGGACGGATCGAGGGCATGGAGCATGCCGCCGGTTCGCAGGTGATCAAGGCTATCGTGCCGCTCAAGGAAATGTTCGGTTATGTGAACGACATTCGGTCGTCCACGCAGGGAAGAGCTTCGTACTCGATGCAGTTTGCGCGCTACGAAGAGGCACCACGCATGATCGCCGACGAAATCATCGGCCGGGCGCAGGGCAAGTAGCGGTAAGAGTTTTTTGGGGGCTGGAGCCGGAATGCCGGCGCCCCGAGTTGCAACGGGTGGTACAAGCTACGAAAGGGATGCGGGAACTTTTATGGCGAAGGAAAAATTTGATCGTTCGAAGCCGCACGTGAATGTGGGGACGATCGGACACATCGATCACGGCAAGACGACCTTGACGGCGGCAATCACCAAGGTATTGCAGAAGCATAATCCGAAGAACCAGTTTCGTTCGTTTGACTCGATCGACAACGCGCCCGAAGAGCGGGAGCGGGGCATTACGATTGCGACGGCGCACGTGGAGTACGAGACCAAGAACCGTCACTATGCGCACGTGGACTGCCCGGGTCACGCCGACTACATCAAGAACATGATTACCGGCGCGGCACAGATGGACGGGGCGATCCTGGTGGTCGCGGCCACCGACGGTCCGATGCCGCAGACCAAGGAGCATGTGCTGCTGGCGCGGCAGGTGGGGGTTCCCTGCATCGTGGTGTTTTTGAACAAGTGCGACGCGGTCGAAGACGGCGAGTTGATTGACCTGGTGGAGATGGAAGTGCGCGAGCTTCTGTCGAAGTACCAGTTTCCGGGCGACGATGCGCCGGTGATTCGCGGCTCGGCGTTGGGCGCGTTGAACGGGGAAGCGGAGTGGGAAGCCAAGATCGACGAGCTGATGGATGCGGTGGACGCGTATGTTCCGCGGCCTGACCGGGCAGTGGATCTTCCCTTCCTGATGCCGATTGAAGACATCTTCTCGATCTCGGGTCGCGGCACGGTGGTCACGGGCCGCATCGAGCGGGGCAAGGTGAAGGTCGGCGAGGATGTCGAGATTGTTGGCTTCCGGGAGACGCGCAAGAGCGTTTGCACCGGCGTGGAGATGTTCAAGAAGCAGCTGGACGAGGGTATGGCGGGCGACAACGCGGGCATTCTGTTGCGTGGCATCCCGAAGGAAGACGTGGAGCGTGGGATGGTTCTTGCCAAGCCCGGCTCGATCACGCCGCACACGGTTTTCAAGGGCACGGTGTACGTTCTGAGCAAGGAAGAGGGCGGGCGTCATACGCCGTTCTTCAAGGGCTACCGTCCGCAGTTCTACTTTCGCACCACGGACGTGACGGGCGTGGCGCAGTTGCCGGAAGGCGTTGAGATGGTGATGCCGGGCGACAACGTGGAGCTTGAGGTTGAGCTGATTACGCCGGTGGCCTTGGAAAAGGGTCTGCGTTTTGCGATCCGCGAGGGCGGCCGCACGGTGGGCGCGGGCACGGTTGCCGAGATTGTGAAGTAGCAGGGAAGGCAGTGGACAGTGATCAGTGAAATGCCTGGGGCATTTTGAACCGACCACTGACCACTGTTCCCCAAAGGGGAACAAATGGTAGGACAGAGAATTCGTATTCGGTTGAAGGCATATGACTATCGTGTGCTCGATACATCTACAGGCGAGATCGTGGAAACGGCCAAACGGACCGGGGCAACGGTAGCGGGTCCGATTCCCTTGCCGACGATCAAGAACAAGTATTGCGTACTGCGTTCGCCCCACGTCGACAAGAAGTCGCGCGAGGCCTTCGAGATCCGCACCCACAAGCGGCTGATTGACATTCTGGAGCCGACCCAGCAGACCGTGGACGCGCTGATGAAGCTCGATCTGCCGGCCGGCGTCGACGTCGAGATCAAGGCATTTGAGAAATAGGGGTTACCCGTCAGCTTTCAGCTCTCAACTTGATTTTGCGGCTGCGAGCGGGGTTGGCAGAGTAGAAACAAAGTATTTGAAGCCCGCGAAGGGCCCGGCAGTGCGATGCGTTCAACACCGCATGATGAGGTGAGGAAGACATGGCAGTTTCAGGAATTTTAGGTAAAAAGATCGGCATGACGCAGGTCTTCGACGAAAAGGGCGATGTGCACCCGATTACGGTGCTGCAGGCCGGCCCGTGCGTGATTACGCAGTTGAAGACGCTGGCCAAGGACGGCTATGAGGCCGCACAGATCGGGCTGGTCGAATTTGTGAAGGCAAAAAACGTGACCAAGCCGCAGGCGGGGCACTTTGCCAAGACGGAAGCGCCTCCGGTGAAGGTCATTAAGGAAGTTGCGCTTGAACTGGATGCCGAGGGCGCGGTTGCAGTGAAAGCGGGCGATCGGGTTCTGGTCGACATATTCTCCGAAGCGCGGTTTGTCGACGTGATCGGCACCTCGAAGGGCCGTGGGTTTGCCGGTGTCGTCCGCAGGCACGGCTTCGGCGGCGGACCCAAGTCGCACGGGCACATGTTCCAGGTGCAGGGTTCGATCGGCGCTTCCAGCTTTCCTTCGCGCGTGTTTCCCGGCCAACGCATGCCCGGGCACATGGGCGCCGAGCAGGTCACGGTTAGGAATCTGCGCATTCGCGGCATCGACCTGGACGAGAATCTTTTGATGGTCGAGGGGGCTGTACCCGGCTCGCGTGAAGGCTACGTGCTGATTTCGAAGGCCAAGACGCCTCCGCGCGAGCGCCGCGGTTTCGCCGGATCCGGCACGGTGGATCCATTGAAGGCTTCGAAGAAGGCCGGCGGCAAGCGTAAGTAGGACTTGCCGTCCAGGCAAAGGCGCCTTGCGGAGTATGAGATTTAGAGCTGGCGGGAAACATCGCCGGCGGAAGAAGAAGACGATGGCAAAAGTGGATGTATTGAACCTGAACGGCGAGAAGGTGGGCTCAGTTCGAGCTGGCGGACGCAGTGTTTGCGCCCGACCAAGTCAACGAGGCTCTGCTCTGGGAGGCGGTCAAGCACTATCGCGCTTCTCTCCGCCAGGGCACGCACAAGACCAAGAGCCGTACCGAGGTTGCCGGTTCCGGCAAGAAGCTCTGGAAGCAGAAGGGCACAGGCCGCGCTCGTATCGGCTCAGTGCGCTCGCCGCTGTGGCGTCACGGCTATACCGTGCACGGACCTCAACCGCGCAGCTACGAGTACGCATTTCCGCGCAAAAAGCTGCTTGGCGCTCTGCGCTCTGCGCTCGCCGCGAAGCTGGCTGATGGCAAGCTGACGGTGGTGGATACGCTCGAGCTCAAGGAAGCCAAGACCAAGCTTTACCGCAAGGCGCTTGACAAGCTGAATGTGACCCGTACAGCCCTGCTGGTAGAGAATGGCAAGACTCTAAGTCAGGCCCTTCTGCTGGGTGCGCGCAATCTCGAGGGCGTTGAACTGGTGCTGAACAACGAGGTGCACCCCTATGACCTGTTGCGCTATGACCGGGCCATCTTTTCCAAGGCCGCCATCGAGCAACTGGTCGAGGCTCTCGAAAAATCCGTGTCGAAACGCAGCGCAGCCGAGCGCAAGCTCGCCGCGCAGACGGAGGCCGCGTAATGCCTACTGTGTACACCGTAATTCGCCGCCCTCTCATCACTGAAAAGGGATTGGGAGTGAAGGAGACCGAAGGGACGCTGGTGTTTGACGTTGCTCCTGAGGCCACGAAGACTGAAGTCAAACATGCTGTCGAAACGCTGTTCAAGGTGAAGGTTGCAGCGGTTCGCACGGCCAACGTGGTGGGCAAAGAACGCCGCCGCGGCAAGTTCGCGGGCTTCCGTCCGGACTGGAAGAAGGCTTACGTCAAGCTGAAGGTCGGCGAAAAGCTGCCCGAGTACGTGAGCAACCTGTAGAAGCGACTGCGGCAGACTTAGGGCAGGCATGGAATCGGAAGCAGGAAAGTTAAGGAACGGAAGTTTGTTTGAGAAGGATGAGCCGAAGGCCGGGAGCTGACAGCCCGCGGTTCATCAAGGACAGAGACGATGGCAATCAAGACATACAGACCGATAACGCCGACGCTGCGCTTCCAGACCTCGCTGGTGAATGACGACCTGACGACGGATACGCCGCACAAGCCGTTATTAACGGTCCGCAAGCGCACCGGCGGACGCCGCAACACGGGCGACCTGACGATCCGCCACCATGGCGGCGGACACAAGCAGAAGCTGCGCCTGATCGACTTCAAGCGCGAAAAGTTCGGCGTCCCAGGCACGCGTGGCGACGATCGAGTACGATCCGGGCCGCTCGGCGAGGATCGCGCTGGTGCACTATGCGGATGGCGAAAAGCGCTATATCCTGCAGCCGGTTGGGTTGAAGGTGGGCGCGACCGTGAGTTCGGGACCTGAGGCCGACATCCTTGTGGGCAACGCGCTTCCGCTCAAGAACATTCCCGCCGGCACCACGGTGCACGCCATCGAGCTTAAGCCTGGCAAGGGTGCGCAGATGGCGCGTTCGGCTGGAACCCAGGCTCAGTTGGTGGCCAAGGAAGGCGACTACGCCCTGCTCAAGCTGCCTTCGGGTGAAACCCGAAAGGTGCTTGCGGACTGCATGGCGACCATCGGCCAGGTGGGCAATACCGATCACGAAAACGTGGCGATCGGCAAGGCGGGGCGCAACCGCTGGCTGGGTATTCGGCCCACCAACCGCGGCGTCACGATGAATCCGGTGGACCATCCGCACGGCGGCGGCGAAGGCAAGACCTCCGGCGGCCGTCATCCGGTTACGCCGTGGGGCCAGCCGACTCGGGGTTACAAGACGCGCAACAATAAGCGGACTTCGATGCCTGCTCAGTTCGCTTCAGCAATAGCCGGCAGTTAGCCGAAGTAAAGGTAGCAGAGCTAGGAGTTTTATGGCACGTTCGACAAAGAAGGGCCCGTTCGTGGATGCGCACCTGACCGTGAAGATCGAGGTGCTGAACCAGGCCAACGACAAGAAAGTGGTCAAGACCTGGTCGCGCCGTTCGACGATCTTTCCCGAGTTTGTGGGCCACACCATCGCCGTGCACAACGGCAAGAAGTTTGTTCCGGTATACGTGACCGAGAACATGGTGGGACACAAGCTGGGTGAGTTTGCGCCGACCCGCACGTTCAAGGGACACACGGGCGGCGCCGGCAAGTCAGCCGAGGCAGCGCCAAGCCGCGGTAGTAAGGACAGGGACTAGGGCTAAGAGACTGGGACAAGGCTGCAGAGCAGGAAGCCGCTGGCGAGATTGAGGAAGGCATAGTCATGGCAGTCGAAACAAAGGAATATCGGGCCGAAGCAAGGTTTCAGCGCGTGTCGCCGCAGAAGGCGCGGCTGGTGCTGGAACTGATTAAGGGCCGCGGAGTCCAGGAGGCGCTGGAGACGGCGGCCTTTACCAAGAAGCGCATCGCGCCGGTGATTCACAAGCTGCTCACCTCGGCGGTGGACAACGCGAAGTACGTGTCCGGCGAGCAGGGCACCGATCTTGACGTGGACAATCTCTACGTCAAGACGGCCGTGGCCAACGACGGACCGCGCATGAAGCGCATTCGCCCTGCCCCCATGGGACGCGCCTACCGCTATCAGCGCAGGCTGACGCACATCATCCTTTCTGTTGCTGAGCGCGCGGATCAGCGGGCCTGGTCACCAAGGTCGAAGAGCCCGTGACGCTGCGGAAGAGCCCAAGGCGACGCACCGAAGGCGGCAAAGAAGAAGGCTGCGGCACCAAAGGCGGCGAAGGCATCCTGAAGAAAGCCGGCGAGCCGAAGGCAGCGGCGAAGACGGCAACCAAGAAAAAGGCCGGCAAGTAGGCCTAGAAGGTTTGAGAGGAAAAGTATGGGACAGAAAGTCCATCCTTACGGATTCCGGCTGGGAGTGAACAAGCCGTGGCGTTCGCGCTGGTTCTCAGAGCGCGAGTATGACAAGCTCCTGGTCGAGGACGTGAAGCTGAAGGCGGAGTTGCGCGAAAAGCTGAAGGCCGCGGGCGTGAGCTCGGTTGAGATCGAGCGTCCCGGCAACAAGCTGCGCTTCTTGATCCGCACCGCACGTCCGGGTATCGTGATCGGCCGCAAGGGCGCCGAGATCGAAAAGCTCAAGACGGAGCTCGGCAAGCGCACCAACCGCGACGTGTTCATCGACATCATCGAAGTGAACAAGCCGGAGCTGGATGCGCAACTGGTCTCGGAGAACATTGCGCTGCAACTGGAAAAGCGCGTCAGCTTCCGCCGCGCCATGAGAAAGAGCGTTGATTCGGCGCTGCGCTTCGGCTGCAAGGGAATCAAGGTGAGGGTTTCGGGCCGGTTGAACGGCAACGAAATCGCGCGCTCGGAGTGGTATCTGCAGGGCCGTTTGCCGCTGCACACGCTGAGGGCCGATATCGATTATGGATTCACTGAGGCCAACACCACCTACGGCGTGATCGGCGTCAAGACGTGGATCTATCGCGGCGACATCTACGAGCAGAAGCGCCGTCAGGCGCCGCCGGTTGGGAACGTCGGTGTTTTAGAAGCAGTGGATCAGAGATCAGTGATCAGTGACCAGTTGTTGTTTTCGAGGGTTTTAGAAAGTTGGTTGTTGGAGCTGACTGTGAGTGACATTGAATGCCGAGTTTGACGCTCGGAAGAACTGATCACTGACCACTGATCACTGACCGCTGATTTCTGAGGGTTTTCGTTATGTTGATGCCAAAGAAGGTGAAGTTTCGCAAGCAGCAGAAGGGCAAGCGCCGGGGCAAGGCGTGGCGCGGCTCCTCGCTGTCGTTCGGTGAATACGGGTTGAAGGTGCTGGAGTGCGGTTACATTACCGACCGCCAGATTGAGGCCAGCCGTATCGCGATGACGCGGTTCATCAAGCGCGGCGGCAAGATCTGGCTGCGCCTGTTCCCCGACAAGCCGATCACCAAGAAGCCGGCCGAAGTCCGCATGGGTTCGGGCAAGGGCGCGCTGGACCATTGGGTTGCGGTGGTGAGGCCGGGCAAGATCCTGTTCGAGATGGAAGGTGTTACACCGTACCGTCGCCGAAGAGGCAATGCGGCTGGCGTCGAACAAGCTGCCGCTCAGGACCAAGTTCGTGATGCGGCCGGGAGCCGAGAAGGTAGCAGCCGAAGCGAAGTACAGGCGCTGAATCTGAGGCCCCTAGCATGGGGCTCTTGACAACGCCCGACTGGCAGCAGTTCGTGGGCCAGGATTTTTGAAGCTACGGCGCTTGCGCGCCGGAGCAGAGAAACAGAGATGGAACTCGAAAAGATTCGCAATTTGAGCGACGAAGAACTGGCGCACCAGGAGAAGACGACCTGCCGAGCAGCTTGTTCCGGCTTCGCTTTCAGGTCTCGCTTGGGCAGAACGACGGAGTGAAGAAACTCCGCCAGTTGCGCAAGGAGATCGCACAGATCAAGACCGTGGCCCGCGAGCGCGAGCTCAGCATCGGCGTTGCGGCCGCAGAACCCGCACGCAGCCCGCGGCAGCCAAGGTCGGCAAAACGAAGGGAGCCCGCTAAATGACGGCGACAGTAGAAGCAGTGCAGGCGCCGGCGAGCGGCGCGCGGCGCAACGAGAAGGTTGGCCAGGTGGTTTCGACCAAGATGCAGAAGACCATCGTGGTCGAGGTCGAGATGCGCAAGCCGCACACCAAGTACAAGAGGATCATGCGCACCACCAAGAAGTTCTATGCGCATGACGAGCAGAGCTCGGCACGCATGGGCGATGTGGTGCGGATTCGCGAGACCCGGCCGCTGAGCAAGCTGAAGCGCTGGTCCCTTGAGGAAATTGTCCGGCGTTCGTCGCTCGGCCAGATTGAAGATGCCGCACAGGCGGACATCAAGTAGCGCGAGCGAGAAGGAGAAGAACCCATGGCAGTGCAAATGAGAACGATGCTCGCGGTGGCCGACAACTCCGGCGCGCGCAAGCTGCAAGTGATTCTGCCGCTGGGCGGCGGACTGGGCAAGAAGGCCGGCCTCGGCGATATCGTGACCGCGGCGGTCAAGGAAGCCTCGCCCGACGGCACGGTAAAGAAGGGCAAGGTAGTGAAGGCGGTCATCGTCCGCACCCGCAAGGAGCATCGCCGGCGCGACGGAACCTATATCCGCTTCGACGAGAATGCGGCGGTGGTGATCGACGATGCGCACGAGCCGGTGGGAACGCGCGTCTTCGGGCCGGTAGCCCGCGAGTTGCGCGAGAAGAAGTTTTTGAAGATCGTTTCGCTGGCCCCGGAAGTGGTTTAAGGACAGTGGTCAGTCGACAGTCAGCAGTGGTCGGTTTCTTGCAGCAGCTTTTGAATGTGTGATCGATTGAATCGGTTCAGTGGTTTGAAGGTTAGTTCAAATTAACTGCAGAACTGATCACTGTTAACCGCATTTGGAGAAAAAATGCCGAGTTTGAATATTCATCGCAACGATACGGTCAAGGTGCTCACGGGCTCCGACCGCGGCAAGACAGGCCGCGTGCTGCGCGTGTTTCCCGACAAGGGCACGGTTCTCGTGGAGCACGTGCGGGTGGTCAAGAAGACGGTTTCGAGCAAGACTGGCCAGCGCACCAAGGGCGGCATCGCCGAGCAGGAGTCGCCGATCAATGTGTCGAACGTGATGCTGGTTTGCCCCAACTGCGGGCCGTCGCGCGTGGGCCACAAGATCGAAGGCGATATGCGCGTGCGCGTTTGCAAGAAGTGCGGGCAGACGTTGCCCACAAAGCAGTAGCGGGATTCGAAGCCGCCCTGGGAAGCGCGCAGCGCCTCCGGCTGGACGGCAAGTCCCCTTCCGCAACGGTAGACGGCCAACAGGCAAGGACGGCCACTCCGAGCGACCGGAAGAAAGAGAGCGAAGCAACATGGCAGCAAGATTGAAAGAGAAGTATCACAAGGAGATCAAGCAGGCTCTGCAAAAAGGAGCTGGGTCTTGAGAACTCGATGGCGGTGCCGGCGCTGAAGAAGGTCGTCATCAACATGGGACTGGGCGAAGCCACGCAGAACACCAAGCTGCTCGATCCGCTGGTGGCCGATCTGACCATCGATTGCCGGACAGAAGCCGGTGACTACCAAGGCGAAGAAGTCGATTGCGGCCTTCAAGGTGCGCGAGGGCATGTCGATTGGCGCCATGGTTACGCTGCGATCCGACAAGGCCTACGAGTTTCTTGACCGGCTGATTTCAACGGCGCTGCCCCGGGTACGCGATTTTCGCGGAGTGTCGACCAAGAGTTTTGACGGGCGCGGCAACTACACGCTGGGCCTGCGCGATCAGCTGATCTTTCCTGAGATCGATTACTCCAAGGTGGAGAAGCTGAAGGGCATGAACATCACCATCGTGACCACGGCAAGGGACGACAACGGAGCGCGCGCGCTGCTGAAGCACTTCGGAATGCCCTTCCGGCAAGGCGCGTAGGGCGGGATAAGAGGATTATGGCAACTACTGCAAAGAGAGTGAAAGACGCGCGGAAGCCGAAGTTCAGCTGCCGCAAGCACAACCGGTGCCAGCTCTGCGGAAGGCCGCGAGGGTTTTCTGCGCAAGTTCGGCGTTTGCCGCTTGTGTTTCCGGTCGCTGGCGCTCAAGGGAGAGATTCCCGGCGTCGTCAAGTCGAGCTGGTAAGAAAGCCAGTTGCCAGTGAACAGTGGTCAGTGGTCAGTTTGCTTCTAAGGTGACTGACAAATCTCGGACTGATAGCCGAGACTGATACTGACACTGGTTACTGACCACTGTAGTAGGCATTCCCGCAGGTTCCCGCCAGACGGCGGGCGAACGGGGAATGAAGGAGAAGGAATGAGTCTGAGTGACCCAGTAGCAGATTTTCTGGCGCGGATCCGGAACGCAATCCGGGCGCGTCATCAGAAGCTGGATGTTCCGGCTTCGAAGCTGAAGACCGAGATCGCCCGCATCCTCAAGGAGGAGGGCTATATCTCGAACTACAAGACCCAGGAAGAGGATGGCAAGCTGGTGCTCCGCGTGTATCTCAAGTACGGCGGCACCGAGGCGGCAATCCGCGACCTGGCGCGCATCTCGCGTCCCGGCTGCCGTGTGTACATAGGCCGCGACGAGATCAAGCGCGTGCAGGGTGGCCTTGGCATCTCGATCATGACCACGCCGAAGGGCGTGATGACGGGCCGTCAGGCGCGCCGCGAAGGCGTAGGCGGCGAGTTGCTCTGCGAAGTTTGGTAAGAGGGCAGCTGAACCAGTGGATCAGTGGGCGATTGAGTCCGCAGATCGTAAGAGGCGGAATCCGAACTGTTTACTGACCTTGATCACTGACTACTGTTTTACGGGCTGCAGTGGAACGACGAGAGTTGAAACTGATCGCTGACAACTGATCACTGACAACTGTTTCTCGGGACTCGCAAGCCAGAAGAAGGATTGAAACGATGTCGCGCATTGGAAAGAAAGCCGATCCCGCTGCCCGCGGGCGTCAAGTACAAGTTGAGGGCAACACGGTTCTGGTCGAGGGCCCCAAGGGCAAGGTTTCGGCGATGATCGCCGAGGGCATCACGCTCGAGACCAAGGACGGAATTCTGAACGTGAATCGCGAGAACGAAAAGAATGGCCGCGCTGCACGGGCTGACGCGGGCGCTGGTGTTCAATGCGGTTCAGGGCGTCACCAAGGGCTGGACGCGCGAGCTCGACATCGTCGGCATCGGTTACCGCGCCGAGTTGAAGGGCAAGGGCACAGTGGTGTTCACGCTGGGCTATTCGCATCCCATCGAGTTCCCGCTGCCGACCGGGCATCGAAGTAGCGATCGACCCCAAGCAGACGCACCTGACCGTCAGTGGCATCGACCGCCAGAAGGTTGGCCAGGTGGCAGCAGATATGCGTTCGCTGCGCAAGCCTGATCCGTACAAGAACAAGGGCGTGCGCTACTCCGACGAGAAGCTGAAGAAGAAGGCCGGCAAGACAGGCGCGAAGTAAGAGTAGCAGGGAACAGGGATCGGGTTTCAGGGATCAGTCAAAGCGGCATAAACAGCAGACGAGCGACTGATCACTGATCCCTGACACCTGAATTAAACCGAACGGGGCCGCTGGGCGGTTCCGCTGATAGGAATGAGAGACCATGATTACCGAGACCAAGAGAAACGCAATTCGCCAGCGCATTCACGCGCGCATCCGTGCCAAGCTGTCCGGCACCGGGGAGCGGCCGCGGCTGAACGTTTACCGTTCGCTGAACCACATTTACGCGCAGGTCATCGACGACCAGACGGGCGAGACACTGGTTTCGGCCTCATCGCTCCAGTTGAAGCTCAAGACCGGCGGCAACGTTGCTTCGGCCAAGGAGATCGGCAAGGCAGTGGCCGAGAGGGCAGTCGAAAAGGGCATCAAGAAAGTGGTCTTCGATCGCGGCGGCTACCTATATCACGGTCGCATCAAGGCGCTGGCCGACGCGGCCCGCGAGGCGGGCCTGGAGTTCTAAAGAGCAAGGAACAGTTAGCAGTGCACAGCGAACAGCAGAATCGCGCAGATAGCAACAGAGAACGACCACTAATCGACTGTTCACTGACCACTGAGGGACGAGAGAAGCAATGACGATCTTGAAGAAGAAACTCGATGCCAACCAGTACAACCTGAAGGACCAGGTGGTGGCCATCAATCGCGTAACCAAAGTGGTAAAGGGCGGCAAGAACATGTCGTTTGCCGCGCTGGTGGTGGTTGGCGACGCCGCTTCGGGCGTGGTGGGCTACGGTTCGGGCAAGGCCAAGGAGGTTCCCCAGGCAATTCGCAAGGGAATTGAATCGGCCAAGAAGAACCTGGTCCGGGTCAACCTGACCGAGACCACGATTCCGCACCTGGTGCTGGGCCGTTACGGCCGGGTCAAGTGCTGCTCAAGCCGGCGCCGGAAGGCACGGGCGTCATTGCCGGAGGCGCGGTGCGCGCTGTGATGACTTCTGCTGGAGTGCAGAACGTGCTCACCAAGAGCCTCGGCTCTCCCAACCCGCACAACGTGGTTAAGGCTACCTTCGACGCGCTGGTGCAGCTGCGCGACCGGGCAGAGGTGGCGACTATGCGCGGCAAGACCGTGGAGGAGATGTAAGCCATGGCCGAGGCCAAAACGATTCGCATTGAGTACTACCGTTCGAAGAACACTACGCCGGCCAAGCACAAGGCGGTGGTGAAGGGGCTCGGCTTTACGCGCCTCAACCAGATTGTCGAGCGTGTTGACACTGAATCCATCCGCGGTATGGTGAAGACGATTCCGCACTTGGTGCGGATCGTAGAGAAGTAAGTTCGCAGCGATCAGTGCCATTGGACGAGGATGGGCGGATTTCCGGCCATCGTTCTTTGATAACTGTTTGCTGACATAACGCGAGTCGGCAGAGGATTCAACCTTCGCCCGCGCTACAGCGAGGAAAAAATGGCAAAGAATCTATCGAATTTGCGCGCGCCCAAGAAAGCCAACACCGGGCGCAAACGCGTGGGCCGGGGCATGGGATCCGGCATGGGCAAGACCTCAACCCGCGGCCATAAGGGCCAGGGTTCGCGCTCCGGCTTCAGCCTGATGCGCGGATTTGAGGGCGGCCAGATGCCACTGCACCGCCGTCTGCCCAAGCGCGGCTTCACTAACATCTTCCGCACCGAATATACGGTCGTGAATCTGGACCGGATGCGAGACGATCGCCGATCTCAAGGTGACCGAGATCGCCCTCGAAGACTACAAGAAGCTGGGCCTGGCGTCGAGCAAGAAGGCGCTCATCAAGATTCTCGGCTCTGGCGAGCTCACCTCGGCCATCACCATCCACGCGCACAAGTTTTCCAAGTCCGCCGTCGAGAAGATCGAAAGGCAGGCGGCAAGGCCGTGGTTCTTGGTGGAGCCGTGGCTCCGGCGACAGCTTAAGTGGTGTTGGACCTGGCGGTCTCGAACCGAGACCAGCAGTTCCGGTCATCACTCGGCGACCTGCGCGGGTTCAAGAGTCAAAGAACAGTACCTTGGGCAGGCGCCCACTCAAGGGAGACGGGGATTCGGTCATGTCTCTCATTTGAGGGCAGTTTTTCGGGCCATTCTTTTTTGGAACTCGTGTGACGGCCCGCATATTCAGCATTCGCCGCATTCCCATAAACTCAACTGGAATCCGGAAATGCACTAAGATGTTGAAGTAAGTCAACGAATCAACTGGCGCTCGACGCCTGAAGCGGATTAGCAAAGATGCTTGAGAAATTTCTCAATATTTTCCGGATTCCCGATCTGCGCAAGCGCGTACTCTTCACCATGGGCATTCTCGCAGTGTATCGTCTGGGCGCGTGGATTCCCACGCCCGGCGTCAACGCCCACCAGTTGGAATTGATGTTCAACTCGCAGAACGGGTCGGCGCTAGGCCTGATGGATCTGTTCAGCGGCGGAACCCTGCGCCGCATGACCATCTTCGCGCTGGGCATTATGCCGTACATCACGGCCTCGATCATCTTTCAGCTTCTTACCGTGGTCTACGAGCCATTGGCGCGCATCCAGAAGGAAGGCGAACTGGGCCGGCGCAAGATCACGCAGTGGACCCGCTACCTCACGGTGATTCTCGGCGCGCTGCAATCCATCGGCATCGCCGCCATTCTTACCCGCCAGGGATTGGTCCTGAATCCAGGCGCGGGCTTTGTGCTGATGACCGTGATCACTCTCACGACCGGGACTGCCTTCATCATGTGGCTGGGTGAGCAAATCACTGATCGCGGCATCGGCAACGGCATGAGTCTTCTCATCTTCGCCGGCATCGTAGCAGGCCTGCCCCGCGGCGTAGCAGAACTGGTGCAAAAGATTCAGACCGATGCTTGGGGTTCGATGACCTTTCTGGTTGTGCTGCTCCTGGTTGCCGGCATGATCGCCGTGGTGGCCTTCATTGTCTTCGTTGAGCGATCTGAGCGCCGCATTCCCATCCAGAGCGCGCGCCGGATCATCGGCCGGCGCATGATGGGCGGGCAGTCCAGCCACCTTCCGCTCAAGGTGAATTCTGGCGGCGTCATGCCCGTGATCTTCGCCAGCTCCATCCTTTCGGCTCCCATGCTCTTCGGCCAGGTGGAGTGGGTGCAGAACAGCCGCTTCCTGCAGCCCATTATGCAGGCGCTTGCGCCCGGCTACCCGTGGTATGAGCTGCTGGACATGCTGGGCATTATCTTTTTCGCTTATTTCTACGTGTCCATCATCATGAAGCCGGACGATATCGCCGACAACTTCCGCAAGTCGGGCTCGTTCATACCCGGCATTCGGCCGGGCAAGCGGACGTCGGACTTCATCAATGACATTCTCACCCGCATTACGCTGGTGGGCGCGCTTTATCTGATCGTGATCTCACTGGTGCCGACCTTTCTCATCTCCGGCATCCGTTTTGACAAGTTGTGGCTCGATCGGTCGCGTCTTTGAGAGTCTGCCGACGTGGGCGATTCACGGTATGGGGGTCAACTTCTACTTTGGCGGCACTTCGTTGCTTATCGTTGTGGGTGTGGCCATGGACACAGTTAACCAGATCGAATCGCAGCTGATCATGCGCCATTATGACGGCTTTTCCCCGCGCTCCGGTCGCATACGCGGAAGGAAAACCTGGTAATGTCTTCATCCAGTACCGAAGTCGAACAGGGCCGGGAATCGGGTCGAAAGACCTCGCCCGGCCCAATTCTTTTATTGGGAGCGCCGGGCTCGGGCAAAGGGACCCAGGCCAAAGAGGTCATCAAGATCTGGCGGATTCCCCAGATTTCCACCGGAGACCTGTTGCGCGCCAATGTGGCTCAGGGCACGCAATTGGGCAAGGTAGCCAAGGAGATCATGGGCCGCGGCGAACTGGTGCCCGACTCCCTGGTTGAAGAGATGGTGGCCGTGCGGCTACAACAGCCGGATACGGCCGACGGATACATTCTGGACGGATTCCCGCGGACGCTCGGCCAGGCAGGCTGGCTGGATGGTCGTCTGGCGGCGCGGCCGGACGGCCTTCCGGTGGTTGCCGTCAGCATCCAAGTGAACTATAATCAACTTTTGCGCCGAATTACTGGGCGCCGGAACTGTCCCGTCTGCCAGACCATCTATAACATCTACGTAAATCCGCCCAAAGTGGATGGCTTCTGTGATGTGGAGGGTGCGGCACTGACCCAGCGAGCCGATGATACGGAAGAGGTTTTCAAGGAGCGGATGCGCGCCTATGGGGCGCTCGACCGCACCGGTCGTCGAGCATTACCGGAGTCTGGGACGTTTTGCGGAAGTGGATGGAGACCGGCCGATTGCAGAAATTGCGGCCGGAATTGTTGCCGCCGTGGATCTGTTGCGCGGATAACGCGACCGAGCGGTGGTGTTGCGCGTTGTTGGCCGTCAGTCAGATGTCAGCGACCACTTGAAAGTGAAGTTTCGGCTGAGTACTTGCTGCCGACTATTCACAGATGTTGGAAGGCTTGGTTTGGCGGTCGTACTGAAGTCGTCTCAGGAGATCGAAAAGATGCGCCGCGCGGGCCAAGTGGTTCGCGAGGTGCTTGAGTTGGTGCGCGAGCGGGTCAAGCCAGGCGCCACCACGTTCGATCTGGAGAAGGCAGCGGAAAAGAGGCTGGCCGAACTGGGTGTTAAGGCTGCGTTCAAGGGATATCACGGTTTTCCCTGCGTGCTGTGCACCTCAGTCAACAGCGAGGTAGTTCATGGCATTCCGTCGCCGAAGAGAGTTCTGAAAGACGGAGATATTGTCTCGGTCGACTTCGGAGTTGTTATCGACGGCTATTACGGCGACGCGGCGATCACGGTGCCAGTGGGCTCCATCAATGCCGACGCGGCGCGGCTGCTCAAGGTGACTGAAGCATCTCTGCAGGCAGGCATCGCGGCAGTTCGTCCGGGAGCGACCTTGGGCGACGTAGGTGCAGCCGTGCAGGGAGTGGTGGAAGGCGAAGGGTTCTCAGTGGTCAGAGATTTTGTGGGTCATGGCATCGGAGTTCAGATGCACGAGGATCCGCAGGTGCCAAACTTTGGCGAAGCGGGCCGGGGCATGAAGCTGAAGGCGGGTATGGTGATCGCCATCGAGCCGATGGTGAATGCCGGCAGGCCCGACGTGACCGTTTTGGATGACGGCTGGACGGCTGTGGCCAAAGACGGAAGCATGAGCGCTCATTTTGAGCACACGGTTGCGGTGACGTCCACCGGGGCGAGAATTTTAACCGAGTAGCAGGCTCGGGCTAACAAGCTGGGGCCGGTACGAGGGTTCGTGCCAGGGTCCGGCAGAAGCGGGATGCGGTTTGTCGAAGGAAGACGCGATTGAGATCATGGCGGTGGTCACAGAGACGCTGCCTAATGCCATGTTCAAGGTCAAACTCGAGAACAACCACGAGGTATTGACCCATGTCTCGGGACGAATGCGCAAGAACTTTATCCGCATCCTTCCTGGCGACCGGGTGGCCGTGGAACTCAGCCCCTACGACCTGAATCGCGGCCGGATCGTGTACCGCTACAAGTAGTTTTTCATAACCCGCACCTCTTGATTCAAGCGCGGAGAAGGGCAGCAGGCAATGAAGGTTCGAGCATCGGTAAAGAAGATTTGCGTCAAGTGCAAGGTGATTACCCGCCGTGGTGTGGTCAGGGTGATCTGCGAAAACGCAAAGCACAAGCAGCGCCAGGGCTAAGCCGGCCTGGTATACGCTCAACCCTCCACGGCAGTGAACAGTGAACAGCAGAAACAAGCTCGCGAAGCACAGCAAGAATGACCACTGTCAACTGACCACTGAAAACGGGGCTAGTTAGCCTGAGTCAAGGCTTGCGCTGAACCCCTGGAGGCGGAAAGCATAACCCGTGCGAACCGGTTAAGGCCGGGTGCACACAACCTGATGCAGCAAAGGAATTCAAATGGCACGCATTGCTGGCGTCGATCTGCCGCGCAACAAACAGGCACGGATCGCGCTCACATATATCTTCGGGATCGGCAACCCGCGCGCCCTCAAGATTCTGGAAAAGGCGAATGTAGACGCCTTCAAAAAGATCCAGGATCTGGGCGAGGACGAGGTCAACCGCATCCGTCAGGTGATTGAGGACGAAGGAGACGTCGAAGGCGATCTCCGTAAGGACGTCCAGATGCACATCAAGCGCCTGATCGACATCCAAAGCTATCGCGGTACGCGCCACCGGCGGTCCCTGCCGGTACGCGGACAGCGCACCCACACCAATGCCCGCACCCGCAAGGGACCGCGCAAGGGCACAGTTGCCGGCAAGAAGAAAGCGACGGGTAAGACCTAATGGCGAAGCCAGAGCAGAAAGCCGGCGCCGGCAAGGCGGGCAAGAACAAGAAGTTCAAGAAACGCGAGCGCAAAAATGTGCCGTTCGGCATCGCGCACATTCAGGCCTCGTTCAACAACACCATCGTCACCATCACCGACCAGGTGGGCAACACGCTGAGCTGGAAGAGTTCGGGCTCGTTGGGTTTTCGTGGATCGCGCAAGGGCACGCCGTTCGCGGCGCAGCAGGCGGCCTCCAATGCAGCCAGCATGGCCCGCGATCACGGGCTGCGCGCCGTCGACGTCCGCGTTGCCGGACCAGGTTCGGGTCGCGAGTCAGCGATTCGCGCTCTGGCAGCGGCCGGCATTGAAGTGCGCTCCATCCGTGACGTCACGCCGGTGCCGCATAATGGCTGCCGTCCGCCGAAACGGCGCCGCGTATAAGAAGCGCGGAGGGACCTGGGGCCTAGGGGCATAGGGACTGAGATTCACGGGGATTGTTTCTCTAGTCCCTCAGTCCCCAGTCTCTTAGTCCCTAACAACAACCGGGCCGGGAAGAAAGTCCAAAGGATAAAGAGTCCGGAGGACCGTAAACCGGCCGTCATCCGAAGTCAGGAGTAGAAATGGCACGTTATACCGGAGCAGTCTGCCGCCTTTGCCGTCGCGAAGGCACCAAACTTTTTTTGAAAGGCACCAAGTGCCTCTCTGACCGCTGCCCGCTGGAGAAACGCAACTTTCCCCCCGGCCAGCACGGCAAAGATCGCAAGGCCAAGATCGTGGGATACGGTCTGCAACTGCACGAAAAGCAGAAGGCCAAGCGCATGTACTTCACGCTTGAGGGCCAATTCCGCGAATACTACGAAAAGGCCAACCGCGCCTCCGGCGTTACCGGCGAACTGCTGATTCAGCAACTCGAGCGGCGCCTTGACAACGTGGCCTTTCGACTCGGCTTTGCTATTTCGCGCCGTCAGGCACGCCAGGTGGTTCGTCACGGCCACGTGACCGTCAACGGCCGCAAGGTGAATATTCCTTCTTTCCAGGTGAGCGTGGGGGACGAAATCGCCGTCCGCGACAGCGCCAAGAAGCTGGTGATCGTGGAACAGGGTGCGCAGTACGCCGCACAAAATCCCGTGCCGGTCTGGCTTGAGGCCAATTTCGAAAATCTCACCGGTCGCGTGTTGCACCTGCCCAAGCGCACGGAAGTCAACCTGCCCATCAATGAGCAGTTGATCGTGGAACTTTACTCGAAGTAAGCAGTCGAGCGTTCAGTGGCCAGTGGCCAGTGATCAGTTACCCCGGTGGGGATTTTACTGATCACTTGTCACGGACCAGTGTTCACTGCATTTCAACCGAAGGAGAACTTGCGCGGCCGCCGCAAAATGCATCGCGACGCACATGCCGCGCGGGAAACGAGAGACTTATATGCTGTGGAGAGGATTTCAAAAACCGAAGCGCCTGGCAGTCGATGCCGAGACGCTTAGCGACACATTTGGCAAGTTCAGCGCCCAGCCCTTTGAGCGCGGCTTCGGCACCACCATCGGCAATGCGTTGCGCCGTACGCTTCTCAGCTCCATCGAAGGCGCAGCTGTCACCGCTATCCGCATCGAAGGCGTGTTGCACGAGTTTCAGTCCATCGGCGGCGTTGTTGAAGACGCGACCGACATCATCCTGAATCTCAAGCAAGTTCCCTTCAAGCTTGCGGGCGAAGGCCCCAAGGCGCTCTATCTGCGCGCTGACCAGCCCGGCGTGGTCACGTCCGGCATGATCGAGGCCGACGGCGACGTCGAGATCCTTGACAAGAACATTTATCTTGCCACTCTTTCTGAAGGCGGCAAGCTCGACATGGAAATGCGCCTCAAGCGCGGCCGCGGCTACATCTCCGCCGACAAGAACTTTGACGCGGACCTCGGTCTGGGATTCATTCCCGTCGATTCAGTTCATTCCCCGGTGCGGCGCGTCAACTACGTGGTTGAAGCGGCCCGCCTGGGCCAGATCACCGACTACGACAAACTGACCCTTGAAGTGTGGACCAACGGCGCCGTACTGCCCGCCGATGCCGTGGGTCTCGCCGCTAAGCTGCTCAAGGACCACATGAGCATCTTCATCAACTTCGAAGAGGAAATCGAAGCGGAAGCGCGTGGAGAAGAAGGCCGCGTCCTTCTCCGCAACGACAACCTCAACCGCTCCGTTGAAGAGCTGGAGTTGTCCGTCCGCAGCTACAACTGTCTCAAGAACGCCAACATTCAGTCCATTGGCGAGTTGGTGCAGAAAACCGAAGCCGAAATGCTGAAGACCAAGAACTTCGGCCGCAAGAGCCTAAACGAGATCAAGGAAATCCTTGCCCAGATGGGTCTTTCGCTGGGCATGAAGATCGACGAAAACGGCAACGCTGTTCCCGGACCCACGAGCATTCCTCCCGCCACCGCCCTGGCTGCAAGCTATGGCCGGTACGACGACGAGGACGAACCCCTGGATTCAGTGGATCTGCAGTTGCCCACCGAGACCGAGAACTTCTGATAGAGTATCGCCTCGGCGAGTACGTAAATTTGGGTGTCCCAGGGTCCCGACTGTGGGACCTGGGATTTCACAAGCGAATTCTTCGAAAGAGAGTTTTCATCATGCGCCATCGCAATGCAGGATTCAAGCTCGGACGCAACACCAGCCATCGTCGCGCGCTGCTGCGCAACCTGGTTACGTCCATCATCGTTGAAGACCGCGTGGAGACCACCATCGCCAAAGCCAAGGCGGTGCGTCCGCACGTGGAAAAGATGATTACCCTCGGCAAGAAGGGCGATCTGCACTCGCGCCGTCAGGCGCTCAGCTTCCTCACCACTGACAAGGCCGTCACTCGATTGTTTGAGACTGTTGCCCCGCGCTACGGCGATCGGAATGGCGGCTATCTCCGCATCGTGCGCACGGGCTTCCAGCAGGGCGACGGCGCCGAAAAGGCGTTTATCGAACTGTTAGGTGCCGAGAAGCAGCTTGAAGTCAAGCGCCAGAAGCGCGAAGACCTGAAGGCAAAAAAGCGCGCAGAGCTCGAAAAGCAGTTGGAAGACCAGAAGAAGGAAACAGAAGCTCAGGGTAGCGAAGAAGCCGCTTAATCGGGCTCCTCATCTCCTTCATTGCTTTAAACCAGAACGTCATACGGGCGCATCCCGATGGGGGATGCGCCCGTGTTTGTATTTGGAACCGATTCGCATGCGTCCGGCCTGGCATGCGTAACCAGCAGCGTCTATTTTGCCCACGCCAGCCGTCTTGGGTGAAATAAACGCACGATGACATAAAAGACCACCATGATCGCAATCGCACCGCAGCAATCCAGCAGCACATCCCAAACAGAGGACGTGCGGTTTGGCAGAAACGATTGGTGGAATTCATCGGCACTCGCAGTCATGCCTGTAGCAAGCAGCGCCAGCACTGCATCTTTGAAGTAACGGGAGTAGGGCAGCGTGTACCACCAGGCGCGAAGCCAGGTCAGACTCAGTAATCCATAGCCGGTAAAGTGACCTGACTTGCGGATAATGTGATGAAGCATCTCCCATTTGACGTCGCTCACATGACCGAAGATGGCCTGGAAGAGTAGCCGCATCGGACCGGAGGTGTGGTCGGACCCGAATGCCTCCGTCGACTCCATTGTAATCAGGCTGAGGCCCACGATGACCGGCAGCCATACGCCCAGCCAGTACTTGATGCCGCAGCGCCTACTCGACATGATAGTTGGGCGCCTCCCGCGTGATGATCACGTCATGGACGTGACTTTCGCGCAAGCCTGCGCCGGAGATGCGAACGAATTGCGCTTTCTCCTGAAGTTGGAGAATCGAACCGCAGCCCAGGTAGCCCATGCCGGAGCGGAGGCCGCCCACCAGCTGGTAGACCATCGATTCGAGCGGGCCACGGTAGGGCACACGTCCTTCGATACCCTCGGGAACGAACTTTGCCAGGCGATTCTGGCTGGCGCGCTCGCGCTGCACCACACCTTCAGTGCCCATCTCGGAGCTAGCGATATCGCTGGTGCTCTGGAAATAACGTTCGCCCGATCCCTGGCTCATCGCTGTCAAAGAGCCCATCCCGCGGTAGCTCTTAAAGCTGCGTCCCTGGTAAAGAATCGTCTCGCCGGGGCTCTCGTCAACGCCCGCAAACAAGGATCCAATCATTACGGAGCTGGCTCCGGCCGCGATGGCCTTGGTAATTTCACCTGAGTACTTGATGCCTCCGTCGGCGATTACTGGAATGCCACGCTCGCGTGCTGCGCGCCAGGCTTCGGCGATGGCTGTGATCTGCGGCATGCCCGCGCCGGTCACCATGCGCGTAGTACAAATTGAGCCGGGGCCGATGCCTACCTTGATCGCATCCGCGCCCGCATCCATAAGCGCCAGCGCACCTTCATAGGTGGCGATGTTGCCTGCCAGCACTCCGATGTTGGGAAAAAGCTTCTTGACTTCACGGACAGCTTCAAGCACCCGCGCGGAGTGGCCGTGCGCCGAGTCGATTGCCAGCACGTCGGCTCGCGCGCGCACCAATTCGGCCGCCCGCTCAAGGTAGTCGCCCGTGGCCCCGATCGCTCCGCCCACGCGCAGCCTGCCTTGATCGTCCTTGCTGGCCATGGGATATTTCAGCTTTTTCTGAATGTCCTTGACGGTGATCAGCCCCTTCAACTCGTACTGATCGTTGACCACCAGCAGCTTTTCCACGCGGTGCTCGTGAAGAATCAGCTCAGCTTCTTCAAGCGTGGTGCCTACCGGGACGGTGATCAAGTCTTTCTTCGTCATGACATCGCCGATCGGAATATCGGTGCGGGTCTCAAAGCGCAGGTCGCGGTTGGTCAGAATTCCAACGAGCCGCTTTCCCCGCGTAACCGGCACTCCGGAGATTTTGTAGCGACGCATCACATCGAGCGCGTCAGAAATCATTTGGTCGGGTCCGATTGTTACCGGGTCCACAATCATCCCGCTCTCCGAGCGCTTGACCTTGTCAATCTCGCCGGCCTGGTCGGCGATGATCAGGTTGCGGTGCACAATGCCGATGCCGCCCTGTTGAGCCATGGCAATCGCCATGCGCGATTCGGTCACCGTATCCATGGCCGAGGAGATCAGCGGGGTATTGAGAGTAATTTCGCGTGTCAGGCGCGTCTGCGTGCTCACCTGCACGGGCACCACCTCGCTGTAAGCGGGCACCAGCAGGACATCGTCGAAAGTTAGGGCTTCAGGTAGGTTTTGTGCCAGCATAATGCTCTTATGCGCCTGACAGCCGGAGGACTTTTGTTCCCGGCGCAGCAGGCGCTTCATCCTATTGTAGCGGAGGGGCGAGGGCGGATTCTTAACAGGTAACGATTGTGTGCGACGGACTTGGGTTTGCACGCAGGATCGCGTTTAAAACGCAGCTTGCCTGCTCACACGCCCACCGGAAAAGGCTTGGGACTTGATTCTTCTGTGTTGGCGCCCTTGCCGCTGCGCCAGCGCTCGAACCGACCCTGCAGCAGGCTCATCAGACCGGTATACCAGTAGCCGATCACAAACAGAATCAGAAACGGCGCCGTAAAGTAATTCTGGTTCGAGAAGGTGTAAAGAATTGCCACAAAGAAGTACGCGCCCAACAAAAGCTCAATCCACGGTGCAAGCACCAACCGTTTGCGGTATTTGGCCGCTTGAGACTTTTCGCCCTTCTTGGCCACTCGGTATTTCGGCGTACGGACGAACGCGCTCTTGATGCCGAACAGGGCCTCCATCACCGCTTTCGTATTGGTCACCGTAAGGCCGATTCCCAGCGCCATCAGAAACGGCAAATAATAGAATGTCTTCTTCCACGTCTTAGGAAAAAGCTCTCGTTCGCTCATCAGGTAAAACACCGCAATCGAGAACGTCGATGCGGTAAAGAGCGGCACGTCAATCAGCAGCATCTGGAACCAGCCCTGGTAGAACCGGCAAATCATTGCCGGAATCAACGCCGCCGACATGATCACCATCAATGGATAGCTGAGGTTTGCCGTCAGATGGTAGACCGCCTCAATCTTGATCCTGCCGCGGCACATTTGACCGGAACATCTTCGGCAGCACCTTGATGCTGGTCTGGATCAAGCCCTTGGCCCAGCGCGCCTGCTGCGTCTTGAAGGCCGTCATCTCGATCGGCAGCTCAGCTCGGGCACTCCACTTCGGGCAGGTATTTGAACTTCCATCCCGCCAAGTTGCGAGCGGTAGCTCAGGTCCGTATCTTCGGTCAGCGTATCGTGCTGCCAGCCCCCGCCATCGGTAATTGCCTGGATGCGCCACATACCCGCGGTGCCGTTAAAGTTGAAGAAGTCGCCTGTGCGCACCCGCGCCCCATGCTCCATCACAAAGTGCCCATCGAGCAGGATCGCCTCAATCTGCGTCAACATGCTGTAGTTGCGGTTCAGATGCGACCAGCGCGTCTGCACCATTCCGATCTCGGGCTCGGCAAAGTGGTGGATCACCTTCATCAGCCAGTCGGTCGGCGGCACAAAGTCGGCGTCGAAGATGGCAACGTACTCGCCTTTGGCCACTTTCAGCCCGGCATCGAGCGCCCCGGCCTTGTATCCGTGCCGGTTGGTGCGGTGAATGTACTCGATCGGATGGCCCAGCGCGGCATAGCGCGCCACAATCCCCGAGGCCACTTCCTGCGTCTCGTCCGTGGAGTCGTCCAGCACCTGGATCTCAAGCTTTTCCCGCGGATACTCCATGGCGCAAACCGCCTCGATCAGCCGGTCGATGACAAACTGCTCGTTGAAGATCGGCAGTTGCACCGTCACCCTGGGCAGCTCGTCAAATTGCCTGGGAGGATTGGGGTTATAGTTCTTGCGGTACTTGAATAGAGGTAACACATCGTATAGCGGTGCACGCCGTACAGAGCCAGGACGATCATCACCGCGAAATACGGGAGCAAAACCGCCGCGTCAAACAGGTTCCAGTGGTAGAGCCCCTTGAAGGTCTGGTCGCCGTATTGCGCCTTCAGATAATGGCGCAAGTCGTTCTGGCTGGCGTACATCATATGTACGCCTATACGCAACTTCAGCCCCTGGAGCAGGCTGGCGGGGGGAATCCGATGGGTCAAGAGCGCGGCGAGCAGGGTGAAACCTCCATGTTCCTGATACCCGTAATTGTACGCGATTCAGAGGTTTCACTGCCGATCCGCATCATCCCGCGGACGACGCCCACCCTTGGCGGAGGCTAGTCGTGGCTTTTCTCCGAACACGGATTGGCTCGCTGCTTCCGTCGGTCCCATCAAGGGCAAGTGCTTCTTTGGAATCGCTTCGGTTATCCGCTGTTGATTGCTTCCGTCCTGTTGACGTACTGTGCTGACAGGGTGGGAAGATTACTGCATGAGTACTGAAGGAGCGTCCCCGATCGTTGCCGCCGCAGGCGGCAGTTTTCTACTCGACACCCGCGCTCCGGGCGAGGTTTTTACTCCCGAAGATCTCAGCGAGGAGCATCGGCAGATTGCGGCTACTGCGGCGCGCTTTGCCCGCGAGGAGATCGAGCCCTCCATCGCTGCCATCGAAGCGAAAGAGTCGGGAGTGTTGGCTGGCCTAATGCGCAAAGCTGCCGCACTGGGGTTTACCTCCGTTGAAATCCCCGAAGAGTACGGCGGAATGGGCATGGATAAGGTCAGCTCGACGCTGATTACAGACTACATATCGGTGCTCGCAAGCTTTTCTACCGCCTTTGGAGCGCATATTGGCATCGCAACCTTGCCGCTGGTCTGGTACGGGACCGAAGAGCAGAAGCAGCGCTATCTGCCCAAACTGGCGAGTTGCGAGTGGATTGGTTCCTACGGATTGTCTGAGGCGAGTTCCGGCTCGGACGCCATGAGAATCCGCGCCCGTGCGGTGCTCTCGCCCGACGGTGCCTACTACACCCTCAACGGCGAAAAGCAGTGGATCACCAATTGCGGCGTCGCGGGACTCTATACGGTCTTCGCCAAAATCGTTGACCCGGTGTCGGGAACGGAGCAATTTTCAGCCTTTCTCATCGAGCGCGACACCCCCGGCCTGACTGTGGGAGCAGAGGAGCACAAGCTGGGCATTCACGGCTCCTCCACTTGCCCTCTTGTGCTGGCCGACTGCAGAGTGCCTGCGGCAAACCTGCTGGGCGAGCCCGGTAAGGGACATCACATCGCCTTCAACGTTCTGAACGTGGGACGCTTCAAGCTCGGAGTGGCCTGCATAGGTGGCGCCCGTCACGCACTCGCAAACATGATCCGCTATGCCAAAGAGCGCCACGCTTTCGGCAAGCCGGTCTCGGAGTTCGGAATGATCCAGCGGAAGATTTCCGCCTCGGCCACGTATTTGTATGCGGCTGAAAGCATGGCCTACCGGACGGCAGGCATGATCGATGCGGGGCTTGCCCAACGGAGCGGGGAGCAGCCGCATTCGCCTCGCGAGGTGCAAAGGCGCATTGAAGAATATGCAGTCGAGTGCTCCATCCTGAAGGTATACGGGTCGGAGATGCTCTCGCATGTGGCGGACGAACTGGTCGCAACGATGGGCGGATACGGTTATGTGGAGGAGTTTCCTGCAGAGCGGACATACCGAGATGCGCGCATTAACAGAATTTTTGAGGGGACCAATGAGATCAACCGGCTGATCATTACGGGATGGCTGATGAAGCGCGCGATGAGCGGCCAGTTACCGCTGATGGTGGCCATTAAGCGGGTGATGGACGAGGTGATGGAGCCGCCGGGCTTCGATGCCGGCGGTGACGTGGACCAACCGCTGGGCCGCGAGGCCGCGGTGCTGTCTGCCGCGAAAAAGATAACGCTGTTTAGCACAGGAGTGGCGAGCCAGCGGTTCATGACGGCGTTGGCGGACGAGCAGGAAGTAATGGCCGATCTATGCGAGATGATCATGCAGGTATTTGCCCTGGAATCGGCTTGGCTGCGAGCGCTCAAACTTGTGGAGGCCGAAAAGAGCTCCGCGGCGACTGCCGTGGCCATGACGGGCTTGCTCGCGGACGAGTCCATGGCCTTGGCCGAGCGGGCGGCACGGCGCGTTTTGGCGGCCTGCAGCGACGGAGACATGCTGCGGACACAACTCGTCATTCTGCGGCGGTTGGCGCGGTTTACGCCTGGCAATGCCGTGGCGCAAAGCCGGATTGTAGCGCGAAACGCGATTGCGCTGGAACGATATCCGCTTTAGATCGAGCCTGCCATGGGGATTCTTTCGAAGAGAGGTAAACCCGGATGGAGAAGGCTCTCTGAGCATGCGAAATCGTTTGAATTGAGGTGTGGGTGGCCTCAGGGCATGCGCTTTTGTGCGCGACAGCCCGGAGCTCTCGAATCACAATGACCTCTTCTTCTCGCAGGTAAACAATGAGAACGAGATGCAGGCGACAAAGCAGGAGATCAATGGAGGCATTTTCATAGCTCTTGTGGGTTTGCTGGTGTCGACAGAGCTGCTCATCCTCGGGTAAGCCGTGACGAGATCGTCACCACGAAATGTTTCCGGTGCAGAAGCCGGTTTGCAGTTCAGCAGAGCTCTCAGGGCAATTCCCGAACCTTAAAGTCCTTGAATTCGATTTGATAGCCCTCTGATTCCAGTCCGATGTAGCCCTTATCAAGGCCAACCTTCGTCGTGTTCACCACCGAGCCGTTTACGGAAAGCGTGCAGGTTTCTCCAATGCAGCGGATATCAAAGGTATTCCACTGCCCCGCGAGCTTCACGCGGTTTTCCGTCATCTCCTTGCGCAGGTTAAAGGCAGTCGGCCTTCCGTCGACGGGCGTCAGGCCAAAGATGTATCCGCCTTCGGGCGAGGTTTGCGCCTGGTGCCAGATTGAGCCGTCTTCGTTGTTCCTGAAGAAGACGCCGCTGTTGTACTGCGGAGTGCCGCGGAGCGACGTAAAGCGCCACTTGAGGTGAAAGGTGAAGTTTTTGAGTTCGCGATTGAAGCGGAGCCACTCATGACCGCCGTTTCCGTCGCAAACAATTGTGCGTTTTACTGGGTCGATATGCCATTGGGGAACGTTGCTGACGGGCTTGGTGGGCGGGATGGCGATGCGCGTCCACTGGGCCTGGTAATTAGCTGGAAACAGGTTCACGGTCTGCGCCGACACTGAGAGAGCGATTGCCGAGAGCGCCAGGCAAAGGAGCGCGCGCTTCTTTTTTGCGAAAATTTCTTGACGATTCCTGGAAATACCAATAAAACTGCGCTTCACGCAAGCCCCTTTCAAAGGCCGCACTATGACAATTCATTCCCACTGTGCGAACCGCACGAATTATACAGCCGGAGAAAGATACAGCGTTGGACGCGATTGATGGTGTAGCAGCTATTGCACCGTCCCGTGTGGGGTTCGATCATACGGGGCCTAATAAGGTCACCCGCATAGCAGGACGGCAAGAATTAATCAGCTACTTTCGCAGCCAGAGCCTCAACAACTGCCAGGTTCTGCATTAGTTTAGGGGGAATGCGGTGGCGAGTCTGCAAGTAACCAACGCTGTTCCAGGAGATCCAGGTCTTGTCGCACTCATCCTCCGCGACCAGGATCTTAAGCGGAAGGTCAATGGCAGCGCTCGGAGCGGCCTGCATCACCGGCGTGCCAGCCTTGGGGCTGCCAAAGATGAGCAACCTGGTTGGCGGCATTTTCATTCCAGCTTTTTCCGCTTCGCCGCTATGATCGATCAACGCAAACAGAGTCACACCATTGGCTTCGAGAATGCCTTTGAGCTTCGCGACAGTCTCGTCTACTGTATGGTTGCCGGCAATGCTGGCAATTCCGCTGTTATCGCTCTCAAACGTCACGTTGACCTCCTTTGTGGCTTGCGGCTGGGCTCCACAGGATTCCTTATTGTTACAAGATAGCGGATGCTGCGCATTTCAGTCATTGCGTGGAAAAGCCCCCAAAAAGGCGGAGTGCCTAACCGCCAATAGTTGGTCCGACTTAAGCAACCCGCCAGAAACAAACAGGCCCACAACTCATATAGAAGCTGCGGGCCGAACTCTATGCCTCAAAACTGAATTATGCCTTGGCCGAAGTCAGCGCCCCCAGGTCGGCTGCCATCTTTTCGATGGAGAAGGCCTCAATTAGGTCACCTTCCTTCAGGTCGCTGAAGCCTGCCAGGCCGATTCCGCATTCCATTCCGCTGGTTACTTCGCGGGCGTCGTCCTTGAAGCGTTTCAGCGAGTTGATTTTACCCTTGAAGAGTTGCTGTTCTCCCCGCATTACCTTTACCTCCGCGTCACGGCGGATTACTCCGTCTTGAACGCGGCATCCGGCGATGGTGCCGACCTTGGGAATGCGGAAGATGTTGAGGACTTCTGCACGGCCCAGGTAGTTCTCCTTAAACGTGGGATCAAGCAGACCCATCATTGCCAGTCGAATTTCATCCTGTAGCTCGTAGATGATGGAGTGCAGCCGGATCTCGATGCCTTCCTGCTGCGCCAGTTCCGCGGCCTTCCGCTCCGGGCGCACGTTGAAGCCGATGATGATCGTGTTCGACGCGGTGGCTAGCAGCACATCGCTCTCGGTAATCGAACCCACTCCCGAGTGGATGACCTTGATGCGCACCTTCTCGGTGGACATCCTCACCAGAGAATCGGCCAACACTTCCACCGAGCCGGTGACGTCGCCCTTGATGATCAGCGGCAGGTCTTTTACGCCGGCCTGGCGAATCTGCTCGGCAAGACCTTCGAGAGATACACGCGAACTCTTGGCCAGCTGCGCTTCTCTCTCCTTCATCTTGCGGTACTGGGCGATGCCCTTGGCCTTGTCGCGGTCGGCAACCACGAGGAAGGTGTCGCCGGAGTCTGGCATGGCTTCGAGACCCAGCACTTCGACCGGCGTGGATGGGCCGGCTTCTTCCAGGGCGCGTCCGCGGTCGTCGAACATGGCGCGAACCTTGCCGAAGGTATTGCCGACAATATAGCTATCGTTCAAGCGCAGGGTTCCATCCTGCACCAGAACCGTGGCCACAGCGCCCCGTCCGCGGTCGAGCTTTGCCTCGATGACCGACCCGACGGCCTTGCGTCCGGGGGTTGCCTTGGGGGCGCGGATATCGGAAACCAGGCAGATCATTTCGAGAAGCAGGTCAAGGTGGATTCGCTTTTTGGCCGACACCTCAACAAAGACGGTGCCTTCCTGGCCCGCGCCTGCCCACTCTTCAGGGATGAGGCCGCGATCGGCAAGCTGCTTCTTTACTCGATCGGGGTTAGCCTCAGGCTTGTCGATCTTATTGACGGCAACGATGATCGGGACCCCAGCAGCCTTTGCGTGGTCCACGGCTTCCAGGGTCTGCGGCATTACGCCGTCATCGGCAGCTACCACGATCACCACAATGTCGGTGACCTTGGCGCCACGAGCCCTCATGCGCGTAAAGGCCTCATGGCCCGGTGTGTCGAGGAAGACAATCTCGCGCCCCGAGGCGGGCGAGCCTTCCTTAGAGAACTTAACCTTGTAAGCGCCGATATGCTGGGTAATGCCTCCTGCCTCTCCGGCGGCAACGTCAGTCTCGCGGATGGCGTCAAGCAGTGAAGTTTTGCCATGATCCACGTGGCCCATCACGGTAACCACAGGCGAGCGCGGAACCTCAAGTTCGCCTGTATTTTCGGCTTCAAGCACTTCCTCGATGGCCTGGTTGGCGATCTCTTCCTCATAGCTGATGACGGTGGCGCCAGCGCCGAACTTTGCGGCAACGTCTTTTACCATCTCGGCGTCCAGAGACTGGTTGACGGTGACGAAGACGCCGCCCATGAGCAGCGTGGCAATCAGATCCTTTGCGCGAACTTCAAGCTTCTCCGCCAGATCCTTAACGCTGATACCTTCAGTGACGGTGATCTCCCGGGTAATGGGAAGGGGCTCGCCGCTCAATTGCATGCCACTATAGCGAGGCGGCGGCACAAAGCCCTTCATCGGGCCTTCCTTGGTCTTGGGGTACTGGGGCCGTCCGCCGCGTCCACGCGAGGGAGCACGCTGTGGGCGAGGTGCTTCACCTGTGGGTGGTGCTCCTCCTGCGCCAGGCCGTGCGCCAAAACCGGGACGAGGGGGTCCGCCAAATCCGGGTCGCGCGCCCAACCCGGGGCGTGCGCCAAGAGCGCCAGGGCCCGCCGAGCCGCCCATTGGCGTACGTGTAGGATGCTTGGGCCGTGGTCCGCCGGGGAACTGACCCGGCGCTCCGGGAGCCCCTCCGGGGGTGCGCTGCGGATAGCTTCCGGGCGCGCCGGCAGGACGGCGATCAAATATCGGTCTGCCACGCTGGAGTCCAGCGCCGGGCGCCAGGTTGCCTGTGCCGGGTTCGGCCGGCGGCAGAATTGGCGCCTTGTATACCGGCCGCGGACCCGTCTGGGGCATCACCATGCGTCGAATCGGCGGCGCCGGAGCCGCCGGAGCTTTGACCTGTACGCCCGGAGCGCCTGCAGATTCGGCTGCAATGGAAGGAACCGGAGATTGAATTTCGGATGACACGGAGGGATGTTCAGGGACGGCAACGGCGGCGCTTTCAACGTGAGCGCTCTCCACCAGGACTTGCGCGGGTGTTTCGGCCGCAGTTGCGGCAGGCAGCGCGGATGGGGGAGCGTCAGTCACCACAGAGTTCATCGCCGCCGGCTTTTCAGCGCCACGTTGTTGGTCTTCACGAGGAGCGACTGCGGGTGGCTTTAGAACGACGGTGCCCGGAGGTGGCGCCACCACGACCACAGGGCGGGTTACCGCAGCGCCCGCAGGAGCCTTGGCCACAACGGGCCCGCTTGGCGGGCGCGACGCGATGGCCGGAGTGGTCGAAGGCGGAATGATTTGCGGCGCAGTGCGCGGCTGAGGAACTATCTTGCGCGGCGCGGGCGGAGTCGGAGGAGCAGAGACTACGGTTGTCTTGGCCACAGGAGCCATAGGGGGGGCCACGGGCGTCGTCGCGGCTTTTGCCTGCACATGCGGATGGCGGGCCGCTTCTTCATCTTCTTTTTTCTTGGCCAGAATGGCCTTGAGCACGTCACCTGGCTTGGAGATATGCGAAAGGTCGATTTTCGGCGCTATCGTCTGCTGTGTTCGCCCCGCCGCGCCACTTGCATGGCCGGCTGAACGCGTTCCACGCTCAAAATGTGCGCGTACTTTGTCAGCTTCGTCCGACTCCAGGGAACTGGAGTGGGTCTTGCCGGCGCCCAGGCCGAGCTCTGCCAATACGTCAAGGATCTGCCTGCTCTTGACTTCCATCTCGCGCGCGAGATCGTTGATACGAACCTTACTCATCCGCCTCTTTTCGAAAATCCCATTTCCAAGGCTCTCAGTCGCTCATGGCTACCTCGAGACAAAGGCTGCTTCTCAAATGTCCGTCTTTGTTCAACGGGCTCTTCAAACTTCGGCGCATCTTACGCGCCGTCCTCTTTGGCCGCCTGCTCTTCGATCGCGCTTTCGGTTTCTGCTTCGGCCTCAGCTTCAACAGCATTGGGCACGTTTTCAATTGCTTGTTCAATGGAGCTGATGGGCACAGCATCCGAATCGGCGGCCGAGACACCTTCATTCTCTTCGAGCACCACGGCGGCGTTTTCCGCTCCAGCTTCGGCATCTGCAACAACGGCAGGCGCATCTTCGATCTCTGTTTCGCCGCTTGCATCCGCTTCAGCGCTTTCCGGAACGTGGCCCTCTTCGCCCTCTTCAAAATGGCCGAAGTAGTGGCGAACCGCTACCGAGATCTTTTCGAGCGTCTTCTCTCCGATACCCGGAATCTCTTCGAGCTGTTCCGGAGTCATATCGGCAAGGGCCTCCACCGTGGTAATTCCCGCAGTCACCAGCTTTTGGATGATGCCGTCCCCAAGCTCCGTAACCTGCTCGATGGGCGTCGCGGGGCCGGAGAAGGTCCCCATCTGCTGCTCGACCTCCTGCCGCTTCTCCTCTTCGCTCTTGATGTCAATCTTCCAGCCCAGCAACTTGGCTGCAAGGCGGACGTTCTGTCCCTTCTTGCCGATGGCGAGCGAGAGTTGCGTGTCATCCACGATCACTTCGAGCTGCTTTTCGGCCAGATCGGTAATGGAAACGCGGCTCACCTTGGCCGGCTGAAGCGCCTTTTCGGCAAAAGTCGTGATCTCGTCTGAGAACTCGATAATGTCGATTTTCTCGCCGCGCAGCTCGCGGATGATCGACTGCACGCGCATTCCTTTCATGCCAACGCATGCGCCCACCGGGTCAACGTCCTTATCGCGGCTCTGGACGGCGATCTTGGTGCGTTCGCCGGCCTCACGCGCAATGGCGCGAATCACCACGGTGTTGTCATAAATCTCAGGAACCTCTGACTGAAAAAGGTTCTGCACCAGCTCCGGCGCGGCGCGCGACACAATGACCTGCGGTCCCTTCGCAGCGCGGTCCACCTTTAAAAGCACCACGCGGACGCGCTCGCCAATGGAGAACTGCTCAAGCCGCGACTGTTCGCGCTTGGGGCAGCGTGCTTCAGCCTTACCCAGGTCGTAAATGACGTCCTGGCCCTCAATGCGCTTGACGGTCGCGTTCAGTACCTCTTTTTCGCGGTGCGCGTACTCCTGGAAGACCGTATCGCGCTCTGCTTCGCGGACCTTCTGGAAAATGACCTGCTTGGCCAGCTGTGCGGCGATGCGGCCCAGGGGGCTGGTGTCGCGATACATGCGGATCTCGGAGCCGACTTCAACCCCGGGAGCCAGTTCGCTGGCCTCCGCAAGCGTGATCTGGTTCAGAGGGTCTTCCACCTGCTCGGCATCCGCAACCACCGTCTTGTAAATGTAGGCAGTAATTTCGCCGGTCTCTTTGTTGAGTTCCCCGCGCATGTTTTCCTGGGTTTTGTAGTACTTGCGCGTGGCCAGGGCAATGGCCTCCTCGACTGCGCCGACAACGATGCCGGGGTCGATGCCCTTCTCCTGGCTGAGGAGCTCGATGCTTTGATATAGAACGCTGGCCATAACTCTGCTTACTCTCTCGATTGCTGCCCGGCACTCGGGAATCTGTCTGCAAATCCCAGTGCCGGCTCAGGTGGGTTTTTGGGAGACGGGATCAGGCACATCCCTTCTCCTGTGTTCAAGTTTCCGGAAGTTTGTCGCGCCCGGAGCAGCGCTCAGATTTCCGGCACCAGTTGCGCCTTTTCGATGTTAACCAAGGCGATTTCGATGGTACTCACGCCGGCCTTCCGGCTCTTGCTGTTCTGCTTGACCGCGTCAAGGTCGAGCTTAATTGCCTTTTCTCCCTCGGTATCGGCGCCTGCCGTCAGCCGTCCCTGCCAGTGCCGATTATTGCGGAGTGGCTCAAAAGTCTGAACTTTTACAAGGCAGCCCTGGAACCGCTCGAAATCCTCTGCCCGGGTTAGCTTTCGGTCCAGACCCGGCGAACTGGCTTCAAGTGTGTACGCCGCTCCGGGAACCAGGTCTTCCACATCAATCAGTACGCCAAAGTCGCGGCTGAAGGTTGCACAATCCTCGTGCGTTACACCCGACAATTGCTCGACCTTCAGCGAACCCTCCACTAGCCGCTCCGGAAGCCCTTCAATGCCGGCAGAAATGGCGGCTTTCAGCTTCGAGCGCCCCTCTGCGTTCTTCTCCAGATAAATCCGCAGGGTGCGCTCCTTCGCGGGGCCAATGAACTCGATGTCCACCACGTCCAGCCCGTGCGAGGCGGCCACCCGTGTCGCCGCCGCTCGAATTGCGTCCAAAGATGCTGCCATCGTTACCAATGCCGCCATCCGGCAGCCGCTATTCAGGGTGTTTGCCCTGAGGAATTTGCCACAAATAAAAAGTGGGCCATGAGCCCACTCCTCTCTCCGCCAGCCGGTGCGTTCACGGATTCAATGGCGAACAAATTCGTCTGCATCCCTAGAATAGGCCAAATTGCGAGGAAATTCAATGGGGAACAGGCCAAGGTGGAGAATTATGGCTGCCGAAAGAGGGAAACTGGAAGAAGCGATCGAGCAGGCAGTTTCCCGGCCAGGAACGGCCGTTTTTCTGGTGAAATTTATTGCAAAGGTCAAGTCAATATGGAATTCCAGAACGCCGAAGGCCGTGGACAACTTGTTCTGCAGGAGGAACTTGCCGAACTGCTGTTCGCTTTGGAGCAGACGACCGTAGATCCCCACGCAGGCATCTTCGGGCCGGACTCGGTGAGTTGGAAGATCAATCGGGAGTCTGCGCTTTTTCTAGGTGCCGGCCGTGCTGCGCTGTTGCAGCTTGCGCATCCCTGGGTCGCGGAGGCGCTCGCCCAGCATTCCACCCTCCTGGCCAAGCCGATCGCGCGCTTCCACAACACCTTTCGCGTCATGTTCACTATGATTTTTGGAACGCTCGATCAGGCCCTGGCCGCTTCGCGCCATCTTCATGCCCTGCACGCCCGCATTCGCGGCGAAATGCCTTCCGATGTGGCTGCCTACAGGCGCGGCTCCCGCTACGAGGCCAACGAGATTTCGGCGCTGCGCTGGGTGTACGCCACACTAGTGGAAAGCGCGGTGCTCGCCTACGAGTGCGCTGTCGGGCCGCTTGCGTTCCAGGACCGCGAACAGTATTACACCGAAAGTCGCACTCTTGCAGGGCTTTTCGGCATGCCCGCGGCGGTCTTACCCGCGAACTGGGACGCTTTTGCCGCTTACAACACCGCGATGCACGGCTCCAACACGCTGGGAGTCAGCTCTGGCGCACGCGTGATGGCCTGCAATCTGCTGGCTGGCGCCGGTTCGTGGATACATCCGCCGCAGTGGTATCGGGCGCTAACGGCGGAATGGATGCCCGAACGATTCCGTGAGGAATTTGGTCTCGAATACGGTCCTGCGGAGCAGCGAGCGGCAACAAGGGCCATGTGCTGGCTACCGGGCCTTTACCGCCGGCTTCCTTCACCGGTCAGGTTCACTGGTCCATGGCAGCAGGCGCAGGCTCGGCTCAGGGGAAGCGGTGTTGGCGCTACGACCCGCTTGAGCAACCGCTTCTGGATAGGCCAGCCTTTTCTTCCATTTGCCGACGATTCCGTTTTGCGCGGAGGGCAACGAAGGACGACAATAGTGGAATGAGGTTGTTCCGGTTCGCCGCCCTTTTGTTGATGGCTTTTTTCACGACCATTCCTGTGCTGCGTGGGCTCGAGAAACAGCCCGCCAGCGTGTTCCATGCGCGGCGCGTGTCTCTGGCCGCCAAGACACACGGCGGCGTTGCCGTGCTGTTTGCCGCAGAGGAGCCGGTGCTGGACTTGACGCCGTACAGGCAGGATGAGGACTTTTATTACCTGACCGGCTGGACGGAGCCGGGCGCGGCGCTCCTTGTGTTTCAAAGCGGCGGGCCTGAGACGTACCAGGAGGTCCTGTTTTTGCCCACGCGGGATCTGCGCATGGAAAAATACACCGGGATCAAACTGGATGCGGCATCGCCCGGGGTGGTGCAGGCTACGGGCGTTGACGCGGTGAAGCAGATGACCGATTTGCCGTCGGTTTTGAGCGGTCTGATCGCGGCCGACCGTCCCTTGATGTACAACCTGTGGGCGCAGCCAGAAGCCCCGCAAGCCAAGGCGCTTATTGACTTTACCGCTGCAACGCTGGGCATGGATGCGGTGCCCTCTGCCCACGACGTGACGAGCGCTGTTGCCCCATCGCGGCTGGTGAAGGACGGGGGCGAAATCGAACTCATCAAGAAGGCATCAGCGGCGTCGATTGCCGGACAGCGGGTGATGATGCGGGCTATGAGGCCAGGCGAGACCGAGCGCGCGGTTGCCGGCAAAATGACGGCAGCATGGATGGAGAACGGATGCGAGCGGGCCAGCTACGCGCCTATCGTGGGGTCGGGTATTAACTCGACAACGCTCCACTACGCGGAAAATGCGCGCACCATTGAGGATGGGGACATCGTGGTGGTGGATGCGGCCTGCGAGTACTCAATGTATGCGGCCGACATTACGCGGACGGTGCCGGCCAACGGGCACTTCAGCGCACGCCAGAGGGAGATCTACGACATTGTGCTTGGAGCGCAACAGGCTGCGATTCAGGAATTCACGGAGGGAAAGTCGACGATCAACGACCGTGATCGGCGCGACCCGAACTCGCTCGATACGGTTGCTTATAACTACATAAACACGCACGGCAAAGACCTGCATGGCCAGCCACTCGGGCAGTACTGGCTGCACGGGCTGGGCCACATGATGGGCATCGATGTGCACGATCCCGCCACGTATCCCGCGGTTTTGAAGCCGGGAATGGTGTTTACGATCGAGCCGGGAGTTTACATTCCCGAAGAAAAATTGGGAGTGCGGATCGAGTGCGATTTTTTAGTCGGCGCGGATGGAAAACTGATCGATCTGGACGCGGCGTTGCCGCATACCGCGGACGAAGTGGAAGCTGCGATGCGTGACCGTCAACAATGAGGCTAGCAGAAAGATGAATAATGATCCGCGCGAGGGGATGGATCGGGGCCAGTTGGAGATGATGGCGCGGGCTTTCAGCGAGCAGTTGCTGGCCTGCCTGGACGAGTGCGCGCGAGGACGCAAGGGACTGTTTTCAGAAGAGATAGGAGTGGAGGAAGAAGTCCGTTGGCCAGAGGCAGCAAAGCTGCGGGAGCTTGCGGTCGCGCTGCAGGCAGTGCTGGCGCAGGAGGGTGAGCGGAATGCGCTGTGCGACGAGTTTCTGGATCTTTGCACGATGCATGGCGAGAGTCATCCTGGGGAGCGGAAGCTGGCACGGACGTTTCTGGAGCGCATTGAGCGAGGCGAGGTGGGTGCGCAAAGCGATGAGGAGAAGAGGCCTTGGTGATACTTCATGCGTTTTTGGCACTGGCGGCGGGCTTTCTGACCATGGCGGCGCTGATTGCGGTCATGACGGCGATGCTCAAATGGCTGACGCCGAGCTGGGCGGGAGAGACGGGCAAGGCGCAGGCCGGGTACATGTTCGTGAACGTGGGCTACTCATTTTTGGCGGCGGCGGCGGGGGGGTACGTGACAACGTGGGCGGCGGCGGGAAGCCCTTTGTATCAGGTACTTGCGCTGGGGATTATCGTGCTGGCGCTGGCGGCGCTGAGCGCCTTGCAGGCGAAGGGAACGCAGCCGGTGTGGTACCAGTTGACGCTGGTGGGGCTGACGCCGATTGGGGTGCTGGCAGGGGGGCTGGTGCGGCTTCGGGTGACGGGGATTCTTTGAGAAGTGCCTGAGATCGGGTCATTTTGCTTGCAACTAACACATGTGTTTTGTGTGGCTTATGAAAATGTCTGGCAATGTTGGCAAAAAGCGCCAGGCGGGGTACAGTTTTGCAGTTTTACAGTTTAACAGCCGCTGTACGGGGTGGGAGGCCCGGTTTTTAAGACTTTTATTATGAGGGTGTTACGAGGGGTTTTTGGTTTTTACAGCCATACAGGCGCTGTACTGGGTTGAATCTTGGTTTGTAATTCTTTTAGAATGAATAGTTTATATCTTTTCCACAGTTTCACAGTCAAAATCTCTATTTTTTCCCCACGTGAGGGGTGAGATCGCTGGCCTGGCGATCGATCTCGGGGGTGACGCAGACGGTGATGTTCTGAACGGTGCGCATGGTTTTTTCAATTCCTGGGAGCAAGGTGGGGTGTTTGTCTTCTATGGGTAGTGTGCGCCGAGGGCGGGTAATTATCTGCAAGACAGGGGGCGGGGGTCGGGGAATGCCCGTGGCTAAAGCCATTCCTATCGAGGAAGGTATTCAGGGGCCTGAAGGCCCCTGCTCCCTCCGCCGGCGATCTGTCGATTTCCAGTGTTCCGGGCGTATCACCGCCTATGCGGAACTTTGCCGGATTCTTGCCGGGTTGAGGTCTGGCAGATCGATCTTTCGGCTGGCCGGCAGCAAACCGCTCTATCAGCACCTTTTTCGTGGTGGCGGGATAAGAGTGAATTGTTAACCGTGCAAGGGCCGGCATAGCGTTGTACGCAGTGGGGGCATTCGATTGTGACCGACTTCTCCGCCTGGCGCAGTTCGCGGGCAGGGTGCAGAAGGGGCTTGGGCGACTGTTCGGAAAATCGCTGGCCGCACCATGTCATGCACGGATTGCTTCCGAGAGGCCGACTTGCCGGGAGTAATCGGGTGTCGACGAGTGCCTTGGCGATTTTGCGCTCGTTGACCTGGAAGTCCGACCTCTTCGACTCATGATGCAGGAAATGAAGGGCCGAGGTCGCCTTTTGGATGGTGGCCTCGAAGCCCCTTCACTCGTAGCGTAATGACGCGAGCGGCTCTATCTTTGACGCCCGTCGGGCGGGAATGCAGGTCGCCGCGGTTGCCACCACAATGACCATCAGCGGGATGCCTATAAAGACTTCGAGCGGGTGAATGACCAGGCCCTGAAAACTATTTTCCAAGAGCCGTGGCAGCAGCAATGAAAACAAAAAGCCGATAGCGAGCCCAAACCCCGCCAGCACTATCGTTTTCGTGAATATCATCCTTACAATGCTTCCACGACGGGCCCCCATTGCCATCCGAATGCCGATTTCGCGCGTTCGCTCCGCTACGGTGTAATCGATTACGCCATAAATGCCTATGGCGGCAAGCAGGAGTGTCATCACGGCAAAGATTCCCAGCAATTGTTCCATCAATGCGTTGCCGCCCTGGGCTGCTCGCAAGACCTGGGTCATCGATCTGACTGCATCGATGGGCTGCTCCTTATCTATCGACCAGATGGATTGCCTGATGGTAGCCGCGAGCAGCGTTGGGTCAATACCAGTACGCGCCACGAGTGTGACGTCAGGAGACGGATTCTGAGCATACGCCATGTAGATTTGCGGTTCGGCAGGCGTTTCACCGGGATAATCGGCTACATTTCCGACCACGCCCACGACCTCAATTGTGGATGGAGCTGAATCAGAAGACAGGTCTACTGCCAGGTGCTTTCCGATCGGGTTCTCTTTCGAAAAGAAGCGCTGTGCGAGAGCCTGATTCACAAGCGCAACCGCAGGCGTTGAAGCTGTATCTGTAGCTGTCAACCCGCGTCCGCCAAGCAGCGGGATGCTCATAACGTTGAGATAGTCAGGACTCACTGCAAAGTAACGCGCCGAAGGCCGGTCCTCGGGTTTCGTCGCTTCCCTCTCTCTACTAAACGAAACAGTGCGGGGCTGGCTTGCCGGTAAATCGGTGGTTGTCGCGGCAGAACTAACACCCGGAAGATTGGCAATACGCTGGACGGCAGAGTCCGCAAACGCCGTTCGTTTCGATGGATCGTCATATCTGATCTTTGAGAGCGCAAGGTTGGCAGTCATGACGTATTTCGGGCTAAAGCCCATGTGCGATTGCATGATCGCGCTGAGCCCCTGGATCATGAGAGCGCTGCAAGTGAGAAGGATGAGTGCGAGTGCAATCTCGCCGGCGACAAGAACGCTGCGCAACCGACGGCTCTTAGCTCCTGTAGATCCAGTCCGGCCCGCTTCTTTAAGTGCGGCGTTTGGATTAACCGCGCTGCTCTGAATCGCCGGCACGAGGCCAAAGAGAAACACAGTTAGCAGCGATACTCCAAGCGTAAATGCCAGCACTTCTGCGTCGACCCTGATCTTGGTTGCGTACCACGCTCCATAGGAACTAAAGTCCATCCCAGTGCGGAGAAGCTGAACCGCAACAAAAGTGAACGTAAGACCGACGAGTCCGCCGGCAATGGCCAAAATAGAATTCTCAACGAGCAACTGCTGAACCACGCGCCAGCGTCCGGCGCCGAGTGCGGTGCGCAACGCGAATTCCTTTTCACGGGCGGCGCCGCGCGCGATCAACAGGCCGGCGACATTAGCGCAGGCAATCAGCAAAACGAAAGCTACCACGGCCATAAGCATAGACAGTGCATTCCGTGTGCTGGCGCCCACGAAATAATCGCGCAACGAAAGCACCGATGCGCTCCACTCCTTGTCGGCGTTAGGCCTATTCGCGCCAGGACGTGCGGCAAGTGTCTTCATTTCCGCCTGGGCCTGCACCAGCGTTACGCCCGGCCTGAGTCGGGCGTACACCATCAGATCGCGCGGCGCATCCGTTTTCTGTTGTCGTTGTTCCGATGTCAAGGTGAGTGGAATCCATGCATCCACTGGATAGGCTGCCTGGGTGATCGCGCCTGGCATTACGCCAATCACCGTGTAGAAATCCCCATCCAGCTTGATTGCTTTGCCTATGATATTGCCGTTTGGTTTAAAGCTCCGTTGCCACAGATCGTGACTAATAACAACAGTGTGCTGGTCGCTCGATTGGACCTCATTGAAGGTAAAGGCGCGTCCCGCCTCGGGGGCGACCCCGAGCAATTGAAAATAATTGGTGGTCACCTGGCTGACGGATAGACGTCGGGGATCTCCCTGTCCGGTTAAGGTGAGTTGCCTGGAGTCATCTGCTGCAGCCATTGAGGTGAAACTCCTGGCCTGTTCGCGCCAGGTAAGGAAATCAGCAGCCGTCAAAGATGCACGATCTTCACCAAGCGCATCGTCTGTGGCGACCACAACTACAACTCGGGCAGGGTCGCGCACCGCAGGCTGGCGAAGAAGAATTCCACTGATAAGGCTGAAAATGCTTGCATTGATCCCGATCCCAATTCCTAAGGTGAGTACCGCTATCACCGTAAATGCAGGACTCTTCGCCAGCATGCGCAAGCTGTAGCGGACGTTTTGAAATAACGTCTCCACTCGAATCACCTCAAGGATGTTGCAGTGGATTGCAGGGGCCCCGTTTTATTCCCAGCGTTTAAGGAGAGCGACCTTCGCGGCCCGAATCTTCGCATGAACCATCGCGTGAAATAGGTTGTTGCCAATAGAAGGAGCAGAGCTCCCAAGAGGCATACCGGGTAGATCCACGGTCCCAGCATCTCCCGGACCGGCCCATTCGTAGACCCGAGTGTGCCCAGAACCACAAATTCGAAAGGTGGTCTGAAGGCGAAGCCATAGATTTCCGTGGAGACCAGCTTGCCATTCCAGTAACCCAGCGTTAGCGTGTGCTCCGGGCTCAGCCAGAGCCCTATGCGGGATGGGAAGAATGGCTTGAGCAAAAAGCAGAGCGAGCTCGCCGTTGCAGCTCCGTAGCCTATCACCGCAATGAGGAGAGCGACGACACCGGCAACTCCTGTTGTAGCCCAGCGAAACGTCGTGCTCAACAACACCCACGGCGATCGGCTCTTTGCCGCTCGTTGCAGCATCGCCGACGTTTTGTATTGCGAAGCGAGTTGCTTGGGGTCGCCAACCTGATCCAGTATCTGGTTGAGCAGATCCTCGTTCACTTCGCCATACGCTTCCACGCGCTCGACAATGTGACAACGGATTTCCTGGAGCATGTCTTCTTTCTCTGCGACGGGAGGCTTGATAAGCGCCCTGCGGAGATCTGACAAGTATTTCTCGATTCTGGCTTCAACATCACTTTTGCGCATCTGTTAGCTCTTTCTGACCCAGTACCCGCCCGGTGAGGACATTCAGGTTGGCGGAGAATCGACTCCAGAATTGGGCCATTTCCAGCAGTCGCTCTTTTCCATCATTCGTAAGCACGTAATACTTTCGGGGATGCCCGGTTCCCGCATCCACCCACTCGGAGTCGACCAGTCCTTCTGCTTTGAGGCGGCTCAGAATCAGGTACAACGTGCCTTCAGCCAATCCCAGGCTCGAGTCGCCTTCAAGCACGCGAAGGATCTCCAGACCATAAAGTCTGTTTTCCCAAAGACCTGCCAGGATCGCCAGCTCAAGGCACCCCTTCCGAATCTGGGCCTCCCATCGCTCCGCGTATTCGTTTTCGATCTTCGTCAATTACCTACTCCTTAAATGATACCTATCACTGCAATGTATAGTTCCACACAATGGCTTCTCTTGTCAAGAGATTTGTGAATCGCTGGCTTTGCGGGTCAAGCTGGAACGGGGAGCAGGAATTCAGATGCTTATAAGCTTCTGACTGCTCTACGTACGCGAACGCCTTCTGGAAGCCAAACTTCGCTTGATGAAAACAGCTCAATGCGCTCGTCCAGCGTGGTTTACATACTAAGAGGCGGATCGGTCCCGAAAAACGGGGTTCTCGCACGTTGACGGGGGATGCGGTGCGGGATGGCATCGTCGCTTGATGAAAGCTTAAGAGCGGTTCCACGGTACTTGTAGCCTCTTCTGGCGATCTCCGAGGTGGCTATTTCTTGGCAAAAAGACCCTTAGCCTTGTCGCTTCGGGATCGAGCAACTGTGGAACCGCTTTAGGTGGGATTGGTTGAGACGGTGCGCTTCGGAAGGCGGCGACGCGGGCTTGTGGCTTAGACCTCATGGAGTGACCGGTTCCTGGATAGGTATGCCCTGTTGTGCTTCGTACCAGGTCGCCCGTCCTTCCAGGTTGCCCCTCCTTGGTGCCAGGTCGTCCCTCCCAGGGGTCGGGTCGACTTGAGTTCAGTGCCTCTGGGTACAGCAATCCTGAAACCGATGTAGAGCAACGAGAGAGGCGCTTACCGGGAAGTTCCTGGCTGAGCAGCAGGCGGGGCGGGGTCGAGCTTCATCGTTTCCCACTCATCGCTGGAAAAGAGCGATGGGGCACTGGTAGTGTTGGGGAATCTCAAGGGGCGGCCGGCGGTCTGGATTCACGCTGCCCCATGTCGCGGAATCGAGACATGGGGCAGCGTGGACAGGGCTGGTTTACCTGGCAGCGGGGGTTAGCTTGAGGGCGTAGGCATAGTTGCAGGCTGCGTCAGATGGAAGCGTAACTTCCAATGCGTCGGCGCCCTGCGTCCAGGTAACTTTGCCGGCGGAGCCGAGCAGCTCAACGTTCGCGATGGGAATGGCGCTGCCTTCATGCGCCCATCCAAGAGAATGGATGACAGCTTTTCCATCGGCCGGGCAAGCCATGCCGATGGCGTAGACCGTGGACCCTTTGGCGGTGAATCGAAAATCCTGAGGCGTGTAGGGTTTGGTGTCGGTGTCATGAAAGGCGCCATCGGCGATCTTGGTGGGTCCCTCGCCAAAGGTCCTCCACGGTGTGGTTGCATAAATGGCCTCGCCGTTGACCTTGAGCCATGCGCCCATGTCGCGCAGGGTGGTCTGCACCTCGTCAGGAATGGTGCCATCGGAGCGGGGTCCGATGTTCAGCAGCAGGTTGCCGTTCTTGCTGACGATGTCAACCAGTTGGCGAACCAGGAACTCGGGCGACTTGAAGGTGTCGTGCTCGATGTAGCCCCAGCTCTGGTCGCTGATGGAGGTGTCAGTCTGCCAGTGATCGGCCTCGATGTGGTCGAGCTGTCCGCGTTCAAAGTCGCGAACCCCGGCCTTCCAATTCAGCGAATAGTCCTTGAAGTCGATGACGCCGGTGTAGCCGTGCGCGACGGCGAAGTTGTAATAGAAGGCGGCAAACTGGGCAACGGCGCCGCGGAACCTTGGATGGCCGATCCACCAGTCGAAGTAGACGACTTCGGGCTTGTACTTTTCGATCAGTTCGGTGTCGCGGGCGAGCCAATCCTGGGTCCAGGCGTCGCTGACCCAGGTCCAGTCGTTGTCCAGACCGTGGTTGTCGCCGCCTGCTTCGAACCACTGATGAGCGGGTCCATAGAGCGAGGCATTGCGGGGGTCATTCACGTCGGAGCGGATGGCGCGTCCGCCGCTGTAGAAGAAGTCGTGCTCGGCGCGATGGGAACTGAAGCCGAAATGCAGGCCCTCGGCGCGGATGGCGGCAGCCAACTCGCCCAGGGTGTCGCGCTTAGGCCCCATCTTGACGACCGTCCAGTCGGACAGGCCTGAGTCGTACATGGAGAAGCCATCGTGGTGTTCGGCGACGGGGACTACGTATTGCGCGCCGGCCTCCTTGAAGAGCCTGGCCCAGGCGACGGCATCGAATTTCTCCGCGCGAAACAGGGGGATCAGATCTTTGTAGCCCTTGACGTCCTGCTGGGCGGGGTCCTTGGAGGCAAAGCGCGCCCGAAAGTCCTTGTAGGCTACCTCGGTGGGGAGATACATATCGCGCGGGTACCACTCACTCGCCGCGGCGGGCACGGAGTAGACGCCCCAGTGGATGAAGATGCCGAATTTGGCGTCCTTGTACCATTGCGGCTGCTGGTATTTGATGAGCGTGGCCCAGTCGGCGCGATAGGGACCGTCGTTCTCCTGCTGCTGCTCGACGGCCAAGAGGCGCTTGCGCTCAGGATCGTACTTGGCGACCGAATCCTGCCATTCGCGGTCGATGGCCGCAGCCGATTTGACGCCCTGAGTGGGCGCCAGGGGATCAGGACTCGAGGCGGGGGCCTGGGCAAAAAAGAGCGGCGTTGCCAAGAGGAAAACAGGGAGCAGAAGACGAGCACGATTTTTCATAGATACGAATACTAAATGGGATTGAGGCGGGGGAGCAAACGGGTTTTCACGGCGCTGTTGATGCGAGGATGCCGGTTTCGGGGCGCTGAATTAGAATTCACGATTGCCGAGGACGTGGGCACGATCTCATCTCTGAAGGAGAGCACAACCATGAATCGCGAAATGACACGAAGAACCTTTATGGGCGATGTGGCGCTGGTTGGAGCCGCATCCATGATGGGGCCGGGAAACGCCCTGGCGGGCCAGTTTGCAAAGTCAGGCGCACCGGCCTTCGAACGCAGATCGAGCTTCGACGAAGGATGGAGATTTGCGAAGGGGGATGTGGCCCAAGCGCAGTCGCCTCTGGAGACAGGCGGGAACTGGACAGCGACGAATTTGCCGCATGACTGGAGCATTGCCGGACCGTTTAGCGCGAGTGAACCGAGCGGCGCCCAAGGGGGCTATCTGCCGACCGGGATCGGCTGGTACCGGAAGACGTTCCAGCTTCCGGAGAGCTGCAAAGGACGGCGGATATTGCTCGAGTTCGACGGCGTGTACCAGTGCAGCGATGTGTGGATCAACGGCCAACACCTGGGAACGCGGCCTTATGGCTTTATTTCTTTCTCTTACGATTTGAGCCCGCATCTTCGTTTCGGCGGCGAGCCGAACGTGGTGGCGGTGCGCGTGGATAACTCGCATCAGCCGAATTTGCGCTGGTACTCGGGTTCGGGGATCTACCGGCATACGTGGCTGATCAACACCGGACCGGTGTACATCGCGCAGTGGGGCACGAGCATAGCGACCCCGGAAGTTGGGGCGGAGAACGCGGTCATCGAGGTTTCAACACGGGTGCGGAATGAGCTGGGGCGGAGCGCGCCGTGCAGGTTGAAGACGGAGGTGGTGGACCGAGACGGCACGAGCGCGCCGGCGGCAGAAGGGGAGTTCGAGATTCCAGGCGGCGGAGAGCACGTCTTCGTGCAGCGCGTGGTCGTGCCGCAGCCCAAGCTCTGGTCCAACTTGACGCCCTATCTTTATTCCGCCCGGCAGGTGCTGCATTTCGAGAGTGAAGAGGCCGATGCCGTGAGCACGCCGTTCGGCATCCGTTCGATTCAGTTTGATGCGGATAAGGGATTTCTGCTGAATGGCGAGCGCGTGAAGCTGAACGGAGTGTGCCTGCACGGCGATGGGGGATCGGTAGGCGCGGCCGTTCCAGTGCGGATATGGGAGCGGCGGCTGGCGCTTCTGAAGAAAATGGGTTGCAATGCCATCCGCGCGAGCCACAATCCTCCGGCGCCGGAGTTTCTGGATCTTTGCGATACGATGGGCTTCCTGGTGATGGACGAAGCGTTCGATGAATGGCGCGAGACCAAGGGAGAGACGCCGGACTACGGTTACCACCGGTACTTCGACGCATGGTCGGCGCGGGACTTGAAGGACATGATCGCGCGCGATCGCAACCACCCGTCGATTGTAATCTGGAGCGCGGGCAACGAGGTTCCGGATCAGGATGTGCCCGAGGGTCAAAAGACGCTGCGCGGATTGATGGACATTTTCCGCGGCGAAGATCCGACGCGGCTGGTGACAGTGGCCTGCGACCAGATTGCCGCCGAACCGCGGGCGGCGCTTCCGGAGTTTCTGGCCGAGCTGGACGTGGTGGGGTACAACTACGTGGGTCGCTGGCGGGACCGGCGCGAAAGGTACTACAGCGTCGATCGCCATGACTTTCCTGAACGGCGCTTCATCGGAACCGAGAACGGAGCCATGCCCAGCGCGAGCCCGGGGGAAGCGGCATCGGGCTACCGTGGCAGGCCGATGTCAAACGAACGCATCGACGTGGAGCAATTGCAGCGATTCACACAGGTGTACGACTACGTGAGCGGCGACTTTATGTGGACGGGTATCGACTATCTCGGGGAAGCTGGATGGCCGTTCAAGTCGTCGCGGTCGGGCGTGATCGACACCTGCGGATTCCCGAAGGACGGCTACTACTTTTATCAGAGCGTCTGGACCAAGGCCCCTGTGCTGCACCTCTCGCGGCATTGGAACTGGGCGGGTAAGGAAGGCGAGATCATTGCGGTGATCTGCTATACCAACTGCGACACGGTGGAGTTGTTTCTGAACGGCAAAAGCCTGGGTGTGCAGGGCTTTATGTTTCCGGAATACGGCATGGAAGGCAAATATGCTCACTTTGAAGATCGCGCCCATGTACTCGAAACGACAGGCGATCTTCATCTGGCGTGGTATGTGCCCTACCAGCCGGGCACACTTAGAGCGGTTGGCACAAAGAACGGCCAGGTGGCGCTGACCGTGGAGCAGAGCACCGCCGGGGCTCCCGCGGCGATTCGCCTGACCGCGGATAGAACAAGCATCGACACGCGATGGGACGACCTTGCCCATGTCACCGTTGAAATCGTGGACGAACAAGGGCGGGTGGTGCCGACGGCCGACAATGAAGTGGAGTTCGAGCTGACGGGGCCCGGACGCATCCTGGGTATGGATAACGGCCAGGCCGACAGTCATGAAAGCTACCAGGGAGACCGGCGCAGGGCGTACGGGGGAAGGGCGCTGGCGCTTGTGCAATCGACGGGCCGGCCAGGGCCGATGCGGCTGAGGGCCTCGGCAGTGTCGCTCACCGGCGCTTCAGTTTCTATTGCGGGGGCTCGGGGATGAGTCGAACGTTTACCTTCCCATGTCCCCAAAGGCGCGGGACCTGGGAGATGTGGCGCGGCTACCACTGGACGCCCGGATACAAACTCGACAGCCGGTAGACGTGAAATTGGTCAGCTTCAGGAGTGGTTGCCTGCCACACCACCTGTGAGCCCTGCGGATTGAGTTCCTGCACGATGGCCCCTTTGACGGGCGCACAGAAATCCACTTCGAAATTGCTGTTGGCAAGCAGCTCGGCGTTGCCTCCGAAAAAGCTGAAGTCAACGGCAGGAGGCTCATAATGTGTGATCATGGTCGCCGTCATGTTCGCTTCGTTCAGTTCCAGGAGCGGCATTGTCGAGTAGCACTGCGCCTTGGTTGGCGCGTACGGCTGGCATAGCACCTGCCCGGTGGGGAAGATGCGGTCGTTGCCGTTGTCCATCATGCCAATGCGGAAGACGCCAGTGGTATTGGGTGTGAAGTAGCTCATCCCATGCTGCGCATAGAACCAGTCCGTGGGGTCGGTGGCGCCCACGAGTTTGAAGTCGCCGCCCTCGCCAAGGCGCCACATCACATTGCCCGATCCATTACCGTCAAGGAAGTTGATTTTGATGATCCAGTTCTGGTGACGCATCGAGAGCAGGAGGTTGTGGTCGTCGCTCGAATAGAGCAGCCCGTTGGAGTGGGTCCAGTCAGGAAAGTTCATTGGGCGCCGGTTAATGTCAAGGTGATCGAACGCATTCCACGCCCAATCGGGATTGAAGCTCTGATCCACGTCTTCAAGCGCGTCGCCGATGACGCTGGTTGTCCCCGTGGTCCCCGACAGGTTGTTGAAGGTCCTGGTATAGGTGGCCAGCACAACCAGATGTCCGTTTGGCAAGGACAGCACGGCGTGGTGGAAGCTGCCGAGTTGATAGATGTTGCCCTCCGCATCGCGGAAATTTCCAGCCGCCAGCTTCTGATTGAGCGTATCCATGCTGAGGCTGTTGACTGTGTTTCCTGCCAGATCGATCTCTCTGATCTCATTGAACACGCCAGGGCTCTGCGCTTTGGTGAGTGAGGAGAGATAAGAAACGACCATCAGGAAATTACCGTTGGGCAACAACTGGATACCCTGAATAAGGTCAGCGGAAGTGTGCGGGTAGGTATAGGCCCAGATTACGTTGCCGTTCAGGTCGGTGGCGAAGGCCTGCGTGTCCCCCGCGGGGAGAAGCGTATTGAACATCTCGATGCCTGGCTGCGGTGTTGCCCCCGAGGTGGTAGAGGCGTTCACAGTCGAAGTCACCGGAGGCACATCTGTCGTGCAGGCGTGGTCTGAGTCGTTGTAGGTGGCGCCATTGCTGAGCGTCACCTGCGCCCGCATGTGATAGACGGTCAGCCCCCGCATGCCGGCGACATACGTCTGGATTTCGCCTCCATTTGCTGAAGGTGTTGCGGTCTCAGAGGTGTTCAGACCGTAGGTCGTGGCGGTTCCAAACTGCACATCCATCTGGCCGGGGGCGGGAAGGTAAAGGGAATACTGGGCCACGAGCGGGTTCCCAAGCTGGAAGGGGCATGTGACCTGAGCCGGCGCAATGATTGCCACCACGGAGGTAGCGTAGTTTTGCTGTGGCGATGCGGTCAGCGCCACCGTTACCGTTACGTTCTCGCTCTGTGAGACGATGGCAGGCGCAATGTAACTCCCGCTGCTATTCACTGTGCCCGTTGCGGAGCTACCACCTACGACTCCATTCACCAGCCACTCAACCGGGGCGCCGCCAGCGCCAGACTGGGCGAATTGCATGGTTTGCCCCAGGCCGAGAGCCGCATATTGCGGTGAGATGACGAGCGACCCGCTCTGGCCTGCTGCCGGCGGGGGGCCCGATGGCGGAGCAGAGACGGGAGTCTGCGTATTCTGCCCGAAGGGACGAAGCACGCCATGGCATCCGGCCAGGAACATCGACGACATGAGAGAGAGAGTTGTGCTCATACGGGCCAACCTGGCGCAATTGCGGCGGTTCGCCAGGGAAAAAACGTCGCGCGCCGGGCGCCTGGAATGCGAACCCTTCCGGTTGTTCACCGTGGGATGCTTTGGGGAAGAGTCATCGTGCTGAATTCCAGGGCCAGGGGGAGATTCTGGATGGTTGCTCATGCCCGTGCCAGTGAGAAAGCCTCTCGTCCCCTTACGATCGCACCGCGGAGGGGAGGGTCATGCTGTTCTGTTGGTGTTGAGTTACCAGCGGATGCCGACGCTGATCGGGATTAACTTTGTACCGGCGCCGATACTCGTGGTGCCAAGTCCACTCGGCTGCGTGAGAACGGTGGGCGTGAGGACGTCGACTAAGCGCACTTCGGCGAAGAGCTTCGTTTTGCTGTCGAGGTACATGCCACCCAGACGGCGCTGATAGCCGCCTCCGATGTTGAAACCGCCCTGGTTGGAAGAAAAATGACCCACCACCTGGGGTGAATATCCAATGCCACAGTAGTAGAAGCTGCAGTATTCGGTAGGCTCAACGTCTGTGAAGCTGGTGACCTTTCGGTAGAAGCCGCCGCCGCCGGTGATGTAGAAATCGTTGGCGGACTTGGGGAAGAGACTGACGACCGGATCGAGGGTCAACGACCAGATGTGCGCATGGCCGCCGGTGGCGCCGGTTTCAGCGATGATGGCTCCGGGCAGCTTGTTGTCAAGGAACTGATACTCAGCCAGCACGGCAAAGCGCTTGTTGAAGTTGTAGCCTCCGCCAAGGGTAAACCCGCCACCCCAGGTGATGTAGGTCTTGCTGGTAGGGGCGCTGAGGCCACCGCCGAGCTCGAGGGCGTAGTTGCTGAACAAGCTCTGCTTCCAGCCGCTGTGGGTGTCCTGACCTGCGGCTGAGGCTCCGGCACCGGGGCTTGGCGCCGCGGGAAGTGCCGCCAGGCCGCCGGGAGCGACGGACTCGGCGAGTTGAGACAAGTTGGGATCATCGCTGGAGGAGTAGGCAGCCGAATGGAGCCCGCTGGAGGAGGGCTGGTTGGGGGAAGGCGCGGACTGTGCGGCAGCCAGACCGGATGCGAGAATGGCCACGGCAGCAACGAACGCAAAGCCACATGCACGAACACGACGCATGGGCGACATCCAATGAGGGAGGGACATGTGCGAACCTCTAGGAGCGAATTGACCTAAGAGCATCCGGGCAAAACAAGCCCGACGCTGGGTTAGACACCAACAGGGGGTAGAAGGTTGTTTGTAAGGAATAGAAACAACGAGGGCCGAAGCTTGGCTCCGGCCCTCTGTTGTTTGCTGATCCCTGACAACTGAGCCTTGGTTTTAGCCCTGGATGTCGAACTGCTCGGGGTGGAGAGTGGCGTCGCTTTTGACGAGGAGATTTTTGCCGGTGAGCTCCTCGAATTCGACCAGCCAGCTTGCATTGTTGGATTTGAGGACTTTTACGGTTTCGGGGTGGACGCGGAGCAGAACGTCGGCGCCTTCAAAGTGGCGCTTCATCTTGCGCAGCTCGGTGTAAATCTCGTTGCAGACCGTTGTGGGACTCTTGACCATGCCGGTAGCCTGGCAGGTGGGGCAAGGGACGCTCAGGGTGCGCTCGAGAGACTGTTTGACACGCTTGCGGGTGATGGCGACCAGGCCAAAATCGTTGAACTGGAGAACCTTGGTGGGGGCTCGGTCGGCCTTCAATGCTTCTTCGAGCGCGGCGAGAACCTTATAGCGATTCTTGCGCTCATCCATGTCAATGAAGTCGATGACGATGATGCCGCCGAGGTCGCGGAGGCGAATCTGGCGAACGATTTCAGGGACCGCATCGAGGTTGGTCTTGACGATGGTGTCCTCAAGGCGCGCGGACTTGCCTACATATTTGCCGGTATTGATGTCAATGGCGACGAGGGCTTCAGTCTGGTTGATGACGATGGAGCCGCCGCTCTTGAGCCAGACCTTGGAGCGGAGGGCCTTGGAGATCTCTTCCTGAATGCCGAAGTGCTCGAAGAGCGGGGTCTCTTTTGTGTAGAGCTTGACGCGGCGAACGAGGGAGGGCGAAAAGCGGTTGAGGAAGCGCACGATGCGCTCGTAGTCAGCCTCGGAATCGACCCAGATGTTGGAGAAGTTGGAGCTGACCTGGTCGCGAAGAATGCGCTCGATGAGCGAGAGGTCGTGGTAGATGAGCGCCGGTGACTTGGAGCTGTCGGAGCGCTGCTTGATGTCGTTCCAGAGGTTCATGAGGAAGCGCAGATCGGCGCGCAGGTCCTCTTCAGAAGCGCCCTCGGCTGCGGTGCGGACAATGAAGCCGCCGGAGGCGTCGCCGCGCTCGTGGACCAGAATGCGCTTGAGGCGCTGACGCTCCTCGTCGGAGTCGATTTTGCGGCTGACGCCGATATGGGTGACGGTGGGCATAAAGACCAGGAAGCGGCCGGGGAGGGCGATGTGCGAGGTGATGCGCGCGCCCTTTTTGGCGATGGGCTCCTTGGCGATCTGGATCAGAATCTCCTGGCCGGGCTTGAGGAGGTCGCTGATGATGGGCAGGTCAGTAGTCTGCATGGAGCGGCGGGTGGGACCGCCGCGGCGATTGGTCTGGGGAGGCGCGCCACGGGCACGACGACCTCCGCGGGCTCCGCGATCGCGGCGGGGCTGGCCGGCGGCCTCGCCGGAGGAGGGCTGGGCCTCGCCTGTAGCCTCGTCTTCTTCGTCGTCAAAGACTTCGTCCTCTCCGCCTTTCTCGTCGAAGTTCAACTGGATGCGGTGGTCGAGGTGCGCTTCCTGGAGCATTTCTCCGAGGTCGCCGGTGCGGAGCTGGGAGGGAAGCGTCTCTTCTTCGTAGACGTCGAGGTCGTGCTCGTCGTTCTTGTGGCGGTGATGGGGGAGGGCGTCAAACTCCTCGCCCTCGATGACCTCTTCTTCGATGTGGCCTGCGCCGGGGGCATAGGCTGAAACTTTGGACACAGGAGAGTGTGCCGATTTGGCATCAGAATCCTCTTCCTTCTTCTTGCCGAAGCCGAAGAGGCGGAAGCCGGTGGGAGGGACGGGATCAACGTTATGGGAGGCCGAGGCATCGGCTTCGGGCTCCGAGGCTGCGGATTCGGCGACGGAAGCATCTTCAGGATCGCGGCCGACAAATTCCTCTTCGTGCTGGCCGGCTTCGAACTCAGGCTCAGGACCGTGCTGCTCAGGGTCGAACTCGTGCGCCTCTTCGACGAATTCGAATTCTTCCGCAGGGGGCTTGACTGCCTCTGCCGCGGTTGGGGCCGGCTCGGTTGAGACTGGCTCGGGCTGGCGGGAACGATGCTTCGAAATCGACTCGCCGGGGAGCAGTCCGCTGCCATCCCATTCGAGGGGGGTATCAATCAGCGTGGACGGCTTGGAGAAGCCTGACGGGCGAACCGGAGCGGCCGCTTCCTGAGCGGTTCGCGGGGCTTCTTCCGCGGGCGTGCCACCGTACCGGGAGAGCGACTCGCCGGGCAGGACAAAAGGAACGGGCGCCGAAGCTGAGGCGCGGGGTGCGCGAGGCTCTGCGCCGGACCAGGAGGATTGACGTTCTTCAGGATGAACCGCGGAAGCATGAATCTCAGGAGCGACCTGCTCTTCAGAGGGGTATTCGGAGCTGGAGGGCTCGGGAGTGGTTTCGAGAGACTGTGCTGGCTGCGAAGAGTCTTGAGCGGATCCATGCGCGCCGCGGCGATGGCGGCGACCGCGCCAGCGCCGGCTACCGGAGCCGGTTTCATCGTCCCGGCCCTCGCCGGGCTGGACGGAGGTGACAGAGGTTTCATCGAAAGGAGCGGGAGATTCGGGCGCATCGGCATGCGCTCCTTCGGGGCGCGCTTCGCGCTTCGGGACGGCGCTCAACGGGAGCACGGTCTTGACGCGAGCCGCGGGGTTCACTCTTCTGTCCGTTGCGATCGGGCTGACGGCCACCAACGTTGGTGTGCCTGACTTCGCGGGGGGGGTGTGTGGCGCCTGTGGCTGCGGCCTTTTCAAGCTCGTCAGTCTCTTCAGCGTCCTCGAGTTCCATGAAGTCGGTAACGTAGAGGAAAGCGTCGCGCTCGAGACCAAGGTCAACAAAAGCGGACTGCATGCCAGGCAGGACGCGGGTGACGCGCCCGTTGTAAATGGACCCTGCCAGGGTGTATTCGTTTTCGCGTTCGTAATAAATTTCCGCGAGCTGATCGTCTTCTAAGATTGCCAGCCGCGTCTCATGCGGCGTGCTGGAGATACAAATCTCTTTTGCCATCGTACCTTTCCGTCCGGCAGCCTATGGCAGCCGGTACCCGCGGCAAGGAGGGATGGAGACGAGCAAGGCAGGAAAGGGATGGGCGGTGCGGATGACCTTGGAAACGCAAACGGGACGGCTTTCGAGCGCGGCTCCCGGCCCCGGGGGGCGTGGAAGCGCGGAAGAAACTGAAAGGAGCAAGCCGAGCGAGTTGAGTATTGCGGTGATCCGATTGCAGAGCGAGAGCGGCCAGACCGGCCGAGAAACTCGGCGGGGCCATTCCAGCGCCGGCGAGTGCACGGGCGAACTGCGGCACGGGAGTGGAGCTTTTGAGCCCAAACCATTGTGCCTGTTCCATGCAAACTGTTAGCCGGCTGCGGCTCCGGGGAATCCGGCATTCGCGTCTCTGCGTACTCATGAACCCAATCCTGCCGGGCGCGATCCATCCGGACCTGGCCGGCGAAATGCCTGAAACTAATGCTCTTGCGTTCCGGATAATTCCGGGGCTCCGCAAGAGTCGAACTTGAAAAAGGCGTCCGGGTTTTCAGGCCGGGATACCTCAGTTAACGAACCGGCGCATGCGGACATTCATCGCCGCACCCAGCGCCAGGAACGTGAACAGCACCGAAGATCCCCCGTAACTCATTAACGGTAAAGGAATTCCGGTGACGGGCATAAAGCCAACGACCATGCCGACATTGACCGCGATCTGGAAGGTCAATACTGCCACGATTCCCATGATAATGAGGGAACCGGACAGGTCAGCGGCAGTTTGAGCGTTCTGAATCAAACGCATCAATATGGAGAAGTATAGCAGCAGGACAAAAAGCGCGCCTACGAAGCCGTGTTCCTCACTGAAGGCGGCGAAGATGAAGTCTGCGTGGGGGATGGGGAGAAAGTCGCCCTGGGTCTGCGAACCCTTGGCTGCGCCTTGACCCCAGACGCCGCCCGATCCGACGGCGATGCGGGATTGGAGGAGCTGATAGCCTGCGCCGCGGGGGTCGTTGCCGGGATTGACGAAGCTGGTGAGGCGGGCTTTCTGGTAGGGCTTGAGGACCTTTCCGCTGGACCATGCGCCGACCAGGAAAACGGTGGCGGCGGTGACGAGGATGACGGACTGGCGGACATTGATGCCGCCCAGGAAGAGGCCGGCAAGCAGAATGGGCATGTAGGTGAGCGTGGTTCCGAGATCGGGCTGGATGAGCACGAGTGCCATGGGGATGCCCACCAGGACAAAGGCCTTGAAGATGTCTTTCCAGGTGAGGCCGCGTCCGCCCAGATTGGCGAAGTAGCGAGCCATGAGCAGGATGAGGACGAGCTTGACCCACTCGGATGGCTGAAACTGCATGTGGCCGAGGTTGATCCAACGCCGAGCGCCGAGCACCTTGTGGCCGAAGATTCTGACCGCAACCAGGGAGAGAAGGCAGGTGCCGTAGGCCCAGGGCGCCCAATCGAGCAGGCGGTGATAGTCGATTTTGGCGAAAAGAAACATGGCAACCATGCCGAAACCGACGTAGATCAACTGCTTGGTGTGGAAGCCGACGTACTTCGTGTGCAGGGTGGCTGAATAGATTTCAAGAACCGAGATGGTGCAGAGCAGCACCACCATGGCCAGAAGCCACCAGTCGAATTCGCGATAGCTGAAAAGGCGGCGCAAAGCCATTATTGCGGCCTCCGAGAGCCGGCGAGCTGAGCCACTTCCAGTGGGGATGGGGATTGAACGGGGGCTTGCTGGTTGGGCGGAGCAGAGGCCGGCTTGCGTGCAGGAGCGCGCTCTTGGGGACGATTTTGAGCGACGATGCGGCCATTTTGAATGAGGAAGGTGCCGCTCTCGAGGGGTGCTGACTGAGCGGTGGCCGATTGACCGATTTTCGCGTGCAGGCGGCCGGAATCGGGCGCAGTCCAGACGCGCACTCATCTCGACGGGAGCCTGGGTTCTGGTGGGCGCGAGGTTGTGGGCGAGGCGGCGCTGCTTTTCAACGTAGGCGGAGACGACTTTGGCGCCGATGCGGGCAGGGTAATAGCTCTTGTCGCCGTTCTGCCAGAGGACGGCGACCACGAGTTCAGGGTTGCGGCGGGGCGTGACGCCAACAAACCAGACGTTGGGGTTGGTGATGCGGCCCTTCGTTGGTCTGGTCGAGAGCTTCGTGGCTCATGACCTGGGCGGTGCCGGTTTTTCCGCCGAAGTCGATGCCTTCGAGGTGGGCCGAGCCGGCGGTGTGGAAGTAGCCGGGCTGGGTGACGTCGTACATGCCGTCGGTGACGGTGATCCAGTTGTCGGGGTCGATGGGGACATAGGCGTCGCCGGTGCCGGGAAAGCTTTCGAGCAAGCGCCTTGCGGAAATCCACGGGGAGCTGGTCGGGAAAGACGACGTGGGGGCGGACCATGTGACCATCCGAGGCGATGCCGCCGATGATCCGCGCCAGTTGGATGGGGGTGGCCTCAACGGCACCCTGGCCGATGGAGACGTCGAGGGTTTCGTCGGGATACCAGCGGGCATGGTAGTTTTTGAGCTTCCACTGCGCCGAAGGCATGAGGCCAGCCTGTTCGCCGGGCAGGTCGATGCCGGTCTTCTGGCCGAAGCCGAACTCGGTGCGCGTACTTCGCGATGCGTCGATGCCCAGCTTGTCGCCAAGCATGTAGTAGAAGGTGTCGCAGGAGTAAGGGATGGCGTTGTGGATATCGACTGCGCCGTGGTGTTCGTCGCAGTGATGGAAGAAGCCGTAGGGGCCCCAGCCGCCGGAGCAGTTGATTTTCATGTCCTGCGCGATGCCCTCCTGCAGGCCGGCGACGGACATCAGGATCTTGAATGTCGATCCTGGAGCGAGCTGAGCCTGGATGGCCTTGTTCATCAGGGGGTGGTCGGGATCGGTGATGAGCTTGTTCCAGTCGGCGCGGTTGATGCGGACGGCGAAGGCGTTGGGATCGAAGCTGGGGCGGGAGACCATGGCGAGGATTTCGCCGTTGCGCGGGTCCATGGCGACGATGGCGCCGTTGCGGCTGCCGAGGGCCAGTTCGGCGGCGCGCTGCAAGTCTTCGTCGATGGTGAGCTTGAGGTCCTGTCCGGGCGTGGCGTGCTGGGTGCGAGATAGCCGACTTCGCGGCCGTGGCTGTCGACGATGACGTCGCGTGAGCCGTCCTGGCCGCGGAGAAGCTGGTCGTAGGTTTCTTCGACGCCTGCCTTGCCGACCACGTCGCCGGGCTCGTAGTAGGCGAAGCGGGGGTTGTTGAGATCGTCTTCACTGACTTCGCCCACGTAGCCGATGAGATGGGCGGCGAAGCCGTCGCGGGGATAGAGGCGGCGCTCCTCGTCGATGGTTTCGAGTTCAGGCAGCTCGTTGCGGTGGGCCTCAATGAAGGCCTGCTCGTCGGGCGTGATTCCTGCTTGATGGGGATGGGCTGATAGCCGGGCGCGGCGCGGTAACGGCGGAGGGTGGCGCGCAACTGGTCAAGGTCGATGTCGAGGCCATGGGCGATGAGGGGCAGATCGGCATCGACGTTGTGGTTCTGCTCGCGGACCAGGAAGCAGGAGATGGAGGGGTAGTTGTCGACGAGAAGGCGGCCCTCGCGGTCAAAGAGCTTGCCGCGGGCGGCGAGGATGGGCTCCTTGCGAATGCGGTTCTGCTCGGCCAGCGCGCGGAAGTTTTCAGCGCCCAGGACCTGCAGCCGCCACAAGCTGCGCGGAGAGCACGAGCATCATGATCAGGATGCCGTACTGCACCACTGTCGTCTTGAGGGTGGAGAGCTTTTCGCCGCGCTGGCTGCTGACGGAATTCATGATCCTATGCTCTAGAATACCGCCGACGTCGTGTCGTGGGTTGAGCCGATGTCGTGGTCTAGTTTTGATCCTGATATTCTTATCAATCCCTTATTTGTAGACGATCGAGGAGGGGAAACAGCACCAGGGCGATGAGGGAGTTGCCGATGGCGCGGAACAGCTCAGTGAACCAGCGCCACTCAAGGTCGAGGCCGAGCAGAAAGCGGTAGATGAAGACAAAGATGGCGCTGGACAGCAGGGAGAGCAGAAAGATGAGGACGAGGCGGATGGTGTGGTTTTCGACGTCGATGCGGACGCCTACGGAGGCGGCCAGAAAGCCGACCGACGGTTTTGGCGACGCCGTTGATGCCGATGGCGTGGTGGGAGAGCGCATCTTCGAAGATGCCCAGCGCGCGCCCATGAGGGTGCCTTGAACGGGGCTGCGGCGGCCGAGCGCGAAGTAGACGGTGACCACCAGCGGAAGATCGAAGAAGTCATAAGGGCTGAGGACGCGCGGGAGCCAGGCCTGGAGGACCAGCGCAGGCGAGCGGAACCAGGACGTAGGCCAGGAGCGGATAGCGGCGAATCTCGAGATCGCGGCGGGAGTCGGCGACCAAGCAGGACATGGATCATGGCTATTGATTCCTCCCGGGGGCGCGGCTGGCTTTGGTTTTGGCGGCGGTCCGGCTCGGGAGATGCGGCCGGGGTTGCGCTGGGATCGGGCCGCTGCGTCAGTTCCTACGGGGTGAAGCGGTCAGGATGCAGAGCCTGGGGCGGATGGGCGACGGGATTGGGGTTGGAGGAGTCGAGCGAGCGGTTGCTGATCGGGCGGAAGGCTGGGATCGATGAGGCCGGGAAGGTGCTCGGCAATGATCTGCGAGGCCTTCAACTGCTCCTTGATGGCATCGGCTTCAGCGCCTTTGACGGCTTCGCTGGTGGCAATGTCCTGCTGGTCCTGGGGCGAGAAGCGGGGCTGGGTGTTGGTGATGACGAGGACTTCGTCAAGACGGTCGAGATGGGCGTAGGGCTTGACGATGATGTCGATGAAGGCGTCGCGATCAGGATCGGGAATGACTTTTTCAACTTCGCCGACGGGCAGGCCGCGGGGAAAGACGAGGTCGCCGCCGGCGGTGAGCACCTTTTCGCCGGGCTTGATGCGCTCGTCCTTGAGGATGCCGACGATTTCAAGCTGGCCGGAGGCGTTGCCGGTGAGGATGCCGCGGATGCGCGTGGTTTCAAGAATGACGCCGGCGCCGCTGGTCTGGTCGTTGATGAGCAGGACCTGGGCGGAGCGGGGAAAGACGTCGCGGACCTTGCCGACGATGCCGTCGGCGGTAGATGACGGCCATGTCGGGCTGCAGGCCGTAGCTTGGAGCCCTTGTCGAGATAGAAGACGCGGGACTGATCGCTGCCGCTGGAGCCGATGGCCTGGGCGGCGAGGGTGGAGTAGATGTAGCGGTGCTGAAAGTCGAGCAGGGCCTGGAGGCGCTCGCCCTGGCGGGCATCTTCAAGCAGCGCGGCCTGCTCCAGGCGCAGCCGGTCGACGGTTTGCTCCAGATCCTTGTTTTGCTGGCGGACGTGGCGCAGGTCAATGTAGTCCTGCCAGAGGCCGAGCGACGCCCAGCTTGGAATAGTGGACGAGCTTCTCGGAGGGTGCGACCAGCGACTCAGCCCAGAGCCGGATGAGGCGCACCGCGGCGTGATCCTGCGGCATCGATGGTTCTGTGCCACCCGGGGTGCGGCGCACCTGCACGGCAAGCCCCATGATCTGCACCAGCAGGAAGGCGAGCAGGACGAGAAGGTTGCGGTAGCGGGTGAAGAAGGAATCCATAAGAGCCAGGGGTCAGCGGTCAGGGTTCAGGGATCAGAAAACCGAGAGCGGCGGCCAAGGGCATTTCAAATGGCAGCAGTGGCGCCTTTGGGAGATTCGGGACTTTTGCACTGGATCTCTCGCGCACCGCGCATTCCCCGAGGCCTCTCGATGTTCAAATTGCGCCAGGGTTTCTGATCCCTGACCCCTGATTCCTGATAACTGTTGTTAGTCGATCTTGATCTTGCGCAAGCAGGCGGAAGTCGGAGAGCATTTTGCCGGTGCCGAGCACGACCGAGGCCAGTGGATCGTCGGCTACGGAGACGGGCAGGCCGGTTTCCTCGCGGATGCGCTTGTCGAGGTTCTTGATCAGTGCGCCGCCGCCGGTGAGCACGATGCCGCGGTCGGAGATATCGGCGGACAGCTCAGGAGGGGTGCGCTCCAGGGCTACGCGAATGGCGTTCATGATGACGGCGATGCACTCACCGAGGGCCTCGCGAATTTCGCTGTCGTCGACGGAGATGGTTTTGGGCACACCTTCAATGAGGTTGCGGCCCTTGATCTCCATGGAGAGCGGCTTGTCGAGCGGGAAGGCCGAGCCGATTTCGATTTTGATGTGCTCGGCGGTGCGTTCGCCGATGAGCAGGTTGTACTTGCGCTTGAGGTAGTTGGTGATGGCCTCGTCCATCTGGTTGCCGGCCATGCGCACGGAGCGAGAGTAGACGATGCCGGAGAGCGAGATGACGGCGATGTCGGTGGTGCCGCCGCCGATATCGACGACCATGTTTCCCGAGGGCTCAGTGATGGGCAGGCCCGCGCCGATGGCCGCGACCATGGCTTGCTCGACCAGGTAGACTTCGCTGGCCTTGGCGCGATAGGCGGAGTCTTCAACGGCGCGCTTTTCAACCTGGGTGATCTCAGAGGGCACGCCGATGACGATGCGGGGATGGACCAGCATCTTGCGGTTGTGGGCCTTCTGGATGAAGTAGTTGAGCATCTTCTCGGTGACTTTGAAGTCGGCGATGACGCCGTCCTTCATGGGCTTGATGGCGACGATGTTGCCGGGCGTGCGGCCGAGCATCTCCTTGGCTTCTTTGCCGACGGCTTCGACTTCGCCGGTGTTCTTGTTGATGGCGACGATGGAGGGCTCGTTGACGACAATGCCTTTGCCGGCCGCGAAGACGAGGGTATTGGCGGTGCCCAGGTCGATGGCCAGGTCAGATGGAAAACATGCTGAAAAGCGAACGCAGGCCGTGCGAGCGCGAAGTGCGCGATGGATAACCGTTCAATGCCATTGGGAGACTAGCTTTACCTCAAAGTTTATTGTACGGCCGCCGGGCGGCGTTCGTAACGATTGGCGCCCACAGCCAGTGACGAAGAATGCAGCGACCTGCGCCGCGGAGGGAATTGAGGTACTATTTCAGCCGGGTTGCGGGTGCGGAACCGGGAACCGCGGGAAGTGGTCTTGCGGGTCCACTTTGCCCCATGATCCCGTGACTTTGAGGATTGGTGGTTTCCCAGGTCTCAGAATCGAGGCCTGGAAACCGAGCGGCCCTGATCGTTTGGCACAGTTTTTAAGAGGTTATTTTATGACTTATCCAAGTTTCCACAATTTGATCGGCGGCGCGTGGCAGCCAGCCGTGAGCGGCAAGACGATGCTGAACCTGAACCCGGCCGACCACTCCGACGTGGTGGGAGCATTTCCGTCATCGCACGCCGAAGACGTGGCGCTCGCGGTGGCGGCGGCAAAAAGGGCTTTTGCGAGCTGGCGGTTGGTTCCCGCGCCCAAGCGGGCGGAGGTGCTGGTGCGCGCCGGAACGCTCTTGCAGCAGCGCAAGGAACAGTATGCGCGCGACATGACGCGCGAGATGGGCAAGGTGCTGACGGAGACGCGCGGCGACGTGCAGGAGGCAATCGACGAGGCGTTCTATGTGGCAGGGGAGGGCAGGCGGCTGTTTGGGCAGACGACACCGAGCGAGTTGGAGAACAAGTTTGCGATGAGCGTGCGCATGCCGGTTGGGGTGGTCGGGCTGATTACTCCGTGGAACTTTCCCATGGCGATCCCGAGCTGGAAGCTGTTTCCGGCGCTGGTTTCGGGGAACACGTGTGTGATCAAGCCGGCGACGGATACGCCGCTGTCGACCTACAACCTGGTGCAGACATTGATTGATGCGGGATTGCCGGACGGCGTTGTGAACCTGGTGGCGGGTTCCGGATCGGCGGTGGGTGCTTCGCTGGTGGAGCATGCGGATGTGCGGGCCATCAGCTTTACGGGGTCGAGCGCGGTGGGCTCGCAGGTGGCGCAACGGGCGGCGGCGACGTTCAAAGCGGTGTCACTGGAGATGGGCGGCAAGAATGCGCAGATCGTGATGGACGACGCGAACCTCGACCTGGCGTTGGACGGTGCTCTGTGGGGCGCGTTCGGCACCACCGGGCAACGGTGCACGGCCACCAGCCGCATCCTGCTGCAGAAGGGGATCGCGGCGGAGTTTACGGCGCGGTTTGTGGAGCGGGCACGCAAGCTGAAGGTGGGCAACGGACTGGATGAGACCGTCGAGGTGGGTCCGCAGGTGAATCCGAATCAGATTGAGATTTCGGCCAGGTATGTGGGGATCGCGCTGGGCGAAGGAGCGAAGTTGCTCTGCGGCGGTCACGCACTGACCGAGGGCGCCTACGGGCACGGCACTTACTTTGAGCCGACGGTGCTGGGGGCGGTCACTCCCGGGATGCGCATTGCGCGGGAGGAAGTGTTTGGGCCAGTGGTGAGCCTGATCGAGTTTGCAGGCTTCGAGCAGGCGATTGAGATTGCCAACTCCATCGAATACGGACTTTCGGCGTCGCTTTATACGAAGGATGTGAACCGCGCCTTTGCGGCGATGCGCGACCTGGAGGCGGGGATTACGTACATTAACGCGCCGACGATTGGCGCGGAAGTACACCTGCCGTTCGGCGGGGTGAAGCATACCGGCAACGGGCATCGCGAGGGCAACGGGGCCATCGACTTCTTTACGACGTGGAAGGCGGTGTATGTGGACTTCTCGGATAAGTTGCAGCGAGCGCAGATCGATAATGCGGAGTGAAGAATGCTGGGTGGGCGCCGAACCCTCGCCCCGCCTATTTGCTTAGCTTGGCGCGCTGGACGCCGAGGCCTACGCCGGTGAAGGTGCAGACCTCCATCTGGTCGCAGCGGTAGTGGATCTGGACGGGGAAGTCGCGACCCTTGAGCGCGATCAATGCCGGATTTGACTTGTCGATGCGGAAGGCTTTTCCGGCGCTGGTTTCAGCGATTCCCGAGGATGCGTCGTACCAGACGATGGCGTCATCGCCTTCGATGAAGTAGCGAGAGATGGGTTGCGCTTGTGCGCGCCGGGCTCTTCTGAGGGCAGCCAGCTTGTCAGCTTCCTGACGGAGTTTTTCGGCTTCGTCGGCGGCGGCTTGATCCGCATTCGGATTCTGCCCGGCGTTGCCATGCAAGTACTGCGGAGCAACGACGGGAAAATCGGGCGTGAAACTCCACGCGGCGGTGGAGTCAAACTGCTTCTTCGAGCAGGGCATGATGCCCTGGGCATTGAGGGACGCAGCCTGGCCATCGGTGCCATTGGTTTGCTGAAAGACGTCCTTGCCATGCTCGCGGTCGAGCTCCTGGCCTTCAAGGTGGGCAAGGTTGATGGCCTGGGCAACCTGTTCCCTTGACTGCAAGGTTTCTTCAGCGGTCTTGTCGGCTCTCTTTCCTTTGGGCTGCGGAGCGGGTTCTTCCGTGGTTGTGACGGGAACGTTGCGGGGATCGAATTTGACCAGAATCGTATTGCCGCAGAGTGCGACGCCGAAGGGGTCTTTGAGTTGGACGGCGATGGAGAGCGGACGCGGCGAGGTGGTGACCGCGGAGATAAAGGCAGCACGCTGCTCAGGCGCGCTGGGTTCGATGGTGAGCTGATAGTCCAGCTTGTCAGCCCATTTCGCGGACATGTGTCCTTTGAGCCCCCAGGCGTTGGCGTTGACCGTTCCCATGTCGGTGAAGGTGTTGGAGGGCGCAGGGAAGAGGAAGTAGACAGCCAAGCAAAGTCCGACGAAAAGTCCGAGTCCGATGCCGATGATGGCGTAAAACTTTGTTTGGCTGGACGCGGCCTTCTGAGCCTGGTGAAGAGGCAGTTCATATTCCTGACCTTCGGCGGCTGCCGGGTCGGCCTCGATGGGGTTCCCTTCCGCGTCCTCGCCTTTGAACGTGGGATGGAAATGACTGGCTGCCTGAAAGGTATCTTCCGCATCTTCCCGCTCCGACTTGACGACGTCGTAGCCAGGACGCGGTTCGGGTATCTCCCCCTGATCGACGCTGGGGTCGTGTACTTCAGGTTCGGTGATTAAGGGGCCTTCTGCCGGATCGTCTGCCATTGTTGCCTTTTGAATCAATCACATTGGACCACGCACTGCAAGCAGTGAAAACCCCACAAACGGTGTATGGGACCTAGCCGGTCAATGGGAGAGAAGGGCGGAGGCCGACAGTCTTGTTGACTCAGGTGCGGTTGCCCGGGTGTGACATACTTTTCTGCGAAGAGCAAAGTTTGCTTGCAGGCAGAGCGGCGGGTCACAAAACAGATCAAGGAGAAAGAGGTAAAGCTATGAGTTATGTGCCAAATGCGAATCGGTATGAGGGGGCGCAGTTTCGTCGCTGCGGGCGGCAAGGACTTGTGCTGCCCCCGGTTTCTCTGGGGTTGTGGCAGAACTTTGGCGGGACGGACGTGTTCGAGACAGGGCGCGCGGTGATTCGGCGAGCATTTGACCGGAGTGTTACGCATTTTGATCTGGCGAACAACTATGGGCCTCCCTACGGCTCGGCCGAGGAGAACTTCGGCGAGATTCTGCGCAGGGATTTTGGCGGCTTGCGCAACGAGTTGGTGATCTCAACCAAGGCGGGATGGGATATGTGGCCGGGTCCTTACGGGATCGGCGGCTCGCGCAAGTACCTGCTTGCTTCGCTCGACGATAGCCTGAAGCGCATGGGCCTGGAGTACGTGGATATTTTCTATGCGCATCGGCCGTGGATCGACTGTCCGCTGGAAGAGACGATGGGCGCGCTGGTTTCAGCCGTGCACCAGGGCAAGGCGCTGTATGTGGGGATCTCGAGTTACAGCCCGGAGCGGACCCGCGAGGCGGCGGCGATGCTGAAGAGCATGGGCGTGCCGCTGCTGATTCATCAACCGTCGTATTCCATGCTGAACCGCTGGGTCGAGAAGGAACTGCTGGCGACGCTCGAGGAACTGGGCATTGGCTGCATTGCGTTTTCTCCGCTGGCGCAGGGGCTGCTGACAAACAAGTATCTTGAGGGCGTGCCAAAGAACTCGCGAGCGCGGACGGAGGGATCGTTCCTGAAGGAGTTTTTGAGCGTGGAGAATTTGAAGCGGGTGAAGGCGCTCCATGAGGTGGCAAGGGGACGCGGGCAAACCCTGGCGCAGATGGCGATTGCCTGGGTGCTCAAGGACAAGCGCGTGACCTCAGCTTTGATCGGCGCGCGCAATGTGGAGCAACTGGACGACTCGCTGGACGCGGTAAAGAAGCTGGAGTTCAGCGATGCGGAACTGGAAGAGATTGACAGTTACGCCACGGATGGGGGCATCGATTTGTGGAAGGATGCGCGGGAGACGATGGCATAGGGCTACGGACGCGGGACCTCAAGAGGTGAGGAGCCAGCGCTGTTATTTTGGCTTGTCTTCCAGGACATCGCGAAGGGCGAAGCTGGTTTCCAGGCGGGTGACGCCGGGCAGGCGCGACAGTTCGGTCTGGTGGAGGCGGCCATAGTCGTCGATGCCGGCGACACGGGCTACCAGCATGTAGTCGTACTGGCCGGCCATGAGGTGGCAACTGACAATATCGTGGCAGTTGCGAACGGCGGCCTCGAATGCTGCGAGAACCGCGGCCGACTGGCGCTCGAGCGTGACGCGGATGTAGACCGTCCTGCGCTTACCGAGCAGGCGATCGTCAATGAGAGCACGGTAGCCACGAATCGCCCCCAAAACTTCAAGCGCCTGAATGCGCCGCGAGGCTGCGGAGGGCGACAGGCCGACGGCCTCACCAACCTGATAGTTTGTGGAGCGGCCGTTGCGCTCGAGGTAACGGAGAATGTCGGCGTCCAGTTCGTCGAGGGTGGTTGCGGCGGCTAAATTGTTCTGTGACGACCCTGAATCGGTTGATTCTTGCGAGCGATGGGCATTTCTGTCACGTTTTGTTCCCATATTGCACTTTTACCACGAAGTTTGCACACATTGGAAGGGCTTTGGAGGGTAGGATGCAGGGGAGTTGGGAGCCTTATAGCGGGCGCGCCGGGTTAAGAGCGGTGGGCACGGATTCGGCGCGCTGCTTATGCGTGGGCGAGGGCGGCGCATCCAACTGAAGTGGGGCACACAGTGGGACGGAGTACGCGTCCGCGGAGGAGAGAGATGGTCATCGGCGTTCCCAGGGAGATTAAAGACAACGAGGCGCGTGTGGGAGTGACGCCGGCGGGCGTGAAGGCGCTGAGCGAGGCCGGCCACACGGTTCTGGTGGAGACGCAGGCGGGGGCGCAATCTGGCTTTTCAGACGAAGAGTACCAGACCGCCGGCGCCGAGATGGTGGGCGAGGCGGGGTACGTGTGGGGGAAGGCCGAGATGGTGGTGAAGGTGAAGGAGCCGATCGAGCGGGAGTATGGTTTTTTTCGCGAGGGGCTGGTGCTGTTCACCTATCTGCACCTGGCGCCGCTGCCGGAGCTGACCGAAAAGCTGCTGGAGCGGAAGGTGATTGGGATCGCCTACGAGACGGTGCGCGATCGCCAGGGCACGCTGCCGTTGCTGACGCCGATGAGTGAGGTGGCGGGACGGATGAGCGTGCAGGTGGGCGCGGCCTACCTTGAGAGGGAGCGCGGCGGGCGGGGAATTTTGCTGGGCGGCGTTCCGGGCGTTCCGCCGGCGCATGTGTGCATTCTGGGCGGCGGCGTGGTGGGGACCAACGCAGCCAAGATCGCATTGGGGTTCGGCGCCAAGGTGACGCTGGTGGACGTGAACCTGACCCGGTTGCGGGAACTGGACGATATTTTTGGCGGACGGCTGTATACGCTGGCCTCGAACAGCTACAACCTAGCCCATGCTACGAGGGAAGCGGATCTGGTGATCGGTGGGGTGCTGATTCCCGGTGCAACGGCACCGAAGATTGTGACCCGCGCCATGGTAGCAGGGATGAAGAAGGGCGCGGTGATTGTGGATGTGGCGATCGACCAGGGGGGATGCGTGGAGACGGCGCGGCCAACTTCGCACTCGAACCCCAGCTACACGGTGGACGGCGTGGTGCACTACTGCGTGACGAACATGCCGGGCGCGGTGCCGAATACGTCGACGCTGGCACTGACAAACTCGACGTTTGCCTATGTGCTGCGCATCGCGAACCAGGGCGCACGGGAAGCGCTCAGGCAGGATGCGGGTCTGGCCGAGGGGCTGAATACCTGGATGGGCACGTTGACGTATCGCGGCGTAGCGGAAAGCCAGCAGCGGGCGTGGACGGCGGCGGCCAGCGTGATTGGGTGATTTTCCCGGAAGACCGGCGTTGCTGCTGAATGCTTCGTAAGCCGCATCGACATTTGCGGCGCACCCCCGGGTTCCGTGATCCTCACAAAGAACATGCAAGCGTCAATATGTGAAGAACAGCGGCGGATTTTTCGACTACGCCTCTCGCGATGAAACTGCGGGAGGCTTCGCTCAAGATCACAGGTCCTCTATTTATTGGCCACTTAACGGAAAGCTAACTTTCGATGGGGCTCATGTCGGGGCGCTTAAAAAATTCTGTTGACATATATAGCTAATAGATATATATCTATTTGGCATATGGCAAAACGTTCGAGTTCGGGTATGGAGGCGCTGCTTGGGCTGCTCACGGTGGAGCCCATGTCGGGCTACGACCTGCGGCAGACGATCCAAACATCCATCGGTCACTTTTGGAGCGAAAGCTTCGGGCAGATTTATCCAAACCTGAAAGCCCTGGCAGCCGAGGGCCTTGTGACCGCGAAGACCGAGCGGCAAAAGGGCAAGCCGGACCGGCAGGTCTACTCGATTACGAGGAAGGGGCGAGACCGGCTTGGAGCGTGGCTGGCCGTCGCGCCGCAGCAGGGGATTGCGCGCAACGAACTGCTGCTGAAGATTTTTTTCGGCGTGCAAGCGTCTCCGGAGATCCTTATCGGCTACGTGGAGCGCGAGGCGAAGAGTAGCCGCAGGCTGCTGGGGCTGCTGGAACAGGTCGAGCGCGAAATTGGGAGCCAGAGCCAGCAGTATCCCGATGCTCCGTACTGGAGGATGACGGCGCGCTTTGGTCAGTTGGAGATGGAAGCGCGCGCGCGCTGGGCCAAGGAGACTTTGGCCGAGTTGAAAAGGCTGAATAGCGCGAGGCGGGTTTCGCCCGTGGCCAAACACGCGGCAAAGCCCACGAGAGGAACCAGAAAAGGACCCAGCACAAGACCTGCAAGAGGAAAGTGAGAGCGCAATGGAAGCCATTGAGAGTATTACTGCTGCCGGAACGGAAAAGAAGCGGGCGCCAGGCCTAATCGCATCGCGGAGACATTTCGCCGGATTTCTGGCCATCATGGGCGCGGTCATGGCGATGGGCTTTTATGCGCAGCATGCCGCAGGCGGCGCGGGCAACGGTCAGCTTGCCGGCCACGGGCAGGCCATGCAGATTTACCTGACGATGCTCTTCATGGATTGGGCACTGCTCTACTACTGCTGGGCAGGCGTACACCGTTCAGGCGGCAATCTTGAGACGCTTTCAGGCGGCCGCTGGCGCAATTGGCGGGATGTGCTCACGGATGTGGGCATAGCGCTGCCTTTTTGGATTGTGTTGGAGGGGGTGGCGTACGGGGTCTCGCGGCTACTGGGGCCCGGCGCGGCGAAGACCGTCGAAAGCCTGCTGCCGCACAGCGCGGTTGAGGTCCTGGTATGGATCGCGGTCTCAATGACGGCGGGCATCTGCGAAGAGCTGGCATTTCGCGGCTACCTGCAGCGCCAGCTTCACGCGCTGACCGGGGGCGTGGCGCCGGCGGTGATGCTGCAGGCCGCCATCTTCGGCGTGGCGCACAGCTACCAGGGCTCGAGGCAGGTGATCGTCATCAGTGCGATCGCAGTGCTTTTCGGCCTGCTGGCCGCGTGGCGCAAGAATCTGGGCGCCAACATCGTTGCACATGCGTGGACAGACTTCTGGGAGGGCTGGTTCAAGTTCGTAGTCTGGCATTAAACAGCGGCGCGGCCTGGTTGAAGTACACTGTTGCTTCAACTGGAGGAGACCATGAAACGCCGTCAATTTCTTGCTGCATCGCTTGCCACCTCAGCCGTTGCCCTGGCTGGCGAAGCCGCTGCCCAAACCCAGCCTTCCCCGGCGCGCGAGTTCTACCAGATACGGCGCTACAACCTGATGAGCGGGCCGCAACTGAAGCTGACGGAGAACTATCTTGGCGATGCGCTGATACCGGCCGTGGGGCGCATGGGCATGGGTCCGGTGGGCGCCCTGAGGCTGGATATCGGAGAGGACACGCCTGTCTATTATGTGATCATTCCGGGTCCCTCGGTGGACGCGCTTGCGAGACTGGATCTCGAGCTGGCCAAGGACGGGGACTTTTTGAAGGCAGCCGCGCCGTTCTGGAACGCGACCGCGACGGCACCCGCTTTTCAGCGCGTGGAGATCTCGCTGCTGGAGGCCTTTCAAGGCTGGCCGAAGCTGACGCTGCCCGCGGCCGCAGCTACCAAGGGCAAACGGATGTTCCAGCTTCGCACCTATGAGAGCCCGAGCAATGGCGAGCACGTGCGCAAGGTGGAGATGTTCCACTCGGGCGAGTTCGAGATCTTTCTGAGGGCGGGGTTCCACCCGGTGTTCTTCGGGGATGCGTTGCTCGGGTCGCGGCTGCCGAAGCTGACCTACATGCTGAGCTTTGCCGATACGGCGGAACTGGAAGCGAAGTGGGATGCGTTCCGCAATGATCCCGAGTGGAAGAAGCTGTCGGCCGACCCGCGGTTTGCGTACGACCAGATTGTGACGAATATTTCGAACCTGATGCTGAGCCCGTTGGAATGCTCGCAAATCTGAAGGAATACGGAACGAGCGCGCTTATTTTTGATTTCCACGCTTGGCCCAAAGCGCGAAGCGTGTCATCCGAGACTGAAGTGGTCCCGATGTTGATGCGCGAACAAGCGGCCGGAAGTCTGGTGTAAGCTGGGGGATCGTTGTTATGCATCCGGCGCGGACGTCTTGCCCGCTCCCCAACAGAAAGGCAAATGTGCGTTCGCCGATGACTGAGTCCAGACCTCTCGCGCTGCTTCTCGCATTGATTTCGATTCCCTGTTTGTTGCCGGGCCAGGCTGCTACGCAGGCGCCTGTGCAGACCGTGCTTGGTTATGCGAACTTTTCCGCGGAGACGAAGGTCGAGACCAGGTTTCTGGCGGTTCCTGACGCGATGCTGGCGGGGCAGCATCTGAAGACGCTGACGGCCGAGCCGCACCTGGCGGCCACGCCGGAAGACCGCAAGACGGCCGAGTATGTGGCGGAGAAGTTCCGGGCGGCGGGGCTGGAAACTGAGATTGTTCCCTACCGGGTGCTGATGAACCAGCCGAAGGTAGTGCGGGCGACGGCGTTTGACGCGAGCGGACGGCAACTGATGAGCGGACCGGCGCGTGAGCACGTGGATGGGGATCCGGCGCAGGACAATCCGCGGGTGGTGATGCCGTTCAACGGCTCCTCGGGCTCGGGGGACGTGACGGGCGAGGTGATTTATGCCAACTATGGACGGCTGGAGGACTTTAACGAGCTGGCCGCCGAGCATATCGACCTGCACGGCAAGATCGTGCTGGCGCGCTATGGCGCGAACTTCCGCGGGGTGAAGGTTTACCTGGCCGAACAGCGCGGCGCGGCGGGAGTGCTGATTTATTCAGATCCGCAGGACGATGGGTATTACAAGGGCGACGCTTATCCGATGGGTCCGTGGCGGCCGGAGACCGGGGTGCAGCGCGGATCGGTGCAGTATCTGTTCAAGTATCCGGGCGACCCGGAGACGCCGGGGGTGGCATCGACGCCGGATTTGCCGGATTCGGCCCGGATCAAGGACTTGCTGGGACCGAGCGGAAATCAACCGCGGATCATTTCGATTCCTCTGAGCTATCACGACGCAGCGCCGATCTTGCAGGCGCTGAAAGGGCCCGGAGTGCCGCAGGGCTGGCAGGGCGCGCTGCCGTTTCGCTATCACGTGGGAGTGGCGGCAGGGCCGGGCGCGGTGAAGGCGCACCTGGTTTCGGAGCAGGACTACGAGCGGCGGACGATCTGGGACGTGATTGGAAAGATCAAAGGGTCGGCGTATCCGGATGAATGGGTTGTGGCCGGCAATCACCGCGATGCGTGGGTGTATGGAGCGGTGGACCCCTCGAGCGGCACGGCGGCGATGCTGGAAGCGGTGCATGGCATCGGGGCGCTGCTGAAGCAGGGCTGGCAGCCCAAGCGGACGATAGTGTTTGCGAGTTGGGACGGCGAGGAAGAGGGCCTGGTCGGTTCGACCGAGTGGGTGGAGCAGCACGGCGAGGAGCTCCAGAAGGCCGTAGCCTACTTCAACGTGGACGTGGCAGTTTCAGGACCGGACTTCTCAGCCTCCGCGGTTCCTTCGCTGAAGGAGTTTGTGAGGGAAGTGAGCCGGGCGGTGCCAAGCCCGCTGGGGGGAACGGTGTACGAGGAATGGAGGGCGAAGAGCCCGGAGGGCGACCAAGTGAAGGTGGGGGACCTCGGCTCGGGCTCGGACTTTACGCCCTTCCTGCAGCATGCGGGCGTGCCGTCGACCGACATCGGCTCGGAGGGGCCTTACGGCGTGTACCACTCGACGTTTGACGATTTTGCCTGGTATACCCAGAACGCCGATCCTCACTTTGTTTATTTGCAGGAGATGGCGCGGGTGTTCGGGCTGGAGGCGCTGCGGATGGCAGATGCGGATGCGCTGCCGTACGACTACGGGAGTTATGCGCAGGAGATATTGGCTTACCTGGCCGCGGCCAAGCGGAAGGCGGGGGATGCGGGGCTGAACTCGCTGGATTTTGGGGCGGCCGAGGCGGCGGCGGGACGTCTGGCCAACGCGGCCCGGAAGGCGCACAGCCTGCAGACGGCGGCTACGGGAGACCTGGCGCGGCTAAATCTGGCGTTGCGGCAGACTGAGGCGGCTTTTATTGTGCCGGAGGGGTTGCCAAACCGGCCCTGGTACCGGCATGCGATCTACGCTCCGGGCGAGTACACGGGCTATTCGGCGGTGGTGATTCCGGGGGTGAACGAGGCCATCGATGCGCGGAACCCGACGCTGGCAGCGGCGCAGCTGGTGGTGCTGACCGAGGCCCTGGAACGGGCCGCAAGTACTCTGGATTCAGTACAGTAAGAGGCTCGGCCCTCTACATAAGCGCTCACTGTCGATACAGCCTGGGGGCTGCTTGACCGGCGGTGATAAAAGGGGAGCACAATCAGGAGGGCGAAGCCAATGGCGGCCACCAGCGCCAGCGCGAGGAGGCTGTAGAGGAGAACGAGGTTTGGGCCCTGCGAAGGCCGATCGTCCGCGCCATCCTCGGTGGCAGGGAGTTCATGCCTGGGTTCACTCATATTTGAGGGCCTCAACCGGGTCCATCTGGGCGGCGCGCGTGGCGGGTACGGTGCCAAAGATGACGCCGACACCGACGGCGGCGGTGAGGGCAATAATCACCGACCAGGGCGAGATGGGGAGATCGAAGTCAGTGAATAGGCGTATGGAGAGCGGGACAGCCAAGCCGATGAGCGTACCCGCCACTCCGCCAGTGAGCGAGATGATGATGGCCTCGGCCAAAAACTGGAGCTTGATTTCGCGGTAGGTAGCGCCGAGGGCCTTGCGGATGCCGATTTCGCGAATGCGGGAGCGGACGTTGGCGAGCATGATATTCATGATGCCGACGCCGCCGACGGCGAGGGTGACGGCGGCCACCAGGACCAGCACCGCGGTGAGCGCGAGGGCGCTCTTGTTAGCCAGATCCAGCAGTTCCTTGAGGGTTTGCGTCTTGTAGACCGAGTTGGCGCGGTGGCGCGACTGGATGATGCGCTTGATATCTTTCGCCGCGTCCGGGACCTGGTTCATGCTGTGCATGGAGAAGTAAATCTGATTGACGCGTTCAGTGCCGGTGAAGTAACGGACCACAGAATAGGGAATGAGGATGGTCTGGTCGGCGATCTCAGACTGTCCGAAGTCGTCGACGCTCATTTTGAAGACGCCGATGACGGTGAAGGGAATGCCGCTGATCTCGAACGTTCGTCCGACAGCGGCATCGGAACCGCCGTAGCGCTCGATGGCGAATTGTTCGCTGACCACGGCGCACTTCTGGTGGGTGACGTCGTCTGTATCGTCGAAGAAGCGGCCGGCGAGAACGATGAGATTGTGAATGAGAAGATATTGCGGGCTGACGCCGAGCACCAGCGTATCCTTGACGACGCCGCCGCCGAAGCTGATGCGTTCGTGCATGTCCATGACGGGCGAGGAGTACATGACGCCGGGCAACTGCGCGTCCACGGCCTTTTCGTCCTCGCGGGTCAGGAAGTCGGTGTAGCGTACTCGCTCGGAGGCCGTCGCGCCTCCGCCGGCGTATTCCACTTCAACGGAGTTGGTGCCGAACCTCTGGATCAGATTGAGGACATAGTCCCTGCCGGTCAAGCCGATGGTGACCACCAGGATGACTGAAGCGGTTCCGATGACCATGCCGAGGGCGGTAAGCACAAAGCGCGTTTTGGCGGCGTTGAAGCTGTCGAGGGCGAGCTTGAGAATTTCACTCAGCAACATGGTGCGCCGGGCGCTCAGCAGCGTCTGTTCGAACGAAGTTTGGCGGCTTGTCTCGACCGGATTCATCGCGTCCCTATGAGTGATGCGCCAGTGCAGATTTGGGCTTAAAGAATCGCACGCGGCAAGACCCTGCCTTTAGCTTACGCGTTTGTCCGCATGATCTGAAATCAGACAAGTGGGGCGGCAGCCAGAGCGCTCCTCTCAGGCTACTCGACGCTGCCTTTGGAACACTTCAGGGAATCCTCGCGGGTCCAGTTGGTTACCTGCACCGGGTCACCCTTCGCGCAGGTCGCCGCGCCGCTCGCGGGCACGCCGGTGAAGTTGATTCCAATGCCAACGGACGGTTTTGCGCCTGTGATCTGGAGGTTATAGAGTTTGCCGGTCTGCATATCCTTGACCACCAGGCAAGCGGGGGTGGAGTGAGGTTGGACGCACCCCGAGCCCTGGACCTGCTTTGAATTCGGCGTCTGAGCCGAGGCTGCTGCCGCCGCAAGCAAAGTCGCGGCCAGCGCCAGCCCTGCGAGTGCAAACCCTCTCATGGATTTTCTCCTCTATTTATGGCGAGAATACGCTGCAACGGCGGGCGTAGTCCAGGCGAGGCTGGGATTGCCCGGTCAAAGCGGCGGTCCGGAGGTGCCGGGATAGAGAATCCGGAATAGAGCGGCAAGCGTTTCGATGGACAATGTCTCGGCACGGGCCAGCGGTGGAATGTCTGCGCGGGCAATTGCCGACTGAGCGGATTCGGGGGAAACTCCGGTGGCGCGCAGGTTGTTGGCGAGGGTCTTGCGTTTTTGCGCGAAGGCCTGGCGCAGGAAACGGAGGAAGCCGGCTTCATCGACGCCCAGCTCGGCAAAGCGCGGGGTAAACCGCCAGCGGAAGACTGTGGAATGGACCTCGGGCGGGGGTGAAAAGGCGTCGGGGGGGAGGGTGAACAGCGGCTCCGCGGGGCCGTACATCTGGAGGGTGACCGAAAGCAGTCCGTAGTCGCGCGAGCCGGGCTGGGCGACGACGCGATCGGCCACCTCGCGCTGGACCATGAGGATGGCGCGGTCGAGGGCGGCGGAGCTCGAGGCCAGCTTGAGCAGGATGGGCGAAGTGATGTAGTAGGGCAGGTTGCCGACGACCAGCAGCGCCTCGCCGGCGGTGGCGGCCGAGAAGTTGATGGCCGTCGCCGCGAAGTCGAAGCTGAGCACATCCTGCTCGACGATGGTTACCTGTCCGGGCGAGACCTTGGTGCGTAGTTGGGCGGCTAAGTTGTGGTCGAGCTCGACGGCGACGACGTGCTTCGCTCTCGAGGCCAGGGCGCTGGTGATGGCGCCGGCGCCGGGACCGATTTCGACGACAGTGCGGCCGGCAAGAGGGCCAAGAGCGGCGACGATGCGTTCGACGGCCTGCGGGTCGTTGAGAAAGTGTTGTCCGAGCTTGGGCTTGGCGGGCATGGGTTTATTCGATGGTAGTTGACAGAGGGTGCGGGATGAGGGGGAGTGGGATTTGTTGAGTGAGGAAGATCCGGCTCTGGGGCTTGGTCGGATACTGAGAGGCAGCTCGGGAGCCGTCGGATGATTGCAGGGTGGCCACTTCCGGATTGGCGGTCAACCGCTCAGAACTGCAGATTTTGACTCGGTAAATGCGTTGGCGGATTTTGCTCTCGTTCACAAACACAGCCGGAGCTGATTTGTCCGGGACGAGTGGAGGGATTTGCAATTAGCGTGGCCTCACTACTTTGCTACCTTCGTGCTTCATATCAATGGTCATTGATTTACGATGTCTTGTGATAAGGGAAGGGGCTGATTCTCATGAGGAAATTGACAAATGCCTTAACGGCTGCGCTGGTGATCGTGTTGTTGGCAGGTTGGGCCCTTGTGGGTGGCCTGCAGAAGGCCAGCGCACAGACGACGAATGGTCTCGAGTCCACGCCCGTTCTTGGCTGGAGCAGCTGGAGCTTCCTCAAGAGGCAGCCCACGGCAGCGAACATGGAAACTCAGGCGCAGGCGCTGAAGAGCTCCGGCTTGCAGAAACTCGGTTACAACTACGTCAACATGGACGACTTTTGGTACCAGTGCCCGGGCAGGCAGGGCCCCAACGTCGACGATTATGGCCGCTTTGTGATTGACGTAACGAAGTTCCCATCCCAGGGCGATACCGACGGCATAAAGGTCCTCGCCGACTACATTCACGGGTTGGGGATGAAGTTTGGAATCTACATGACGCCGGGTATCTCGAGTCAGGCGGTAGTCAAGAAGACCGCGATTGAAGGCACGCAGTACACGGCTGACCAGATTGCAGTGCCGACTCACAGGGAAGAAAACTACAACTGCAGGGGCATGGTGAGCATTGATTTCAGTAAGCCCGGAGCGCAGGAGTATGTCAATTCCCTGGTAAACAGGTTCGCGAAATGGGGCGTCGATTATCTCAAACTCGATGGCATTGAAGACTACAGCGGCCCTGACCTTGAGGCATGGTCGAAAGCAATCAAGCAAAGTGGGCGGCCCATCGTCTTCGACGCCACAGAGGGGGACTTTACCCTTGCCCTGGGCCCGACGGTATCGAAGTACGCCGATCAGTGGGAGCCCGCACCTGACATTGAATGCGGCAGGTGCGTGCGGCAGCATCCCGAGCTAGGCTACGTCCTGACCACCTGGGCAAATATTGCCAAGCGCTTCAACTATGCGGCCGATTGGCAGCAATACGCCGGTAACGGCAGATGGAACGACTATGACTCCATCGAGGTAGGCAATGGCGCCCACGACGGTCTCAGTCCCGACGAGCGCAAGAGCCAACTGAGTCTGTGGGCTTTGGCGTCTGCGCCCCTCATTCTGGGCATCGATCTTACCCACCTCGACCCGCAGGATCTGCAGCTCCTTGAGAACACCGCAGTCCTCGCCGTGAACCAGGATTCGATCGCGGCGAAACGGGTTGCGAACAACGGCGATCAGCAGGTCTTCGCCAAGACAGAGAAGAACGGCGACGCGATCGTCGGTTTGTTCAACCTCGGCGAGAAAGAGGAAACGGTCTCAGTACAAGCGTCTGCTTTGGGTTTGTCCGAGAAGAAAGGCAGCTATTCGCTCAAAGACCTATGGACCGGCAAGAAGATGAAAACAGGCAGCGCCATCGCTGCAACTGTTCCATCGCATGGGGTGGTCCTATACCGCATCAAGGGGCATTGATATCTGTCGTCCCGGGGCGGGGCAGCTCTTTCGGCGGACTGGTCAACTGGTGGACGGCATCTCGGCCCAACTGACAGCTTCAACATAGCAATGGACGAGCTGCTTGGAGTCGAGGCCATGGTCTCGAGCAATCTGATCGCAGGAGGCCCAGTCGGCGCGTTCATGAGACTCGAGCCAACCGATCAGCGTGCGCTCGGGATTCATGGTTCCCGCCAGCGCCTCGCAAATCCGGTCGCGCAGGGGCAGGATGGGCAGAATTTCCTCCATGGGAACACCGAGCATGGCCGGCAGCAGGCTCAGCATGCCCAATAGATACTGCTCGGCTGTGTCCAGTCCGCTGGAGGCAGAGGCCAGTTCGCAAAACCGGGCCCGCACGAGAGCCATTTGCAAAATGGCGGCGGGCTGGTTCGCGTTGAGTTCGCTCAGAACCGCCAGCGAAACGACGCGGCGGAAGGTCGCCTCGCCGAGGACCGTGATCGCCGACTCTATGGACCGCACCTCGCGATAGATGCTGTAGATGGGCGAATTGACCAAGCGCAATAGGCGGTAGGTGAGGGACGCATCGCGCCGAACCAGCTCACTCACCTTCCGGATGTCGATGGGATCGTGGTAAAGCTCACGCACAATCTCAAAATGAGAAAGCCGGTTGGCGGGCACCTTGCGCTTCTTCAGCAGGACAGGGTGGCAGAAGTAATCACCCTGAAACAGCGTAAAGCCCATTGCGCATGCTTTGCGGTGATCCTCTTCCGTGGTCACCTTCTGTGCCACCATCGCAATAGAACTCGATCCCGCCTTGATTTGCCGCACCTGCTCCCGAGTGCCGAAGTTTCTGAAGTCGAGGCGAACGTAGTCAGCCAGTTCCAGCAGCGGGTGCTGTGTGCCTCCCCCGGAATAATCATCGAGCGCCAGGCGGAACCCACGGGCCCGCAGCGTAGCGCAGGCCTCCACAAGGCCGGGTGTCAGATCAAGGTTCGCCGACACTCCCAAAACCGTCAGAGCGGGCGCAAGAACCAAAACCCAGCCTTCGTTGAGCGCCTCCGCCGTGCAGGCGATGAAGGCGGGTAAACCGTTTGTGAGACGTTCGAGACCAAACATCACTTCGTTGTCGAGCATGGTTTCAACGGCGAGCTCAGTATTGCGGAGGAAGATAGCCTCGGGCGTGTCCCTGAAGAGCAGATCGTACCCGTGCACGCGCCCCTGCAGGTCAAGAATGGGCTGGCGGGCGACATACCGCGTCTCCGCGGTCAACTCGGGCAACGATTCTCGCGTGCAGGTTGCTTGTCCGTCTTGCGTTGCCATCTTCTATCCCTTCGCAGCGCTGTGAATGGGCGCCGCATGGGCATTCCGCATCCACGGCGTGGTTCTAAGAGAGAAGGCACGTTGCGCAATGCCGGAATTGCCTGGCAGATTGGCGAGCCTTCCACAGTGTTCATCGGCGAACCGCACCGCGCACTTGAGAAACCTTCAGGGATTGGGGATTGTCGTCCGGCGGCACCCTTGCCAAGCTGCGCAATCGCTCTTCAGGGTGCGTCTGCGAGAGCGTCAGGAAATGCTGTGAAACACAAGATAAAGCAAACCCGAGAGCAGAGCCGCGGCGGGCAGCGTGAAGATCCATCCTGCTGCAATATTGCGAACCGTGGAAAGGCGGAGGCCGCTGCCGTTGGCCGCCATCGTACCGGCCACGCCGGAACTGAGGATGTGCGTTGTGCTCACCGGCAGTCCAAATTGGTCGGCTGCGAAGATGGTTGCCATCGTTACTAGCCCAGCGCTGGCGCCCTGGGCATAGGTCATGTGCTCCTTGCCGATTTTTTCTCCTACGGTCACTACGATTCGCTTCCAGCCCACCATAGTGCCCAAGCCGAGCGCCAGGGCAACGGCCACCTTGACCCATGTGGGAATAAACTTTGTTGCCTTATCGAGCCTGCCCTTGTAGTTATTGAGCGTGGCGGTCTCGTCTCCGGTAAAGCCCGGGTTATGGTTCTTCTCCATCATGCGGATGGCTTCGCTGGCCAGATACATGTCATTACGGATGTTGGACTGGTCCTGGGCTGGAACCAAGCTGAAGGATTTGTAGAGAACTACTTCGCGATTCACATTCTCCACCAGTTCCTGGAGAGCGAGCACGGTATTCGGCGCCAATTGCCTGGTGCGGATATAGGCGGTGATTTCAGCTCGAGGGTCAGAGCCGGGGAGGCTCTTGTCAGCGTGGCTGGCGAGGACTTGCCTTGCCTGCTCAGAGGCGGCAATGAACTGCTGCACCTCAACGGGGCTGACAGCGTGGTTCAGGGCGTATGCCGTGGGAACGGTGCCGATAAGGATGAGCATGATAAGGCCCATGCCCTTTTGGCCGTCGTTGGAGCCATGGAAGAAGCTGACGCCCGAGCAGGTGAGCACCATCAAGGCGCGGATTGGAAAGGGCGGCGGTTCATTGTTCTTCGGCGCTTCATAGAGGGAGGGAGATTTGAAGATCCGCTTGGAAATCAGGATCAAGATGCCGGCTAGCGCAAAGCCCAACAGGGGCGAGATGAGCAGCGCCTTTAAGACCTTTCTGACTTGCTCCCAGTCCAGTCCCGAAGCGCCATTTTGGAGATTCAACATCTGATTGGCGAGACCGACGCCGAGAATGGAACCGACCATGGTATGCGAACTTGAGGCTGGCAGGCCGAACCACCAGGTACCCAGGTTCCACAAGATGGCGGCAATCAACAGCGCGAAGACCATGGCAAATCCTGCGCCGGAGCTGACTTTGAGGATGAGTTCGACGGGCAATAGCGTAACGATTGCGAAGGCGACTGTGCCGGTGGAAAGCATCACACCGGCCAAGTTGCAGATTCCCGACCAGACCACCGCAATTTTCGGATCGAGCGAGTGGGTGTAGATGACCGTGGCGACGGCATTAGCGGTGTCGTGGAAGCCGTTGACAAACTCGAAGCCGAGAGCAATGACCAATGCCAGGGCGAGCAGCAGGTAGGGCCATGCGCTGGTGATCACGACATTGTCAAGATCGCGGGCCACATGGAATGCGATATAGCCGAGGCCACCGGCAAGAGCAACGAGAAATGCGATGATCCCCGCGCGGCTCGAAGGTTTCTTGGCCCCACGCTCTCGCCGAACATCACCCGCAGGCATGGCTTCAACGACCGTCGCCAGGTCAGCCATTAGAAATTTCCAAGGCGGCCGGAATCATTCCGGGGGCACCTGGTCCTCCAGTTTTGAAGCTTAAGAATGGGACCACTTTGCAAGTGGAATAGGAATGGATTGTTGCAGGAGTGTGAAGCGTCGGCTAAATTTGCGTCCATAAAACCCCAACAATCGAACAATTTCACGATTGTTTACCCGGCGATGAGGAAGCCGATACCGGGCTAGAATTGATTCTACACCTGTTAGGCGGGAGCGCATGGATTTGCAAGGGGGGTGGTGGAAAAGCGGGGGTTAGTGATCGCATGGGACGTAGCCGGACGGTCATTGACACGGGTGCGGCGCTCCTGGGTTCCATACTTCGCGGACACAAGTTTTCAGCGGGGCCATCATTGATGGCAAGAATCGTTCTTCGCTCTTTATTCGATAGGGGACCGCTTTTTTGGCTTCATGGATCTGGCGATTCGAGTTCAAGCCGGGACGGCAAGAGGGTCCGGAACTCTAAACCGGACTAGGGTATATCTCGATACACCCCAGAGCGGTTTCAGGATAGGTATGCCCGATTGTGCTTCGTGCCAGGTCGCCCCTTCTTGGGGTCGGGTCGACTAGAGTGCAATGCCTCCGGGTACAGCAATCCTGAAACCGCTATAGGGATTACCCGGTCTATTGCCAATCATCGCGCGCGTTTGCCAGGCCGTCATTCATCAGGCTGTCGAAGCCGGTGTGTTTTTTGATGAAGATCTCACTGAAGGCGCGGTCCTGGCGCAGCAAGATGGCCTGCAGGCGCACCAGCTCAAGCAGGGCCAGGAACATGGCGATCAGCGCGCGTTCGGATCGGGTGTGGCTGAGCAGCCTGCGCAGGGCTACGGGTTTGTCTTCCATGGTCAGGCGCCGGGCCAGGAACTGGATCATCTGGCCAACGGTTACCGAGTCTTCCTCGACGTTGATGACTGGGCGGTTGCGGGCGCGCTCCAAAATATCGCGGAAGATGCGGACCAGGTCGACCGTATCGGCGGCAATCTCCGGTTCGGCAGACACATCGTCGCGGAACTCGTGGATTCCGGGATTGGTCCAGGTGGCAGCTTCTAACATTTGCTTCTGTTGCAGCATCTGCGCGGCGTTCTTGAAACGCTCGTGTTCGAGCAGCCGCTCGACCAGTTCGCGGCGGGGGTCCTCGGCGGAGTCGTCGGGTCCGCTGGGCGCGCGGGGAAGCAGCATCCTGCTCTTGATGTGAATGAGCAGCGAAGCGGTGTAGATGAACTCGCCGGCCACATCCACGTCCGTGGCTTTCAACTGGTTCACATAGGCCAGGAACTGCGCCGTGATGCGGGCGATGGGGATGTCGTAGATATCGATGTCCTGCTTGCGGATCAGGTCCAGCAGCAAGTCGAGCGGGCCATCGTAGACCTGGGCCACGATCACCGAGAATGGCGACAGATCGGCTTCGTTGTCGCGGGACTCGAGCTTGATGGACGTCTTTTGCGGCGGTTCCTGCGGCAAGACAGGCTCTTTGACCGGCTCGATTTCGCTCGGTTTCGCCGCAACGACCGCAGGCTCATGTGGCTGCCCAGGTGCAGCCTCGGGCTCAACAGCCAACTCGCTTGCAGGCACGGTCTTTACCGAATCGGGTGGGGGAAGGTCCACAGCCGCGTTCTCATTGGCCGGCTCCTCGGGCTGCTCCGGGATTGGGTCAATCGTCTTCATAGGCTGAGGAACAGGCTCGGCGGCTGATTCGTCCTCAGGAACAGGCTCGGCAAGGAGTGCCACTTCATCGGCAGATTCCGCTTCGGCCGCGGGGGAGTGTTTGGGCATCTGCTGCTCGAATTCATGAATGGCCGCATCCCTTGATTCTACGGAAGGCGCCAACGACTCTGCGGAAGAGAGGTCCGGCTCAGGCGCAGGTTCTTTCTTATCGGCATCTGCGTCCGTTGCGACAGCGGCAGGATCTTCAAGGTCTGCCGAGGGAGATTGCTTATTTTCGGTCAAAGTTGTCTCTTCCCCGGCGACGGCGCCCGTCGCAGACGTGGCCTCTGGCTCAATCGGTTCCGCAGGCTCGGCGAAAACTGTCTCTGACGCAACCTCGCCCATAGCCGATGTCGCTTGCGCCGGGATTTCTTGATCGTCGGGAGACTCTGGAGGGGACTCGATGGGATCTTCATGCACAGGTTCGGCGGTCACCTTATCTTCCGGCACTGGGCCGGCCTCGATGGCCCCTGGATGCAGTTCCCAAGAGATGGCCGTTGCCTCGTATGCCTCAGTGATCTCCTCAGTGAAATCGGAGGCATTCTGAGCTTCCGCGGGAGATTCGGCCGGATCGGCGGTTTCTACCGGTTCGGACTCTTCCGCAGGGGCCTCTTCCGTAGCCGGCCCGCTCGGCGTGACGATCTCCGCAGCAGACGCGACAGTCGCAACTGAAGCAGATTCGATAGCTTCATCGATCTCCTGTTCCCGTGCCGATTCCGGTTCCGGTGGCAGGTGGTGCGCTGTTAACGCCGGCTCGGGCTCGGCGTCAGGGGTTGCATCCACCGCAGATTCCGGTTCAAGCTCAGGAGCAATCGCAATCTCTTCGAGGGGAGCGGGACCTGCCTCCACCAGCGCTTCGCCGCTATCCTTCATCGCGGGGGAAGGTTCGATCAATTCTGCTTCTTGTTTTGGATTTTCCTGTTGCCCGGCAATAGCCACTTGCTCTTCCGGGTCAGCAATCACATGCTCCTCCGGTTCTTCGTCCTTTGCCGAACGCGAGAAGAGTCCGAACCCCGAACGAATTCCGCCCAGGGCATAGCTCAGAGCCTTGCGCCACCACGGGATTGCTTTTTCTTCCATCGGCATTTTGCTGGCGGCCCAAATTGATAATACGAGTGGCCGCGTGCTCGAGATCGATTCCGGATTGCTTTGCAGACCGGTCAAATGGGATGTCTTTTGCTATTCCAATGGGCCGTAATTGCTGAGCAGTTCTGTTGCTTCCGCTAATGGGCTGCCAGCAATGCCAAGATAGAATCGACTTCCATCGTTGCGTACGATTTTTACCGGAATCTTTTCGTCTTTCTTCAGCGATTTCTTCGCCAGCGCAAAGGCTTGGGAAAAGACCCCTTGCGGAATCACAAAGTCGTCGAGCCAGTAACCTTCTTTGCGCCAGCAAAGGAGTACCCAAACCTCGTAGGATCTGGCTGGAATTTCGAAATGCCATTCATTCGATTTCACATTATCCCGGGAAGCCGAGACGAACACACGCTTTTTCTTCGCAGTGATCCACGGCTCTTCCAACTCCCGGTCGATTGAAGTGAAGACGCGGTTGCTTTCCTGGGAGAGCTGAACATCGCGGGGGAGGAGATTCGAGCGCCAATACGCGCGAAGGAGCTTCGCCAGCTGGTTCTGGGGCAGATGCCACCAAGCCGGATTTTGACCCAGATCGTGTGCTCGCCGGCGGTCGTCCTCATTCGCGAAGAATTGCCGTCGTACCGATCCAAGATCGTGAGAAAGATCGAGGACAGTCCTCACAGGCATCATCGTTTGTTCAGCGCGAGCTGCCGCCTTGACGGATTGGTCGCGCAGCATCTCCCAGGTCTCCTCAATGCGGTCTTCGAGGTGCATCCGGTTGACATGGATGGGAGCGGTAACGGCGCATACCGAGTTTGAGGCCTCAATTTTGCAGAACTCGCAGGGTTGCGATGCCGTTCTGCAACCGATTTGCGTAGCCTCAATAACATCCGGCGCGCTGAAGATCTTATGCAGACCCCCGACCGGGCAGAGATCGGGGTCACCCGGATCTGTCTGTCGAATCCGCTGGCCATTTGTGGACATGGAAAGGATCTTGCCTGCGACGAGGGCTGGGGCTTCGGTCAACCCGATCGTGTTACCGTAGCTCTTCGACATCTTGCGACCGTCGGTGCCTGGGACCTTTGGAGCAGGAGTGAGCAGAGCGGCAGGTTCGGGAAAGACCGATGTTTTATACATCGAGTTGAATCTTCGCGCGACCTCGCGGGTCAGCTCCACGTGCGCCACCTGGTCCTGTCCAACAGGAACGAACTGCGGTTGATAGAGCAAGATGTCCGCAGCCTGCAACAGAGGGTATCCAAGAAAGCCGTAAGTGCTTAAATCCTTGCCCTTGAGGTTCTCCTGCTGCTCTTTGTAGGAAGGCACGCGCTCCAGCCAGCCGAGCGGAGTAATCATGGAGAACAGCAGGTGCAACTCGGCGTGCTGGGGTACGTGGCTCTGAATGAAAATCGTGGACTTTTTCGGATCGAGTCCGGCAGCCAACCAGTCGAGGGCGACGTCGAGCGTGTTCAACTTCACACGGCTGGGGTCGGCATAGTCCGTTGTCAGTGCATGCCAATCAGCGATAAAGAAATAGCACTCATACTCGTCCTGCAGCTTGACCCAGTTGGCCAGCGCTCCCATGTAGTTGCCCAAGTGGAGCTTGCCGGTGGGACGCATGCCGCTCAGCACGCGGGGACGGGACGATGTGGATGCGGTGAATGCCATTGAACTTATCGATTCCGGTGGGGAGCCAAAACAGTGCGGCCGGCCTTTAATGAAGTTGTTGTAAAAGCTGATTCCATTGTACCGGGAAGTGAACGGCGCCCACAGGGGCAGGGCTATATATCAAGGCTTTATATGTGGATAAGCGCGTAGTAGACCAACTCCAGCGAGGGGCGCAGGAATGCCATCAAAATGGAGCCGCCCACGAAGATCATCAGCAGGTAGCTGATCCAGATGGGAATCCGATCATAGGCCTGGACTGCGTTGTAGGGCAGCAGGTTGCGCACGATGCGGCTGCCGTCGAGTGGAGGAATGGGAAGGAGGTTGAAGAAGAAGAGAGAGAGGTTGATGAGAATCGCCAGCGAGCACAGCAGCGCGATTGGCTGCGGGAAGTTCGGCGCCGGCGGGCCCCAGGGACGCCACGAACGAGGACAGAACCACGTTGTGTCCATCGGGAAGCGCAAGGGAGAGCACGACCAGCCCCAGGAAGGCTGCAACGACGATCAAGAGGTTCGAGAGCGGGCCGGCCATCGTGACCAGGTTGTCATCGCGAACGATCTTGCGGAAGTTGCGCGTGATGACCGGTGTTGGCTTGGCCCAGCCCACCAGCATGCCGCCGAAAAAGCTGAACCCTATGAAGGGGCCAAAGATCATGATGGCGGGAAACAGCAGGGTGCCGATCGGGTCAACGTGATACATGGGGTTGAGGGTGATGCGGCCTTCAAGGCGGGCTGTCTGGTCGCCCAGCATTGAGGCTGACCAGGCATGGGCGCACTCATGCACGCAAAGCGAAAAGATGAGAAGGACAAACTCGAAGACGGCTTTAAGAAACGCGCTCGATTGCAAACGAACTCTCCACAGGTCCACAAAAACTCAGAGTAGCACGCGGGCGCGGTTCGGCTCACATGCGGTCGGCAGGGAATGTGCCCACCGTCTCGCCTTCCGCCACATGATGGCCGCCGAGCACGATCGCATGGCTGGCGATGCGGGCGCGTGGACCAATGACGGTTGGCACGAGAGTGACTCTTTCGAAGTCCTCAGGATTGTGGGAGTGGGAATAGATGCGAGAGAAGGAGCCAATGACCGCACCCTTGCCGATGGTGAGGCCTCCGCGGTCGTTAAGCAGGGCTCCCTGGCGAATTGTGACTCCGTCGCCGATGGAGAGGTTGTAGCCGAAACTGAGTTCGACGCCGTGATAGATTTTGACCCCCGCAGCCCAAGTGGTCGAAGATGTGACGGCCCAGCATGCAGCGGAAACGCAGGCCAAGCCAGTGGTTGAGACCGATGGGCGAGCGGTCGAACATCTTCCAGAACCAGAGCAGGGGCTTGCGGCGGGCGTACCGCGCATGGTCGGTGTCGGTAAAGTACTCGGCTTCGAGCGTGACGTTCGCGGGGTCGAGCGAGAGCGCAAGGATGGTGCCTGGCAGCTCAGAGGTCAGACTGATGTTGGACTTGGTTCCGTGCGGACGACCGAGGTAAAGCTGGTGAAGCTGGTCGCGCACGATCTCGGACCGCCGTTCCGGGGAACTGTGGCGAACGAACTCGTCATCCAGAAACTGGAGCCAGCGGCGATAGAGCTCTTCTGCTTCGGGAGCGGGATGCGGGATGATTTCTTGAGACCCCATACGGTAGGAAGATACACCAACAGAGGGGCTTCCATCGAGCGGGGCGCTCATCTCTCTCGTTGGCATGGAAAGAAAATCCCGCTCGAGGTGAACCTCAAGCGGGGTTTGCGCACGCATACGCGCTTTTACTTGCGCCCCTGACATCTTAGGGTTCACGCCGGATTTCTTGATTGCTCGCTTGGCGGCTATTTCGTGCATTTCCTTGCCCAGGGGGATTGATTGATGACGACCTGAATACCCAGGTTGATCAGGTTGCTGGTGCCCCAGTAAAGCGCCAGCCCCGAAGCGTAGTGCCAGAGCATGAAGCCGAAAAGGATCGGCATCATGAAAGCCATCATGCGGCGCTGGGCAGGGGTCCATGCCAGGCGACGGGGTGATGTACTGGGTGAGAAACATGGTGAGGATGATGAGGATGGGCAGGATGTGAAGCGGGTCGGGATGCGGAAAGGTCGGTAAGCCAGTACCAGTGGGCCTGGCGCAGCTCGACCGCATTCTGCAGGACGCGGAAGTAGGCGAAGAACAGCGGCATCTGGATCAGCAGCGGCAGGCATCCGCCATACATGTTGACGCCCTCGGTTTTGTAGAGCGCCATCATCTCGGTGTTCATCTCAGACCGCTTGGGGTCGTTGACCTTGAGATGGGCATAGCGCTTCTTGATGGCTTCGACCTTGGGCTGAATGCGCATCATCTTCAGCGAGGACTTCATCATCATGAACCGCGTGGGCAGCATTACCAGGCTGAAGACCACGGTGAAGAGGATGATGGCCCAGCCCCAGTTGCTAATGCCGTGCAGCACCATGAAGCGCAGGACGATGTAGAGAGGCTTGGCGATAAAGGTCCAAAAGCCAAACTGGATCAGCGGCTCGAGCGATTGGCCGGTTGCTTTGCCGTCCGGTCCAATGGCCCGCACCGAGGCCAGAATGTCGGTTGCCTTGGGGCCGGCAAACAGGCGGACGCGCGTTGTGCCGCTGGTGTCTGCCCACGGCCAGGCCGATCACGTCTGCCGGGGTCTTGGCGCTGTTGGGGTCGCTGAGATTTCCGGGGAGATCGATCGCGTTATGCAGCGTGACCAAGGTCGTGGTTTCAGGATCGTCAGGCAGGAAGACGGCAGCAAAATAAAGATCCATCACCGCCGCATAGCTGTATGGCTGGTTGAGGGTCGCGTTGTCGCTCACCTTCTTGGCGGCCATCGAATCCTGCTTGCCGTCAAGCGACCACGCAAACTGCGAGGCGGCCGAGGTGCGCACCTGCGATCGAGTGAGCGAGTTGGGCAGGAACTCCTCCATGTCGCCCAGGCCCGCGGGCCACTCGACCAGCGCGCGGACAGGCGCGCCATTGCGCTTCACCGGACGCTTCAATCGAGACCACGTAGCTGGAATCGAACCGGAAGGTCTTCACCACATCGAGTCCACTCGCGGCATAGTGGAACGTAAGGGCTGTGGGAGCGAGCACGAGGCCGGTAGCCGAAGGCTGCGCGCCTTCCACCGTCAATTGGTACAGCGCATTGTTCAACTGAGACATGGAGACCGGCTCGTCGGGATAGGTGAAGAGCGAGAGCGGATACCCGAAGTGCTCGGCGAGCCTGGGGCTGAACCATGTCCAGCGGCTTGCCGGCGGTATCGGTATATTTTTTCAGAATCCAGTGCTTGACCCGCGCCCCGCGATTGGTGAAGACGATCTTGTAGAGTTCGTTCTCGACCGTGGTATCGGATTCAATGGAAGCGCCAATAGACGGGGTGGCCGCAACGGCCTGAGCAGATGCCGCGGGCAATTGCGCCTGGCCCGGTAGCGGCCGTTGCGTGGCCTGCTGTGAGGCGGACGCAGTTTGCGCTGGCTGCGACTGCGATTGCGCAGGAGGAGCGCGTAGCGGGTTTGAACGAAGTACTGATAGGCGAGCAATCCGGCGAGGATCAGCATCGTGAAGACAATAGTGGAGCGCATATCGCCGCCGCTGCCGCTGCCGCCGGGCCCCTGCGTCTGAAGATTGGGATTGTGAATTTCGGGCAAAGGATACGTCCTGTCGTTCGAACAGGCAGCTGTTGTGGCCGCCGCTCTTCCTATGGTAATGGTTCGTGGGGGGAGGGTATTGTTTGCGCGGCCGGCGGTGCCGGAATGGCAGGGACGGGGTCCAGGCCTCCGCGGGTAAAGGGGTGACAGCGCAGCAGCCTCCAGAGTGCCAGGCCCGTGCCCCGCAGCGGGCCATGGGTCGAGATGGCGATCACGGCATATTCAGAGCAGGTGGGCAGATAGCGGCACCCGCCCGTGCCCAGCGAATGCAAGGCCGGGGAGAGCCAGCGGCGATAGAAGGCGAGCAGGCGAGCAGGAGACGTGTCATGATGGCGGCATCGACGAGGCTTGACGCGGAATTGCATTTTGCGCCCTTGTGCGCGGCGTCGGCTCTTGCCTGTTCAAGGATACGCACAACTTCCGCCTCGAGTTTCGCAAATTCGACGGTGAGCACGACTCGGCGCGGATGCAGGATGAGATCGAAACCGTTGGGCAGCAGGTCCACATGCCGGCTTATGGCCTCGCGCATGCGGCGCTTGATGCGGTTGCGCTCGTGCGCCTTGCCCAGCACTTTGCCTGCCGTCAGCCCAACGCGCGGGCCTGGAGCGTGATTGCCTGCAGGCGATTGCGGAGCCAGAAACCAGCTCATCGATGCGGATTGCCTCTTGCGTGCCGCCGCATAGGCGCGACTGATAGTCCGCATGCTTGCGCAGACGCGCCCCTGCCATTGATTGGCGCTCCTGGCTAGGCTTGAGGCGAGGGGAATTCATGGCATTGCCGGCGAGTGCTCGAACCGGAAGCGCCGCGCCTGGCAGCGCATCCGGTCAAACAGGAAAATGACATGGTAGGGCGAACCGGAAGGCAGGGAAGGGTTAGTCGCGGAAGCCGGCGCTCACGGAAACGCGCTTGCGGCCGATGGCACGGCGGCGGCTCAACACGGCTGCGCCGGCCTTGGTCTTCATGCGCGCCCTGAATCCGTGTGTCTTCACACGGTGGCGGCGGTTGGGTTGAAATGTGCGCTTGGGCATGGAAATGCGCTCCTGTTTCCTCTAAAGAATCTGCGCTTTGACAGCAACTTTGAGTATATCGCAAGCTGACGCCAGGAATCCAGCGTGAAGTGAACGGGCGCCCCCGCGGCGCTTGCATGGTGCAAGATGCTGCAGACTGCTCTCAACGCTGGCAAGCGAGGAAAAATGTGCGTCAATCGACAAACCAGACATGACGTAAGAATCGAAGCCTTAAGCAGAAACTCTGGTAACAATTTTGAATGAGATTCATCGTCAAGTTTCACCATCAATGGTGCAACTCATTCACGCATGGAGAAAAGTTTGTGAAAGAGTGATTGCAACGAGCGCCAAATGTGCTACTATCGGGACCGTTCAAGAAAGTTTAGATGCGTCCCACGGAACGGTCATTTTATCCACCGCCCCAAGGTACAAATTTCGGGGCAGACCAGCGGCAATCAGTTGCAGGGTCGATCGTGAGCAAGACGGAAGGCCGACAATTTCCGTCGTAAGAGAGCCGTTGCCAGAATTCGCTCAGAATAACCAGCCCAATGTTTCGCAGGCGACGCAGGCAAGGATTTGTACGATGGCATTTGCAACCTCTCCCAGTTCGGCTCTTAATCCCTGGCTCCAGATTCTCGCTGCGTTAGAGAAGAAGGTGATCCGCCAGTCGTTCGAGACTTGGCTCAAGCCCACGCGCTACAGCCACGCGACGGGCCGAACGCTTTATGTGCGCGTGCCTTCGCCTGAGTTTCAGCACATCGGCGACAAGTACGGCGACCTGATTCAGGAGGCCATCGATCTGCAATCGCTCGAGTTCGACGACGTAAGTTTCGTCACCGCCGAGGAAGACCCCTCGATTCCGCCTCAGCGCAGGGACGGAGGCTTCGGCCCTGTTCCGGCTCACGCGCCTACGGCGCCGCCGCCTGTTCCGGCGCGCACTCCCGAGCAGGGACGCTTCGACTGGTCCACCGCCGCGCAGCTCAACTCGCGTTACACCTTCGATGCGTTCGTGATCGGCAACGGCAACCAGTTCGCCCGTGCCGCCTCGCTGGCGGTTGCCGAGCGTCCTTCGCGCGCCTACAATCCGCTGTTCCTTTATGGCGGCGTCGGCATGGGCAAAACTCACCTGATGCACGCTATCGGTCACGAGGTGAAGCGCCGCCAGCCGTCGTCAAACATTTGCTACGCTTCGGCGGAGAAGTTTACCAACGAGATGATCACCTCGCTGCGCAACGACCGGATGACGAGCTTCCGCGATCGGTTCCGGTCGGTGGACGTGCTGCTGATTGACGACATCCAGTTCATCGCCCAGAAGGAGCGCACCCAGGAGGAGTTCTTCCACACCTTCAACGCGCTGCACGAGAGCATGAAGCAGATCGTAATCGCTTCAGACCGTCCTCCGAAGGAACTGGCCGAAATCGAAGACCGTTTGCGCTCGCGTTTTGAATGGGGGCTGATTGCCGACATTCAGCCGCCCGATCTTGAAACCAAGGTCGCCATCCTGCTGAAGAAGGCGGAGAGCGAGCAGGTGCAGTTGCCCACGGACGTGGCACTGTTTGTGGCCTCCAACGTGCGCACCAACGTGCGCGAGCTGGAAGGCGCGCTGGTGCGTCTGATCGCCTGGTGCCATCACAACCACATGGAGATCACGCTGGCCTCGACGCAGCAGTGCCTGAAGCAGTTTATTGACATGCAGGTGCGCAAGATCACCATTGAGGCCATCCAGCGGGCTGTTGCCGAGAACTTCGGTATGCGGGTCAGCGACCTGAAGCAGAAGAACAACTCGCGCAACGTCGTTGTGCCGCGCCAGATTGCCATGTACCTGGCCAAGCAGATGACTGAGGCCAGCCTACCCGAAATCGGCCGCCAGTTTGGCAACAAGCACCACACAACCGTGATGCACTCGATCGGCAAAATCGATGAACAGCGCCGTACCGACAAGGATCTGCATCGGACCCTCAACAAGCTCCAGGATCTGTTGAACGGATAGCCAGCATTTTGAAGACGGGCCTCCGGCAAGGTTGGGAGGTCAGCGAGAAAGAAAAGCCCAGGCCGCGCAATTCGCGGCCTGGGCTTTCCATCTGCAGTGGCTCTCAAACTGAGTAAGGCAGCTCCTACTGATTTGGCTCCATGTTGTAAAGAAAGTACGCGCGCAGCTCGAGGTAGGGACCGTGAAACTCCCTGGGCAGCGGCGGATAGTTTGAACCGGTGAGCGCACCCCAGGCGGCCCGATCCAGAGCCACATCGCCGGAACGGCCTTCAAGCACCAGACTGCCATCCATCAGCCGGCCATTGGGCAGCACTTTGAAGCGGATGGCGACCATGCCGGACTTGAGGATGGGCGGGTTCACCTCGTCAGGGATCAAGGGGTCCCACGTATGCTCCGTCTCCCAGTGCCAGCGCTGCAGCCAGTTGCCGAAGTCGACACCTTGCGTATCGGATAAAACCTGGACGCCCCCGGAGCCGGCGCCGGGATGCATGCGAAGCCCACTAGAGCCCGGATTGTCCATGCCGCCTGAACCGTGGCTGCGCGCGGCATTCCGCATCGCCTCGCGCAACTGGTCGGCGGGGTTTGCCGAGTTCATGGCGAAATTAGGCCGTGCGGGTACGGCTGCAGGACGCGGCGCCTCAACCTGCGGTTGCTGCTGCGGGGCGGCTTGCGGCGGCACCGGGGCCGGTTGTTCCGGCGGCTTGACCTCCTGCGGTGCAGGAGTCACCGGCGCCGGTTGCTCGGACTCCTTCCGCATCTCGTCCATCGTCTGCTTATCGATTACCGGCGGCTTGACGATCGGCTTCGCCTCAACCTTGGGACGGAACCGCGGGGAGTCCATATACGTGAACTCGTCCTTGTCAAGCATCGAGGTCTTGTCCACCACCGGCGGAACAGAAATGTATCTGGGCAACAGGAACAGCGCCAGCAGAATCGCCGCGTGCGCCAGAATCGCCCACAGCACGCCTTCGCGCAGTCGAGCCCAGCGGCGCTCGTCCTCGAGCTCGCTAATCATCTCGAGCAACTCGTGCGTGTCGTAGTCGACCCAGCGCGAACCACGAACGACCGGGGATGCAGGCTCGCTATTTTCCGGCGCCGGGACAGGGCTGTCCTTTTCTTGGGTAGGCGGCTCCTGACCCGCCACGGGACTTGTCTGCGGCTCGTTGGGTTCGTTTACGTCGGCTGGCGCTTCGCTGGTGGGCATTCGTTCCTAAGCAGGCTCCCGGAGGGTGTCCATACCGTGCCGGCTCGCTGCGGAGTCCTCTCTATCTATTCTCTCATCCCGCTGAATTCCGCGATCCAGACCCTGTTTAGACAAAGGCCGCAAAACAGGCCCAATTCATCTCCCTGCGTCCCGCCTCGTACAATGGTCTTTCAGAATGGACGGATGAACTGCCGGAAAGGGAACTTGTTTGAAGCAGTTTTTTGTACGAATCATGGCCTGGTGGAAGCTGGCGCTGCTGCCGGCGCTGGCAAAACTGGGTTTCTGGGGAATTGGCGCGATCGCACTGCTCGACTCCTCAACCATCCCTGTCCCGATGGACGCGATTCTGGCAGTCTACGTATGGAACAACAAGAGCCACTTCTGGCTTTACTGCCTGCTGGCTGCTATCGGGTCCGCAATCGGCGGACTGCTTCCCTACGGTCTGGGCCGTGCCGGCGGCGAGCTTTTCCTGCTCAAGCGCGTCGATCGCGCTCGATTTGAGCGGATGCGCGCCCGGTTCGAACGCCAGGAGTTCCTGGCTGTCATGATTCCTTCCATGCTGCCCCCGCCAGCTCCCTGGAAGATGTTCATCTTCGCCTCTGGCGTCTTCGAAATGCGCGTACCTTTGTTTTTGCTTGCTGTTTTTCGGGCAGAATGGTGCGCTGGTTAACTCTTTCGATGCTGGTGCTCAAGCTTGGTCCTGGCGCTGCCGATCTGGTAGCCCATCACGCCGTGCCCACCGTCGCCGTCGCGATCGCCCTGGCTGCCGCCGGTTTTGCCTGGTGGTGGATGAAGAAGACCCGCTCAGGCAAACTGCTGGAGGATTAAGGAGAAAACCGAACAGCAGACAACAGGTGTGGATTGCGAGGGCGCCTTCGGCTTGAAGAAGGTTACTCCCTGACCAGCGTCGATTCCTCAGGAGTGCCGTGCATCCTCCGCACCAGCGCGGGTACGCCGAAGGCCGCGCCGACAACGATCGCGGTCGAGAGCAGATCGTTCTGGTAGAAGGGGATGGCCGCCAAGAAGCAGGCTTCAAGCCCGGCCAGTGTATGGGCGTACATTCCACCTGCCGCCCAGACAGCGTAGTTGGAGATTACAAAGAACGATGTGGGCCCGAGAAGCGCACCGGCCGTCACCCGCACAAATGTGGTCTTCGCGCGCAGAAGAATCTGACCCAGCGCCATCGCCGCAACATACCAGAGCCACGTGGGGATATAGGCCTCCCAGCGGAAGGCGTAATGGTAAGTAAAAACGGTGAGGGAGTAGTCTGTCGCCATCAGGACGGCAAGCGGAGCCAGCATCTCCCGCCACGAGCGCCGGGCGCCAAAGTAGAGCAACGCGCCGCCCACCGCGGTAAAGTTCATCCATCCGGCGTGGGGAAGGACACGAGTGAGCACAGCAGCCAGCAGAAGCAGATAGGCGAACATAAAGACCTCATTTTCTGGTTCAGAGGAGGAATTCCCGGATAAAGGGGAAATTGCTCCAACGGAATAACTCTTCTTCTTCATTCTGCGGTCCCCGGGTTCCTGGGTCAACCCGAACCGTTGCATAGGGCCAATTAAAATTTTGATCCTGGGCAAATCCGACTACTTTTGGACGCTACCACCCATCCCCTCGCCTGCATCTTCGCGGTTGTCTACGATATAGACCCATCCTCCGAGCGGCGATCGGGCTACGGAGCGGCGGGAGGCCAGAAAAGAATAGGCAAAGCGCAGGTCGCTGAACTCGACGGTGGTCCACGTGCGGTTGGGGGGCAAGTCGGGAGGTTTCATCGCGGCGACAGGCTGCTGACCCAGATCGCGCACCACGGCCCAGGTTCCCCAGTCCAAGTAAACCCGGCCCAGAAGCGTCCTTTTGGCGGCCTCAACGGCGGGAGTGTCAGTGGGTTTGAAGATTATGTCGCGCTGTGGATCGCTGTCGACGGTGCCGTTCCATGTGTCGATTTCAGCAGTCTGATAAAAATTTGCAGTGTCGAGAATGGCGTGCCAGCGGTAGGGATTCACCGGATAAGGCTCAAGCGCCACGCGCGTTACCGGAGCCGCGGTAACCTGGATGTTTTGAAGCATGGCGCGAGCCTGCGCCTGCTCGCCCCACCGCCAACACCAGAGCACGACCATCCCGGCAAGGGCCAGGATAGCCCAGCCGCGGCTGGGGAAGAGCATCCGGCGGGCTCCAATCTCCTGGTCAGCGAGACCGAAGAGCCAGGGCAAGACCAAGGCCAGGAAGAACAGCGCCCACAGCAACGGTTCGGCGATAAAGACGAGGCTGCCGGCGTACCAGCGCGGATTGAACGGGAAGAACGGCCGCACGCCGTAGTTATTGGTCCAATCGAGCAGCAAGTGGCTCAGGGCGGCAATCAACGCCGTGCAATAGAGCCATAGCCAGCGTGGCGCCTGAGGCGCTATTGCACTTTGGTGAACTGAGTTAGGTTTGCGGCGGCGCTGCCGCTCCTGCCACCGGTGCCAAAGCCAAATTGCGCCCACGACCGCCCCGGCCACGAAGGGCGCGGCGAGGAAAGTATGCGTAATGCCGCGGTGATGCTTGAGCTCTTCGACCGGCCCGGCGAGAGACCACATGATGTCAATATCGGCGGCTTCGGCGGCCAGGACCGCGGCCAGGGTGGCGTGGGCTGTTTTGCGGTTTAAGCCCGCCCGCCCGATGCAGGCTCCGGTAAGAAAGTGAGTCACTGGTTCCATAACACGCTCTTAGCTCTCGAAACCATACTATCCGGCCCTGCTCACCTGCCCCGCAGCCTCCTATAATCCCAGCCATGGGCTCGCTTTCCAAACGCCTATCGAATTCTGCCGGGCGCGCTGAGCAGTTGCGCGCGGAACTGCGCCGCCACGAGCACCTGTATTACGTGCTGGACGCACCGGAGATTTCCGACGCCGAATTCGACGCACGGATGAATGAGCTCAAGGGGATTGAGGCTGCGCACCCCGAGTTGCTGACACCCGACTCGCCGACACAGCGGGTAGGCGGCAAGCCCGCTGAGGGATTCAAGAAAGTACGCCACTCGCGGCCGATGCTCAGCCTTGACAATGCCTACTCCGCCGAGGAGCTTGCGGCTTGGGATCGCCGTGTGCGGGAGCTGGCCGGAGGGCTTCCGGTGGAGTACATCGCAGAACTCAAGCTCGACGGCCTGAGCGCCGCGCTACGCTATGAGGCCGGAGAAGATGGCGGCGCGCGGCTCGCCGATGGAGTGACCCGCGGTGACGGCCAGACCGGCGAAGATGTCACCTCGAACATCCGCACCATTCGCAGTATGCCTCTTTCGATTTCTCCTGAAAGATTGAAAAGGGCCGGATTGCCGCCGGGCATCGAGGTGCGGGGCGAAGCGGTGATGCCGGAGGCGGCCTTTCTGCGCTTGAATGAGGAGCGCGAGCAAGAGGGCCTGCCGCCGGCCGTGAATCCCCGTAACGCGGCGGCCGGCACGCTGCGCACCCTGGAGCCCAGCATCGTGGCCAGGCGCAGGCTGGTACTTTTATGCCTACTTCCTGCTGGTTGACGGAGATTACTGGGCGCGGGGCCAGCGCGCCACGCTGGATGCTCTCGCGGCGCTCGGCTTCCGGGTGAACTCTCACCGCAAATTGGTCAGTTCGGTGGAAGAGATGACCCGTTTTATCGACAGGCCGAGTCAGTTCGCGCGACGCTCGGCTATGAGATCGACGGGGTGGTGTTGAAGGTGGACGCCCATGCAACTCAGCAGCGCCTTGGTTATACCGGCCGTGCGCCGCGCTGGGCCATTGCGTACAAATTTACCGCAAAGTCAGGTGTAACGCAGGTAACGGAGATTACCGTGCAGGTGGGGCGCACTGGCAAACTGACGCCGGTTGCCGAACTCACGCCTGTTTTTATTGGCGGCACAACGGTGAGCCGCGCCACGCTGCACAACGCCGATTTTATTGAGCGGCTGGGATTGAGACTCGGCGACAAGGTGAAGGTGGAGCGCGGCGGCGACGTGATTCCCAAAGTTGTGGAAGTGATTGAGCCGCGCCCGGGGGCGGCGAAGAGCGCGGCTTCATTTTTCCAACCAAGTGTCCGGAGTGCGGCAGCGAGGTGGTCCGCGCTGAGGGCGAAGTGGACTACCGGTGTGTGAATGCCGACTGCCCCGCCAAACTGCGCGAGAGCCTGCTCCACTTCGGCCACCGCGAGGTAATGAACATCGAAGGGCTGGGCGATGCGGTGGTGCAGCAGTTGCTCGATCGCGGACTCGTGCACAGCGTGGCCGATCTGTATTCACTAAGCGAAGAACAGTTGGCCAATCTCGATCGCTTTGCTGAAAAATCGGCGCACGCTCTGTTCGCCGAAATCCAAGGCTCGAAGGGCGCAGGTCTGGCGCGCGTATTGATGGGTCTCGGCATCCGGTTCGTTGGTGAACGCACAGCGGAGTTGCTCGCTGAAGAGTTCGGGTCGATCGAGGCGCTGAAGTGCTGCAACCGCCGAGGAACTGGAGCGCGTGGAGGAAGTGGGCTCGCGCATTTCACAAGCGATTCTGGAGTTTTTCGCGCAACCGGCAAACCAGGCACTGATCGAGAGCCTGAGGCATGCCGGCGTGGATATGACAGCGCAAAAAAGGCAGCGCTCGACGCAATTGGCGGGATTGACGTTTGTGCTCACCGGCACGTTGCCTACCCTCACGCGCGATGACGCCAAGAAGAGGATTGAGGAGGCCGGTGGCAAAACCGCAGGTTCAGTGAGTAAGAAGACCAGCTACGTCGTCGCAGGAAAAGAGGCAGGGTCGAAGCTCGATAAGGCCCAAGAACTCAAAGTTCCGGTGATTGACGAGGCTGGCTTGCTGGCGCTTCTTGAAACTGCATCGGGAGCAAAGTAGGCCCTTGGCCCGTCAATCAGCGGGAATCTGATGCATCTCCGCGTTACGCCCTTGACCGGCGGCGGGTGATCTCCGGGTGCCGTTCGAGGGCTCTCATTTCACGTTCGCGTTCCCGCTCCCAGGCTTCGGCGCGCCAGTTGCGCGAGGCATAGCGGGGCTGCTCGTCGGGTGGCTGCGCGACGTGCGCTGCGTAAGATCTGGTAGGAATCGTTACCAGTTCGGGCAGCGTTTTGATTGGAGACGGGCGCGGTGCGGGCTCAGGCGGGGTCAGCAGGCGCGCGGAAGACTCCACTTCAGGACAGGCAACGCCAGACGTAAGGCTGGTATCGGGAATCAGGGCCTGTCCAAGCGCCTCCGGTACACACGATGCTGCTGCCTGGGGCCGCACGGCGATCGCTCTCGCCATGAAGTCGTCGACGAGCTTGTGAAGGCAGGTTTGCCCACACAGATGCTTCGACCCAGGACGCAGCCGGTTGCGTGAGTTCCATCCGCTTACCCGCAGCTCTCCTGCCAGTTCATAGGCGACAAACCAATGGTTCGTCTGCTTCTTCTCACTCGCGCAGATGTCGCACGATATTGCCTGCCGGATCACTCTAAAGCCCCCAGTCCGCAAGGCTATTCCGCGGTTTCTCCGGTTCCGAGTTTCCTTTGCGCTCAACCATGGCGGCCCATTCGGCCTCCCGGCAACCGCACTGGCAACCCGAAAAGAGCACTTCCTGAATGGAAGAGTCCCGGAATCGTCTCACTCCCATTCATCGTCCGTAATGAGGGAAGGTTGAGTAGGATGTGTGGGAACCAAGCGCGAGATCAAATTTGAACAGAGGATGAGGAACTGTTCTCAAACGGGACAGGCTGAATCCTTCGGTCAAAGAAAAATGGAAGAGAGGATTACATGGCTCTTGATAGAGGTTTGCAAAGACTCCTCTCTCGGTAGACAGCAAGCCGGTCAGGCCCCGGACCGTTGCAGGAGTGTCCGAATCACTGTCGCGGAGCGAAGTATCCCTTCTTGGCTCTAACTTGATAACGACGGTCGGTGCAATAGAGATAGATGGTGCGGAAAGCGCCGTCATCTTTGAAATCGGCAGGGGTGTAGGTGAGAGCGTACTGACTGCGCAACTCTTCCTCGATCTCGTGGAAGCTGTTCGAGACCTCTTCCACCGATGGCGGGAAGAAGACCTGGCCGCCTGTATCTTCGGCCAACTGGGCCATCACCTTGTCGCCCTGGCCGCGGCTGGGAGTCCAATTGGTGCTGATGGAGTAGATGATGGTTTCCGCGCGCTGACATTCCTTGATGGCTTCTGAGAGGTAGACACGGCTCTGATTGTCGTCGCCGTCCGAGAGCAGGATGATGGCCTTGCGGACCGGTTCCTGGCCGCGGGATTCGTCCAGAAGCTTATCGCGGCATGCGGTGTAGACGGCATCGAACAGCGCGGTTCCGCCTCCGGTGCTGAGGCGGTTGATGCCTGTTTCAAGTCCGTCGAGGTCGTTGGTCCAGTTCTGCGTCACCGTGGGAGTGACGTCGAATCCCATTACAAAGGCACGGTCATTGCGGGATTTGAGAATCTGGAGCAGAAACTCTGTTGCCGCCTGCTGCTCGAATTGAAACCGGGAGTGAATCGAGGTGCTGGTGTCGATCAGGATGCCCACGCGCAGCGGCAGGTTGATCTGCTGGTGGAAGGAGTTCACATGGGCCGGTGCCTTCTGGTCGTCAAGCAGGGCGAAGTCACTCTGCTGCAAGTTCGGAATGTAATGGCCGTGCTTGTCAGTAACGGTGAAGATGAGGTTGACTTCATTCACGGTCGTCTTGAGGGTGGTCACGCCCACATCAGTCGCCGATTCACCGGCCTGAGCCGCCGGCTGTTGCACCCCGGGTTGCTGGATGGCAGGAGGTTGCACAGGCTGTTGAGCCGGCAATGCAGCTGTAAGGAATGCCGTTGCAAAGGCGAAACCGGCGAGTTGGGGAATTGAACGGCGAATTTTTACCGTGAGAGCGATGAAAGGAGATCTTGTCATATCTCTTCTATTTTAACAATTACGCCGCGCCGCAAGGACCCCTCGAGCGCCACGCAAATGTCCCTTTTGAGTCATGTGAGCCCGGGAGCGATCGCGCCGCTTTCCAGCCGTCCGAGAAAACTTTCCAACTCTTTGGGCAGAGGAGCCTCCAACTGCAAAAGCTTTCCGGTCAGCGGATGGTCAAATTCCAGCCTTGCCGCGTGCAGAAAGTTGCGTCCCAGCCTGAGCACTTCCGGCTGGGCCTTCCGCCGGGCAGCCCTGGATTGCGCGGCCTGCGCAGCCACCTGGTCTGTGAGCTGACCGGCGCCTCCATAAAGCGTGTCGCCCACAACCGGGTGGCCGATCGAGGCCATGTGCACGCGAATCTGATGAGTACGGCCGGTTTCAATGCGCACACGCACCAGCGTGAACTTTCCGAAGCGCGTCGTGAGCCGTCGCACTACTTCGTAGTGGGAAATGGCAGAGCGCGCATTTTCGTTTGGTTGCACCGTCATCCGCGTCCGGCGCACAGGATCGCGGCTTACGTCAGCATTGACGGTTCCTTTGTCACGCGCAAGGGCTCCTTGAACGAGGGCAATATAGGTTTTTTTGATCCGCCGGGTCGAAAACATCTCACCCAGAGCGGCGTGGGCGCGATCGTTCTTTGCCACCACGATCAGGCCGCTTGTGTCCTTGTCGAGGCGGTGCACAATGCCGGGGCGCAAATCGCCTCCAGTGGAGGAGAGGGCTTTGAAACGAAACAGCAGTGCGTTCACCAGTGTGCCCCGGCTGCGCGCGTCGGGATTCTGGCCGGCGCCGGCATGAACCATCATTCCAGCCGGCTTGTTGATCACGGCCAGGTCAGAATCTTCGAAAACCACGTTAAGGAGAATATCTTCCGCCATGGCCTTGAGGGGAGCCGGGTGCGGCTCTCCGGTAAGCACGATGCGTTCGCCGCCGCGCAGCTTCAGCGAGGCTTTCTCGCGCTCGCCATCGACCAGCACATCGCCTTGTTCCATGAGCAGTTGTACACGCGAGCGGCTGATTGCCTCTCCATGAGCGGTCAGGGATTGGGCGAGAAACTGATCGAGCCGTTGCCCGGCTGCTTCCGCAGGCACATCGATCGCTCGCTCGGGAATCTCGCCGGTCTCAACCATGGACAGTCTCCCTTTTCACGCGCCAGATTTTCCGGTCAACCAGAATGAGCGTTCCGGCCAGTACCAGCACAATCGCTCCCACCTGCGGGCCATCGAGCGCGCCATTGAACAGAATGCCGCGTCCCTCGGTGTCGCGCCACAGTTCGGTGATAAAGACAGCCACGCCGATCCCTAAGAAGCAGAAGCCGGCCAGGTCGCCTGGCTGACGAATTGCCGGCTGCCAGACGAGCAGAATGACGGAGAGCGTAAGAAAGGCCAGCGCCGCGTATGCTTGCACGGGATGAAGCGGGATGCCCAGTGGAGTACCGCTCCATATCGCCGCCTGAGGACGGGTATAGGTCACGGCCCAGGGGACGTCCGTCTCGGTTCCATAGCCGGATCCCGCGAGGAGTGCGCCGAGTTGCTCAAACGCGAGTCCCAGGGCCAGGGGCGCTGCCAGCGCATCCACCGTCGTCCAGAAGGGCAGTTTGCGCCAGCGCACACTGACAGCGGCAGCCGAAGCGCCCGCAAGGAAACCAACCGTGGCGAGCAACGGATGATGCACCATGGCCAGCGCGAGCAGCCAGGAGGGATGATGGCGAAGGCCGCGAAGGTTCAGGCCCACAAGCAACAGGCGCTGGGCCAGGAGGGCGGTAAACAACGCCACGACGCAGAGGTTCCACACGTGTCCGGTATTGAGGCCTGCGATGCGCGCGGTGCGTTGAGCCAGAAAGAGGGCCAGCAAAACGCCGACAGCAGCCGAGGCGCCATAGGAGGGGATGAGCACTGCGCCGATGTGGAAAAGGACTGGATGCACCTGAGCCAGCATACGGCATTTCGCCTTAGTCGCGGCTGCGGTGATCTTGGAGTGAAGTAGAATCCGGCCCACGGGGCCGTGGTTGATGCGCCGGTGAACCCGTCCTAAGACGGTGGAGCTCTCCGCGGTTCATTAGGCATTCCGGACTGGCGGACACGGCACACAGAACCGATTGTCGAGTTGAGCCCCTGTTCGTTGAATGTTGGTTCAACCAGCGTTGATCGCCCACCTGCTTTGCAGGCCGGTTTCTATTGCGGATAGTAGGGTGTCGGGCCAACAATTGCAAGTCTTGTGCAAGGTGGGCGTGGTGTGCTACGGTTTTGGGCCGCCGCTTTTGGGAGAGGCGAGCCCGAATTGAAACAGGCGCTAGGAGCCGGTTTTGCGTTCGACGTCAAGCACCTCATCGAGCAGTCCACGGAGATTGGCAGCGCGCGCATGGCCCTGGAGCGGATCCGCGGAGGCGGCCTGGGACAGTTCGTCGGCAAGGTTCAATGCGGCGAGCACGGCCACGCGCAAGGAGTCCACAGTGCGGCCCTGCGCGGCCACGGCGCGCATTTTGGCATCAACGCGCGCGGCCAGTTCGCGGATATGCCGCGTATCCTGTCCGGAAAGGTGATAGGTCTGATCGTAAATCTCAACCGTGACGTAACTGGCTGCGCTGCCGGATTGCTCGGCTCCCATGCCGTCCTCCAGGTTAGAGTTCGAGTGCGTCGAGTTGGGCCAACAGGCGCTCGACGCGCTGGCGAACATGGTCGCGCTCGGCTGAGAGCGCGCGTAATTCTTTTTCCAACTGCTCCAGCCTTGGACCCTGCTCGTGCAGTTGCGCCTCTGCATGCGCGGCCCGCTCATCAGCGGTGATGCGAGCCTGCCGCTCCTGTTTCACCAGCTCGACGGCGCGAACGATGCGTTCTTCGAGAGCTGAAAAATCATCCGCACTCATGGTCAAGGCCGGAGGCTCCGCGGGCGGGTCCTTCAGCGGAGCGTGAGTGGGGGATGGTTCCGTCGCTTGAGACTCCGAGAATGTTTCCGGCATAAGCCAGCCTCCACGCAAATGCCACGCGTCCGAGTAGTATAGCGCCGATTACTCGCGGTTTTTCCCTCAGGACCGCAACCGTGCGCCCGCCTTGCCAACAGCTTCCACGACTTGCGCTTGGAAGCTCTGCAACTCCTCGTCGCGCAGAGTTCGGTCGCGGGCCTGGAAGGTGACGCCCATCAGCAGTGAGTACGCGCGGTCACCCAGCCGGTTGTCTTGAAACACCTCGCGCACGCGCCAATCGACCAGCTCCGGGATTTGCAAACCGGCAAGTGCCCCATCGATCTGCTGCCAGGCGACGCTCTTATCGACGACCAGCGAAAAGTCGCGGCGAACCGGCTGGAAGCGGGAGATCTCGCGCGCCAGGGGATTTCGCAAAGGCAGCTTGTAGAGCCGGTCAAGATAGAGCTCGCCCACGAGCACCGGTACTTTGATTTTGCGCGCGGCAGCTTCGCGCGGATGAAACTGGCCGAACCAGCCCACGGTTTCACCATCCGCCACGACTCGTGCGCAGCGGTAGGGGTGCAGCCAGGCAGGAGTGAGACCGGCCTCGGCAGCAAAGCGGTCAAAATATACATTGTGTGTCTGGAACCGCGCCAGCACTTGCTCCACCACGCCCTTGATGTCGTGAAACTCAAGGTCTCGCGCAGCATGAAGCGCGCTCTGCGCCGGAGAGCCGCCTGCGGCTCCGAAGGCAGCCGCGGGTCTCTCTTCCACTTTTTCTGTTGAACCGCTAAAGACGGTTCCCAACTCAAAGAGCCGTACGTCGCTCACGTCGCGGTTAAGATTTGCTGCGATCATGGTGAGCATACCCGGCACGAGCGAAGCGCGCAACACGCCGGCTTCCTCGCTGAGAGGGTTGCCAAGCGGGACCGAGAGCCCCGGCTGGGGAGCCGTCAATGCAGCCTCAGCCGCAGAGCAGAAGGTGCTCGAAATCGCCTCATGCAGGCCCGCTGCCAGCAGAGTGCGGCGGACAGCCGCTTCACTTTCGGCCCAGGGGAGCGCGCGCACGCCTTCGCCGAAAGAGGGCAGCGTATTCGCAAAACCGTTGTAGCCGTAGATCCTCGCCACCTCCTCGATCAGATCGATCTCGCGCTCCAGATCGAGCCGCCAACTGGGCAGCGTCACCTGCCGTGATGCACCCGAAGCACCGGCAAGGTTGCAGCCGAGGGCCTTGAGTACGCCTTCGACGATGGCTGCGGTGATGCCTTCGTCGGCAACCGTCTTTCCAAGGATGCGTTGCACTTCACTCAGAGTGAGCGCGATGGGATTGCGATTTGCGGTGCGCGCCTCGATCTCTGCTACGCGCACGTCGACAAGCTCGCCTTCAATGGATCCCCCGTTGGCCAGGAGTATCTTGCTCACTAGCGCAGAGGCAATGGGCGCGGCATTGAAATCGGCTCCGCGCTCAAAGCGATGGCTGGCATCAGTGTGCAGACCATGGCGGCGCGCTGTGCGACGCACGGCCATGGGATCGAACCATGCTGCCTCGACAAGAACGTTTTTTGTCTCCGGCGTAATCATTGTGTCCCAGCCGCCCATCACTCCCGCCAGCGCCAGAGCTTTGGCGTGATCGGCGACCACCAGATCTTCCGGGTCGAGCGTGCGGTCCACGCCATCGAGCGTCTTGAGCCGCTCGCCCTTGCGCGCCCGCCGCACCACGATTCCGCCCTCGAGTTTGTCCAGATCAAAGGCATGTGTCGGCTGGCCCATCGCAAGCCATGCAAAGTTTGTGGCATCGACGGCGTTTGAGATTTGTTTTTGCTCGAGCAGAGCAAAAAGGGTTGCCACCTCCGTGCCGGGAAACCAGTCACGCGAGCCCCCAATGGTAATGCCGCGCAAAACCCGCGCTGTGAAGCGCCCGCAAGCATCCTCGGCTTCAATCTTCACGAGGAACGGCGTCTTGGCCGGTTTGGGCGCGGGCAATGAGAAATTGAGCGGCGGCAACGAGAGTCCGTAGATAGCCGCCGCCTCGCGCGCAACCCCGTAGTGGTTCATTGCGTCCACGCGATTGGTGGTGATGTCCATCTCGTAGAGCGAGCCGTTGCCTGAGCCGAGTGAATAAATGCCTTCGACAGCAATTCCGCGCAGGGTCAGGTCTTCAGCCAACTGCAGGTCATCGACCGGCAGTGCCGGCAAGTAAATGCGAAGCCATTTTGTAAGTATCTTCATAAGTAGCCCTTTTGGAGCGGTGCTAACGCCGCCAGCAATGCTAACTCCGCTCTTGCTAAATGAACTGCCCTAGAAACCGCATGTCCCCTGCGAAAAATTGTCCGATCTCGCTGACGCCGTACTTCATCATGGCAATGCGCTCGACACCCATGCCGAAGGCGAATCCCGAGATTTTCTTTGGATCGTATGCTGGTTGCTTCTCGGCGGCGAAGGCGAAGACCGCGGGATCGACCATGCCGCAGCCCAGCAGTTCAATCCAGCCTGACTGCTTGCACCTGCGGCAACCCTTGCCGCCGCAAAAGATGCAGCTGATCTGCACGTCGGCGCTCGGCTCGGTGAAGGGGAAGAACGAGGGGAAGAAGCGCGTCTTGACCGCGGAGCCGAACAGCGCCTTCATCGCGTGGTCCAGCGTGCCCTTCAAGTCGCTGAAGGTGATGTTCGTATCCACGCAGAGGCCCTCCACCTGGTGGAAGATCGGCGAGTGGGTGGCGTCGGCCGCGTCATTGCGATGGACCTTGCCGGGGATCACGATGCGCACCGGCGGCGGCTGCCGTTCCATGGTGCGCATCTGCACCGGCGAAGTGTGCGTCCGCAGAAGCAAACGGTCGCGCAAGGGGCGGCGCTCCTGGTTGGCGATGACGAGTGTGTCCTGTGTGTCCCGCGCTGGATGGCCGGGGGGAAAATTCATGCTCTCGAAGTTGTAATAGTCGGTCTCAACCTCGGGCCCCACGCCCACCGAGTAGCCAAGCGCGGCAAAGACCTGCGTGATCTCATTGAGCGTGCGTGTGATGGGATGCTCTGCGCCCATCAGCCGCTGTGTACCTGGCAAGGTGATGTCGATGGCCTCCGCGGCCAGCGCGGTGTCGCTGGGCCCGGAGCTCAGGGCTGCGTCCAGAAGACTATCCACGACGATTTTAAGCGCATTGAAACGCTGGCCCAGAGCCTTCTTGGACTCAGCGGGCGCTGCCTTCAGCCAGCGGCCGGAAATCTCGTTCAGCCGGCCCTGTTTGCGGCCCAGCCACTCCAGGCGAAAGGCCTCTACGGCCTCGGGAGTGTCAAGCGCCCGGGCCGCATCGCGTGCCTGCCCTTCGATGGAAGCAAAGGCGTTATCAAGAGCGGCCTCGTCAAATGCCGTCAAATTGGGAATTGGATCGTTTGTCATGCGTAAAGAGCAGGATAAATCACCGTGACTGGAAAGTTACGGCATCCTCGCTTCCATGAAGCTTCTCCGCTTTCCGCGGTTGGAGGAATCCTGGGCGGGGAGTGAGCGGTCAAAACGCAGAACGGCCCGGAGTATGGCTCCGGGCCGTTCAATATGCCGATGAATGCTTAGCTCATGCAGCCTTTGAGGTCGCCTGCGCCTCCTTGGCCTGATCGGCCAACTTGGTAAACCCTGCCGGGTCCTTCACGGCGATGTCAGCCAGAATCTTGCGATCGAGTTCGACGCCGGCCTTCTTCAGGCCGTTGATGAACTGCGAGTAGCTGGTGCCGTTCAGTTTGGCGGCAGCGGAGATGCGGACAATCCAAAGCGAACGGAACTGGCGCTTCTTCTGTTTGCGGCCAGTGTAGGCAAACTTCAGGCCGCGCTCCACGGCTTCCTGGGCTGCCTGGTAAAGCTTGGATTTGGTGAGGAAATAACCGCTTGCGCGGCCAAGGATCTTTTTGCGGCGGTCACTCCGCTTGGTACTGCGTTTTACGCGGGGCATCGGGTTTCTCCATTTTTGCGTCTTCGTGTCATGCGGCTGGAGGCAGGAGGCGCCAATCCCTGGTGGGCGGCGCGGTAAGCCTCTTCACTCGCTTATTTCAAGCCTCGATCACTCGTCATCCTCATGGCAGAAAATCAATCCTGCAAGGAGTTAGACGGGGGCCATGCAACGCATTCACAGGGCCCTGAAGTGCCGCTCCTTTTAAGGAGCAGGCGCAACGATCAGGCGTAGGGAATCATGCGCGCTACCTTCGCGTAGTCGCCGTCGGAGACAAGCAGGGTACGGCCCAGCTTGCGCTTCGTTTTGGGCGCCTTCGACGTAAGGATGTGACGCGTCTTCGTCTGGCCACGCTTGATTTTGCCGGTGCCAGTCTTACTGAAGCGCTTCTTCGCGCCCGTATGGGTCTTCAACTTGGGCATTTTTGGTTTTTCTCGTTGTCCGCTGGGATCCGCCGTTCCAACACTGGCTGATTCCTGCGTATTGCTCTCAAGACAGGGACTTCCCTGCCGTCCAGAGGCTCCAACCAGTATATCGCAAGTGGCGTTAGGAGACCATTGCCGGTTACTCGGCCGGATCCTCGGCCGTGAAGGGCGAGCAACAGGGCTTTTCGGTGGCGTGGAAGTTCATTAGCTCCAGGCGGATACCGTCCGGGTCGTACAGGTTGAACTGGTATTTTCCGTCGAGCCCGATCTTGGGATCATTATCGTGGCGTCCTTCAAGCCGATTGCCTGACGCCAGCACCTTATAGGCATCAGGAACCGAGACCTCACCCACGGAAAGGTGGTCCAGTACGCCCAACTCGCGCCGGGTCATGTCGGCCGGAAATCCTGACGTTGCGCGGGTCATCATGTATTCCAACCAATCGTGCCCATCTGGACACTGCTGGCTTACCCAATCGATCTTCTCGGCGGAACGCCCGCCCCACCAATACGGCCTGAAGCCGAGCAAGTCGCGGTAGAACTTGTCCTCGACGGCGCGGTCGTGGACCATGTAGCCCATGTGAATGATATGGCGCCCGATGGCTGCCGGAGCTTCGATGGACCTTGGCGGCACGGGCTGTTGCACGAACTCCACTTTGTTGCCCTCGGGGTCGAGGACGGCGAACCAACGGCTGCCGTCAGAACCCTTCTCCACCTTTGCCGGCGTCTTCCATCCTTTGGCAGCGAGGAACTTTCGCAGCCCTTCGGCGCTGGCTGTGATCCAGGCGGTGTGGTCGAGCCGATTGATGCCCGCATCGGGCGGAAGCGGCAGCACCTCGATGTATTGCGTAGAACTGAGCGCATAGCGCACGCCTTTGGGATTTTCCGGGTCAGCGAGCTTGGCTGCGCCGACGACCTCGCGATAATAGTGGTCGGTGGCGGCGAGGTCGGATGAGTAAACAGCTATATGGGAGATGCCGGTGATTTTGGGCCGGACAGGGCCGGACTGGGCAGCAGCGGTCAACGTGATCGCGGCAAGGAGTGCGGAGAGGAGAAATCGGCAATGCATCGGACACCTCGAGAATTTGCAGCCTGTCCAATATAGACCGGTTGAGGAGAAATCGGTTGAGTGCGGCACGCAAACCTGGTCTCAAGGACAAGGGGCAAACCGAAAGCCCCGGTCGGGAGACTGGCAGGGGCTTTGTGTTCTTACGGCAATTTATGGAGTCCGGGTTACTTGTACTCGGCAGCAAAAGCATCGGCTTCGCGATTCAACTCGTCCACCGTAGCGGCGTGGGTGTAAAAGACGATGCGGTAGCGGAAGGTTGCCGACTGGCCCTTTTGAAGAGTGAAGTTCATGGGGGGCTGTTTGTGATCGAAGACGCTGATGCCGAGCGGATTGGCGGCGAAGAGGCCGTATCCCCGGGCGTGCCAGGTGGTGGGATAGCCGGGGTTGCGCGGCTGGTCGAAGATGGCGATGGTCGCGGTATGGCCGCCGGTGTGGCCGGTGAGTGCGCACCAGCGTCCGCGGGTACTCCAGGCAGCATCGCCCTTTGCGCCTTCGCTGGTCAGGTAGACGCCCGTGGCGTCGGGAGAGGCTGCGGTGGTTTTGGTCTGCACACCGTGGGAGTCAGTGAATACCCTGTCTTCGGCGGTTGGGGACTCAAGCCAACTGGCAACCCGCAGTCCGAGCATGCCGTCTTTCTCGTCCTCAAACACCACCTTATCGAGCGCCTTCAGAGTGGCGATGCGGTCGATGACGCGGGCATCTTTGCGGCTGGCAAAAACAAAGTGCGTGGTTTCATCCAGGATGGGTTGCTTGTTGCCTTCAATCCAGGTCGATTCGGTCAGCAGCGATCCGCGGTGGTCGCCACTCGAAGTGGAAAGGATTTTGTCAAAGACGATGGAGCCCATCTTCGGCGCGTTTTCCGGCTTGATGGCCTCCGAGTTGTTCCAGAAATCGAAGTTGTTCACCTTGGCGTAGTTGAACCAGAGCCCCGCGTGGTGGGGATGGTCGACGCGTTCGCCGGGGCGCGGTTGAAGCGGGTAGCCGCGGGTGAGGACCACGCCGTCCGCGTCGACGATCGGAAAGAGAACGGGCTTCTTGAGCGTGGTTGGCCAGATGTAGGAGGTGAAAGGCTTGCCGTCGACCGTGATATCGACGCGGCGCTGAGCCTCGTCGGCCACCACTTGCACGCCTTTTCCTGGATGCGCGGCAAAGGCACGAGCCGCCAGCAGAATGCTGGTGGCCATGATGGCGATGATGGGCAGATTACGCATACACCTTACCTCCCACCATCACCTGCTGCGTCTTGTCGTCGAAGGTGACCTTTTGGCCGGTCTGAATGGCGGCAACGTTCATGCAAAGAGCGATCGAGTGGCTGTAACCAGCCTCGATGGATGCATTCGGCGTTTTGCGGGAACGGACGCACTCCATCCAGTTGCGCATGTTGGCCGAGGTTTGAGGATCGCCGTGGGTGTTGGCGTCGGTGTTTACGCTCTCGACCTTTTCCACCAGCGAAAAACTGGGCAGCAGGTTGGGCTGCATGTTCATCTCGGCAGCGTAGCGTTCACTCAGGCCGCCTGTGGGAGTTACGGTCTGCTTGTCCATGTCGATCATGCCGCCGTTGGAGTAGTAAAGCTCCTTGACGCCCCCGGCGGAGTTGGTAAAGCGAGAAGTGTACTGAACCTGGAAGCCTTTGCTGAGATCATCGAGCGGGCCGTAATCAAAGACGGAGGTCATGGTGTCCCAGTTGGTACGGCCGTCCTTCCAAAGGTAGATGCCGCCGTTGGCTACACAGGAGCGGGGATGGGGCAGGCCGGTGAACCAGTGGACGGTATCGATCTGGTGAACGAGCCATTGATCGGGGATGCCCGAGGAGTAGGGCCAGAAGAGGCGGAACTCAAGATACTTGCGGGCGATCGAAGGGCACCATGGTGCGGTTGAGCAGATAGCGCTTCCAGTCCGTGTCTTCTTCCTTGAGCAGTGGAACGACATCGGGGCGGCGCCAGCGGCCAGGCTGATTCACATTCCAGGTCATTTCGACCATGACGATGTCGCCGAACTTGCCGGACTTGATATACTCGGCAGCCTTCATGTAAGCCGGTGTGGAGCGGCGCTGCGTGCCGATCTGGACAATTTTGCCGCTCTTGTGGACGGCGGCTCGAAACATGCGCGCATCGGCCATGGTATGGGCGGTGGGCTTTTCAACGTAGGCGTCACGGCCGGCTTCCACAGCTTCGGCGCCGTGATAGGCATGCTGGAAATCTGCGGTGGCAATGATGACAGCATCGACATCCTTGCGGGCATACAACTCGTCGTTGTTACGGACCTGATCGACGGGATTGCCGCAGAGCTTCTCGATGAAGGCAGCGCCTTCTTCGCGGCGGCGGTTCCAGATGTCGGAGACAGCGACGATCTGGAAGTTCATCTCCCCGGCATTTTCCTGAAAGGCGGGAAGATCGCCATCCTTCATGCGATCGCCGCAGCCGACGATACCGACTCTGACACGATCGTTGGCGCCCATAATGGCTGCGTAGCTTTTTGCGTTCCAGGTGGCAAATCCGGTCACGGCGGCTGCGGTCAGCGCCGTGCTGCCCGTTTTCAAGAATTCTCTCCGATTGCTGTCTTTTAAAGTCATTACCGAACCCTCCGTCTGGATAGTAGTAGGTGAGAAGCACAAGTGTGGAAATTGGGAGTGGAGGCGACGAACCGGTGCGCCATCCGTTCACGCGGCCGTGACGTCGTGCGCTGCCGACAGATCATGGTCAGACCATGAGGTTCGCGGCGTCAAGCGAAGGGTCCTTTGATGGGCAGCGAGTCCGGGGCCAATGTTGCAGAGATCCGGGCAAAGCTTCAGGCCGTTTCCTGGCAGGATCGGACGGGGTGGGATGGGGTCAGGATGCGGCTGGTGCACGCATGGATTCGAGGGCAGCGGTCAAAGCCGAAGCCAGTGATTGTTGGGCATCGGGGTTGAGCTTTTCGCCGTTCTTTGTCAGGTAGAAGACGTCAATGGCGGTTTCGCCTTCAGTGTCGATGAGGGCTACTTTGATGTTGCATTGCATGGTTGAAAGGGTAAACGCGATCTGGCGAAGAAGGCCGGGAAGATCCTGCGCGACAACCTGGAGAAGTGTGGAGTGCGTGGAGGACTCGGAATCGAATTCGAGCCGGGTGGGCTACTTCGACCTTGAGGTTGGAAGGATGATTCAGGTGGCGGCGGGCTTCAAGGAGTTGCTGTACCGAAACTTTTTGCGCCACAACGTCATGGATATTGGCGAGGAACCGGTCCTTCTCGCTTGGGTTCAGTTCAATGGTGCGAAAGACGTCGGAGAAAGTGGAAGGAGTCAACGATGACGCCAGCCTCGTTGGAGAATGCGCCTGCGCGGACAATATTCATGCCCCAGGCCGCGAGGGCGCCAGCGACGTCGGCAAAGAGGCGGGTACGGTCGCGGGTGATGACCGTCAGGTCAAAGAGCTGGCGATTGGGCCTTAAATCGAGCTGAACGGGATCCTTGTCGAGGTTGAGAGCCATGTGAAAGTGGTTGCGGATCTGCTCAGGGAGGCGGGTTTGAAGGTAGCGCTGGGGAAGGCCCTCAAGAAACTGCCCGAGCGCGTCGTATTGGGCTGAGGGGACCATGGATCGCAGGCGATTGAGCAGGGTGGGATCAATTGCGGCGTGGTAGCGAACCTCATCAACAGACCGGTCCATGAAGTTTGCCGTGGACATGTAGAACTGCCAGAGATTTTCGGCCTTCCACGGCGTAAGCGCGTCAGGATTGACGGCCTTGATGTCGGCAAACGTCATGATCGTGAGCATCTTCAGCAGTTGCGGACTGCCGATCTTCTCAGCAGAATGCGCGCACGTTTTCAAGGTCGAAGATGTCGCGGCGCAACGCAGAGGACATTTCCAGATGCAGGCGGATGAGCTTGAGGATCGGACTCGCGTTCCTCAGCGTCAAAATCGAGACGGGCGAGGAATGCATCTGCCAATTCGACGCTCTGGCTGGCGTGTTCACCAGTGCGGCGTGCTTTGCCGGTGTCGTGCAGCAACAGGGCCAGCAAGAAGAGGTCGAGGCGATCGATCTCCGGCAACAACTGGGCCAGGCGATGCTCGAAATCATGGGTGGGCTGGCGAAGGCTATGGACGTTATCGATGGTGAGGAAGGTGTGCTCGTCGACCGTGTACCGGTGATAGGAATCGCGAATCACCAAGGCATCGATCCCATGGAATTCGGGGATCAGCATTTCGAGCACGCCGAGCGCGTGCATGGTGCGCAGAGCATGGGCTGCGTGCGGGCCAAGCAGGACCTCGCGGAGCGAGTTCCATAGATAAGGACCCTCAGGGATGTGAATGGCCAGAACGGGCAGAGCGTCGGTGATGCGGTCTTCAGCAGCCTGGGAAAGGGTGTATCCGTGCGTGGCCATCAGGGAGAAGATGCGGAGGATGGCGCTGGTGTCATTGAACTGCGCGCCGGGCTGGATATCAATTCGGCCCTGGTCAAGAAGGAATTCAGTTCCAGCAATGGGAGTGCGGCGGCGGCGGAATTGGCGATAAAAGCTGACCGGAGCGGGAAGATGCTCCATCAGCAGGGCGGCGCGCCGATAGACGATGCGGGCGTGCCGGTAATAGGTTCGCATCCAGTAGGAGGGATCGGCGGTGCCGCGGGTTTCAAGGCCGATGGAAAGGGCAGCGGCCTCGTCCTGAGATTGCCAGTCGAGCGTGTTGTCGTCGCGGCCATGGCGGAAGTGAAGGAAACATCGAGCGGCGGCGAGGAAATCGAAGGCAGCTTCCGCGTCTCCGCGCGCGCTCTGGAAGACGCCGCCTCGCTGGCGCGGCCACTCTTTGGTTTCTTTCAGGTGGAACAGGACAGCAAACCAAACCGCCAGGTGATAGTCGCGAAGTCCGCCGGGGCAATCTTTGAGATTGGGTTCGAGGTGAAAGATGGTGTTGCCGAATTTGGCGTGCCGGGTGCGCGCGATTTCCCCCAGTTTCTGGGTGATGGTCGTTCCACTCGCTTAGCACCAGACCCGGGAAGGTGACCTGATGGAGTTGCTGGTAAAGCGGAAATTGGCCGGCAAGGAAGCGGCGGTCAAGGGTGGCGAGGGTGAATTCGAGGTTGTCCGGATCAAAGCGCCCCGCTTCTTTGACGGTGCGGGAACTGGGGCTGGCGCGCAGGCCGATATCCCACATTCCCTGGATGATGGCCCGAACGGCCTCTCTGGACTGCTCTTCGGTGCGTTCATCGCCAAAAGCAAACAGGACATCGATATCGGAATAGGGGAAGAGATCCTTGCGTCCGTATCCGCCGAGGGCAAGCAGGGCAGCGTTTTGGGGAGGGTATCCCGTGAAAAGGCTCGGCGCCACATTTCAATGAGGATACGGTCGACAACAGCCGAGCGGCGGCGGATAGCGGCGGTGCCATCGCCTGTGCGCTCACAGGTCTGGCGGACAAGCGCCATCTCCCGCAGATACTGCTCCCGAAGATCGTCAACCGCCAAAGCGACTGGATTCATAAGTGGTTGTGCGTGGCTCGCCGAAGCAAGAAGGATGTCCTCAAGCATAAGCGATGTTTGCGCGAATGTGAATTTTTGATTCCGCGACGTTTGAATCGGATGCTGATCCAACGCGAGCGACCGCCTCGCCGCAGAGATAGAATGCTTTGTCCTCAGATGCAGCGAAAAGTGGAATCCGTCGTGAAACTGGGCCGCAAGCGAGTTGTCAGCCTATACGGTGATCAGAAGGCTCTACAATATCGGGTTTGGTCGCGGCTCGGCCGGCTCGGACGAGCCAGTTGAGCCTGGCTCCTGGGAAACCAAGAGTGAGCCCGGAGCATGGCGGCACGAGGTTGTTAAGAGGAGGACATTATCAGCGCACGAATGCGGATGGGTGATCTGCTGATCCAGGCACATCTGGTCAGCACGGAGGATGTGGCAAGGGCGCTGGAGCGGCTGGTCGTCAGCGGTGGCCGTCTTGGCGACAGTCTGGTGGCGATCGGGGCCATCGACCAGCAAGTGCTGGATGATTTTCTTCATCGCATTCCAGGCGAGCCAGCCGATATCGCGGCAACGGGAATCGACGAACTCGACCTCATGAGCCTGTTGATGAAGGTGATGTATACCGGCCGGCTGGAGACCTGCCGCCAATTCGTTGACGTCATCAAGCTGCCTTACCAATTGTGGCTGAGTTAGTGACCATGGCCATCGACAGGATGTTGCTGCGCACTCTTGGCACACGCGGATCAAACAGCCCGCTCGATCTTGCCTACTGCGTTCACCGAGGAGGGCAAGCGATGGACGATCGATGCACTGGAGCGATTGCGCTATGCCGGGCCCGCGCCGGTGGCTATCGAAGATTTCACCTTACCGGGTGAACCTGCAGAAGCTGACCAATGAACTGGTGTCGTTCGAGCGGATCCGCAGCGGCCTCGGTGGGCTGGTCTTTGAGGACAGCATGATCGAACAATGCGGGCCAGCGTTGAACTCAGGCCGGGCCATGCTTCTCTATGGTCCTCCCGGCAATGGGAAGACTTCAGTTGCGCATGCTCTGGGCGGCATTTTCAACGACGTAATCTACGTGCCCTATGCGATCTCCGTCGAGGGACAGATCATCCGCTATCACGACCCCAGTATCCATATCGCGATCAGTTCGACCCGTACGCGCGACGACGAGGTAAATACGTTCGTCCGGACCGCGGAGTACGATGCGCGCTGGGTTCCCTGCCGCAGGCCTTTCGTCGCCACCGGCGGCGAGCTGACCCTGGAGATGCTTGACCTGCAATATGACGCCACGGGCCACTTTTATGAAGCCCCTCTGCACGTGAAGGCGCTGGGCGGCTGCTTTGTCATCGACGACTTCGGCCGCCAATTGGTGAGCCCGAGGAACCTTCTCAACCGCTGGATTGTGCCGCTGGAGGATCGTGTCGATTATCTGAATCTGCATACGGGGAAAAGTTTTTCGCATTCCATTCGAAGAGCTGGTGATGTTTTCAACGAATCTGGAGCCGGAAGACCTGATGGATCCGGCCTTTTTGCGGCGGCTTCCTTACAAGATCGAAGTGGGAGCGCCGAGCGTGGACGTTTATCAACGAATCTTCAAGAAGGAGTGCGCGAAACACGGATTGACGCTTTCAGACGAGGTCTTCAACGTCATTGTGGCGAAGGTACAAAAGGAAAAGGGGCTGGAACTGGCCTCGTTTCACCCCAAGTTTATCGTGGACCAGGTGGTGGCGACCTGCCGGTTCATGGGACTGGAGCCGCACTTCGAGCCGCGCTTTATCGACTATGCGCTCAACAACTTAAAGGTACATCGTAGCTCGCCGGCCGCGAACTGACGGCGGGAAGAATGGGGCAAATCGAGTGCCCGGGGGTGACGTCCCGGGCCGGGCGGCGATTGTTCTGAGAGTCCCAGGTCTCAAAAACGAAGCCTCCACCCCACGGACGAAGACCTGCCCCTCTACCCCAACGAACAGGAGTCGTTCGGTGGGGACCCTGAGTCCGCGGTACCCCGGAACCTCTGCGGCTTGAAACGCGGCCGTAAGATTGGCCCAGGTAGGTTGCGGGATGGGCCCAATGTTCGCTTAAGTGGTTCGTTCGACCCCCCAAATGTTCGCATAAGATGTTGCGCTTTTTTGACGACTTAACCTGCGAGGGTGTTTGATTTTGATGGTTTGGTCGCAGAGAATTACCCGAATCAGAGGAAAGGGTTGCAGAGGATTGCCCAAAGCGAGCTAAAACAGGCCTTAAATCACGCTTTTTGCGCTGTTTTGGCGTGTTTTTTGCGCGTTTTTGCTCGCTGTGGGGCTGGAAAGAGACTGCCGAGACCAGGGTCAGCCGCCACAGACACCAGATTCATCAACTTTTGCCATCGTTAAGGAGTCGCTATGCCTCGCTCTTGGAAGCTCCATTTCGCGGCTGTTGCCCTTGCTGTCGCTACAACTCTTGCTATGCCTCAAGCGCGCGCTCAGAAAGTTCCCGAGCCGGGTTCGCGCACCATGATGGACGCGCACAACTGCTATCCCTACGGCGAGTGGTGGAGCGACCGCATCGATCGCGCGCTCTCCGCCGGAACGCCGCTGGCCATTGAGCAGGATCTAGGGTGGTACACCGATGCGCAGACCGGAAAGAGCTGGTCGGCGCTGACGCACGATGAACCCATGAGCGGCGATGAGCCCACCATGGAGCATTACTTCTTTGCGCGCGTGCGGCCCATCGTGGAGAAGGCGCTGAAGGAAGGCAACCGGGGAGATTGGCCGCTGATCACACTCAATCTTGACTTTAAAGACAACAAACCCGAGCACGTGGCCGCCGTGCTCGCGCTGCTGCGCAAATATCAGGCATGGATTACCTCCGCCGCGAAGGACGCGCAAATCGACCAGGTGCAAGCGCTCGATGTTAAGCCGATCCTTGTGCTTGGCGGCGAGGCTGACGAGCAGCAGACCGTCTTTTACGATCAACTCCACGACGGCGACCGCGTGCTTGCCTTTGGCGCGATCCACAGCGGCGACAAGGACCCGCAGGCCGCGCCTGAGGTGATCGACTCGGAAAAAGCAAACAACTATCGCCGCTGGTGGAACAATCCGTGGAATGTGGTGGAGGCAGCCGGGCAGCCCCACGCCGGCGCCTGGACGCCGGAAAAGATGAAGCGCCTGCAGGCATTGGTGAACAGGGCGCATGCGAATGGCCTGTGGATTCGATTTTACACCCTGGACGGCGCCGCGAAGTCCCAGCTCAGTTGCAACGGCTGGTTCCACGATTATGATTTCGGATCGCTTGCAGCAGCCCGCATCCGCTGGCGAGCTGCCATTGCGGCGCATGTGGACTACATCGCTTCGGATCAGTATGAATTGCTGGGCAAGTTTGTACGGTCCACCGAGACTGGAGTCTCACGGTGATTGCAGCAACCTAAGCCGGACACGTCCTGCTCTTCAAGATCAATCGCGAACGACAACGCTGGTTCTCCGGGATGCGCATTCTCTGAGGTCGAATGCCCTCAAACCAGCGGCCTGCGTGGTCCGCAACACCTTGAAGGCGCATTGCGCTACACCCGGCCCTGAAAGACGACAGAGAGGTTCGCACTTTCCCACCGATTCGACAAGAACAAGTGCGTCGAATGGGCCCCGGTTGGTTTGGGGACAGGGATTTGCCTGGTCCTGGAACGGGGACCCATTCGGCTACGCTCGGGGCAAGCTCAGGGACAATCGCTTTATGGGCGATGGCTAGAGGGCGGTTTCGCCTCGCTCGTCGTTGCGGATGCGGATAGCTTCGTCGACGCGGCTGACGAAGATTTTTCCGTCGCCGATGCGGCCGGTGCGGGCAGCGGCGATGATGGCCTGTATGGCCTTCTCCTTGAGATCGTCGTGGAGAACCAGTTCGATTTTGACCTTGGGGAGAAGATCGACCGTGTATTCGCGTCCGCGATAGAACTCGGTGTGGCCCTTCTGGCGGCCATGGCCGCGAGCTTCGAGAATGGTCATGCCTTCGATGCCCGCTTCAAGCAGCGCATCCTTGACGGCGTCCAGCTTGGAGGGCTGGAGAATAGCTTCAATTTTGAGCATATGCAAAATGCCTCGTTTGACAGCGTATCAGGCGGGGCAGGGGGTTGGCCTGCAACGCGGTATCTATCTTGAGTACCATACGCGACATGTATTCGATGTGACGAATGGCCATAAAAATCAGGAATTGAGGTCGTAGCCTTCCTCGCCGTGCTGGGAGAGGTCGAGACCGGCGGCTTCGTGCTCCGGAGAGAGACGCAGGCCGATAAGCTTGTCGACGGCAAAGAGCAGGACGAGGGTACCGACAATGGAGATGGCCCAGGAAATGGCGACCGCGGCGAGCTGGTTGAGGATCTGGGCCCAGTGGCCGTCGATGGCGCCGGTGGGAACGCCGTTGCCGTAGATGGCGTTGATGGCGCGGGTGGCGAAGAGGCCGGTGAGCAGGGCGCCGAGGGTACCGCCGGCACCGTGGACGCCGAAGGCATCGAGGGAGTCGTCGTAGCGGAATAAGTTCTTGACCTGGAAGACCATAAGGGAGCAGAAGAAGCCGGCGGCGAGGCCGATGAAGAGGGCTGCGAAGGGCTGGACGAAGCCGGAGGCGGGGGTGATGGCGACGAGTCCGGCGACGGCGCCGGAGATGGCGCCGAGGGCGGTGGGCTTGCCGTTGTGGAACCACTCGAAGATGGTCCAGCCGAGGGCGGCGGTTGCAGCGGCGAAGTGGGTGTTGACAAAGGCGCTGGTGGCCAGGGGCGAGGCGGCGAGGGCGCTGCCGGCGTTGAATCCGAACCAGCCCACCCAGAGCAGGCAGGCGCCGATGAAGCTGAGGACGATGGAATGCGGGGGCATAGGGGTATGGGGGTAGCCGATGCGCCTGCCGAGGTAAATGCAGGTGACCAGGGCGGAGACGCCGCTGGTGATGTGGACGACGGTGCCGCCGGCAAAGTCGAGGCTGGGAATGTGGCCGGCAGTGGCGTTGAGCAGGCCGCCGACGCCCCAGACCATGTGGGCCATGGGGCAGTAGACCAGGAGGGACCAGAGGGAAAGAAAGAGGGCCATGGCGCTGAACTTCATGCGCTCGGCAAAGGCGCCGGTGATGAGGGCAGGGGTAATGATGGCGAACATGAGCTGGTAAATCATGTAGGTTTGCTCTGGAATGGTGGCAGCGTAGTCAGGATTGGGCGCGAGGCCGACGCCGCGGAGGAAGAGGTGCTCGAATCCGCCGATGAAAAGGTTGCCGTGGCCGAAGGCGAGCGAGTAACCGACGACGGCCCAGAGGATGGTGACCAGTCCCATCATGGCGAAGCTTTGCATCATGGTGCCGAGGATGTTCTTTTTGCGGACGAGGCCGCCGTAGAAGAGGGCGAGACCGGGCCCGGTCATGAGCAGGACGAGGGCGGCGGAGGCGAGCATCCAGGCGTTGTCGCCTGAGGATTGGGCGCTCTGGACGGCCTGCTGAAGGGCGGCGATCTGGGCTTGCGTCACCGGGGCCTGAAGGGTCGGCGCGGCGGCGGGCGACTGGGCAAGGGCGAAGGCAGGACAGGCAAGCAGGGCGGGCAGGAGGAACAGGCGACCGGCGTGGTTCGGCATGGTGGTTGGGCTCCGAAAAAGGCGTCCCCGCGCGGAGGCGAGGAGAAAAAACAAGTGCACGATTTAAACGAACGGCCAAGGACTGAGAAGATAACTTGCTGAGCGCACACCTAACCGGAAAGGCGGCTGCCCGTCAGCGAGCATTGCAAAGGATAATTGCGCTTGTGAAACATTTTCATAAAGATGGACAGAGAACGCAAGTTTATTTCGGATTCTTATTGCTTCTTTATAACTTAGCTGCATTTCGAACGACTTCGAGGCGAGCGGAAGGCAAGGGAGTGGGCGAACGTTGGGCGGAGACAAGGGGATATTGCGCTGGTATGGCCCTTCGGCGCTTATGAGAATCACGTTATAGTAAAGACATGGCGGCAACGGCAGAGAGAGACCACTATCTATTTGGCGCGCTGGAGAGCAGCGCAAAGAACCGGATCAAGCTCAAGGAAGTGAGCTACGGCTACGAAGAGCCGGAGGGCGTTTTTCTGACTTCGCTGGATTATGCGGTGAATTGGATCCGGAAAAATTCGGTTTGGCCGATGACGTTTGGACTGGCATGCTGCGCGATCGAGATGATGTCGATGGGGGCGTCGCGGTTTGACGTGGCGCGGTTTGGCGCGGAGGTCTTCCGGCCATCGCCGCGGCAGTCCGACCTGATGGTGGTGGCAGGGCGGGTTTCGCAGAAGATGGCGCCGGTGCTGCGGCGGCTTTACGACCAGATGCCGGAGCCGAAATGGGTGATTTCGATGGGTGCCTGCGCGACATCGGGCGGGGTGTTCAACAACTACGCGCTGGTGCAGGGAGTGAACCAAGTGGTACCGGTGGACGTGTATGTGCCGGGGTGTCCACCGCGGCCTGAGCAACTCATTTACGCGATTACGCTTCTACAAGAGAAGATACAGCGGGAGCAGCGCAGTCTGCTGAAGACGCTGAATGTCGGATGAGATGCGGAGGGATAGTCTTACAGCGAGACTTGCGGTACTTTTAAGTACTTAAGTAACCTCCCAGTAACTTTGCCAAACTGGCTCAAAATCCTTGTTATGAAGCGGGTAACCTGTTGAAAAAAGTGTTCTGGGGTAATCGCCCTATGGTACGTTTGAGAGTGCTGTACAGAGTCTGGAGCTTCGCAACAGTTGCGGAGCCGAGCTTTTCGAGCCAGGGGTAGTGCTCGCAAGCAGCAATTTTCTACCTGTAAATCAGCTTTCATTTGGAGGATAATCGTATGCATGCTCGTGTTTTGAAATCGATGAGCCGGGTAATCGCCCTGGCGTTTGTGGGGTTGATCCCTGTTGCCCTGGCGGGGCAGTCACCAGCCGCGTCGACTGCAAAATCGGCGCCAGGCGATTCTCCGTCGAGATGGGATATTTTTGCGGGCTACAGCTACCTGGCGCCTAAGGGATCGGTGGCAACGACACTGCCCGACGGTTCCACTGCGACAGCGAATTACGATTCAGTGAATGTGGGCGGACTTGTCAGCGCCGCGTATTTTTTCAATCGCCACATCGGCCTGCAGGGCGAATTTGGCGAGCATGAGTGGGGCGATCAGTCAAGCCTTCCCGTCGGGACGCCGGGCTCGAACATCGGCACACATGGGAACGACGACGGTTTTATGTCGGTCGCGGGCGGCCTGATCGCACGCTTTCCCAAGGCAAATGTCACTCCTTTTCTGCATGCGTTGGTCGGCGCCGACCAGGTGAACGGCCCGTTTTTCCAGCCCAACAAGTGGGGCCGTTGCGCTGACGGCCGGCGGCGGTCTGGACTATGAAACGCCGTGGCTGCACCATCATCTGGCGATTCGGATTTTCCAGGCCGACTATGAGTACATGCATGCAGACTTGGGGAACAGGTGCTATTGGCGGGCCGGGCTAACATCAATGCGGCGCGGTTGAGCGCCGGCATTGTGTTTCATGTGGGCTCGATCACGCCTCCTCCTCCGGTGACGCTGGCCTGCTCGGTGAGCCCGGAATCGGTTTTCCCGGGCGAGCCGGTCACGGTGACAGCGACGGCCGGCGATCTCGATCCGAAGCTGAACGCGATTTATTCGTGGAGCGGCACCGGCGCGACGGGGACGGCGAACGACGACGACGATCGCCACCGACTTCACTGGACCCCGGCACCTATACGGTGAAGGCGAAGTGAAGGAAGGCAAGCCCGGCAAGGAAGGACTGAAGCCGGGCCAGACGGCGGACTGCTCGGCTACCTTTACGGTGAAGGCATTTGAGCCGCCGACGATCAGCTGCTCGGCGAATCCGACGACGATCAAGCCAGGCGACAGCGCCAACGTAACTTCGGTCGGCATGAGCCCGCAGAACCGTCCGCTGACCTACAGCTACACGGCGACCGGCGGCACGATTGCCGGCAGCGGCACAACGGCAGCGTACTCGCTCGGCCGGCGCGCCGACCGGCGCAGTCGGAATAACGTGCAACGTATCAGACGACAAGGGCCACACGGCCAGTGCGACCACCAGCGTGACGATCGTGGCGCCGGTGGTTCCGCCGGCACCGAAGACGCAGGCGCTTTGCTCGATCACCTTCGCGACCGACACCAAGCGTCCGACGCGCGTGGACAACGAAGCCAAGGCCTGCCTGGACGAAGTGGCGCTGGATCTGCAGCGGCAGGCAGATGCGAAGGCGGTGGTTGTGGGCGAGTCGAACAGACGCGGAGAAGGCCAAGACCGCGAAGGAGGAGAAGGTAGCTGCGAAGCACAAGAGGGCGAAGGTTGAATATGTTCGCCGCGCAGCGCGCCGTGAACGCCAAGGACTACCTGGTGACGGAGAAGGGCATTGATGCATCGCGCATCAGCGTCGCGACCGGCTCCACGGATGGGCAGACGGTGGAAGACTACCTGGTGCCCGCGGGCGCGACGTTCTCGAGCGATGTGCAGGGAACAACGCCGGTGGACGAGGCGACCGTCAAGCCTCAGGTGCGCAAGCCGCTGGCGGAGCGGCACCCGGCCAAGAAGCCGCTGCGGCAAAGTAGGCCTGCCGGCCTGAACGCCGGCAGTAAATCGCCAAGTCAGGCCTTCCACGTTTGGATGAGTGGAAGGACTGATGAAAGCAAAGCCATGCGATACCTCCTGCAATCCTTCGAGGCTGACCGGCAAGCCGGTCAGCCTTTTCAATTTTTTACGGCCCTTTTTGCTGAATTTTTGCTGTGCCTGGGAGCTTTTTGTTTGAGAAGCGAGTGCGGAATTTTTCTTGATCATGGTTGCCGGCGCGTGGTTATGGCGCTGGCTTTTCCGGTTTTATTTCTTGTATTTTGCAGGGGAATTGGGGCTCAGCAATCGAAGCGGCGGAGAGTCGGGCTGAGGGTGAGGCTGCGCAGGCATGGACCGCGGTGGGCCCGGCTGGCGGCGACGCGCGGGCGTTTGCATCTGTGCCTGGGGAGCCCGAGCCATCTGTACCTGGGCACCACGAGCGAGCTGGCTGTACGAGTCACTGGACGCGGGCGCGACACTGGCATCGCCTTGCCAAGCTGGACACGGTCGGACGACCTGATCCTGGACCACATCGTGGTGGACGCAAACGATCCCGAGACCATTTATGTGGCCGGTTGGAAGCGGGCAGACGGCGGCTTGTGGGTGAGCCACGATCGGGGCAAGAGCTGGAGCGAAGCTGTGGGCCTGAAGGGCAGTCGATTCGATCGTTTGCGCAGGCGCCGTCGAATTCAAGGGTGCTGTTGGCGGGGACACTTGCCGGCGTGTTTCGCTCGACCGACTCGGGCGCCACGTGGAGCGAGATCAGCCCGCAAGGGAAGCCGGGAGATTCATGAGGTGGAATCGCTGGCCGTGGAACCGGAGGATGCGGAGGTAATCTATGCGGGCACGTGGCACCTGCCGTGGAGGACCGACGACGGGGGCAAGAGCTGGAAAAACATCAAGCAGGGCATTATCGAGGACTCGGATGTGTTTTCGATCATTCTCGATCCAGAGATGCCGAAGACGGTTTTTCTGAGCGCGTGCAGCGGGATCTACAAGAGCGAAAGCGGAGGCGCGCGGTTTCGCAAGATTGCGGGAATTCCTTCAACGGCGCGCCGGACGCGTGTGTTGAAGCAGGACCCGGCGCATCGGGAGATTATGTACGCGGGGACGACGGAAGGGCTTTACAAGACGATGGATGGAGGCAGGACGTTCAAGCTGATGACGGATCCGGACGTGATTGTGAACGACATCTTTGTGGATCCGCGGGATTCCCGAATCGGGTGCTGCTGGCGACGGATCGCGGCGGGGTGTTGGCGAGCAACGATGGCGGAGCGAGCTTTACGGCGTCGAACGAGGGATTTTCAGAGCGCAAGGTGGAGGCGCTGCTTGTGGATCGGAACAATCCCGCGCGGCTGTATGCGGGGGTGGTGAACGACAAGAACTTCGGTGGCGTGTTTGTTTCAGACGACAGCGGGGCCACCTGGAAGCAGATCGACGCCGGTTTGGATGGGCGCGACGTGTACGTGCTGGGTCAAGCGAAGGATGGGACGGTGCTGGCCGGGACGGGCCAGGGGATTTTTGTGCTGGATCCTCCCCCGGGAGCTGATCCGGCGGCAGGGAACGCGGCCTCGGCCCTGAGCTGGGAACCGCGGAACACGATTGCCAACACAGTGATGAAAGTCTCGACCGAGACGCTCTACAAGACGAAAGTGAACGTGGAGAAAGAGGTAAAGGCCGCGGTGGTGGAGCTGGGGAGCCGCGTGAGTGCGCTGGATGTTTCGGGCGACGTGTGGCTGGCCGCCACAGATCTTGGTCTGCTGACGAGCCGGGACCTGGGCGCAAGCTGGCAAGGGCGACCGGTGATGGGCTTCGCCGATTACCTTTCAGTGACGGTACACGGAGCGTTGATGGCTGCGGCGCGGGGCAACAGCGCGGTTCTCTCCAAGGACAGCGGGCAGACCTGGTGGCCGATTGGACTGCCCAAGATGCTGACGCAGATTCACCGGGTGGTTTTTTCAGACGACGGCACACTGTGGATAGGAGCGCGGGAGGGGGTTTACTTTTCCCGGGACGAGGGCAAGACGTGGCTGTGGATCGGACGGCTTCCGTTCCGCGATGTGGACGATCTGGAGATTGACGAGGCGGCCCACCGGGTATTGGTGAGCTCGCGGACGAGCGACCAGGTATTCTCGATCGATCCGAAGACGATGAGCTGGAAGTGGTGGCGCACGGGTTTTCACAACGCCCTGATCCGCGTGGCCGGCGACAAACTGGTGGCGGCATCGCTGGACGATGGCGTGGTGGTGGGGCCGCGGGCAGCAGTGGCAGATGGCAAATAGCTTCCAGGGTGTATCGACATATACGGGCGTACACCCGTATATGTTGATACACCCTGGGGATGAGAGCATTGTTCCGCATCGAGAATCAAGTTTTTTTCAGCTCAGATTTGCTCTGAACCAGGCCAGCAACCACACCGGGCCAACAGCCACAAGTCCATCCAAGGGTCACTTTGAGGCACGGGCCAAACAGCCGTCGAAATGGCTGAGAATGGCGCTTTTCTGGAGCGGATTGCTCAAAAGCAACTGCGGATCTCTCGACCGCGCAGACCGCAAAGAGCGCGGCCTGCGCCGCTCAAGATGACAGGGTTGTCGCTCAGGAGGATAGGGCAATTTTTGATGTGAACTTCAGGCTTCAGGAGCCTGGAGAACCGATTTCTGTATCATAGGACTATGGGCGCTGAGACCTTCGATTCCCGCAAGGAGAGCAAGTTCCGCAGTCATGATCCGCGGCTGGAGGCGATCGCCGTCAAGGTGCTGGCGGGCGAACGGCTGGACTTTGACGATGGGCTGGCGCTCTATCGCTCATCCGACGTGCTGGCTGTGGGCTGGCTGGCCAACCATGTGCGCGAGCGGATGCATGGCGACGTGACCTACTTCAACGTGAATCGCCACATTAACCCGACCAATGTGTGTGTTGCCGCATGCAAGCTGTGCGCGTTTGGCCGCAAGAAGGGCGACCCGGCGGGCTATACGATGGCGCTGGAGGAGGCGTGGCAGACGGCGGCCTCGGGCTATTCCGAGGCGGTGACGGAGTTTCACATTGTGGGCGGACTACACCCCGATCTGCCACTCGAATATTTTCTCGACTTGGTGCGGGGATTGAAGGAGCGGTTCCCGAAGGTTCACATCAAGGCGTTCACCATGGTGGAGGTGGCCTACCTGGCGCGGCGGGCCAAGCTCACGATTGAGCAGACACTGGTGAAACTGCGCGATGCGGGTGTGGATTCGATGCCGGGCGGCGGAGCGGAGATTTTTGCGGCGCGGGTGCGGTCAATCATCTGCGACCACAAGATCGACGGCGAGGAGTGGCTGGAGACGGCGCGGCTGGCGCACCAGCTGGGGTTCAAGTCGAACGCGACGATGCTCTACGGTCACATTGAGAACGATGAAGATCGCGTGGACCATTTGCTGAAACTGCGTGCCCTGCAAGACGAGACGGGCGGCTTTCAGACTTTCATTCCCCTGGCTTTTCACCCGGAGAACACGTCGCTGGATCACCTTCCGGTGACGACAGGCTTAACGGACATCCGGCAGATCGCGGTGAGCCGGCTGTTGCTGGACAATTTTCCGCACATCAAGGCGTACTGGCAGATGATGACTCCGAAGATCGCGCAGATCGCGTTGCGGTTTGGCGCCGACGACGTGGATGGGACGGTGATCGAGGAGAAGATCTACCACGATGCCGGGGCGACCACGCCGCAAGGGATGACGCGGAAGGAACTGTGCCGGCTGATTACCGAAGCGGGGCGGGTTCCGGTGGAGCGGGATACGCTGTACCACGCGGTGACGCGGACAGAGGAAAGCTTCACGGTGGCTGTGTAGGGCATTTTGTGCAAAGCCAGACGCAGCCAAGGAACCGTTATACCTGCCGTGAACATCTTCGAAGCCAAGACTCAGGTTTAGTTGATAGTTTTGTTTGCGGCTCGCGATCAGGACCGGGTATCCCACGTATCCGGCATCGACGCAGAGTGTCTCGGTAGGCAGTTTCCGAGGATTAGGGCGAGGGCAGACGATATCCTTCAGGGTCTGTTCCAGCAACTTGGAGTCGTGCACGTTGGCTCCGTTGCAGACGAGCGATAGCGGGATGCCATCGGCTTGCGACCCGCTCCCGCATCGCGCTGGTAGTTGCGGCCCTTCGCCCTCTCGCGCAGCGGAACCAACTGCTCAAGCTTGCTCCACAACGCGTCCGAAACGGTCCACAATTTGATCTGAGCCATCTTGAGAAAGATCTTCACCAAGGCTCGAAGCGCACCAGAAACAAAATCAACAGAAGGAATCGAAGAAAATATTATTTACAGATAACGTCTAAAGCCGTGCCCTTTCAAGACTTGTCTACACTCAATGCAAGAATGCTCTGACCACGAGAACGCTCCAACCAGGGCTGTCGCTTGCGCTGCATTTGGCAGTTTGTCAGTAGGCGGCGATGCCGGTCAGGTGCTGTCCGAGGATGAGGGTGTGGATGTCGTGGGTGCCTTCGTAGGTTTTTACGGATTCGAGATTCATGATGTGGCGCATGATCGGGTAGTCTTCTGTAATTCCATTCGCCCCGAGGATGTCGCGTGCCAGGCGAGCGCACTCGAGGGCCATCCAGACGTTGTTGCGTTTGGCCATCGAGATGTGTTGATGGCCGACCGCACCCGCGTCTTTGAGGCGGCCAACGTGGAGCGAGAGCAACTGGGCCTTGGAGATCTCACTGGCCATCCAGACGAGTTTTTCCTGGACGAGCTGATGGGAGGCAATGGGCTGGCCGTGAAATTGCTTACGTGCCTTGGCGTACTGGAGGGCGGTGTCATAGCAGGACATGGCAGCGCCGATGGCGCCCCAGCTTATGCCGTAGCGGGCCTGATTGAGGCACATGAGCGGGCTTTTCAATCCGCCTGCGCCGGGCAGGAGGTTGGCGACGGGGACGCGGACATCCTGAAGCGTGAGGCCGCTCGTCGAGGAGGCGCGGAGGCTCCATTTGCCGTGAATCTCCTGCGCGGAAAAGCCAGGGCGATCGGTTTCGACGAGGAAGCCGCGGATGGATTCGTTGCCGGCATTGCTTTTGTCGTCGGCCTCGAGTTTGGCCCAGACGACGGCGACATCGGCGATGGAGCCTGAGGTGATCCACATTTTTTCGCCGTTGAGAATGTAGTCGCCGCCCTGATTGCGGGCGCGGGTGGTCATGCCGCCGGGGTTGGATCCGAAGCCGGACTCGGTGAGGCCGAAGCACCCGAGCTTTTGTCCGCTTGCGAGGGCCGGGAGCCAGGTGTTTTTCTGCTCATCGGAACCGAAAGTGTAAATGGGGTACATGACGAGGGCCGACTGGACACTGACGAAGCTGCGCAGGCCAGAGTCACCGCGTTCGAGCTCCTGCATGACCAGGCCGTATTCGACATTGGACATGCCGGCGCAGCCGTACCCGTCAATGGTGGCGCCGAAGAAGCCCAGCTCGCCCATGAGCGGAACCAACTCGCGGGGAAAACGGCCTTCGCGGAAGCAGTCTTCGATGATGGGAACGACGTTGTCTTCGACGAAGCCGCGAGCTGTGCGGCGGACGAGGAGCTCGTCTTCAGAGAAGCTGGAGTCAAGATGAAGGAAGTCGAAGTTCTGACATTTGAAGGCCATTGCGCACCTGGTTCCTTTGGATTGCGGAGAACGGATTATCTTCGCATAACGGGCTTGGGCCGCAGAAGAGGTATGGAAATCGCGATGAGGCTGCGCCCGGGACGGCGCCGCGTTTTTTTAATTGGCAGGTTTCAATCCCACATCTCGAGGTCGAGATGTAGGGCACCTGTCATTCGTCGTCTGTCAAAGTTTCAACTGGAGAATCTCGCTGAGGAGGGCTACTGGAGGAACTCGCGGACGAAGGGATCTTGGGTGTGGATGAGGTCGTGGAGGGAGCCGTCGAAGATGAGGCGGCCTTCATTGAGCATGAGGAAGGTGGTGTTGGGGTTGGGGTATCCCTCGGGGAGGGGGGCCATGTTTTGGGTTTCAACGTCGAAGTAGTTGGTGCAGAGGGTGAAGGCGTCCTGAATGCGATGCGTGACGAGCAGGGAGGGGGTCTGGTGCACGTCGCGCTGCTTGACAATGAGATCGATGATGGTGGTTGACGTGACGGGATCGAGGCCGCCGGTGGGGGAGTCGTAGAGCAGCAGCTCAGGCTGACGGATGAGGGCGCGGGCGATGGCGACACGGCGCCTCATGCCGCCGGAAAGGCTGGCGGGATAGAGGGACATGGTTCGCTCGAGGCCGACGAAGGTGAGGGCCTGGAGGACACGGGTGTCGATTTCGTCGTCGGGGACGCGCTCCTGAATGAGCTGGTAGGCAACATTGTCGCGAACGGTGAGGGAATCAAAGAGCGCGCCCTCCTGAAAGACCATGCCGATGCGCTTGCGGAGGGGGAAGAGCTGTTCTTCGGGCATGGCTGCGATCTCCTGGCCGAAGATACGGATGCTTCCCTTGTCGGGGCGGAGCAGACCGTTGGTGAGCTTGAGCAGTACGCTTTTGCCGACGCCTGCGGGACCGAGGAGGATGCGGGTTTCTCCTGGGGCGACGGAGAAGGAGATGTCTTCGAGGACGGGATGGCCGTCGAAGGCGATGGAGACGTTGCTGAAGGCCACGACCGGCGGCTGGTCCGCGGCCGATGGGCGGGTGGGGCTGCCGCCGATGCGAAAGCCGGAGGATGGGAGGCTTGAATTCTCACTCATGAGACAAAGATGGAGAGCAGGATCTGGGTGACAAAGAAGTCGGCGACGATGATGAAGACGGAGGACCAGACGACGGCCTGGATGGTGGCGCGGCCGACGCCCTGCGTGCCTCCCGTGGTTCTGAGGCCATAGAAGCAGCCGATGGAAGCGATGATGTAGCCGGAGAAGAGCGGCTTGACGAGTCCCTGAAGGATGTCAGGATAGCGGAGCGACTCCCAGGCCATGGAGAAGTACTGGGGTCCGTTCTGGTGGTTCATGAAAACGGTGACGAAGGCGCCGCCGAGGATGCCGAAGGCGTCAGCCACGATGGTGAGAAAGAAGAGCATGGAGATGCAGGCGAAGATGCGGGGGGTAACGAGCTTGCGCATGGGATCTACGCCGAGGGCGCGCATGGCGTCAATCTGCTCAGTGACGACCATGGAGCCAAGCTCGCTGGCCATGGAGGAGGCATTGCGGCCGGAGACCATGACGCCGGTGAGCACGGGTCCGAGTTCTCGGATCATGGTGAGGGCGACAAAACGGCCGGTGACGGCGGTGGCGCCAAAGGCGGAGAGGGTCGCGGCCGATTGCAAGGCGAGCACACCGCCGGTGAAGAAGCCGGAGAGCACAACGATGGAGATGGAGCCAACGCCGATGACATCAGACTGGAGCAGGAAGTCAGAGTAGTAAATGGGCGGGTGATAGAGGTTAAGGAAGGCGCGCCAGGCAAACAGGGAATAGTCCTGCACGATGAGCACGATTTGTTTGGCGGTACGAGAGATCGAGAGGATCGCCATGAGATGTGCCGTTTTGCGAGGTGAGGCAATGCGCTGCTGTCTTGGACAGAATAGCGCATGAGAGGGAGGCTTCTTCCCGGCCTGGCAGCCAGCGGCAGTGTGCGCGCGCGGAAAAGCGTCTAGAGTCTGGCGGGAGTTGGAGGAGCGGGAGACGGGAGTCAGTGTAAGTGCTTGAAGATAAAGAGTGCAAGGTATTTTGCGCCGGTCGAGTTGGCTTGTTGAGGGAATCAGGCATCTAAAAAGGCGGGCGTTTAGTGGTGACTGCTGTGGATTGCGTCAATTATGCTTTATTCTTGAGCTGAGATTGAAGAGCTTGCCAAATCCACGTTGCCTCAGGAGCTTCTAATGCTCCATTCATTCTGCGGGCTTCATGTACGGGCTGAAGCCCGTACCCTTTAACCAAGCTGGTTGCGGAAGAGAGCCGGATTTTAGTGGAGTCCCGGGCAAGATGGCTGCAGGGGCTAAACAGGCTGCGGAAAAAGTCCGAAAGAAGAGCGAAAGTGGCAAGGGGCAAATCAGCAGGGCTAGTGCCCGACTCAACCCATTTGCTTTATCGGCCTGGCTAGAGGAGTGCTCTTGTTACAAAGCCCCTACAATGAGTTCTTCCGCAGTCTGTAAAGTCCAACCTTGATATGAGGGGCCTTATCGGCGCGACTGAAGTCATGTTCTGATGCAAGTTCTGCCTTGAGTTTTTCCGCAGTCCCTGGGGCTCGTACGCTTCAAGACGGTTAGACGACCGTCTGTGTGGCGGGTACTACCGGGCTGGGAGGCAAAGGGAGACTTCGATGAACTTTTTTCGGATTCGGTTGATCCTTGCCCTGATTGCAGGCGTGACGGTGATCTCGGTGGCCTCAACGTATTTTGACGTATTGGCCCACAAGCACGCGATGCGGCTGGAACTGGAACGGCGCACGCAATGGATGGGCAGAAGTATTGAGCCGGATGTGACGGCAGCGGTTGAGTCAGGCGATGCGGGAGCGCTTCCCGAGCTGATGGCGCGGATGAAGGCGGCCACGGGCGCGCTGGGGCTGGCGGTGTACGACGGACAAGGGAAGCTGCTGGGCTGCACGGGACCTCGGATGTTGCTCGAGGGCCTGCCGTATGCTCCGGTGGGGAAGTCGATTCAAAAAGGGGCGGAGGTGAGCGCCTTCGGGAACGTGGGCGGTTGGCAGTGGCTTGAGGAGACGTTTCCCCTGCACGAGGGGGACACGCTGGTCGGCTCGATGGCGATTGTTACTGATGCCGGCTATATCCGGAGCGAAGGAATCGCGGTGTGGCAGCGCAGTTTTTGGGGGATTGCCGCGCTGGTGGTTCTGATTGTGGTGGTGACGCTGGCCATGGTGAGCTGGTTTCTGTTGCGTCCCATGAAAAAGGTGGCGGAGCGGATGCGCCGGCTGCGCTTGAGAGCGGGGCAAAGGGAGCAGTCTGGCGAGCCCGGTTTGGACGAGCCGAGTCTCGCCGAGTTAGGCATAGGGGATTTGAAGCTCTTTACACCGCTGGCGCAGGAAGTGGAGACGATGGCGGAGAGCCTTCTGGAGGCGCGAGCCGCGGCTGCCACCGAGGCCCGCTTGCGGGATGCCGGGGAGCATCATGTGGACCGCGGAGCGGCTGGCGGTGCACATGCGCGACCGGTCGGGATCGAGCCGGATCTTTGTGGTGTCGAACCGCGAACCGTACGTTCACGTGCGGCAAGGGAGGGAGACGATGTGCGTTGTTCCGCCGAGCGGGCTGGTGACGGCGATTGAGCCGGTGCTGCGAGCCTGCGACGGGGTTTGGGTGGCGTGCGGCAGCGGCGACGCGGATGCCGCAACGGTGGATGATTCGACCGGCTGCGGGTTCCGCCGGACGATCCCCGGTACACGCTGCGGCAGGGTGTGGCTGTCAGCGGAGGAAGAGCCGCAATACTACGACGGGTTTGCCAACGAAGGGCTTGTGGCCGCTTTGCCATATTGCGCACACGCGGCCGATCTTTCGCGCCGGCGGACTGGGAGTGCTACCAGCGGGTGAATGAGCGGTTTGCGACCGCGTTGCTTGAGGAGATGGAAGGCAGCGTGGATCCGGTGGTGTTTGTGCAGGACTATCACTTTGCGCTGCTGCCGCGGATGATCAAGGAGGCGCGGCCGGATGCGCGGGTGGCGATTTTCTGGCACATTCCGTGGCCGAATCCGGAGGCGTTCGGGATTTGCCCGTGGCAGGCGGAGTTGCTGGACGGGATGCTGGGGGCGGACCTGATGGGGTTTCACATTCCGCTGCACTGCAACAATTTTCTTTCGACACGGTGGATCGGGTGCTGGAGTCGCGCACCGATCGCGAGCACATGACCGTGCTGCGCAACGGGCACTTGAGCGCGGTGCGGCCCTACCCGGTGAGCGTGGCTCTGGAGGGACCTTTGAAGGAAGCCGTTGCCGGAGCGGAGAATGCGGCCGAAGAGCAAGAGGAGATTGCGTTTGCGCGCAGCGAGCTGCTGAGCGAATTCGGGGTGAGGGCGGAGAGACTTGGTGCTGGGCGTGGACCGGATGGACTACACCAAGGGCATCGTGGAGCGGCTGCTGGCGATCGAGCAACTGCTGGAGGCGCATCCGTGGCACCGGGAACGGGTGACGATGGTGCAGATTGCGGCGCCGAGCCGGACGCGCATCCCGAGCTACGCGGAACTGGGGCTGCGGGTGGAAGAAACGGTGGCACGGGTGAACCAGCGCTACCAGACGGCGCACTGGCGGCCGATTGTGCTGATCGACCGGCAATGCAACCACGAGGAGGTGAATCGCTGGTATCGCGCGGCGGATGTTTGCCTGGTGACATCGCTGCACGACGGGATGAACCTGGTGGCCAAGGAATACGTGGCCGCGCGCGAGGATGTGGACGGCGCGCTGGTGCTGAGCAAGTTTACGGGAGCGGCGGTGGAACTGCGCGATGCGTTGGTGGTGAATCCCTACGACATTGCGGGAGTGGCGGAGGCGATTCATCAGGGGTTGGAGATGAACCGTGAAGAGCGGCGGCGGCGGATGCAGGCGGATGCGGCGGCAGGTGATGGAGCACAATATCTACCGCTGGGCGGCGAGCGTGCTGGGTGATCTGCGCGAATTGAGGCTGGAGCGCGCGGATGGCGCGGCGATTGAGCGCGTCGGGCCGGTAGCGGTGCCGGCCGCGGCAATTGCGGATGAGAAACTGGCCTAGGGCCGAAGGAAACGAGCAAGCGTTGAACGAGGAGACGGCAGAGCTGCTGGAGGAGTTTTTTGGCGGATTTGCGGGTTCGCCAGGCTCCGTATTGCTGCTGGACTACGACGGAACGCTGGCGCCGTTTCGCGTGGACCGCTTTCAGGCGTACCCGTTTGCGGGCGTGCGCGAACTGCTAACGCGGATTCAAAGGCAGGGGCGCACGCGCATGACGATCATTACCGGGCGTCCCGCAGCGGAGATTGCGCCGCTGCTCGGTTTGGAGCAGCCGCTGGAGGTTTGGGGGTTGCACGGGGCGGAGCGGCTGCAAGCGGACGGACGGCGCGAGCTCGAAGAAGCTCCGGCGGGGATTCGCCTGAAGCTGGACGAGCTGTGCGAGCGGCTGAGGGTCGACAGCCTGGGAGGTCTCTTGGAAGAGAAAGCCAATGGCGTGGTGATGCACTGGCGGGGCGCCTCGCCGCGGAGGGCAAGGGTGATCGAGGAACGGACGCGGGCGCTGTTTGAGCCGCTGGCGCAACTCGATGGGCTGGCGATGCTGGAGTTTGAGGCGGGACTGGAACTGCGCGCGGGCAGGGACAAGGGCGAAGCGGTGAAAGCGATTCTTCGAGAGGCGGGTAGTGTGGGGCCGGTGGCGTTTTTGGGGGACGATTTGACGGATGAGGCGGCGTTTGCGGCGGTGAATGGCCTGGAGGGCGCGCACCTGAGCGTTTTGGTGCGGCGGGAACGGCGGGCTACGGCGGCGGACGTTTGGCTGCGGCCGCCGGGGGAAGTGAGGGAGTTCTTGCAGAGGTGGGTGGAGGCGGGGGAACTAGGAACCAGGGACTAGGGACTACTCTTTTGCTTTTTTGCGGATTTCGATGTTGAGGCGCTTGATTTTCTGGTTGAGGGTGGAGAGGGGAATGCGGAACTGTTCGGCGGCGTCGGTCTGGTTCCAGTTGCAGCGCTCGAGCTTTTCAATGATGATGCGGCGCTCGATGACTTCGAGAATGTCAAAGAGCGAGGCGTCGGGGTTGTGTTCGAGGAGGGCGTCCTGGAAGCTGCGGCCGGTGATGTGTCCGGGGAGCAGGTCGGCGCCGATGACGGGGCCATTGGAGAGCACAACGCCGCGCTCGATGGAGTTTTCAAGCTCGCGGACGTTACCCGGCCAGTCATAGTCGATGAGGGCGCGCAAGGCATCGGCGGAGAGCTTGCGGGGGGCGAGGGCATTCTCAGTGGCGTAGAAGTCGAGGAAGTGTGCGGCGAGCATCGGAATGTCTTCTCGGCGTGTGCGGAGCGGGGGCAGGTCGACGGTGATGACGTTGAGGCGGTAGAAGAGGTCTTCGCGGAAGCGGCCTTCGCGGACCTCCTTGCGGAGGTCGACGTTGGTGGCGGCGAGGATGCGGACGTCGACCTGAACCTCCTGAATGCCGCCGAGATGCATGAAGCGGCGATCCTGCAGGACGCGCAGAATTTTGGCCTGAATATCCATGCCCATAGTGGCGATTTCGTCGAGGAAGAGCGTGCCGCCGTGCGCGACCTCGAAGAGGCCCTTTTTTGAGGCGATCGCCGAGGTGAAGGCGCCCTTAACGTGGCCGAAGAGCGTGGATTCAAGCAGTTCGGGGGGCATGGCGCCGGTGTTGATGGGCACGAAGGGCTTGTCGCGGCGGGGCGAGTTGGCGTGGATGGCCTTGGCGATGAGCTCCTTGCCGGTGCCGCTCTCGCCCTGGATGAGGACGGTGGAGCGGCTGGGCGCGACCTGGGCCACCAGATCGAAGACCTTGAGCATGGACTCGCTCTTGCCCACGATGTTGTTAAAGTTGTAGCGCTGCTTGAGGGTTCGCTTGAGCTGGAGATTTTCTTCCTCGGCGCGATGGCGAGCGACGGCGGAGCGAATGTCGGCCAGCAGCTTTTCGTTGTCCCAGGGCTTCTGGATAAAGTTCTCGGCGCCGGCGCGGACGGCCTCAACGACGTTGTCGACGGTGCCGTAGGCGGTGATCATGATGACCGGCAACTCGGGCTGGCGCTCCTTGATCTGAGGCAGGATTTCAATACCGCTCTGGCCGGGCAGGGCGAGATCAAGCAGGACGAGGTCGAAGTTGTTGGACTCGATCATGCGCAGGCCCTCTTCGCCGTCGACGGCCATGGCTGGGGAATAGCCTTCGAGCGAGAGCAGCACTTCAAGCGACTCGCGGATGGAGGCTTCGTCGTCAATGACCAGGATGCTGACGGTGGAATCCGCAGCGGTGTTGCCATTCACCGCGGAAACAGGGACGGGCGCGTTCGAGGGCAGTTCAACCTCAGGCATGTACGGAATTCCTTACCGGGGGAAACTCTAGATGGAACGTTGTGCCGGAGCCGATGGCGCTCTCGACATGAATTTTGCCGGCATGCTCCTGAATGATGCCGTAGGAGACAGAGAGGCCGAGGCCTGTGCCGCGTCTGTCTCCGGGGCGGGGCGTGGTTTTGGTGGTGAAGAAGGGATCGTAGATGCGTTTGAGATGCTCGGGAGCGATGCCGGAGCCGGAGTCGGCGATGAGGGCCTCGACGTGACCGTTGACCATGGTGGAGACGCGGACGTTGCCGCCGCCGGGCATAGCTTCCTTGGCGTTCAGCAGCAGATTGAGGAAGACCTGCTGGAGTTTGCCGGGATTACCGTGGATGGGGGGCAGATCCGGGACCAGATCGAGCTCGACATCGATCTGGGCGGTTTTGAACTGGTGTTCGAGCAGCGAGAGGGTGTCGCGAATGACCTGGTTGAGGTCAGTGGAGCGGAACTCGGTGGTGGAGGTGCGCGAGAAGTTGAGCAGTCCGTTGGCGATTTCAGCGGCGCGGAAGCTCTGCTGGGTGATTTTGTCAAGAACCGGGCTGAGGCGGGCATCGCCGCGCAACTGCTTTGAGAGCATCTGCGCGTAGCTGGAGATGACGGCGAGGGGGGTGTTGATTTCATGAGCCACGCCGGCGGCGAGCAGGCCAATGGAGCTGAGCTTGTCAGCCTGGGCTAGCTGGGTTTCAAGGGTGACGCGCTCGGTGATGTCGTCGACCAGGATGATGCGGCCGACGGAAACAAAGTCGCGGGAGAGCAGGGGTGCAATGGCGATGTTGGCCGTGCGCAGCTCTCCGGCACGGGTGGTGAGGCGGAACTTGTAGAGGTGGTGGACGCCCTGCTCGTTGCGGAAACCTTCAAGGGCCTCGACGAATTCGGCAGGGAAGACATTGCGGACATTTTGGCCGAGAACTTCGGCGCGGCTTAGCGCGTACATGGCCTCCATCTGGGCATTCCAGCTTTCGATGCGGTCGTCGAGGTCGAGGGCGAGAATGCCGACGTTGATGGATTCAACGATGTTCTCGTTGAACTCCTTGAGCCGCTCGAACTCGCCGATTTTTTCTTCGAGGCGGGCGTAGAGGCTGGCGTTCTGGAGGGCGATGCCGATGTAACTGGCGAGCGATTCGAGGAGTTCGACGTCCTCGCTGGAGAGGAAGTCGCCGCCCATGGTGCGTCCGAGGCCGATGACGGCGATGGTGCGGGCGGATGCGGCGCCGCCGGCCAACTGCCCGGGAGCGACGCGGCAGGGGAGATAGTAGTTGAGGTCGAGGAGGGCGGCGGTGCGCTGCTGCCCCTGGGGCAGGTGGAGGGCCTGCTGCGCGTTCTCAAGGAAGATGTGGGAGTGGTCGTTAGCCTGGTCGAAGTTGAGGAAGCCGAGGTCGAGAGCAGGGTGAGCGGCGCTGAGTTCGGCGGGCAGGCCGTGGGAGGCAGCCAGGCGGAGGGTTGAGTCCTCAGAGCTCTGGGCAAGGAAGATGGCGACGCGGGCGATCAGCAGCGTACGCGGCAACTGCTCGACGATGGAGTGAAGGAGGGCCTGGAGGTCGGTTTCGGAGCTGAGGCCGCGGCCGAACTCGACGAGAGCCTTGCGATAGTCGTAGCGATGGCGGTCAAAGGCGCGATCGACCCAGCCCTGAATCCGGCGCTTGAGGGGATCGAAGATGGCGGCGGTGATGAGAATGGCAATGACCAGTCCCCACTCGCGGACGGCCTCGGGCATGCCGTTGTGGACTACGACGGCAATGATGGCGATGACGCCGAAGTAACTGCCGAGGATGAGGCCGGTGGCCAGCGTGTAAGCCACGCCGCGCTTGAAGATGAGGTCTGTGTCCATGAGGCGGTAGCGGACAATGGCCCAACTGAAAGTGAGGGGCAGAAAGACCAGCGACAAGCCGGCAAGATTGGTGAGCAGGCGGGGCGGGTTGAGGTCAAAGAGGAAAGGGATGGCATAGAAGAGGGTGAAGGGCAGAACGGCGAGCAGGGTTCCGCGGGTAACCCACTTTAACTGCTGACGGAGCACGGGGAGTGTCTGCCTGGCTGTAGCTGCGCAGGAAGAGCAAGGCGGCCAGGACATAGAAGATGGCGTCGTAGGCGGTGGCGGTTTGATCGAGGCGATGCTTGAGCAGGCCGGTGGCCAGGCGGGTTTCAATGGCCCAGATCCAAAGGCCGAGCAGAACGGCGCCGGGCGCGTAGACCAGAGGTAACAGCCAGCGTCGGCGGAGTGATTTGAAGCGTTCCTCAGGAAAGCTGAGGGCGAAGTGCAGGAAAAGGGCCGGCTGGAGCGACTCGGCCAGAGTATTTGCCCAGAAAACGACCTGGTCGAGGCCATCGAGCTTGCCGGTGTACTTGAGGGAGTACCAGGCGAACGAGACCAGGCAGAAGAGATAAAAGTGGGTGGCGCGCGGCGCACCCCAGCGGCGGAACAGGACGTAGAAGCCGATGATGAGGTAGATGAGACCGATGATGCGCAGGCCTACGGCCAGGCTGCGGTCAAGGGGAACGGGGATGACCTTAACGGGGGTGTCGAGGGGAATGCCGTCGCGGGTGATGGAGTAGTAAACCTGGCCGTAGGGTCCGGTGCGGTAGAGGGCGCGCTCGAGGTCGGAGAGTCGAGAGACCGAGTCGTTGTTGCACGAGGGGCAGTTGGCGACCCCCGTGAGAAGGTCATGGGCCTGAATGCCGGCGACCTGTCCAGGCATGCCGGGGAGGACACGCTCAGCCTGCAGGCCTCCGGTTGCCTCGCGCCACCAGACACCGTCGTCCGGTTGCTGGAAGTTGCGCTCCTGAAGGACGTTCAGGAGCGCCAGCACGAAGAGCGCTGCAGTGGCCAAGGCCATCAGCGTGGCTTGCATGCGGTTGAAGAGACTTGTCTCCATGGGGGAGTTCTCTACTTCATTTTAGCGTGTTGCACGTCGGATGCCACGCGGGAGAAACGCACAGGGCACTCTCCATGGAACGGGCAAGTTACAGAGAATACGCTAGATAATGACTCGGTGTTCGAGGAAATGTCAACTTGAGCGGGGCTCCGATCCTGTTGAAAATGCGGAAATCAGTAGAGGGCCTACAGATAAAGGGATCGCGATATGTTATTTGGTAGATTCTTGATGAATGACGAGTTAACAGGTCGCGGAAACCGATCGGGTTATCGTGGAATCCCACGCAAAGGCCTGCTGGGACTAAGGCAAACCAATGAAGTAATGCCCAGTTGCAAAGGCTGTCGGCGCCGAGTTTTTCCGTAGCCAGTTCGGAGCCGGCTGTCATTTCTGGCCGTAGGTGGCTTTCGGGCCGTGCTTGCGGAGGTAGTGATGTTGGGAAACGTAGGCGGGAATTCCAATTTCGGAGGCGCCAAGCAGAACGCTCCTGAAGGCAAGACGAGCAATGTACTCAAGGACATCGGCGTGCTCGACGGCATCCGCGGCATTCTTGCCCCAGGCAAAGGGTGCGTGGCCAGCGACGAGCACGCCGGGGACGGCGACCGGATCGAGATCCTGACTGCGGAAGAGGCGGACAATGACCGCGCCGGTGTTGCGGACGTAAGCCTCAGCCACTTCATCGGCGGTGAGGGGCTCGGTGACGGGAACTGGCCCATGAAAGTAATCGGCGTGGGTTGTGCCGAGGCAGGGGATGGCGCGTCCGGCCTGCGCCCATGAAGTGGCGAACTCGGAGTGGGTATGGACGATGCCGCCGATGGCAGGGAATTCGCGGTAGAGCAGGGTGTGGGTGTCGAGGTCGCTGGAGGGTCGCAGGGAGCCCTCGATGATTTTGCCGTTGAGATCCGTGATGACCAGATCGGCGGGTCCAAGGGAGGCGTAATCGACGCCGCTGGGTTTGATGACGACCAGAGGCTGGGATCCGGAGCGGTCAATGCCACTGGCATTGCCGAAGGTGTGAGGAGCCAGGCCGCGGCGGGCAATCTCCTGGTTGGCATGGAGGACTTGTTTGCGGAGTGCTTCGAGCATCATGGGGTTTTCCTGTGCCGGCGACCGGACTGAAGTGCAATTTTAAATCCAGGTTGGCAGCGGACCGGGCATGCACAACTATCGGCGGCCCGTGAGATGGGATTCCGGTCTGCTGAGGCAGTTGCCGTGGTTAGGCGCGCAGCCAGTAGGGTTTGGGAACGACCGCTTTCAGTTCAGCGAACTCGGAATCGCTGAGCCGGAAGGCGGCGGCGCTTACATTCTCTTCAAGGTGAGCGACGGAACTGGTTCCTGGGATGAGCAGGGTGGCCGGAGATCGACGCAGCAGCCAGGCCAGGGAAACGACGGCCGTGGTGGCCTTGCGGCCGGCGGCAATCTTCTCCACGACCTCATTTGCCTTGCGGCCCTGCGCCATAGGACCCCAGGGTATAAACGCGATTTGATTGGCTTCGCAGTAGTCGAGCACAAAATCCCACTCGCGATCGGAGAAGCTGTAGCGGTTTTGCACGGAGACAATGGGGACGATTTTTTGCGCGCGCTTGATGTGCTCGAGGGTGACATTGGAAAGGGCGACATGGCGGACCTTGCCCTGCTCTTTGAGGCGGGCCAGCGCTTCGATGGAAGCGTCGAACGAGGTGGCCGGGTCGGGGACGTGGAGCTGGTAGACGTCAATGCGCTCAAGACGGAGGCGCTGAAGGCTTCCGGCGACGGCCTTTTCAATGTGCGCGGGACTGGCGTTGTGCCCCCAGACGCCAGGGCCGTGGCGCTCCCAGCCGACCTTGGTGGTGATGACCAGGTCGGCGGGATAGGGATAAAGCGCTTCGGCGATCAGCTCTTCAGAGACATTGGGGCCGTAGGAGTCGGCGGTGTCAATAAAGTTGATACCGAGCTCGACGGCACGGCGCAGGGTGCGAAGGGCGGCGGGGCGGTCGGCCGGCGGACCCCAGATCCCCTTGCCAGTGATGCGCATGGCGCCGTAGCCCATGCGGTTCACGGTCAAATCTCCACCGAGCGTAATGGTTCCCGCTTGAGCGGCAGGCAATGTGGCATGTGTTGCAGGCATCAGAGTGACTCCTTTCGGGGTTGGCAGTTGGCGTGTATCAATAAGTCCAATCTGAGAGGTTCGAAGAGCCACGGCCAAGCACGCAAAATGCGATTCTCGTTGCGGCTCCCGGGTTTCTGCTTTCTTACAACCTAGACGGTGACTTCCCAGCCTTTTTCGTAGCTGCGGCCCCAGAGCTTCATGGCTTCAGGGTCGTGGAGGATATGCCCGGTGGCGGAGTCGAGCTTCAGTTCGCGATCCATGAAGTAGGCGATGTTGGAGATGAGCAGCATGGTTACGGAGATGTTGGCGATGGCGATGGGCGAATGGAGCGTGTCTTTGCCGCGCACGGAGTTGATGAAGTTGGCGAAGTGCGCGTCGGTCATGGAGTCGCGGCCGACGAGATCGCTGGTGGAGGTTTCCTTTCCGGTGCGATAGGAGTCGGTCTGCTTGCCTTTCCAGTCGAAGACGTCGTATCCGTCGCGATCGATGACCAGGCTTCCCTTAGTCCCGCAGATGACCGATCCGCGGTCGCGGCCGTAGAGCCTCATCCCGTTGCAGCAACGGCCCTCCCAGGTGAGGGTTTTACCGGGGTACTTGAAGTCGGTGACAAGGGTATCGTAGAACTGCCAGTCATCCTTGAATTGATAGCGGCCACCAATGGCGGTGACCGCCTGGGGATAATCGACGCCAAGAAACCAGCGGCAGACATCCACTTCATGGGTGCCGTTGTTGAGGGTCTCGCCGGTTCCAAAGCTGCGGAGCCAGTGCCAGTTGTAGGGATGGATGTTGTCCTTGTATTCGCTGCGCGGCGCCGGACCCTGCCATAGATCCCAGTCGAGCCATTCGGGGACGGGGATGGGCGTGCCGATTCCCATGGTCCCGCGGGTATTCGCGTACCAGGCCTTGGCCATGTAGGCCTCGCCGATGAGGCCGTCGTGCACCTGCTTGACCATTTTGATGGTGTGGCCGGAGGAGCGCTGCTGATCGCCGACCTGGACGAGTTTTCCATATTTTCTCTGCGCCTCGACGAGCAGTTCGCCCTCGCGGGCGTTCTGGCTGGAGGGCTTTTCGACATAGACGTGTTTGCCGGCCTTAGTCCGAGCACGGCGAGGGGCGTGTGCCAGTGGTCGGGCGTGGCAATGGAGATGGCGTCGACGTCTTTGGACTCGAGGGCCTTGCGGAAGTCGCGCACGGCGGTGGGAGCGTAGCCGAGAGCCTGCTGGGCATCGGCGGCAAATTTGGCGCGGATGTGGTCATCCGGGTCGCAGACGTAAGCAACGCGCGCGATCTGCTTATTGGCCTGCAAGCGCGGAAAGATGGGCGTGCCCGCGCCCGTTGAGACCGTTGATGGCAAAGTTGAGCCGATCATTGGCGCCGAGGATCTGCGTGTAGCTCTTTGCCGAGGTTGTGAGCGCCGAGCCCGCCGCACCCGCGGCCAGACCGCTCACGAAGGTTCGCCGAGAAATCATCCCTGTCTCCATTCAGTTTTATGAGCAGACTGCAAGCAGGAAGAACAACTGCCGATGCCGCGTCCTGCGTGGACGTACGTGTGAATTATCGCCAAACCGGAGGACGAGCGATCGAACAGCGGGTACGCCGGGTGTTTTTATGGCACTGCGAGCGGGTCAAGCGGAAGGTTTCAATTCCGGCACTGCCAAGAGCCCTTTTCTTGCCGCCTCAAATTATATGCCTGCAGATCCTGCGCAGGTGCGGGGCGCAAAGAGTGGAAGCCAGGGGGGCAACAGAGAGCCTGGAGAGGGCGAAATCTGAAGTTTTCCGCAGGCGTTGGCCTGCGTATACCGCCTCTTCCGAGGAGTTTTTATGTTCAGGCTGTAAACCTGGGGGATAAGGGGGCGTCTACCAGAGTAATGGCAGCAGGCATAGCATTGGAACCGATGACGCGGGGCAAGGCAAAGGAGTTTGCCGGGCACGCGGTGGAGGCTGCCGCGGAAGATTTTTCGAGTGTAGTGGAGGCCCACCGGCCGCAGATCTTCCGGTTCCTGCTGGCGTCTACGCGCGACGTGGACCTGGCGGAGACGCTGACGCAGGAGTGTTTCCTGAAGGCATACCGGAACTGGGAGCGCTTCCGGGGTGAGTCGAGCGCGATGACGTGGTTGATGCGGATCGCGATCAACCTCGAGAAGGACCACTGGCGGAACCGGCGGATACAGTTCTGGCGGCATACGCGGACCAACTCAGTGGATATGGATGAGGCCAGCGAGTGGTTGCCGAGCGGGGAGCGGTCGGTGGAGCAGCAGATGCTGGCGCGGGAGCAGGTGGGGCGTGTGTGGAAGGCCGTCGCAGGCCTGAGTGAGCGGCAGCGGACGGTTTTTCTGCTGAGGTACGTAGAGGATTTGGAACTGAGCGAGATTGCGCAGGCCACGGGGTTGAACGAGGGCACGGTGAAGGCGCACCTTTCGCGAGCGCTTGGAAAAGTGCGCGGGGAATTGAGAGGCAAACGATGAGATTTTTGGACCAGAGGCCTGAAGATGACGCTTTGCTGGAGCAGACGCTTGCGAATTTTAAGCGGAGCGTTCACGCCTGGAGCGAAGCAGAGTATAGCCGGCCGCACGAAGCGGCAAGGGTCTACCGGCACACGAACTGGCGGCTAGCGGCGGGCTTGGCGCTGGGCTGCGTGCTGGCGGCAGGAAGCGTGGCGGGCGGCGTTTACGAGCGGCATCATAGGCAGGAATTGGCGAAGGTTGCGGCGGCGGCGCGGGCGGCGAAGCAGCAAAAGCTTGCTGCCTTCAAGAGCGCGCCGCAGACTGGGGATGAGGATTTGCTGGCCAAGGTGGACAGCGATGTGTCACGCGAAGTTCCAAGCGCCATGGAGCCTCTGGCTCAACTGATGGCCGAGGGCGACGCCAAGTAAGCAGCGAGATGGAAGGAAACGGGCGGCTGTTGCTTAGCCCATGGGGAGGAGAGAGCGATGAAGGCAAGAATGGCAGTGCGGATGGTTTTGGCGGTTGGGGGAATGTTGTTGATGGGAGTGGCAGCCGGGGCTCAGGGCTTCGGTGGCGGCCAGGGGATGGGATCCGGCCCCGGAGGCCATGGGGCACCTTTTGAGCGGTCATTCGGGCCGGATGGAGCGCAAAAGGGCTGGTGGAACAATCCGCGGATGGTGGAGCGGCTGAAGCTGACCGACGAGCAGCGGAAGGCGATGGATGGCATCATGCTGCAACACAGGGAGAAGCTGATCGATCTGAAGGCCAGCCTGGAGAAGGCGGAACTTGAAATGGAGCCGCTGATGAGCGCGGACGAGCCGAACGACGCGGCGATCACGGCGCAGATCGACAAGGTGGTACAGGCGCGGGGCGATCTTGAACGGGCCAACGCGCGTTTTCTGCTGGCGATTCGGGACAAGCTGACGCCGGACCAGTGGAAGCAGGTGAAGGCGTTCCGGCAAGACCGCGGAATGCGCGGCCGCGAGGGACGCCCCGGATGGGGTCATGACGGCCAACGGCCAGGAATGGCGCAGCCGGATGGGCAAGGCGGTCCCGGAATGCAGGGTGGTCCGGGCATGCAGTTCCGGTACCGCGGACCCTCGATCCAGGCACCGCCGCAGACGCCACCTCCAGGGTCGACGCCTCCGGCTTCAGGCAGCGGGCCGGGACAGGAGCAGTAGCCAGGGTTCAAGACAGGTGCCATCGCTGTGACCGCTAGGATTTGCGGTTTCCCAGGTCTCAAAATTGAGACCTGGGGCACCCAGACCGAGTTCAGGGCAGAGAGCAAATACAATTGATTGCAAGATCGATGGCGGCAGGGAGCGGTGCTCCTGCCGCCTTTCTCTTGCTTGGCGGAAGATCTGGGAGTGAGCCGTTGGGGCAAAGAGAGGAGCGGGTAGGTGCCCGAAAACGGGACAAGGGATTGGAGCGGGATGGGACAGTGAATGACGCAGATTGAGACAGCAGATGGACGGAAGCGAGACAGTATGAATCAGGCTGCGACAGGGAGGTTGCGAAAGGTTCTAAAAAAAATGACTAAAGTTATTTCACCGAGCCCCCGATGAAGGGAGTGGATGCAAAAAGGCCCTTTGAAAGTTTTTGGAGCCCGGAAGTTGGAAGGCAAGAGCGGGCGGGGAAGGCCAAAGCACCCAAGAAGGAGTTGAATCCCATGGCCCTCGGTGTATTGAATAATCTTTCAGCGATCTACGCAGAGAACAATCTGAACAACACGAACAACAGCTTGCAGACAGTTCTGCAGCAGTTGTCGTCTGGGTCGAAGATCAACTCCGGAGCGGATGACGCGGCGGGGCTTTCTCTGGTGAACGGGCTTGCAGCCAACTCAGCCGCACTGACGCAGTCCGAGACCAACGCGACGGAAGGCGTGGGTTTGCTTCAGGTGGCCGACGGGGCGCTTTCGCAGGTGACGAACCTGCTGAACCGAGCCATTACGTTGGCGACGGAAGCTTCGAACGGCACGCTGAACTCGACGCAAGAAGGTGCGGCGAACCAGGAATACCAGTCGATCCTGGCTGAAGTGACGAACATCGGTTCGACCACGACCTATAACCAGCAGCAAGTCTTTAACGGGACCGCGGTAGCGATCTACACGGGCGACTCGTCGACGACGGGCGCATCGGTAGACGATTTGAACATTCACACACTTTCATCGAGCAACGTGGGCGACAGCAATGGGTCGATGTCGTACAGCAACGGCCAAAGCAACGTGTTTATCGATCTATCGAATTTGGGCACGGACGCGGCGCTTGGCGATGCCTTTGCGAATGGCCCGACCACGCTTGACGTCAACTATATGGCCAACGGGGCGGGCGGGACAGTATCGCAGCAGAGCGCAACCATCAGCGTGGGCGGGACTACCGGGTATCCCGACACAGTTCAGGGCATGATCAGCGCCATCAACAATGCGAATCTGGGACTCACGGCCAGCTTCAGCACCGCGTCGCAGGCCGGCGCACAGGCAACGGCGGCGGGAGCGAGCACAGACACGGGCATCCTTATCTCGGGGCTGGGTGCGGGTGTGGGAAGCGGGACCACTCCCGGCGCAATCGGAACGCTGGCATCGACGGGACTGGCGGGGGATCATCTGAGCGGAACCCTGACGGTGAAGGATTCATCCGGGGATGTCCACACCATTGATCTGGGTACGCCTGGAACCACCGATACCCTGTCGGACCTGGCGAATACGCTCGACGTTGATGGCTACGGGATTACGGTAACCTACAGCGCGGCAAGCAAGAGCGACGTGTTTACGTCGGCGAGCTCGACGACGAGCGTAACAGCGGCCAGCCTGGGCGACACCACAACGCCGGCCGATGTGCCCACATTTACCGCGGCGTCGGCTTACTATACGGTTGGTGTTTCGAACTCGGGCGGCAGTACGGCTGCGCCGGACCTGGCCGATACGGCAACCGGACAGACGGCCGCGGCAGGGGCGACGTTCACCGCCGATCCAAATGGGCTGGGCGGCGTGGCGACCATCAGCTATTCCGACGGCGCAGGCGAGGATCTGAGCGGCACCAGCCTGACTGACCAGGCGAGCGCGCAGTCGGCGCTGAACGAGTTGAACCTGGCCATCAGCGATGTTGCGGCGCAGGACGGCTACATTGGGGCGCAGATCAACACGCTCAACTCGATCAGCCAGGTAATGAGCACGCAGCAGGAGAACGTGGTATCAGCGCAGAATGCGATTCAGGCCACGGACTATGCGTCGGCGACTTCGAATATGTCGAAGTACGAGATACTGAGCCAGACGGGCATCGCCGCCCTGGCGCAGGCGAACAGCGTGCAACAGGAAGTGACCAAGCTGTTGCAGTAATCCGCGAACGGGGGCAGTGAACTGCAAGCGGACTGTCCTGTTTGCCCACAGAGATTAGCAGAACTGCAGCACCTTCAAGACAACCCAGGGACGGGCGGCGGCAAAGGCACAACCTTTGCCGCCCGTTTTTTGTGGGGGGACAGAGAACCTGTGTGCAAGACAGCCAACCAACGAAGTGCCTAATTTGAGAGACGTCCCGATGCCACCTCCTGCCCGGTTGCGGCTACCAGGATCCGGTGCAGAGGAACTCGTGAATGGAGACGGCGGCCTTGCGGCCAGCGCCCATGGCGAGGATGACGGTGGCGCCTCCGGTGACGATGTCGCCGCCGGCGAAGACTCCGGGCTTTGAGGTGCGCATGCTTTCGGGGTCGGCGACGATGTAGTTGCGGGGGGTGGTTTTGAGATCGGGCGTGGTGCTCTGGATGAGTGGATTGGCGGTGGTGCCGACGCCGATGATGGCCACGCTGGCGGGGAGAAAATATTCGGAGCCTGCAATGGGAACGGGCCTGCGTCGGCCATCGGCATCCGGCTCGCCGAGTTCCATGCGCACACAGCGCGCGCCGGTGAGCCATCCTTTTTCATCGCCGATGAACTCGATGGGATTGGTTAACATGCGGAACTCGATGCCTTCTTCAAGGGCATGGTGAACCTCTTCAGTGCGGGCGGGCATCTCAGCCTGGGAACGGCGATAGACCAGGGTTGCGGAGTGGGCGCCGAGACGGCGCGCGGTGCGGACCGCGTCCATGGCAGTATTGCCGCCGCCGACGACGATCACGTCGCGATCGCGGCAATCGTATACGGGCTGATCGTATTCGGAGGCCTGGTAGGCGCGCATGAGGTTGATGCGGGTGAGAAATTCATTGGCGGAGTAAACGCCGTTGAAGTGCTCGCCGGGGATCCTGAGGAATTGCGGGAGTCCGGCACCGGTGGCGACAAAGACCGCGTCGAAGTGTTCGCACTGGAGGAGCTCGTCGATGGTGACGCTCTTGCCGACCACGACGTTGGTCTCAAATTGGACGCCCATCCGGCGCAGGTTGTCGACTTCCTCTTTGACGATGGACTTGGGGAGACGGAACTCGGGAATGCCGTAGATGAGGACGCCGCCAAGCTCGTGGAGGGCCTCGAAGACGCGGACGCGATGACCCTTCTGGACCAGGTCACCGGCAGCCGAGAGACCGGCCGGACCACTGCCGACGATGGCTACACTCTTACCGGTAGGCGGCGCGATGGCGGGCAGGCCAAGCTGTCCGCTCTCCCGTTCGTAGTCGGCGATGAAGCGCTCAAGGTTGCCGATCGCGACGGGCGCGCCCTTTTTACCAAGCACGCAACCGCCTTCGCATTGATTTTCCTGCGGACAGACGCGGCCGGTGATGGCAGGCAGGGCGTTATCCTCGCGCATTTTGGCGGCGGCAGCGAGGTAATCGCCCGTGCGGATGAGAGAAACGACCTCTTTGATCTTGACGCCCACAGGACATTGCACGACGCAGCCGGGCTTGGCACATTCGATGCAGCGCATGGCCTCAGTGAGCGCCTCATTCTGCGGTAGGCCCAGGTTGACTTCTTCAAAGTTACGGCTGCGTTGCTGGGGATCGCGAGCAGGCATGACGGTGCGCGGAATCTTCATCCGGTCCCTAAGAGGGACGGCGTTTTGGAGGGGGATGGTAATTTGCGGCCGAGTTTGCAGATCGGACTTAGACATAATGCTTGTCTCTCTCGCCAGCCTCAGCGCTAAGGCGCGCCCTTTCGGCTTCCTTTTCCGCCAGCTCGGCGCGTAACTGCGCGAGCTCCTCCTGCTCATGCTCCTTGAAATGCTTGAGCGACTGGCACTCCTTGTCGCGATACATGGCGTTGCGCTGCATGAGGACGTCGAAGTTGACCAGGGAGGCGTCAAACTCGGGCCCGTCGACGCAGGCGAACTTGCTTTTGTCGCCGAGCAGGACGCGGCAGCCGCCGCACATACCAGTGCCGTCGACCATGATGGCGTTAAGACTGACCATGGTCTTGATGCCGAGGGGAACAGTGATGCCGGCGACGGCGCGCATCATGGGCACCGGGCCAACGGCGAGCACAAAGTCGATGGGGCGCCCGGCAGCGAGGAACTCATTGAGCTTTTTAGTGACAAGACCCATTTCGCCATAGGTGCCGTCGTCGGTCATGATGCAGGCCTCGCTGCTGGCCTGGCGCACTTCGTCTTCAAAGACGACCATCGGGGCGCTGCGTGCGCCTTCAATGAAGATGACATGGTTGCCGGCCTGTTTGAGGGCATTGGCCGTGGGCAGCGCCATGGCGGTGCCCACGCTTCCGGCCAGAATCACGGCAGTGCCGTAGTTTTGAATCTCTGAGGGGCGGCCGAGGGGGCCGACGATGTCGAGGATGGAGTCGCCCGCTTCAAGGCAATTGAGCAGGGACGTGGTTTTGCCTATGGCCTGCACGACGATGGTGACGGTGCCAGCGGCGGGATCGGAGCTTTTGATGGTGAGCGGAATGCGCTCGCCTCTTTCGTGCAAGCGGAGAATGACGAACTGGCCGGGCTCCTGCTTGCGAGCAATGCGCGGCGCCTCAACAACAAACTGCTTGATATTAAGGCCGACACTCTGGGCTTCGACGATCCTGTACATGCGGAAGAACTCCAAATCGATCCGGGTGGGGCAGAGCGCGGCGGCGTACGGTCGGCAGGCCAGGCCTCAAGAAAACAAGTAAGTTGGACGCACGGAGGAGCGACTCCCTCAACCCACTTTATTATTCAAGATTGGGTTGTCAAGGCGTGTGACATGCATCACGCGACGGTGGAGAGGGGAGGCGCCGAAGGCGGGGAGAACCATGCGAATTGCGGTTGGGTGCGGGGCGCGGCAGGGGTTTGACGAATCGGGTGAGACCGGGGACAATAGGAGAGCTGACTCAATGTGGGCCTGTGGCGCAGCTGGGAGCGCGCTTCCATGGCATGGAAGAGGTCGTCGGTTCGATCCCGACCAGGTCCACCAAGCAGTCTCAAGGTTTGTGCGATTTGGGACTTTTCCTCACACATTGTCCAGTTTCCCCGCGAAAAAGTGGGCTTTCGGCCCTCGAAGGACACCGGAGAGAGTTCTCCGCATGCAGGATTCGGCCGGAAATCAGCCCCATTCTCCGATCGGAAATGGCGCGTGTCCCCCAGGCATGGGAGATTTCCGGCGGTTCTCAACCTCAGTAACGATCTTAGGGGCGCTGGACGCCCTGCGCGACTGGCGCATACTCCGTGAAAACTGGTGCAAGCCGCCTTCCCAGGAGTAATCGGGACGGTACCTACTCTGCCTTGCGGTCAAAAAGGGTCATCTTGAAGCTCGGCAGATGGAACACCTGCAGAACGCCTTGAAAAGGTCGATCATTGACATCGAATAGGACGAACGATGTTAAGTAGCCATAACGCCGTAGTATCCCAAAATCGCGCCGGCTCTCAAAGATTCTGTTTGTCCCGGCAATATGCGAGATCGAGCGCCTGAAAAATTATTCCAGCGAATGCAGTGGCAGAGGGATATTTTGCCGACTCCATTCCATGGGAATGTTTGCGAGCAAGGCTTTGAGAGTGAAGTCAGTATTGAAGCGGAGAATCGATTGCGTGGAGATAGGGCTTAAGAATGCCAGTGGGAAGATCTTCTTAGCATCGGATTGATCGATACCATCCTGGCGGATGATTTCGTTCAAACATGTGGCCTCGCCATTAGCGATTCTCTGATACCAATGGTGGGCTAGCGCGATTGCCCGGAGAATTAGCTGCCGGCTCCTGTCATTCGAAAGACGATCTTTGTCGATGACCAGTCGCAAAGCACGGCCGCTGTTCATCTGTTTGAATGGACAAGTCACGGAAACAATCGAAAGAAATTTGGTCGCGGTTTGAACGCCCTGGCCTGCCGGATCAGACCCGAGCAGTTCATGCAAAAAAGTTGCCAAGCGCAATCGAATTTCGATGTGCTCGCTCTGGACCACGATGCGATCGATAACGGCCCTGAGAAAATGGTCGCGGTCCAGAGCCGGACGCGGCTTCCAACTCTTGACCATCTTGGCTGCTCGTTCAACGACAGCGGCGTAGAATCCGCTCGACGGAGCATTTTCCTCGTCGAGTAGGCTATCGGCCTTGCTAAATGTGATGATCTTCCCTGGCGCTTGCCCATGCGCCAAACCGGCGGAAATCAAGAATGCGGTGAGAATCTTCACGCCTATCCACCTCGAATCGTGTTTAGGATCAAGAAACCCTTCATAATTTGGCGATCGCGCCGAATGAATTACTGTATCCGGTGCAACCGAAGCACAATCGCGCCATGTGCTGATACTGGTTCGGAGAACGCCTCCGCAGTTGTTCCGCGGTCCGCGTGTGCCCATAGATCGCGCACTGCATAGTCTTTGCCGATACTCAACGTTTCCCACGAAACCACAGAACGCATCTCCTTGACACTGCGATTGAATATCGCGATCGCAATGTCACCGGAGGCCAATGGCTTCTGCCAAATCTCAATTTCACCAGTTCTACTGACGCGCTTCCCTCCGGCGCCCAGCGAATCCTGATCGACTGCGATGACTTCGCTGTTCTGGAAGATTGCCGCAATCTCCGGGCTCATGTTGCGGATGTCATTTCCGGCGATAAGCGGCGCAGCGATCATTGCCCAGAGACTGAAATGGGTCTTGTACTCATCCGTCGACATGCCCCCATTGCCAACTTCGAGCATGTCGGGATCATTCCAGTGCCCGGGGCCGGCGAAGTCAGCTAGGTCCGATTGAGCGAAGCCGATCTCCGCCATGGAAGCATATCGGTCGCTGATGTCACTGGTCGTGCGCCACAGGTTTGCACCCACTTGAATTCCCCATTGAACGACACCGGAACGACCATACTGGCATAATGCATAAACGATCGGACGGCCCGTTTGCTTGAGTGCCTCGCCCATGCGCTGATAGACCGCCTGCATGTCGGCGTCCTTCCAGATACGCGAAGCACTGCACCAATCGTATTTCAGATAATCCATACCCCAGGCAGCAAAAGTCTTGGCGTCCTGTTCCTCGTGGCCATAGCTGCCTTCGAAGCCGCCGCAGGTGCGGGGACCAGGGGAAGAGTAAATTCCGATCAACAATCCTTTCGAGTGGACGTAATCCGCAAGGGCTTTCATGTCCGGGAACTGCGGGTTGGGCGAAAGTACTCCCTTAGCGTCACGCGATCCCTGCCAACCATCGTCGATGATCACGTATCTGTATCCCGCGCTCTTCATTCCACTGCTGACCATCGCATCAGCGATTCCTCGGACCGTCGCGTCATCGATTTTGGTTTGGAACTTGTTCCAGCTGTTCCAACCCATTGGCGGCGTGTTTGCAACTCCGACCGATGGGACGGAACGTAACGCTGGAAGCGCCAGGTGGGGCAGAGCAGCGTAATCCACTGAGGGTGCGCGATACGTGGGTGTAGGTGTTCCGCGTCTCGCTACGACTGTCTGAATCTGGAAGGGCGGAGCCGCTCCGCCTGGAGCGCCTGCTGCACCTGGTTCCGGCGGTCCGCCTGATGGAGGTCCACCTGGCGGAGGGCCGCCGGGAGCTTCAGCGCCGGGGCCCATGCCCGGCGGCGGACCTGGCATTGCTGGAATCAGCTCAAGAGTATCGCCGACGATTTTGCCCTTCACCTCGCTCTTCTGAATGTTCCCAAAGGAATCTAACTCCACGACGAAGCGGAAGGTGTCGCCGCTAACTCTGCCATCTACGATGGGAGAGTCTCCGAATGGCAGACTCTGAGTTCCGGTTATTTTTCCGTCAATCACTTTGAGCTTGTAGGTGATCTCCATCTGTCCCATTGGAGTAGTCATCTTTGCTACCCAGGTTCCGGAGATGTCTTGTGTGACGGATCCTGCGTTTGCCTGAACTTCTGTCCGTGCATTCTGCTCCTGACTCAGGGCTGGTGTCGGAGCTAGCCACGCAATTCCCATCACAGAGTATGTCAGTACAACCCATGTCAATCCACGATTCATTTGAATCCTCCTCAAGCAGCATGATTCCGGTTACAACTTCAAAGGAAGTCACATACAAACAAGAGCCGCGCACGAACTCTCTTTCAGTTACGCGAACTCCGCGTTCTAGCAAGTCTGGTATCTACTCATGACGTAGAGCCTCGATGGGATCGAGCCGGGCGGCTTTCTGCGCTGGGAAGAAGCCGAAAACGACGCCGACCAAAGCAGAGAAGACGAATGCAACAATTGCGATCGTCAGGTCGGGCAAGAAAGTGAGTCTCATCAGGAGACAGCCGACAAACGATGCTGCAAAACCGAGACCGATTCCAATGATCCCGCCCAGAGAAGCAAGTACGACCGCCTCGACAAGGAACTGGATCATCACATCGTCGTCGAAGGCACCGATTGCGAGGCGAATACCGATCTCCCGCGTTCGTTCGGTGACAGATACCAGCATGATGTTCATGATGCCGATGCCGCCTACGAGCAGGCTGATGGCGGCAATCGCGCCGAGCAGTGCGGTCAGGATCTGCATGGTCGAAGTCAAGGTGGTGAGGAACTCCTGCGAGTTCATCACGGTGAAGTCGTCTTCCTGACCGGGCTGGATTCCACGGCGCTGGCGCATCAAAGTAACGACTTCGTTTTGGACAAGCTTCGTGTCGGAATCGCTGCGAACCCCAATCTGGATGCTGGAGACCTTTCGATCACCGGAGATCCTGCGCTGGTAGGTATGCAGCGGCACCAGCACGAGGTCATCCTGGTCCATTCCCATTCCACCCTGCCCCTTGGACGCGAGCAGTCCGATCACCTGGCAGGAGATGGCCTGGAGGCGGATGTTTGCGCCGACAGGATCCTGATCGGCAAAGAGCTGCTTGCGAACCTTGACACCGATGATGCAGACGGCCCCACCGGTTCGGATCTCCGCGTCAGTAAACTCGCGGCCGGACTGAACAGACCAATTACGAACATCGAAGTAGGCGTTGTCGACGCCGTAGACGGTCGTCGACCAATTGGCGTTAGCGTAGATGGCCTGCATGGATTGCGAGGCTGTTGGCGCCACGGAGCGCACACCCGTGATATCGGAGGCGATCGCCGCCACGTCGGACTCTTCGAAGAGCTTTGCTTCCGCGCGAATTCCAGACGTTGGTCCACGCTGCTGGCCGGGCGTTACCGTCAGGACGTTCTCCCCCAATGTGTTAATCTGCGCGGCAACGCTTGCGGTGGCTCCGTTACCGATCGTGACCATTGCGATGACCGCGGCGACACCAATGATGACACCGAGCACGGTCAGTACGGAACGCAGAACATTGCGGCGAATGGCTGAGAGTGCGAGCAGGATTGCGTTCCAGATCATGCGTTTCTCCCTGCTTCCGCCAAGTCGGATTCTGTGGGCGTTATCCCGGCCCCGGCGTGAGTGTGATTGTTTGTGTCGGAGTGAACGAGTCCGTCGTGGAAGTGAATTGACCGGCTTGCAAAGGCGGCCATGTCGGGCTCGTGCGTGACCATGGCGATGGTGAGATGGCGCTCCCGGTTGAGGTGGCGAAGTAGTTCCATCACCTCCACGCTTCTCGCGCTATCCAGATTGCCCGTCGGTTCATCGGCAAATAGAACCGAGGGGTCGGCGACCATGGCGCGCGCGATGGCCACGCGCTGCTGCTGGCCGCCTGAAAGCTCAGCCGGAGTGTGGTCCCACCATTTGGACAGGCCCACCGTCTCCAATGCCTGAAACGCGCGTTCCCGCCGTTCCGAGCGTTTCAGTCCCCGATAGATAAGTGGCAGCTCAACGTTCTCGACGGCATTGGTGCGAGCCAGAAGATTGAATCCCTGAAAGACGAATCCCAGGTAAAAGCGGCGCAGACGGGCCCGTTGCTTCTGGCTGAGCGCTCCGACATCGAGGCCGCGGAAAAGATAAGAACCGCTGGTGGGCGTGTCCAGGCAACCAAGAATATTCATCGTGGTTGACTTGCCCGAGCCGCTGGGGCCCATCATGGCAACAAATTCGCCGGCGTAGATCTGGAGGCTGACTCCTCCCAGCGCGCGGACCTCGCCTTCTCCCGCACCGTAGATCTTCATCACGTTGCGAAACTCAAGCAGCGGCTCGGCGGAAGGGTCTGTTGTCGGTTCTTGGGTCGGCGTGCTCATTTGCCTTCCTTCAATACTTCTACGATCAAGGGCGTGCCAGGCGTAACCTGACCGGAACGAATTTCGGTGAGCTTGCCATCGGTGGCTCCAGTGGTTACGGAGATCGGCGATGGCTTTCCGTCGCGCACGACCCAGACGCGCGGGTTGTTCAGGGCAGCGGAGGATTCGGTGTTCGCATTCTGGTTCGAGTTGGGCGGTGCCGGCAAGAACGATGTGGAGTTGCCGTCCGTGTCGTTGGCGGAGGGTAGGAATCGAAGCGCATGATTGGAAACCAGCAGCGCATGAGGAACGGACTGGACAGTAATTGTGGCCGTGGCGGTCATGCCGGGGCGAAGAAGCAACTCGTCATTGTTGACCGAGATCTCCGCAAGGTAGGTGACCACGTTGTTGGTGGTGGTGGAGCTGTATCGAATGATCGTGATGGTGCCCGGAAATTGCCGGCCGGGATAAGCATCAACGGTGAACAGCACGTGTTGACCAACCTTGACTTTGCCTACATCGGCCTCATCGATATTGACCTGCAGGATCATCTTGCGCAGATCCTCGGCGATTTCGAACAGAGTCGTGACCGAAAAAGATGCCGCGATGGTCTGACCGGCCTCGACGCTCCGCGAAAGCACAATGCCATCAACGGGCGACTTAATGACGGCGAAGTTGACATTTGTCTCGTCAATTTTGAGATTGGCCTCAGCTTGGGTCACAGAGGCCTGGGCGGTGGTGACGCCCACGACGGCGCGGTCGTAGGCGGCTTTGGCGGTATCCACATCGTGCTGCGAAACGATCTGAAACTTGGAGCGCTGGCGGGCGTCGAGGTCGCGTTTGTACTCGGCATCTGTCTCGATCACGGTGACCTTGGCGTTTTCGACGCTGGCGCGGGCACTGGCCAGTTGGGCCTTGTCCTGCAGCACCTGGGCGTCGAGTTTTTCAGTATTGATTCTCGCCAGCACCTGCCCATTCTTCACTTGGTTGTTATAGTCGACGAGGACCGAGTCCACGATTCCAGAAACCTGACTGCCCACATCGACAGTGTGGGTCGGCTTCAACTGGCCAGTGGCGGTGACGGTGACCGTCAAGTCTCCGATCCGAGCCTCTTCGGTTCGGAAGTGCTGTGCGTTTTTGGCAGCGGCGTTTTTTTGGTGAACTCCCCAAATCACTGCTCCGACAACAAGCAGAATTACAGGCACGATCCAATAGGCGCGCCGCTTCCATTTGCCCTTTTCCGCAGTGATTCCGAGTGTCTGCTCCAGATCGGCATCCTTAGTCATGAATCCAGTTCCTTTCGCGTCTTAAACTATTTGCCTTGTCTGGCTAATGCTGTTACTTCCAACCGCCGCCCATCGCCTTGTAGATGGCGATCAAGTCGGCGTCGACCGAGGCATCGGCTTGTACCAAGCTGTTTTGCGCCGACAAAACCGTGCGTTCAGAATCCTCCACCGTGAGGAAACCCTGAAGGCCGGAGGCGTAGAGCTCGCGCGACATCTCGGCGGCCTGTTCGGCGGAGTCGGCTGCATCGGCCAGCGACTTGCGCTTCACCTGGTCCTTGCCGAAGGCATAAAGAGAGTTCTCAACATCCTTCACCGCTCCCAGCAGCGTGCTGTCGTAGGCAATCTCGTACTGATAGAGGAGCGCGTTCTGCAATTTGACCTGGGCGTGTAGAGCGCGGCGATTGAAGATGGTCTGCTCAACCGAGCCGACCACCGTGGAGCCAAGCGCCGCCGGGGAGAAGACATTGAGCAGGTTCTCCACACTGGTGAGAAACGTGGCCGTGAGCGCGAAGGTGGGATAGAGATTGGCCTTGGCGACGCCGACCTGGAGAGATTGGGCGGCGACCTGGCGCTCGGCCTGCATGACGTCGGGGCGGCGGCGGAGCAGGTCGGCGGGAATGCCGACGGCGACTTCCGCCGAAACGACGGGTATCGGCTTCGATTCGGCCAACTCGGCGTCGAGCGCACCTGGCCGGAGCGCCAGCAAAATGGCCATCGCGTTCATCGTCTGCTCTATGTTGGTTTCGAGTGCCGGAACAGTGGCCTCGGTCGATTGCACCGTTTCGAGCGCCTGGGCCACGTCGAGATCGGCGACCAGGCCGCTTCTACGCTTGTCCAGCGTCATCTCGTAGGTCTCGCGGTACTTCACCAAATTTGATTGTGTTACGGCAAGCTGCGCCTGGTAGGAGCGGAGGTTGATGTAGTCGGTGGCCAACTCGGCGGTGAGGGTCACCATGGTGTTGCGAAGGCCCTCCTGCGCTGCCTGGATGCCGGCGTCGTGGGATGCCACGTTCTTGCGGATGGCGCCGAAGAAGTCCGGCTCCCAGCTTGCCTCGAGCTCGGCCGAGTTGGTGGAGGTGAGCGTGCCCCCGGACCAGTTGCTGGCGCGGTTGCCGGTCGAGCTGCCGATCGCGGTGACCGACGGCAAATAGCTGCCACTGGCGGACAGGCGATTGGCGCGCGCCTGCTCAATGCTCGAAAGCGCGGTGCGCAGGTCTAAATTCGCCTTCAATGCGCGTTCTTCGAGCGAAGTGAGAACTGGATCGTTGAAGACAGTCCACCAATGCGCGAGCGTGGCCTCGTCCGCGGGACGGGCCACTTCGCCTCCTGCTGGAACCGTCTTCCAGTTCTGCTCCGCAGCCACTTGCGACTGAATTGACTGGCAGTCCGCCACCGCGGCAACAAAGGCAAGCCCCAGAATCGCGCCAATCCGAACGATTATTGAGGTGTGGTTAGTTCGTTGCAGCATCGGCTTGCCTTTCAAAGTCGGTTTCCTATCCCACTTATCGGTCTCTTGATGTGATTGAACAACAAATTCCGCTGATTGAACCTCAAGATTTACAAATACAGGCGCGCCATCCGGCGCCGTTGCAGCAGAGTCTCAAGAATTGCTAAGATTCGGAGCGGATCGAGCAGCGCGCACGGAAGTGGGGTAACAATGAAGTGCGGTAAGAATGAGGATGCGGCATGGAGAGTGAGCACCACGGACGGAACAGTATCCTCATCATTGATGATGATGTACGCCTGTGCCAGTTGATCGGCGAATTCTTCTCCGAATCCGACTATGCGATCCACGCCGTCCATAATGGCGCAACCGGCTTGGCACGTGCAGTCGATGAGAGGTTCGATCTCATCCTTCTCGACATTATGCTGCCCGGACTCGACGGGTTTGAAGTGCTCACCCAACTGCGCCGCCGCTCTTCTGTGCCCGTCATTATGCTGACAGCTCGCGGTGCGCAAGAAGACTGCGTGCGAGGCCTGAACACAGGCGCCGACGATTATCTCGCCAAACCCTTCGGCCCCGAAGAACTCGCGGCACGCATCGCGGCGGTGCTGCGCAGAACGCAAAGTTCTCAGACCGCGAGAAGCGAGACGATCTCTGTCGGACCGCTGCGGTTGAGCGCCGCATCACGCGGTGCCTGGATTCGAAATGAGCCGATCGAGATTACATCTACCGAGTTCGACATTCTCGATCTTCTGGCCCGAGCGAGAGGCAAGGTAGTCACCCGCGACCAGGTTTGCGGCATGCTGTACCAGCGGCAGGCCACGCCATTCGAACGATCGCTTGAGGTGCACATTAGCCGCCTGCGGCGGAAGATCGAAAGCGCTGGCATTACTATTCGCTCCATTCGCGGCATAGGCTATGTGCTGGCAGGAGACGAGCAGTGAAATCGATATCGCTAAAAGTCACCATATGGTCGGTTGCGGCGCTGGCGATCTCTCTGGCCGTATTTCTCTTGATTGGCGCCAACGTCATCGGCAAGTCCACAACCGAAAACTTTACTCACGTAAATCAGCAACTGTTTCGCTATGCGCTCACCGTCTACCATGCGGATGGAAAGGAAGGGCTGGCGCGCTACATGCAGGAGTTGAACCAGCCCGGAGACACCCATTACAGTATTTGCGATGCTTCCGGGCACGATCTTGAAAGCGGGGAGGACCATTCTGAGCTGATCAAAGTTTCCGTTGGGAAAGAGCGCCCGTACCGCGGAGAACACAACCAGCTCACCATGGGACTGCGCTCAGACGAGGGGCGCTACATCTGGCTTGCGACCTCCATCGGTCCATCCACTATCCTGTTTACCCCATTCTATATTCTGCTACTAGTAACGGTCGTAGTGTTGTACTGGCTGGTTACGATGTACATCACGCGCCCGGTTCGACAACTTGCCGGTGTGGTGGACCGGTTTGGAGCCGGGGAGCTGACAGCACGCGCGACGCCGCGGTCAAACGACGAAATCGGCAACCTGGGCAGATCGTTCAACGCGATGGCCGAACGCATTGAGACGCTGCTCATGACTGAAAGGCAGCTGCTGCAGGATGTTTCCCATGAACTTCGCTCTCCTCTGGCTCGCCTGACCTTTGAAGCGGAGATGGTTCGCAAAACGACAGATCGGGATGTTACGGCAACTCGGCTTCGCCACGAGATTGAGCGTCTGTCCGAACTTGTGGAAACCCTGATTGACATGGCCCGGGCGGAGGGTGAGCCTGGAGCTGTCGAAATGGAAGAATTCTGCCTCAACGATCTGTTAACGATTACGGTTGAGGATTGCGATGTTGACGCTCAGAGCGCTGGATGCAGAATCGATGTGAGCTCAGAACCAGAAACCATCGTTCTAGGGAACGCCGAATTGATTCGGCGTGCGGTTGAGAATGTCGTGCGCAACGCGATCCGGTACTCGCCTCGTGGCGAGTCGGTAAGTGTCTCGCTGAAACGCGAAGGAGATACTGCCAGTATTACGGTGCGTGACTACGGCCCAGGAATCCCGGACACGTTAACCCAACGGATATTTGATCCTTTCTTCCGAGCCGACGCGTCACGCGATGAGCGGACTGGCGGCCTGGGCCTGGGTCTGGCAATCGCCCGAAGAGCAGTTCGCGTTCACCATGGAGACATTACCGCCAAAGATGCCAGTCCCGGAGCGATGTTGACCATATCGCTCCCGTTGCACGGCGCGACCCATTAAGTCTCAGCCTTCGTTCGAGCGATCCACAGATTTGTGAGCGAAAGAATTCATCGCGAGCCCGATTCACCATCGAAAAACGGGGACATAGTCCGGAGACAATTCCATCATTGACGCAGTCGTCAGGAGGCGTGGGGTACTAGCTCGAGTTACAGAGCTGCATTGCAACGTCGGATTGTGCCCCGGGTTTCAACGGTGAGAGTCTCGACCGGGAATTCCCACCCGTGATTGCCGCATGTTACGCGTGTTTTCGCGGATTTTGGCGTTCCAAGGCTGCGTCTAACCTTCTTTTCGGAACGAAATTGTAGCCGAATCTCAGCTTACGCACGATCGCCGAGGCACTCACCGACGCCGATTACTCCTCAAAAGTCGGCCAGTATCCGCCAATCCATCTGGGCACGATCCTACGTTGACGCCAACAGCCCAATGCGCTCGAGCACGGATTCTCGCTATGCAGTAGGCAATTGGGAAATATGGCCGCCAGGGTGGGTCCCGCATAGATCCGCCACAAAAGGTTCGTTGGCATCAGTGTCAATTGCACGACGAAGAGGGCGAAGCCTTCCTTCGGCGCGCTCAGCTTTATGCCGGGTGGTCGCTGGAACAAATACCGCCGAACAGACGCGCCTATTGGCTCAGATTGATACAGCTGAACAGGTGGTCCGTAGATTTTCTCGTCCAATCGAGGAGACGGGTCGTGGGAACAGCATAGACCTGCTTCGCCTTAACTCTTTATCTCAAGCTTCGTCAATCTTTGCCTTCCGCCTGAGGAATTCGGCCTTTGCAGTGCCCGTCGGCACCGTATCAGCCTCATTCCTACCCGACAGCAACGCATAGGCGATCTGGGCTATGGCCATATTCCGCGTCACGTACCTTAGTGGAGATCAAGGAGGTGATTTTCTCAGAGCGAGAGGTACATATCGCTCATTCGGCGCCCTCCAAGAACGGACGAATTCGAGTGGATCCTGTGTACCGACGAGCCCACGAGCAAGTTGAAGGCGTTCAAGTAGCTGTGCCTTTTGCTCTTCCGGCAGAGAGGTCGCGCGTTCCTCATCGCTCTTGAAGAACTGCTCAATGCTCACTACAGCAGCCCACGATCTGATCACCTGCTCCAGTTCCTCGCGACTTTCCTTGATGGACCGAGAAATTTGTCGCTGATCATCTTCAAGAAGCCATTGTGCGTGCTGCGCCTCTTGATCTTGTCGCCGTAGCTCGGCTCGGCCTTCTGCCTCTGTGATCTCTTTCCGTAGCACTTCAACAGAGTTCTCAATTGACTTTACGACCTTCGTAATGTCCTGGGTGAGCGTTCGAGTCTTCGTTTCTTGAAACGACATTGACCATGAGACGCCGGGATGCAGCGAATAGACAACAAGACGCAGGCGACCGCAGGCAGTGTCCTGCGTCGTCGTCCAGGTGTGATTAACATATCCGAGGTGAACTTCCGGCTGTTTGTAATCTGACTCGCGGATGTATCGTCCGTTCACATACCGCATCACTATCGACTCGGTCATTTCAACCACTGCTAACCCGAATGGAGTGGTGTCCACATACACAACGGTGGAACGGTGAGGTGTCCAAAGATGCCTGTCGTCGGAGTACTCTTGACGGCGAGATTTTCGCTGCTCCTCGTGTTCGTCTATATTGGGCCGATGATAGCGTTCGTTTGAAGGCGAAAGGCACACACGGTGGCCAGCGGACGCCAATGCGTTGAACAGATCATTCGCAAAGGAGAGCGCCTTATCAAGGCCGGCTGCAGACGCGGTTACGTCAACAAGCAACCTTTTATGGGGGCGAAGCAGTTGGCCGTCATCTACTTTGTAGCCTTTCTCATAATGCTGCTTCGCACCTTGGATGAGGCCGTGGATGCCTGTGACTGAACGACGCACCCTCGGTTGTTGCGGCGCAGTTGTGGCGATTTCGGCGCAGACTCGCGGCGCCGATGTATCGCCGTCCTGCGACCAGAACAGTTGATCACCAGGAAGCGCCTCCGGCAGTTCTGGTCGAGCCGGTGCTTTTCCGACTTCCAGCTTTGCCCAATACCCCACCGGTGGCCGCGGAACGCGAAGAACTGTGCAAACACGCGCCATATAGCTCCCAGAGACCGAATATTTCTTTGCCGCCTTCGTCATGGGCATCAACCAGACGAGTTTGTACAGTTCCTCTCGCGAAACCATATCTCCCCTTTAGCGGAATTCTATTCGCAATTAGAGACGCACAATGAATGGGCGCCAGATGCCAAAATGCATTGATTTCCTGCTTCAGCAGTATCAGTTTCCTCACTAAATCCTATCGTCCATGTGCTTGTACGCCAGGTTCAGAATTCTCGCTATCTGCCATGAGCTGGTTGAGCCCCTCCCGGCCGGCAATATTCAGCCCCCTCTGGCTGCCTGTGTTCTATTGACATGCAGACGTACTGCGCCGCGCGAGGGGGCGCCTGCGCAGTCATGGCTGCTGAATAACGGTCCATGCGGGTCATCAATCCAGGCTTGGGCCTCCTGAAGGGCGCCCATATAAATTCCTCTACTTATGTAGTGGGTATCTGGGGCGTTCTTCGCATCAAAGTCATCGAAGAATTAGCTAGCTCTCGCTGCTCGAAACCGTAACAGGGAATATTAATTCCCTGATATCTCGAGAAAATTCCCTGTTCTTTTTGAGCCCTGATAGCCAAGTACGGCAAGCTAAACGCGGTGAATTGTGCAACATACCATGCGGCGCCATACGTGAACGAGAGCAAAAAACTCAAGATTTCCCTCTAAAATTCCCTGTTAGCAGGGAAATGCAGGGGGAGAGCGGCTTGCACGAGCCTGCCAGCACCACCAAGCAGTCTTAAGTTGTTTAATATTTTAAACTTAAAGAGCTAACTCGCCAGATTTCCCCGCGAAATCCGCGCCTTTTCCTCTTGAAGGACTCCGGAGAGAATTCTCCGCGTTTTGAAACCTGGCCCAGAATCGAGCCATTCTCCGATCGGGAAATGCGGAGTGTCCTCCGGAACGGTGAAACGTCGGAGGTGCGCAGGACTAACCAGGCTCGCAGACAATAGGGTACGAGACCTCTGTTTGGCTCGCCGTAAAACGAAAATTGGGATTTGGTATCGCCTACAACATTGGAATTCCGCAGAAGCTGAGATATTCGAATGTGCCATCGAAAAAGGATGGAGGGCGGGTGGGATCCGATGGGTCCCCATTGGGGACGAAGAGGGCCACGGTCATTCATGTTGATGGTGAAGCAACGGAAATCGTCGGTGTGCTCCCACAGGGCTTCGAGATGCCGCGACTGCAGGCTGCGGATGTGCTGGTGCCGGAGTCACTGGACGTGGCGGCCCAGCGCAGGGCAGATCCTGGCCGCCCCTTGTGGGCGTTTGCACGGCTGAAGCCCGGCGTGACTCCGGGGCAGGCAAAAGCACAACTCGAGCCGTTGTTCAACGACTCTTTGCGCTTGGCGTCGGCACGCTTCAGAAAGGAAGTGCACCACACAGTGCGTCCGCTGCGCGACCGTCAGTTTCACGACGTCCATCGAGCCGCATGGATCCTGTTCGGATTGATGACGGCGATGTTGCTCACTGTCTCTGCGAATATCGCGAGCCTGCTGACGGCACGGCGCGCAGGCCGTCAGCAGGAGATGGCCGTTTGCACCGCACTCGGCGCAAGCCGCTTTCGCCGGCTGCAGGGCGCGATCTTGGAAACGTTCATCCTGTCCGGATCGGTCCACGAAAATCATTTTGAAGCGACGATTATGGGAGATTGAATCTGTTTGCCCTGCGCCACTGCCATCGGAAGGACGACAACAATTCTCGCTCCGCCCTCTTCTTGATTGGACGCGGTAGCTTTTCCTCCATGCGCATGCGCGACAGCGTCAACAAAGGCGAGGCCGAGTCCGTGGCCGCTTGAATCGCGCCCTTTTACCCGACGCTCAAACAGGTGTTGGAGCACCTCGGAATCAAAGCCGGGCCCGTTGTCCTCAAGAATCAGCCATGCCACTTCGTCCACGGCGCGCGCTTCCACCGTCAGTGTGCAATTTGCAGGCAGATGCTTGAGTTCGTTGTCAAGCAGGTTGGCAACCATGCGGTGAAGAAGCGCGGCATCGGCATAAATTTCAACCGGTCCGTGGGTCACAACGCTAACTCGCAACCCGTTTTCTGACATCGAGGGCTCATAGAGATCGGTCATGATCTTGAGCAGTTCTGTGAGATCGATCATGCTGCGCGTCAGGCGAAGCGCGTCTGCCTTGGCTTCGGCAACGTCGAGCGATTTATTGAGAAAATCCGTAAGCCGGTCCAACTCCTCAATCACGGAGACGATGGGTTCGGACTGCTCGCCGTCGGTTGCGGAGGAAAGCGACATCTCAAGCTTGCCGCGAATGGCCGTGAGAGGGCTGCGCAAATCGTGAGCGAGCGAGTCGGTAATCGTATGCAACTGGTGCATGGAGTTCTCAATACGGTCCAGCATGCGATTGAGAGTAATCGCAAGGTGACTGACTTCGTCGTTGCGGTTTGTGGTAGGCACGCGAGCATCGAGTTCAGAGTGGCCGATGCGCGAGGCGGCTTCGGTAATGTTCCGCACATGACTCAACATGCGCCGGGTGGTAAGAAAAACAATGCTGAAGCCGAGCAGAACAATCAGCATCCAGAGGACAAAAAAACGCCAACGCAGACTGCGGAGAACGCGTATCTCGTCCCGCTCTGAAAGACCGAGGAAGATCCGGCTTCCATCCTCGATTCCGATGGATGCCACCCGAAAAGGAATGCGAAAACCCGGGATGCGCACGTCGGTTGGATGGTCTTCAAGGATTTTCGTTGACCGGATTGCATTCAGCGGTTGTTGCCCATCGCCTGAGCCAACCCACAACTTCAGTGAGCCGTCGCTCCCCGACTGAAGAAAGAAAACGGAATCGTTGGGTTCGCTCTCGTCAGCTTCCTTGTTGGGCACCTCTTTGGAGGCAAGTTCCGCAACTTCGCCCACAACGCGGCCATAGAGTGCATCCTTCGGCGTCCGCTCGGCAACGTCGCCGAGAGTTTCAACCTCGCCGGAAAGCCATGCATCGCTGCGGCGCTGGATATCGCTGGCAACGAAGCTTTGGAGAAAGACGAACACGACCATGGTTCCACAGGCAAAGGCAAGTGTTGCCCAAAGAGAGATGCGCCATGCGGCGCTGCGCATCGGCGGTCTATCGGTCTTTGAGGACATAGCCCACTCCTCGCATCGTTCGAATCAGGGGTATCTGCCCGTCTCCGTCAACCTTGCCTCGCAGGCGGTAAATGTGCACGTCGACAACATTCGTATCCGGCTGGATGCGCATCCCCCATACCTTGTCGAGAATCATGGAACGCGTAACGACGCGCCCCGCGTTCCTGCACAGGTACTCGAGCAGGACAAATTCCTGCTGCGTAAGCTGGAGCACCTGGCCGCCGCGCGATGCCTCGCGCCTCAAAAGATCGAGTTCGAGATCCTGCACGCGCAGACGTGTGGCCTCGCCAGTGGATGGGCTGTTCCGCTTGAGCAGGTTGCGTAGACGGGCCAGCAACTCGGCAAGCGCGAATGGCTTGGTCAGATAGTCGTCTCCGCCCTGCTCCAGTCCGCGTACCCGATCGTCGACCGAGCGCCGGGCAGACAGAATGAGAACCGGAGCGCGCACGCCGAGTTGGCGCAGGCGAAGGATCAGGTTGATCCCATCCTGATCGGGCAGCCCAAGGTCCACGATGAGAATGTCAAAGACACTCTCTGCGGCAAGCTTCTCGGCTGTCTTGCCGTCCGACGCCGCTTCCACTTCATATCCTGCTTCTTCAAGTGAGCGCTGCAGAAAACTCTGAATATCGATTTCGTCTTCAACGAGCAGGAGGCGCATATGTGGATAGTAGTCTATCCGGATTGACCTCTTCCTGAGGAACCTTGGCCTTCTCAATGGAGCGGGGTACCTGAAGCTACAAGACAGATGAACAAGTTGTCATCTTGGCGTTCGCACTCAGTCATCTATCTTCACTATGCTTATTCACAAGCCCAATGAGAAAACATGAACCGGGAAGCGCGCAGCCGCGGAATTCAGGCGGAAGTGACGCGCTCACCTGGTGGGCTCTGCGTCGTTCCTTTTTCGCCGGAGACCGTGTCTTGCGCAACCGCAATTTTGATGAAGGAAATGTCATGCGTCTGTTCATGATTTCGCGCTTTCGAAAGCGGGCCTGAACTCGTCTCACAAGTGAAATTGAGCAGACGCGGCCGATGCTTTCACGCGGCCTGGCATCCCAGCGCAACCTAACCAGCGATACCCAAACGAAACCGAGGATTAAAGTGTATTCGGCCAACGTTATGGAACAAGTGGATATTGACTCTTTTACAGAAGCTTTCAGCACATCGCTCCCTCTTCCGACCGCAATCGAGCGGAACTTCGAGGGTGCGCTTCATCATGTGCTCGACAACCCTGGGAGCCTGGTACGGCCAAAGCTTGTCTTTCAGATGGCGACTGCCTACGGCATGGACGCGGCGCACGCCCAGAACCTAGCCGTCGCCCTTGAGTACTTCCATACGGCCTCATTGCTTTTCGACGATCTGCCCTGCATGGACAATGCGCTGGAACGGCGTTCGGCAGTCTGCGCGCATGTGGCTTTTGGAGAAGATAGCGCGATTTTAGCCGCGCTGGCTCTCATCAATCGCGCCTACGCGCTTACCTGGCGCGCAGTGGCAACGTGTCCGCGGCACGCGCAGGCTCTCAGTTACATCGAGAACTGCCTGGGCGTGGCAGGCCTGCTCAATGGGCAGAGCTTCGATCTGCATTATGCGACCCTGCCGCGCACGATCGAGACAACAGAACAGATTGCGCGGGGCAAGACCGTGTCGTTGATCCGGTTGACGCTGGCGCTGCCAGCAATGCTGGGCGGCGCCTCGCTACGCGAGCTCCGGCAGATTGAGCGCATCTCGGTCTTCTGGGGACTGAGCTATCAGATTGTCGACGATTTGAAAGACGTGCTGCAGAGCGCGGCCCAAACGGGAAAGACGCCCGCTCGCGATGTGCTGCTGAACAGGCCGAACATTGCCGAGGTCATCGGCGTACGCGGCGCGGTCCGGCGCCTGACGCGGTTTATCGACCTCGGTGACAGCGCTCTACGACGGCTTCTTGCGCGGCGGCCTGACCTTGCCTTCCTTGAGAGGCTGCGCTTCGCCCTGCAGGACGAACTTGCCCGGGTAACGCGAGATTCCTTTGAGCCGATGGAGAACGACTGGGCATGATTTTCTTAAAGCTGATCCTGACCAACCTGCGCCAGCATCGAATCCGTTCGTTAATCTCCCTTGCTGGAATTGCTTTTAGCGTTGCAGCCATGCTCACCGTCGTGACCATCCTGCAAGGCGCCATCGGCATGTTTTCGTGCATTCTTTCGAACGACAGCGAGGTGATTGTCTTCGAGCGCGATGTTTCCGACCTGTTCTTCAGCAACGTATCGACCGATGCCGCAGAGCAGATTGCCGCCATGCCCTCTGTGGCGCACGCCGACCCGGTGCTGTTTGGCATCGTTTCCAGCGAAGGCCATCCAATCATTACGTGCTTTGGGGTTACGCCCGGCGACGCGCGGATTCAGAAGGCTCAGTGGCTGGCCGGCGACCGCGGTAGCTTCGCGCGCCATGCTGACGACGTGGTGCTCGGTGCGCGTGCAGCGGATTTTCTGCAAGCGACGACAGGCAGCCATATGCAGATCGGTCACGCCACCTTTCATGTGATCGGCGTGTTGAAGACGGCAAACGGCTTTGAAGACGGTGGAGTGTTTATGCCGCTCTCTACCGCACAGACGTTCTTTCATAAGCAGGGAACTTCGTCCGTCATCACGGTCAAGCTGCACAATAAAGACGATGTGGCTGCTTTCAAGCAGACCGTGAAATTGAAGTTTCCCAACCTGATTGCTCTCGAAGATGCGGAATTCACGCGTTCCTATTCACAGTTCAGAATTCTGAAAGCTACGGCCTGGGCGGTTGGCGGCTGTGGCCTGCTGCTGGGTGGGCTGGGCGTTGCAAACACGATGATCATGTCAGTCTTCACGCGGATTCGTGAGATCGCAATTCTCCGCGTAAACGGCTTTTCTCACACGCAAATTGGCGCGGTGATCTTTGGCGAGTCGGCATTTGTGTCCATCGCCGGCGCAATGGCGGGGCTCCTGGTTGGAAGCTGCTTCCTCGACGCGCTCAAGATGATTCCTGCTCTTGGCGGGTACGTTGATCCGACTATCCATCCGCTGCTCATGCTGGTTGTTCTGTTGCTTGCGTTGCTCACGGGTTTAGCGGGGGCCCTTTATCCGGCGATTTACGCGATGCGGATTCGCGCGGTGGAGGCGCTTCGATTCGAATGAGATCGACCGCGGAATACATCGAAAGGCGAAAGACGGTTCTGCGCGCAGAGAACGTGTGGAAGAGCTATGACGAGGGCGCGGTAGCGGTTCTCAAGGGCGTGGATTGCGAAATCAGCGAGGGGCAGACAGTGGCTCATTGCGGAGCTTCAGGTTGCGGCAAAAGCACGCTGCTGCACATGTTTGGCGGTCTCGACACACCGGAGAAAGGGCGGATTTTTGTGAATGGCGCCCCAGTGAACCGGAAACGCGAGCTGGTGCATCTTCTGCGTCACGAAATTGGTTTCGTGTTTCAGCTGCACAATCTGATTCCCAATCTCACACTCGCCGACAATTGCCTGATCCCCACTGTCGCCGCGGGGATCGATCGACGAATTGCGAAGGAGCGATTGGAAGAGCTGGCAGAGCGTACGGGTCTGAGCCATCGGCTTGGCCATCGCATTCAAAAGCTCTCAGGCGGAGAGCGCCAGCGCACCGCGCTCTGCCGCGCAATGATGAACCGGCCAAGAATTGTGCTCGCCGATGAGCCGATGGGCTCGCTCGATGGAGACTCCAGCAACATGGTCTTCGAGCTGTTGCTCGATCTTGTAGCCACTGAAGGTGCGACCTTGTTGATGGCCACGCACGACCGCGCCCTCGCCGCGCGATGCGACCGCCTCGTGGAGATGCACGATGGAAAGATTCGTGAACATGCGCATGCAGGATGAGATGGATCACCCGCTCCGAAATGTGCGAGCAGTGGCCAGCGCCGCCTGGCACGGCCTGTTCTGGCTTGTGGTTGCCAATTGTGTAGGAGTGCTGCTTGCCATTCTTCTGCTGGCGCCATCGCTGAACGGACCATTGGGCGAATGGAGCTACGGCCGCTGGATGATAGTGCACATGAACCTGGAGCTTTACGGCTGGGCAAGCCTGCCGCTGGTTGGGTTTCTCTTCAGAGTGTACGGCGCTGACCGTGGAATGACCGCGCGCTGGTGCAGACCTGTGTTATGGGTATGGTCGGCGTCGCTCGGCGTGGGCGTGTGTTCGTGGCTCGCCGGCCACTCCAGCGGCAGGCTGTTTCTTGACTGGAGCGGAATCGCACGCGTTCTGCTTCCCGCCGCGCTGGGAGCTCTCTGGCTGCTTCTGGTGTTCGCGCTGATCGCGCACTCGCTTGATGCAGAAAAAATGAGCCCAGGCGCGTGGGTTGCAAAGCTCGCGGGCCTTCTCATCCTGCTGGTTGTCCCTTTCCCCATTTATTTCGTTTCCGGCTCTGCTCCGTATCCCGCGGTGAATCCTGACACCGGGGGACCCACAGGCGCCAGCCAGTTGGAATCCTCGCTGGCCATTGTGGCTGTGGTGCTGATGCTGCCTTTCGGGATTGCGCGGCAGAGAGCGGCCAAATCGAGAATCGTCGCATGGGCATGGATCGTTCTGCTCGCGGAGGCAATTCTCTGCGCCAGCCTGGGTCGCGCCGACATCAGCCATCATCAGCCTGCGCAGTTCCTTAGCCTGGGGAGCCTGCTGGTGTGGTTGCCGCTTACGCCTGCCTACTATGCCGCTTTTGCGTGGCACACGAATACCCGCCGCTGGCGCTCAGCCTTCCTCTGGTGGTGGGCCACGCTTCTTGTTACCGGCTGGGTCTTCTTTCTTCCCGGAGTGCTCGACCATTTCAAGTTCACCGACGGCCTTGTCGGGCACTCGTTTGTCGCCATGGCGGGGTTTGCATCAAGCCTGCTGATCTTCGTCATGGTGCAATTGCTGGGGGAGGACGGATGGATTCTTAATCGCACGCGCTCATTCCATTTGTGGAACAGCAGTGTGGTGGGCTATGTCGTGCTGATGACGATGACCGGATGGCGTGAAGGCTTCGACCCCGCCTTCACAATTGTGCCTGGACTCTTGCGCAACGTTCTTTATACTCTCCGCCTTATTACCGGAATCCTGATGTTGCTTGCCGCGCTTGACTGGCTCGTGGATGCAACGGCGTTGCTTCACGAACCTGTGAAGCAGGCTATCGAGGTTCCACAGGAGGAAGCCGCATGAATCGTCCAATGCTTGTTGCTTATCAATTGCTGACCGGTTTTTCAGACACGCTGACGGGCGCGCTGCTGGTTGTGGCGCCTGGCTTTACGCTTGGCATGATGCGATTGCAGGCGCCGTCCGATTCGATCATCTACTTGTCCTTCATCGGCGCGTTTGTGTTGGCAGTGGGCATAGCGTGTCTTTACGGGGCGTTCCTCGCTTACCAAAGGGGCTGTCGGACAAGGCTCGAAGTTGTTTGGCTTCTCACCGCCCTAACTCGCGCTAGCGTTGCCATTTTTATTTTCGGACAGGTGGCGGCGGGTACGCTTGATGCCGGATGGCTTACAGTGGCGGCCTCTGACGGCACATGTGTTCTGATCCAGGCGATAGGCCTGCGCCAAGGCTGGTTGGTCCGTGCCACGCGCTAAGATTGGCAATTTCGGCTGGCAAGGCGCGAGCCTTGTCGCGATCACCTACGTCTATTTTCTGATCTTCGCCCAGTTCGCCTTTCTAAAGCGGCTCGCAAGCCTGGGAGTGGCGGATACGCACCTGAAAGCTGTGATGGGTGCGATGGCGGCAGGAGGAATCCTGTTAAGCCTGCTGACGCCGCGGGTCAGTTTATGGCCCGATGCGGGCTCTCGACTCCGCGCCGGATTGCTCGCTTCAAGTCTCGCCGCGTTTCTGGCGCTCCTTCCTCTCGGCTTTGCCGCTGCACTCGGTGTTTCCTTTCTCATCGGCGCCGGCCTCGGCCTGCTCACGGTTACACTCGTCACCCACCTGCGTCGATGGACCGGCAATCGGAATCCGTTGCTTGCCGTGGGCGCTGGAACAGGCGCCGGTTACCTTGCCTGCAACGTCCCGCCATTTTTCACGGCCTCGACGGAGGTGCAGGCATGCACGGCCGGCATTCTTTGCCTGGCCGGCATCGGCGTCAGTTTTCTTTCAGTGCCCGCGCCGGTCAAACAGGATGAGACCCGCTCCGTGCCGGTACCCCCCTTTAGAAACGTGCTGGTTGCGTTCACCGCGCTTGTCTGGCTCGACTCTGCGGCGTTCTTCATCATTCAGAACGCGCCGCTGCTGAAGGCGGGAACCTGGCACGGAACTCTCCATCTTTGGACCAACGGGTTGCTGCATCTTGCCGCCGCGCTTGCAAGCGCCTGGTTGCTTCGGCGAATAGGCATGTCGCCCGTCTTTATCGGGGCCTTTGTTGTTCTCGGCGCAGCATGCCTGCTTCTCGCTCAAACCAGCCACACGCTGGCCGTTTCAGTGCTCTATCCCATTGGCGTTTCGCTTTACTCGGTGGCGTTGGTTGCTTATCCATCGCTGCTCGCTCCTGCCGGTTCAACGGAGGAGCGCGGCCGCATGGCTGGATGGATCTACGCGCTTGCAGGCTGGACCGCTTCAGCCATGGGCATCGGCATGGGGCAGAATCTGGGCCACGTTCCACCGGCATTTGTCGCGGCCGCAGGCATCGCCATTCTATTCCCATGGTTCCTGGCGGCCTTTCGCGCGCGCATGCTTGAAGTTGCCCTCACCGCGCTTGTCCTTCTGACAGCAGTGGTGCTCTATCGCCATTCGAGCGGCGCGCATGCCGCGCCGCAACTGACCGCCGTGGAACGCGGACGCCAGGTCTACATATCGGAAGGCTGCATCCATTGCCATTCTCAAAATGTCCGGCCCAACTCGGCAGATGTCCTGATGTGGGGACCGGTTAAGCCCATTGCCGAGGTGCGTCGCGAAGAACCGCCACTGATCGGCAATCGCCGCCAGGGTCCTGACCTGTCACAGGTCGGCGCGCGCCGCTCGGCGCTCTGGCTAAAAGCTCACTTCTACAACCCCGCTGGAGTCAGCGGCGCATCGATCATGCCCTCCTACCCATTTCTGTTCAACGATGAACGGGGAGACGACTTGGTTGCCTATCTAAAGAGCCTGCACAGCGCGGGCGTGGAGCGGCACCTTGCCGTGGAACAAGCCTGGCAGCCCTCCGCCGTTGCCATGACACAGGCCAATGCAGCTCAGGGCGAGCACCTTTACCAACGCGATTGCAGCCCATGCCACAGCGAAGGCGGCGCGGAGCGGCGATCATGGAACTGGGACTTCAAGCACGTTTCGCCCGATCTGGCCAAAGCGCAATTCATCTATCTGCAGACACCGCCATCGATTTCGCGGCAGCAGTTGATTACGCGTATCGCGCAGATCGCCAAGTTTGGCATCTCCGGAACCGACATGCCGGGACACGAGTATCTGTCTGACCGTGACATCGCCTCCATCAGTCTCTGGTTGTCGCAAGACATCGCGCAATCGAACGTAAAGCCATAAAACCCCATTTCACCCAGGAGAAAAATCGTGAAGACGTTCGCAGCAGCTATCTTTCTTGCTATCCCTCTCGCCGTTTCGCCTGTCCTGCTGGCACAGCATCAGACTTTCAACGTGAACCCGAGCGCAAGCCGGGTAGCGTTCGTATTAGGCGGCAGCGGCCATCATGTGGAAGGAACCTTTCACGTGCAAAGCGGATCGATCAGCTTTGACTCCGCCGGCAAAAAGATGTCCGGCTCGATGGTTGTCGATGCCGCCAGCGGCAACAGCGGCGAGTCCAGCCGCGACAAGAAGATGAACTCCGATGTGCTCGATACCAGCCACTTCACCGAGGTCACGTTTGCTCCCGTCAGTTATCAGGGAGACATTGCTCCCTCTGGCGACTCCACCATCCAGGTGTCAGGAATCTTTACTCTCCATGGCGCGCCGCACGACCTGACCCTGCCCATGCAGATTCACATTGACGGCGCCACCATGACGGCCAAGGGTCATTTCACGGTTCCCTACGTTCAGTGGGGCTTGAAGGATCCAAGCTGGGGATTCCTGAAAGTGGCAAAGGAAGTCGGCATCGACCTCACTTTGACTGGAAGCCTGAATAGCGGCAATTAGGCCGCTAGAGGATCTGAGGATCAAATCCCTTAATAGACAGGACCGACTGTGGCAGGCAGTGCGTTTGTGCCACGGTTTGCGTCATAACCCGCCATTTTGCTGCTATTGGCGAGGGCTTCTATTGCTTTACGCATGGCTTTCATGCGGACGTGCGCGTGTCCGTCTCGCAAGGACGAGCGCCGAATTGGGCAAGGACGAATCAAGTCGGCTCCTGCTGGGCGACCACTCGCGATTTCTGGAGCAGCTCAGTGAAGATGCACAGCGACACGCACTCCGGGACGATGCGCGGTGCCGCTATTTGACGAGCGAAGAGGAGCGGCGTGCTTCGCACCTACTGCTGTTGTCAATGCTCGCAGGCCACCGCAATGTGAGTGCTACTTGGCCGGCGGCATTTCTTTTCTGACACAATCCCATCCGTGGTCGCTTAGTCTCGGCTCCGACCACAACCAATGCCGCGTCGATGTGCGGAATGAAGGCCTGCGTAGTTGCCGTATTGCCGGTAAAGACAGAACCCAAACCCGGCGTATCAACAAAACACATGCCGGAGAACAACAAGGGGCTGGGCACGAATACCTCGGCGCCGTCTACTTCTCTTTGGTTTTCGGGGTTCAGTTCTTCGGTGACGTATTCTTTTAGGTCGGTCATCGCAACGTCACGCCACGAAGCGTCGCGCATGCACACGCGTGCATGCGGCTTATCGCCAAACCGAATCACTGTAGGCACGGCCGTGACCGGAACAAACCCGGTCGGGACAACTTCATGGCCGACGAGGGCGTTGAGCAGGGTAGATTTACCTCGCTTAAACTGACCGACACAGGCTACATAGAAACGTCCTTCGGCAACTCGTGCCGCGAGCTCCTGTGCTTCCTCGGCGACAGGTTCAGCCCCAAGTTCGACAGCCAAATCGGCAAGCCGCAACAGGCGCGGACGCCTCACTAGGAACGCCGCCGTATTCTTCGACCGGCGATCGATCGGGCGTCATTACGCTTTTCCCGTGGATGTGGGCGGCGCTTCTTCGGGATTGCGGGAATAGCGGATAACGTCAACGTGGGACATCGCAATCAAACCCTCTTCGACCATCGTGTCAAGGTGCGGGATCAGCTTGTTGATCTGCTCTTCTGAGTCGACGATGCTCAGCATGATGGGAGCGTCTTTCGAAAATGTCCAATGACTTGCGTGACGAATTCTCGTGCTGGTTCCATAGCCCTCGATGCCGCGATAGACGATTGCACCGGCCATGCCCAGTTCCTGACACTTTGCCAGGATCGCTTCATGCAAGGGTTTTCCCTGCCACTTGTCTCCCTCGCCGAAATGAATACGGAGCATATTTGCCTGGAATTGTTCTTTCATGACCGAGCCTCCGTTGCAGGCGGTTTTTCTTCAGAAGTCTGGGAGCCTGCTGCCTGATCGACCTCGATGGGGCGGTAGGAGTATTTAATGACGTCCACATCGGACAACACCACGAGCCCTTCTTCGACCATTTGTTCGACAAGCGGGAGAAAGCCTTGCAGCTTCTGCTCGGTATCGATGAGAGATAGCATGATGGAACAATCGTGCGTCAGATGCAGCGGCTTGTCCTTGTGCATGCGGCGGTGCGCTCCGTAACCGAGTATGCCGCGATACACGGTGACGCCCGCAATGTCATTGGCTCTCATCGCCTCGACGAGAGCCTGATGGAGTGGCTTATCTCTCCAACGGTCTGTCTCTCCGATGTAGATCCGCATCAACCTGGCTTTGCCCTCAATCTTCACGTGGGACGGCGGCGTCGCTTTCTTCGGTCTTGAGATTTGTGCTGGCTTGGCCACCATCGTCTCCTGCACCTCGATCATCCCTGTGCCCGCGAGTTCTTCGAGTTTGCCCAGAATCTCGTTCACTTTTTCGGGCGTCTCGATGAACTCGACCTTCAAGGGCATGTGATCCGAGATATCGACGATGTTTGCGGAGTGCATGTGATGGTCCGCACCGAACCCGGCGACGCCTTTCACAACCGTCGCCCCCGACACGCCGCGATAGAAGAGAAAATCCAGGATGCTCGAATACACCGGAACACCGTGGTGCTTCGACCCCTCACTGACGTAAATTGAAACCTTGAGAGCTCTTCCCGCTTTCAGCATTTACCCTCCTTGGAGTCGTAATCCACGTTGCGAAACAAGAAACTCGGCGGCCCGTCCAAGCGCTCCCCACCCGCTCCGGTCCATGCTGGGCTCGCCGCGCAAATGGTCCAGGTCTTCCTTCAGTTGGCTTCGACAATTCTGAACGATAGCATCGATCTCTGACGCGAGAATTGGCGACAACTGGCGCCGAAGCTTGGCAGCATGCGGAATGCAGAGAACGGCCTCTGTTCGCAGCCAGACGGCCACATCGGGCCTGTGGAGGCAGGTAGCCAACTCGCGCGTGCGCAAATCCTCTTCCGCCTTGACCTCGTTGCAAACATCGCACGCCTGCGTTCCATTCGCAATCGACACCGCCTCATTCAGGATTCCAATAGAGGCTTCCGCGGCGGCTGGGGCGTCTTGAGCTGCGGCAAGACCCCATGCGTGGAAATTGCAGAGACCGCGGGTCTCCATTTCCGAACGGTTTTGGAGCCGGCCGGCCTGAAACTCCTTAAGAAATCTGCAGAGTGGACATCCAGGCTCATGCAGAACTTCCAGTATCGACCGATACATGACGAGTTGCCGACGCGTTCTCACCCAAGTACCTCCGCGAGAAGAGAGCCGCCCCACACAGCCACGAGACCCAAAATGAGGCTGCCGACAACATAAAGCGCGGCGAGCAGGAAGGCTCCAGAGCGGAGAGTAGAAAGCGTCTCCCACTCGTACGTTGAAAAAGTACTGTATGCGCCGACGAATCCGACGGGAACCAGAAAGCGCCATGCCGGATTCAGATCGACGCGCTTGCCCAGGTACGTCAAAGCAAATCCAATGATGATGCAGGCGGTGATATTGATGACAAACGTTCCGTAAGGGAACTTGGTGCCCAATCGGCCCGAGATGGTTGACCCGACCCAATATCTGGCGATCGAGCCAAGCGAACCTCCAACCGCGATGAACAGATATTTGTGCAACGTTTATCCTCCTTGTTCAGCCTCGTGTTTGCGCTGCTTCGACGTTCGTCTCCGGATTCCACTTCAGCAACAGCGAAAGGTCGCTTTCGAGCTCGGGCGATGCAGTCCCTCAGCCGACAGCCCGCGCATCCGGTTGAGTTGCGCACGATAGGCGTCGGCGTACGAGCCCACAAGGGTCTGCATCCGGCGCGCTGCCTGTTCGCCCCATTGACTCAGTGCCCGGCCGTATCGGTGCAACTCGTCCTTGAAGGATCCTCGACGCAGGCTCTGCCGTGCCAGTGCATGGGCGGTTCTTCGCCCCGCCCACCTCCACCAGGCTGCGCCAACAGGCTCCGGAACTAAAAACATATCAAACCTTGGTGCGTTTCGAAGGATAAGATCGGCCTCCTCATGGGTAGGCATGTCGGATCGTGCGATTCCGTTCGCAATGTCTCGCAGACCTTTAACCGCATCGTTCATTGCACTGCGCGTCCGGCTAAGAGCACGATCTACGTGTTTCTGAATCGCGTCACTGGTCCACTCCATGAGCGCAGGTGAGTTAATTCGGTTGAGCAATGAAGTCTGGCTGCGCTCCACGTGACCCGTCAAATAGGGCCAGTAGCGGTGGATGCGCGAGTTTGCGCTGACTTCAATTTCAGCCGACAAAACGCTCAGAACCCATGTGTTCATCATGGACTCCTGTCTCAGATTATTTTCAAGGATTGCTGCCGGGACAAGACTCCGCGACAGGGTTCCCTGTCAGGAGTCATCATCTGTCCGGCCTATCGGTAGGGACAGCGGTTAAAGGTGAACTCCCTCACCTTAACGTTGACTGAATCCTAGGATCCAGGGCACCTAAAGTCAAGTGACCGCGGATACAGATAGTGGGTCTGACCCACTACGCGACCACGCTGCTTTCGTCCATTTTGCGCTTACGCTGTTGCCATGTACGCGCCGTCTTGCGATGAGCACACCTGGGAGAACAGAATTTTCTTTCGTGCAGCGTTTTGAGCTGGATAAGGCTCCGGCATTCCTCGCAGAACTGGGTGGGGTGGTTCTGGACCACGTCCTGCCACAACATCCAATTGAGTGCATCCACCAGGGAGTTGATTCCCATGGACACGCGCAGGGCATTTCCGTTTGGTGTTCGCTCGACGGTCAACCGCGGAAGCGTGCCTACGAGAGGAAGCTCCGAAACCATGCGGATGATGGCAAACTCGACCTGCTTTCTGGTCAAAGCATCCAAACCGGATTGAGCGTCGGCGAGAGAGGGAAGCTGCGATTGGAGGCCGGAGATCAGCATAGCGGCAGTGGTATCAGTCTTGCTCAGGCGGGCAAAGGCCAGCAACGCGGAACGCTGCGTATCCGGCTGTTCCACGGATGCCAGGAGACGGGCGATCGTGGTCAAACGGTTCCGCTCGCGGCGATAGGCTTCAATGGGGTCGCTTCCGGTCCAATCGTTGAGGAAGGGCCGAAGGGGTCCCCAGGTTTCAACGAAGGCGCGCAGAGCATTGTCATCGCCGGCGAGAATGAGTTGACGATGCGGCCTCTCCGTGTAGGCTTCATGGAAGGTGTAGCGGCGGGACTGGTCCAGTTCCCAGGTTGCGGTCTTTTCGAGGAAATCAACACGAATGCATCTGTACCAGCATTCGCTCTCAGGCGCGCTGATAGCTTGTGTCTCTTTCATATCAAGTCAAGGGTGTGGCATGGAATCAGGGAAGTCAAGCACGCATGGAGACGGAGGCAGGCAATGAACCAAGGGATGTACGTGACGGTGGTGGGAGAACGGCCGCCAAAAGCAAGAGCAATGCCGGGCAGCCGGTGCCTGCGATTTAGTGTGAGAACAGCGGAGAAAACAGCGTGAGAATGGTCAGGTTTGGATGTGTTCTGGGTTCTGCCGTGCTTGCGGCCGTGTGTCATGCGCAGGCTCCGGTCAATATACAAGTGGATCTGTCGAAGCCCCAAGGCGCGTATACGCCGATCTACAGGTGGTTCGGCTACGACGAGTCGAACTATGGAGCCATGAAATATGGCCGGCAGCTTTTGGGGGAGTTGCACGACCAGAGCCCGGTACCGGTTTACATCCGTGCGCACCATCTTCTGACTTCAGGCAACGGCGTGGCAGAGTTGAAGTGGAGTTCGTCGAATGTGTTCTCGCTGGATGCAAACGGCAAGCCGAAGTACAACTTCACCATTACCGACCAGACCTTCGATGCCTACAAGGATGCCGGGGTGAAGCCGCTCGTGGAGCTTGGCTTCATGCCCAGGGATCTGGCTTCAACGGTGCCGGGAGTTGCCGAGTATCAGCTTCACTATCCAGAGCCAACGATGGGCGGAGCCTCAAACAATCCGCCCAGAGACTACAAGATGTGGAGCGAACTGGTGCGCAAGTACGTGGAGCACCTGGTGGAGCGCTATGGAAGAGAAGAGGCAAGCACCTGGTACTTTGAGGTGTGGAATGAGCCGGACATTGTGTACTGGCACGGAACGCAGGCGGAGTACTTCAAGCTCTATGACTATTCCGTGGCCGGGGTGCGTGCGGCGCTGCCTGGGGCAAGGGTGGGCGGGCCGGCAAGCACCGGGCCCAGCGGTCAGAAGGCAGGCTTGTTTCTTGACGCTTTTCTCAAACATTGTCTGAATGACAAGAGCGCGGCCAACGGAGGGCCGATTCCACTGGATTTTATTTCGTTCCATCCCAAAGGGCGGCCGCAGTTCGTGGACGGGCATGTGCGCATGGGCATTACCAACGAGCTGAATGCCAGCAATGCCGGTTTCAAAATCGTCGCGAAATATCCGAAGTACGCCAAGCTCCCGATCGTGCTGAGCGAGGCCGACCCCGAGGGCTGCGCAGCCTGTTCGATGAAGACCAATCCCGCCAACTCCTACCGCAACTCGCCGCTTTACGCCACGTATACGGCGGTGATGCTGAAGGCGCTGTTCGAACTCGAGGACCGCTCCAAGGTGAACCTGATCTCGATGCTGTCCTGGTCGTTTGAGTTTGAGGGTAAAGACTATTTCGAGGGGTTCCGCACGCTGGCGACGAATGGAATCGACAAGCCGGTGCTGAATATTTTCAGGATGGCCGGCCTGATGTCGGGCGAGCGGGTCCAAACGAGCAGTACCGGGAAGATTGCGCTGGACGAGATGATGGCCAAGGGTGTTCGCGAAGCTCCGGACGTGGATGCGATGGCCACAAAGGCTGCGCATGAGGCTGCGGCGATGGTGTGGAACTACCATGACGACGATCTGCCGGCCGATGGCGCTGACGTGACCGTGGAGATTGCGGGGATTCCGGCGGGAGTGAAGAAGGTGCTGCTGGAGCACTACCGGATCGATGAAACGCACAGCAATGCCTACACGGTTTGGAAGGGCATGGGCGCCCCCCAGTCCCCAACACCGGAGCAGTATGCGCAGCTAAAGGCAGCGGGACAACTGGAGCTCTTAAGCTCGCCCCAATGGCTCGACGTGCGTGGTGGGAAAGTGACGATTGCCACCGAACTTCCGAGGCAGGCGACCTCACTGATGCGGTTGCAGTGGTGACCGCATTTCACAGAACCGCCGATGCGCAGAGCGGAGTTATGGTACATTTGCGCCATGCTCCTGAAACATTTGGCAGTGATTGCCGTGCTGCTGGCGATTCCGCCAGTCGAGCCGCAGGCACAAGTGACAGCGGGGCACCCGAGCGCGAGCCCGCAGAGTTCATCGGCAACGCCTACCGCACCCCCGACAGCGACAAACCCGGAGGTGAGAACGGATTGTCAGTCGGGCCCGTGCGACTATCAGCCGCCGCACATAACGGTTGCGACGGCGGCGCCGGCGCCCGCGCCATGGCCCCTGCAGGATCGAATTGCCTGGGGAGCCAACATACTGTTGGCCTTGCTGGCCTATGCGGGGATCATGCTGGCAGTGTCATTGTTGACGCAAGATCGAGCGCCAGACACGGTATGGAGAAGCGGCAGCCACGGCCGCGGCCGAGAGCGCCCAGGCCGCATTGCTCCACGCCCAGGCCATTCTTCATGCGGAACGGCCATGGGTGTTGATCACGGTGGTGCCTTCGCCGAGCATAGAGAACGGGTTCAACGTGATTGCCACCAATCGCGGACGCGGCCCGGCTCGCATCGTGAAGACAGCGCAGGAAACGCGCATCGCGGTGGATGAATCGCGTCTTCCCGGCATTCCGGAGTACTCCCCCGAAGATCCCGACATTCCACCGGTGCAGATGATTCTGCTGCCGGGCGAGGTGACGGGCATCAAGTCCTTCTGCCGGGACGACGTGAAGGGGCTTTGCGCGTCGGAGGAGGCATTGCGGCGGATCGAGAACTGGGAAGAGCGGATTTTTCTTTATGGGAAGGTTATCTACAAGGACCTGATGGCAGCCGGCCGACGAGCCGGCACATGAGACGGGCTGGTGCTGCCGGTACATCCACGGGCGGCAGAAGAGCGGCCTGGTGATGGCGGGGACGCAGGAATACAACATACACACTTAAAGTGAAGCTTGATAGGAACGACCATGCTGGCAGCGTGGGTGCCTGGCGCGGAGGCGACTGTGGATATCGCAGGGCCGCCGAGGCGCACAGGCCGTGCCGCGCATTCCCAATCAGGCGGTGACCGACTCCCTCAAGTTCTGCTCGAAGGGTTGATCAGGTTCGGCAAGCCTGATCAGGCGATGAAGGTAAGCCCGAGAGATGCAAAGGCTACGGGCGGCGAGGGTCTTGTTGCCGTTGTTCTCGCGGACGGCGGCAACGGCGAGCTTGACTTTGTATTCGTGAATCTGGCGCTCAAAGGAGCCGGCAGGCTGGTAATCGCCGATGTCGACCACATCTTCAAACCCGGAGGAGTCGTCTTCGTGGTTGTTCAGGGTGAGGTCTTCGCGCGGACGGTTTGGCCGGGGGCGAGGATGATGGCCCGCTGCATGACATTTTCCAATTCGCGGACGTTGCCGGGCCAGGAGTAGGCTTGGAGCATTTCGAGCGGCCTCGGGCTCAAAGCCTTCCATCGGCTTTTGGAAGGTCTGCCGCATACCTTTGCAGGAAATGCTTGGCGATGGCGGGAATGTCTTCGGGGTGCTCCTGGAGGGGTGGCGATCAATGCGCATGACGTTGATGCGGTAGAAGAGATCCTGGCGGAATTTGCCTTCCGCGACAAGCTGCGAGAGGTCGCGGTGGGTGGCGAAGATGAGGCGGGCCCGCAAGGGTATGAGGCCGCGTGCTGCCCAGGCGATTGAATTCCATTTGCTGCAGGACGCGGAGGAGTTTGACCTGCGTAAAGAGGCTCAGATCGCCGATTTCATCGAGGAAGAGGGTGCCGTCGGCGGCCTGCTCGAAGTAGCCTTCGCGGGCGCCGACGGTGCCAGTGAATGCGCCCTTTTCATGTCCGAAGAGCTCGGCTTCGATGAGGGTTTCAGGGATTGCGCCGCAGGAGACTGCAACAAAGGGACTGTTGGAGCGGGAACCGAGATTGTGGATGGCCCGCGCGATTAATTCTTTGCCGGTGCCGCTTTCGCCGGTGACCAGCACCGAGGCATTGAGATTGGTTACGCTGCGGACAAGCTGGAAGACACGCTTCATCTGCGGGCTGGATCCGATCAGCCGGTCGCAGGTGGCAGGCTCCTCGAGGCGTTGCTGGACGGTCTGAAGCTGCTGCTTGAGCGAGGAGTTCTCACAAGCCCTGGTGAGCATGGTCTTGAGGTCGCGGATGGAAGGGGGACGGCGGCAGTAGCCAAAAGCACCATTGCGGACCAGCTCGAAAGCGGTAGAACGCAGGCCATCGTCGGCCATCACGACCGGAGGGACAGATTGGAGGCGATCAATTCGCGCGAGAATTCGATGCGCTCCTGCAAGGAGTCTGCGATTCGAATTCAGATCCAGGATGATGACGTCACATTCCCTGGCGGAGACGTGACAGCTCACCTCTTCTGCATCCGACCCCTCAAGCACCAGAAAGTCTTTACCAAGGGCAGAAGAAAGAAGAGGGCGCAATGTGCGGTCTTCTGAATACAAGCCGATCTTAATCATGATTGCGAGCTTTCTCTCGCACTGTTGAATCACTTTTTGCCGGTTGAAATCCGGCTTAGGAACTGTGTTATGTCCCTATAATCGGCAATGTCACCATCGATGCCAATGGCTGTTTCGTGCTAGGACACCTAGACGTAGGTAATGTTGCGCGGCCGAGGCGGGTGCGGGTCTGGTGGGGCGTTTCAAACCTGGGCATGGATTGTGCTAAGTGCTTAAAAATCATTTGATTATGGAAAGTGAAGGGTGTGCTGAGCGGGCCAATTTGTTGCTGGAGGCCAAGCTCATGCAATTTAGGGAGATAAGTCATTTAGTTTCAGCAGATCTTCGAGGACTTTCAGAGAAGATTGAGAAATTTCGCCCAACCTGTGGGTTCGGGTTTCTTTGCGCCAGCCGGATGGCCAGGCACGCAAGAGTACAACCTTTGTGCTATGCGAAATCGATAAATTTGATCAATTCTGAGGAGTTCTTTTAAAACGCCACAAATGGGCGGCTCGAAATATGCATCAGGAATGGTGCAGACGGCATTTCGACACGAAAAATGGCCCAAGTGTATACGGTGCGCTTCACGTCAAGGCCCGGCGCGTAAACTGCCGTGTACACTTCGATGCATGCGAGTCGTTAACTAGCTGAAGCTACAGGACCTATACCGACTGAGATTTGGTTGGACAATTGCACTGGTGGGGGTGTCCCCTGAACCAGAGGGGAAAGGAGCATCAAGGATGCACTCAGTGGCATGGTGGCCGACGCTCATTGTTCTGTCGGTGGCGACCTTCACGGACTTGCGCAGCCGCCGCATACCGAACTGGCTGGTTTTGCCATTTCTGGTTGCGGGCTTCGCAGTCTCCGGCTGGTTCCACGGCTGGCACGGACTGGGCCAGAGCCTGGAGGGCTCTGCACTGGGACTGGGGATCTATGGACTCCTTTTCTTTATGGGCGGGATGGGCGCGGGAGACGTGAAGCTTTGTGCGGCGATCGGGGCATGGATCGGTCCCTGGCAATTGATGATCGCCCTGGTGATTACGGCGATGGCAGGGGGAGTGATGGTGGTGTGCTGGGCGATCGCCGGCGGATTTGTGAAGGAACTGTTTTCGGGCGCCGGCAATCTGGCATTCGGCGGGAAGCGAAGCGGTGGGGTTCGCGATCCCGAGATGAAGTTGAGCAACCCGAAGCGGCGCAAGATGCCGTATGCGCCAGCGATAGCGATCGGCACGTTGATTTCGTTTTTTGCACGCTGAGAACTGGAGCCGGAGAAATGTCGACTTTACGGACGAACTATCAGCCTTCGATGAACGCGCCGGAAGATTTGCGAGAAGGAGCGGATGGGAGACTGGGGTACGCGAACCCTGCTCCGCATTCTGCTTCCCAGCCGGAAGAATTCCTGGGGAGCCAGACCCTGTCGATTGCGTTGATAGGACCCGACGCGCGACGCCGGGAGGCGGTGGCTGATGCGCTGAGCCGGTGCGCGGGGAACGAGGTTCGCGCGTTTTCCTCCTACCCGCCGGGACTGGACGATCTGCCCCGGCTGCTGGAGCAGCACCACGATGTGGTGATCATCGAGCTGGACAGCGACCCGGAGTACGCCCTGGACCTTGTGGAGAGCATCGGAGTGAACGGAACGGCGACGGTGATGGTGTATTCGGCCAATCCCGATCCCGAACTGCTGGTTCGTTGCATGCGGGCCGGCGGCACGCGAGTTTCTGACGCTTCCCCTTGAGCTGGACATCATGGCGGAGTCGCTGGTGCGGGCCGCGGCCCGGCGCCCCGTGGTGCGGACCGTGGTTGTGCCGCAGAAAAAGTCCAACGGCAAGCTGCTGGCGTTCATGGGCATCGAAAGGCGGCGCCGGGGTGACCACGGTGGCCTGCAATTTTGCGGTTGCGCTGGCCCAGAGCGCGAGCCAGAAGTACACTTCTGATCGATCTCGATCTCCCGCTGGGCGACGCGGCGCTGAACCTGGGAATTATTTCGGAGTATTCGACCGTCAGCGCCCTGCAGGCGATCGAGCGTCTGGATGGAAGTTTTCTTTCGCGGCTGCTGGTAAAGCACAGTTCCGGCCTCTCGGTGCTTGCGGCGCCGGGCAGATACTTGCAGTACCAGCCAACGGATGCGGCCATCGACAAACTGCTCATGGTGGCGCGCCAGGAGTTCGATAACGTGGTGATCGATCTGGGATCGAAGATCGATGTGACGGGAACGATTCTTTTCAAGGAAGCCACATCGATTTACCTGGTGACGCAGACGGGGATTCCGGAGCTGCGCAACTCAAATCGCCTGATTTCGCAGGTATTCGGTGCCGGAGGTCCGACCCTGGAGGTTGTGATTAACCGGTATGAGTCGCGCACGCTGGGAGTTTCAGAAGAGCACATCACGAAGGCCCTGACCAGGCCGGCGCAATGGAAGATTCCCAATGATTTTGCTTCGGTGAAGAAGATGCAGCTGAACGCCACACCACTGACGTTGAGCGATTCGCCGGTGTCGCGGCAGATAAAGGAAATGGCCCGGCATGTGACGGGCGAGGCTCCGGAAGGGCCGAAGAAGAAGGGCTTCAGTTTATTCGGATGATGGCTTTCATGCTGGAAAACGGAGTTTCAACAGACGGAAGGTAAAACGTGGAACTGCTGAATCTGGAAAGTTACAAAGCGGAGATACACCGGACCCTGATCTCGAAGCTGGATCTTGAAAAGCTGTCGCGCGTCAATTCCAACCAGGCGCGCCAGGCGGTGCTGGGCATCGTGAAAGAGATCATGGCGGACCAGCGTGTGCCGCTGAGCTTCGACGAGCAGGAGAGGATCCAGGGTGATCTGCTGGACGAAGTTTTCGGGCTGGGGCCGCTGGAGCCACTGCTGCGCGATCCGAAGATCTCCGACATCCTGGTGAACGACAAGGACCATGTATTTATTGAAAAGGGCGGACTGCTGCAGCGCGTAAGCACGTCTTTCCGGGACGACCGTCACCTGCTGCAGATTATCGACCGCATTGTGTCGCGCGTAGGACGGAGAGTGGATGAGTCCTCGCCGATGGTGGATGCGCGCCTGCCCGACGGCTCGCGCGTGAACGCTATCATTCCGCCGCTGGCGCTGGACGGACCATCGATGTCGATTCGCCGCTTCGGCACCGGTCCGCTGGCGGCGAACCAACTGGTGAAGCTGAACAGCATTTCGGCGGAGATGATGGAACTGTTGTCGGCGGCGGTGAAGGCGCGCATCAGCATTCTGATTGCAGGCGGCACGGGCGCCGGCAAAACCACGTTTCTGAATATTCTGTCGCAGTACATTCCCAACAACGAGCGACTGGTGACGATTGAGGACGCGGCAGAATTGCGGCTGGCGCAGGAGAACATCGTGCGGCTGGAAACCCGGCCGCCCAATATTGAAGGGCAGGGAGCGATCAAGCAGCGGCAACTGCTGATCAACTGCCTGCGTATGCGTCCCGACCGCATCATCATCGGCGAAATTCGAGGCGAGGAAGCGTTTGACATGTTGCAGGCGATGAATACCGGTCACGAAGGCTCGATGACCACTGTTCACGCCAACACGCCGCGCGACGCCATCTCGCGACTTGAATCGATGGTGGCGATGGGCAACATGAATCTGCCCGAGAAGTCGGTTCGGCAGCAGATTGCCTCGGCGCTCACGATCGTGGTGCAGGCGACGCGCATGAGCGACGGCACGCGCAAGGTGACAAGCATCGCCGAGATTACCGGGCATGGAAGAGAACGTGATCAGCATGCAGGAGATTTTTCATTCAACAAGAAGGGAATCGGGCCGGACGGCAAGGTGATTGGGGCTTTCGTGCCGACGCGGATCCGTCCGACGATTCCTTGAGAAGCTGCGCGTTGCCGGCATCATTTTGCCGCCCAGCCTGTTCGAGCGCGAGACGCAGGTGAACTGAGTGGAGCGGAGGGAGTAGACGATGATCGTGATCATTGTTTTGGTATTTCTCGGAGTGTTCGCTGCGATTGCCATGCCGTGGATCGCGAGCAGTGTTGGCCCCTCCAAGCAGGCGAAGGAGGTGCAGACCAGGCTGGCATCGGCACTGGCGACGGAGGCCCCCGCAGCAGCACGACGTGATCGTAAATCTGCGCAAGCACGATCAGATCAGCAGCATTCCCTGGCTGAACAAGAAGCTGCTGCAGTTCGAACTGACGCCCTATCTGCGCAAGGTTCTGGACCAGGCCAATCTGAGCTGGAGCGCGGGCAAGACTGCTGATGATGGGCGCGGTTTTTCGCCGTTCCGTCTTATGTTGTGGATTCGCGTTTTGACTCTGCTTTGCCGGCGCTGGGGGTAGGACTGGTCACCGGCCTTGGTCCATACGGCTTTGTGCTGTTTAAACGCAGCAAGCGGTTTGGCAAGTTTGAACAGGGATTGCCGGAAGCGCTGGATTTGATGGTGAGCGGCCTGCGTGCCGGACACAGCCTGAATGCCGCCATGGGCCTGGTGGGCCGGGAATGTCCGGACCCGGTGGGCGGCGAGTTCAAGATGTGCTTTGAGGAACAGAATTACGGACTTGAGCTGAAGTCGGCGATCGAGAACCTGATCGAGCGGGTGCCGATGCAGGACCTGAGAATCGTGGCCACCGCGATCATGATTCAAAAGGAGAGCGGAGGCAATCTGGCCGAGGTGCTCGACAAGACGTCTTATGTGATCCGGGAGCGATTCCGGCTGAAGCGGCAGATACAGACCCACACGGCACAGGGACGGCTGACGGGATGGATTCTGAGCCTGTTGCCTGTGGTGCTGGGAATCGCGCTGTTCATGGTCAGTCCCAGCATGATGAGCATACTTTGGACGCGCGCGATCGGCGTCAAGCTGCTTTGGACATCAGCCGGCATGACGTGCGTGGGCGGATTGATCATCCGTCAAATTGTCAACATGGAAGTGTGAAGGGGAAGCTATGGTACTGGTCATTATTGCATTCGCCGTGATTTTTCTGCTGGTCGCTAGCGGCGGGCTTTTGCTGTTCTATCGCGACGCCCTTCCGCAGCGGATTTACGAGGCGATCAATCCGCGCCCCAAGCAGAGAACCCTTCTGACGGCGATCAGGCAAACGGGATTTTCGCTGGGCGGCGTGGTGGAGCACCTGGACCATGTGCTTCCGAAGAGCCAGGCGGAGATCTCGATTGTGCTGCAGCGGTTGACGCGGGCGGGCTATCGCAACGAGTCGGCCGTGAAGATCTTTTACGGCTCAAGGTTTTGGTACCGCTGGTTCTGTGCCGCAATTTGCTTTGTGACGAATCTGGCCAGCCTAAGCCCGTTTTTCGTGTATGCCTCGGCGCTGGGCCTGGGATTTCTGGCACCCGATTTCTGGCTGGGCAAGATGATTTCAAAGCGGCAGAAGAAGATGCAGAAGGGCCTTCCGGATGTTCTGGATCTGCTGGTGATCTGCATTGAGGCCGGGTTGAGCCTTGACCAGGCGACCGCGCGGACGGCCGAGGAACTGAAAAAGGCACAGCCGGAGCTGTGTGATGAATTTGGAGTGCTGGTACTCGAACAGCGCGCAGGGCGCGCACGCTCCGACGCGTGGAAGCACCTGGCGGAACGGACTGGCGTGGATAGTTTGCGCAACCTGGTTTCGGTACTGGTGCAGTCAGAGCAGTTTGGTACCAGCGTAGCGAAGACATTGCGGCAGCATGCCGACACTCTGCGGTCACAGCGCATCCAGGCAGTGGAGGAGATGGCGGCCAAGACTTCGGTCAAGCTGGTTTTTCCGCTGGTATTTTTCATCTTTCCCGCGCTGTTCCTGGTGGTTCTGGGTCCGGCGGTGATTTTGATGATGGAGCAGTTTCAACAGTTTCTTAACCATTGATGAAAGGAAGGAGGACTTGACATGGACAGCACCACAATTATCCGGATCGTCTCCGGCGTGCTTTTTGTAATCGTGTTGGCGTTTCTGGTTCAGCGCCGCCGCACTCGGGTTAGCTAACGCGGAATGCGCTTTGGAATCAGCGGCATCGCGGCTTTAGAGCGGTTGCCGCTGACTGGCCCGCGTTGGCGCGAGCCTGGATTCGCCGCAAAAAGCTCCGGATGTCGTCTCCCGCACTTGGCTAGGCTTGGGAAGCGCATTGTAGGATTTCTCTAAAGAAAGGAAACCGCTATGGACGGTACCACAATTGTCCGGATAGTTTCAGGCGTGCTGTTTGTGATTGTGCTGGTGGTTCTAATTCAACGCCGCCGCACACGCGTAAAGTAACCCGGATTTGCAAATGAAAGCGGCGGTGCCGTAAAACGGGCGAACGCCGCGAAGAACTGGATTCTGCCGCTGGACTGAAGGCTCATCTGAGGATGAGGCGTCCAGGAGTTCTGTCTGACGGCGGAACAGGTAAGGTGCGCCCAATTTTGCCCAGGCAATGCCATAGAAATGGAGAACGGGGATGCAGCTAACAAACAGGATTGACTGGCCGGCTGGGAGCAAGGACGAGGTGCGCGACGTGGAGACGGGACTGAAGGCAGGACCTTCAATGGAGGTGCGGGCGCATTGCGCGTACAACCAGAGCCGGGAGTGCTTTCTGGGCCTGGAGGTAACGGCGGACGACTTTCGCGCTGAGAACCTGGAGGAGCGTTTAACGACGCGGGCCTTGAGGTCCGGCGAGGGGCTCTGGGTGGTTCCATGCCGCGGCGTCCCTACGACCGATCCTTATGCTCCTCTGGATTTGATTTACCTGGACGAGGATTGCTGCGTGACGGAGACCGTGGAGTCCTACCCGACCTTCCTGGCGATTCCGTCGAGCCTGCGGGCGCCGAGCCTGCTGGTGCTGCCTGCCCATTCCATCTACTCTTCGCAGACACAACCGGGCGATCAACTGGTGTTGTGTGTAGCCGAGGAGATGGCGGGGCGGTTGGAACAGTTGACTGGCGTGCGTGAGGAGACCGGTGTGCAACAGTGTGCGGCTTTGCTGAGGGAACAGCCTCTGTGGAGCGGCGGTCCGGGCGTCCTGGAACTGGAAGCCCGCTCAGATGATCGCGGAAAGACGCCGCCAACACACGAGATGAGCCTGATTGAACCGGGAGTGAAGGCAGTGAAGCCGCCGCGAAACTGGTTGGAACGCTGGTGGTCGCCCGATCCTCGGACGGCTCCGCGCGCTTCGGCCTCGGGACTGGCTGCGTATTACTGGAATGGCGGCGCGCCCAATCCGAGCACTGTGAAGGACATCAGCGCGCTCGGATTGTACGTGGTGACGGAAGAACGCTGGTATCCAGGGACCCTGGTGCTGATGACGCTGCAAAGGTCCGACCTTGGAGAAGAGATCGCCGAGCGATCAATCCAGGTGATGTCGCGCGCTGTACGGTGGGGAAACGATGGAGTGGGATTGCAGTTCATCCTGCCCGATGAAGTGGAGCCGCGCAACGGGAAGGGTCTCAAGCTGGACGGGGCGAACAAGAAGGACTTTGGACGCTTTTTGAAGAGGCTTGTGAAGGAAGCGGTTTAGAGGCAGATGGTTGGGCCATGGCCGGCGCATCAGCCGGAAAATCAAGGGCGCTTTGAGACCGGAAGACACGAGGTAAGAGGCGCCGGGAGAGAGAGCGATGAAGATACGGGACAGCTTGCACAGGCAAGCAGGAATTTTGACTTGCAGCCTTGGCCGCTTGTTGGGGGCGAAGGGAGGGAACGCCCGGCTCCGGCCGATGGGCGGCCGCGCCCGCGGTTTGTTTGCGCGTGGCGAGGAGGGTGGAGCGCTGGTAGAGATTGCGCTGGTGACGCCGGCCCTGCTTGGGCTTCTGACGGGCATCATCGCGTTCGGACTCGCGTATAGCAACCAACTTACGCTGACGCAGGCTACGGGCACTGCCGGACAATACCTGGCGCAGATCCGGACGTCAACGACAAACCCGTGCGCGGATGTGTTCACGGCGCTGAAGAATGCGGCACCCGGGCTGAGTGCGTCGAAGATATCCGTCACGGTGACGATGAACGGCACCACGCCGACGCAGACTGGCGCCAGCTGCTCCGGGGCTCAAACCGACCTGGTGCAGGGCAAGCCGGTGACGGTTTATGCCACATATCCATGCACGCTCTCAATCTACAACTCGACGTTGACTTCGGGGTGTTCACTTGCTGCGAAGGTGACCGAGTATGAGTACTAACCATCGGAAGCACGAGGTGACTTCAATGAAAACGAGGATGAAGTCTTTTTTGCGGAGAGCGTTCAGCGATGAGCGCGGGCAGGTGTTGCCTTGGATCGCAATTGGATTGGTCGGCATGCTGGGGGTGGGCGGCATGTCAATTGACGTGGGCCGCGCTTATGTGGCCCAAGCGCAGTTGCAAAACTACGCCAATGCGGGTGCGCTGGCGGCGGCGGGACTGGTGTACAACACCTCGTCCACCGACAACGCATCGAGCGAGGCGAACCTGTATAGCGGCAGCAGCGGTGACGAGAACGTGAACCAGGCTTTGGGCACTGTCACCACGACGGTGAAGACAGTGTGCCTGAACTCGCTGTTGCCCTCGGGGAGCACATGCGGCACGACATCTCCGCCGAACGCGGTGAAGGTGACGGAGTCAGCCACGGTGCCGACGTACTTCATGAAGCTGCTCTACTTCGGTCATAACGAATTGACGGTGGGCGCGGAGGCGACCGCCTCGATGGAGGGGCAGGCGCAGCCCTGGAATGTGGCAATCGTTGTCGATGCCACCGGTTCGATGAGCACCTCGGATTCAAATTGCGGCAGCGTGACGGAGTTCCAATGCGCAATGAACGGCGTGAAGGCGATGCTGGGCGCGGCGAATCCCTGCCAGACCGGTTTGACGAGCTGCACTTCGGCAAATGCGAATTTTCACATCGCCCTGTTTGGATTTCCCGAGGTGTCCACGAGCACGGTTGCCGACGAGAACGCGTGCTCGAGCTACCATGCACCCGGCTTCCAGATTTATACGCTGCCGTCGGCTACGGCAACCTCCTACTCGCCGATCGAATATGAGGAGACCAGCCACACCTCCAACACGTTTACCTCGACTTACGAGGTCACCTTGGGCGCGAGCGATGCCGATGCCAACGGTTTTGTGAACGATTACTATAGTCCCACGGCATCGAATGGGTTGAATACCAGCTCTTCCCTTGTGAAGGCCATCAACGGATGCATGAAACCGATCTCCGCGGCCGGTAGCGGCACGGGTGGCCTGAACGGCGCGTATACGGGCGGGATCACTTACTATGCGAGCATCCTCTATGCCGCGCAATCGGCTCTGAAAGCCGAAGCGGCACTGAACACGGGGACGAACAACGCACTGATCTTCCTCAGTGATGGCCAGGCGAACCTGGTGGCCGCGACGGACGATATGGCAGCGACCCAGGAGGGCTGGACAAAAGTGACGACCGGCGTACTTGACTCGCTGACGGGCACGGGGGCATACCCCGATATCAACGACGAGTGCCAGCAGGCGATTGTTGCGGCACAGGCCGCGACGACAGCAGGGACAACGGTCTATTCGGTTGCCTACGGATCGGAGCAGACGGGATGCTGCGTCAGGGAGCGGCGCCACCGATACCACGCTGGTGGCGACCGGAAATAACCAGTCGTTCACGCTCTCCTCGCTCACCCCGTGCGTGACGATGGAGAATATCGCTTCGTCGTTGAATAACTTTTACTCGGACTACAACCAGAGCGGATCGGGAAGCACCTGCCAGGACAGCTCGCACACGGTGACCAGCCTTACGGATATTTTTCTGGCGATTGTATCGCACTTCCAGCAGCCGCGTCTGATTCCCAACAGCGCGGTATAGGTTGATGGCCGGGTGATTCCGAGGGATCCCAGGTGCCCAAGCGAGGCACCTGGGGCACCCGGCATTGGCACAAGAACAAGCGGTCAAAGATCCAGTTGCCCGAGGAAGGCAGCCTCCATACCCCGGCAGATTTGCAGCTTGAGTCCGCCGGGATGGGGGCTTATTCCATTTCCTGGGGAATGATGAGGAGCACTTCGACTCGAGCGGTTTGACCATTTTGCGTGGCTGGCCTGAACTGCCACTGTCCGAGTGATGCGAGGACGAACTGGGCCTGGGGAAATTGCGGCGGAAAGACGAGGTTGAGGCCCTCAAAGCGCCCGGCCTGATTAACAAAGCCGTGGACCATGATGGTGTTTGCGTCTCCAGGATCGAACTGGAGATTGGGGCGCACGATGTTGTAGGGCCAGGGCGCGTCAAGGCGGTCAACATTGCCGGCGACGGCGGCATCCTCATCGCGCGGCAGGGAAAACTGGAGAATCCAACTGCGAGCCATGCCGACGTGGAGATACACGGTGTAGGCCAGCCTTCCACCCCACACGTCCGCCATCTCAGGAAACTGATCTTCAAGTGAGTCCCCGACGACGACTGCGCCGAACTGCCCATCTTTGGGCAGGGTGATCTTGGTGGCGGTGGGGTGGTCGGCGAGGCCGAGGCCTGCATCGGAGCCGGGGGCAGGCGAAGACGTGGGCGGATTCAGTCTTGCGGTAGTCGGGGCGACGGCGGCAGGCTGTGCTTCGCCGGGCGTACCCTTTCCCGCTCCTCCTGCGCCAGCCTGGTTGCTGTTGCCCTGCGCCGAAGGCTCCTGCGCGGGGCCTGGCGTGAGCGGACCGGGCTTGCTGGCATCGGCGGTTTCGTTGACGGGAGGCAGGACGACGGCGCCCTGCTTCATCCGCAGATCGGAAAGCGACATCACTGCAACGGGTGTGGGTTGCGCTGAGGGCTGGGAGACGGTGGCCGGGGCCAGTTGCAGGGGTTGAGGCGCCTCGACCGTGACCGGTGAAGTGGTGGTGGCCGGCGCGGGCAACTTGGGCGCCTGAACGGCGCTGGCAGCGATGCTGATGTCGGCCAGGTCCACTTCGGGATTGGGCATGTCCGTCGAGGGCGTGACATTGGCGGCCGTTGCTTTTTCAGGCAGGGGAGCGACGATGGTCTTTACGGGCGCAATCTGCGGGGACCAGATAACGACGGTGGGGACCGGGACTTCCTGGGCGAGCGTGAGCTGTTTAGGAAGGTCGGGCTGCACCAAGGTCTGCGGGCCCTTTTTCGCCTGGGCGATCTGGCGCAGGACAGGGGTCCGCGGGATCGGCTTTCCGGCACCGGGCGCAGGTTTCATTTTGGGCTTTGGTCCCGGATATTTGATCTTGGTGCGCGCGGCGTGCCGCATTTGTTCGTCGGGCGTCTCGAGGTCAAGGCGGCGCATGTTGTAACGCTGGAGGGCAGCGCGGGTGTCGAGGCGGGGCGTGTACATGAACCCGAAAGACACAACGCCGATGGCGAGGGTATGGAAAAGAATTGAAAACACGAACGAGGTCGGCCGCTGGCTTATATCACCGCTCTCAGTAAAGAGCGTAATCGTGCGGGAAGACCTCATGAACAGATGAACTCCTTCCCTGCCGTGTCAATACTCAATTTATTGTAGCCTCTCTCAGATAAACGCAGAATGCGCCGATATAGCTCATAGCTCTCTTGATACCTCTTGGGATTGCGACGTTACTTTCGTGCAAATGGATGCTACGCAAAGGGAATAAACTGAATCCGCGTTTGTGCTGAATTGGGACATTGCAATCACCCCAGGCGGGCTCGATCCGTATTGGGGCATTTGTTTACCTGAGCGGGGCGATTGGCGCGGGGGACAGTAAAGCAGAGCTGGCGGGAGAGCTCGTTTATTCAGGAATCTCTATGAATCGAAAACTGCTGACAATTCTGCTCATCTCATTCGTAATCGCCGGGGGATGCGCATTTCTGGTGTATCGCATCGTGAGTGCACGCATGTCGTCGGCGCGGCCAGTGCTGACCACGCGTGTGGTGGCGGCTGCTTCGGACATCAAGTTGGGAACGGTGCTGGCGGCCAATGACCTGACCACGGTGGAGATTCAGGGGACGCTCCCGAAGGGCGTGATTCTGAAGCCGGATGGCGCGATCGGTCGAGGTGTTCTGTCTGATCTTTACCAGGGCGAGCCGATTCTGGACAGCCGGCTTGCGTCGAGCGGTTCCGGTGGGGGACTTGGCGGCAACCATTCCCCAGGGCATGAGAGCATGCGCGGTGAAGGTGGACCAGGTTGTGGGCGTGGCGGGATTCGTGACTCCGGGCATGCGGGTGGATGTTCTTGCATCGGGCAATCCTCCCAATGCGGCAAACAGCTCCGAAGGCACGATGACCAAGACGATACTTCAAAATATCGCGGTGCTTTCAGCGGGTACCGACATCCAGAAAGATGCGGAAGGCAAGCCGCAGCAGGTGCAGGTGGTGAACCTGCTGGTGACCCCGGAACAAGCGCAGACCCTGAGTCTGGCCGCGAGCGAGCTGAAAATTCAACTCGTGCTGCGCAATCCCCTGGATACAAAAGTCGCTCAGGTTTCAAGCATGGCCATGGGTCAGATGTTTGGGGCGCCGGGACTGCAGCCGCACGTAAGGAGGACGCCCAGGTCTACTCCGAAGGTTTTCACGATTGAGGTGATCAACGGCGCCAGCAGCAGCCAGGAAAAATTCAAATCTCCCGAGGCAAAGCAGTGAGATTGAAAGCCGGTGTCTCCCTAGCGTGTGTAAGCTCACTATGCTTCGTCCTCTGTGTCGGACGGGGTGCTCGGGCGCAGGCGGGTCCGTCTTCGTCGCAGCCGGGCGGGGCATCTTTTCAGGACTCGTCGAACGAACTGTCAGTAGCGGTGGGCAAAACGGTTCTGGTGGATTGCGTGCGGCCGACGACGCGTGTAGCGATCGGGCTGGGCGATGTGGCGGAGGCAACGGCGATCAGCCCGACCGAAATCATGGTGAATGGCAAGGCGGCTGGAGAAACGAGCCTGATTATCTGGGATGACCGCGGCGGGCGGCAGTTTTTCAACGTGACCGTGAGAGCCAGCGCGGCGGCGTTGGACAGCAGCATGGATGCGGTGCGGCGGGAGCTGAACACGGAGCTTCCAGGCCAACCGCTGAAGGTTGCCTCGGAGAATGGGTCGGTGTATCTGCGCGGGACAGTGAAAGATCTGACCAGCTCAGCGCGTGCAGTGCAGATTGCATCCACGGCAGGCAAGGTGGTGAATCTGCTTAATGTGGAGGTACCCGCCGCGAAGCCGGAGATTCTTCTGAAGGTGCGCTTTGCCAGCGTGGACCGAAGCAAGGCCAAAAGTCTGGGCATCAATCTATTCACTCTTGGGCTGGGCAATGCGGTCGGCGGTATTTCGACTGGGGAATTTTCACCGCCCAGCATCTCCGGGGGCACGACATCCACGTCAGGCGGGCTAACGGGGAATGGAAATACCGCCGCCATTTCAAATGATCTGAATCTTCTTGCCTTTTTCCCAGGGTTGAGTTCCGGCGCGACGATCCAGGCGCTGCAGACCGAGGGCGTCGTGGAGGTGCTTGCGGAGCCGAACATCATTGCGATGGATGGCAGAGAGGCCAGTTTCCTGGCTGGCGGAGAGTATCCGTACCCGGTTGTGCAGGGGACCTCGGCGGGCGGCGCCGGAGCGGTGACAATCGAATTCAAGGAATATGGAGTGCGGCTCAACTTCATTCCGACGATCATGCCTGACGGAAGCATCCGTTTGCAGGTGGCTCCGGAAGTGAGCGCCCTAGACTTCACAAATGCGGTCGAGATCTCGGGATTCAATGTGCCGGCAATCACAACCCGCAAAATGAATACCGAGGTCCAGCTGAGCGACGGCCAGACGTTTGTGATTGGCGGGCTGCTCGATAACCGCGAAAACGAGACCTTTGAGAAGATTCCGTTCATCGGAGACATTCCAATTTTAGGCAAATTCTTCCAATCGAAGTCGGTCAACCGAACCAACACGGAGTTGATCGTGCTGGTGACGCCGGAGATTGTGTCGCCGATCGAAGCAGGCGCGGCAAAGCCTGCGCTGAGATATCCGGCCAAGTTTCTGCCGCCGAATTCCAATATTCCGATGAATTCGCCGGACGCCAAGACAGCCGCCAACACGCCTGCTCCTCCGCCCGCCTCGATTCCGGTGGAGACGCTAGTCCAGAGCATGAGGGCGGAGAAGCCGCTGGTCGTTGAAAGCGCCACGGGAGGCTTTGGCACCGCATCCACAGCGACGAGCGCGAGCCCCGGTCCTGCCGGTGCAACGCCTCCAACCCCCAATGGGCCCTAGTCCAAACGGCGACAGACGCGGCCAAGAAAAGGATCAAAGGCGAACGCATGAATCCTATTCGATGGATTGCCAGGTCGCTTAAGGGCGGGGCTTCCCAAGAGCGGCCTTCGAGCCCCGATCCACGGCTTCAGGTCACGAATTCCGTGCGCTCAACCGTGCTGGCCACATGCCTGGAAGTCGCCGACAGCGGGCCCAAACGCAACAAGGGCCTGCTGGGACGCGATCGGCTTGCTCCGGGGGAGGGACTGTGGATCGTGCCCTGCGAGTCAGTGCACACGTTCTTCATGCGGTTTCCGATCGACCTGGTTTATCTGGACCGCAAGAACAGGGTCAAGAAGGTCAGTAGCACCGTAGGCGCATGGAGGCTCTCGGCCTGCTTCACGGCGCACTCGGTGCTGGAGCTTCCCGCGGGCACGATTCGCAACACGCAGACCCAGCCCGGCGACACCCTGGAGCTTATACCCACAGACGTTAACGCCGGAGCGGCGGGCGACTGACCCTGTGGGCCTGATTTGCGCCAGGCGCAAGCTCGCTGCAAATTCAACCACACAGCAAGTTCGGAGGCTTGTTCATCGGAGCGCATGGCCGGGACGCAACACTCTCTGACGACGACAGCTATCGCCATGAGGGCACAGGGCAGGTCTTTCCTTCTGTTAGTAGAGCATCCACAGAGCCGAAGGGAAGAGGGTGGTCGTCCCGAAGTCGGTGGGACCGAGGAGAAGAGAAAGCAGATGCCTGACGGTATCCTTCAGCCAGCGTGAACTGAAAGCGCTTCACTGCCGGAAGGCTGGCCGGTCCGCGCGTTACTGACAGAAGCGCGGGCAAACAGGTACCACGCAAGCCATGCGGGGGCGGTCCATAGATAGAGTGCCGAAGTGACGCGGATGCCACACATGAGAGCGATCTCGATGGGGAGATTGGCAAGAGCAAGAATTGCGAGCAAGGGCCGGGAGCGGGCGAGGTAGGCCGCCTGCATGAGGGCTGGAATGGCCAGGGCCTGATCATAGAGCCAGCAATAGGGAGCGGCAACAATGGAAACCAGCATCAACAGGCTACCATCTGTTGTCCAATCCCAGGCATGGCGGCGCGGCCAGAACCAGGCCAGGGCCCAAACGCAGGCCAGAGCCGCGGGCAGATACTGGAGCCAGATGGCCTGCGGACTGATGTTGAGGCGCATGGCCACACTGAGGCAAGGAACGAACTGCCGCTCGATTGCAGGCCCGCGCATCATGTTGGAATAGTCTTTCCATCCCGAGGGATCGAGCAAGAAGGCCAAGGCAGAGGTTGAGGCGATGGCAACCGCCGCGCCGCCCAGAACCTTATAACTTTTCGAGACGACGATCCAGACCAACAGTACAGCAGCGAACGGCAGAAAGAGGTGCGGCTTGAGAACGCAGAGCCATAGGGAAAGCCCGGCCATGAATGGGCGGTTGCGGTGCAGGCGCAGGAACAGGACCAAGCCCAGCAAGGCGAAAAGTGCGGTCTGCCCCATCCAAAGGCACAAGAGCGCCGGGGCAAAGGAAAGCGCCAGCCAGTAAAGCCGATTGCCCGGCCGGTCGTAGATGAGCTGGATCTGCCAAACGGAAACGACCAGGCATGCGAGCAGCACCAGGGACCATAGGAGCGCCCCGACGCGCAACCCGACGAGTCCGAGCGGCATGACCAGCGGAAGCGCCCAAGGCGGGTTGCGCATGTAAAGGACGCCGTAACGCGGGTTCAGCCCGGCAGTGTGCTCGATGAGCGCCATGGCGGCCGGGTCGTAAGGATTGGCGTGGTGGATCAGTTGCTGGCCGGTGGCCCAGAAGACCACGAAATCGCGGGCGCTGGCAAGGTTGCCGGCGATGGGCACGACGCAGAGGAACATGGTGGTGAGGGCAAGCGCCAGGCCGAAGACGACCGCAATGGAAAGCTCAACATAGTCAGCGCGGGGCTTGACGACGGAATCGTCCGTACTGCTTGGCATGATCGCTATTCTAAGTTCTTTCGGGGATTGAAAGTGAGGGCGGCATCCGATCGGGAACCTGCCTGGCAACTGCCAGAATTCATAGACAAGAGGTCACGGTACGGAAGGCATGTAAACGGTAACCATCGCTGAGGGCGCGCACTGTAAACGGCTGTTTACGTTGATCAGCGCCGGCTATGCACGAGCAATTTCTCAAGTTGTTGATTTATATGGAGGCACTTAAAAACTCGGGATTGGCACGCCACATGCAGTATCGGAAGCATCCCGGCTGAGGCTGGGCAAATCGAAATACGGAGAGAAAAAATGAACAACCTGCTTCTCAAGCTTTACATCAAGTTTCAGGATCTGAAGAACAGCGAAGAAGGTCAGGACCTGGTTGAGTATGCTTTGGTCGTCGCGCTGATCGCCTTCGGTGCAACCGCTGGCATGGGCAAGCTGGCCGGCGCCATCAACACCGCTTTCGGCAATGTCAGCACTCAGCTGGGCGCCGACATCACGTAGTTCCGACAAAGCACCGTCAAGAGAATAGACCCATTCCCTCAGCACCTTTGCGGGAGAGACACGTTTCACTGGGTGAACACCGGAACGTACTCTCCCACAAGGGAAACCTGATAGCCCGATTCGTCGTCCTACAGGGAGTCAATCCGTTGAACGGGCCGACCGCAGCTACGTAAGCCTCCCAGCAAGGGCCAACAAATAACCGTAATCCCAAGCAGCAGGCCATTCTGACCGACTTTGGATGCGAAGCCCAAGATTCTAATGCCTGCTTTGATTCCTGTGGCTCGATTACTACAGGACCAACATGAAGAATCCGATATTCTGCCGGTACCTCGGCTGCGGCCGATGATTTCGAGCAACTTAGGAGAATTCAAATGAAAGACATGCTTCTCAATCTTTACATCAAGTTTCAGGATCTGAAGAATAGCGAAGAGGGACAGGATCTGGTCGAATACGCCTTGGTTGTCGCTCTGATCGCTTTCGGCGCCACCGCCGGCATGACCTCACTGGCCACCGGCATCAACACGGCGTTCGGCAACGTGAGCACGCAGCTGGGCGCAGACATCAGCTAGTCCCGGTCACAACAGCACCGCGGCAAGCTTAAACAAGTTTCTTTGCGGGAGGGGCGCGAACGCCAGGCGAATTGCCGGAGCGCACTCTCCCTGCACAGGGCGCCGGTTGGCGCAGCAAGAACTTTCAGTTTCAGGTCATCGGACCTTGTGCGACCGTTCCCAGAATGCATTGCTTGATTCATCCCGGCAACACCGGGTGGAATTCAATCTCCTGGCGTAAGCCTGGAGAAATTCAAATCTCAAGGGGAGAACCACAATGCATGACATGTTATTGAATCTGTATGTGAAGTTCCACGAACTGAAGAACAGTGAAGAAGGCCAAGACCTGGTCGAGTATGCCCTGGTCGTCGCCCTCATCGCGTTCGGCGCCACGGCCGGCATGACCTCACTGGCCGGTGGCATCAACACGGCGTTCGGCAACGTGAGCACGCAGTTGGGCGCGGATATCACCTAGTCATGGCGATCACACGCCAGCACTAGCTTAACCCTCTACACCGCTTCTCTGCAGGCCAGACGCGAAAGACATGGCTTAACACCGGCGCGTACTTATCCCTGCAAGGGCACCAAATGGCCGCCTCCAAAAGAGGCAGCCATTTGTCGTTTGAACCTGTAAGTTCTCTCCCAGATCGCATTGCCCGGCCTTTCTCAACGATATTAGGTGAGCGACAGAATCAAAGGAGAGAACAAAACCATGCATGATCTGTTACTGAAGCTGTATGTGAAGTTCCAGGATCTGAAGAACAGCGAAGAAGGCCAGGACATGGTCGAGTATGCCCTGGTTGTCGCTTTGATTGCATTTGGCGCTGTAGCCGGTTTGCGGAGCTTGGCCGGAGGAATCGGCACGGCGTTCAGCAACATGAGCACCACCCTCGGTTCTGACATCGGTTAGCCGCTGAAGGCGCCGGCAAGACGGCGCGAACTGGTATCATCGGTCCTGCGTGGGACAGATGCACAAGGCGGAATCCTCGTCAAACCGTGTCTGGTCTGCTTGAAATCAATTTGTATTCAGGATGGCAAGGATGCCAGTTCGGCGAGCAGATCGCTTCTTGAATCATGCAGAGACGCGGTTATTGCGGCTTGATCGCAAACGCAAAACACTCTGCCGGATCAGGGAAACGACTTAATATGCTTGTGACTGCCGATCCGGAACACGGCAATCCGTTTGTGTTGCTTGAATTCGGTCTGACGGCGATTGCGCTAGCGTCAGCTTTTGCTTGGCCGCGCCTGGGCAATCCGTGGTTCATCCGCGTCGAACGGGCGTTCATGGGGCTGGCCCGCAGGCAGGGCATGGCCGTTGCCTCGGTGGGGATTGCCACTTTCCTGCTTCGCCTCGCCATTCTTCCCTTCTGTCCCGTTCCCCTACCGTTTCTTCCCGACGACTATAGCCTGATGCTCGCGTGCGACACCTTCGCGCACGGCCGGTTGACCAACCCGACTCCGGCAATGTGGATACACTTTGAGACCATCCACGTGGACATGCATCCCTCCTACATGTCCATGTACTTTCCCGCGCAGGGGCTGGTGATGGCCGCGGGCAAGGTTCTGTTCGGCAATCCGTGGATCTTCATCCTGGTTTCGAGCGCGCTGATGTGTGCGGCGCTCTGCTGGATGCTGCAGGCCTGGCTGCCGCCGGGGTGGGCGCTGCTGGGAGGAGTGGTGGCGATGGTCCGCCTGGGCCTGTTCAGCTATTGGATCAATACCTATACCGGCGGCGGCCTGATTACCGCAATTGGAGGAGCGCTGGTGCTGGGCGCGCTGCCACGGCTGATGAAGAAGGCGCGCATGCGCTACGGCATGCTCATGGCGGTGGGCATCATTCTTCTTGCTGTTACCCGGCCTTATGAAGGCCTGCTGCTTTGCGTCCCGGTCGCATTCGTTCTCGGACGCTGGGCGCTTTATGGGAAGAATCACCCGGCGCCCGCAGTCTTGATACGGCGGGCGGCTCTTCCTCTACTCCTGATTGTTGCCGCCGGAGCGTGGATGGGCTATTACGATCACCGAGTGTTCGGGAGCCCTACGACCCTCCCTTACACCATTAACCGCGCCACCTATGCGATGGCCCCCTATTACATCTGGCAATCTCCTCGTCCCGAGCCGGCCTATAGGCACGCGGAGATGAGGCGGTTCTATTACGACAGCGAGATGAAGGGCTATTGGAAAGTGAATACCTGGTCACGGTTTGTTCCTGGGACTCTGATCAAGGTGGTGACGTTTCTAATGTTTTTCGCCGGGATCGCTCTGCTTCCTCCGCTGATTATGATGCGGCGCGTGTTTCTTGATCGGCGCATCCGGTTTCTGGTGATAGGGGTGCTGATCCTCTCGGCAGGAATGGCAATCGAGATTTTTCTTCTTCCGCATTATGTGGCTCCTTTTACCGGGGCATTTTATGCAATCGGGTTACAGGCCACGCGCCACCTGCGGGTATGGAGACCGGGCGACAAGGCTGTCGGCTTAGCGCTGGTGCGGTTCATGGTGGTTGTCTTCTTGGTGCTTGGCGCAGCGCGGGTGCTTGCCAAGCCCCTCGGCATCAAAACAGCCGAGTGGCCCTCCTCCGGATGGGAGAACTTCTGGTCGGGCCCGGATGTTTACGGAATCGAGCGAGCTCAAATTGCGGATGAACTGGAACAAATCCCCGGCCAACAACTGGTGATTGTGCGTGCTTCGGACAAGCGCGATCCGCTGGACCAATGGGTATACAACGGTGCGGATCTCGATGCCTCCAAAGTCGTATGGGCCTGGGATATGGGCGCGGCCGATAATCGAGAGTTGTTGCAGTATTATCGTGACCGAAGAGTCTGGCTGGTTCAAATGGGGACGGATCCGGCAACAATCTCTCCCTATCCTGCGCCTGCACGATAGCAAGTTCACTCATACTTTACGAAGTGGCAATGGACGGCAGGAATCGACGATGATCCAGGAGTTGAAGCCATGATCGACGGAAAACGGATTGCGGTTGTGATGCCGGCTTATAACGCCGAGAAGACGCTCGAAAAGACGGTGCGGGAATTGTCAGGCGTTGTGGACATCAAGATTCTTGTCGACGACTCGAGCAGCGACCGGACGGCCGCACTCTCAAAGAATCTGGGTGTGCTGACATTTGTCCATGACGCCAACTACGGCTATGGGCGCAACCAGCAGACCTGTTACCGCGAGGCTTTGGCCGCGGGCGCAGACATCGTGGTGATGTTGCATCCTGACTACCAATACACGCCGCTGCTGGTTCCCGCGATGGCCGGGATGGTAGCGAGTGGGGTTTATGACATGGTTCTGGCGTCGCGCATTCTGGGCGCGGGAGCGCTGAAGGGCGGAATGCCTTTCTACAAATATGTCGCCAACCGGGTGCTGACGGCTTTTCAAAATCTATTTATGGGCGTAAAGCTATCGGAGTATCACACCGGATTCAGAGCCTTCTCAAAGGAACTGCTGGAGACGCTGCCGCTCCTTGAGAATTCAGACGATTTCGTCTTCGACAACCAGATAATCGCCCAGGCCGTCATGTTCGGCTTTAAAATCGGCGAGGTTTCCTGCCCGACGAAGTATTTTGAGGAAGCTTCGTCAATCAACTTCAAGCGCAGCGTTGAATACGGCTTCGGAGTGCTGGCGACCACAATCGGATTCGTCGCGCATAAGCTGAGAATCGTCCATTCCCCTCGGTTCGGCTCAACTGGAAGAAAACTTACCCAGCATTATTACAACGAAATCATCTCTGGCTCGTGAGGGATGCAGACGCTGGTGGAAGGCATGAAGAGACCGCAGGACTTAACCGCGAACTCTGCCTTTACCCCTTCAGAGTCTTCTTGCGCAGAGATCGCGCATCGCGGTTTCCGTTGGCCTGAGTGGACTGCGATCGCAACGTATGCCGCAGTGGTCGCATTCGCCATCCCCTATCATGAGCCCTGGGCTGACGAGGCCCAGTCTTGGCAGCTTGCGCGCAGTCTTTCGCTCCCCGCACTCTTTCAAACATACATTCGGTATGAAGGGTCTCCGGGGCTCTGGCATTTTCTGCTATGGATATTGATCCGCCTCCACGTCAGCTATAGCGGTCTGCACTGGATCTGCGGAGCAACCGCTGTAGCGGCGACCTCGCTGCTTGTTTTCAAGTCTCCATTGCCGCGCTATCTCAGGCTTTTGCTGCCATTCACCTATTTTCTTCTGTTCCAATATGCGGTGATCGCGCGGAGCTATGTCCTCGTTCCGATCTTCCTTTATTTGATCGCGCTCCGTTGGAAGAAGAGTCCGCTGGTTCTGGCTCTGCTTCTGGGACTGCTGGCCAACGTCGCTTTGCACGCCGCCGCAATCTCCGGCGGGCTGGCGATCGCTTATCTGATCGGGCGAGTTCGTGAACGGGACGACCATCAGCGGGACCGCCTCCAACTCATGGTTGGTGTGCCCGCTCTTCTGTGTTTGTGGGCTTTCGCGCTTTGGACCGCCTGGCCACCGAAGGACCTGCTGGCTCGCGTAAATCTGATCACGGGACAATCGCGGCCGATTCTGTTGTGGGGGCCCATATCGCTGCTTTGGGGAATGTCACCCTCATGGCTGCTGTCGATCGCTTTCTGGATTGCCATCGTAGTTTGTTTGCGGAGCCGGCGTAGCCTCTTCGTTCTATTGCCGGTGCTGTTTTTTGCCGTTCTCTCAGGGGCCGTGGAGTTCGAATGGTGGCACGTTGGGCTCCTCATGCCTCTTGTGATATGCCTGCTATGGATTACGTGGCCAATGCAGAATGGCAAGGTTCCCATCCCGGAAACTCTCGGCCGCATTGCCCTCGTGGTTATTGCGGCAGTGCAGATTCTCTGGTCCTGTTACGCAGTCGGGTTCGATCATCGCGATGCGTTCTCTCCCGATCTGGCCGCAGCCAGGTTTCTTCGGCCTTATGTTCATCAAGGCGCCACAATCGCGGTGACGTCCTTTGATGATCCGGGGTGTGGCGCCTGCCGCGCAGTAGGAATTCTGCCCTATTTTGATCACAACATTTTCATCAACCTCCCGGAGCCGTTCTGGTTGTGGAGCAGCCAGAATCCATGGAGAGCGTTGTTCGACAAGGCCCTGCCCACCCACCCCGACCTGGTTGTCGTAGAGATGCGCACGCACCGCCCTGACGACGCCCTCGACCTCAGGAATCCGACGATCCAGAGCCTCAGCCGGGATGGATACTCATTCACCAACATGTTTTGCGGAGCCTGGCCTGAAGGCCTGAAGATAGCGGAGAAGAGCTGTCATCTTATCTTTCGCCGTTCCGGGATCCGATAGAACCGGGTTAAACGAGCAGGCGCTTGCGTTGCTGCTGGTGACCTGGATCTTGAATGCTGAAAAAGCAGATAGTCAGAATCAAGTGGGACGGACAGTCAGCAAAACAAAGGAACCAGCAGACGGGCAGACAAACGATTGATCCTGACAGCATGGCGTGACATTCCGCCACAGAATTCCCGACGGAAAGGCAGAACGAAGATGTCGATAACCTGGGATGGCCAGGTCTTGAAGGTCAATCAAAGAGGTGAATACGGAGCGAGATGAGAATAATCGATTCGGTGCATGAGTCAAAACTGTATTTTCGGATATGCCTTCTCGCACTGTTCTTTTTGGCTGCCGCCGCCTCATTCAATGGCTATTATGACAAGTGGCAGTTCTGCGAGGCGCATTCCAACAAATTCATGCCGAAACTCAGTCTCGACGCGATGCTGGACGGCACCGCTTCGCGCCCCTACGTTTACCGTCAATTGCTCCCTGCAATCGCAAATGGGATCGACTCGCTGGTTCCGGAACGCACCAAGGATCTCCAGTTTCACGAGTTTGCACCTCAAGCGCAGCTCTTCGACGCCGGTTATCTGAACTCACCCCTTTTGCAGAACAGGGCCTATCATCTGCGCTATCTCATCATCTATGGCATGGTGTTTCTCTTCGCGTGGATCGCGACGTACGCAATGTACCTGGTGAACAAAGTGAGAAAGAAGCGCAGGTTCGGTTTGCTTTTATTGCTTTTAAGCTGTGGACTCTCTGTTTGGTGGGGATGCTCGGTCGGGTGGAAGCTGTCTGGAGGCCCCCTGAATTTCCAGGCAGTCTACTACGGCTCGCGGTGCCTGCTCCAACACAACAACCCCTACAGTGCAACCGAAGTTGACCGTGTCTACCGGTCCGAAGGCGGCTACAGTCAATCGGCGGAGGCCTGGCAACACAGGGATATGACGCTGTATGTAAACACCCCCGCCACGTTGCTCGTGGTCGCTCCCTTTGCGATGCTGCCGCTGAGCGCGGCACAGTGGCTGTGGACGGTGCTCAACGCAGCAAGCCTCATTCTGGCAGCCTTCCTGATGTGGGATCTCGGAGCCGATTATTCGCCCGTTCTGTCCGGGTGCCTGGTTGGGTTCCTTCTAGCCAACTGCGAAAATGTCTTTGCGGGCGGAAATACCGCGGGAATCGTCACCGGTCTTTGCATCGTTTCCGCGTGGTGCTTGCTTCGCGATAGCTTTGTGCCAACCGGCATCCTGTGCATGGCTTTGAGCCTGGTCATCAAGCCGCACGAAGCGGGACTGGTCTGGCTCTTTTTCCTTCTTGCAGGAGGAGTCAATCGCAGGCGCGCAGTGCAGACCGCCATTCTTGCGGCGTTCCTGATGTTGCCGGCAGTTCTCTGGGTTTCTCATGTCGCGCCGAGCTGGATGCATGACTGGAGTTCAAATCTTGCGGCCATCTCGGCGCCGGGCGGCATCAACGATCCGCGTCCAACTTCGGTTACCAACATTACAGCGGATAACGTGATAAGTCTGCAGGCGGTCTTCAGCATCTTCAGCGATAACCCGCGGATCTATAACCAGGCCAGCTACCTTGTTGGCGGTGTGCCCTTGCTCTTGTGGGCGATTACCGCGTTGCGGTCACGGTTCTCAGCGCGGCTAGCCTGGCTTGCGCTGGCGTCGGTTGTTCCTTTAACCATGATTGTGACCTACCACCGAGTGCACGATGCCAAACTTTTGTTGCTGATGGTTCCCGCATGCGTGATGCTCTGGGCGGAGGGCGGCGCAATCGGCCGAACCGCAACTCTGCTGACCGCCGCGGTATTCGCGTTGACCGCGGATATCCCGCTGGCGATACTCTGTGAATTTTCACAAAGACTGCACCTGTCCACCGCGGCGTTGTCGGGCCAGATTCTCACTGTCCTTTTGGTCCGGCCTGATCAGGAAATCCTGATGGCGACAGGCATCTTCTTCCTGTGGGTTTACATGCGGCAATCGCAGGCGTGGGGCACTCCCGCCGTTCCCAGAGAGGCCGAGCAATCACTTGTGAATCCGAGCGGCCCGGGGTGATCGCGCGCCTGAACGTGTGAGCGACCGGCGCTATACTGACGCCGAGGCGGGACCGAACTCTTGACGGAGGTTGCAATCGAGCCCAATGCCGCAATTTGACCGCAGAAGGCCGGCGCTATGCAGCTTGCTTGTTGGCTTCTGCGCAGTTGTTGCGGGCGGGCAAATGCAAGCCGGCACTGCGGCTCTGGACCCGGCGGCCGAAGTTCGCGTAACAGTTGTGGACGAGAACGGCCAGGCGGTTGCAGGGGCCCAAGTGACCGTGGTCGAGCCGGGTGAAAGCCCGCTTGCCCTGTGGAGCGATTTCGCGGGTCGCTGCGGCTTTGTTCCACGCCAAAGTGGTCCCTACCAGATACGAACCGGGAAAGCGGGCTTCTATCTGGCCGTAGAGAGCCGCGTGGAAGCGAGCGCGAAGAGCGTGCGGATTGTGCTGACGCACGAGCAAATCGTGCAGGAGCAAGTGAATGTAACTGCGTCTGCGCCGGGAATCGACACCGAACAGACCTCCGACGTGACCGCGATGAACACGCTGGAAATTGTGAGCATTCCCTACCAGACCTCGCGCGACATTCGCAACCTGCTACCCTACAACCCGGGTGTGGTGCAGGACGCGACCGAGCAGGTGCACGTGGCCGGATCGGAGACCTGGGAAACGCTCGACGAAATTGACGGGTTCGATATTCGCTCCCCGGTGAACGGCACCTTGGATATGAGGGTGAGCGCCGACGCAGTGCGCACAATTGACGCCGAGACGACCCGCTACCCGGTTCAGTTCGGCCGGGCCACAGGCGGCGTTCTGGCCCTTTACACCGGCATGGGCGACAACAAGTTCCGCTTCAATGCCACGAACTTTATTCCCTCCTGGCGCGAACTCAACGGGCTTCGCTTTGACAAGTTCGTTCCCCGCTTCACCTTTTCAGGTCCGGTGGTCCGCGATCGCGCCTGGTTTTATGACGGGCTGGAGACCGAATACGACAACATATATATAGCGGAGCTTGCTGCCAACGCCGATACCGACGAATTGATCCGGGGGAGCAATCTCGCCAGGATTCAGGCCAACCTGACCCAGGCAAATATACTCATCGGCGGCTTGCTGTTCAACGATTATCATTCGCCTTACGACGGAATCTCGTCGTTGACGCCGCAACAGAGCACCACCAAGCGCGATACCATCGCCTGGCTGCCTTATGTGCGCGACAAGTTGAGCTTTGGCGGTGGTGCGCTTTTGGACGCCGGTGTTGGGGTGGTCCGCTTTCGCGACGGCTATGAGCCCCACGGTGACACGTCTTACGAAATCACGCCGGAACTGCCTTCGGGCAGCTATTTCGAGAATCTGACCGGGCGCTCGCAACGGCTGGAGGGGACCGCGGCGTTGTATCTGCCCCAGCGCCGCTGGGCCGGAATGCACGATCTGAAATTCGGCGTCGACGCGGACCATATCGGCTACAACGAAGACGTTTCGCGCGCGCCGGTTAGCTATTTGCGCGAGGACGGGACGCTGTTGCGGCTGAGCACCTTTCCCGCCACGGCGCCTTTTACATTGCACAACGCCGAAATCGGCGCCTACGTTCAGGACCGATGGCAGCCGAGTGCGGGGTTGCTGGTGGAACCGGGACTGCGCTTCGACTGGGACGAGATCGTGAGGCGTCCGCTTTGGTCGCCTCGCATTGCCGCGGTGTACTCGCCTCCATCGAGCGCAGGCGCGACCAAAATCTCTGCCGGCGCGGGACTTTATTACGAACACACGCAACTGGAGTATCTGACCCGCGCGCTGGCGGGGATCCGCGACGACACTTACTACGCCGCCGATGGAGTGACGCCGGCGGGTCCCTCACAGGAGACGGACTTCACCGCCAACGACAACTCACTCCACGAGGCGCAGGCGCTGAATTGGAGCCTGGGCATTGAGCAAAAGCTGCCGTGGTCTATTTTTGCCGGCGCCAACTTTGTTGAGAGGCGCACATCCAACGTTTTCACTTATGTGAATCAAAGCGGGCAGGCGGCATTGTCGGGGAATTATCTGCTCACCAACCAGCGCCGGGACCATTACGACTCAGTTGAATTCGACGCGAGGCGACTTTTTGCGCATGGGCATACGCTGTTTGCCTCCTATACGCGCTCCTCGGCGCGCACGAACGCGGCGCTGGACTACATGCCCACGCTTTCACTCCTAGGTCCGCAACAAAGCGGACCGCTGGCATGGGACACGCCCAATCGCATCCTCTCCTGGGGCTGGCTGCCGGTGCCGCTGCCCAAGGTCGGCAAGAACTGGGATGTTGTTTATGCGCTGGATTACCAAACCGGCTTCCCCTACACCGCGGTCAGCGCAAACCGGCAGGTGACGGGAGGGGCGGGTGCCGAACGGTTTCCGAATGACGTCAACTTCAGTCCCGGCCTCGAATGGCGGTTTCACTTTCGAGGCGCCTACTTTGGCTTGCGCGGGGTGATCGAGAACGCCACGGGCAGCGAGAATCCTGCCGAGGTGAACAATGTGGTGGATTCGCCCGAGTACGGAACCTTCAGCGAGTTTCAGGGTAGAGCATTCACGGCGCGCCTTCGCCTGATCGGATCGAAGTAGATGCGCGCTCTGCCGGCCAGGCGGAGCGCGTCTTTTCTGATGAATGGAACGGCTTACCGGTACGATTCGTCGCGGTGAATGACAAACTCAGGATAAGCGCCGCCGCCCAGTTCATGCAGGTCCATGCCGATACGCTCGCCGTCAGGATCCACTCTGAAGGGAACGACGCGGTCGAGCAGCCAGAAGAGCAGATAGACCAGGGGGAGGAAGACGCCGAGGAGAGTGGCCACGCCCACCAGTTGGGCAACGAACTGGCCGCGCTGAGGGGCGAAGAATCCGGCGGCCAGAAGTCCCCAGAGGCCGGCGGCGGCGTGAACGGAGATCGCACCCGAGGGATCGTCGACGGATACGGCGAGTTCCAAGAGCTCGACCAGCAGCGGGGTGGCGACGCCGGCGACGAGGCCGATGAAGAGCGCGGCGGCCGGCGAGACGAGGGCGGCGGAGGCGCTCGATGCAACCAGTCCGGCGATCCAGCCATTAGCGCACAGGCTGGCGTCGGGCTTGCCGAAGCGGACTTCAGTGACGATGAAGGTTGCCGCGAGCGCAGTGGAGGCGGAGAGCAGTGTGTTGAGGGCCGTGACCGGAAGGGCGGGGAGCGGCGCATTAAGCCAGAGGATTGCGCCAGCCACATTCCAAGCCATAAAGCCGACGAGGCAGACGAGACAGCCGAACAGGACATAGGCAGCGTTGTGTCCGGGCATGGCAGTGGAAAAGCCCTCTTTGGGGAACTTGCCGCGGCGAGGACCCGCGATCCAAATGACGGCCATAGCGGTCAAGCCGCCGAGGACGTGGATGGTGGCCGCGCCGCCTGGGTCGAGAAAGCCGGAGCCGAGGGAGAAATTAACGCCGAGCTGGGCCAGCCATCCGCCGCCCCAGATCCAGTGCGCCGCGAGAGGAAAGACAAGTGCTGCCAAAAGAGCGGCGGCCGCGCAACCGGCAGTGAGACGCCAGCGGTCGGCACCCGAGCCCCAGGGAATGAGGGCCGCAAAGGCGACGGCAAGAAACTCAAAAATGGTGGCAAGTTGCGCATGTGCCGGAGCCGCGCCCAGGCCACCGAGCAAAAACGGTCCCGCGCCGAGCCAGCTCCAAGGCTTGCCGGCCAGATGAAAGGTGTGGGCCCCGCCGCCGGGAAGGCAGCCGGCCAAGGCCGAACCTAAGACAGCAAAGACAATCGCGGTGACGGCGACGATGGCGATGTTGCCGAGCAGCGCCTGGGCAGCGGACCGGGAGCGGCCAAGGCCGGTATTGATCAGCGCCACGCCAGCCAGGGCGAGCGGCGCCAGCAACAAGAGCGCAAAGGTGAGCGCGAACAGGGCATCGGAGAGGACGGGGGGCTGGGTTGCGATCATTGGTGCGTCTCTCCGCGTGCCTGCATGTGTCCGCGAACGGCAACCGCCAGGCCGAGAGCCTCGACTGCGATGCCGCAAAGAACGAAGATCGCGCGCTGCGCCGGGTCGCTGAAGAGCACGATCGCGGCTATCGCGAGAAAGAATCCGGCTGGCAAGACAAGTAAACCGGCGTACTTCATGGTCGTTCCTTTCAGAGCCTTAGACAGGGTGGCGCAGGCCGCGTCGGGAGAAACGTCTCCTCCGCAACGGGTTCCGATGCAGGAGGCCCGCTCTGCCAGATGATGAGTGAAGGTTGAGTGCTACGTCCATATGAATTCTATAGCAACAGGTTGTTGGCCTTGGGGGATGGATCACAATGCCAGAGCAAGGAATTGATTCCCCGTTCTTGGAACCATGGCGGTTTTGAAGCCTGTGGCGAGGCAATCCCGCGCCATGCGCATACCAGAACATGGTTTGGCTCGAGATGGTCTTTACGGTTTCCTTTTCCGCCGCGGTTAATAATGACGTATGTCTATGCGTCTTGATCGGGCCCATCGGGCCGTACCCTTGATTCTGGGCGTCGTGACGCTCGCAGTTGCTGCGGTGCTGCTGGCCTGGGATGCGCGCCCCCAATACTTTCCCACCGGAAGTCACGATTTTCTCGCGTCTTTCTCCCTGGCCATGATCGCGCTGGCCTACCTCTTCTACCAGGTTGTGCGCCGGCCCCCGGCCAGGGAACTTGCCAAGGCCGCAATGCTGGCAACCGCGTTTCTGTTCTGGGCAGCCAACCAGCTGTGGCCTGCGTGGCGCCAGGCCACGCTGTTCAACGACATCGCAATCGCGTTGTTCGTTCTGGATGTATTCCTGGTGATCATTGGCTGGCCTGCGACTTCGCCCGACAGTTCCTTTGCCGAGACCTGCGCGGAACCGCCGCGGGAGTCGCGATTGTGAGGGGAGCGTTTTCCTCTGAAAGGACAGGCCACCCGCCAAACGGTTTCGGCATCTTGAAAAGTTAGGGTGATTCTGGCGGTCAGGGGCAGGAAGATTGGCTTCGAATGGTTGTGAACGTCAGAATCTGGGACATGGCTTCTTGACTCGTTGGAAAAACGCAAGATCAGCATGATATTTTGGAGGCACAATCTCAGTTTCCGGTACGCAAGTTGCCGGAGACGCGATGGTTTATTCCCCGCAATTGTCCTTATCACAATCGCTAGACTTATCAACGGCTTACGCAGCTGATTTTGCACAATATTTTTTGTAAATTGGGCGGCGCAAACCCTTGTATGCAGGTTCTTTGCTGTTATATTGGATTTTCGGGGTTCTCCACCTCTCGGGTGATGCTTGCCCAAGAATGATTCTTGAACACAACCTGTGTGACCGCCGGCACAGCGGGCGCATTCAAACGCAAAAACCAAGCAGGAAAAGCATTCATGGCGCAAATCTTTGACCGCAGCTCCAACGCGCTGGCTCGCATGAGTCTTGTGCTTACGGGGCTGATCGTGATCGCTTTGGGAGCTACGCTGGACCAACTGCAACGTTCGCCCTGGGTGACGCGGCAAGGCCAACGTCCCGACCAGCCGGTGCCGTTCAGCCACAAGCATCATGTGCAGGGGTTGGGCCTGCAGTGTCAGTACTGTCACACTACTGTTGAGAAGTCGAGCTACGCGGGAATCCCGCCGACCAAGACCTGCATCAACTGTCACGCGCAGATATGGACCAATGCGCAACTTCTGGAGCCGGTTCGCCTGAGCTGGGCCAGCGGGCAGGCGATTCCGTGGATCAAGGTTCACGACCTTCCTGATTTTGTCTACTTCAACCACTCGATTCATGTGAACAAGGGGATTGGCTGCGCGACCTGTCATGGGCGCGTGGACCAGATGCCGCTGATGTACGCGCAGAACACTCTGCAGATGGAGTGGTGCCTGAACTGCCATCGCAATCCGGCCAAGAATCTGCGCCCCACGGGCGAGATCTACAACATGGCCTGGGAGGCCCCGTCGAGCGATCGGCCCGTATGGTGTTCGGTTGCCGGCGAGGCAAGCGGCGTGCCCACGGCCGAGAGCGTGAGCTGCGTAACCAAGGACCCGGCGGCTAATCCAGAGCAGTTGGCGTCGCTGACTGCCCCGGCGATGTTCGAGACGGCGGCCTTGGTGAGCGATGCGGGGACGGCTATGACCGCGCCTGGCCAGACGCATGCCCATGCGACCTACCAGAAGTTCACCAGCCAGGACGAGCTGGGTCACTTTCTGCTGGACCACTACAAGATTCGCACCCCGAAAGATTTGACCAGCTGCGAGGTCTGCCACCGATGAGCAAACAGGCCAGCGGCAACGGGAAGAACGGAAGCACGAACAAGGCGGGTAATGCCGTGGATCACGAGATGAAAAAAGCCGTCACGCCCCTGACCCTGGCCCAGGTTCGCCAGGAGCTGCAGGGCGTGAAAGGCAAGAAGTTCTGGCGTTCGGTGGACGAGTTGGCGGATACGGCGGAGTTTCAGGCGGCGGTTGAGCGGGAGTTTCCTGCTGCTGCGCAGGAGTGGGTCGATCCAGTTTCACGCCGCGGCTTCCTCAAGCTGATGGGTGCCTCGATGGCGCTGGCCGGGTTGGCCGGCTGCACCAAGCAGCCTGAAGAGCAGATCTATCCCTATGTGAAGCAGCCCGAAGACCTGGTGCTGGGCAAGCCGATGTACTTTGCGACGGCCCATCCGTTTTCGACCGGTGGTGTGCCGCTGCTGGTCAAGAGCGACGAGTTTCGTCCCATCAAGCTCGACGGCAATCCCGAGCACGCCTACAATCAGGGTTCTTCCGATCCTTATACGCAAGGCACGCTGCTGGATTTATACGATCCGGACCGTTCCAAGCACGTCCTGTTTCGCGGGGAGGAGCGGGAGTGGGCCAAGTTTGTGGAAGCCCTGAGCCTGAAGGCGGCTGCGACCAAGGATGGCACAGGCATCTATTTTCTGAGCGCCACCATTACGTCGCCTACGCTGGCGGGACAGTGGAAGTCATTGCAGGCTGCATGGCCCAAGGCGAAGCTGGTGCAGTACGACCCGGCATTGGCCGGCACCTCGGCGGCCCGGGAATTGAATGTCCGGTATGAGCTGGATGAGGCGGATGTGATTGTTTCGCTGGATGCGGATTTTCTTTCCGGCGCCAGCTTCCCCGGATTCCATGCGCTGGTGCGTTCCTACGCAAAGCGGCGCAAGGATCCGAATAATCTGAATCGCCTGTACGCCATCGAGAGCTCGCCGACGACCACGGGGCTGAAGGCCGAGCACCGGCTTGGCCTCAGGTCGAGTGAGATTCCCGCATTCACGGCGGAGCTGGCCAAGGCTGTGGGCGTCTCCGGCGTCGAGAGCGCCGCGAACAACTGGACAGACGGCCAGAAGGCATTTCTTGCCGCCCTGGCCAAGGACTTGAAAGCGAGCGCCGGGAAGTCGGCCGTGATTCCGGGGCTTTACCAGGACGAGTCGGTTGCGCTGCTGGCGCTGGCAATCAATGATGCGCTGGGCAATCTGGGCAAGACGGTTTCTGTCGCGCCCGGTCCGCTGAACCCGCTGCCGTCCGATCAGCTTGGCGACTTCAAGGCCCTTGTGGCTGACCTGAACGCGGGTAAAGTGGACTGGCTGGTGATTCTCAATGCCAACCCGATCTACAACGCGCCCGCCGACCTGGACTTCACGGACGCCTTTAACAAGGCCGGCATCGTGGCGCACCTCGGCTCGCATCTGGATGAGACCGGACAGATTTCTCACTGGCACATACCGGCGGCGCATTTTCTTGAATCGTGGTCGGATGTGCGCGCCTATGACGGCACTTACTCGATCGTTCAACCGATGATCGATCCTCTCTATGGCGGCAAGACAGCCCACAATGTTTTCCAGGCGCTGCTCAACGAGCCGATGCTGAGCGCCTATGAGGCGGTGCGCGCCACGGCGAAGCCGCTTATCAACGGTGACTTTGAAACCGGGTGGCGCAAGGCGCTGCACGACGGATGGATTGACGGAACGGCATACGACAAGACGTCGAAGCCGGGCTCGAAGGTAGCATTCAAGGGCAATGTTCCCGCGCCCACTTCGCCGGATTCGCTTGAAATCATCTTTCGGCCCGATCCGACCATCTATGACGGCCGCTGGTCGAACGTGGGCTGGCTGCAGGAGCTGCCCAAGCCGGTGACCAGCCTGAGCTGGGACAATGCGGCCATCGTCTCCGGCGCCACGCTGACCAGGCTGGGTCTGGAAGAAGACGATATCGTCGAGCTGACCGTGGGCAACGGCCGAGTGAAGGCGCCGGTGATTGTGGCTCCGGGCCATCCCGATAATTCCGTCACCGTGTACTTGGGCTACGGCCGCGAGTTTGCAGGGCGCGTGGGTTCAGGCGCCGGGTTCAATGCCTACCTGATCCGCAACACCTGGGCGCCGTTCAATGCGACCGGGTCGATTCGCAAGATCGAAGGCAAGTGGGGCATCGCCATCACCAAGAGCCACTACCAGGATCACCGCGGTACGCGCTTCGGTCAGCCTGAGGGCCAGAACAACGATTCGCTCGAGGCGGATGAGGCGTTGGGGCCGCGCGGCATCATCCGCTACGCGACGCTTGAGGAATACAAGGCGGACCCGGGATTTGCCAACGAGGGCTTTAGCCGCGAGAAGACCGACATGGGGGACTCACTGTTCCCCAACTGGGATTACAGAGAAAATGCCTGGGCGATGTCGATCGACATGAACAGTTGTACGGGCTGCAATGCGTGCATCGTGAGCTGTTATGCGGAGAACAATATCGCGGTGGTGGGCAAGCAGCAAGTGCGGATCGGCCGCAACATGCAGTGGCTGCGGATCGACACGTATTTCGAGGGGGATCTTTCCGCACCCCGAGCACACTTTCAGCCGATGGCCTGCCAGCACTGCGAAAACGCGCCCTGCGAGCAGGTTTGCCCGGTAGGCGCCACGGTGCACACGCCGGAAGGGCTGAACACCATGGTTTACAACCGCTGCGTGGGCACCCGCTACTGCTCCAACAACTGCCCGTACAAGGTGCGCCGCTTCAATTTCCTGCTTTACTCCGACTATGAGACCGAGAGCCTGAAACTGATGCGGAATCCCGACGTAAGCGTTCGCTCGCGCGGGGTGATGGAAAAGTGCAGCTACTGCGTGCAGCGCATTTCGGCGGTCAAGATCGATGCCGACAAGGAGAACCGGCCGATTAAGGACGGCGAGATCGTGACCGCGTGCCAGCAGGCCTGCCCGGCATCGGCCATTACCTTCGGCAACATGAATGACAAGCAGAGCCGCGTGGCCAAACTGCGCGCCGATGAACGCAGTTATCAGTTGCTAGCCGACCAGAACACCCGTCCGCGGACGACGTATGTGGCCGCGGTGATCAATCCGAACCAGGAACTCGAAGAAGCGCCGGTGGAACACGCGCCGGCAAAGGGTTGAATCCACGATGGCAACCAGCGAAGTGAAAACCACCGACCCGGGCATCGATCCAGAAACGGGAGAATACCGGGTTATAGGGCCGGGCCAGACTTTCCGGTCGGTCACCGAGAAGATCTCGCGCATCGTGCTCACGCCGCACACGCCGCTGGGCTGGTTCGCCTTCTTCGGCGTCGCCGGCGCCGGCGCCACCATGCTGCTGGTCGCCGTTACCTGGCTCTTCCTCAAGGGCGTCGGCATCTGGGCAATCACCCAGCCGGTGGCCTGGGGATTCGCCATCATCAACTTCGTCTGGTGGATCGGTATCGGCCACGCAGGCACGCTGATTTCAGCCATTCTTCTGCTCTTCAAACAGGGCTGGCGCAACTCGATTAACCGCTTCGCTGAGGCCATGACGATCTTTGCGGTGATCTGCGCCGGCATGTTCCCGCTGATTCACGTGGGGCGCCCTTGGGTCTCCTATTGGATGCTGCCGCTCCCTTTCACCATGAATGTGTGGCCGCAGTTTCGTTCCCCGCTGCTGTGGGACGTCTTCGCGGTGTCAACCTACGCCACCATCTCCGTGGTGTTCTGGTATATGGGCATGATTCCGGACTTCGGCACGTTGCGCGACCGCTCCGAATCAAAGATTGCCCAATATTTTTACGGGATGCTGTCGATGGGCTGGCGGGGATCGACGCGTCACTGGATGCGCTATGAGACGGCGTCTCTGCTGCTCGCCGGGCTGGCCACGCCGCTGGTGCTCTCAGTGCATACCGTCATCAGCTTCGACTTCGCGGTGGCCGTGCTTCCCGGCTGGCATACGACCATTTTCCCGCCCTATTTTGTAGCCGGCGCCATTTACTCCGGCTTTGCCATGGTGCTCACACTGGCCATTCCGCTGCGCAAGTTCTACCACCTTGAAGCACTGGTGACGGAGCGCCATATCGACAATATGGGCAAGGTGATGCTGGCCACAGGCTTCATCGTCGCCTACGGGTACGGCATGGAAGTGTTCATGGCCTGGTACTCGGCCTCTCACTGGGAAGCGTTCATGATGTGGAACCGCATGTTCGGTCCCATGGGCTGGGCTTACTGGGTGCTGGTCACCTGCAACCTGGCCATTCCGCTCACCACCCTCTGGTCGCGCAGGCTGCGCACCAATATCACGTTTATGTTTCTTCTTTCCATCGTGGTGAACACGGGCATGTGGTTTGAGCGCTTCGTCATCATTGTGACCAGCCTCTACCGCGACTTTCTGCCCTCGGCGTGGGGAACTTACCGCGCCACCAAATGGGATTACATGACCTACGTGGGAACCCTGGGACTGTTCACTGCGCTGTTCGTGCTGTTTGTTCGCTTCCTGCCCATGATTCCCATGAACGAAATCCGCATGATGTTGCCGGGCGCGAAGATTACGCCCAAGGCAACGGCGAAGGCAGGTGACTGATGCCCCCACGCGAAGGAACGTACGGCATGCTGGCCGAATTCGATAACCCCAGCGACCTGGTGCGCGCCGCGCGGCAGGCACGCCAAGACGGCTGGCGCCGCATGGAGTGCTACACACCCTATCCGGTGGAAGAGGCGGCCGAGGCCATCGGCTTCCATCGCAACGAAGGTTCCACTGGTCACGCTCATCGGTGGACTGATGGGATGCGCGGCCATGTTTTCGCTGGAGACATGGATTTCAGTGCTCGCCTATCCGCTGAATATCGCCGGACGTCCGACGTACTCCTGGCCGGCCTTTATTGTGCCTGCCTACGAGTGGACGATTTTGTGGGCCGGCTTGTCGGCCTGCTTCGGCATGCTGGCGCTGAACGGGTTGCCGGCGCTCTATCATCCGCTTTTCAATGCGCCCAACTTCTGCGGCGGAGCCACCACGGACAAGTTTTTCCTGTGTCTTGAGGCGCTGGATCCGAAGTTCGACTTGATTGAAGCAAAGGCCTACCTGGAGAGCTTTCAGCCGGCATCGGTTGTGGAGGTGGAGTACTAATGCAAGCCTACCGCCCAAAGAGCAGGGGTCAGGGATCAGGGGCTGGGGATCAGAACCGGCGTCGCCTAGTTGCAGCCGCGGGCGTCGCAGTGCTGCTGCTGGTGACCGGTTGCCGCCAGGATATGCAGGACCAGCCAAAGATGGTGCCGCAGCGGGGGACGGAGTTTTTTGCCGATCATCGCGGGGCGCGTCCACAGGTGCTGGACACGGTGGCGCGCGGCCAGTTGCACGAGGACAGCTATTTCTACACCGGGGTGGTGCAAGGAGCGAACGGTTACCGCGAGGAGCAGAATGTGATGCCCTTTGCGGTGACGATGGAAGTGCTCAAGCGGGGCCAGGAGCGCTTCAACATCTATTGCACGCCATGCCACTCGCGGGTCGGCAACGGTCTGGGTGAGATTGTCCAGCGCGGCTACAAGCCGGCGGCCAATCTGCACGACCAGGTACGCATCTCGCAGCCTGTATCGCACTATTTCTACGTGATGACCCACGGATACGGGGCCATGCCGGACTATTCGGCGCAACTGACGCCCGAGGATCGCTGGGCTGTGGCGGCCTACATCCGCGCGCTGCAGTTGAGCCAGGCGGCCACGGTCCAGGATGTGCCCTCCGGCATCCAGGTGCAAGACCTCAAGGCAATCTGGCGGCGGCCGAGGGACATCCTGAGTACGCGCAGCCCTGGGCCTTGCCGGCAACCGCGGTGCAGGCCTATCCGCCAGTGGCCAAAGAAGGGCACGCCCGGCATGGCTCCGGCCAATCCGGCAGACCCGACGATCAAGATTCCCGCAAGCAAACCGGCCCCCGCGGCCGCGAAGTAAGGACTCACGGAATGGCTCACGAATCGCACGCGGAAACACACGCTAAAACGCTCCCCGCCGAACTCGGCGCGCCCGCCTTTGTGGATGGCTGGATGAAGCGCGCGCTCGACGGTGGGAGCGATCTTCTCTGCTGGTCGCCGTACTGCTAGCCTTCGCGGACGGATCGGTCGATCACTTTCTGCGCGCATGGGTTCTAGGCATGATGTTGACCTTCGGCTGGTCGGTAGGCGGACTGGCTCTGCTGATGGTGCAGTACTGCTCCGGAGGCAAATGGGGCCTGCTGCTGCGCCGGCCGCTCGAGGCCATGAGCCGCTCGCTCCCCTGGTCTTCGTCTACTGGCTGGTGGTCGTGGTGGAGTTGAAGAAACTTTATCTCTGGGCGCAGTTCACCACCGCGAGCGACACGGCGGCGGCGCTGAAAGCGGGATTGATCAACGAGATTCAAGCCCATTGCCTCGATTTCAAGCGTCCCATGCTCAATCCTGGTTCTTTCGTTTGGGTAGGGCTGTTGTGCTTCGCGATCTGGGGTTTCTACACGTGGCGGCTGAATTCGCTGGCAATCAGGCGCGACGCCGATCAGGCAGGCAACACGCCCTACTGGATCAAGAAGCTTGAAAATATAAGCGGACCGGGCATCGTGGTCTACTCCCTGACGATGACCGCGGCGGTGATTTACTGGGTGATGTCGATGGACCCCACCTGGTACTCGTCGGTCTACGGTTTGTTGTTCCTGGTGGGCCAGGGCTACTCGGTGCTGGCGCTGGCAATCATCGTTTCTATCTCGCTGTCAAAGGCCGAACCCTTCAAGACGATTTTGCGCCAGACTGAGCAGCACGACATGGGCAAACTGACTTTTGCCTTTGTGATGCTGAACATCTACCTTGCTTTCGGACAGTTTCTGATCATCTGGTCAGGAAACCTGCCCGAAGAGATTCCCTGGTACCTGGACCGAATTCGCGGCCACTGGGGCATTATCATCACCCTCGACTTCATATTTCATTGGCTGATTCCCTTCACGCTGCTGCTTTCGCGCGACATCAAGCGGAACAAGAAGCGGCTGGTGCGCGTTTGCCAATGGATGGTGTTTGCCAAGGCGTTCGACCTGTTCTGGCTGATCGAGCCGAATTACAAGGATGCCGCGCGCAACCTGCACTTCAGCTGGGGGATTCTGGAATATGTGGCCGTGCCGGTGGCGATGGTCGCCTTCTGGGTGGCCTTCTTCTGCACGCGCCTGAAGACACGGCCGCTGGTGCAGACCAACGATCCGCATCTGGCGGAGATTCTGGAGCCTGAACATGCACAAGCCTGAGAATCACGGATCGGGACACGAGCCGGAAGAAGATCGACGTCTCGGCGGGCTTTGAGAAGAGCGACGTCAAGATCACGGGAATCCTTGTCTTTCTTGACCGCGCTGGGCATCTTCGTCGTCGGTGACGGGGATTCTGTGCTACGGCATCGGCAAGGTGATCAATGCGCGCATGAACAAGGAAGACGGCCCGACGAGCAAGTGGACCAAGACCGTGGATATTCGCCAGCTGGGCAATCTTCCCAACAATCCCGAGATGCAGAACAAGGTTGCCGAGTTGGCGCAGCAGTTTCCCGACGCCGCGGGTGCAATGGACGACGGCAACCAGGATGTGGCCGATCTGCATGCGCGCGAGGACCTGCTGCTGGAGAACTACAGCTGGGTTGACCCGTCGCATACCAAGGTGAGGATTCCCATTGAGCGGGCGATGGAGTTGATTGCCCAGCGCGGGCTGCCGGTGGCGCCGCGGCACGGCAGCGCCGCTGATGACCGGGGAGAGCAAGCCGGTGGTGCAGGTGCCGTTGACCAATGGATTTGCGCGCACAGCCTTTGAGCAGGAAGAGGCGCAGGCAGTGGCCCACCAGCAGGAAGCGAGCAAGTAACAGTAAGAGAGAACAAGTCACAACCGTTTTGACGACGCGAACGCCCCTGTCGAGTTGTTTTCGGGCCGGGAGAAGGAGAGCAGGCACAATGCAGAAAACGAACACAACAAGCACAAGCCGGCATAGCACCGGATTTGGCGCGGTAGTGGCGGCGCTGGGCGCACTTCTGCTCTGCCTGGCTCCCTCGCTGCGCTGATGGCCCAGGTTTCCAGTTACGGAGACAAGGAGATGGGGCCCACCAACGACAAGCCGCCGACGCTTCTGGACGGAGTGGGCATTGCGCAGCACCTGAACCAGCAACTGCCGCTGGGACTCACGTTTACCGACGATGCGGGCCGCCAGGTTGCGCTCGGCAATTACTTTGGCAAACGCCCCGCGATTCTGGCCCTGGTGTATTACCGGTGCCCGATGCTCTGCTCAGAAGAGATGGACGGGCTGGCGAGCGCGCTGCAGATGGTGAGGTTCGTGCCGGGGAAGGATTTCAACATTATAGTGGTCAGCATCGATCCCACCGTGAAGACGCCAGCCTGGCCGCGGCCAAGAAGCGCGAGTACGTGAAGCGCTACGGGCATCCCGAGACAGCGAATGGCTGGCACTTTATGACCGGCACGCAGCCGAATATCGATGCGCTCACGCAGGCGGTAGGTTTCCGCTACGTAAAGATTCAATGTGCCGGGCAGCAACCTGGTGCAGTTTGCGCATGCAAGCGCCATTCAGATTGTGACCCCCGAAGGCAAACTGGCCCAGTACTACATGGGAGTCGAATACTCGCCCAAGGATCTGCTGCTGGGGCTGGACGAAGCATCTTCAAACCGCATCGGCTCGCCGGTGGACAATATTCTGACGTACTGCTACCACTACGATCCCCAAGACCAATACCCATTCGCTGATCGTGGCCCGGGTGGTGCAGGCGGGCGGTGCTCTGACGCTGGTGCTGCTGGGTGGATTCATGCTGGTGATGTTTCGCCGCGACTACCACAACGATGACAACGCGGGACGGAGCGGAACCGCCGGCACAGGGGAGCCGGGAACGGACAAAAAGGTGAACGGATAACGGAATGAATGAAATCAGTCCAGTACTCTGGCAGTTTCTCGTCAAATGGATGACGAACTTCGCGCTGTTTCCGCCGGAGGCGTCGAAGATTGCGCCCCAGATGGACGCGCTGTATTTTTTCATGGTGCTGGTGAGCCTGATCGGGCTGACGATCGTGATTCTGCTGGTGGTGAGCTTCTCGATCCTCTATAGCAAGGAGCGCCATCCGCACGCGGTTCAAATTGAGGGGTCCACGCTGCTTGAGGCCACGTGGACCATCATCCCGCTGGGACTGTTCCTGATCATGTTCGTGTGGGGCGCGCTGATTTACTTCCGTGTCTATACGCCGCCGGCCAACGCCATGAACATTTACGTGGTGGGTAAGCAGTGGATGTGGAAGGCGGAGCATCCGGGCGGGCAGCACGAGATCAACTCGCTGCACGTGCCGACCGGCCAGCCGGTACAGTTGACGCTGATTTCGCAGGACGTGTTTCACAGCTTTTCGATTCCCGCTTTCCGGGTGAAGCGGGAAGCCATTCCGGGCCGCTACACGACGGTGTGGTTTGAAGCCACGACCCCCGGCACCTATCACCTGTTCTGCACCCAGTATTGCGGGACGAACCATTCGGCAGATGATCGGCGACGTGGTGGTGCTGACGCCGGACGACTTCAAGAAGTGGCTGGCCGGCTCGACCAGCGGCAACTCTCTGGCCCAGGACGGTGAACGGTTGTTCGCAAGCCTGAGCTGCGCGGCCTGCCATAACACGCGGCCCGACGCGCGCGGTCCCAGCCTGGCCAACGTATACGGCTCCAAGCTGACGCTATCGAGCGGGCGAGGCCATCACCGCCGACGACGCTTATCTGCGCGAGTCGATCCTGAGTCCGTCGCAGCATATTACCCAGGGATACGCGCCGATTATGCCCACCTACCAGGGGCAGGTCAGCGAAGAAGGCGTGATCGCGCTGGTTGAGTACATCAAGCATCTGGACTCCGACTATCGTATCCAGCAGACAACGAATACAACCGACTTGCTCCCGGAGAGCGAAGGCACTGCGGCGCGCCGCGGTCAACAACCCAAACCGCAGGGGAAGGTGAATCCATGAGCGCCACAATCCTAAGTCTTCCCGATCAGTCCACGGCCAGAATTCCGAAGACCAACTTCATTACGAAGGAGAACGGTCTGCTGAGCTGGCTGCTGACCGGCGACCACAAGCGGATCGCGATCCTCTATCTGATCTCGATCACCTTCTTCTTCTTCATCGGCGGCGCGCTTGCCGGCCTCATCCGCCTGGAACTGCTTACGCCGCAAAGCGACCTGATGGCGACGGACACCTATAACAAGGTGTTCACCATGCATGGCGTCATCATGATCTTCCTGTTCCTGGTGCCGTCGGTCCCGGCTACGCTGGGCAACTTCTTTATCCCCATGATGATCGGTGCCAAGGATCTGGCGCTACCCAAAATCAACCTGCTGAGCTGGTATCTCTACGTGGTGGGCGGCATCCTGGTGGTCTATACCATGGTCAGTGGCGGTGTGGATACGGGCTGGACCTTTACTACGCCGCTTTCAACCCATTACGTGAATACCAACGTGATGTCGACAGGCATGGCCGTCTTTATTGCGGGCTTCAGCTCCATCTTTACGGGACTGAACTTCATTGTGACGCTGCACAAGATGCGCTGCCCGGGCATGACTTGGTTCCGTCTGCCACTGTTCTGCTGGGCCCACTATGCAGCCAGCATCCTCATGGTCCTCGGCACCCCCGTCCTGGCCATCGCGATTGTTCTGCTGGCTCTCGAGCGCACCGTAGGCATCGGCGTGTTCGACCCGACGAAGGGCGGCGACCCGCTGCTGTTCCAGCATCTCTTCTGGTTCTATTCCCACCCCGCCGTCTACATCATGATTCTGCCCGGCATGGGAGTGATCTCAGAGACCGTGTCGACATTCAGCCGAAAGCGGGTTTTTGGCTATACGGCAGTGGCCTTCTCCTCGGTAGCCATTGCGGTCTTCGGCTTTTTCGTCTGGGCCCATCACATGTTCATTATGGGCATTTCAAACTACGCGGTTCTGGTGTTCTCGCTGCTGACCATGCTGGTTGCCGTGCCGTCGGCCATCAAGATCTTCAACTGGACGTTCACGCTCTACAAGGGCTCCATCACCTTTGAGACGCCGATGCTTTACTCGTTCGGCTTCATGGGCCTGTTTACCATCGGCGGCATGACCGGCGTCTTTCTGGGCGCCTCCGGTACCGACATTCACCTGACAGAAACCTACTTTATCGTTGCCCACTTCCACTTCGTGATGGTGGGGGGCATGTTGATGGCTTTCCTGGCCGGCATCCACTTCTGGTGGCCGAAGATGACCGGGCGCATGTATCCGGAGAAGCTCTCGCAGTTGGCCGCGGTGGTGACCTTCATCGGCTTCAACCTGACCTTCTTTCCACAGTTCATCCTGGGCACGTTGGGGATGCCGCGCCGTTACGCGGCCTATCCTCCCGAGTTCCAGGTTCTGAACGTTTTCTCGACCGCGGGTGCCACAATCCTGGGCGTCGGTTACCTGCTGCCGGTGCTTTACCTGACCTGGTCGCTCAAGTACGGTGAAATCGCGGGCGACAATCCCTGGCAGGCCACCGGGCTCGAGTGGCAGACCCAGTCGCCGCCTCTGACCGAGAACTTTGTGGTGACGCCGATCATGGATCACGAAGCATACGACTACGAGTGGCTTGAGAAGCAGCAGGCGAAAGAGGTGGCAAGTGTCGGATAGTCCCGCGATCGCACATGGAGCCCTGGCGGAGGCCGGCGACTCCCACGAGGAGCACCCCGCTTACCAGCGCCACCACTTTAACTCCGTCGAACAGCAGGCGGATACCACCAACTTTGCGATGTGGCTGTTCCTGCTTACCGAAGTCATGTTCTTCGGCGGCTTGTTTACCGCCTACCTCATCTATCGCAACTGGTACTACCCGGCGTTTGTGGCTGGCTCTCACCAGTTGGATGTATTTTGGGGCACGCTCAATACGGTTACGCTCATCGCGTCCAGCTTTACCATGGCGATGGGCGTATGGTGCGCCGAAACACGACGCAAGAACGGCTTGGTGGTCTCACTCGTGCTTACCTTCCTGCTGGGCACGGTCTTTCTCGGCATCAAGAGCATCGAGTACCACGAGAAGTGGGAGAAACACCACGTTCCCGGGTTCCACTACAGTCTTCAGTCTTTTATCAATCCTGCCTCTGACCCGGCAGCGGCGGCATACGGCGACAAACCACTGGCGCTGGACATGGCCCGCCACACAGAGCTTTACTTCTTTCTCTATTTCGCCATGACCGGCATGCATGCGCTGCACATGATCATCGGCATCGGCATCCTGGGATTCATGATCTTCAGAGCGCGGGCCGGGGCTTACACCTCCGGCCATGTGACATTTGTTGAGAATTTCGGCCTCTACTGGCACTTTGTCGACATTATCTGGATCTATCTTTTCGCGCTGCTCTATTTGATCAGCAGACATCAGTAAAAGGAGCCTGCCATGAGCGAGCAAACGGAACACACGCATCACATTGTCAGCCCCAAGATCTACGTGGTGATTCTTTTATGCCTTCTGGCGGGCACCGCTGCCACGGTGTGGGCCTCTTTCCTCGAGTTGGGCATCTGGAATCCGATTGTCGCCCTGGCGATTGCCACCGGCAAGGCCATGCTGGTGGTGCTCTTCTTCATGGGCGTCAAGTACAGCTCGAAGTTGACCAAGCTTACCGCGATCTCAGGCATTTTCGTCTTTATGGCGCTAATCGGAATGACATTGGCCGACTACATGACCCGAGCCTGGGGACGCTGGTAAAGCCCCTTCGCCTCAATGCATTAAGGGCCGCCCGCGGCGGCCTTTTTTCGTTTCCCGAGCTGATCCAAACGATTTTTGACACATCTTGCGGCCCTCCCGGTTCTGTTCCCGCTCTCAAGAAACCACGTGACACCGGGTTTACTCCCAAGGCAACATTAAGACGGAATTCACGAATGTGAGATTCCATCCTGTTGTCGGCTGTTGGTAAACTCGCGGCAACCTGAGAGCGGCGAGAAGGTCAGAATGACACTGATCTGCAAATTTGGCTGCGCTTTAACAATGATTCTGGCTTCCCGAAGCTGTCTGCTGGAGGCACAGGACGCAGCCGCTCCACCGGTTCTTATGCTAGGCATTTCCGCGTCGGCGGTTTCGGCTGTCACCGGGCCGCCCTTCAGAACAATGAATGTTGCCACTTCCGATGAGAATGCACGAGTGGGAGTTCCGTTGGGAGCGTGGGACGTTTATCACCTCACGTCTCCTGGCGGTCTGACTTTTGTGACCATGGTGCATTTTGGCGAACGGAGCGCCGGCGATCAGGAGCCCGTTGCTACGGTGGTCGATTCGCTAATCCTGATTCCGTCAAGCCACTGGCCCGTATCGCAGATCCTGGACGAGCAAGCGGGCATTGCCGTGTTGTGCATTGAGGGATGCGATGTGATTCGTACAACGGATCACATCGGGAGAGAGTCGCTTTTGCTGGAACCCCAGGGGGCCTTCCCGGGACGTTCCGTTCTCTTTTTCGAGGGGGACAGCGGAACTGCAAAGTGGCAGTCGGTCTCCACGCTGGATTCGCCGGCGTCCCGTGCCTACGCGTTGTCACTGGCGGACTTCGAAAACCATCATGCGGATCTGAGATGGGAAGTTGTGGGTATCTGGCGTCCGAGGGTCGGGACGCCGCCAGTCATTCAGGCTTCAAAAGAGAAGAAGCCCAGGTCGCTGAAGGACCACCTGCTCAAGCCCTTCTGACGGGGCGCAATCCTGAGCGAACCAACCGATGCCAAGGCGCTCCCCGAGTACGAGGGGTAAATCATTCCGCGTTTACTGCCTGTTATGAAAATTGCCCGGACTGACCATGCAAAATAGTGACAGAGGCCAATCAGAAGTTGACCGCTACAAACAAAACTCCGCAAACTCCCGATGGGTTGGCCAAAGCTGCCGCACAGCCCCGCGTGTTTGTACGCCGAGGTGGCGCAATCCGCAAAGACGGAATCTCGGTCGTCTACTGGATGCAGCGCGCCATGCGCATCAAGGACAACCCAGCACTTGATGTGGCCATCGAGGCTGGCAACCTGCTTGGCCTGCCGGTCGTCATTTATTTCCAGGTGATTCCCAACTATCCCCACGCCAACCTGCGGCACTACTACTTTCTTCAGCAGGGGCTCAGGGACGTGGCGGAGGAGGCTGCCGAGCGCGAATTGACATTTGTGATCCGACGGTCACCGGCGAAGCTGGAGGAATTTCTCGAGGAGGTGCGGGCCGCGTTCGTGATCGGCGATGAGAATCCCTGCCGCGAACCGGAGCGCTGGCGCGACGGTGCTGGCGGGACGGCTGAAGGTTCCTTTCTGGACCGTGGATGCCGACGTCGTGGTTCCTTCGCGCGTGTTCGGGCGGAGTTTTGTGTTGCTGCATCACTTTCGGCCGCACCTCAAGGCAGCGTTGCCGAAGTACCTGGTCGCGCGCCCAGGAGATCGAGCCTCTTCTACGGCTGGAAGAGTCGCAAGACGCCTTCAGGGCTTTTCTCTTGCGGAAGACATCACTGCGGGGTTCAACAAGCTGGACCGCACGTAGGCCCGGTGGACTGCTTTACCGGGGGAACACATTCCGCGCTCAAGCGGCTAGAGGAATTCGTGAGGTCAGAGCTCAAGGACTACGAAGAGACGCGCAACCACCCTGAGGCGCGAGGCACCAGCCGCCTGTCGCCGTATCTGCACTTCGGCAACATTTCGCCGCTGACCATTGCGCTGGCGGTGAAGAAGGCGGTGGCCGCGGGCAAGGCCTCGGCTGCGGCCGGCAGACAGGTATCTTGAGCAGCTGATCGGCTGGCGGGAGCTGGCGGTGCTGTTTGTGCGCTACGAGCCGAACTATGACAACTGGGAGTGCGCGGCGCCATGGGCTCGCAAGACCCTGCTGGAACATGCCGGCGACCCGCGCCCGCACCGCTACAGCCTCAAGGAACTGGAGCGCGGCGAGACCGGCGACGAGCTGTGGAACGCTGCCCAGCGGGAGATGGTTCGGACCGGCTGGATGCACAACTACATGCGGATGTATTGGGCCAAGAAGATTCTGGAATGGGCGCCGGACCCGGCTACGGCTTTCGACTGGGCGGTCGTGTTGAACGACCGCTACGAGTTGGACGGGCGCGATCCGAACGGCTATGCCGGCATTGCCTGGGCGATTGTGGGCAAGCTCGACCGGCCCTGGTTTAACCGCCCGGTCTTCGGGCTGGTGCGGCCCATGACCGGCGCATCGATCTCCCGCAAGTTTGACGCACAGGCCTATATTCGCCAACACGATGCCGGAGCGTGAGCAGACTCCGGAGCGGTTTCAGGATGGGTATGCCCTGTTGCACTTTGTGCCAGGTCGCCCCTCCTTGGGGTAGGGTCGACTTGAGTGCATTGCTTTCTGGGCACGGCCATCCTGAGACCGCTCAAATCCAGGCGTGATCCTCAACCGGGGAAATGCACCACTCTATGTGTAATGGCCGTCACATTCGCGCAAGATTCTAAGTGTCCTATAATGGCCCACAGTTCCAATCCCGGAAACTGCTTGTTTCACACTGCGTAATCCAATGGATTCTGCGCTCATCCCCCACGGAAGATGACGGTGAGGGGAAGCCGGAGTCGGATATCCGGACACGTGTGACCGACCGCAACTGTCGACTTGAAATTCCGAAGATCTGCCGCTGGCGGATGAGGTTAGGAAGCGATTTCCTGTTCCGCTCAGGGTAGAGTCAGGCCCTGCCTGCAGGCCTGTTGTGCTGGCGGCATTGGCTCTGGGTGCTATTGGCTGGTCTGACGGGGCGCCCCGTAATGGCGCAGCCGGCCACAGCAGGTTCAAGACAAATCGCCGTCGCGCAACAGACCAATCTGCCTCCCCGGGTGCTTGAAGCTGAGCGGTTTCTGACCCGGCGCGGCTGGACACCCGCGAAAGGGTTGGCAGCCAAGGAGCGCAGGCATGCGGCGCGCGTCCATTCTGGCGACTGCGGCAGCCGGGTCCCCGGCCACCGCGAGTCTGGCAGCCCCTGGGCCCGACGGCCGTCGAGACGCCGGGGTTCGGCCTGGTGACGGGGCGCGTATCGGCGCTGGCCCTGGACCCCTCGGACGCGACCGGAAACCATCTTTACCTGGGCACAACCGGTGGCGGAGTGTGGGTGGCCGCAGAACGCTGGAACCTCCAGCGCGTCCCTGGTGACATTTACCCCGCTTACCGACACGCTGGCGGTGTTGAGCGGGGTGACAGACGCCTCAATCAGCATAGGCGCGCTGACGGTGCAGCCGGGAGGAACAGGCGTGGTCCTGGCTGGCACCGGCGACCCCAATGACATGCTCGACTCCTACTATGGCGGCGGAATTCTGCGTTCGCCGACGGGGGAAACACCTGGAGCCTGATCTGCAAAAACTGACGATGTGGAGACAGGGCCTGGGCGTGCACGAACTTCAGCTTCCTCGGAGAAGGCTTCGCGGGCTTTGCCTGGAGCACGGTAAATTCGCAACTGGTGGTGGCGGCGGTCTCGCAGGCCTATGAAGGCACCCAGGTGAATGCGGTGCGGCCCGGTGACAGCTACGAGGGGTTGTATTACTCCTCCGATAGCGGCGCCACATGGCACTTGGCAACCATTTCGGACAGCAGCGGAGACGACGTGCAGGGACCGTTGGACGCGTTCGCCTCACCCGACGGCAACGCGGCCACATCGGTGATTTGGAACCCCGTGCGGCAGTTGTTTGTGGCGGCAGTGCGCTTCCACGGCTATTACCAGTCGCCAGACGGCATCACCTGGACGCGCATGAGCGCGCAGCCCGGCTCCGGGCTGAGTACCGAGATGTGCCCCACCAATCTGGGCAGCGCGGGTTCGATCGCCTGCCCCATCTTTCGCGGCACGCTGGCCGTGAACCCGTCCACGGGGGACACATTTGCCTGGACGGTGGACTTGAATAATCAGGACCAGGGACTGTGGCAGGATCAATGCGCGGCGAGCAGCGGAACGTGCAGCAGCCAGACGATCACTTTTGCGCAACAGTGGAGCACTGCGGCGCTTGAAACGAGTACGTCCGATGGCGCGGCAACCATCCTCAACGGGGGCTATACGTTGGCGCTGGCCGCGGTGCCGGGCGGGCTTGGCGCAGGACAGGACACGCTGCTGCTGGCCGGGGCGAACGACCTCTGGAAGTGCAGCTTGGCCATGGGATGCGCCTGGCGAAACACTACCAATTCGACAACCTGCCAGAGTGCGCAGGTGGGGGAATTTCAGCATACGCTGGCCTGGAATGCAGCCAATCCATTGGAAGTGTTTGTGGGCAACGATAGCGGGTTATGGCGCTCGACCGACGCCATTGGAGAGACCGGGCTGGTTTGCGCCGCCACCGACGCCAGCCACTATCAGAATCTGAACGCCAACCTTGGATCATTGGCCGAGGTGGTGAGCCTCTCCGCGGTGACGACAACGCCGTACACGCTGATGGCCGGTCTGGGCGTGAACGGGACGGCGGGCGTGAAGAGCAGCACGGTGACGGTGGACTGGCCGCAGATTCTGGGCGGATACGGGGGGCCTGTCGCCATCGACCCCAGCAACAGCGCCAATTGGTATGTCAACAATCAGTCGGGAGTCTCAATTTATCGGTGCGCGCAATCGGAGGACTGCACATCTGCAAACTTCGGCTCAAGCCCGGTAGTGAGCGATCCAGAGGTCGGCGGAGACGGAGACACGATGCCCGAGCCGGCGCCGTTTCTGGTCGATCCGCTCGATCCAACGCAATTGCTGGTGGGAACCTGCCGGGTGTGGCGCGGGCCGGCCAATGGAAGCGGCTGGACCGGGAGTAACGCGATCAGCCCGATCCTCGATAGCGGAGCCACCACGGGCAGTTGCAATGGCGATGCGCTGATTCGTTCAATGGCCGCGATGGTGCTGGAAGGCGGCGGCGAACGAGTTTACGTGGGCATGTACGGCTCTGCCAACGGCGGCGCGGACCTGCCGGGTCATGTGCTGAGTGCAACAATCAACCCCACTTCAAGCAGCTCGCCTGTCTGGCAGGATTTGACTCTGGGTCCGGTGGCCAACGACAGCAATTCCATGAACCACTTCGGCATGGACCTCTCCAGCATCTTCATCGATCCCCATGATACGACTGGAAACACAGCGTACGTGACAGTCGAGGGCGCCGAGGATGCGCAAGAGGAGATTCAGGTGGTCTATCGCACCACCGATGGCGGGGCGCATTGGACTGATCTGACGTCGAACCTGCCGGAGACGCCAGCCAGCAGCATTGTGGTTGATCCGCAGAATGCCAATACTGTCTACATCGCTACCGACGAAGGGGTCTACTTCACGAGGGAGGCGGGCAACTGTGCCGTGGCCCAATCCAACTGCTGGTCGGTGTATGGAGCAGGGCTTCCGGCATCGCCCGCTGTGGCTCTCAGTACGTCTGCTACAGGCGCTGCTTCGCAGATGCTGGTGGCGGCGACATATGGACGCGGCATTTGGCAAATCCCACTTTGGGCAGCTGGTGCGGCTCTGACCACCGCGACAGTCAACCCGACAGCACTCACCTTTGCCAGCCAGGCGGTCGAAAGCGCGAGCACCGCACAAGCGGTGACCCTGACGAACACGGGCAGCTCTGCTCTGTCACCTACTGCCATTTCGATGAGCGGGGACTTTAGCGAGACCGACGATTGCGTGAATACCGACGTCGCGGCAGGGTCAAGCTGTGTGATTCAAGTGACGTTTGCGCCCAGCGCGACAGGCGATCGCACCGGCCAGATGACGATCAACGTCAACGTGACTGGTGGCCAACTGACGGTTGGCCTGTCAGGGACCGGGGCCGCAGCGAGCGTGGTCACCCTGAGTCCTGCCAGCTTGGGTTTCGGCCCGATTGCGGTTGGGACGACCTCGGCGCCGCTGCAGGTTCAGGCCGGTAACAACAGCGGAACGGCAGTTCCCATCAGCGGCATCTCCGTTACGGCCCCATTTAAGATCGCCAGCAACTCCTGCGGCACCACCAGCCTGGCCGCCGACACCAGTTGCCAGATGGAGATAGCGTTTGCGCCGACGCAACCCGGAGCGGCAGCGGGAACATTGGCATTGAGCGATGGAGCCGGAACGCAGACGGTGGCACTGGCGGGAACCGGAGCCGCCGCTGCGACAGATACGCTGAATTCCGCCTCCCTGAGCTTCCCCGCGACGGCAACGGGACAGCTCTCGGCCGCGCAGACGATCACTCTTACCAATTCCGGGACTATGACGCTGACGGCAATCGGCGTCTCGGCCAGCGGGCCGTTCCAAACCTCGAACAACTGCGGAACGCAGCTGACCGGGGGTGCGGGCTGCACGATCAGCGTGGTATTTGCTCCCACGCAGGTGGGCAGCGCGTCAGGTATGCTGACTATCTCCGATGCGCTGCGCACACAGACTTTGCCTCTTGGGGGTACTGGGGTCACGCCGCCGGCGCTCAATATTAATCCTTCCAGCCTGACCTTCTCGACGCAACAGCCTGGGGTGGCCAGCGAGCCGCAAACATTAACCGTGACGAACAGCGGCAGTGTGTCCGTGGCCAACGTGGGCTTCCAGTTTACCGGCGCGGCGGCGAGCAGCTATTCAACCGGCGCGACAAGTTGCGGCGCCGTACTGAGCAGCGGAAGCAGTTGCACAGTGCAGGTGATCTTCACACCGGCCGCGGCCGGATCGGGAGCGGCCACACTCACGGTTTCCTCATCGACCGAGGGAGTAACAGCGGTTTCGATTGCGCTTAACGGCTCCGGGCAACTATCGAGCGGGTTGGTCGGAGGTCCCGGGGAAGTGAACTTTCCAGAGGTGGGCGTAGGGCTGTCAAGCGCAGCGACGCCGATAACGATCAGCAACCGCAGCGGCTATGCGATAAGCTCGCTGGCCCTGGCGATCAATGGTCCGTTTATCCTGACGCAGAACACCTGCATCGGCAGCTTGGCCGGCGGAGCAAGCTGCACGGCCGCCGTGATCTTTCAGCCGACGGCGAGCGGGGCCGTGACCGGCAGCCTGACCGCGAGTTCGACCGTCGTCGCGGCGCCGGCCAATGTGTCGTTGTCGGGTACGGGGTTCGATTTCACAACGACGGTCCTCGGGACCAGCAGCCTGACCGTGGCCTCCGGCCAAACTGCCGACTTTGCGATTACGATCAATCCGGCCAGCGGGGCGCAGGGAACCTTCACCTATAGCTGCGGTGCGCTTCCCGCCAATGCGGTGTGCCAATTCAATCCTCCCACAACAGCGGTGAGCGCCGGCGCCACCGGGAATGTGACGGTGGAGATTGAGACCGGGGTTTCCGGGTCGGCGCGAATGGCGACCCCCGGCGGATGGCGAATGCTGCCGCTCACGTGCGGGTTGTTGCTGCTGCCGCTGGCGTTGTGGCGGCGCCGGAAGGGTTTGCTGCTGGTCGTTTTGCTGGCTGCGACGGCAGCCACATTGTCAAGTTGCTCGAGTTCGGCTGGAGGACCGTCAGGAGTGTCTGGCGGCTCGGGCAGTGGATCCGGCACACCGGCCGGGACTTATGCCATTCCTGTCACGGTTTCGTCCACCGGAATTTCGCATGCGGCGACGGTGACTATCACGGTGGACTAAGGCAGACGAGGCTAAGGTTTGGAGAGAGATCGGGACGAGACACCGGCTATACTTTACCTTCGGGCCAGGCGCGCGTGAATACGGTGGAATTCGCAGCAAAACCGGTAGGTTGGCCAGAGATGGGGTTGAAGAGGAAATGACTGGAAAGGTAACCGTGGAAGACGTGCAGCGCGTTGCCGAGCTGGCTCACCTCGAACTTGAGCCGGAAGAGACGGGGCGCATGCTGGACGACCTGAATGCCATTCTTGACTATGTGGCGGAGCTGAATGAGTTGGATACCACGGGCGTTGCGCCGCTGGCCCAGGTGAGTGAACTTGGAGGTGCGGTTGGCGCCGGTGCGCTGCGGCCAGATCGGATTGATCCTTCGCTCGATCGCGCGGTCGTGATGCGGCAGGCGCCGGAGGCTGACCAGACGTTCTTCAAGGTGCCCAAGGTGATTGAGCGTTAGCCTGCAGGACGAACAGGGTTTGCAAGGCGAGTGTGGGTGTCGATCCGGCGAAAAGGTCAAGGCAATATTGCATTAAACACGCGGCAGGCGTTCGGAAAGCAACGAAGCGACGATAAGGAAGGTTTGATTGCCCAGCGGAGCTAAAGCAGCGGATGCGTTTGTCGAGAAGCCACGGACTCTGGCCGCCTTGCGCGCGGAAATCGTGGCCGGCAGAGTGAAAGCCACGGAATTGGCGGCGGGCTATTACGAACGGATTGCGCAGATCAATCCGCAGCTGAATATTTATCTGAGCCTGACCAGGGAGCGAGCACTCGGCCAGGCCGCCAAGGTTGACGATGCGGCTGCCAGGGGCGATGCTCTTGCGCCCCTGGCCGGCATACCGGTGGGCATCAAGGACGTGCTGGTGATGAACGGCGCTCCGTCCACGGCGGGGTCGAAGATTCTGAAGGGTTACAGGCCACCCTACGATGCGACCGCGGTGGCAAGACTGGAAGCGGCAGGCGCGGTACTCCTGGGGAAGTTGAACTGCGATGAGTTTGCCATGGGCTCGTCGAACGAGAACTCCGCCTACGGACCGGTGCGCAACCCGGTAGACACGGAACGGGTTCCAGGCGGGTCGAGCGGCGGTTCGGCTGCTGCCGTGGCGGCGAACCTGGCTGTGGCAACACTGGGCAGTGACACTGGCGGCTCGATTCGGCAACCGGCCAGTTTTTGCGGCGTAGTGGGCGTACTACCCACCTATGGGCGGGTCTCGCGCTACGGGCTGATTGCCTTTGCTTCCTCTTTGGACCGAGTAGGGCCGTTTGCCGCCAACGTGCGCGACGCGGCCACGCTGCTGGGCGTGATTGCCGGCCATGATTCCAAAGACGCAACGAGCTCCCCGGCGCCGGTACCCGATTACGCGATCGAAAGCGACGAACCGGTCGACGGCCTGCGGATCGGGGTTCCGGCCGAGTACTTTGCCGAAGGGCTTGACCCGGAGGTGCGGGCGGCGATCGAAAAGGGCATTTCCGCGCTTGAGGCGGCCGGATGCACCGTGAAATCGGTTTCGCTGCCGCACACTCGTTACGCCGTTCCCACCTACTACCTGATTGCTACGGCCGAGGCGAGCGCCAACCTGGCTCGCTTTGACGGGGTTCGCTACGGGTACCGTTCGCCGACATCGGAGACACTTTCCGCCATGTACAGCCACTCCCGCGACGAAGGCTTTGGCGCCGAAGTCAAGCGGCGCATTTTACTGGGAACGTATGCGCTCTCGGCCGGGTACTACGATGCGTATTATCTGAAAGCCCAGCAGGTGCGGCGGCTGCTGGCCGAGGAGTATTTGCGCGCCTTTACCGGTGTGGACGCGATTGTGACGCCGACTGCGCCGACTGCGGCTTTTAAGCTGGGCGAAAAGACGGGCGATCCACTGGCGATGTACCTGGCCGACATTTATACGGTGACGGCGAGCCTGGCGGGAATCTGTGGCGTGACTGTTCCTTGCGGCGCAACCAGGGCCGGATTACCCGTGGGCATGCAGGTGCTGTCGGCGCACCTGAACGAAGGCACGGCATTCCGTGTGGCGCGCGCCGTGGAGGCAGCAGAGTTGTAGGAGCGGGAGCAATGAGCAAGGGGATTGCAGCGATTGCAGCATTGGCGGTGTTGACTGTGGGTGTGGCATCGCAGGCGGCTCCGCGCAAGGCGCATGCGGTGGTGTTGGGGGCGGTGAAGCACGTTCCCTACTCGAAGGCCGGCGACCCGGCCGGCGCGGCAACTGGCGAGGACTCGCTGAAGATTCGCGCTCTGCGGGTGGACGGCACATTGAAGGAATGGACCACGGGTGACGCCCACGATGTGACGGACCGCAGCTTTCTGGTGCGGCGGGCGATTCATCTGAACGATGCCCTTCCAGCCGACAAAGCCGGGCAATGGGTATGGCAGCGCGGCCCATGGCTGATGATTGACCGGGTCACTGGCCGCGTGACGCCTCTCAAGCTGCCGGATTACGATCCCGGTGTGAGCCAGGTGAGCTGGTTTCGCGACTATGGAGCCTATTGCGGAGTAACCGCGACCGGCAAGAGCCTTTATGCCGTTGTAGCGCAGTTAACCGTACGCAAGCCCATGCTGGCCAAGAAGCTGGCGGCATTCAATCCCCAAGACCATCCTGATCCGACGTGTGGCGCGCCGGATTGGCAGCGCGAGCCGATGCAGGTGACTTTTCATCCAACCGGCAAGGACGCGGTCAGCTTCGCTATTGTTCCCGGATCGGCGGTGCTGGTGGAGGATTCGAGCGACGAAGCGGACACGCCTGCCGCAGCGCCGGATGCCAAGACAAACTAGCGAATCGGCGCGTGGGCGCGAAGAAAAGGGGCGACTCGATCAAGGCCGGCCGATTCGCCGTTTGATTTCTTTGTGCAGGTGCCAAAGCACCCAAAGCATGAATCCGATGGCGAGAGCCGCCGGGATCAGCCAGAGCGACTCGGGATGGAATTCGTAAGTCAAGGTGGGGTTCCTTCCGGCTTCGCTGCGACCGGCTTTGGCTTGGATGCAGGCGCAAACGGACGCTCAGAGCGTACACAGTACAGGTGAAACCCGAACGGATAAGCATGGTGTAGCCATTGTGTAAAGGCTTTATAAAGGATCGTGTTGACCCTGGCGGAAGCCGATTCTGCTGCCGCGCACCTTGACACCGCACAGGGCGCGCGTATCTTATCTCTCTAGGCATTCTTTTGGAGTCCGGACGGAATAGGTATTGGCGGGACGGTGAGATTTCCGTGACCGGCGCCCCAAAAGAGGGCTGTGTCGAACAGGAAGCAGACGGCAGTCGGGTTCCGGAGAGATACGCGTGCGGGGGAAGAGAGTCTCGATCCCGCCATGCGGCAATCTGGCCCTTCTACCAGAGTCTGGGCTGGATTGGACCTACGGCCAGGACCGTTCCCGGAGACAAATCTATTTACCAGGCGCTGGACGAATGTCAGGGTGCGCCTGTGCTCCAGGGCGCGTTTGCGGCCGAAGGGCGAGCAAAGGATGAGTGTGGCGACAAGTTTCTCAATGTTTTTCGCGGGAACCGGCGGACCAGCCGGTGGGGGCCTGACGGTCCTTTTGCCCTTGTTGTTGATCCCGGTACTTTACCTGGTCATGATCCGTCCGCAACAGCGGCGGCAAAAGCAGTGGCAGGCGATGCTAACGTCGATCAAGACTGGCGACCGCGTAACCACCGCCGGTGGGATCCGCGGCATCATCCTGTCCATTAAGGACGATTCGATCATTATTCGCGTGGCGCCGGACGGCCTTAAACTGGAGGTTGCCAAGACTGCGATTGCCTCCGTTACCCAGGAAGAAACCTCGGGCTCCTAGCGAGTGGCTGCGGGTTTATCAAAAGGGTGGACGGATTTTCAGCGATTTTTAGCAGAGAAATGGAACCATGAAGAAGAATCTTAAGAACAAGGTTGTCCTGATTGTTGCTGTGCTGCTGATTTGCCTTTACGGTATCTTCGGCATTCCGTCGGGCGTGAGCGGTAAAGCATTGCTGGACGCCCTGAGCAACCGGATTCACCTGGGGCTGGATCTGCAGGGCGGTGCGCACCTGATCCTGCAAGTGCAGGTAGCCGAGTCGGTGAGCGCGGAAACAGACAACTCAGTGCAAGAGATCGAGCAGGACCTGAAGAAGGCCAACCTTACGTTTTCTCAGGTGTACAAGCCCGATCCTAAAAAGCCTGAGGTCATCCGCGTTGAGGGAATCTCGCAGTCGCAATCGAGCGCAGCAAGCTCGTTGCTGGACGGCACCAAGTACGCGAATGAATACGACCTGTCCGAAGGCGCAGACGGCAGCTCGACGCTCACCATGAAGCCGACGTTTGAAAGAGACCTGGACCAGAGAACTGTCCAGCAGGCGATCCAGACGATCACCGACCGCGTGGACAGCCTCGGTGTCGCGGAGCCGCAGATTCAGGAGTACGGTCTGGGCGCTAATGAGATCCTTGTCGAACTGCCCGGCATCAGCGACTTGGATCAGGTCAAGACCATCATGCAGGCTACGGCCCGCTTGGAGATTCATGCCGTGGTTGGCGGACCCTACCAGGACGAAGCGGCGGCGCTCGCAAGCGTAGGGGGAGCCCTTCCGCCCGAGGACGAAATGCTCCATGGTTCGGGATCGCTGGCAAGTGGCTCAGGTGCTGACAGCGTGTACGTTTTGGAGCGCTCCGCGGTGGTGGCCGGGAGCGACTTCCGTTCCGCGACCCCAAGCACAAATCCGAACACGGGCCAACGGACAGTGAACTTTACTCTCACAGATGAAGCCGGCGACAAGTTTTACGACTATACCAGCGCTAATGTGGGCAAGGGTATGGCGGTTGTGATGGGTGGAACCGTTCGCGAAGTGGCCAACATTAAAAGCGCCATTCGCGACAGCGGAGAGATAGAAGGCAGCTTTAGCCCCGATGAGGTTTTGATTCTCTCGAAGATGTTGAGCACCGGCGCCCTTCCTGCTTCGCTCAACTACATCGAGGCGAGCACTGTGGGCGCTACGCTGGGCGCGGACTCAATTCACGAGGGAGTGACTGCCGCCATCGTAGGCGTTCTGCTCGTTATGGTCTTCATGCTCGTCTATTACCGTGGCTCGGGTATTAACGCTGATTTGGCGCTTATCCTGAATCTCGTGATCCTGCTGGGTATCATGGGCCTCTCCAGCGCACTATCCAGCGCATCCGGCGGCGGGGGTCTGGTACTTACCTTGACGCTTCCAGGTATCGCGGGAGTCATTCTTACCATAGGTATGGGCGTCGACTCCAATGTTCTGATCTTCGAGCGTATTCGCGAAGAAGTGCGCGCCGGCAAAGCGCCTTCGGCGGCCGTCGATCAGGGATTTGCCCATGCGTGGGTTACGATTTTGGACACACACGTCACAACCATCGTGTCAGCGGCGATTCTGTTCTTGTTCGGAACCGGACCAGTGAAGGGTTTCGCCGTCACGTTGACAATTGGTCTGGCGGCGAACCTTTTCACGGCGGTGTTCGTCTCGCGTGTGATATTTGAGGCTCATCTGAACCGGCTAAAGCCGGGAGAGATGGTCTCCATTTAGTTTTCAGAACGACATCTGCGGGATCGGCATTGACGCCCCGCGGTTGGTAGTTTGGACGCTGGGGTCCCTTGGACGTCCAGCCAGCAGGAAGCGGAGAGAACCAGTGGAATTGTTTCACAGCGTAAATGTGGATTGGCTGGGGAAGAAGTGGTACTTCCTTGCCTTTTCAATGATCTTTAGCATCGCCGGCATTTGTTCAATGGGATGGCACTGGGCGCATATCGGCAGCCCCGTGCCGCTCGGCGTGGATTTCAGCGGCGGAACCCAGGTGCAGGTTCAGTTTGCCCAGACTCCCGATACAACGAAGATTCGCCAGGCAGTTGAGCAGGCTGGCATCCGCGATGCGGACATTTCGACCTTCGGGGATGCGACCCAGCGTCAGGTGTTAATCAGCCTGCCCGAGCAAACCGACGAGTCTGCGCTTGATCTGGGGCGTCAGCAGGTCGAGAACGCGTTGCGCGGCCAGTACGGCCAATCGTTCAATGTGCTTAACGTGCAGGTGGTGGGGCCGACGGTTGGCAGGCAACTTGAGGGGCAGGCCCTGCGGGCCACGCTTTACTCCATGGTGGGCATGCTGGTTTACCTCTGGTTCCGTTTCCAGTTGATCTACGGTGTGGCTGCGGTCGTTGCGTGCTTCCACGACACGCTCATCACGGTAGGCGCCTTTGCTCTGACTGGGCAGGAGATCAGCCTGACCGTGATCGCGGCTATTCTCACGCTGGTTGGTTACTCGATGAACGACACGATTGTCGTGTTCGACCGCATTCGCGAAAATCTGCGGCTCAGCCGCCGCGAGGCGCTTCCGGACGTGGTCAACCGCAGTATCAACCAGACATTAAGCAGGACAGTGCTGACCTCGGGGCTGACGTTTTTGACCGTGCTTTCGCTTTATATCTTTGGCGGCCCGGTGCTAAAGGGCTTTTCATTTGCACTTGTGGTGGGTATTCTAATCGGTACCTATTCCTCGATCGCCGTGGCGGCGCCAATGCTGGTTGCGTGGCAGCAGTGGCGATCGAAGCGGGGCAAGGCTACAGTTTTGCCGGCTGCGAAGCGCTCGAGGGCTTAGCGGGATTCGCGGTGAGGCGCTCAGGCCGCGGCTCGGAAGCGAACGGTTTACCCGGGGGGCCTGGAGGATTGAGTCGGAAGGCGACGGCGATTTAGAGGAAGCTGGAATCCTGGAATTGTACTTGGTGAATTGCACTGGTTTTGCAGCAGGCATTGCAGGGGAGGCGTTGTTCTGATAAGGTGAACACGCTTCTATGGGGACGGTTTTTATGCACGGGAACATTTGCGGTTCTCGCGGTGTCTAATTAGGAGTAACAAACACCCGATTCGAGGCTGGCCATGTTTGAAGATTCCACATTTGAATCCGGAGGCAGGATCAAGACCAAGAGCGGCCGTTGGATGATGTTTACAGGCATCATCAACGGTTCGATTCTGGTTCTGCTCATCCTCATTCCGCTGATCTATCCTGAGGCGCTGCCCAAGGGCGCCATGCAGACCTTGCTGTTTGCCCCGCCGCCCCGCCACCGCCGCCACCGCCGCCGCCTCCGCCCGGAGGTAGTGCACGTTGTCCATGTGCAGTCGGAGATGATGAACAACCAGTTGACCGCGCCCACGCGGATTCCGCACAACATCACGATTAGGTCTCTGAGAAGGAAGCACCCTCCGCCAACATCGGCGTGGCCGGCATGGAAGGCCTGGGTGGCAGCAGCCGCAACCGACAGCCTGTTTGCCAATAAAGGCCCCAAGATTCAGGCGGCCGCCCCCAAGAAGGTGAACATCTCAGCCGGCGTGATGGTAGGCATGCTGCTCCAGAAGACCCAGCCCATCTACCCTCCCATCGCCAAGGCCGCCCGCGTATCAGGGACGGTGGTGCTTCAGGCCACGATCTCGAAGACAGGGCAAATTGAAGGACTCCACGTAATCAGTGGACCGGCGATGTTGCAGCAGGCAGCCATGGACGCCGTGAAGACCTGGCGCTACAGGCCCTACCTGCTCAACAACGAGCCGGTAGAAGTGGAGACCACGGTGAACGTGATCTTCACTCTGGGTGGATGACGAACCCTCTGGCTCCCTGTTGCAGTCTTGAACAGGGAGCTTTGCTATTGACCTGAATGCGAATCCGGAAAGAGCCGCATTCCCAGCAACCGTAAGGTAGTCTTCAGTTCACAAGAAACTCCTTAGGAGGAACGATTCAGTGATTCTCGCTCAACTCGCACATTTCGCTTCGCACACGGTCAGCAGCCTGGCACTTTTCCAGGAAGAGCAGACAGTCAGCTTCAGCCCCATGGGGCTGTGGGATCATATGGGATGGTTGGCCCGCTGCGTGGCCATCCTCCTTTTCATCGAGTCGATCTGGTCGCTGGCCGTGATGATCGACCGTTACCTGTACTTCTCTGCTGCCCGCAAGCAGTCGCGCGAGTTTGCGCCTAAGGTTGCCGGCGCACTGAAGGACAGCAAGCTCGAAGAGGCGATCAAGATCGCCGACCGCAACAAGAAGTCGCACCTGGCCGAGGTTGTGACGGCTGGTCTGCAGGAGTTCCGCGCTTCCGGCGGCACCGCAACCGAAGAGACGATTGCGAGCTCGGGCCGCGCGCTGGAGAGGGCTGAGGCCATCGTCCACGCCAAGCTGAAGAGGGGCCTTTCGGTTCTGGCCACCATCGGCGCCACGGCTCCGTTCGTCGGCCTGTTCGGCACCGTCGTCGGCATTCTGAACGCCTTCCAGCAGATCGCCACCCAGAAGACTTCGGGCATCGGCGCAGTTGCCGGCGGTATTTCAGAGGCCCTGGTCACCACGGCGTTCGGCCTGCTCGTGGCCATCCCCGCCGTTATGGCCTTCAACTATTTCACCGGACGTGTCGAAGCGTTCGACGTGGAGATGGACAACTCATCGAGCGAACTGGTCGACTACTTCATCAAGCAGAGCCACAAGCGCTAAGCGAGGCGGCTGCCGGTTCGAGCGAGAAACTGCGGGGGGCAGGAGAGTCTGAAATCTCTCCTGCCCGCCGGTTTCAAACCTCGCGCAGGCCAGCTGAGTTTCAGAGCGAGTGCCGGACGGAATCCGGCAAAAAATTCAAACGCACGGAGCCCCGACAATGGGAATTGCGGTACGTGACCTAAGCAAAGCCGTCACCTCCAACATCAACGTGACCCCCATGGTGGACGTGATGCTGGTGCTGCTGATCATCTTCATGGTTATCACCCCCATGCTTCAAAATAAGGTTGCCATCGACATGGCCAAGGTGGACAATGCCGTAGCCATGCCCGACGCCGACAAGGAAGACGCGATTGTGGTTGCCGTCACGCGCGATGGTGGGTTATTTCTGGGGCAGGACAAGGTTGCTCCCGATCAGCTTGGCCGCATGGTCGCTGACAAGCTGGCCGACAAGCCAGGCAAGACAATCTATGTTCGCGCGGACGCGCGGGCGCAGTACAAGGCGGTTGAAGACGCCATCGACGACGTGCGCACGGCCGGCGTGGATGAAGTGGGCTTGTTGACGCAGAAGAAGGAAGGCAACCTTTCAGGCGGCGAATAAGTCCTGAGTGGTGTATTCCTTTCAACGATTTTGTTGTAAACGAGGAGTTTTAAGCCATGGCAATGTCAATGGGACGTCGGGCGGCAGGCTACATGTCCGACATCAATGTCACGCCCATGATCGACGTCCTTGCTGGTGCTGTTGATCATCTTCATGGTCATCGTGCCGGTGGTACCCAAGGGTCTGGATGCGCTGGTACCGCAGCCGCCCAAGGATCCGCAGAAGCAGCAGCAGCCCAACGACCGCACCATCGTTGTCCAGGTACTGTATCGCCCCGGCGCGCCCCCGGCGTACAAGATCAACGAGACCGATGTGGCCAAGTCCGATTTGCTGCCCAGGCTGACGGAGATCTACGCCAACCGCGCCGAGCGCGTGATGTTTGTCAAGGGCGACGACGATCTGAACTTCGCGTACAATTGCCGACGTGATCGATATTGGCCGCGCGGCCAACGTGGATCACATCGGTTTGATGACCCCGAAGATACAGGCGGGCCAGTGAGAGCGCAGACGATGCGTCCTCCCTGAATAGGGAGTCGTGGCGTCAGGTAGGCGGCAACAGGCGTTTGCAGAGATTTAGGCGTCTTTAACGATTCAGTCTGGCCAACGGGGACATGGGATAGTTCAGTCATCCCGGATCTTTCCCAGGATGCCAGCCACGTCCGGAGGCGGTAGGGCTGGGCGGAAACAGGAGTAAATTTTTCAATCCTGGTTTCGGTATCCTCCCATCCGTGGCCAGTTGCAATAGATTCCAGGCGCGCACCCGATAGGCACTCGCCTGAAGGAGAAGGATACGAACATGAATGGACCCGCACGTATTACGGCGTTCGCGATTACCCTTGCCGGCATGGTGCTTTCCATGAGCGGGTGCGACCAACTTGCAGCCCGTGACCAGTTGAACAAGGGAGTGGATGCGTATAAGAGCGCCCACTACGAAGAGGCGATCGGTCACTTCCAGAGAGCTACGCAGCTTGACCCGAGCCTACCCATGGCGAAGACCTATCTGGCCACAGCGTTGGCGCAGAATGTCGTGCCCGGGCTTGATACCGTGGATAACCTGAAGACTGCCCAACAGGCGATCGACATCTTCAAGGAAGTTCTTGGCCAAAGACCCGAACGATGTCAACAGCATGAAGCAGGTCGCGGGAATTTATTTCAGCATTGTCAATCCAAGCGACCATGCGAAGTGGCTTGAGAACCTTGAAAATGCCAAGGAATGGCAGAAGAAGGTATTGGCCGTCGACCCGAAAGATCCTGAGGCGGCTTATACCATTGGCGTGATCGACTGGACCATCGCGCACCAAAACACCCTCACTGCACTCCAGGGTGCGGGCATCAACGACGACGGCGAAGGCAACGTAAAGGCGCCGAAGAAGGTGATGGATCCTCTGAAGGATGAGAACGGACCTCTTGTGGATGAAGGGTTGCAGTACCTGAACCAGGCGGTGGCGAACCGCGCCAACTATGACGACGCCATGGCCTACCTGAACCTGATTTACCGGCGCAAGGCAGACGTGGATTACGGCGATGCTGCGGCCGTGAAGGCGGACATTGCGGCCGCGGAGGATTGGCGCACCAAGGCGATGGGAACGCGCAAGGCCAACGAAGAGAAGAAGAATGCGGGGCCGGGCGGCATCACTATGGATTCGAGCGGAAATCTGAAGTAAGCGAGCCTCATTCGGCACCTAATACCAGCGGCCCCCACCTTCGGTGGGGGCCGTTTTTTGGGCGGCGAACGAAATGAGATGTTGGCATAAATGCGGCCCGAAAACGGCCAAATGTCAGAGGTCGGAGAAGCAGGGAACAGGGGGGGCAGGACAAAGGAGCTGGGAGCAGGCGGGGTACAGTTTTGCAGTTTTACAGTTTTGCAGCCGCTGTACAGGGTTGGAGGCCATTTCTCTAAGATATTTATTATGAGTCTGTTACGAGGGGGTTTTTGTTTTTACAGCCATACAGGCGCTGTACTGGGCTGAATTTTGGTTTGTAATTCTTTTAGAATGAATAATTTATATAAATCTCACAGTTTCACAGTCAAATTCTTTATTTTTTTCCCCGGCAGGATGGGGATTTTGGGGAGAGCCTGGTGCAGAAATGCCGTCATGGCGGAAACGGTGACGTCGTGCTGGGCCGCATAGAGCCTGGCCTGGCGATCGGTCTCGGGGGTGACGCTAACGGTGATGTTGCGAAGGGTGCGCATGGTTTTTTTCAATCCCAGGGAGCAAGGTGGGGTGCTTGTCTTCTATGGATAGTGTGCGCCGAGGGCGGGTAATGATCTGCAAAACAGGGGTCAGGGAGCAGGCGCCGAGTTCTACAAGGTGGACGTTGGAGCCATCACAACCAAGGTAAAACAGGAATTTGCCACGAAGGATAAGGCAAAGGTTGCGAAGAAAGCCTCCGAACGGAAACCGGCCGCGAAAGGCACAAAGAAGCCTGTTGCGGCCTGATCTGTTCTTCGAAATCATTTGGAGCCGGCATTACGCCGGCTCCTTCTTGTGCTATCTGCTATCTCTGCTGGATATGGGCCAATTCTTCCCGAAGTTTCTAACGGCACGACCGCATGATTCGTGGGCTCATTTCAGCAAATGGACCCAATAAACTGTTCTTGACTAGCGGTCAGCAACATGCCTCCGCAACGTGACTTTGCGATGAAAGTTTGCACAGATTGGCCTTCAATACTACAGCAGATGAATACCTATCACGTGCACCCATCAGTTGCCGCTCAAGTCGCAATTATGGTCCAATGTCAAAACGGAGAAGGCCATTGGTATAGCTGAGAACGAAGAGGGCTTGTGGTTCGCTGGGAGCGAGAACGAATCCGCCGGTTCCAAACTGTCCCGAGGGCCTCGCTTCGTAGAGTCCGAGCCCCGTGTTTAGAAGTGGCATCCAAGTTGCGCCGCCATCTGGTGACCACGAAGTCACAGAAAAGACGCTGCCCGCTGTGCTGGGGTCAGCGAGTAACGGCGGACTCACGTTGAGAGCAGTCCACGTCTTACCAAAGTCGGCTGATTTGGCACCTACGACAGGAGTTCCAGGGGTCAGTTGTTCTTCTGCATAGACCACAAAGGGTTGTGATTTGGTATCAACCGAGAACGGGCAAACGACTGCCGTTGAGCTCTCAACCCACGAGTTGCCTCCGTCAGTTGACGTAGTCACACCTGCGCCATCGATGATGATCATCATCGATGGATTTTGAGGGTTGACTGCAAGACATCCGTCGACGTCAGTAGAGGTTAGGCCATTGTTGTCGGTGGAATAGGTTGTGCCTCCGTCAGTGGATCGAATCAAACCTATGCCGCCAGACCTGGTGGACACAAAAATGGTGCCCCTCTGCGTAGGGTGAAAATTAATCCCGGTGATCACTGCTGGCTTCGGTGGGGGAGGCAGCAGTGAACTGACATTGGTCCAGCTAGCACCTCCATCGCGGCTCTCAATCAAACCCTCATCGTACGCTGCTGCTAGTATGTGGGCTGAGTCAAAAGGGTCAACTGCAATTGCCGTTGGACTGTCGAGCCTAAGATTTTTCCATGTTAGTCCGCTGTCGGTACTCCTGAAGATTCCGGCACCCGACGCCCCGAAATAGATCGTGGCAGGAATTTCCGGGTCAAACGCCACAGTAGTTCCTAGCCACGCGGACAAGCCTTGACTGGAAAACGACCATGATTGTGCGGCATTCTGAGTTTGGTATATTCCAGATCCGCCGATCGTCATGAGAAATGTGCCTAGGCTGGATGTGATCGGAATCATTGTGCCTGTTGGGCCAGAGAGAGCGATCGAAGATGAGGAACTCCCTGTGGAGCCTGCTGAAGGTGTCCCCGTATCACTCGGGACAAAGGTATTTCCTCCATCTGTCGATTTGTATACCGAGTGCAATTGCAGCCCATAAAGGTAAATTACGTTGGCGTCGGACGGGTCGGGTACGATCCTTTCGGCGTCAAGGCCGACCGCCAGTGGGGTCCAGGAGCTTCCTCCGTTTACGCTGAGATAGAGGTCTGTCACTGTCGAGGACGGTGTCCCAATGAGGAGAAAAATGCTCGAAGGTGCTGCCGAATCGACGGCTAGGTCTCTCACGGTCGTATCCGCGCTGGCGATTCCATTCGAGCTAGCTGACCATGTACTCCCACCGTTTGAGGATATATAAAGCCCTTGGTCGGTCCCGTAATAAACCGTGGTCGTGGTCGTTGGGTCTACAGCGATTGGGCCATGAAGAACCCCAGGTGCGGTGGATGGAGTAATTACAGGTGAAGCAGCGAGAAGTGCCCAATCCTCTCCACCGTCAACTGACTTAAGAACTCCCGCACCCACGGCGCTCAAGTAAATGGTGGAAGATGTTTTTGGATCTACGGCCATGCCATTTATATTGCCATTTGGCGCCTGGACCTGGTTCCAAGTGTTACCAGCGTCATTAGACCAAAAAAAATAGCTATTTCCGCTCGACGATGCGTAAATGGTTTGTCCCGCATTCGCCACGACGATATCCGAGATCGCAAGGTAATCCATCCCTGAGTTTGTATTTATTGATGTCCAAGTCATGCCGGCATCAGTACTCTTCCAGAATCCGCCGACATTGTCAGCATCCGCGTAAATCGTGCTGGGATTGCTCGGATCTTCGGCGAGCACAGTGATAGTTCCCCCAGGTGGCCCTGAAGGTTGCCACGATCCTGACGGTGGGGTGCGGGTGATATTCAATGCGATGGTACCTAATTTAGTCCCATCCGTTGAAGACGTGGCCGTCACAGAAGCAGGGCCAGTCGTACTCGAAGGAGCGGTGTAAGTCGCCGTGTCATTTCCGGTTGAGGCAATTGTTCCTAGGTTCGCCAACCAGCTCACGGCTGGATTGAAGTTGCCTGTCCCTTGGACGGTTGCTGTGCACTGACTCGTCTGACCATCGGGTAGAGTTGTCGGAGTACATGACACAGTCACCGAAGTGATGGTTGGAGGCAGAGTAATTGCGATAGTAGCATTTCCGGATTTTGTAGAATCCTGCGTGCTTTTGACCGTGATGGTATCCGTTCCAGACGCCGGAACGGTGGCTGGCGCCGTATACAGTCCGGAGCTTGAAATTGTGCCCGAGACCGCTGACCAGGTTATAGCGGAACTGTAGCTGCCGGTCCCGGACACTGTCGCCGCGCATTGGCTGGTCTGACCTGTCTGGACACTCGTGGGAGTACAGGAGAGGCTAACCGCAGTGATGGTAGGAGACGCCGGGGGTGTACCGCCGCCCCCGCTGCCTCCACTGCAACCAACGGCAAAAAACGAGCCAAGGAGAGAGAGAGCAGACAGCACCTTCCATTGCATCGGTGCCCCTTTCAGGCCAGATTGTACGGGGGATGTTTCGTCGCACAAAGTATAACATGAATCAATTCAAAGTGTTGACCACGGTTCGTGCCAGAACTTCGCGCTCTGCCCAACACCGGAATGTACGGATGAGGGTTAACGACATTCAGCAGATGGCTGGTTCTCTAAACAGCGTCGCGCCAAAAGAAATATATTCTCGCCGATTGCCCTGGCCTTTCTTTCTCAACATCGACGTATTCACTCAAGTATGCTGTCTGCCGGACTGGCGATAGCGTCTTCAGCAGCGCAGGCGGGGGTAGAGGTTGCCGGCTCGGCACCCAGCGGCGAAGATGCGCTTGAAATGCAGCGCAACGAGTCCGCCGACCTGGTGCTGCCCGGCCTGGTGCTGCTCGACCCGCGCATGCCCGGCATATTCAAGTCTGAGTCGTTGCCGGTATATCCGGACGACGGGGCAATGCTTGAGGTGGGAGGCAGCGGAGAATCATGATAGCGACCGTTTGTTCCCATGTAGCTAGCGACCGGTTCAAAGCGTGTGGAACTGTGACTGCTGATTCGTGAAGAACGTAGCACGGATCATTGCAAAGCCAACGTAACTTTCGGTCCAAATCTTGCTGGTGAGCGGGTGGGCGCGGGGCGAGGGCATGGGCTATTCGCAATGGATGAGTTGGCGTTGCCTTGCGGGTCAGGTGCCGCAGAAGGTTTGGGTGACGCGCTCATCAGGGCGGGCGGGCTGCGTATATTGCTCGAGATCGGGCCTGTCTTCGAAGGGGCGGGAGGTGACATCGAGCAATTGCTCGAAGGGCTGATAGTCCTGGCGCTCGACGGCGGCATCGATGACTGCTTCGACGAGGTGGTTGCGCGGAATGAAGGCGGGATTGGCTCTGCGCATGGCGGCAGCGCGCTGCTCGGCCGATCCGGGTTCCTGGGTCAGCCGCAGACGCCATGCGGCAGCCCACGGGTCATAAGCATTCGGAGCGGTGGCGTCAGGGCAGGCATCGCCAGGGGCGGCGAACAAGGCGTGCACGGCCGCGTCGGCTTGCGGGGAGGCCGCGGCGTCGCACAAGCGGCGGAAGGTGAGGGTGAAGTCGGCCTGGTTGGCCGCCATTCGCACGAGGAGGTCTTCAGCCAGCGCCGCATCGCCCTCGCGCTCAGTGAAAAGACCAAGCTTGCGCCGCAGGCCGGCAAGGCGAGCCGCCTCATATTGTGGAGGGAACGCGGCGAGGGCCTCCCTGGCTGAGTCGAGGGCCGCCTCCTTACTGCCTTCCTGCTCGAACAGGACGGGAAGCAAGGCCTCGGCGAGACGGGTGAGATTCCACAGCGCAATGCCGGGCTGGTTCAGATAGGCGTAGCGTCCATGCTGGTCGATGGCGCTGAAGACGGTGGCCGGGTCGTAGGCCTCCATGAAGGCGCAGGGGCCATAATCGATGGTCTCGCCGGAGATGGAGGTGTTGTCAGTGTTCATGACGCCATGGATGAAGCCGAGGAGCATCCACTGGGCGACGAGCTGCGCCTGGCGGGCAATTACGCTGTCAAGCAGGGCGCGGTAGGGGATTTTGGCGTTCGCCGCCCGCGGGTAGTGACGGGTGATGGCGAAGTCCGCCAGCGTGCGCGTGGCCTCGGCGTCGCGGCGCGCGGCGAAGTACTCGAAGGTGCCCACGCGGAGATGACTCAGGGCGATGCGGGTGACCACGGCTCCCGGCAAAGGCGTGTCGCGGAGCACGAACTCGCCGGTGGCGACGGCGGCGAGGGTTCGCGCTGTCGGCACGCCGAGGGCCGCCATCGCCTCGCTCACGATGTACTCGCGCAGAACCGGGCCGAGCGCGGCGCGCCCATCGCCTCCGCGCGAGAAGGGGGTGCGGCCGGAGCCTTTGAGCTGCATGTCATAACGGACGCCGTCACGGCCCACGAGCTCCCCGAGCAGGTTGGCGCGGCCGTCCCCGAGCTGGGGCACGAAATGGCCGAACTGGTGGCCGGCGTAGGCCTGGGCAAGCGGCTCGGACCCCAGGGCCACGCGGCTGCCGGAAAGGATCGCGACTCCCTCTTCGCCGGCCAGGGCATCGGGATCGAGCCCCAGGCTGCGGGCCAGCTCCACGTTGAGCTTAATGAGGCGCGGGGCAGCCACAGGGGTTGGGTCGAGGCGCGCGTAGAAGCGCTCCGGCAGGCGCGCATAGGTGTTCTCGAACCCGAAACGGAGGGGCTCCGGGCTGAGGCTGGAGGGGGAAGGCGCGGCGCTCGGGGAAGCGTGCTTTGAACTCATGCGCTATTGGATGATTTTGTGTTGCTTTGGGACTCGAATTGGTGTTGGGGCGCTTGCTGGTGAACGGGCAGGCGTGGTCTAAAGGATTCCGCCGTGCTGCCCAATTTCGAAGAGGCCCGGCCCAGGCAACGGGCGAGGGAGGCCAGGAGAGCAGCTTCGCCGCCATCTATTACAGATAATCTTTACAGTTTACCTGCATATATGGCATACTCGATCCGTGAGCCGCCCAACCATCTCCCGAGAAACCGACCTGGCTTCAACAATCGCGCTTGAGATACGTGCGATTGCCCGCAGGCTGAAGCAGCATCTCCGCGGACACGGGGAACAGGGCGACCTGAAGCCGTCGCAGGTATCCATTGTGCTTCGACTGGAGAAGGATGGACCGGCTACGGTCTCCGGCCTCGCGCGAGCCGAAGGCATGCGCCCTCAATCCATGAGCGCCGCGATTACGCCGCTGCAGGAAGCAGGCCTGGTCAGCGGCGCCGCCGACCCGAACGACGGCCGACAAACGCTGATGAGCCTCACGCCCAAGTGCCTCAAGTTGCTCAGGGAGGGACGAGCCGTGAGACAAGACTGGCTCACCAGGAGGATTGCGCAGAAGCTTTCTGCCGGTGAGCAAAAGAAGCTTCATGCGGCTCTCGGACTGCTGAAGCGGCTTGTTGAGGATTGATTCACTGTGCCCTATTGAACAGCTTCCACTCTGCGTTCCAGGAGAACCGGCAATGCCGCTTACCGCTCTCGATCCCATTTCCGCGTTGATTGTCATCGATCTGCAAAAGGGCGCAGTCGATCATCCCCTCATACGTCCTGTTTCGGAGATCATCTGCATGCTGAAGAAAAGGAGCATTACAGCATGAACTGGCTTTTTGTTGTGTCGTACTTCTTTGGCGGCGCCTTTGCGGCGAACGCGATCCCTCATTTTGTCGCAGGCACGATGGGACACGCCTTCCAAAGTCCCTTCGCAAAGCCGCCGGGTAAAGGACTCTCCTCTTCAACGGTCAACGTGATTTGGGGATTCTTCAACGCGGTCATCGGTGATCTGCTGGTTGCGCACGTCGGGGCCTTCAATCCGCGGGCGACACCCCACATGCTCGCGTTCGGACTGGGCGCGCTGCTTATCAGCATTTTTTCGGCGCGCCACTTCGGCCAGTTCCATGGAGGCAATACATCCGCGCGCACATGAAGAGCAAAGCTTCCGGCACATTCCGCTCCCTGAAGAGCTTCAACTTCCGTTTGTGGACGGCCGGCGCACTGGTCTCGAACATCGGGACCTGGATGCAGCGCATCGCGCAGGACTGGCTCGTACTGACGCAGTTAACCCATCATGACGCTTCGGCGCTGGGTGTTGTCACGGGCCTGCAGTTCGCCCCACAGCTTTTGCTGCTTCCATGGACCGGATCGGCTGCCGACCGGCTGAATCAGCGCAGGCTCCTGATGTTTACCCAGGCAGCGATGGGTTTGTGTGCGCTGCTGCTTGGAATGCTCACGGTCGAAGGAGCCGTGCGGCTCTGGCACGTATACGTGTTCGCTTTACTGTCTGGCTCAGCCGCGGCGCTGGATGCTCCTGTGCGGCAGACCTTCGTGGCAGAGATGGTTGGTGACAGGGACCTTCAGAACGCCGTGGCCTTGAATTCAACTTCATTTACCGCTGCGCAAATGATTGGTCCCGCGGCCGCAGGCCTGCTGATTGCACAGGTTGGCACCGGCTGGGCGATTCTGCTGAACGGCCTCTCGTTCGGGGCAGTCCTGGTCTCGATGGCTTTCTTCCGTCTCTCCGAACTCCGTACAAGCGTCAGGGCGCATCGCTCGACATCCGGATTCCGGACGGGGGTTCGCTACGTGTGGGGAGATCGAGATCTTCGAGCCATCCTGGTGATGCTGTTTCTGATCGGCACCTTCAGTTTTAACTTCCCCATTTTCATCTCTACAATGGCCGTGAGCGTCTTCCATTCCGATGCACGGGGTTTCGGCCTGCTCTCTTCCATCATGGCGACAGGGACCATCGCAGGGGCGTTGTATGCTGCCCGTCAGGAAAAGCCGAGGTTTGCGTCGCTGTTGGTGGGAGCCGTTGTGCTCGGAGCCGGTTGTGCTCTCGCCGGAGTCGCGCCCGGGTACTGGTGGTTTGCGGCCGCTCTGGTCATCGTCGGCGCGGCCGCCATGACGTTCACCAATGGCACCAACGCTCTGATGCAACTTTCGGCGGAGCCATCGATGCGGGGAAGGGTGATGGCCCTCCGGGTCGGCATCGCACTGGGAGGAATGGCGCTAGGCTCTCCGATCGTCGGTTGGATTGCGAACCACTTCGGCCCGCGCTGGTCGCTTGGCATGGCCGCGGTTGCTGACCTTGCGGCGGCCCTGGTGGCCGTCTTTGCTCTCGGGCGTCGCGAAAAGCCACTCCTCGCGCAATCCTCGGGCTTGTGAAGCCGGCCAGTCTTGAGACATTCGCGCCCTCGGGTTGGTTTATGACCCTGCGAGCGCGGGATCGGAAGGCTATCGAGAATTCCAGCATAGAGCGGGCGGCGATTATGCTTAAGTGTGATGGCTATTCGAGGGATCAAGCTGGGGGCTCCGTGGCGGAAGATGACCCTGCGAACGCTGGCCCAATTGCTTGGGCTCGGCGTGGCGCTTTTGTGGCTGCTGGCCGCGCTGATGCTGGTGGCCGCGCGGTGGATCGACCCGCCGACGACCGCGGTGCACATGGAGCGGCACCTGCAGGCATGGATGCGCCATACGCCGTATCACGAGCGGTACACATTCATTCCGCTTAGCCAGATTTCGCCCGAGCTGCAGCACGCGGTGATTGCAGCGGAGGACGCGCGCTTCTACCAGCACCACGGGTTCGATTGGCACGAGATCCAGATCGCCGCGGATGAGGATATGGAGGGCGGGCGCTCGCGGGGAGCTTCGACGCTTACGCAGCAACTGGTGAAGAACCTGTTCTTCGGGACGGGCCGCTCGATCGTGCGCAAGGGCGTGGAGGCCACGCTGGTGCCGGTGGCGGAGTTGGTGCTGGGCAAGGAACGCATTCTGGAGATTTATCTGAACGTGGTGGAGTGGGGTCCCGGGGTGTATGGGGCGGAGGCAGCGTGCCGTTACCACTACGGCGTTTCGGCCAGGAATATCGACCGGGACGAGGCGGCGCGGCTGGCGGCGGTCTTGCCGGCTCCGCTGAAGCGGCGGCCGGAGCGGATGAACGGGTACAGCGCGCTGATTCTGGAGCGGATGCGGCAGATGGGGTGGTAGCAGGGGGGATGCGGCGCCCAAGAAGTCGCCGGCTGCTGACCAGATCCGACGGGACTCGAAAGACATCGCTCAGGTGCTGAAGCCCGCGGGCAATATTAAAACTTTTGTTTAGAACTTTTGTTCAGAACTTTTGCGCCGAGGCTGAACAGCCATGGCCTTTCAAGGCATTGGGCGGATTTGTGCGGCACGAGTCAACTTGTGCCCTTTCAAAACGGCGTATTTTTCAGCAAACTTGTACGGTTTCCGAATCAATTTAGCGGTCTTGGGGTAGCCGTCCTGGGCTTCGTCGAGGGGGCTCTTTGCTTAGGAAAAAGCCGCTCAAGTGTTTGCCCTCTGTTTACGGCAATTGGGGAGCTGCTAGAAGGCCCTCCGGGGAGATCGGAGGGCCTTGGTGCGCTTGCGGGTTGGGCGGCTCTGGAAGCAGCGACAGGCCAGCTTAGCGGTTGGGCTTGTAGCCGGAGAGGCCGTAGTAGGTGACGACGAGGTAGCCGAGGATGGGCAGAGCGAAGGCGTACTGGTATCCGCCGAACGTGACGGCGAGCAGGCCAAAGAGCGGCGGAAGGACACCGCCGCCCACGTTGCCAACGGTGATGACCCCGGAGCCTTTGCTGGTCATCGGACCCAGTTCGGCGATGCCCAGAGCGAAGATAGTGGGGTACATGATGGAGTTGGCGAGACCGCAGAGGACGAAGCACCAGATGGCGAGGGTGCCGGTGGTGAACATGGCGATGAGCAGCAGGACGACGCCGAAGATTCCCAGGCCGGCGAGCAGCTTTTCAGCCTTGATGGACTTCATGACGACGGTCCCGACGAAACGGCCGATCATGATGGAGAACATGTAGAACGAGGCCAGGAGAGCGGCGACGGAGGTGCTGGTGAGCGGACCGTGGACGCTGGTGGCGATGGTTCCGATGAAGCCGAGCGAGGCGACGCTGACATTCTGGGTGAAGAAGTATTGGATGGCGTTGGCAGCCAGGGCGATTTCAACGCCGACATAGAAGAAGATGGCGATCATGGCGAGGACGGTGTGCTTGTACGTCCAGATGCTGCGCTCGAGCAAGGGGTCGCCGGAAGTGGCAGGGCGGAAGGCGCGTGTGGGGGCGGCGATGGCGGGCAGATGCATGAACATGACCGCGAAGCCGAGGACGAACAGCGCGATGGCGATGGCGACGTAAGGCCCCACGACGGTATGGGCGACGACAGCCTTGTCAGCTCCCCTGGTGGCATTGGTGAGGATGAAGGTGCCGACCACGATGGGGGCGAGCGCCGAACCCAGGGAGTTGAAGGCCTGCGCCAGGGTGAGGCGGGCAGGGGCACTGTGCTCCGGACCTAGGATGGAGACGTAGGGATTAGCGGAGGTCTGCAAGGCGCAAACGCCGGTGGCCAGCACGAAGCTGGCGGTGAGGAAGAAGGGGAAGCTGACCATGGCCGCCGCAGGAATGAAAAGCAGCGCGCCGCCCACCATGATGAAGAGGGAAATGACCATGGTGCTCTTGTAACCCACCTTCTCAATGAGTTTGCCCGAGGGCACGGAGAAGACCAGGTAGGCGAAGAACCAGGCGGAGGTGACCAGGTTGGACCAGGCGTGATTGAGGTTGAAGATATCTTCGAGTTCTTTGGAAAGGTTGCTGTTGAGGTTGGTGAGAAATCCGAAGATGCCGAACAGGGCGGTGACGATGATGAAGGGTCCGAGATAACTGGACGCGCCGGCCGGTGGCTGTGTGGATCGTGTGGCCATGAGAGGTCTTCCTCGCTTCCGATTGCTGAACTTGACAGGAAATGTACCGCAACCACTTTACGCATTGGGGCGCGGGTACGTCCAGCGGAAGTGGAAAGGTTTTCAGGAAGCGGAAGCTGCGGTTTCGGGCGCACCGTTCCATTTACACTGGAATGGCATGATTCCTACGCTGACCTGGACCCCGGAAGGGGTTCGCTTTATCGATCAGACGCGGCTCCCTCTCGAGGAGAGCTATGTACTCGCCACCAGTTACGAAGAGGTGGCTGAGGTGATTGTGACCATGGTTGTGCGCGGGGCGCCGGCCATAGGCGTTTCAGCGGCCTACGGCATTGCGCTGGGGGCAAAAAACACCAAGGCGGCCACGGTGGAGGAGTTTGCGCCGGAGTTTGAGCGAATTTGCGTGCGTTTGGCGGGAACGCGGCCCACGGCGGTGAACCTGTTCTGGGCCATCGACCGGATGAAGGGTCTGTTTGCCAACCTGCAGGCTTCGGGGGCGACGCTGAGGCAGGTGCGGGACAGGATTCTGGCCGAGGCGCACGCGATGTATGAGGAAGACATTGCGGCCTGCAAGGCGATGGGGGCGTATGGCGCGGCGCTGCTGCCGGAAGAGGGTGGGGTGCTGACGCATTGCAATGCGGGCGCGCTGGCCACCTGCGGGTACGGAACGGCGCTGGGGGTGATCCGCGCGGCGGTGGAGCGGGGCAAGCGGATTGGGGTGTACGCGGACGAGACGCGGCCATTTTTGCAGGGTGCGCGGCTGACGGCGTGGGAGCTGATGGCGGACGGAATTCCGACCACGGTGATCTGCGACAACATGGCGGCCAGCTTGATGAGAGCGAGGCGGATCCAGGCTGTGGTGGTGGGGGCGGACCGGATTGCGGCCAACGGCGATGTGGCCAACAAGATCGGCACCTACGGTGTGGCGATTCTGGCCAGGGAGCACGGGATTCCGTTTTATGTGGCGGCGCCGTGGTCCACGATCGACCTGGCGACCAAGACCGGCGACGCGATTCCGATTGAAGAGCGGCCGCAGGTTGAGGTGACGCATCACGGCGGCAAGCAACTGACGCCGCATGGGGTGGGGATCTGCAACCCTGCGTTCGACGTGACGCCGGCCAAGTACGTGACGGCGATCATTACCGAACGGGGCGTGGTGAAGGGGCCGTATCCAGAGATGCTGCGGCAGATGGAGATGGTGGCGAGTTAGCGCGCACTACACTAGAGCCTGTTATGAACGATAGGGTGGCCAGCGCCGGGAGCCAATTTTTCTCAGTTCGAGGCGTGAGGAGCGACAGCTACCGGGTGAACCTTAGCGATGAGCAACGAAGAAATGAGGAAGATTGGCCCGGGCCCGGAGGGTTGCGAATAAAATCCGGCCATACTTCATTCTCGCCCTTGACGGTGGACCCGCCACAGCCTTCGGGCTCAGCTTCGTCTGGCCGGATTTTCTTTCGCAACGCCGGCCACCCTATAGTTCATAACAGGCTCTAGCGAAGTGGCGGCCTGGCGCATTCCTATCTTCGATCTGCGGCAACGGTCGATCGTACGCGGCATCGTGCTGTCGCTGGGCGCGTTTTTTGGGAGCCTGCGCATGGCCGGGTTCCCGTACATTGAAAAGCTGCATGGGTCGCCGTGGCAGATTGCGGCGGTGCCGATTGCCTGCTGGGGCATGGTCGAGACGGCGCGCTGCCTGCGGAAGAGGTGGAGTCTCTATCATGCGGGGGTGCTGATCCTGCTTTACTCCGAACTGATGATTCTGGCCATGGTGCTGTTTCTGTGGGTATTTTTGTAGGAGCGGGGAGGCCGCGCCGTTCTTTTTGGGACATCTTCCAACAGGTTGCGGCGGGCGTGTAGCATGGCAGGGTGCAGCCCGAATGCGCGAAGGGGCGCAAGGGCAGCCCCAAAACCGCAAACGAACGGAGAAAGACATGTTCAAAGGATTCAGAGACTTTATTCTGCGTGGCAACGTACTGGACCTGGCGGTCGCCTTCATCATGGGCGCGGCCTTCAACGCGATTGTGACGTCGCTGGTGAAGGACGTTCTGACCCAGCTGATCGCATCTCTGGTGGGCAAGCCTGACTTCAGCGGCCTGGTGTTCAAGGTGAACGGCACGCCGATCATGATTGGGAATTTTCTGAATGCCGCGATTTCGTTTCTGATTGTGGCGAGCGTGGTGTACTTCTTCGTCGTGCTGCCGGTAAACACGGTGATGGCCAAGATGAAGAAGCCGGAACCGGAGGTTGCCCCGGCGACCAAGGTGTGTCCGGAGTGCCTGAGCGCGATCCCGGCGGAGGCCAAGCGGTGCTCGCAGTGCACGCAGGTTGTGGCGTAGAAGCGCTGGAAGAAATCGGTTGCAACGAGCGGCGTCCAGGTTAGCGAAAGCTGCATTTCTGCCCTCCCAGCCTTGCATCGAAGCGCAAGAACGAGGCAGGGTTGGGGCGTCCGGAGGCCGAAGTTCGAAGCCTATCTCGAGGGGCCGCATCGGCCTGGCCCGGAATGGGAGAACTGTTGGAAGTGTGATGGAGCAAAGGCAACTGCAACCGCAGGTCCTTCGACTCCGCTCCACTTCGTTCCGCTGCGCCCAGGATGACAGTTGATTTTGGGTATGAACTTCGGAGACAGGAGATTGGTGCCTATCCCGGGCGCCCAAAGGCTGTGGTCAGGGACTCGAGACCAGGGTTCAGGGGCTCGAGGCCGGGGTTCAGGGGCTTGCTTTTGGCTGTTACCCGGCTTTAAGCCGCACTATAATCGCGGCATGCGTTTCCCGACGGATTCACGGCGGCGTTCAGTGATTCTTCTGGCGAGCGGGGTGTTGCTGTTCTTTGCCTTGCTGGGCGCACTGCAGGCCTTCAATTCGCCGAACTTGCGCTTTCTGAACCCCGAAACTTCAGACGAGACGCTGGTATTTACCGGGCTGACGGTGGTGGTGTTTCTGCTGCTGATGGTGCTTCTGATGCTGCTTCTCAGAAACATCATGAAGCTGGTGGCGGACCAGAGCAGCAGCTCCTTGGGAGCGCGGTTGCGGACGCGGATGGTGATGGGCGCGGCGCTGATCGCGCTGATGCCGGCAGTGTTCATGTTCCTGTTCAACTTTGAATTGATGAACCGGTCGATCGATCGCTGGTTTTCACAGCCGACGTCGGGGCTGCGCGATGACTCGACGCAGGTGGTGATGGAGCTGGCGCAGTACGTGACCAGCAACGCGCGCGGCGAGGCGGAGTCGATTGCCGCTTCAGGCGCGGTGGACAAGGATTTGAACACGCTGCGCGGCGTGCTGGCATCGCACCGGGTGACGCTCGACGGCGGGTTCGTGGTGGTGTACGACAAGGATCGGAAGATCATCACGGATTTCCAGGCGCCGGCGGAGACCAGCGATGCGGTGCTGGTGCCCTGGCTGGACGAGGGCAGCAAGGATGGAGTTCTTTTGCGGGGGCAGCTCTCAGGCATTTTGCTGCCGGCCGCGCAGCGCAGCGACGAGCGCGTGCTGAAGTTGGGGGGGCAGGACTACGCGCTGGGTTTGGGAGCGACGGCGTCGGGCAAGGAGGTGGTGGCGGCGCTGCCCATGCCGCAGGGGCTGAGCCAGACCACGGCGCGCATTCGGGCGGGCGCGGCGGAGTATTGGCGTCTGTTCCGCACGCGCCACCAGATTCGAACCGTTTTTTTTCTGATGCTGCTGCTGATCACGGTGTTCGTGTTTTTTTCGAGCGTTTGGCTGGCCCTGTTTCTGTCAAAGCAGATTACCAAGCCGGTGGAGGCGCTGGCCGAGTCAATGGATCAGATTGCGGCCGGCAAGTATGAGCATCGGGTGGCGGAGATCGCTCCCGGCGAGATGGGCGACCTGATCCGGGCGTTCAACCGGATGGCGGCGGACCTGGATGCGAGCCGGCAGTTGGCCGAGAGTTCCTCGGCGCAACTGACCAAGGCCAACCAATCCATTGAGGAGCGGCGGCGCGAGCTGGAAACGATTGTGGAGACGATTCCGAGCGGTGTGGTGACGCTGGACGGGAGCGGCGTGATTCTGCAGGCCAATCGCGCCTTTGCGGCGCTGATGGGGCTGCGGGAAGATGTGTCACCGGCAGGGGAGAGGATCGATATGCTGCTGCCGGCGGAGTTTGTCGCGGACCTGGCCGGATTGATCCGGCGGGGTCATCGCATGGGCGCGGCGTCGACCGAGATTGATTTTCACTCCCATGGCCGGACCATCCACCTGGCGATTACAAGCGCGCGGCTGGAGTTGACGCGCGGACAGACGGGCAACGTGCTGGTGCTTGAAGACACGACCGAACTGCTGCGGGCGCAGCGGCAACTGGCGTGGAAGGAAGTGGCACAGCGGGTGGCGCACGAGATCAAGAATCCGCTGACGCCGATTGCGCTTTCGGCGGAGCGGATCGGCAGGCACCTTGACCGGGGCCAGCCGGAGTCGCTGAGCGTGATCAGGAAGTGCAGCCAGGTGATTCTGACCTGCGTGGGAACACTGCGCAGCCTGGTGGACCAGTTCTCAGCGCTGGCCCAGTTTCCCGCGCCGCAGCCGCAGGCCTGCTGCATGAACCGGGTTGCGGAAGAAGCACTGGCGTTGTTCGGGGGACGGCTTGACGGGATCACGGTGCAGCGGGATCTGGAGCCGAAACTGCCGACGGTGCTGGCCGATCCCGATGCGTTGCGGCGGGCGCTGGCCAACCTGATCGACAATGCGGCGGAAGCCATGCAGGGCAGCCTGCTGCGCGTGCTTGCGATCCGCAGCGCGCTGAGCGAGGACGGCGGAGCGGTGGAGATTTCAATTTCCGACACAGGCCACGGGCTGACCGATGAGATTCGCGAGCGGCTGTTTCTGCCTTTTTATTCGACCAAGCATCGAGGCACGGGTCTGGGACTTTCAATCGCGGCCAAGATTGTGCAGGAGCATGGGGGGACGATCCGCGCTGAGGCCAACAGCCCCAAGGGCGCGCGGTTTGTGGTGCGCCTGCCGCTGATGGAGCCGGAGCTGCAGGCGGGTCCGGCGGAACTTGAGGGCAGCACTCAGACAGAGCTGAAAGGTCTGCCCTCATGAATCACATCCTGGTGGTGGACGACGAAGAGGAGATCCGCAACGCCCTCGAAGAGATTCTCCGCGAGGAGGGTTACGGGGTAGCGGGCGCAGCCACAGCGGCCGAGGCGCTGGTGCTGCTGCAGGACGCGCCGTACGACGTGGTGCTGCTGGACATCTGGCTGCCTGACCGGGATGGGCTGGAGGTGCTGACGGATATCCGCCAACTGGCGCTCGAGACCCGGCCCGAAGTGGTGATCATCAGCGGCCATGGCACCATCGAGGCCGCCGTGAAGGCCACGAAACTGGGCGCCTACGACTTTCTTGAGAAGCCACTTTCGCTGGACCGGACGCTGATTGTGGTAAAGAACGCGGTGGAGGCACGGCGGCTGCGGACGGAGAACGACGAGTTCAAGCGGCAGTTCAGCGTGGCCTCGGTGCTGACCGGGGAAAGCGTGCCGTTGAAGGCGCTGCGGCAGCAGATACGGCTGATGGCGCCGACCAACGGGCGGGTGCTGATCTACGGCGAATCGGGGACGGGCAAGGAACTGATCGCGCGCTCGATTCACGCCGAGAGCCTGCGCAGCGATCGCGTGTTTGTGGAACTGAACTGCGCGGCCATCCCGGAGGCGCACATCGAGGCGGAACTTTTCGGCTACCGTCACGGCGTGCAGCCAGGAGGACCGCCGGAGCAGCGCGGCACGCTGGAGCGCGCCGACGGGGGCACGCTGTTTCTGGACGAAGTGGGCGATATGAGCCTGAAGACGCAGGCCAAGGTGCTGAGCGCGCTGGACGACCAGCTTTTTACGCCGGTGGGGGGTACGCAGCCGTTACAGGTGGATGCGCGGCTGATCGCCAGCACCAACAAGGATCTGGAAGAGGAGATCGCCAAAGGCAATTTTAGGGAGGATCTTTTTTACCGGCTCAACGTGGTTCCGTTTTTTGTGCCGCCGCTGCGCGAGCGCAAGCAGGATATACCGCTGCTGGCGCGCGAGTTTCTGGCCGAGTTTGGGCGGCAGTACGGGAGACCGCGGATGGAGATCGGCGAGGAGGCGCTGGGCACGCTGGCGCAGTACCACTGGCCGGGGAACGTGCGCGAGCTGAAAAATGTGATCGAGCGGGTGATGATTCTGAATCCGCGTGTGCTGCGCATCGAGCGCAAGCATCTGCCGCCGCTGACGCACAAGGCGGGCACGCGCTCCACCGAGGAGTTCTCAAGCCTGCAGCAGGCGCGCGACGCTTATGAGCGCGAGTACATTTTGAAGAAGATTGAGGAAGCGCGGAACAATGTGAGCCACGCCGCGGAGTTGCTGGGGCTGGAGCGCAGCCATCTTTACCGCAAGATGAAGGCGCTGGGCATCGGGGCACGGGAGTAGCCGCCGCGGGGCGGCGGCTAGAAGTTCAGCACACACAAACAAAGGCGGCGGCGGATCGAGTTTGCGGAATCCCGTGCCAGGGTGGAGCACATGCAACTTGCTGTCGGGAGCGAAGTTGAGTTTGCATCCACCTCCGCAGGCGGCGAGCGTCCCTGGCTCTTCAACTTTCTGATTGCGCCGATGGCGGTGATGTCCATCGGGCTGGTGGGTGGCGCGCTCTCTTACCTGTTGAGGCGCGAGGGCATCGATCCGGGACGCGGCGCTTCGATTGTGGCGCTGCTTAGCCTGCCCCATACAATTTATTTTCTGTGGGGTCCGGTGACGGACTTCTGGATGCACCGCCGCACCTGGCTGATGGTGGCGGCCGCGGCGGCGGGCGGGTTGGTGCTGGCGGCATTCCACCAGCCCGGGCTTGGGTCGACGGCGGCCGTTGGCCTGATGTTCGCGAGCCTGTGCTGCGGAGGGCTGGTGGTGGCGGCCTGCGGCGGAATGATGGGCGCCCTCGGCAGTGAAAAGAATCGACGGCTGGCCGGGAGCTTCTACCAAAGCGGATCGCTGGCGATCGGCGGGCTGGCCGTTCTTTTGCTGGTATCGCTTTCAGGGCAGTTGAGGCTCGGTACTCTGGGCTGGATTGTGGCTGCCCTGATCGTTTTGCCATCGCTGGCGGCGCTGGCCGTGCCCGGCCAGGCTGCGACCGGCGAAGGAAGCGGGCGGACAGCGGCCCCGCGGATCTGGCTCGAGTTTCGAACCACTTTTCTGCGCTGGGAGGCGATTCCGTATACGCTGCTGATCGTATCTCCGTTTTCGAGCGGCGCGATGATCGGCCTGCTGCCAGGGCTGGCTGCCGATTATGGGGTCGGCGGCGAACAGGTTGCGTGGATGAACGGAGTGGCCGGCGCGCTGCTGATGGCCGCGGGCGCGCTGGCGGCCACGCTGATTCCGGTGAAGGTGCGGGCGCCGATCGCGTTCCTGCTGGCGGGCCTGGCGAATGCAGCCGCACTGGCAGTGCTGGCGCTGGGACCGCTGCAGCCGGCCACCTACTTTCTGGGTACGGTGCCCTACCTGTTCACGATTGGGGCCTGCTATGCGCTGTTCACAGGGGTGGTGCTGGAGTTTCTGGGTGGCTCAGGCAAGAGCGGCAGTTCGCGCTACGCCCTTATCAACTCGCTGGGCAATCTGCCAGTGGCTTATATGGCTTATCTGGATGGGCGAAGCTATGCGCACTGGGGACCGCGCGCCATGCCCGCAGCGGACGCGGTGTTAAGTGCCTTGGGAGCTGCTTTGTTGTTGGCGCATTTTGTGTTTAGCCGGCGGAGGAAGTTGGCGGGGCAGGGGCCGGGGCATTGACCGTGTGATTTTGCGCGGGGAGTTCAATTTTTTGTTATTCCAGATTCACAAGAGCGAGGCAGCTCCCCCCTGCAGCTGGGGCAGCCGGCGACCAGGGACCTAGCGTTCGTCGGAGGGTTTGCTGAGGATGGGGCCGAGGGAGCCGGGGTTGTCGGGCGCATCGGGAGCGACGCGGAAGTCCCAAACGGACTGGCTGAGGCCGGAGGCGGAGATGATCTCGACGAGCGCATATTCGCCGATGGTCAGCTTCTGCTCCGGCTGGATGCGAAGCCAGTGGTTGCCGGGCACGACCTCAACTTTTGCGGGGATGACGTTTTCGTCCTGGATGACGGTTCCGGCGGGGCTGATATGGACGGCGGCGACGATGCGCACGGCCCTGCGCTCATCCACGCGGACGATGGCAAAGCCCGACTTGGCCGAATGGGCGCCATGCTTGCCGTTGGTGGCTTCTCTTGCGCCGCTGGTGTCGATGGTGACGGCGTGCGAGAGCACGGGTTCGCTTTCGTCCGCGACATTGAGGGAGAGATAAATGGCGGGATCGTTCACGTGCAGGTGAACGCGGGCGTGTTCGCCGTCGAGCTCAAGGTTTGCTCTCTGGGTGGCCAGGGGATTGAGAGTGCTGATGCCGTGACGGGTTTTGGTGTTCATGTTGAGGTCAGTGGGGATGAGCTCGACCAGCTCCGGCGTGCCCTGGAAGGTGTCGAGCGCAAAGACGCCGTCTTCATCGGGCAGCTCGAGCCCGGTGGCCACTTCGGGCATGCGGGCTTTCTGGAGGTTGCGCTCGTCGGCTTCTTCCTTGTCGATCTCGGCGGCTTCCTGCATGGCCGGCGAGGGCTCTTCGCCGGTTGGGACGGCGTGGTCGCGCTCCCACTTGCGGGTTGCGTCCCAGTCGACCAGTTCCACGGGGATCTCCTCCCAGTCGCTGCGCTCGATGGAGAGATAGTGCACACGGTCGCCCACGATAGAGTACTGGCGGACGAGCTGATAGGAGCCGTCTTTGAGGATGAGGCGATGGTTGCGGGCGAGGCCGGGGGCGTCGGGCTTCAAGATGAGGGGTGTCTGGGAGGAAGTCTGAGCCTGGTTCTGGGCGCGGACGGCGGGCAGGGTGGCGGCGGCAAGCAGCAGGAGAGCCAGTCCGGCAGGAAAAAGGCCGCGCGGATGGGTGAATCGGTTCATCGCACTCAGTTTAGACGAGCGAGGCTTTCGAGCGTTTGCGTTTTGAATCCGCGGCCAAAGTGGTAGAGCCTGGAATGAACTCGAGGGCTGGCCACCCTATAGTTCATAAGGGGCTCCAAGCAATCCAACCCTTTTGGTTGGTTTTGCGTCTCATCCCTTGTATTCTTGAGACAGGTAAGGTGATTTGACAGGATTTCAGCCACAAGTCAGGAACCCAGGCCGAGTAAAGTCAACGACTTTGCCCGTGGTGACGGTTCTGTGCCTTGTGCTGCTGGCGCTGCTGGCGGTGGTCCAGGTGGCGCACATCCATCAGGACGAAAGCGCCGCGGACCAATGCCCGCTTTGCATTTCGATGCACAGTGCGGCTCCGGTTGCCGTGGTTGCCGCCCCGGTTGTGCTGGTGCAGGTTGGTGTTCTTACGCCGATCGTTGTGTTCCGAACGGTGGTGCGCCGCCGCCCCTCCAAGCTCTTCACGCGTCCCCCTCCTGCGGACTGCTAGAGCCCTTTCCTTTTCCAATTCTGTCTGGTCCGCACGTCCCATTGCCCAAGAGAGGGCGTGGCGGCCGCGGGCGCATTCCAGCAGAATCGATGGAAGTCGAGAGAGCGCTCCCAATGCCCAGAAGATGCCGCGGCAGCAGAAGCCGTGGTCCACCTTCAGCATTTTTCAGACCTTTGAGGAGACCTACCCATGCAATTCAAGATTGGTACGAATTTTCGTATCCTTCCCCTTGTAGCCATGATTTTTGTGGCGCTTTCAGTGCCGGCGCAAAGCGGCAATGCAGGTGCCGTGCGCGGCACCGTAGCGGACCCAAGTGGAGCCGTAGTTCCCAATGCCACGGTTCACCTCACATACGGGGTTAGCGGATTCGACGAGACCACGTCCACGGACGCAACCGGCCAATTCAGCTTTGACAACGTTCCGTTCAATACCTACGAGATCAGCGTTTCCGCAAAAGGGTTCGCTCCTTCGAGTCGAAGCGTTGATATTCGTTCAAGTATTGGGACGACCCTCAAACTGGTGATGCAAATTGCGGGCACCACGCAGACTGTCACTGTCGAATCCCAAGGCGACCTTGTTGAAGACGATCCAACATTCCATACCGATGTGGACCGCGACCTGTTCATCAAGGTTCCCCTGGAAAGCCAGTCTTCCACACTCAGTTCTCTGGTGACTCTCACCACGCCCGGCGTAGCCGCCGACTCGAACGGCCTGTTTCATGGGCTAGGCGATCACGCATCCAATTCCTTTTCGATTGATGGCCAATCGATTACCGACCAGCAGAGCAAGGTTTTCTCGAACCAGCTGTCGTCTGATGCAATTCAATCGCTCGAAGTCATTTCAGGCGCGCCTCCGGCAGAATTTGGCGGCAAGACGAGCCTGGTGATTGTGGCCACCACGCGTTCAGGACAGGGGGTTACCAAACCCACCGGAAACATTAGTGCGTCGTATGGTTCCTTCGGGTCGGCCACTGGCGGCTTCGCCCTTTCGTACGGCAAAAAGAACTGGGGCAACTTTATTGAGGGTGACGGCCTCAATACCGGACGCTTTCTCGATCCGCCCGAGTTCGTCGTCTTCCACGACAAGGGCAACGAGCAAAACATCTTCGACCGTGTCGATTACACTTTCAACCCGGCTAATTCAATCCACCTGGACCTGAATTACAGCCGCTCCTGGTTTCAGACACCGAACTCCTACGATAACCTTGGCGTGCAGAACGTCATGAACGGAGGCACCGGGGCGGGTGGCGGTGCGAGCGCTAACCCGACCTTCGTCAACGTAGGCGACGCGGACCAGCGGTCCAAAATCGGCACCTTCAATATCTCGCCGACATTCACGCACGTCATCAACAACGATTCAGTGTTCAACCTGGGCGGATTTGTCAGGAAGGACCTTTACAACTACTACGGCAGCGAGAACCCCCTGGCCGACCGGGGACCGGCGAACCTGCAGACCTCGTCCATCAACCAAGACCGCACTCTCACCAATGCCGCTGCCCATTCGGACTACTCCTACGTCAAGGGAGTCAACAACCTCAAGATAGGAGTGCAATACGGGCAGACGTTTCTCGATGAGCATGACAACCTCGGCGTGGTCGATCCGCTGTACAACGCGCCCTGCACTGACGTCGAAGGAAACTCGTTGCCGGGCTACACCAGTCTTGCCGCATGCGACGGCGTCGTCTCGTTCCAGAATCCCAATTATCTTCCTGTCCTGGCAACCTATGATTTAACCCGCGGGGGCACCTTCTACGGATACGACGGTCATACCGACGTTAAGGAGCTGGCTCTCTTCATTGAAGACCAGATCAAGGCGGGCAACTGGCTCTTCAATTTGGGCCTGCGCGAGGATCTTTACAACGGCCTCATCGATGCAAACCAGACAGAGCCACGCGTCGGCATTGGATACCATATCAAGCCCACCAGCACTGTCCTGAGTGTGTCCTACGCGCGCACGCTCGAGACTCCCTTCAACGAGAACCTGGTACTGTCCAGCAGCGGCTGCTCCAACACGGTGCTGAATCCGCTGCTCGCATGCAGCCCCGGGGTTTCGGGCACGCTTGCACCGGGCTATCGCAACGAGTTCCACGCCAGCCTGCAGCAGGGCTTCGGAAGATTTGCCGTAGTCAGCGGCGAATACATCTGGAAGTACACCCACAACGCTTTCGACTTCAGCGTGCTCGGCAACACACCCATCACCTTCCCGATCGACTGGCACAACTCGAAGATTCCCGGCTACGCCATCCGTGCAGAGGTTCCGGTAATTCACGGATTCAGCGCCTACTTTGTAACCTCTTCAGTGGCGGCCCGCTTTTTCCCACCCCAATCGGCGGGAGCGGGGGCCGCACCGGGCCAGGGCGGATATCCCTTCCGCATTGATCACGATGAGAAGTTTAACCAGACATCGCACCTTCAATACACGCTTCCCGGCACCAAGTTATTGAGTGGACTTTGGGGAGGGTTTAACTGGCGCTACGACAGCGGGCTCGTGGCAGGGTCGGTGCCTTGCTATAACGTCACGGATCCGAACAGTCTCTGCAATCCGGCGAACGGAGGCGCCTCGATAACGCTTCCTGGTGGCGTAGAGGGCGTCGACCTGAGCGGTTTGACGGCGGATCAGCAGTTTGAAGCCGGCCTCACTTGCGACGGCGTTCCGGCCACCCTTGCCAATGGTGGATTTGCTTCGTGCGACGCGGCAGGCTACAAGTCCAACCTGGTCCAGATTCCAGCACCCGGGACCGAGAATGACGACAAGAATCCGCCCCGCATCGCGCCGCGTAATCTTTTCGACGCGACAATTGGCAAAGACAACATCTTCAACAAGGAACACTTCAAAACGAACCTTGATCTGACGGCGATCAATGTGACGAACAAATATGCGCTGTATAACTTTCTTTCGACGTTCAGCGGGACGCACTACGTGACGCCGCGGGCGCTGACGGCGAAGTTGACGTTTAATTTCTAAATCGAATGAACGGAGCGATGATCGAGGGTGCGGATTGCGTCCTCGATCGTTTTTGGGCTCCTGAAAACCCGGGGATGGAGGCAGGCGTTTCGAAATGAATGCAGTTTCGAGAAATTTCGCTCTGGCCTCCTCTTTAGTGCTTCTTCTCTCGGGATGGACCTTTGCGCAATCGGCTGAGAAGGAGCCGGCCGTGATTTTGGAAGTGGGCGCAGCGGCGAGCCACAGCTTGAACGAGGGCGGATGGGCAGGCCGACCCTCGCTTGCCGCTGAGGTGACTCCCATCAAGGAATGGCTCGAGCTCGAAGCTGGAATCACGCCGCTGTTCAGTGCTGGGGGTGCAGAATGGGACGCCGATTTGCTTTTCAAAAAGCCGTGGACCCTCTCGCGCAAGGCGGAGTTCATGGCCGGCATTGGTCCAGAATGGGTCCACACGAGGCATGGCGGAGCGAATGTGAATGCGCTGGCCGGGGAGGCGGCGCTGGACTTTATGTTCTGGCCGGCGCGAAGGCACAAGTTCGGCTGGTATCTCGAGCCGGCGTACGATCACGGCTTCGTCAATGCGCACGACCAGTCGCTGGGATTGACTGGCGGGCTGCTGATCGCATTCCCTTAAAGGCGTGGGAGCCGCTTCCATCCAGGTTCGACGACAGGTACAACGCTCTCCACTGCTCCCGTAACCACCTCATCCAAAACTACTTGCTTGCGCCGCCCATAGCCATCGCCCCGATTCAAGCCTGAATTTCCACTTCCTTCCGATGCCGAACTCTGCGATACTTGATTGTGCCCACCAGGTACGTCCAATCCCAACAATCCAATTTTGAGGTTGCATCGATGTCGGCAAAGTATGTCTTTGTGACGGGCGGAGTTGTGTCCAGTTTAGGCAAGGGTCTGGCGGCAGCTTCGATCGGCTGCCTGCTCGAGAGCCGCGGTCTGCGCGTGAACCTGATGAAGTTCGATCCTTATCTGAACGTCGATCCGGGAACCATGTCGCCGTTCCAGCACGGCGAGGTGTTTGTGACCGACGACGGCGCGGAGACCGACCTTGACCTGGGCCACTACGAGCGCTTTACCCACGCGCCACTTTCGCGCGACAACAACCTGACCACCGGCCGCATCTACGAGCAGATTATCCAGAAGGAACGGCGGGGCGACTACCTGGGCAAGACGGTGCAGGTGATTCCGCACGTGACCAACGAGATCAAGAACGCCATGCGCAAGGTTTCGGCGAACGGCGCGGATGTGACCATTGTGGAGATCGGCGGCACGGTGGGCGACATCGAGTCGCTGCCGTTTCTTGAGGCGATCCGGCAGATGCGTCAGGAACTGGGCCGCGAGAATACGGTGTTTGTGCACCTGACGCTGGTGCCGTGGATCGCGGCCGCGCAGGAACTGAAGACCAAGCCCACGCAGCACTCGGTGAAGGAACTGCTTTCAATCGGCATCCAGGCCGACATTCTGCTTTGCCGCTCCGACCGCAACCTGAGCCGGGAGATGAAGCAGAAGATCGCCGCGTTTTGCAACGTGGAAGAGCGCGCCGTGATTGGCGCCACGACGGTGCCTTCGATCTACGAGGTTCCGCTGCGGTTTGCCGAGGAAGGGCTGGATGCGCTGATTCTGAAGTACCTGCACAGGGACGCTCCCGAGCGCAGATCTGAGCAAGTGGAAGGATCTGGTGGATCGCTGCTACCACCCCAAGGACGAAGTTTCGATCGCGATCGTGGGCAAGTATGTGGAGTACGAGGACAGCTACAAGTCACTGAAAGAGGCGCTGACCCATGGAGCTGTCTCGCAGAATCTGAAGCTCAAGGTGACCTGGATTGAGGCCGAGGGGCTGGAATCGAAGACGCCCGAGGACAAGAGTTATGAGGCGCAACTGGAAGGCTTCGACGGCATCCTGGTTCCGGGCGGGTTTGGCAAGCGCGGCATCGAAGGGATGCTGAACGCGATCCGCTATGCGCGCGAGAAGCAGGTGCCTTACTTCGGGATCTGCCTGGGCATGCAGACGGCGTGCATTGAGTTTGCGCGCAATGTGTGCGGGCTGAAGGACGCGAATTCAAGCGAGTTCGACCCGGCGAGCCAGCATCGCATCATCTACAAGCTGCGCGAGCTGCTGGGCGTGGAAGAGATGGGCGGGACCATGCGGCTGGGCGCCTGGACCTGCATCCTGCAGGAGGATTCGCTGGCGGCCAAGGCCTACGGCGGGGCGACGGAGATCAGCGAGCGCCACCGGCACCGGTACGAGTTCAATCGCGAGTACGAGGCGCTGCTGACAGGCGGCGGATTGCGGCTGAGCGGGACAACGCCGGACTCGACCTATGTGGAGATCGTCGAGATCCCCGGGCATCCTTTCTTTCTCGGCTGCCAGTTTCATCCGGAGTTCAAGTCGAAGCCGCTGGAGCCGCACCCGTTGTTCCGCGAGTTTGTGACGGCCAGCTACCGGAACCGGCTGGCGCGGCAGACGGCGGATTCCGTCACGTCTGAGGCTATCGCGTAGACGGACTCTCGCGCATGAGGGCCCAGGATCCCGGCGATAGCAGGGTGAGTCATCCCTGGCTGGCTACTGGAGCAGAATAGAGCCCTGCGTCTTGCCAGCAAGCGCCCGGTCGAAGGTGACAAGAGTCAGGTTCGCGGTCTCGGCGAACGCGGCCAGATAAGCGTCGGCCCAGGTTTTTGTCGAAACGGCGTTCATCGAAGTGCGCTTCCGCATCCTCACCTCCATTTCGGGAGGCTCGTCGGCCAATATGGCTTCGCGGGCGTCGATCCACTTGTCGTAGACCGCCCAGCATTGCGCCTGGGTAAGAGCTTCCGACGGAAAGATGGACTCGTTGCTGAGCAGGCGAAAGAGTGCGAGCTGCGTATGTCTCGAGAAAATGAGAACCGAGTTCGGATCAAGCGCCGTAAACCAGTTGATCGCCGAACGATGATGCTCATGCTTGCAATGGCTGATCGCCAACCACACGTTCACATCAGGGAAAATCAATGATTTCATAGATTTTCTCGTTGTCGATCTTCAGGGATCCGGGGTTTTTCGAAGGGATAATCGGAACCTCGAACCGTTCCCCGGCGGGCCGGGAGGCGCGGCGCAGCATCAGCAACGTCAGGCTGTCGAGCATCAGCTGCCTGACGGTCGAGTTCTCCTTGACAGCCATCAACTTGAGGTTCTTGTAGACCTCGTCGGGGATGTCGATGGTGGTGCGCATAAAAGCATATTAGCATATTTATGGCTCAATTGGGTTTTCTGGGCGTGATGGGCGCCCGGATCGGCTTGATTGACGGGTTGCTGGCGGCGGCGACTGCGACCTTTCGCTGTAATCGGCAGGGCCTTGATCCGGCGGGAAGAAGGCGGCTGACGCGCACAGTCGCCCAAAATGGAACCTTTCGATCCTCTTCAATTACCCTAAAGATCCCTTCCCTCAAAGTGGTATCTCGAATGTGCCGTCCGCTATTGACAACCCCATTTACCGGGCCTATTGTTTGGTGGTTTTGGATGGAGGATTGTCAGACATGGCATATTTCCAGTTACAGTTGGCAGAAGCGGAGCTCCAGCAACTGGCAGAGAAATATTGGCAGGAAGCGGGTGAACGGGAGCGGCAGCTTGAGGCGGCCGCCTACGAGGCTGGCGAGTCGATTCGCGCCGGTGAATACACCTTGCAGAACCTGGAAACAATCGTTCGCTGGAAGTCAGAGCGGATGGTTCATTACCTGATCGGGAACAGCAATGAGAGCATCGAGGCGGCGCTGGCGGTGGCGGCTTCACCGAAAGCTTCGACCGAGGATGCCGTCAATGCGCTGGTGTCGCTGCGCGGATTGGACATCGGGATCGCCTCGGCGGTTCTGACGGCGATCTACCCCGATCGCTACGCGGTGCTGGACTACCGGGCGCTCGAGGCTCTGGGGCACGCGCGCCACGACGTAAAGTTCTACGCCGAATACAATGCCGCGCTGCGGCACCTGGCGGAATGCGGGATGGTGAAGGCGCAGAAGGACCTGCCCGCGCCGACGGCGCTGCACGCGCTGGAGCGGGCGCTGTGGCAGTGGTCGCGCACGCATGAGGAAGAGATGTCGCTGGTAGGCACGTACGCAACGGGGGACGCGGCCGGCGGGTTAAAATCGGGTTCGTGAGCAAGTCGTTTGAAATCGGGCCGGTGCAGGTGGGCGCGGGGCGGCTTTTTCTCATAGCGGGACCCTGCGTGATCGAGAGCGAGGCCCATGTGCGCCGCCATGGCCGACGCCCTGCAGCGCATCACGGCGGACCTTGGAGTTCCCCTGATCTTCAAGGCCAGCTACGACAAGGCCAACCGGACCAGCGTGAAGAGCTTTCGCGGTCCCGGCCTGGTGGAAGGCACGCGCATTCTGGGCCGCCTGGCGAGAGAAACCGGATTGCCGGTGCTAACCGACGTGCACGAGCCGGGCCACTGCGAAGTGGCAGGCGAAGCGGTGGACGTGTTGCAGATTCCCGCGTTTCTGTGCCGCCAGACTGATCTTCTGTTGGCCGCGGGCAAGACCGGCCGCGCCGTCAACGTCAAAAAAGGACAGTTTGTGGCGCCGTGGGACATGGAGCACACGGTGGAAAAGGTGCGCTCCACGGGGAACGAGCGCGTGTTTCTCACCGAGCGGGGTTCGAGCTTTGGGTATAACACGCTGGTGGTGGATTACCGTTCGCTCGGGCTGATGCGGAAGCTGACGCCGGTGGTGTTTGACGGCACGCACTCGGTGCAGCAACCCTCGGCGGCCAACGGCGTAAGCGGCGGACAGCCGGAGTTCATTCCGCTGCTGGCGCGGGCTGCCGTGGCTGCGGGCGTGGATGGGCTGTTTCTGGAGGTGCACGACGACCCGGCCAACGCCAAGTCGGACGGGGCGAATGCGCTGGATTTGAAGCTGCTTGGTCCGCTGCTCGAAAAGTTGCTGGCGATTCACCAGGCGGCCAGCTAGAGCCCTTTTCCCGACGTTCCCAGCATAAAAAAAGAGAACCACAGCAGGCCTTTCGACTCCGTTTAGCCAAAAAGCGGCCATGCTCCGCTCAAGATGACGGCGCAATTAGGATGTGAACTTCTGGAGCAGGGGACCAGAGTCTCAAACGCAGCAGGGTCTCAAACGCACCCGGGTCTCAAACATTGCATCGTTTATGAAGCGCGTGCGCTCCAAGCCGGTTAAGCGACGAACTGCGAAATTGACGGGTCACGGGAGCAAGGGATTCTCAGAGATTCTGCGTGGGCATGCGCATTTTGAAGAACCTCCAAGGTTCTGAATCGCTCGAGGTCCAGTCGAACCGAAAAGTCCAGCAAGTGGCTGACACGACATAAGTTGGCACTTTGGGAGATCACCTTTTCTGGTGTGCGGTTCTCATGAAATTCTCAACAGAGCCCGTTGAATGCCCGCGGCGACCGCGTGCGCGTTGATTTCAACCGCATTTCCTGAGCCACCCCTCATATTTTTTGCCCCAATTGCCGATTTGGTTGGCAACGCATATGCAAGTTCGTGCGCATGAGGGTATTCGCCATGATCGATTTTCTTATTGCTCTTGCGTATGTTGCGATGATTCTTACTCCGGCTATAGTGGCGTCAGTGCAACACGGGAAAATTCAATCCGGGGATCTTTAAGAAGAAAACAGCCACTTGGGCGGGCGATCACTGTTGGGCGGGCCATAACTGTTGCGGGCGATCACTGTTGGGTGGATCGATAACTGTGCGGGCGGGCATAAGTGATGGGCGGCCGTAACTGTTGGGCGGGCCATACTGCTGGCGGCATTGGCTGCCGGGCTGACGATCGATGGTGATCGGGCAGCGATCTGTTGGGGACGCTCAGGTTAGGGACCGCGCAACGTCAGTTTGGGCCGAGGACAGTCCTGGCGTGCAGCCTTGCCGCGGGCGGAAGGCCGGCGACGAAGGTTGCAGGCATGCCGCCTATGCACGGGGGTTCAGAAACCCGTGCGGGTTGACCCCGGACGCTTAGCCTCGTATCGTTAGAGGTTGAGTATGAAAATATCCGGGAACACCTTGCGGATCGGGATAGCGGCTGCCGTGATCGTGGGCACCATTGGGTGGCTTGCGTTTACAGGCTACGGAGCGAACAAGAGCTACTACGTGACGATCGCGGAGCTTGGCGGGCTGGGGGACAAGGCCTACCATAGCCAGTTACGGGTAGAAGGCTTTGTGCAGCCGGGCTCGATCGAACAGAACGGCACCAACGTGACGTTTGTTCTGAACGAATTTGAGAGCCACTCCCCGAAGGCGCCGGCGGGGCGTCTGCTGAAGGTGGTGTACAAAGGCTCGGAGCCGCCGCCGGATACATTCAAGGACGATGCGCAGGCGCTGGCGGAAGGCACGTATGGGCGCGACGGGCAGTTCCACGCGACGGTTCTGCAGGCCAAGTGCGCCAGCAAGTACGCACCCGCAACGCCGAACGGGACGCCGGCCGGGCCAGCCCCGGCAAAACCGGCAGCGGCTGCCTCAGGCGGTGCGCCGGCAGCGCCCAACGCAAACCAGACCGCCTCAAATTGAAAGCATGACCGCAAGTTCACGAGGGGCCGCCGGCAGTTCTCCCTGCGCCCGGCTCGACCAAGTCTCGAAACTGTTTGGGAGCTTTGCCGCGCTGCGCCAGGTTTCAGTGGATCTGGAGCAGGGGCGGTGCTATGTGCTGATCGGCGAAAACGGCGCGGGCAAGTCGACGCTGCTGCGGATTCTGGCCGGGCTGCTGCGGCCCAGTCTTGGAACGGTGCGGGTGTTTGGGCAAAGCGAGCCGCACGATGCACGGGCCCGCATTGGCTACATGAGCCATGCGCCGATGCTCTATGACGAGCTGACCGCGCAGGAGAATCTGAGCTACTTTCGCAGCCTTTATCCGGGCCGGGCCTGTCTTTCGCCGGCCGAGGCGCTGCATCCAGGTGGGGCTTGATCCGGAGCTGACGCGCACGCTGGGCCATTATTCGCAGGGGATGCGGCAGCGGACTTCGCTGGCGCGGGTGCTGCTGCCCGTTCCCGAACTGCTGCTGCTCGACGAGCCGTTTTCAAACATGGACGTGGAGAGCGCGCGGCAGATGGTGGAGCTGCTGGCTGGATTTCGCCAGAGCAATCGCACCATCGTGATTACAACCCACCAGCGCGAACTGGCCGCGCCCATTGCCGACTGGGTTTTGGCACTGCATGCCGGCCGCGTGAAATCGTTTGAGCCGGGGAGCCCGACGCTATGAAGACGAACGGCGCGCGCTTTCTTGAATCGCTCGGCATACTGTTTGAGTTGCGCGAGTACGAGGTGGATCCTGAAGATTTGTCGGCGACCACAGTGGCGAAGAAGATTGGGATGCCCGCCGAGCAGGTGTTCAAGACGCTGCTGGTGACGGGAGGGCCGAACCTTTACCGGTTCGCCGTGATTCCGGGCGATGCGGAGCTGGACTTCAAAAAACTGGCGCGCGCGGCGGGGCTGCGCAAGGCAGAGATGGCGCCGCTTAAAGATGTACAGCCGCTGACTGGCTACATTCGCGGGGGCGTGACGCTGTTTGGGGCGCGCAAGCCTTACCCCGCCTATATCGACGAAACCGCGGTGCTGTTTGACCGCATCAGCGTGTCGGCGGGCGCGCGCGGGGTGCAACTGATTCTGGCGCCCGCGGACTATCTGCGCGCGGCGCAGGCGCTGGACGTGGAAGTGCAGACAGCCGACTTGACCAAGGACGCGCTGCAGCCACGCGGTCCGGAAGGGACACTCGGCATGACGAGCGCACTGTGGTCGCACCTGAAGAAGGATCTGCGCATTGAGTGGCGCTCGAAAGAAGCCATCAACTCGATGCTGTTCTTCGCACTGCTGGTGGTGGTGCTGTTCTCGCTCGCCTTCGACCCGCGCGGATCGTTCTCGCAAAGCATCGCCGGCGGCGTGCTCACCGTGGCCATCATGTTTGCCTCGGTGAGTTCGCTCAATCAGGCCTGGGCGCGTGAAATTCGCCACCAGGTGCTCGACGCCCAGCGCATGGCCCCCACCCCAGGCGCGGAGATGTTTCTCGCCAAGGTGATTGCCAACTTCCTGTTCGTGACCGTGGTGCAGATTGTTCTGGCCCCGGTATTTGTGGTCATGTATAACCTGCACATCGTGGGGCAGGCCTGGCAACTGGCCCTGGTGCTGCCGCTGGGCACATGGGCGCTGGTGGCCAACGGCACCTTCTTTGCCGCGCTCTCGATCCGCAGCCGCAACCGCGAACTGCTGCTGCCGCTGATTCTGTTTCCCATCTTCATGCCCGCGCTGCTGGCCATGGTTCAGGCCACCGGGAACATCCTGACCGGCGACAGCGACCCGACGTTGTGGATCAAGCTCCTGCTGGGCTACGACATTATTTTTACAACGGTGAGCCTGCTCCTGTTCGACGTGGTGCTGCACGCGGAGTAGACGGCGAGCGGCCTGATCGATGCAAAGGAAGCCGGTTATCGGGTGATTTAAATCACATATTGCGCGAGGATTCTGGGCGATGATCCTTCTGTAAGCCGAATCCTCTTCACCCCAGGTTGAAACCATGTTACATGTCACGCTGAAAGCCGTTGTTTATGTCGCTAGCGCCGGATCGACCCCGGCCACCGTAACCCGCCTGAATATCAGTGGACGGATTGACCCGCCGAGGACTGAAACAGGAGCGGCCCCGGGGGTCGTACACTGGAAGGGTTCGATCAGGATGTTTGGATGAAGAAATCGGGAATCGGTCTTTATATTGTTGTGACGCTGGGGCTGATGGTGTGGGGTTTTTACCAGGCCATGTATGTGGCGCCCAACGACGCGATGCAGGGAGAGATCTTCCGCATCATTTATTACCATGTGCCCTCGGCCATTGTTGCGTTTGTGTTTTTCGCGATCTCGCTGGTCGGGTCGGTCGGGTTTTTGGCTGCGAGGCGCAATCAACCGGAGTGGGCGCAGCGGTTCGACGCCTGGGCGCTGAGCGGGGCCGAGGTGGGGGTGGTGTTCTGCACGGTGGTGCTGACCACGGGACCGCTGTGGGGCCGGCGCGCCTGGGGCATCTGGTGGACGTGGGACGCGCGGCTGACGACAACGCTGATTTTGTGGCTGATCTACATGAGCTACCTGCTGCTGCGGAGGTTTGCGGCTGGCCCGCAGATGCAGACGCTGGCCGCGGTGCTGGGAATTTTTGGCGCGCTGGACGTGCCGATTGTTTACATGTCGAACCGGTGGTGGCGGACGCAGCACCCTGCCCCGGTGTTCGGCGGAGCGTCGGGCTCGGGGATGGATAAAACGATGGTGGGCGCGCTGCTGTGGAATATGCTGGCGTGGCTCTGCTGGGGATTGCTGGTTCTGGGGCTTCGCTACCGGGTGGAGCGGGAGCAACAAAAGATTGCGGCCGAGGAAGCCAGGCAGGCCCTTGAAGCATGAAGATCGAACTATGAAGATCGAAGCATGAAGGTCAAGAGATAAAGGGGAAGAATTATGGATCAAGCAGCCGTTCTGGACCACCAGTTTCTGATCGCCGCCTACGCGGTGACGTGGGCCATCCAACTGGGCTATCTGGCGTGGCTGGGGCTGAAGTGGCGGGCGCAGAAGCGCGAGGAGTCGCGGGTCAGCCGCAAGGTCCGGTAGAGATAGACCCTGGAGATCGAATTATTTGATTCCTTAGCAGGATGCGCAGGCCGTTCCCGGGCTTGACGGCCGACCATTGCAATGAATACCACGTTTGTGTGAGGCGCTCATGCACCGGATGAGTGTGCGGGGGAATCTTTGTGGTATTCAAGTTTTTTCTAACTTCACCGATGCTTAATGTGAAGGCAGTTTGCAGGGTGAAGCCTACAAGGAGACAATTCCGATGCATGATCTTTTGATTGCTTTGGCATTTATCGGCATGGTGATCGCGCCTGCGATCATTGCCGCGAAGTCCGATATCGATATTCCAGACGAAACCAATTAGGGACATTGCATTCCACGTTTTTTCGTTATTTTGCGTCTTTTTCCCAGATCTGCGTTTGTTAGATAGAAGCAGCAATTTGTATAAAGCAGCGCTGGTTTGTCGCGGAAGTTGAATTGTTCTCAAGCGGCTGACCTGTCACAGCAGAGTGAGCCCGGGACGCGGCTGAAAAGCCGGATGCTCCGCCGGGTCGAAGCTATTCCGCTGCCCAAGTCATCCCATGGTCACAATCAAGTTGTGGTTTCCCCCCGCCAGGCTTCATCGCCAGCGGCCACACGCCCCAAGCAACCCCTGCGCGCATACAGCCGCAAAAGGGCTTAAACTAGCGGTTTGGGGGTTTGCCATGCTGGTTGTCATGAAGGCCCAGGCTACACCGGAGGAGATCCAGGTGGTCTGCGAGCATATTGAGAAGCTGGGGTACAGGGCGCATCCGCTGCCCGGAGCGCAGCGTACGGCGATCGGCATTACGGGCAACCATGGCGCGGTGGATCGCGGCAACCTGGAGGCTCTGTCGGGTGTGGCCGAGGTGATCCGCGTCTCGAAGCCCTACAAACTGGCCAGCCGGGACGTGAAGGAAGAGGACACCATCATCCGCTTCGCGGGAACCGATGCGACGATCGGCGGGCGGAACCTGGCGGTGATTGCAGGACCGTGTTCGATTGAAAGCCGGGAGCAGGCTTTTGCGATTGCCGAGGAAGTGGCTGGAGCCGGGGCGCAGTTTTTCCGTGGCGGCGCGTACAAACCGCGCACGTCTCCTTATGCGTTTCAGGGGCTGGGGGTTGAGGCGCTGCGCATCATGGCGGAGATTCGCGACCGTTTCGGGTTGCGCATTGTGACCGAAGCGATGGACGCGGAGACGCTGGAACTGGCGGGCGAGTGGGCCGACGTGATCCAGATTGGGGCGCGCAACATGCAGAATTTCAGCCTGCTGAAGAAGGCGGGCAAGTTGCGCAAGCCGGTGCTGCTGAAGCGTGGGCTGAGCGCGACGCTCGAAGAGTTTCTGATGGCGGCCGAGTACGTGATGAGCGAGGGCAACTACGAGGTGATCTTGTGCGAGCGCGGGGTGCGCACCTTCTCAGACCACGCGCGGAATACGCTCGACCTGAGCGTGGTTCCCGCGGTGCAACGGGTGAGCCATCTGCCGATTCTTGTGGATCCGAGCCACGGCACCGGGCGGCGCGACTGCGTGCTGCCGATGGCGCGCGCGGCGGTGGCGTGCGGGGCGGACGGGATTATTGTGGAAGTGCACAACCAGCCGGAGATTGCCTTGTCAGACGGGCCGCAATCCATTTATCCCGCGCAGTTCGGGACCATGATGGAGGAGCTTGGAAAGATTGCGCCGGTGATCGGGCGGACGCTGCCGCGCGGCATTCACGTGGATGTTGCGGCCGGGTGAACGGAGCAGGCGAAGGCGAAATGAATTGGGGCAAAGTGAATTGGAAGTCGGCTTGAAGACCATGAAACGCGGGGACGCAGGAGCCTGCAACTTCGATTTCGGCCTGCTGGCGGTTTTCAGCCTGCTGGCGCTGCCGCTGGGCGGTTGCCGTTCCAACGGCTTTCCGCAGTACCCGCCCGACTATCGCGAATATATGTATGTGACCAACGGCGGCAGCGGCACGGTGACCGTGCTGGACGTGGTGAACGTGCGCCTGGACCGGGAGCTGCCGGTGGGGCAGAACCCGGTGGCCGTGGCGGCCAGCCCTACACGTAACGAAGTGTATGTTGTGAACGCCGGCGCGGCGGGCGGCGAGGGTTCGATCTCGGTGATCAACGCTGAAAACAACACTGTGGCGGCCACGATTGCGCTGCATCGCCGCGCCGTGTCGATCGACCTGGACGCCGGCGGGAAGCTGGCGTATGTGGCCAACGCCGGCTCGAACTCGATCTCAGTGGTGGACCTGGAAAAGCGGCGGGAAGCGGCGCAGATTGGAGCCGGCGAAGAGCCGGTGGCAGCGCGCCTTTCTTCGGACGGCAAGACGCTAGCGGTGGCCAACCGGGGGGGCAACTCAGTGAGCGTGTTCGATGCGGCAAGCATGCGGGTGCGCGCGGTTTTTCCGGGCTGTCCGGGGGCATCGGATGTGGTGATTCTGCCCGACTCCTCGAAGGCGTTTGCGAGCTGCTCGGCAGGTCACCAGGTGATGGTGATTGCGCTGGCGCGAGCGAGCCAGCCGGCGTCAGGGCAGACGGCGGCTGTTGCGGCGGAGCCCGACCGGCTCGAGGCGCTGATGGATGTGGGGCGCGGTCCGGTCGAACTGGCGCTGAAGCCTGACGGCGGCGAAGTGTTCGTGGTGAACGCGCTGAGCGATTCGATCTCAGAGGTGATTACCGGGACCGACGACGTGCAGGGCGCGTACATGATGGGCGACGATCCGGTGAGCGGGTTGGTTTCACGAGACAATTCGCTGTTATTCGTGGGCAATCTGCACTCGCAGAATGTGATTGTGTACTCGATTGACGATGGCAGGCGCCTGACCTATTTCCACGTGGGAGATGGGCCTTCGGCGATGGCATTTTCGGCGGCAGGGAATTTGCTGTTCGTGGTGGATACGCGCTCGGGCGACGTAGCGGTGGCGCGCACAGCCGATGTGGCGGCGTCTCGGGAGTCCTCATCGCCGCTGTTTACGTTTCTGCCTGCGGGGCGCGCGCCGAATGCGATTGTGGACAAGGCGTACAAGGTGCAGTAAAGCGAGGATCAGGGATCAGGTCTGCTGCCGGCTTCCTGCTATGCCACCCATCGCAAAGAGCGCGATGGATGGGGCCCACACGCTGCACCCGCGTTGGCACCCAGGCTGCCAGGGTGCACTCTTGACGGACAAGTTTTCCTGACTCGCGCTAGTTTTTCTTGCGGCCCAAGCGGGCTACGCTGAATTGTGCGCCGGCAAAGAGGATGAGGCCGGAGATGTAGGCCCAGAAAAGCAAACCGACAGAGACGTAGAACGGGCCGTAGAGGGCGTGCAGATCGAGGTGCGGCAGCAGCGCCATGAAAATGTATTTGGAGCCGAGCCAGATGATGCCGGTGACGGTGGCGGTGCGCAGCACCGGACGCCAGGGGACCCGTCGATTGGGCAGCAGCCAGTAGATGGAAAAGAAAAACAGGATGGAGGCGACGCCGGTGGTTGCGGTGAGCAGCAGGAACTCGATGGTCTTGAAGACGAAGTTGTCAATGTGGTGAAAAAAGACCACGGCGAGGGCGTCGCGCGCCACCGCATTGACGAAGATGCTGCCCAAGCCAAGGACCACCATGAGCAGGGCGAGGCCCAGCGCGACGGACTGGTTGAAGAGGTAGTTGCGGCTCTTGGTGACGCCCCAGGCCTGGTTGAGCGCGACCTCCAGGGGCAGAAAGATGCCGGTGCAGGCGACGAGAATCATGAAGAGCGAAAAAAACTGGACGCCGTGATGGGGCGCCTCGGCCGAGAGGCTGGCGGCGACAAAGGCCTGGTTCGAAGGGAAGAAATAATCCACCATGTCGCCGATGACGCTGACCATCATGTTGGAATGGAAGACCGACCTTGCGAGGGTGTAGAGCAGCACGATGAAGGGGATGAAGGAAAGGATGGCGTTGGCGGCGACGCTGAAGGCGAAGGTGTGCACCTCGCTGTCAAGCAGGTAGGAGATGAGGGAAACGCCGGCGCGGCGCCAGCGGAACCACTTGGATTGGACGGCCGGTTCGACGACATCGACGGCGCCGGCAGGAACGAGGACGGGTGCGCCGGGCGCATCGGAGTTCAAGACATCAGGCAACAGTTGCTCCTTGTGGTGGATCGTAAGCTCGCCGCAGGTAAAGTGGAGGCCGCACCGCGCGAGGAATGCTTCTTCAAGGATAGTCTTCCTGCCCGTTGTGCGCGGGAAGCAGGCGGGCTGTTGCGGGTTTCGCCGTGGCGCAGGGAGCGGGACGGAAATGCTTTCAGCCTAGTGATGCGTTGCCCGGATGAAGTTTTTCGAGCGCCCAGCGGGCTGCGGCGCGGAGGCCTTCGTCGGCGGCTGCGGACCACGCTTGAAGGCATGGGACGAAGCGCGAAAGCCCACTATTGCCCATGGCGATGGCGATGTTGCGGCGCAGGCCATTGAAGCCCGCGCGGCGCACCGGAGAGCCGTTGAACATGAGCTCGAACCCGGCCTCGTCCAAGGCGGCAAGAGCCTGGAGCGCGGGGTTGACGAGGTCAGAGCGCGGCTGGAGATCGGGATCGGTGCCGAAGGGGGCTTTTCCGTTCCAGGGGCAGACGTCCTGGCAGATGTCGCAGCCGAAGACGTTGCGGCCGATGCCTTCGAGCAGATCCGACGCCGCTGGGTCCGGTGCAATGGGGCCTTTGTGCTCGATGGTCAGATAGGCAATGCAGCGGGATGCGTTCATGCGATAGGGCACGGCGAGGGCGTTGGTGGGGCAGGCCTCGATGCAGCGGCGGCAGGAGCCGCAGCGGTCCGGCACCAGTGCCGGGGGCGCGGGCTCGGCCTGGACGGGAAGAGATGTGAGGAGGACGGCGAGGAAACCGAACGAGCCGAGCTTTGGATGGATGAGGCAGGTGTTCTTCCCGGTCCAGCCGAGGCCTGCGGCTGTGGCCAAGGAGCGCTCGACCAGCGGACCCGTGTCCACGTAGCCGCGCGCTTGAAAAGCGCCGAGCTCGGCGTGCAACTGATGCTCAAGCGCGTCGAGGCGCTTTTTGAGCACCTTGTGATAATCGCTTGGGACGCGGCGCCCATCGACGTTCATTCGGGAAGTCAGGGCGTAGCGCGCGATCCAGCCGGCGCCGGGCTCAGAAGGGTGCGTGGATAGGGCCTGGGCGTTGTGATAGCCGGCGAAACAGACGATGGCGGAATGAGCCCATGGAAACGGGACGGCAGGGCGCGCGCGGAGCAGGCGGCCGTCCGCGTCCTTTCGTTCGAGGTAGCGCATGGAACCTGCGTTGCCGGCGCTGACCCACTGCTCAAAACGAAGGGCGTCTCGGGCTTCGGCGGAATAGGGCAGTGTCACCAGGCCAGCCTCGGCAAAGCCTGCCTGCTGCGCAAGGGAGCGCGCGCGTGCGAGATGCAGACCTCGAATCGGGCTTTCCGCGGGAGTGGTGGAGGCACTTGGCATGGGAACGGCGATAGCTTGCGAGTGCGGCGCACAGATCGGCCTTGGTGCGCAGAACAGGTTCAGACGATCGCGTTCACCGGTTCAGGTCAGGCCAGCAGGCGCGCGGCGTCCTTGGCGAAGTAGGTGACGGCGAAATCGGCGCCGGCGCGGCGAATGCCGACCAGCGACTCGAGAACGGCGCGGTCGCGGTCGAGCCATCCCTTGGCAAAGGCAGCCTGGAGCATGGAGTACTCGCCCGAGACCTGGTAAGCGCCGATGGGCACGCCGACACGCTCGCGGGCGGCGCGGATCACGTCGAGGTAGGGCATGGCCGGCTTCATCAGGATCATGTCAGCGCCTTCGTCGAGGTCGAGATCGATCTCGCGCATGGCTTCGCGGAGGTTGGCGCCGTCCATCTGATAAGTTTTGCGGTCGCCGAACTGGGGCGCGGAGTCGGCGGCTTCGCGGAAGGGTCCATAGAAGGCTGAGGCAAACTTTGAGGCGTAGCTGAGGATGGGCGTCTGTGCGTAGCCTTCATCGTCGAGGGCGGCGCGGATGGCCCCGACGCGTCCGTCCATCATGTCGCTGGGGGCGACCACATCAGCTCCGGCTTTGGCCAGGCTGACGGCGGCGCGGGCCAGCAACTCGAGGGAGGGATCGTTGTCGACTTCGAAACCGTCGCGGCCTTCGATCACGATGCCGCAGTGGCCGTGGCTGGTGTATTCGCAGAGGCAGACGTCGGCGATGAGGACGAGCTTTTTGGCGGCGGCGGATTGGCTGAGCGCGCGCAGAGCTTGCTGCACGATGCCGCCTTCGCTCCAGGCACCGGTGCCTCGCTCGTCCTTGGTCTCAGGCAGGCCAAAGAGCAGCAGACCGCCGAGACCGAGGCGCGCGGCTTCTTCAGCTTCGCGCACCGCCTCGTCGACGGAGAGGTTGAAGACGCCGGGCATGGAGCTGACCTCGCGGCGAATGCCTTCGCCGGGGCAGACAAACAGCGGGTAGACGAGGTCGCCGGGCTCAAGAACCGTTTCACGCACCAGGGCGCGCAAACGGTCGCTGCGCCGTAGGCGGCGCATCCGCATCTGAGGGAAACTCATGTCTCAATTCTAGTCGAAGGACGGGCTGGCGGGCTTCCCGTTTGCTGCTCCGGGCTTCCGGGTGGGACCTGCTCTTCAGAGCTGGTCGTACAACTGGGAATTGCGATAGCCAAGCAGGACCACTAGGGTCCAGATGCCGAGTGCGGTTCCGAAGGGGAACTTGAGCAAGCTAAAGATGGCGGCCACAATCGCCACCAGGCGTCCCCATTGGGCGTGTTCCAGGAGACCCCATCCGGCGGCGAGGGCAAGACCGGCGCGGAGGACGAGGAAAATCCAGATAAGGTGCAGAACTGCCGGACCGAGCCAGAACGGCGGGAAGGGGCCATGCGCCCAGGGACCGTTCGCCAATGGACCGTTCATCCAGGGGCCAAAGCCGCCCGACAGGAGGACTCTTGCGAAGGTGAGGCCGGCAATGCCGACGAGCAGCGACAGGCCTGCATAGACAAACCAGAAGATGCTGAGAGCTTTGATCTTGCCTGCGTAGGCCTCCACCTGAAAATTCAGCCCGGGGACGGGAGGAACCGGCGGGGCCGACGGCCGGCCGCACTGGGAGCAGAACAGCTGCCCCGCTTCCAAAGCCTGACCACAACCGCTGCAATACATGGAGCCTCCTCCGCGCGTCTTCTGCGATTACAGGAGAATATTACGCTCGAAATGGGCAATTGGTTCCGGTTGGCCCGGAGTTGCCGATTTTTGAACTGCGGTTCTCAGATTTCAACGCGAGGGTACGGCTATTGGCCTGCGCCGGACCGGCGTTTCTCCCAGCGCTCTTCATGACGGTCATCGTGGAGGACGATGGCGATAACGCGGTCCTCGGCATCGCGCTCGGCCAGGAGCCGCGCGGTGCTGGAGCCTTCGGGATAGAAAAGCTCGGTGGGAGACTCGGCGGCTAGCTCAGAGATTTCGCCGTAGCGGTCCCTGGCGTAGAGCCGCTCGCCCTGCGAGGAGACTGTGAGGGCAGGGTAGCCGTTTGGATCGAGATATTCGCCCACCAGGTTTTCCAGCTCCGCCGGTGAGAGCTTGATGGAAGGTGGATGAAGGGGAATGACCAGGCGTTCGGCCAGGGCGGGCAGCTCCGGCTCGGTGGGCACGGGGTGTCCTGGTGTTGCGGCCGGCGGGGGCTCAAGATGATGATCGAGCAGCCAGCGCGGCAGCTCCGGCTCGTCATAGGCGCGGGTCCAGCAATCGTGTTTCAGACCCTCGTAGAGCCACAGACGGATGTGGCCGCCGGCGGCCTTGAAGGCTTCGTACATCAATTCGCTTTGGCGGGGCACAACCACGGGGTCGTCGGTTCCGTGGAAGAGCCAGACCGGGGTGCGGCCCAGTGCCTGGGCGTACTCGGCCGGCAGGGTCGAGGCCTGCTGCCAGCGTTCCGGGTCATAACTCCAAAACACGCCGCCGGCGGCAATGGCCACGGATGCCCAGCGATGAGGATGGAGGCGCGCCAGCTCCCAGGCGCCATATCCGCCCAGGGAAAGACCGGTGAGATAGGTGCGTTCCTGGTCGCCATGAAACTCGGCTGCCTCTCTGTCGAGCGTTGCCATGGCCAGTTTGAGACAGGCGGGGTCAGTCCAGAAGGCGCCGAGCGGGCATTGCGGCATGACGATGACGAAAGGCCAGCGTTCGGGATGATCGCGGACCGCCTCGGGAAGTCCGACCTGGGTTTGCCACATGCCCTCGGAACCCCGCTCGCCGCGCCCATGGAGGAAGAGAATGATTGGCCAAAGCCGCCGGTCGTCGCGGCGCCAATCCTCAGGAAGGTAAACCTGGAAGCGATAGGCGACGCCGTTCAACTCGATGCTGCGATTGAGGAAGCCGGTTTCCTGCGGCAACTGAGGGCGGTTTTTCGCCGCCACGGCGCCAGCCACACCCGGGAATGAAACCCAGGCCAGACCAAGGAAGGCCGCAAGCAGGACCGATAGCGATCGACAGGAGCGGAACATGGCGAACCCCAACCACAACAACTATATCGGGTAGGACAAGTGAATCGGCGCCGGAACCGGACCCGGTCCCAGACGAGTAACGTGGGCCGGTGTGGCGAGGAAGGCCATGCGCGGCGATTGCTCATGGTTTCTATGCAAGTTCCTTGTACTTTTCTTACGATTTCAATGAAACGCTTGACTTGTTATGCTGTACGCACAGATGACAATCCTGGAAACCGGAGATGTTCTGGACCACTACCGCCTGGAGGCGACGGTCGCGCGGAGCGGGATGTCGACGCTCTACCGGGCGACCGACCTGAATACCGGCAAAAAGGTGGCCATCAAGATTCCTCATGCGGAGATGGAGAAAGATCCGGTTCTTCTGGAGCGATTCAAGCGCGAGCAGGAGATTGGGCAGGAACTGGACCATCCCGGCGTGGTGAAGACCTACGATGGCGAAAGCCGCAGCCGGCTTTACATGGTGATGGAGTGGGTTGACGGACGGCTTCTGCGGGCGATTTTGAATGAGCAGGACCGGAACGGCGGGCAGGGTCACCGTGGACTTCCGATTGATCGTGCCGTGAAGATTACACTGGGCATCTGCGACGCGCTCGATTACATGCACAAGCACGGCGTGGTTCATCGCGACCTGAAGCCTGAGAACGTGATGGTGGACGGCGAGGATCGCATCAAGCTGATCGACTTTGGCATCGCCATGAAGGAAGATGCGCGACGGTTGACGTTTGCGGGCCCGTCGCCGATGCTGGGCACGCCGGACTACATTTCACCGGAGCAGGTGAAAGGCCAGCGCGGCGACCAGCGCAGCGACATCTACGCGCTGGGCGCCATGCTTTACGAGATGCTGACCGGACAACCACCCTATAGCGGGCCTAACCCACTGGCGGTGATGAACGAGCGATTACTGATGGATCCTAAACCCGCGCGAAACCTGAACCGGGAGATTTCTCCGCAGTTGGAGGAGATTTTGCATCGTGCGATGGAGCGGGACCCGCGGCATCGCTATGCGACAGCCATCGAGATGCAATGGGATCTGGAGCACCAGGACCAGGTGGGCGTGGAAGACGGCGCACACCGGCCAAGCCTGCGGCAGCGCTACTTTCCGGCCGGCCGCAAGTTGCTTCTCTATGCGGGCCTGGTGCTGGTGCCGATTCTCATCTTCGGGTTGATGATGGTTCTTGCCCGTCGTTAGCGGAGATTCGGAATTGGTGTAGAGCGATGGGCATTCCCTCAGGGGCTAAAGCCCGTTGATTTTATGGCGTTTTGCGGCACGGCAAAAGCCGTTCCCTTTCAAAATGGGCGGTACGGAAGCCTTGACGGATCAGGCTGTTAAAGAAGCCGATCAAATTCTTGTGCTAATTCTGTGCTTCTGAGCCGGAACTTCTCAATAGACGGTGATACGACCAGAGCGCACCAAAATCAAATCGCGATCTTACAATTTCGTTTCAACGAACAACGTGGAAAGTGCGTTTCCAGCGCGTGTCAGGAAAGAAATGCACCAGAACGTGGCCGATCCACGCGAGCTTGTGGCCGAATCCTGTTTCTTCAAGTTGTCCATCTGCGGCCTTGAACGACCAGTAGTTGAACAGTGGACGGCCGATGATGTTGGCGCGCGGCACGAAGCCCCAGTAGCGCGAGTCCAGGCTGTTGTGCCGGTTGTCGCCCATCATGAAATACATGCCGGGTGGAACCACCAGGTCGCCGTCCTGGATATGACTCGAGAAGTTCACGGCCCACGACTCTGTCGCCCCCTGTACCTCGGCTGGGGGTACTGCGGGAAAATCGTCGAGGAACTCATTGAAGTTATCCGGCGTCGTCGGCTGCGCAAATCCCACAGGCTGTGCGACACCGTTGACAATCACAATGCCGTTGCGTAGATGAATATGATCGCCCGGTACGCCAATCAATCTCTTCACCAGGGGAGTGTACTGCGGCGTCCCATCGGCGTCTGTCGCATCAATACCGGGTTGATAAACGGGCTTGTAAAACACCACTATATCGCCGCGCCTCGGCTCGCGATACCTTATGAGCGGCATCCACGAAGCGGGCGGCGTTAGCGTGATCCGGTCGACGACCAGGTGATCGCCTACAAGCAACGTGTTCTCCATCGAACCTGACGGAATGACGTAGTTCTGAGCTAAGAAGGTCAGAATGAACAGGCCCACCACCAGAACTGAGCAGATGCTGGCCAGCGCTTCGAAAGGAGTCTCTTCCCGACTGATGTTGGCGGAAGCCGCGGGCTTCGTTGAAACAGGAGAAATCTTCGTCGCGGGACTCATCCAAAGGCTCCTCACGAAGCCTGGCGAGCCCCAGGGCGTTCGCAGCGGTCACTTCAAAAGGGATGATTTCATGTACGTTCGACTGTCGTCGAGTTTGCGTCTTGGCCAGAGTCTATCAAATCCCTGTGCAACGTAGAATTCTCCGGATGATTCGGCGGGTAAGCGATTGATTGCCAATTAGGAAGTTTCGGCTCCATGCGGTAACAGGCCTACGCCAGATTTTGTGCTAATTTGTGCTACGGATGTGCCTATTTGGCCTGTCCTGCCCATTTAGCCCATTGAAGAATCAGTAAGTTGCGTCTTTTCAACGCGCGCTTTTGCCGTGCCAATTCAAGACTTGTCTACATTAAACGCAGAAATGCTCTGGCCTTTCGGTGGCGTGATTCGGGAGCGATGCCCTAACCCCTGCTCTGGGACACAGGAAACGCCGTGATGCGCAGCTTTGCGGCTGCATAGGGAATGAGGGTTATGGTTTCCTCGGGCCGATCGCTGACGACCGGGCTCTGCGGCAAGGGGTTGGTTGCTCCATCTTCGGCGCGCCATTCAGGAATCCTGCGAGCCTTGACCTTCAGGTTCACCGGGGCGTGAGCCGCGGAAAACGGTTGATCGCCAACCTCTTTCTCTTCCACTTCAAAGCTTTTGGAGGGTGAGCCGGAGTCGATGCTGAGCGCGTAGTTCCATTGATTGGTGGGAAACACCTGCCAGTCGGCCGTCATACCGCGATCGCGCAATTTCACCCAGCTCTCACCGATTCCATAAGAGAAGATCAGCGGGCCGCGTTCGACGGCGACGGAGTCATGGAGCCAGCGGGATGTGCGCGGAGTCATTGGGAAACGAATCTCGACGCGGTCGCCGGATTTCCAGGTGCGGTCGATATCGGCAAAGGAGCCAGCCGCGGGAGCGGGCTCTGGCTGGCCATTTACGAAGATGGTTGTGCCTGCGGCCCAGGCGGGAATGCGGAGCTTGAGAGGAAAAGGCGAGCGGCGCGGCTGGATTGACGGTGAGCCGGACGGTTCCATGGAAGGGATAGTCTGTCTCTTCGCTGATGTGGATGCCGGTTCCGCGCAGCGTGGTGCGTACCTCGCAAGGCGCGTATGCGGCTACAGCCAGGCCGTCGCGGTGAGCCATGAACAGGCTGTTCACGAATTTTGGCCAACCCTGGTGGAAGTTGGCTGTGCAGCATCCGAAGTTAGGTTCCAAACCAAAAAGATTCGCTTCGGGCCCGTCGCTCACCCAAGGTTTGTGATGGACGCTGCACTCCACCTGGTTGGGCTCCTGAACGTACTGATGAGCCCACATATCGTCAGTGAAGGTTCCGGGAAGGGCGTTGAAGGCAAGACGCTCGAGTCGATCGGCAAGCGACGTGTCGCCGGAGACGGCAAACGCATGTTCAAGCGAGAACATGTATTCGACAACCGTGCACAGCTCAGAACCCTGAGACGGATCGAGTCCGGACAGATGTTCGTCGCAGGCGAACATGCCGTTGGGCAAGCCGTGATACTGATCGAGTTTGGCAATCATGGTGTGCGCGGCGTGGTTATCATCGGGCGACAAGGAGACCAGCGACCATAGGGGGCCAGTCTTCACGGCTTGTCCGTTGTTGACGCCATGCGTGGCCAGCGCAAAGTCGTTGAGACCCTCGCCTTGTTCCAGCTTCAATTCTTCGCTGGTGATGCGCCGCGTGTATTTAAAGTTCGCGAACTCGGCCATCCAGTCGTAGCCCTGCGCATGCAGGAGGCGGGCAAGATCGAGCAGGTAGGGCGACCCGGTGCGGTTGTAAAGCCAGATGACGCTGAGCAACTCATCCTGCCAGCGGAATTTACTCCAGTCGTGCAGCGGCCGCTTGGGTAACTCGGCGAACTGGAACCGGAGGTACTTATCCATGACCGGAATGACCCGCGGATCGGCAGTGAACTCCTGGTATTGGGTGAGGGCCTTGAGCATGACGATGCGCGGCCACCAATCGTCGTTGGAAGCCGGACCGATCATTCCGCTGGGCGCCTGATGATTGAGGGTCCAATCGACATAGCGCTGCGCCTTGGCCTTGAGAGCGGTGTCGTCAAGCAGCCAGGCAAGCGGAACGAGGCCATCGAGAAAGTAAGGGCCACGCTCCCACGATTCGCCGGTGCCGCCGAGCCAACCGCTGTTGGGTCCAACATCTGGCCAGAATTCATCGAGGTGTCCGCCCAAGCCATCGGCCTGGAGGCGGAGCTGGTTCTTGAGCCAGCCGCCGGGGCGGATGGAGCCCAGCGGCAACATGTAAAACGCACTGGGCGCCAGCGGAGCGCGGTTGCCGATCACAGGGGAAATCGAATCGAGCTTTTCAGAGGCCGCGCTGACCGGCGCGACGGAAGAAAAGAGCATACGGGTTGCCGGCAAGGCGGAGGCGAAACCGAGCAGACCAAGAAAACGGCGGCGCGAGAAGAAGGCTTCCAGAGAGGGCGGCAATTGAGGCTCCTGAATAAACTTTGCGCCCATCGTACTTTATCCCTGTCTGAAGCGCATGGTACAGATGGTCTACTCGGAAGCGGGGATGGCGGTCAATTGCGCACTTCGATGAGGCCACGGTCGATTGCGGTGATGGCGGCCTCGGTGCGGTCTGAGACCTCCAGCTTCTCGATGATGCTGTTGACGTGATTGCGAACCGTGTTGCCACTGATGTTGAGCACTCTGCCAATCTCTTTGTTGGTGAGGCCGCGGGCCAGCACCTTGAGGACCTCGAGTTCGCGCGCTGTGAGATTGGTGCGCATCATGCGCTCAGCCAGGCGGGCGGCGATGTGGCGGGGGAAGTAGCGCTTGCCTGCGTGGACGGCGCGGATAGCCTCAAGCATTTCCGATTGCGGTGAACCTTTGAGGAGGTATCCCTGTGCGCCGGCCTGGACAGCGCGGTAGATGTCCTCGTCGGTTTCGTAGCTGGTGAGGATGATGGAGCGGACGTTGACTTTGGCGCGTTTGAGGGCCAGAAGGGTTTCGATGCCGCTCATTCCGGGCATGCGCAGATCGAGCAACAACAGATCGGCATGACGTTGCTGAATGACCTCGAGAGCTTCTTCGCCGCTGGACGTGGAGCCCACCACCTGGATGCCGGGCTGGGTGCCAAGCATGCTGGTGAGGCCGGCGAGGACAACCGGGTGATCATCAACGATAAAAATTCGAATTGGATTTTCGCTTGGGGCCGCCATCGATCCAGTACTCCCTTATGTATCGCAATAGATGTTTGGGCCAGGAGACCAAAGTAACGCGAGGCGGCAATGGAGCCACAATCTCAATGCGCGTACCGTGGCCCGGCCGGCTTTGAAGTTTAAGGACGGCGGAGATGCTCTGGGCGCGCCTGCGCATGCCTCGGATACCAAAGCCCTGGTGACCGGTTCCGGGCTCGAAACCCGCGCCATTATCGAGAACCTCGAGACGGACACAATCGTCGCTGTAGGTGAGCCGCAAGGTGAGGAGGGTAGGCTGCGCATGGCGGACGGCGTTGGCGATCGCTTCCTGACCAATGCGGAAGATTGTATCGGCAATTCTCAAGGGAATCGACCTCTGGTCCCCTTCGCGCTCGATGATAATTTGAACCGAACCGCCGTCGACCATGCGATGGGCAACGCCTTCAAGCGCGGAGAGGAAATCCTGCGAATCGAGGTCCTCGGAGCGGAGAGTGGCGATGCTTCGCCGCGCTTCTTCGTGGCTGTGACGGACAAGGTTGCTGGCCAGCTCAAGCTGCTGGTGCAACGTGCCTGTCTCCTCGGGCAGGCCGTTGCGAATCGCCTGAAGCTGAAAGCCGATTCCGGCGAAGCATTGCGCAAGGGTATCGTGCATTTCATGAGCCAGGCGGCCGCGTTCTTCGAGAACAGTGCGAAGGCGCCAGTGTTCGATGCGGTTGTAGACGATGACGGCCACCAGGGTGAGCAGCAGAAGACCGACGGCGAGGGCAATGAGGTGTCCGGTGCTCCACCAGGGAGGGCCTGCGATCACATCGAGATCTTCGGTGGAGCTGAGGAGAAGTACGAAGGGGATGAGGTTGTGGGTGAAGGCAGGGTCCCCTACGCAGATGCCGCGCAGACGGAGGACGCTGCCGAGATTGAGCCGGTTGAAGAGATAGTCGCTTCGGCCAGGATTCAAGATGGCGCGGAACGCCTGGGGACCGTCGTCGAGATCGAGGAGAATGGTGTTATCGGGGCCGCGGCTCTTGCCGACCAGGCGCCCTTGCACCTCGACACGAGAGGCATCGTATTTACCGGTGGAGGCCTGCGATGCGGTGACTGAGACGGGAGAGATGGGAGAGCGAGCCCATAGCAGGTGGACGGCCGCATGGTTGATTGTCAAACTAAAGTCGCCTGACTGAACCTCGCCCGTGACTTCGACTTCATCGCCGACTTTGAGCAGTGGGCCAGCGGGTTGGGGAATATAGGCTCCCCCGGTGGGGTCTTCGATGTACAGCCGGGGCGAGGTAAGAATGACAACGCCGCGGGTGGTCGCGGTCAAGGGCTTGCCCAGAGAAGCCAGGCGCAAGCTGGCAATGTTCTGTATATTATCGCTCGAGTCGGCCAGCGCACTTTGCTGATCCAGTCCGTATCGCTGTTCGGTTAAATCCAGGCTGGGCGCGGCAACATTGGCGGTGTCGGATTGCTGCGGGACTGTGGAAGCGTTGAGCAAAGCATCACGGTCCTGGAGCGTCGCGGGCCGAACCACGACATTGCGCCAGATGCCGCCGGCCGCGTAAGAGCGAAGACCGATCCGGCCAGATTGGATGCAGTTGTGATCGTTGAGGCCGAAGGAAAATGGAGCCGAGCGCGTTGGAGAGGTCAACGCAACAAAGATGTTGCAATCATAGGCAAGCAGCTTGAGGTGGTACCACTGAAAAGGATGAATGCCGCCGGGAACAGGCCGCTCGTTGGGAGCTTCGAGCCAGCCGTGTTCTCCCCGTCCGAGGACCAGTACTCCGTCCCGTACGCGCACTCCGGCGTAGTAGCCGCTGTAAGAGTTTACGCCTTTTTCTTCATTGTTCGAACGGATCATGATTCCTGCATCTCCGTTGCCCAAAACGGTGACATCGGCATCAATCGAATAGTTGTGCCAATAGAGCGATCCGGTAAGGAGCTTGTCGCCGCGTTCATCGGAGTTATTTCGCATGGCGCCGTCAACCAGTTCCCAGGCGCCGCCGAATGCTCTCCATTCGTCGGATTGTCCCTTTTCGAATGAATCTCTATACGGAAGCCCCCGGTCCGGGCTTTGAAGATAGGCACGCAGCGCAAAATAGCCCAAAACGAGCAGAAGACTCCCGAGCAAGCCAACCGCTGCCTTTCCCGGCCGTAAGCGGGGAAACTTCATTGAATGGTGCTCCATTGCCACTGGCCAAGCTTGAAGTCGGCGGATAACAGGGTCTGGATCTCAGGGGTGTTGACGTTCTCGTGAGTAATCAGCTTGGGTTGGACGTAGAGAGTTCCCGGCGGAGATTGTCCCTGGAGTTTGGCATGAATCAACTCGACCGCATGCTGGCAGATGGAGCGGGTATCGGTCTGGATTATCGAATCGACTCCCGCATTTTGGCCAAGGATAGGAATTCCGGAGGAATCGAATCCGACTATTTTGATGCTGCGATTGGGATGAGTTGTGTCAAGGACCTGCTCAGTTCCTTCCACGGAACTCCACATGAAGGCAACCACAAGGTCGAGATCAGGGTTGCTCCTGAGGGTGTCTTGAGCGACCTGCTGTTCATGGGAACTGTCGAAGGTTCCCAACCGCCGATCGACGATCTGAATGCCGGGGTCGTGCTGTGCGAGGTACTCTTCGAAGGAGCGGGCGCGGATCATGATCCCGGTGACATCCGGATTGATGCCGAGCATGGCGACGGTTCCATGGCCATTGAGCAACCCAGCAACTCGCCGCGCGGCCATTCTGCCGCCTTCAACGTCGTCGTTGAGGACGTAGAAGAGATCGCCTCCCGCGGGAATGGGCATCGGTGACCCTATGATGACCGTGGGAATACCACGCGCCAGGACACGCCGCACAGGGGTGATCAGGGATAAAGCCTGGTCAGGTGCGAGCACCAGCCCTTGGTACCCGCTGCTCACCACGCTTTCAACCAGCTCAATCTGTGACTCGACATCGTCTTCGCGCATGGGAGCGGTCCAGTGGACGAAGATTCCTGTCCGGGAAGCGGCAAGTTCCGCTCCTGAGTGTCCAGCATCCCAAAGCGCAACGCCCTCGGTACGCGGAATGACAGCTATTTTGACCTGGCGCTTTGTATGGCAGGCTGCCGGCAGAAGCGCGAGGACGCAGGCCACACATACCAGCCCCAGCTTAGACCCGGCACTGCGCCTGGAGCGCCCGTATTGGCGCGTAGTATTCATTCGATGAGCAGAAAGGAGTTTACGCCGCCTCTGATGCCCGCAGCAAGGGAGGGGAGGGCTTCTAGTCCAAATGGACTATGCACGTCTGGTTACTCTTTCTCATGCGCGGCTCATCCCCGCTGAGTAGCCTTGCTGCAACATGAAATCGGCGGAATCCACTATGCGTTCGCAACTAGAGGATTTACCTGCGGTTCACCATAGCGTTTGCCATCAACCAACCTTGAAAGAGGCCAATATGCAGCCAAGGATAAGACGATTCTCTTACCTGCTTCCTCTGGTGTTGCTCTTTGCAACGGCCAGCTCCTACGCACAATTCAACAGTGACGTTCAGGGCACGGTGATCGATCCCAAGGGAGCTGTCGTTCCGGGAGCGGCGATCACCCTGACCAACAGCGGGACAGGGGTGCAGCAGCGAGCGGCCAGCAATGCAAGCGGTGTATATCGTTTTGACAGCGTCGCACCGGGAGACTACACGGTGTCGACCACGGTGCAGGGATTTGCGCCGGCTTCCGTATCCTTCAACCTGACCACGGATCAGACGCGCGACGTCCCGCTAAACCTTACGGTCGAAAAAGCTTCGTCGACTGTCATGGTCACGACGGAAGAGCCGCTGATCGACACCTCGGACAGCCGTTTCGAGCAGACTCTGGACACCGCCGCGCTGACGGACCTTCCCCTGGCGGGGCGCAATCCGACCAACGTCATCATTCTGGCTCCGGGCGTGACCGGCACGGGCGGGCAGAACTCCCCCGGTTCGAGCACTTCGACGAACTTTGCTCCGGAAAACTGGGTCAGCGCGAGCGCGAATGGCCAGGGCGCCACCGGCAATCAGTACATCGTGGATGGAATGGATGTGACCAGCACGATACGCCCAGGCGTGCTGAACCTGACACCCAACGCGGATGTAACGCAGGAGGTGAGCGTTCAGACAAATACGTATTCGGTGGATTTCGGACGGGCGGCTTCAATTCAGACCGTCATGACGACCAAGTCGGGCACCAATGAATTCCACGGCCTGGCAAGCGAATATTACCAGTATGAGAATCTGGCGGCGCGCGGCGAGTTCGGTGTGCCGCAGCCGACAAAAGTGAATCCCTATCACGTGAACAACATGTCGTTTGCCTTGGGCGGCCCGGTCATTCCCCACAAGGAGTTCTTCTTCTTCGTGGGATACGAGCCATACCTGTCGCTGGCGTCGAACGGCACAAGCCTGCAGGGATTCGAAGACCCGGCATTTGTGACGTTTGCGGTGGCTACGGCCCCAACCAGCCCGGAAGTCGAACTGATGCAGAAGTACCCTGTAGCCAACGTTGTGAACACCAAGGTTGCCGCGACAGCCGGCTCGTTGTGGGGCAATACGCTGTCATCGCCAGCCGATCAAGCGGCGTGCGCAGCCGGCACGGGGAATGTAACCGCCTACGACGGCATCTCCATACCCTGCTCGACGGCGGTATTCGATACCGGCAACTTCAACAGTTCGAGCTACTACAACGCGGAGCAGTACAACATCCGCCTGGACAAGTACTTCAAGAAAGATCGCGTGTACGGTCAGTTCTTCCGCGACACCATCAATAATGGCGGTCCGAACCTGCGTCCGGCGTTTGCGGAGACCGACAAGTTCTTCACCTTCTCGCTGCAGGCGAACGAGACGCACACGTTTACGTCCAACACATTGAACGAGGCGCTGTTCGGCTACAACCGGATTGAGGGCATCGCGCCCGCTACCGGCCTGTACACCGTTCCCATTGTCAACGTGACCAACCTTGGCAACGGGTGGGGAGACGGCTTTGCCGACGGCGATTACATCCAGCACAGTTACCACTGGCGCGACGTGTTAACGCATATCGTCGGCGCGCACAGCTTCAAGGCCGGTTTTGAGGCTTGGCGCAGCAACGATATTGCCCTGTTTGCGGGCGCGTATGACCAGCCCAACTTCCAATTCAACAACATGATCGATTTGATCGCGAACAATCCCTACAGCGAATCGGGAATCTCGTACAACCCTGTGACGGGCGCATACGATCCGGGCAACTACGGCTACAAGGAAACGACCCTCGGCCTGTTTGTAGAAGACAGTTGGAGGGTGAGCCGCAGGCTGACGGTCAACTACGGCATCCGTTACGACAACTTCGGCAATCCGTATGTGGCCTTGGCAGGAACAGTGCTGGCCAACTTCCATCTCGCCTCCGCATCCGATTTTGGAACCCAGGTAGCCAATGGCGTGATGACGGAGCAGTCGCACGTCTTCAATAAAGATATGAACTGGGTGTTCAGCCCGCGCGGCGGCGTTGCTTACGATCCATTTGGAAATGGAAAGTGGGTGGTTCGCGGCGGATTTGGAATGTTCCACAACGAATTTACGCTGGGCAACGCGGAGAACGGATTGAAGGGTAACCCGCCGGGATATATTGTGCCCACTTTCTACAACAATGGCTCAACCGCGGCGCCGATCTTCGGATACGGAACGCAAAACACGGTGCCGTTTGGATTCCCGGCGCCTCTGTTCGTCGGGACGCCGCTGGATGCCAAGGGCGGCATCGAAGGCGCGCAGAACGGCGTGGGAGGCACAGCGCCTGACATGACCTCTCCGGTCGATCTGGACTGGTCTGCTGGCCTCGAACACCAACTGAGCCCGGACATTGTGGCCAGCGTAGGTTACGAGGGATCGCATGGCTACAACCTGGTGGCGGCAGGCGGGAACACGGGAAACACGACCTATGGCGTGGATGTGAACATATATCCCGGAGATCTGATCCAGCATCCGGCATATGATGGGTCGGGAGTGTGGACGGGAAATGGAATACAAACGCGCCGGAATACCAGCTTCGGCGACATCAACTATGCCTACAACGCAGCCTACTCGAATTACTCTGCGTTCATCGCGGCGATTAAGGGGAAGATCGGAGCACATGGCTTCCTGACCGCCTCCTACACGCGCTCCTCAGCCAAGGATGACTGGAACAACTATCCCGAAGGTTATGTTGGCGGCGGCGGGAATTCGTATAACTTCAAGCAGTTTTACAGTCCCTCGCCGTGGGATGCGCCGAACCGGCTTTCGCTTGGCATCAGCTACGACATTCCAGGCTGGAACGCCGGCAACGGCTTTGCGAAGAGGTTGACGAATGGCTTCAATCTGTCGGAGACCACAATCCTGCAGTCGGGCAATCCGTTTACTGTCTACTCCTATAACCCGTTGAGCCTGATTGACACGACCGGGGCGACGGTGACAGCGGCGAACTACCAGAGCGAGCTGACTGCAGGAAACTTCGCCTTTGCCCCGAGCAGCGGCAACTACTCGGCAGATGGCGACAACAACAATATTCCGAACGCGGTGAGCTACACGCAGAAGACCAACCGGAAAGCGTATGAATACACCGGCGTGGTCGACTCGGGCATCATCACCCACGCGGAATTTGCGCAGCCGTCATTTAGCGCGTCCGGTACGGAGGGCAATGAGCTGATCGACAAATTCCGTAATCCAGGCTATGCGGACACAGACTTCACCGTGAAGAAAACCACCTTGTTGGCCGAGCGTTTCAACCTTGAGCTGCGGCTCGACGTATTCAATTTGTTCAACCGGGTCAACCTGAACGGAGTGGACAACAACTACAACGATACGAGTGCTGGATTCGGCACCACAAGCGGCACCTCGTTCCCACGCTACCTGCAGATTGCAGGCAAAATTACCTTCTAGCGATTGAAAGGAATCGCCAGGCAGTGCGGACATCGGCACGTGGACCTCAGACAGACTGCACCTCTTCGAGCAGTCTGTCTGAGGCCCATGTGCCGGTTCAACTATCCAGATGACCTGGCAGGCCGGAAATCACGAATCCGGCCGTTTTGCGGCAGACAAGACTATATCGACTTACCTGCTAAAACACCGTGGTTGTGGTGAGGGGCAATTGCAGAGCGAGCCTTAGAGCCTGTTATGAGCTATCGGGCGGCCACCCTGCAGCTCATAACAGGCTCTAGTGCTGTCCCCTCAATTTCAGTCCAGAAAATCCAGATGAAACAGTAACCCAAGGATTGTATGCAAGCACGTCTTCGCATCTTACCCGTCTTCATTTTTGCCCTTGCTCTGGTTGAGATTCACGCATTTGCGCAGAATCCTGAGCTGAAAAACGCCCATGTGCGGGCGCAGTTCGGCGCCTCGGGGCTCAGATCGGTAGAAAACGTCCAATCGGGAGTCCGGATCGACCTGGCCGAGGATGCGTGGCTGCTGGAGATTGGCGGCGCGACGATTCGCAGCGGGGGCCTGACGGCGGAAGTCAAGACGACCGCGGCCGGCGATCTTGCTTATGAATACGAGACAGCGGGCTATCGGATTCAAGTCACTTACCGGCTGCGTCCGGAAGCGAGCTTTGTCGGCAAGCAGATCGTGGTTCTGCGCTCTCCACACGACAGTTTCACGGTTCAACGCGTCGTTCCCTGGGTGCTGACGGTGACCAATCCCGTGCGCTCGGACTTTGTTCCATCGACTTACATTCCACAACTTGGCGCGGACATTCGTGAGAGCCATGAACGCCTTCCGGGCAAGGACTTCGGCGAATTTCTCCGCTTCGATGCCAACGCCGGCGCCATGCTGATCGTGCAAAATCCATTTCTTGAAGTCGAGCGCGAAGGGCAGTCGGTCTCGGTGGGTTACGCACCCGATCTTGACTGGAAGCAGTCGTGGGGAACATTCCAGAGCGATACAGCTTTACTCAGCGCCTACCGACTGACGGGCCGGCGGTTGCCGCGCGAGATGGTGCGGGAGTGGCACGTTCCTCCCGGCCAATTGGCGGACGATGGCGCCGACCAGGCTGAGGTTGACGCCTACTCGGCGTGTGTGCGCTCATTTCTCATCGCCCCGGCGCCTTCACCGATCAGCGTCGAAGTGGGGTGGACGCTCAACGACTATCAGATCGACGTGGGCACTCCGGAAGGAAGGACGGAGTATAAGCGGATTATCGATGAGGCTTCAGGCCTGGGCGTTCGCACGCTGCTTTACGCGCCGGAAAACTCAAAACTGGCTGAGCGCGAGCAGAGCGCAGACACATGGAAGTGGGAGTACGTGTTGTGGCTTGGGCTCGGCGAAAAGATACGGAAGGGCGAATGGGATCCGGATCACGACCAGGTTCCGGGCGATGTTTCAGAGATGCTCGCCTATGCAAGACAAAAACATGTGGGTCTGCTGGCCTATGTCTATCCGTCGATACCTTTTGCGAAGAATTCCGCGTGGCTTGTGAAGGGATCGCGCGCGTTATTCACCGACCCGCGGTACAGTTTTGCGACGCTGGCCTCACGCGAGTTTCAGGATTATCTGATCCATGACCTGATTGTGTTTGCAAAGCGTACCGGGATCTCGGGGTATTCGTTCGACTATACGTGGCTCAACCTGCCCGGCAGCAGCAGCTATGCGCAGTGGTTTGGATGGCGGAGGGTGATGGAAACTCTCCGCAAACAGGATCCATGGATAGTGATTGACGGCCGCCAGTCGTATCAACTTTACGGCCCCTGGAGCTGGCTTGCGGGCAGCTATCCGCATCCCACGGGGAACGACGAACAGCCGGAGAGCTTCAAGCCTTATCCCGATTTGCACTTCGATCGTGTCTCGGCCGATCGCACGCGATTTGTCAATTACTGGTACCGGAATTATCAGTTTGCACCGGAAGAGATCATTCCCGGCTATGCAACTCACCAGACGGAACGTTCGCGCAACGTCGGCGCAACGGGCGATCCTCACCCAAGAGCGGAGATGATGTTGACCAGCTATCGCCCGCGCGACTGGGACTACCTGGGCTTTAAGTACTCCTTCATCTCCTCCATTGCCACGGGTGGATGGAACAACGTCGTGGATATGATTCCGGCACGCGACCTCGAGGAAGCCCGCCACTTCTCTCTGCAAGACAAAGCCTGGATTCGTAACTGGCTTGACTGGACGGTTAAGAACAAGGAGTATCTGCGCCATACGCGCACAATTCTCGGCCAGCCGGCGCTCGGCCGCGTCGATGGAACGGCGTCAATTCTCGGAGACCGAGGATATATCTTTCTGTTTAATCCGAACTACAAGCAGCTACCGGCAGAATTCAGCCTGGATGATTCCATAGGATTGGCCGAAGGACAAAAGTTCCTGCTAAAGGAGCTCTACCCGAAGGCGGGCCTCATGCTTGGCAAGCCGCACGCTGGAGCGTGGCAGCGCGGAGATGCGGTAAATCTGCAACTCGATGGGACCAGTGCAACGGTATTTGAACTCATTCCGGACGGCGAGTCAGATAAGCCGGTTCTGTTTAATGCCGCTTCCCTTCGTTCCGTTCCCGGATCTGAAGTCGAGTTGAATGGAACAGCGTTATCCATCCTGCACGTTGCCGGGGAGCCAGGGACGACGGAGGAGATTGGCGTCTCGCTTCCAGGCCATCTCAGGGTGTCTGCTTTAAAGGTGAACGGCCATCTGCTGAAGTTCACCCAAACGGGCAACTATGTTGAAGGGCAGGTGCGGTTCGGCGGTGCGCCGTTTGCCCAGGCGCAGGAAATCTCTGTTGTGAAAGACGCGGACGGTTCACTCGAAGGAACTTTCCTGGTTCCCCAGCGCGTGATGGATCAGTTGGCAGCGCGCAAGCTGCAGTGGCCGATACCCTGGACCCAGGAGGACTACCAAACAACCTGGCTGGCTCCGGAGCGGCTTTTACTCTTTGTGCAGTCGGCCGAACCCCAGGACACCATGGCGGCGACCGCCAGCGTTGACGGCAAGCCGCTTCAGCTAACGCCCGCGTATAGCTCTGTGCGGACTGATCCGGCCTGCTTTGTGGGCTTTTATGCTGACCTGTCCGGAATGAGTCCGGACGTCCGTCATACAATTGAACTGCGCATTCCTGAGTCTGGTCGAGAACAACTGCAGGGGATTTTCTTTGACAACGTTTTACCCCAACTCACAGAGTTGCTCGCGCCTTGAATGCGAATCCTTAGCCAGGCCGGGATTGATCGTGATTCTGTGCCTGCTGCTTGCATGCGCCGGACGCGATTTCGCTCAGAATCAGCCTGGACAAGATCCTGTAAGCGCAATTGTCACTGCATTGCGAGGTCACGATTTTCCGCGGGCTCTGAGTCTGAGCCAGGCCGCATTGGCAAGACAGCCGGGCGATTACCGGATTTGGACATTGCGTGGAATGGCTGAGGCGGGAACGGGTAACCCGCCGCTGGCCCTGACCGCTTTCAAACATGCTTTGAAGCTGTCTCCAGCCTACCTGCCCGCCCTGGAGGGTGCGGCACAAACCGAATTTCAATTGGGCAGTGAAGACCCCACCTCACTCTTTCAACAGATTTTGGCCCAGCGTCCTAACGATCCGACATCGCACGCCGTCCTGGGCGTTCTTGAATATCGAAAGAAAGACTGCGCCGCGGCGATCGTCCATTTTCAGAAAGCGGCAGTGGCCATTGGAGGGCAGCCCGCGGCCCTTACCGAATATGGAACCTGCCTGGATGCGGCTGGGCGAGGAGACGAAGCCATCGCCGTTTTCTCCCAAGTGCTGGCTCTCGATCCTCAAAAGTCCGAGGCCCGTTATAACCTGGCTCTGGCGCAATGGAACGAGCATCATGCAGACGATGCGCTGAATACCCTCCAGCCCCTGACCGAGACGACCCCCGTCGATGGAGATGTTCTGGAACTCGCAGCCGATATTCTCGAGTCGAAGAACGAAACACCGCGCGCCGTCGAACTATTGCGTAAGGCGTTGCTTTCGGATCCGAAAAACCTGGGGGTCTATCTTCGATTTGCCGCCCTGTCATTTGATCATGCTTCGCCGCAAGTCGGGATCGACATGGTCGACTTCGGGCTGACGCAGTTGCCAAACGAACCGAATCTCTATCTGGTCCGCGGAATCCTGCTGACGCAACTTGGCGAATTTTCCCGTGCCGCCGACGACTTCGAAACGGCAAACCGCATCGATCCGAAGCTCGAGTTTATTGGTGAGGCCGAAGGGCTTGTGCGATCGCAGCAGCACAATCCGGCGGAGGCGCTGGCGAAGTTTCGCGAGGCAGTCAAAGCACATCCCAACGAAGCGTATGCGCATTATCTGCTGGCGGAGGCGTTGCTCGAGGATACCAAGCAGGTGGGAAGCGCAGAGTATAACGAAGAGTTGCGCGCCGCCAACCGCGCGGTTGAACTCGACCCGCATCTGGTTGCGGCGCAGGACCTGCTCAGCACGGTGTGCATGGAGGGCGGGCAGTCTGAACAGGCCATTCGCCACAGCCGCGCCGCGCTGGCTCTAGACCCGAACGATCAACAGGCGATTTACCATCTCGTCCTCCTGCTTCGCAAAACCGACGACAAGGACCAGGTTCCGGTGCTGCTCAAACGCCTGGTCGCGTTGCGTGCCGCCAACAGTCAAAATGGAAAGGCCGGCAAACCATTTCGTCTTTCTGAGGGCTCAGGTTCAGCCGCATCGACTCCCCGGTGATCAGGACACCCGGAAGCTTGCCCTCGCTATTGCCTCGGCCCTCCCGGATTCCGCCTCATGCTCCCCCAACGAGTCGTCTATAGCTTCCGGTCGAGTCCAAAAAACGGCGGTTGTCCTGACGCCCTGCTTCTGGCAAAGGACGAGGAGCGTTTTAGAGCGGTTCCACAGTACTTGGAGCCTCTTCTGGCGATCTCCGAGGTGGCTTTTTCTTGATAAAAAGACCCTTAGCCTCATCGCTTCGGGATACAGCAACTGTGGAACCGCTGTAGGCAATCGAAGGGCAGCACCGCCGGTCCTGGTCTTACTTGGAAAGGGACCATCCCGGATCGCTGATCAGAAAGGAAATCCCGATGTGAACGACTTGCCCACCCAGTGTGCAATTAATTGCACACTCTCCAAAAGGCATCGAAACAAGTCTCGCATTGTCAGCAGATTTAGAATGGCCCCTAACCTGCTAACACGGAGCTAAGTCACACCACTTTTTTTGATACCGCTTTATGGAGCCAGCCGAAAGGGAGACTGATATGCCACCAGTACCTTGGGCCATCTTGTCGGGTTTCTTGCTAGCCGCTCTGGCGGCAGCAACGCCGGCATTTGTCGACACCCTTTCAGGCAACTTTGCAATTGCGTACGGCGGCAATGCGCGGACTTTTTCGCCGCCGAGTTCCCCAAAAATGACCACTCAAAACGGAAGCGTCCGGTGAAATCACCCTAGATCTTTGTCAACGGATTCAGATCGTCGCGGCTCAGGTTACTTCTCCCCCGTAGTTTACCGAGCTCATCGAGGATTGTTCAGCCCGTAACTCGTTGAGATCAAGGGCAATTGTGCGTAGGGAGTAGAGAATGACCATGACACGTGCAGCAAGATTTGTGGCGGTTTTCAGTCTGTTTGCCTATGGTTTGTTCGTTCCTCAAGCGGAGAGCCAAGCTCCGTTAACGAACACGTGGGCCCCGGCGGGGCAAATGACCCAAGCCCGCAGTGGCGCGGCCGCGGTTCAACTGACCGACAAACGGATTCTGATTACCGGCGGTACAGACGGCAGTGGAGTTCCCCAGGCTGCGGTAGAAGCGTTCAATCCCGCGACCGGGGTCTTCACGGCATTGCCGGCAATGAATGTGCCCAGGGCAAATCATGCCGCCGTTGTTCTGGAAAGTGGCGACGTGCTGGTGACCGGCGGCCTGACCACCGGCGGAAGCTACAGCGATTCGGCGGAAATTTACAGTATCACCAGCGGTAAATGGACGCTGCTGTCGTCGCCCATTGGTACTGGCCTTGAAGGCCAGGCCATGGTCCTGTTGGGTGACGGCAACGTCCTGATTGCCGGCGGCACCAGCACCACAAAAGTGGTGAGTTCTCTCGTTCTCTTCAACAAGTCCGATGAGACGTTCACGTCCATCGGCACGCTGCTGACGGCGCGCACCAACGCCGCCGCGGCTGCCACGACAGGATGGCCGCGTTCTAATTGTGGGCGGCAGTGACATTAACGGCGCCGCGCTGGCCTCTACTGAGATCTTTGCCTATAGCACGAGCACGATGACCGGAACCATATCGGCCGGTCCTACCATGACCTATCCCCGCGTGAGCGCCACCGCTACCGGCACGTATGACGGTGTGGCTGTGATTGGCGGCAATAATGGGCAAAACGATCTTGGAACGGCTGAGATCTTCAGCCAGTGGACCAACACTTTCAGCGTGGTGAGCGGCGGCACTCCGCGCAGCCAGCACTTTGCCATGCTCTTGCCTCATAACGGCAGCATTCTGGCGATGGGCGGCACAGGCGGAACGGCGGTTGACATGCTGGAGCCCTGGGCGAACAACAAGGCCGGCGCCTTTGTTGCGGCTACCGCTTCGCTGGTCAATCAGGATGGGGGTTTCGCAGTTCCGGCCAGTCTGGGTTCGCTTCTGGCTGCCGGTGGCATGGGCAGCGGCGCCAGCGCGGCCGAGCTCTATTGGTTCCCGACGGTCTCTACCGACAAGGCTGAGTACGCACCCGGCACGCCGGTGAACATGACCGGCAGTGGCTTTCAACCCCTCGAGACGATCAACCTTCATTTGCACCTATGGGTAGACCAGACCACTGAAGACGTCCCTGACGCCACCGCCACCGCCGATTCATTGGGCAATTTCAGTTATGACGGATACGCGCCCAGCACAGGTGACATTGGAGCAAGATACCATCTGACGGCCATCGGCATGAGCTCCGGCTACCAGGCCCAGACGATATTCGGCGATGGCATTCAGCCGCTATTAATTTCACAAACACTCCTCTCGATCAGGCAACCGGCGTCTGCGGCGAATTAATTATGACCCTGGGGGGTAGTGCGCCTTTTGGCGCTCTCTACCTTTCCGACAGCGTGGCGCACAGGCACCGGCATGTTTTACTCAGACGCGGCATGTACGCAGGCCAATCACTTCCATCACCCCAGCCTCTAATGACCGTCGACATTTAGTACAGCAACCCCAGCGCGGCCACCGCGACGATCTACGCCTACCCGTCCAGTGGTTTTAATTAGCGGATCTTGCGAGCTTCAGGCTTGGGGCTGCGTCCGGAGCCAAACCGAGACTATTTACGGGACGGCGAAGCAACTTGCGTGGCAGGAGCTGCCAGGCGGCGGCGCACCCAGGCGTATCGTGGGCGCAGCAGCCGGCTGTAGAGGCTGAGATTCGGGCGGTCGCACAGTGGCGAGCAAGTGCGGCGTCTATCACTTTGACCCTCTCCACCGATCCGGGCGGCGGCGCACTGACCTGCACTGCAAATCCTGTGCCCGCAGTCTCCGGCATAGCCCAGTTTTCGGGCTGCTCCATTAATTTGTCCGAAACCACCCAGTATTGTATAACGGCGTCTTCGCCGGGTCTCACGTCCACTGGCCCACCGCCGCTTGCTTTATATTTGAGGCGACTAGCGCCACCAACTCAACGGTGACTGCGAGTCCGAGCACTGTCGCGGCGGACGGGACATGTCGACGTCGACAATTACGGTCACGCTGTAGGATGGAAGCAGGAATCCTGTGAGCCGGCAAGGCGGTAACGCTGGGTCGGGCGCCGGCGATTCAACAATCACTCCGGTCGACCTGCGCTACGACCAATTCCGGTGGCGTAGCCACCTTTACGGTGACCGACGCGACCGTCCAGTCGGTGACTTACACAGCAACAGACACAACCAATTCAGTCACAATCACCCAAACTGCAACGGTGAATTTCGTCAACACTCCGACCACGCTGTTGCTTGCTCCACCGACTCCAAATCCCACTACTGCGGGAACGGCAACTCCGGAGACCCTGACTGCGACGCTGACCGACACTGCAACGGGGGCTCCTCTAGTCGGTGTAACGGTCACGTTTACGATATCCCCGGCGACACCATACGGAGGGACCGGAACTGCGGTAACAGGTGCGAACGGCGTGGCTATGTATACCGGTTATTCTGTTCCGGCGGCCGCTCCGGCTAATACAGCTTTGACTGTTAGTGCATCATCCCCAACTTCTACGATTAGCGGCGTAATCTATGCCGCCGCTACCGGCAGTCCTACTCAGATCATAACTGTGGGTGGTACCGCCTCGCTGTTGGCCTGGGCATCGAACGGGACGCCTCCGCCTTCAGAGGTCTACAACGGCACATTCCCGGTTCGGGCGACTAGCAGCAACAACACGGGCGGCACAATCAGCTACAGCGTCACCGGCGCCTGCTCCATCTCTGGGACCACCGTGACGATGCTGAGCGGCAGCAGCACAGCCTCTTGCTATGTAACGGCTAGCATCACTGCCTATCATCAAAGTGGCGGTGGTACCCACCCTTACTACGACGCTGCCACGCTTACCGCCACCGTCACTGGCACCCCGGCCACGCAGGCAACGCTGACCGTTACGGGTGCTCCTGCATCGGCGGCCCTCAACACAACGTTTCCCGTAGGCACCTCGGGCGGCAGCGGAACGGGCGCGGTGACCTTTGCGGCCACTGGTTCTTGTTCGGTTTCAGGCAATGTGGTGACGATGACTGCTGCTTCGGGTACCTGCTCGGTGACGGCGACCAAAGCCGCTGACAATAACTACAGCAGTGCAACATCTGCTGCCGTCACGGTTGCGGCAACTGCTGCGGCCGCGACGGTAATGGTGACCTGCCCGACGGCTACCTATAACGGCGCACCGCAGACGACTTGCACGGCCGCGACCAGTCCCACCGGCCTGACCGTAACCTACACCTATAACGGCAGCTCGACGGTGCCGACGAACGCGGGCAGCTACACGGTGGTGGGCACCATCGGCAGCGGTCAAGACTACTCGGGGACGTCGCTGCCGGCGACGTTCGTGATCAGTCCCGAGCCGGTAACAGCGACGGCGGGCACCCTCGCCGGCGCTGCTTATACCGGGTCAACCTATACGATTCCGCCCTGCTCGCTGTCGGGCGCATTCACAGCCAACCTGACCTGCGCCGACAGTCCAACTACGGTGGGACCGGCCCCGGGCACGAGCCAACCGGTAACGCCAGTGGTGACTGCGATAAGCCCGGACACGCTTTCGAACTACACGATGACCTATGTCAACGGCTCGTGGACTATTGGGACGGCCACGACGTCGGTGACGGTGACCTGCTCGACGGTTACCTATAACGGCGCGCCGCAGACGACGGCCTGCAGCGCCACAACCACCCCCTCGGGGCTGACCCCCGTAACCTTCACCTATAACGGCAGCTCGACGGTGCCGACGGCAGCGGGAACCTACCAGGTGGTGGGCACCTACCTGGGCGGTGGAAATTATTTAGGGAGCACCGGCATGGGGTCCTTAACCATCAGTCCTGCGCCGGTGACGGTGACTGCGGGCACCCTCGCCAGCACTCCTTATACCGGGGCAGCTATTCCGATTCCTCTCTGCGTGGTATCGGGCCCATACACGGGCACCGTGACCTGCACCGAGACTCCTACTTCGGAGACGGCTGCAGCCACAGGAACGGTAACGCCAGCGGCAAGCGTGGGGAGCGGGGACTCTGCGTCCAACTACGCGATCACCTTAGTCACCGGCACCTGGACTATTACGCAGCCGACAGCGACGGTGATGCTGAGCAACCTGACGCAGACCTTCACGGGCTCGCCGTTGCCGGTAACGGTAACGACGAGTCCACCGGGGCTGACCGTGGTGATGTCGTACGTCGGCATCGACGGCACCACCTATGGGCCGCTCCCGACCGCGCCGACAGATCCGGGCAGTTACACGGTGACGGCCACCATCAACGATCTTAACTATGTGGGGTCGGCGACCGGGACGGAGACCATCAGCCAGGCGTCCGCGGCGTGGACGCTGGCGCCTCAATCCGGCCAGACGGCAACTTCAACCTACGGGACGATGCTGAATTTCAATGTGAGTGTGAGTTTGAACGGGACGACGCCAACGATCTGTCCCACGGGAACGGTGAAGTTCTGGTACGTGAACGGGAGCGGCACGGCGCAGTTGGGATCGTCGGTGACGCTGAGCGGCTCGTGCTCCGCTACTGTGGCGGCCTTCCAGACTGCGACGCTCGAGCCAGGCACGGATACTATCTATGCGGTTTACAGCGGCGACGGTAACTACGCGGGATACCAGACCCCATCGTGGACCCAGACCGTGGACGTAGACGCCACGGAGGTGGCGCTGACCACCGTGCCAAACCCCGTCAACGTGGGCGGCACGGTAACTTTCACGGCGACGGTAGCGCCGTCGGTGGCTTTGGCTTCCAGTGCAAACGGCCCCGATGGCACGGTGTCGTTCTATGTGTGTCCTAGCGGTACTGCGTCATGCACCGCCAGTAACGGCACCGAGCTTAGCGGCGCCGCCGTAACTCTGTCGGGCACCTCGCCGTACACGGCCGTGCTTCCGTTAGCCGCAGACGCCGCTGATTCTCTGGGCGAGGGTTCGTACGCCATCGGCGCCACCTATACGAGCAGCGACGGCGAGTTTACGGGGAGCAGCACGACGGTATCGCTGACGGTGGGCCTGAACGCTCCGGTGATCACCTGGACACCCGCCCCTACGTCCATCGTTTATGGGACGCAGCTGATTGCGGCGCAGTTGGATGCCACGGCGACGGATCCGACCACGCACGCCTCGGTTCCAGGCACGCCCACCTACTACTTCCCGGCGGGAACGGTGATTCAGGTGGGAACGGTGCTTCCGGCGGGAATGGATGACCTGCAGGTGACTTTCACGCCTACGGATGGACTGACCTACTCGACGGCGGGAGCCTCGACGACTCTGACGGTGACGCCAGCGACGCTGACGGTAACCGCGGATCCTAAATCGATGGTCTACGGGGGAACTGTTCCGCCGCTGACCTACACGATCACCGGGTTTGTGAACGCGGACCCGTCTACGGTCGTGACCGGCACGGCCACGTGCGTGACGACGGCAACCTCAACGAGCCCAGTGGGGACCTATCCGATCACCTGCTCGGGGTCGCTGTCGGCCTCCAACTACGTCTTCTCGTTCACGCCCGGCACGCTGACGGTGACGGCGGGGACGACGCTGACGATATTGACCTTGCCAACAGCCAGCCCCATCACCTACGGCCAGACTCTGCTCTCGTCTGTGCTGGGTATCTGCACGGGCTCCTATGACGGCGCTACCGTTCCCGGCTCGTGCACCTGGACCAACTCCTCATTCGCTCCCGGCGCGGGTACGCCTTCAGAGGGCATAACCTTCACGGCCACGAATTCCTCCGACTACAACACGGCAACCGGATCTGTCACGGTGACGGTGAACAAGGCGACACCGACGATTTCGACCTTGCCGACAGCCAGCACCATCTCCTCCGGCCAGCCTCTGTCTTCGTCGACGTTTTCGGGCGGCACGGTTACCTCTGGCACCACGACCGTTACCGGCACGTTCACATGGACTACGGGGACGATCGTTCCCGCCGTGGGTACGGATCCGGAGAACGTAACCTTCACACCAGACGATACCGCCGACTACAACTCGGTGCCCACAACTGTCAACGTTACGGTGAACAACAAGGGGACGCCGACGGTGACGGACTGGCCGACGGCCAGCGGCATCACCTACGGTGCGACTCTGAGTTCGTCGACGCTGTCGCCCGTCACGGCTGTCTCTCCCGGCTCGCCCACCACTCCAGGCTCGGCTTCCGTTGCCGGCACCTTCACCTGGAGCAACGGTGGGTTAATTCCCACTGCGGGTACGGATTCGGAGAGCGTAACTTTCACGCCCACCGATGTAACCGACTACAACACGGTAGGCGGTGCTGTCACGGTTGTGGTGAGCAAGGCAACACCGACAATCTCGACCTTGCCGACAGCCAGCGTCCTTTCCGCCGGTCAGGCTCTGTCCGCGTCGACGTTTTTGGGCGGCACGGCTACCTCTGGCACTTCGACGGTTACCGGCTCGTTTACATGGAACGCGCCGACGACCGTTCCGCCTACGGGTTCGACTCCGGAGGGCGTGACCTTCACGCCCACTGATACGGTTGACTACAACTCGGTGACCCTTACTGTCACGATTACGGTGAACAGCAAGGGAACACCGACGGTGACGGCGTGGCCGACAGCCAGCGCCATCTATTATGACCAGACCCTGCTCTCATCGGTGCTGACGGGTGGCACGGCTTCTGTACCCGGCACGTTCAACTGGACCAACAGTGGGTTGCTTCCCACTGCGGGTACGGATTTGGAGAGCGTGACCTTCACGCCCAACGATACGATCGACTACAACACGGTGACCAATACTGCTATCTCGGTTACTGTGTACAAGGTGACACCGACGATTACGGCGCCGCCGACGGCCAGCGCGATTTCCGTCGGCCAGACTCTGCTCGCGTCCACGCTGGTGGGCGGCACAGTTTCCTATAACGGCACTCCCGTTACCGGCACCTTCTCATGGACCTCGTCGGGGACAACTCCCCCTGCGGGTTCGGATCCGGAGAGCGTAACCTTCACGCCCAACGACACGCTTGACTACTACTCGTTGACCACAACCGTCACGGTTGCGGTGAACAACAAGACGACACCGACAATTACCGCCCCGCCGACAGCCACCGGCCTCACCTACGGCGAAACACTGGCCTCGTCGACGCTTTCGGGCGGTACAGCTTCAGTAGCCGGCGGTTTCGCCTGGACCACCTCGACGACTGTTCCCCAGGCGGGAACGCCTTCAGAGAGCGTAACCTTCACGCCCTCCAATACGACCCTCTACAACACGGTGACTTTTACAATCACGGTTGCGGTGAGCAAGGCCACACCGACAATCTCGACCTTGCCGACAGCCAGCACCATTACCGTCGGCCAGACTCTGGTCGCGTCCACGCTAACGGGAGGCACAGCTACCTCTGGCGGCACGGCCGTTACCGGCTCGTTCACATGGACCGCGTCGGGGACCGTTCCGCCTTTGGGTTCGACACCGGAGGGCGTGACCTTCACGCCCACCGATACGACTGACTACAACTCGGCGACCACAACCGTCACGGTTACGGCGGGCAGCAAGACGACACCGACGATTACCGCCCCGCCGACAGCCACCGGCATCACTTTTGGTCAGACACTGGCCTCGTCGACGCTTTCGGGCGGCACAGCTTCAGTTGCCGGCAGTTTCGCCTGGACCACGTCGACGACAGCTCCCGGTGTGGGAACGCCTTCAGAGAGCGTAACCTTCACGCCCACCAATACGGCCCTCTACAACACAGCAACCACTACGGTCACGCTTACGGTGAGCAAGGCCACTCCGACAGTGTCGACCTTGCCGACAGCCAGCGCCATTTCCGTCGGCCAGGCTCTGTCCGCGTCGACGCTGTCGGGCGGCATAGCTACCTCTGGCGGCACGACCGTTACCGGCTCGTTCACATGGACTACGGGGACGAACGTTCCGCCTACGGGTTCGACTCCGGAGGGCGTGACCTTCACGCCCACCGATACGGCTGACTACAACACGGCGACCACTACTGTCACGGTTACGGTGAACAACAAGACGACACCGACAATTACCGCCCCGCCGACAGCCACCGGCATCACTTTTGGTCAGACACTGGCCTCGTCGACAATTTCGGGCGGCACGGTTTCCTCCGGCGGCACGACCCTTACTGGCAGTTTCGCCTGGACCACGTCGACGACAGCTCCCGGTGCGGGAACGCCTACGGAGAGCGTAACCTTCACGCCCACCGATACGACTGACTACAACACGGTGACCACTACGATCACGGTTACGGTGAGCAAGGCGACTCCGACCGTGTCGACCTTGCCGACAGCCAGCGCCATTACCACCGGTCAGGCTCTGTCCGCGTCGACCCTGTTGGGCGGCATAGCTACCTCTGGCACCACGACCGTTGCCGGCTTGTTCACATGGACTACGGGGACGACCGTTCCGCCTACGGGTTCGACCGCGGAGGGCGTGACCTTCACGCCCACCGATACGGCTGACTACAACACGGCGACCACTACTGTCACGGTTACGGTGAACGGCAAGACGACGCCGACGGTGACGGCGTGGCCGACAGCCAGCGCCATCTATTATGACCAGACTCTGCTCTCATCGGTGCTGACGGGCGGCACGGCTTCAGTTGGCGGCACGACCCTTACCGGCACGTTCGCCTGGACCACGCCGACGACGCTTCCCACCGCGGGTACGGATTTGGAGAGCGTGACCTTCACGCCCAGCGATACGACCGACTACAGCACGGTGACCAATACTATCTCGGTTACTGTGTACAAGGTGACTCCGACAATTTCCGTCCCGCCGACAGCCAGCACCATCGGCACCGGCCAGACACTGGCCTCGTCCACGCTGTTGGGCGGCACGGCTGCCTCTGGCGCCACGACGGTTGCCGGCTTGTTCACATGGACCACGCCGGCGATAGCACCTCCGTTGGGTACGACTTCGGAAAGCGTGACCTTTACGCCCTCCGATACGGCTGATTACAACACTGCAACTGGTTCTGTCTCGGTTACGGTGAACGGCAAGACGACACCGACGGTGACGGCCTGGCCGACAGCCAGCACCATCGGCCTCGGGCAGACACTGGCCTCGTCCATGCTTTCGGGCGGCACAGCTTCAGTTGGCGGCTCGTTCACATGGACCGCGCCGGCGACAGCACCCCCGTTGGGTACGACTGCGGAAAGCGTGACCTTTACGCCCTCCGATACGACTGACTACAACACGGTGACTGGTCCTGTCTCGGTTACGGTGAGTTCGTCGGTCCAGGCGATCAGCTTCTCGACGCCCGCGCAAGTAGCTTATGGTACGGCGCCCATGTTGCTCTCTGCCACGGGCGGCGCCTCGGGAAATCCGGTAACCTTCTTGATCGTCTCCGGTCCGGGAAGCCTGAACGGGAATACGCTCGTCATTACCGGAGTGGGCACAATCACGATAAGCGCGAACCAGGCGGGCAACTCGAATTACTCGGCGGCCACGCAGGTAATGCAATCGATTGTCGTGACTCCGGTTGCATTGACCTTGACAGCCAACAACGCGACAAAAGTTTACGGTACCGCCAATCCGGCTCTCACGGGCACCGTTACGGGCGCCGTGAACGGAGATGCGTTCACCGATAGCTTCCTGACCTCGGCTACCAGTACCTCTGGTGCCGGAGATTATGTCATTGTTCCAAGTGCGACTGGCACCAACATCGGCGACTATAACGTTACCTTGCAGGATGGCATGCTAACGATTACGCAGGCGGGGACAACCACCACGCTCAACTTAAGCAACCCGACCCTTGACCCAGGGCAGAGCGTCACGTTGACAGCACTGGTTGCTCCTGCAACAACTGGTACGCCTACAGGTTCGGTCAGCTTCTACGACGGAACCACCTTGCTCAACACGGCGCCGCTCTCCGGGGGTACGGCGACATACACTGTCTCGGGTTACTCCGCAGGAACGACACACCAGCTCACAGCGGTCTATAGCGGGGATACCAATTTCCTTAGCAGCAGCACTGGATCCTCCATCCAGCTCGGGGTGGCATCGCTTGACTTTACGATTGCGGTCACAGGGTCGGCCACATCTACGGTGAGCCCAGGAAGCAGTGCCACTTATCAGTTGACCGTGAGTCCGCTCTATGGAAGCTATCCAGGTCAGGTAAGCTTCGCAGCGGCGGGCCTGCCGTCGACCACCACGACCACATTCAGCCCCTCAGCCATTGCGGCCGGAGCCGGTCCGCAGACGGTCACAATGACAGTTCAAACCTCAGCGGCGGCGAAACTGGCGTACCCGGAAATTGGACGCAAGTTGGCTCCCATCGCCTTCGCTTTGCTCCTGATTCCGTTGTTTGGTGGAGGGAAATTGAGACGGCAGGCTCGTCGCATGAGCAAGCTGGCCTCCATACTCCTGCTACTCGGCTGCACACTGGTGGGAGCCATGATGACTGGGTGCGGTGGCGCAGCCTTCCAGCAGCTTTCGCAACAGTACACGATCACCGTCACCGCGACGAGTGGGAACTTGCAGCACACCGCTCCGGTAACGCTGATGATTAAATAGCCCTGCGAGGAGGAAGACGATACGTACTTAGCAGCTTGCTCCTCGTGGGGGCTACGATAACGACTCCGCTCGCGCCGCAGGTTGAACCGGCGGGTGAGTTGCGAAGCTCTCACCCGCGGACAGCCACAACCGAGCCTCTATGCGCCCCTTCTGCGCGCTGTTATGAGAATCGAGGTCTATGTCGACGACCTGTATCCTCGGAGGGATGAATTTAGGGTTGCTCCCCGAGCCCGAAGGGCGAATGACGTCCTTTGTGACAAGCTCGGTGGTCAATCTTTGCGTTCTCGCCACCATCCTCGTGGTGGGGATGACGGCCAGGCACGTGCATGAGGCACGCTATGAAGTGATGGAATTGATCGCGCCCAGCACGCCGCCGCCCAAGGTGCATCCGGTCACGCCCAACCTGCCGCCACCCCCTCCTGCGCCTCCCAAACTCCAGATGGAAGCTCCCAAAATCCAGTTACCGCAACTCAAGCCCCCGGAGCTAAAGCCCATCGAGATGGAAGCCAAGGTGGCGCTACCCAGTGTCCAGCACAAGCAGCAGCAGGTCGTGCTGGCGCCTCAACCCAAGGCGGCTTTGGCAGCCGCGGCGATGCCGGCGCAAGATAACCGGATGAAACCCTCCACCGCGCCTGTACACCTGGGTGAGACCTTCGGTGTCACGCCCAATCCCAATGCCACTCGCCCGGCAACAGTGGCCGCCATCGGCAATCCCTACGGCGGCATGCAAGGCCCCGCCGTCGCACCGCATGGCGTGGTTGGCTCAACGGGAATTGGAAATGGTCTTAAGTCCGGTTCAAATGCCGGTGTTCAGGGGCGGGTGGCGTCCGCCGGTATTCCGGCAACCGCTGCCAGCACTGGGAACGGGACATATGGCAAAGTGGCGTCGGCGGGGATTCCCACCGCAACCGCGGCCCAGGTCATTCGCCCTGTCGCGCAGCAGGTAGAGGTAACCAATCTGGAAGTGATTTCGAAGCCTCCCGTGCACTACACCGATGAAGCCCGGCAGTTGAAAGTGCAGGGCGACGTCGTTCTTCGTGTAACTTTCCTGGCTTCTGGCCAAGTTGTGATCCAGGGAGTTGTCCGCGGGTTGGGCCACGGACTTGATGAAGAAGCGCGCCGCGTCGCACAGCTGATTCTTTTTCGTCCCGCAACCCGAAATGGTGAGGCCGTAGACACAACAACAACAATCACCATCACGTTTCAGCTGGCGTAGCGGCAATTCAGCATTGCGGATCAGAAACAGCTACCTTGTGAACCGTCCCGCCGATCCCGGCGTTGTCCGGCGCGCTGAGGGACCGTGGCGCGACAACGCGGGATCGACAGGTTCGCTTACTGCATTCGGTCAGCGAAGCGGTTGGGCGCGCCTGGGGTGGGAAGGTTGTCGGTGATCGGGGCGCCGATGGCATGTGCGCGAGCCAGGGGAGCGTTGAGGGTAATGCCGGTACCGGAGATCGGGGTGCCAGCTGGATGCGCCATGGTGAGTGGCTGGGCGAGGGTGATTCGGGATTCTCCCCAGGAGGAGGTCGAGGCAACCACCGCTGTTTCGGCGTTGGCGCCCGCGTCGATCGTGATGGTCTCACCTTCGGCAATGCCGTTCACGCTGGGAACGAGGATTTCATTCGTCCCCAGGCTGGTTTCGGTGGTCATGGAGGTGGCCCCCGCAGTTCCAACTGAGGCGATGACAGCGCTTTCCCGGTTCGCTCCCGTGTCAATGAAAATGGTTTGACCAACGTCAAAGCCCTTTATGCTGGTGACTTTGATGTTGGTTGCACCTGCAGCGGAGACCGCCGCCAAGGTTGCGGTAGCCTGGGTATGGAAGTCAGTGCAATTGCTTCCCGTGTCGGCGCCGTCGGGGAAGCGGCCCGCACTTGCGGTAAAGGGTTGAGCGGTCGCAGCAAACGGGCCACTGGCCGGACCAGGCGCGGGCGCGTAGCAGCCGCTCTCGTCGACTCCAGAGGTAGCCTGATAGCCCTCGGCAGCCCATGGATCGGCCAGACCGCCGTAGTTCAGGCTGTCGACAACCAGACCAGCGGCGTCCCGAAGCACGAGGCTGCCTTCTTTCAAAGAAAGGATGCGGCCGAAAATCGGAGAGTTGGTGGCGAGAGCGGGGCCTCCAAACCATTGGTCGGGCAGCCGGGTCCCCTGGTAGCCCGCAGAGGTAACCGCCGCGTCTCGCACAACCGCGTTGATTGCGTGCTCATGGGCGAGTGGACGGTCGAGCGTGATCCCGGTGCCGAGTGGCTGGACCGGCTCATTGCTTGAGTGTGCGAAGGCGGTCGCGGGCTGGAAGCTGATCCCCGTTCCGCGATCGCTGAAGGGGAGATTGGCCGCGTGGTTGAACTTGAGCGGAGCGGCGATATCCAGTCCCGTGCCCGGAGCAACCACCCACTCGTCCTGGATGTGCGCCTTGGCGAGGGCCGGCGTCACCTCGATGGTGGCGCCTTCGCGGCTCATTCTCCCCACCGCGGTGACGGTCACCACTTCCTTGCTGGCCGGCGTCCCAACCGTGATCTCTTTCCCCACAACAAACCCGCCGTTGTGGCGGACAGCGATTTCGGTAGCTCCCACCGCTGTTCCCGCCGTGAGGTTTGTTTGTGAAGCCTTCGTGCCTACGTGCGTCACAGTGACGGTCTCAATTCCATGACCGACGCTATCAATATCCAACCGGATCTTGTCGCCAACGGAGATGTTGTCGACCTCCGTCACCTGGAGGTTCGTGGCTCCTGCGGGCGCATCCGCGCCCAGGTAAGCCTGCGTGCCCGGCTTTCCCACCTCGGTGACCGTGGCCATTTCATACCGCTCCGTGTCCCGCCCGACCGAGGGGTAGGTGGCGCCATAGCCGAGGGCGATTTTCTCACCCACCGCAAAACCCTGGACGCTCGAGACGGGCACGTTGGTGGAGCCGATTGGAACGGTCATCAGCGGGCCTTCAGGAAGGGGCTGCCACAGGGTGGTCTGGTCGCCTGCCTGTGTTCCGAGCCTCACAATCTTGCGGGTTTCAAGATTTGAGCCGCTGTCGATCCTTATCGTATCGCCGGCGGAGATGCCGTTCGTGCTCCTGACGTGAATGTTCAAATCGCCGGGCCGTGCAGCAACCGCCAACCCGGAGTTCGAGAGGCCGAGGAGATAGAAGCCGCGAGCAGCGATTTTCGTCCCTGCCGGAATCGGCACGGCCGAAAAAATCGCCTGCTGCGTTGGATGGACGGTCAGAGTCCAGCCGGAGATGTCTACGCTGCGCGAACCGCCGTTGTAGAGCTCGAGGAAGGAGTCGGTTGTGTTCTCGGGTGGACCGGAGTTGATACGAAACTCATTGATCTTTATTGAGCTCGCGTTTCGCACCTTCTCGGCCGCAGCTTCTGACCGATTGCCGCCGTTGGCCGCGTCTTGCCACGCTGCGTTGGCAACCAGATCGCCGTTGAAGGCCGCCGCTCCCGAGGTAACCTTGAAGGTCGCGCTGACAGTGGCACCGGGCGCGATGGTCTCAGCGAAAGTCTTAGATTTACTGGTGCCGCCAACAGCCAGAGATGTCCACTGTTTGTTGGGCACGGAGAGGCTCAGCGTGAGGCCAGCCGCCGGCGTCCCGGTGGTGTTGGTGAAAGTTACAGTAGTCTGCTGGGAAGATCCGGGCGAGAAAATCTGCAACCCGGTGGCCTTTTCCGCAGCCGGGGCCACGCTGAGAGGCTGCACCGCATACCGGGCAGAGACAACGTTGGCCTGCACCAGTTGATCGGTGGTATCGGTGGGAAATGTGCCCGCGGCGGTCACTGCGCCCTCATAGAAAGTTCCCTGCGATCCGTTGCTGTTATCGCCTCCGTTGCCCAGCAGAATTGCCCCCTGTTTTCGCATGGGGTCGTAGGTAGCGTTGACACGTCCTCCGTCAAACATCACCGAGAGCGCACCCTTCTGCGCGTCCCCACCCATCGAGGTCCAATGGTGCGGCTCGCCTTTAGCCATTGCGGTGACAAAACGCCAATGGATATCAGGCAAGTTGGCGCAAAGTCTTGCCCCATCCGTGTTCACGCAGCCCACCAGGTTGTTCTCCTGGTCGGTCATAATCCACGGGCCGGGAGGGTTGCCGTGAATCCACGCCGGGGTATCGCCGAAGTTGGCGGTTTCCATGGTGCCGTTGTCGTCATCGCGGCTGTCGATCTCGGCATTGCCATAGTCGAAGCAGCAACCCGCGTTGAAATGCAATCCGTTGATGACCCAGTACTGGCCCTCAGCCTGGTCGTCCACCGCGGTGGCTTTCACGTCGTCTACGCGCAGGCCCATCCCCGGCTCAATGAAGACACCGTAGACCTTGTGGCCCATGATCGAAACCGGCGCCATCGTGGCCAGGGGAAGGTTGTTGAATCCGCCCAGTGCGGGGCCGCTGAAGCCGCCACGCGGCGCCTGAGTGAGGTCGTTGTGTTGGGGAGACTGGTCGTAAACCTTGCTGATCCAGCAGTAGGTATTGGCGCAGAATCTGTCCTGCGCGCCGGCGTCGGCGTATCCGCCCGCATCGGGAACCGGTGAAGCGACGGGCTCGACAACGCCGATGTCCAGGGTCTTGCCGTCGGACTGGCGCAGTACCTGGTAGAGCGGTCCGTTGTATGCGGCATACAAGGCGCGCGTGGTGCTGTGAGCCGCCACGCAGGGGTCGCGGGCCGCGGCGTAGACATCACAGGAGCCCTGAGGCCGAGCCGGGAGATTCCCCGCTGTTCCGGCTGGCTGCGCAGTTGCAAGCATCGCACCCGCAAGCGAGACCGCCGCGGAGAACAGAAGTACACGACCGATTCTCATTTTCATGTATCCAATCTGCCCGGCCGGAATATCTCCAGCTTCGTGGCATTGCGGTTCATTCTTCTCCGGTTGGCTTGAGAGTCTGCGGATCAAAGAATCCGCAGTTCGCAGCATGATGTTGACCAGGCCCGTGGGCGGCTAAAAAGAGTCGAGGAACGGCTCCCCGGACATCGGTCAACGCCGGAGAATCGTTCTCGGCGTTTCGAGCCCCGCTTGTGCCGGCGAGAAGAACCATTTTCATGGTAATGGTCTTCCTTCACCCTCACGATTCGTTTCCAGCCGAAGTTTGGCGGAGCCGGATGAACCTCCGCAGTTTCGCCCGGGTAAGCGTTTTCCCATCGCCCTATTTTAGCGCCTGCCAGCCGGTCGCACTCAGTTCGTTCCCGCGGATGCGGCGCGTGAGGTCTGGGTACTTCCACCGGCTAGGTTTCGCGCTTGCCGCGCAGGCCGGCGCGGAGGCTTGCTGCGCCTGCGCGGCGGCTTTGTTCGCGAGCATGAACCCTGAAGTTACTCCTCTCGTCATTACGGTGCTGTCAAGGGCGCTCGCCGCGAGCAATGCGAGCGGTGACGTCGTCAATAACGGGCATCAGGTCGGCCACGCCCTCAATGATGTAGTGGGGACCGCACTCTGCCAGTCGCGCCCGCGCGGCGGCGATGCGCTCATTCTGCTGCGCGGGACTGAGTGCGCTCAGTTGCTCTTGCGATAGACCCACTTCATTGCCGGTTTTGGTGACTGAAACAGCCCACATCCCGGCGGCGTGCGCTTCGGCGACGTCAGCTACGGTATCGCCAACCTTGACAAACGAGCTCATTGGGTAAACCCCAAGCTGCTGAGCGGCATAAAATGCCATCCAAGGCGCGGGGCGGCCCTTGGCCACCTGGTTGGGACAGACCCAGAGGTCGGGCGTGTAGCCACCCTTGGCTGCCAGAGGAATCAGGTCGACCATCATGCCGGTGTCAAATCCGGTGGTGTTCGCGATCTTAATGCCGCGCTGGCGCAATTTGGCCACCACGTCCACTACGCCGGGAATCACGTCGCAGTGACGCTTCAGAACCTCCATCTGCAATGCGGTAAACTCACCGTACAGCGCATCGACCTTTTCCCGCGAAGGCGCACTGCCTGTAGCCTTTGTCCAACGCTTGGCGATTTCCGGCTCGCTCATCATCATCCAGATGTGATCCTTTTTGTGGGTGCCCATCGGCTTCCTGGCCTCCTCGTCCGAAACCTTGACGCCATACCGAGCGAAAAGCTCCACAAAAGCCACCACAGGACCGCGGCTTCCGTAGTCGAGTGTGGTTCCGGAAATATCAAAAATGACAGCGCGTACGGCATGGTTCGAACTCTGCATTTGGCTCATGCTTTCTCCTTGCGTTTTGTGTAGTTGGTTTCATGAAATCAGTGCAGCCCGTGGTGACATCTGGTTATCGGCATTGGGAATCGCCGCGCTGACTTCAGACTGCAGAAATGTTGTCCCAACGAGATGCTGAAAGGGGTAGCGGCCGGCATCTCCAGGCAACTCAGATGAACGATGTTGCAACAAGAACTCAAGCCACAGCGAGGACATTCGTCGAGACGATACCCATCTCTTTCATCACTCTGCCTATCGCTGCGGTCAGGTCCTCGATATCGTTCGGGTAGATGCGCCCGATCGTTCCAATGCGGAAGCAATCCGCGTCCCCGACCTTTCCCGGATAGATGACATAGCCCTTTTCATTCAGGCGGCGGTAAAAATCCTCAAAATTGAAATTGGGATGCTCTGGATAGCGGAATGAGGTAATAATGCAGCTCTGGTCTTCCGGCTTCAGGTACTCGACAAATCCCATTGAGCGCATGGCGCGCATCAGGGTTTCATAGTTCTTCTGATACCGAGCCCCGCGGGCTTCTACGCCGCCTTCCGCCTCCAGTTCCAACAGGGCCTGCTGAAAGGCACGCAGCACGTGCGTGGGTGGCGTAAAGCGGAATTGACCATCCTTTTCCAGTCCCTTCAACTGCGAGAGAATATCCAGACTCACGCTCCGCGCCGACCCCGCGGAAGCCTCAAGCGCCTTGCGGCGCGCGATTACGAAGCCAAAACCAGGAACACCCTCGATACACTTGTTAGCGGACGAAACCATGTAATCGATGCCGGCTTCCTTCACATTCAGCGGAATGGCGCCAAAGCTGCTCATGGCATCGACGAAATAGCTGCGGCCAAAATCCTGCACCACCTTACCCACTTCTTTCACGGGATTGATGATGCCGGTGGTGGTTTCGCAGTGGATGATCGCTACGTGGCTGATGGAGGGATCCTGCTTCAATTTGGCAGCGACCTCTTTTTCGGGATGCGGTTTGAAGTTGTCCGGATAGACCAGCGTTTCAGTCGGGATTTTGAGCACGGAGGCTATTTGCGCGATGCGCCGGCCGTACGCGCCATTGATAATGACCAGCATCTTGCCGCCAGCTGGGACGGTCGAAGAAACCACGGACTCCACCGAGTATGTGCCGCTTCCCTGCATGGGAATGCACGCATATTCGCCGCCGGAAACACCTGCGAGGGCAAGCAGGCGGTCTCGAATGTCCTTGATGGTGCCGATGAATTCGTAGTCCCGCGAGCCGAGATCCCGCAACATGGCCTGCTTTACGGTCCTGCTGGTAGTAAATGGGCCTGGTGTGAAGAGTAACTTGTCCTTAGCTGTCATTTGATCCTCTCAGAAATGATAAATTCCCATGCCAATGGAAAGCTTTATCGCAAGGTCCCCGCTTGCAGGCGGATGCGCCTCCGCAATTCGCGGATAAACACTTCTCTAAGAGCGTAGGCCGGGCAGGAAGAGGGGTCAACGCAAATCGATGTTCAAAAAAAGGCGAAAACATCGCTCAATTCATATATTTCTAACACGTGGGTCTTGCATTCGACGCTCCAAACGCGATTTGCGCTCTCGTCAACTGCGTTATCCCCGTCCGTTCTGTTGGGGGAAGGCGGCGATCGCTCGTTAACGGTCTCCGGCGGGCGTTGACGTCCATTCTGCACAAGGGAAGGACCGTTTTGGCCACACCGGCAGTGTATTGGTTTACAAGAAACGTTCGGTTTAAATCAGCCTCATTGCACCAGAGCGCCATCAATCCGCGGGCGGAGCGAAGGCTTCGGTGATTCTGCCATCCGCGACCGCGCTCAGATCCTGCTCAGTGAAGCAGACGCCGGGCCGCGCCGCAGACCTGTTTGCAAGCACCCGGCAAGGTTCACCATTCGGGTCGCCAAGGCAACTGAGGACGAGGCTCGCATCAGAAAAGTCTTCGTTGGCCGTGTACCCGCTTACCGTTACTACGCAACGCATTCCCGCAGCCACTGCGGCGGCCAACCCGTTGTTGGAGTCTTCGATCACGACGCAGTCGCGCGGCGCAATGCGCAGCTGCTCTGAGGCCAGCAAGTAGATGTCGGGCGCCGGCTTCTTTGCCTTAACCACATCGCCAGCCAGCACCAGAGCAAAGCGCCCCGCCGTTGCTGTCCCCATGGCGTGGCGCAGCACTGCGTACACAGATTCCTGGGCCGAAGTTGATGCCACGGCAAGGGTCCATCCCTGGGCAAGCGCTTCCTCGGCTAGGCGGCGCACTCCAGGCCGAGGCGGAATCCGACCGGAATTCACGATATCTGTATAGATGGCGCTCTTGCGCTTGTGCCACGCTGCTATCAATTCTTTGCGCTCTTCGTCGCCGGCGGGCGGTGTATATCTCACCAGAAAAGCATCTTCGTCGAGCAGGCTGGCCATGCGTTCCTTGCCGCCACCAATTCTGAGCTTGCGTCCATACTCCTCGACGCTCCACTCCCATGGCACTCCGATCTGGCGCCACATCTCGTTAAATGCAGGGAGGTGTCCAAATTGCTCGGTGTCAGCCAGTACCCCGTCGCAATCGAAGATCAGAGCGCGGCTCATCACGCCCTCCCCGCGCTGCCGAATACAACCATGAATTCAGCGGCCATCGCCTGCACATTCTTTTTCACCGATCCCAGCAACTTGAGCGGATCGTATTCTGCCGGCTTTTCGGCGAGATAGGTGCGGAAGCTATCGGCAAAGGTAATCTTTAACTGTGTGGAGATGTTTATTTTGACTGCACCGCGCGCGATCAGCTGTTGAAACACATTGTCGCTGAGCCCGGTGCCGCCATGTACGACCAGCGGGATGGGCTCCTGCGCCACGATCTCGGAAACTCGATCAAAGTTGATCTTTGGCTCCCCCTTGTATACTCCGTGGGCGGTGCCAATAGCCGGCGCAAAGCAGTCGATACCCGTCTCGCGCATGAAATGAATCGCTTTGTCCAGCGCAACGACAGGGCTGCCATATTCATTCCCCACGCCGTCTTCCACGCCTTTGATGGCCTCCAACTCGCCTTCAACGGCTACACCGTGACGATGTGCCAAGGCAACTACCTCGCGAGTTTGTGCCAGGTTATCCTCATAACTGAGCCCGGAGGCATCAAACAAAACCGAATTCCATCCGGCCTGAATGCAGGCTTCGATCATTGCCCGGTCGGGGCAGTGGTCCAGATGCAGAGTCGCCGGTACGGATACACGCCCGGCCATCTCCTCAAACATGATCCGGATCAATCTGGCTCCCATTTGCTTTACGGTTTTAACCGATACCTGGATGATCACTGGCGATCGAGTCTCTTCCGCTGCGCCGAGCACGGCTTGCATGGTCAGATCGTTGACAATATTGAACGCGCCCACCCCATAACGAAGGCGGAACGCGTCACCTAAGAGTTCTTTCAATGAAACGACGGACATGGCATCCTTCCTCAGCCGCCCCAGCATAAACAACGAATGAAGGCGATGCAACAGAATTGAATATCTGATTTCGATTGAGAACGAGCGGCAAATAAAGGTTTGATGTGAACGCATGGCGGCGACCGGCGTGCAGGCATGCGCATGGCAGATCCAGGAGACATCCAGGAGACAAGGTGCTGTTAATCCTCGTGGATGGTCTGGGTCCGGATTATGTGGCGCAAAGCGATATGCCCAATCTGAGACGCTTGGCCGCCGAAGGCTTCTATGCGATGGGCAAGGGGATTCTGCCCAGCGTGACCAACGTTAATAATGCCAGCGTGGTGACAGCATCCTTCCCCGAAGAGCACGGAGTGGAAGAGATCTGTGGCACGACCGAGGCTGCCGCCGCGTTTCACCTGCGCACGGAGCGGATTGGAGATCTATTTCTGCTGGCCGCACGCGACACCGCCTTCGGATCTCTGCCTACTGCTCGTCAACAGCGTCGGGATTTGCCGCCTATGCGTCTGCACTGGATCTTTCCGCTCTCCCTGAGATAGCAAAGGCGTGACGCACCTCGGCAGCAACGCCGGGCGCGCATCCTATCGCGGTTCCCTTGTCAATAGCCCGTGAGCCATCAAGTGCGAAGAACACCCCGTTCGCTTCTTCAATGATGAGCTTGAGAGCGGCAAGGTCCCATGGGGCGACTTTCGCTTCGAACCAGATATCTGCTTTTCCGGCGGCAACCAGGCAGGCTTCCAGCGCGCCACCACAGGTACGGATGCACCAGGAATGCTGCATCAGGTCTATAACCTGGGCCAGGTAAGGGCGCGCGGCCGCAAGATGAAGCCCGTTGGGGCAGAATACACTCTTGCTGATGGATTGAATCGAGGAGGCCTGCAACCTCTCTTGATTCATAAACGCTCCGCCGCCGCGAACCGCATAATACGTTTCGTTCAACATAGGAAAGTGCGCGACACCGACGATGGATTCGTCCGCTTCTAGCAGAGCGATCAAGACGCACCAAAATCGAATGTTCCGCGTGAAGTCGCGAGTGTTGTCGATGGGATCGATGATCCATCGGCGGCCACTGGTGCCTGCCTTGCTTGAGCCTTCCTCGCCCAGAATTCCATCCTCTGGAAACTGTTGTGCGATCGCTTCGCGGATCAAGCGCTCGTTCTCCATATCCGCGGCCGTAACTGGGGAATCGTCCGGCTTAGTCTCAACGGAAACGCCGTGCTCGCGCATCGTCTTTGCGTTTTCTCCTGCGACCAATGCGATTCGGCGGGCGAATTCAAGCTCTTTTTGGTAGTTCATTGAGGACCATCATAATTCCCGGAGTGCGTTGCGCCGCCAAGAAGTGGACAGCATGAAACCGAAGGTCTACACAGTCGAAGAGAGCTCGTAAGATGGTGGTTAGCTCGTCGGCTTTGATTCAATTTGCAAGTTGGCTCGTTTTGAGGTTCGTATCAGGCCACCGCAGGAGTGGCTTTGGCTAAGCTGACCTGATTCAGCTTCTCAATTGAGGCCTCATCCAGGTTCAAGTCAGGCGCGGCCGCCAAGTCCGCAACCTGCTTTTCGCTGGTTGCGCTGGCGATCGGCGCAGTAACGCCGGGTTGCGCCAGCAGCCACGCCAATGCCACCTGAGCGGGGGTGGATCCGGCAGCGTTAGCGATTTCATCTAGTGCCGCCACCACGCTGAAACCCCAGCCATTGATGTATTTCTTAACCATGCCTCCGCGTGCTGCCTTCTCCGCGTCTTGCGCACTGCGGTATTTTCCCGTAAGGAATCCCGCAGCGAGCGAGAAATAAGTAATCACGCCAACCTTCCATTCGGTCACCACGGGCAGCAAGTCGGTTTCAAACGGCTGCCGCTCCACCAGGTTGTAGTGCGGCTGCAGAGAAACATAGCTGGCCAAGCCGTTTTTCCGGCTCGTCTCGAGAGCTTCGTTCAGGCGCGCACCGCTGTAGTTGGACGCACCGATAAACCGCACCTTGCCCTGCTGCACAAGTTTGTTGAATGCCTCCAGCGTTTCTTCAAGCGGCGTCTCCTTGTCGTCCTGATGCGCCTGGTATAGATCGATCACGTCCGTGCGCAGACGCTCGAGCGAGGCCTCCACGGCTTGCAGGATGTAGCCGGCCTTCAGACCTTTCTTGCCGCCACCCAGATCCATACCAACCTTGGTCGCCAGGATCACGTCCTTGCGCTTGCCGGACTGAGCAAACCACTTTCCAAGTATCGTCTCGGATTCGCCGCCCGTGTGCCCTGGCGCCCAGCGCGAGTACACATCCGCCGTATCAATGAAGCGCAGACCTGAGTCAAATGCCACATCCAGAACCCGGAACGAGGCCGGCTCGTCCAGTGTCCAGCCAAATACATTTCCACCAAGGCAGATCACCGGAACGTCCGGCCCCGCGCTTCCCAGCTTCCGCGTTTTCATTTGCAGTTCCCCTCAATTCATGAGATGCGTCGGTGCGGCGAAAGTATCAAGGCTTGTGGACAGCGCTTCTTCGCAGATGTTTTTGGGCGCACGAACCTTAATCAGCGGTCTGTCCGAGTCGCTCTTGGGGAACCGCGATTCAGTAAACGCTGAAACGCCTGGCGCGGAGCATCCTGCAGGAGGCATCGCTTCATGAATGTTTCTGCCTGGCACCTGGTGCTCAAGCCATGAATGTCTCATTTCGATTCCTGAGCGAAGGTCACAACTGGCCTCCGAAAACAATCACTCTTCGATGGCTGCGCGTTCAAGCCAACTTTTCATTGCATTGGCGTCCACCAGGCCGGGTTGCTGGAACTTGAGACTGCCGCGAGCGAATACAGCGAAGTTTGGAATCCCCCGGACGTTGTATCGAGAGGCCAGTTCCGGAGACCGTTCTGTGTCGACCTTGAGCACAATGGCTCGGCCAGCGAGGTCTCGCGCGACTTGTGCGACATGCGGTGCCGCCATTCGGCAAGGGCCGCACCAGGCCGCCCAGAAATCAACGAGAACGGGAACTTTGCTGTCACGAACAACTTCGTCGAATTCCTCGGGGCTCACTTCCATGGGCTCCGCCATCGCAGGCAACGCCGCCTTGCAAGCTCCGCATCTTCCGATATCGGATAGATGCTTCGCTGGAATCCGATTCGGCTTTCCGCAAGATTGGCAATTTCGGATGATGGCCATGGTGTGTCCTCTAATCAATTCCTTCCCGAACAGTACTTCGTATACAAGACGAATACGACAAGCGCCGGCAATTCTCAACCATTCTGATGTATTGGATGGGCCAGGAGGATCGAGGGATTTAGGAATCTGAGGAGTGGCGATTACGGTTGCGTTTTGGATGCTCGTACCGAGGGTCGGTGTAAGACTGACAAAGACCACATCTGACAAGGTCGGATGGGCATGGAGAAGTGCGGAGGACGGTGGACACGCGCGCTATATTTTCCAGGTATTTAGGGGCTTTCGTGGACGGGGTGGACAGCTGCGGACTGCCATGGAAGGTGTCTGGCGGAGAGAGGGGGATTCGAACCCCCGGTACAGCTTTTGACCGTACAACGGTTTAGCAAACCGCCGCCTTCAGCCACTCGGCCATCTCTCCGTCAAGTAGAACCGCTTTGTTTCGAGCGCCTTACGGGAAACCCGTAATCACTTTATACGCCCCTAGTTGCATTCTAGTTGCATAATCGCGATTTGAGCGTCTGCTAAATGCCTGCAAAGGGCCTGCGGAACTACAGCTTTCTCATTATATATGAGTCTCGCGTGGGAGCCTCGGTGCGTTGTCGGCTGATTGCAATGAAACCTCCGTTACATCTTGATCGATGACCCTTTTGAGACTCGGGTTGCTACAACCGCATGCCGAACATCGCTGGAGTGCAAAGGTGTTTGAAGATACTCAATTTATGGGGATTTCTTGCAGGCCGACCGTCTGGGTTTGCACCAGAGGCTCGAAGGATGGCGCTCTAATCTCCCTTATCGTTCAATTCTGGGGCTGATGAGCCCGGGAAAGGTTTCTACTTCACTTGTCCGAATTGCCGACTATTCGGCCATGTTGCTCAAGTTCTGTCGTCGGTGAGCGCATTGCGATTTGGCAAAATATCAAACTCACCAAGAGCCGGTTCCTCGATTCACTCGATACTTCATCCAAGCCTGACCGATCTCAATATCAAGAGCAACCCCGCACCAACGATGAAAACCCCAATGGTCCGCGCGACGATTTTGCCAGCTGGTGCAAGGCGCTCGGCAGTAATGGCTGCGGTCACGACAGCCATTGCGCGCAGATCCATGACCCCGACTACCAAAAGGATCGTCGTCAAGTTGGCGCAGCTAAGGCCACAATGAAATCCGAAACGCACACCCTGGCGCCAGGCTGTGCCCGCGTCTGTGGATAGTGTGCGGCCGCGGGCCGGCATTTCCCGGCAACAGGCAAGGTGATGTGCCTTCCATGGTGTTAGCTGAACTGCTCCGGCGATGAGGATGACCAAACCAACCGTGACCGGAACAGCGCGAGCCACTTCCGAATGTTCCATTTCGACGGCCGCCATCACGATGCCCAATGGAAAGACGGCCAACCCGAACAGGGCCCAAACCAAGAAATACCCAAGACCCACAAGCAGGGTGAGAAGCGCGAGGCGCGAGGCGCCACTGCCGCGGACCGCCTGACGGTAGCGAACCAGCATGGGCGCCAGGGACGGCAGCATCATGGCTGCCATCATCACGACCCACATCGCGAGGAACCATACAGCGGCCTCGATCCAGGTTTGTCCGGACATACGCGTCCATACCATCGACATCGTCCAGCCGCCGGGCATCTCCATTTCTCCTGTCGCCGACATGGAGTTGCTCCAAAGCACTGTCACCAACTCGCTCACGGCGAAGAGGAGCCCTGAGATGGCCAAGAAGGTTCGGTGGTGTGCGTCTTCTGAAGGCGAATAAGCGCCCATTCCGCGCGAGATGCTGCACTCGAAGTGATTGTTGAAGGGTGCTGCGCTTTTCATGATGCGATCTCCGTTGTTGCCGCATTGGCCGTGCCCTCGTACCCACTCCGGCGGGAATGTGTACGAGGTTGAGGCATTGGAAGGCGCGATTCAGTACCTGCCGGTTCCCAAGTCATCCGAATATCCGGCCTGCACGCGGGGCCACTGAGCGATGGGGCGTCCGCCCGGCCACTCGGGTTCCCAGGTTGGTGAGCCGCTTTTGGTCCGCGTAATGGTGCACCGTTGAGGCCAGCCGGTCGGCGAGTCCTCCCACGGCTCCTGCCGCCCGTAGACGGTCAAGTCGAGCAAGTGATAATTGTTATCGATCACCTCGGAGCCGCGTGCGGTCGTCCAGTACGTCTCGAAGACTTTGGATCCCAGCCGCAGGTAGCAGACGAGGTGCATCCTGCCCACTCTGCGTCCGACCAGGAGGATATCGAGCGACTCCCGGGGGGCCGAGTACCAAGGCATTTGCCAGCCCATGAATTCGCGGTATCGGGCGCTCTCTTCGTACGGGCCCTGACAAAATGTCGCGTAGGTGACGTCACGAGAGTGAATATAGGACAGCTCACGGACCTGCGATGTAACCCAGGTGCAGCCCTCGCACTGCTCCGGCGCAGGGTGGCCGGTGTGCCACATAAAATAGTAAGCGATCAGCTGCCGACGGCCTTCAAACGCGTCCAGCAGAGTCACCGGCCCCTGGGGGCCGATCAGCGTTGTAGTGCCGTCTACTTCGACCATGGGGAGCTGCCGGCGGGCGGCTGCGATCGCATCACCCTCGCGCGTGTGCGCCCTTTTCTCGAATCCGCAATGCGTCGAGCTCCGCTTGGAATGCATTGCGATCGACGATTTTGGGTACTCCGATCTCCTCTGCCAAAACGTCAGTCATTGTTCCCTCCTTTTGCTGCACAGATACCGGGTGGTGATGCCGTGCTCAGGAGCAATTACATGCCTTTTTCTCTGCTTCGCGCCGTCGGGCCGCAGCGGCTTCGGGATCAGTCAGCATATCGAGCCATCCCGGGTTAATCGAGGTCTCCTTCTCGTAGTTGTCGTTCCAGTTCCACCACCTATAAGGCGGGGTCTGCGGGTAGTCCTTCGGCGAATCCTCCCAGGTCTCCTGGCGGCCGAGCGCCGTCATATCGAGGTAGCTCCAGGTGGTTCCCATCGCTTCGTCGCCGCGGCTGTTGATGAGGTAGGTGCGGAACACCTTGTGGCTGTCGCGGATGAATGCATTGTGGCCATGCCATTGATCGACGCCGAAGTCCACGTCGAAGCTGTCGGTAATGGTGTACCAGGGCATCTTCCAACCCATTCGGTCTTTCAGGCGCGCGATGTCCGCCTGCGGGGCGTGTGAAGCATAGGCGAGCGTGGTGTCGCGGGCGTTCAGATGAGACAAATGAGCGACCTGGTCTGCGCCCAAAGAACAGCCGCGGCATGCATGGTCGGGCCAACCGAACAGCCCGGGCTCGAAAAAGGCGCGATAGACAATCAACTGCCGACGGCCCTCAAACAGATCGAGCAGGCTGACTTTGCCGTTGGGTCCGTCAAATTGGTATGCCTTCTCGACGGCCATCCACGGCATGCGCCGGCGTTCGGCGGCCATGGCATCGCGGGCGTGCATCAGGGCTTTCTCTTTTACGAGCAGCTCTTTCCGCGCGGCCTCCCACTCCTGCTGCGACACGATCGAGGGTTTGTTGATCGCAAGATGCTCTTTGGTTTCGATACCGTGCGTTGTCTGTATAGTCATCATTTTTCTCCCTACGTTGGAATTTGGTTTCGTCGTGGATAGGTCGGGCGTCTGGCGGGCACGTCCAATTACGTTTTGATGCAGGTTTTGAACAGCATTGAAGTGACAAATGTGACGGGATTCCGTCAGCCCGCGTTCGCAAGGCGCTGCGGCAGGAAGCCAGCGTACTGCTTCTCGAACGCCTTGGCAATGCCATTGCGCCAGGCATCGGCGATTGAGCGGGACATGGGATCGGGGAAGATGTCCTCTTCACCGTTCTCCACTCCATCGAAGATGCCCTGTGCGGCGGACTCGGGCGACGCCTTCGGGATATCGAAACCGCGGTTCATATCGGTGTCGATAGGACCCAGGAAGACGCCGTGGACAGTCACGCCTTCACTTGCTAGTAACGCCCTCAAGGATTGCGTCATGCTCATCGCGGCCGCTTTCGAAATGGAGTAGCTGGGCGTAAGCGGCAGCGGCGCAAGCGCCAGCAGCGACAGGTTGTTTACGAGTGCTCCCTTGGATCGTTTCAGCTTGGGCAGAAACGCCCGCGAAACTTTGTACATGCCAAAGAAGTTGACGGCGAGGGCATGCTCGATGACGGCCGGATCATTGAGATCATCATAAGGAGCGATTCCGGAGTTGTTGATGAGGATGTCGAGGCTGCCGACCTGGCGAACTGCCTGCCCGATCTGCTCAGCGCTGGTCACGTCGAGGATCAGCGGCGTCACGCGTTCGTCGGCAACGTTAAGTGGTCCGCGAGTTCCTGCGTATACCCTTTTTGCCCCGCGCTGCAGGGCTTCGTGGACAAGCGCCTGGCCGATGCCGCGATTGGCGCCCGTAATCAAGACTGTTTTCTGTACGATGTTCATGATGATCTCCTTTTTGAATCTTGGCTGTGACCGGGTGCTTCGTGGTCATGTAGAAATATTGATGCAGGTCTCGAACGAAGTGAGAGTGACAAGTGTGGCGGGATTCCGATGGATTCGCTGATCACAGCCACGGCACAGGCCCTTGCGGCGGGTGACCCTCTTGGCGCATTGAAGCGTGTGGCGCTGCGCGACGATGCGCCCGCACTTGCGCTTCGCGGTATTGCGATGGCACAGCTTGGCGATTTTGCACGGGCAAAGGAGCTGCTGCGAAGAGCGGTGCGCGCCTTCAGCCCAAGAGAATCTGTGGCGCGCGCGAGGTGCGTCGTCGCCGAAGCCGAGGTCGCGCTGGCCTCGCGAGACCTGGGCTGGCCTGCAAAAGCGCTGGACGCAGCGCGGGCGACGCTTGAGAAGCACGGCGACCGGCTGAACGCCGCGCATGCGCGGTACCTCGAGGTCCGACGTCTTGTGCTGATCGGCCGCCTGAACGAGGCAGAGCGTCTGCTCGCCGATTTTGACTCGACACCCCTGCCGCCCGCACTGAGAACTACCTACGAACTTATGGTTGCGGGAATCGCCATAAGGCGCTTGCAAACCAAAGCGGCGCAAGCTGCGCTGGCTAGAGCCGAACGCGCCGCCCGGCAAGCCAATATCCCTGCTTTGACGGCGGAGGTTGAAACTGCTTCTCATGTCTTGAACACGCCGGCAGCCCGCCTGATTGCGCACGGCGATGAGCGGCCGCTCCTCCTCAAGGAGGTCGAAGCATTGTTCGCGTCCAAAGTGCTCGTCGTGGACGCCTGCCGGAATGTCGTGCGCGGTCGGCGCGCCGTGGTTTCGCTGGTAACGCGTCCGGTGTTGTTCGCGCTCGCCCGTGCGATGGGCGAAGCGTGGCCCGGTGATGTTTCAAGAGATCAGTTACTTGCCCGCGCGTTTGGAGCCAGATTCGTTGATGAATCGCATCGTGTGCGGCTGCGCGTCGAAATCGCGCGGCTGCGCAAGATGCTTCGGCCGCTGGCAGATGTGAATGCGACGAAGCGAGGGTTTGTGCTTGCGCCTCGGGGCGCCAAAGAAGTCGTCGTGCTGGCACAGCCGGTCGAGGATGAGAATGGGGCCGTGCTCGCATTTCTCGCCGACGGTGAGTCGTGGTCGAGTTCGGCACTGGCGATTGCCCTTGGCACAAGCCAGCGTTCCGTGCAGCGAGCCCTTGATTCACTCGCGGCGGCAGGAAAGGCGCAATTCTTCGGACAGGCCCGGGCTCGTCGCTGGGTAACACCACCGGTGCCGGGATTCACGACGACTTTGTTACTCCCCGCTGCGCCATTCGTCGATTAAGGTGGATGTATGAAACAGTCAACTGCCGAAATTGTTTGTGAGTATGGCCCCTTTCTCGGGGCCGAGCGCGTGCATGGAGTCACCTATGACGGCCAGAACGTCTGGTTTGCATCCGGAGACAAGCTGAACGCCTTCGATCCTGCGAGTGGAAAGACAGTGCGCTCGATTGATGCCGCCGCGCATGCAGGAACTGCATTCGACGGTCAGCACTTTTTTCAAATCGCAGAGGATCGCATCCAGAAGATCGATCCCCGAAACGGCCAGGTGCTTGGTACGATTCCTGCACCTGGCGGCGGTCGTGACTCCGGGCTGACGTGGGCTGAAGGCAGCCTCTGGGTCGGGCAGTACAGGGATCGGAAGATCCATCAAATCAATCCCGACACCGGGGCCATTCTTCGCACCATTGAGTCCAATCGCTTTGTCACCGGAGTAACCTGGGTCGACGGAGAGCTTTGGCATGCAACCTCTGAAGGGGAGGAAAGCGAAGTGCGTCGCGTCGATTCGCGAACGGGCGAGGTTCTTGAGAGGTTTACCATGCCTCCGGGTGTGCTCATCTCAGGGCTCGAGTCGGACGGTGGCGATCGCTTCTTCTGCGGAGGACAAAAGAGCGGGAAGGTGAGAGTCGTCCGCCGGCCTCGGCGCAGTCAAGCGGCATACAAGGCCACGGGAAAGGCGAGCGTCGCGACAAACAACCATTGATCCGAAGTTGTCAATGCGGCGGTCGTTGGGCGCGTACGCGGGAGCATCTGTACGAATGCATTTTGTCGAATTGCGCTAAAAGCACGCATTGAGCTATTGAAGTCGATCAGTGTTCTGGGCAAGTGGCCGAAAAACCGGCAAGTGTCCATGTTGCCGACTACACGGCCACGTGGATGACCGGGCAGCAAAGCGCGCTCAATGGTATTCCAAGAACCTGCATCGTTGTCTCAGTACCAAATTCTCCAATCACGCGTAGCCCGCTCCAGCTGTTGCCGACGTAGTAGCTTTCAGTTGGCCGATCGGCTGGTGATACTCGCGGAATTCAAACTTCGGCGAGGCCTTCACATGTCGTGTCTCAAAAGGGGTGTCGAAAATCGAACCGTCGCGGCGGCCTTTTGAAACGGCCAAAACCCTGCAATAGCTGCCATTCCCGTTCGCAAAGCCCTCGCAAATTGTGCCTTCTATCTCACTGAAAACGGAAGGCAATTTTGGACGAAAAGAGCCGTTTCAAAACCTGTACCTTAAAAACAGCCCAATCGTTCCAGTCCCTGCTCCGACCCTCGATGGGGCGCAGCGGGATAATTCCCAGAATACTAGCGGGCATTTCGTTACCAGTCGCACCCTCGCTGTCTCGTAGCGTAAGTTAAACGTGAACTTAGGAGTTGTTGAGATGATGCTGCCGATGGAAGACAAAAGTTTCCAGCACTCTTCAGCATCCTCGGCGGAAGCGGATTCCCTCCGATGCCGATCGCACCGCGTTCATGAAAGCGCATCGACAATGATCCTTCCGGGATTAAACATACAAACGCAGAAAAACTAAATAGATAGAATCGGCACCTGATATTGTATACAGTCATGTATGCGTCTCTGCGGCGGTCTGCCTCAAGTTCAGTCGCCGGTAGTGATCAGACCTGGAATCCAACTGTGCAGCCCATGCTGCCAGCCAAGCGAGTTGCGCAGTGCGATAGATGAGTGCATCGAGGAATGACTAACCGAGGTCTGATCCGACTCAACGCGATTCCAAGAATGGCGCTCGGGCCATTCGGCTCGTCCAAACGAGGAGGTAGAATGAGCGCAGATTGCTCACGTGTTTTCCATATTTTCTGTGCCGCATCTTTTCGCGCGCTATCCGTCCGGCGCGGACTCCGCCTGACAGTCGCGATTCTTGGCGTTCTTGCGCTGGTTGCTTTGCCCGCACATGCGCAATTCGGCGATGAACCGGGTCATTCGATCGGAAAGGTGACGGTTCAAGGGAAACTTATCCTTCTCACGCTGAATGAGGGCGAACTGGAGCACGAGAACCTCTTCGATCTTGCGCACCGCACGCTCCGCTTTACGCCTGACGGCGATGGGTACCGCGTAGCGAACATCCCATTCGCATGGGATAGCGATTTCGACGCGGCCCTGACGTCACCCAACGTGACGCTGAATAACTTTGCCTTCCCCTTTTCCGGCAAGACCTGGACGTCGCTCTCCGTCGGGACCACGGGAACGATTGTCTTTGGCGAAGCGGAACGCTCCAACGCGGCGCCGGGTCGGCGAGGCGTCGGCGTGGGCCGCGATGGAGGCTTAGCGGTGGAGCGCTTTGCCTTGCTCGAAGACGCGGCGCCGGAGTTCGTTAATACTGTCCCGGCGATCAGCGTCTTCTTCAAACCGCGCATGGCGGGAACCCGCTATTTGAAGGAACTCGCCGATCGCGTGGTGATCAGTTGGAGCCTGACCGAGCCGTATGGAGGCATTCAGGACTGGACCTGGACGCCGACGGTCAATCGTTTTCAGGCTGTCCTGCACAAAGATGGCACCATCGATCTGTCGTATCAAGACGTCGCGGCCCGTGACGCTGTCGTCGGAGTTTATCCCCTCGTCTCCGGCGGAACCGAAAAAGTGTTGGCCACCATTCCCACTCCCGGCAATCCCTCCGCCGCACCCAACCTGGACATTCGTAACGTCCACCTGATTTCAGTCGACAACCTCTACCTCAAAGTCGCTCTCGAAGGCCGCGGCGCGATGCTGACCGCTACCGATCCCGCAATCGACGGGCTCGCTTACTTTGTTTGTCTCGACAAGAATGCGCGAAAGGATGGTTGCCGGCCGGACGGGCACAACGACGTCATCTGGACCGTTCGGGGCTTTGGAGGGCGGACGCGCGGCACGTTCCACATGGGCCCGCGATACTTCGCCTACGGAACCGGCCTCGCGCCCGGGGTGAGCGTCAACGGCAACACGCTTTCCATCCAGGGAACGCTACCCGAAGCCTACAAACCCGGCGACACGATTTATGTTAGTGCCGCGGTGCAAGCTCCCCAAGCTCATTCGCTCGAGTCAATCGCCCCGCACTCCGTCAAACTCGCCGGTCTCGCCAGTCCGCAAGTCCATTTCTCTGCGCTTCATCAGAACAGCGGCCCGTACCCCGTGGTCTTTGAGGCCTTCCACTACGTGAATCCGCCGCGCATGCAGGACCTTACATGCTCAGTGATTCAGGCGCTCGGCGATAAGTTCGACATGTTGGCCTATTACTCCGACTTTCGCATCGATAACCCCGAAGCGGGGACCTCGAGCGATGGACCGCTGGGCGGCGGGCCAGCAGGCGGCAAAGTCACAGGTATCGCTGCCGAGCAGGGCAATCTAGCGGATTACTGCTCCAAGGGCCGTTTCCAGTGGCAGTTCATCCAGCCAGTGTATGTGGGCGCCAACCAAATGCAGGAGTACCCTCCGGCAGATCTGAAAGACGATAATACCCACGATCTCGGGGGCTATCTTCATCAGCTCGCGGAGCGCACGTTCAACGGCAAGATTCCTCCCTACGACTATGCCTTATCGCAGATTGGCCATGAAATGGGCCATCGCTGGTCAGCGTTTGTCACGGCCAAAGTAAATGGAGAGACTATCGAGCTGGGGCCGACTCACTGGGACATGGGACTCCAGGCGCCCGCGCCCTTCCCCTATCAGCGGCCAACTGAGGCATCGGCCATGGGAGGCGGCGTATGGCAGGATAACTTCAATGGCACCTATACACAGCTCGACGACAACTACTATGTTCCGGCGACGGGGTACTCCTATCTCGACCTCTATCTGATGGGATTCATCTCGGCGTCTGAAGTTCCCGACTTCTTCATTCTGAGAAACCTTGCGCCTGCGGGAAAAGATTCGAACGGACATCCAATCTTCAAAGCAGACCGCACCAAGATTACGATTCAGGATGTAATTGCAGCAGAAGGTCTGCGGATGCCCGACGTCGATCACTCGCAGCGGGAGTTTAATACAGGGATGGTCATGGTAGTCGAGCACGGCAAAACGCCCAGCCCGGAACTGATCGAGCGCACAAACGGCATTCGCGAGCGCTGGATGGATTACTGGTCAACTGTGACAGGCCACCGCTCCGTAATGACAACCGAGCCGTAGTTTAGAAAAGGCCGAGCATTTTGTGCTTTGCCTAGCAGCCTGGGAGACGATACGCACCGATGCGCGTCGAGTAGTTTTCCTCGCCTTTCTCGAAGTAGTCGCCAACGTACCAGAAAGTGCAGCCGTCACTCGGATCGATGTCGAGCGTTGTGTAGTCTTCCCAACGCAATGAGTTTGTCTGCGACGCCTCGCCCTCCGCCATGACGGCTTCATGCAGCGTCATCTGTCCTTTCGGATCGCCTGCGAGGCGCGCGGCAAAGCGCTGGCCGGGGAAGCTGGACGCATCGCCGAACGAATATCCCACACCGATATCGCCCTTACGATCCATGGCAATGCTCGGCATCCAGCGGTAGCCGCCGTCCGGCGCGTATGTGCCCTGCTGCAACAGCCGCGGAGTCCCGTTCGAATCGAGTTGGAGTTCATACCAGCGCACGCCGCCTCCGCCGGCCTTTATATCGATAGAATGCGACGCCACAATGAATTGGTGACGACCGAGCTTGCGATAGACGAGACGCTGCATCAGCTTGTCGCCTTGCGAATCGAGGCGCACATCCGTTCCCGGCTGCGATACGCATTTGCTCAACTGTCCGTTGCAGAGGAAGTGGCATGGCGCGACATTGATTTTCTCAGGCCCGGTCAGCCGCGTCTGGCTGGGATCGTCCCAGTTCACGGCGAATTTCCAGGAGTAAATCCCGTCATCCTCGAAGACTTGATCCAGCTGCGTGCCGCCCGCCGCCATCACGATCTCGGGCATACCGGCTTGGGGCAGCTTGTGTCCATCGATGTCAGCGGCGTTCAGGAAGCTCACACCGTCTATGATCCAGCACTGCTCGTCGGCGGATAGACCGCGCAGCATCCAGCTGCGATCCGCAGCGTAGATGTGCTTCTGGATGACCGTGTCTCCGGTGCTTGTCGGCACATAGTAGCCATCCGGCCAGATCGCCGGGCGGGGATAATCCGGGAAGAGAGGACGGTTGAACTCGTAACGGTAATAGGAGCCCCTCGGATCAGGACTGACGCTGATCGCGTAGCGCATGCCATAGGCAGCCCTCACAAGATTGCGGCTCAAAGAGTGATGGTGAGGGGCTTGCCATCGAAGGTAACACTCTTCGTCTCGTCGCCTGTCGCCAACCGGACCTCAATGGAAATCGGCGCTGGCCGCAACATGCGAGCGCCGGGGGCCAGTCTAAGCGCGAGCTCTCGCTGTGCGTCACTCCAGTGCATTTCAATCCGCATGAATTCTCCATTCCGAAAATCGAAACTCTCCCCATCATCTTCATACAGGAAACAGCCTCCGTCAGTGCCTGAATAAACTGTCAGCGACGTGGGTTCATCCGTGGCTTCCCCTGTATATTGCTTGAGCGGTCCGGTGGGAACAACTGCGCCTGCACGAACATACAACGGCATGGTGCTTAGATCAACGCTGCGCACAATCTCTCGCCCACCCTCATGTTTCTCGTTGGTCCAAAAATCGTACCAGACGCCGCGTGGCAGATAGAGACTGCGGCTGGTTGCGCCCCTCTCCACTACGGGTGCGACGAGAATATCTCTGCCGAACAGGTACTGGTCGCCCCGCCCCACAGCCTGCGGGTCGTCAGCATAGTGCAACCATAGGGCGCGGATGATGGGCAAGCCTGTTTCACAGGTTTCTTGAACGGAGGAATAAATATAGGGCATGAGCCGATAGCGAAGCTCCAGATACTTCCTGCACACAGGCTCGATGGCCGGGTTGTGCAACTCTTCGGGAGCGGGATGATAACCCGGCGTTTCGGGGTAGCCCAGATCTCCGGTGTTCCAGCCCCATGGGAGATGCAGCCTCCAATCGCGGCCATGAGAACGAAACAACGGACAGAACGCGGCAAACTGGAACCATCGCGCGTATAACTCGCCCGTGTATTCCTCCGTTGGAATGAAGCCTCCTATGTCAGTTCCCCAATAGGGAATGCCGCTCAGACCGGTATTGATAGCGTTTGGGATGTGCGTCTTCAGTGTCTCCCATTTCGATAGGACATCTCCCGACCAGAGGAAGGCTGCGTAGCGCTGCATTCCCGCATAGCCATTGCGATTGAGCGCATAGACCCGCATGTTTGGCCGATACAGTTGCTGGCCGTCGAAGTACATGCGATTGCGCGCCAGTCTCGACGGCGCATCCAGATCGTCTCCCTGGTCAGGCCACCAGCCGTCAACTCCAAGATCGATGAGCGGCTTGTGAGCGGGCCAGTAGCAGCTAACTTGCCGGTCCGGGGGCCAATGACCATCCGAAGTCCGGCCCGTCGGTAGCGGCGTTGCCGTGCATTTGTCCCTCACCAAACCCGTTAGATGGCTGCCTTCGAGCACGATATGCAGAGCCACCTTGAAATGCTTGTCATGCAACTGCTCTATCGCTCTTGGAGGGTCGGGAAATGCGCGCGCATTCCAGGTAAATTCGCCATTATCGGTATTCCAACCGTTGGGACAAAACCCGGTGCCGAGATAGATCATGGCATCGCATGGCAGTTTCTTCTCGCGAAATATACTGCCCTCTTCGAGAATTTCCTCCGGCGTGCCAAGGGTTCGATGGGACTGTTGGTACCCGAGCGACCACAGCGGTGGCATCTCAGGAAATCCCGTGATCTTTGCGTACTCGCCAAGGATCTCAGTTGGATCAGTCGCGCCGATGACAAATACATCGATGGGAATGGCAGAACCCGCTGCCTGCAGCCGTCCTTGCTCTCCGGTGAGATCGAAGGAACCCAGCGGCGCATGGATGAAAATACCCCAACCTGATGTTCCAATCAGAAATTGGATCGGAACCCGGGCCCCGTGGGTGCCTAGGTGATATCCACCCTGGCCACTGGTCATGGCATCCTGATTCCCACGTCGATCGAATTGAGGTCCACCCTGGCCCAGCCCGAGCAGGAGTCCGTCTGCAATTCGAAAACTCAACTCGGCCGTCTCCTGGTCGACCGACAGTTCCTGAACGACTTCTCCATTCTTTCTTTCAATGCGAATGGTGAGCGGTTGCGGTGAGAAGTGGATCTTTAAATCCCCGGACCGCACTGTGCGAGGTGAGGAGAGAGATCGGATGCGCGCAACCTGCTGGTTCCATTCTTCGCGGACAAGAGCGCCGTCGAAAGGCAACGGCATGGGGTGGCCGTCTTTGATGGGCCGGATTGTAATGCGCACGGTGCGTAGACTTATCGAGAAGATGGAGATTTCCATCGCTGCGGATGCTATAGCAATCGGCATCTCTGAATCGGCCGCGCGCGCAGGCTTGATCAAAGTCATGGCGCCGGCGGAGATGACTCCCCTGAGGACGTCTCTGCGGCTGAACTGGTCATTCATCGATGATCATTTCCCTGTCTACGGTTCGAGGTCTTTGTCGTTCTAGCCGGAAAGCATGATTATCCCGTGTTTCTTGTTCGTTGCATTTTCTAAGACTTCGAATCGGCGATCTCGGCCTGTTGGAATCAGGGCAACACCCCAGTGGTTAGTCGCGTTTTTTCCCTTTGAGCCTCGACCGTAAGGCGGGGAACCGTCTCCGGCCAAAGGTGATGGAATGTTTATATAGAAAAGCGTAGATTGTATGCAACCTTGCATTCGGTATTCGTCGGCTTGTCCCCGGAGTTCTGCCGCCGACTTGTCTTGACGTGGATCGCTCTACATCCCATCAAGCGAATCGAAGATGGTCGAAGGCGTTCCTAAGGGTACAGGTTTTGAAACGGCTCTTTTCGTCCAAAATTGCCTTCCGTTTTCAGTGAGATAGAAGGCACAATTTGCGAGGGCTTTGCGAACGGGAATGGCAGCTATTGCAGGGTTTTGGCCGTTTCAAAAGGCCGCCGCGACGGTTCGATTTTCGACACCCCTTTTGAGACACGACATGTGAAGGCCTCGCCGAAGTTTGAATTCCGCGAGTATCACCGCACGAGGAATTCAGCGTTAAGCGTTCCAAGTTATGGGGACGACAGAGGAGCAAGATGCGCGGCGAGTCAATTCCAGCGGCAGAAGGCGTTCTGGATCCGCTCGAGATTTCCACGATTGCTGACGAGTTGAAGAGGCTGGGAAGTAGCTCCCATGTGTTCTCCAAATCGGCGGTTGCCGCCTGTAACCAGGCGGCATATTTGCTCGAGAGGCTGCGCGTGATTGGCCTCTCGAAAGCATTTTCCGACGGCCAAAAGGTAGAGCTAATCAACGAAATATTGGCTCAACATGGGGACGGATAGATCTTCTTCCGAACTTCGATCGCAGGTGAACGATTAGCTTGCCTGGAGAATCGCGGAAGCTCCCCTGAGAACTGGTGAAAGTCACCGGTTCTTCGCGGCGCGCAAGGTGATATTCCAGACTGTTTAGCTTAGGGTTTGTCGTGTGTGAGTTCAAACGGGATCGATCCTAAAGCCGCACAAGCGCAATTGCTGAACTAAGCAACTGTCGATTCCCAAGACTGGCCAGCGAGAGTTGTATATCTGGTTGTATAGTCGAGTGCCGAACTGCCGAAAACCGCCCGACTAAGCCCACTCTATATCACTCTAAGTTATTGATTCCGAAGGATAGAACACAAGGAAAATCCGTTTAGCGAACGGCCGCCTTCAGGCACTCGGCCATCTCTCCGCGGTCTGCACGCAGTATAGCGGAACTTGCGCCTGCCCTGCGCAAATGAAGCCGGGCGGGCCCATCCTCCGGCAAGCGCGGGTCGCGGCCGCACGGCTCCGCGCCGCCGCTGCCATCGCATTTTCCGCTTTCTTCAACCGGCTGCGGTTGTTAGATTCACAATGTGTTTCCCGCTCTCAAACCGGCGCAGAAGAAGATGCGCCTTGTGCCGCTGATTGCCGCTACGTACTTCATGGTGTCGGGCGGCCCTTATGGCATTGAAGACATTCTGGGCGGAGCCGGTTACGGCTGGGCCCTGGCGATCCTGCTCCTGCTGCCTGTGTTCTGGAGCCTGCCGACTGCGCTGATGATCGGCGAACTGGCCAGCGCCATTCCTGCGGAGGGAGGCTTTTACGTCTGGGTGCGGCGCGCGCTGGGCCCCTTCTGGGGCTACCAGGAAAGCTGGCTTTCGCTTTCGGCCAGCATCTTTGACATGGCTCTTTATCCGGCGATTTTCGTTCTTTATCTGGGAAAATTTTCGCCGGCGCTGACCGCCGGCTGGAAGGCCTACGGCTGGTCGCTGGCGGTGGTGGCGCTGTGCAGCCTTTGGAACCTGCGCGGAGGCCCGGCCGTGGGCAAGGATTCGGTCTGGCTGTTTGCGTTGCTGCTGGCACCGTTCGCGATCTTCGTGATTCTGGGCTTTTGGAAAGGCCTGACCCTGCATCCCGCCGCGCAATGGAGCAACAGTATTCCACTCACCGCATCGGGATTTGGCGCCGGCTCCGCTTTCTCGACGGCGGTTCTTGTGGCCATGTGGAACTACATGGGCTGGGATAATGCCTCAACCGTGGCCCAAGAGGTCCACGATCCGCAGCGCAACTACCCGCGTGCCATGATCGCGGCCACGGCGCTTGCGGCTGCAACCTACATTCTGCCGCTGGTAGCCATGGCGCTGGCGGGCCTTTCAGCGAACAGTTTCTCGACAGGCGACTGGGCAGAGGCCGCTCGCATGCTGGGCGGCAGTGGCTTTGGCGGATCGGCGCTGGCGATGACCGTAGTGGCCGGCGGCTGCCTTACCGGTGTGGGCATGTTCAACGCGCTGGTGATGAGCTACACGCGGCTGCCCATGGCCATGGCCGAAGACGGCATGTTGCCTCGCATATTGGCGCGCCGCAATTCCCGAGGCGTGCCCTGGGTCAGCGTGCTGCTGTGCGGTGTTGCCTGGGGACTGGCGCTCAAGCTGCCGTTTGAGCGCCTCATTTCGATCGATCTTATCCTCTACGGATCAAGCCTGCTGCTGGAGTTCATTGCCCTGGCCGTTCTCCGCATACGCGAGCCGCAACTGGAGCGGCCCTTCAAGGCCGGCAACTTCGCTTTTGCCTGCCTGCTGGGCGTGGGTCCGGCCGCGCTGATCGTCTACGCGCTGTGGGTTTCGCGAGACGAAAAACTGATTGGCGCCACATCGGCATTATGGTTTGCGACAGCCGTGGGGTTGCTCGGCCCCATTCTTTATTGGCTCACAACGGCAATGCGGCCCGGCCTGCGCAGCGCCGCGAAGTCAACCTTGTAATCGAGCCAGGGCGTGGCTGCGCTGCTCACACGGCAGCTTTCTTTTTGGGACCGTGGTGCTTCTGTTTGGCCTCTTCTGCAAACAGCTTGGCGGCACGCACCACGCGGTCGCGGGCATAGGCCGCGTCACGCCAGCCCTTCATCTCAACGCGCTTGCCCTCAAGATCCTTGTAGATCGCGAAAAAGTGCGTGATCTCCTTGAGCATGTGCGGATAGATGTCGGTGTAGTTCCAGATATTGGTGTAGCGAGGATTGTTCTTTCCGACGGCCAGCACTTTTTCGTCGAGTACGCCCTGGTCCAGCATCTCCAGCAGGCCGATCGGACGCACCTCCTGCACGCAGCCCGGAAAGCTCGGTCCCGGCACCAGCACCAGCACGTCCAGCGGATCGCCGTCGTCGCTCAGCGTCGACGGAATAAAGCCGTAGTCCCCGGGATAGTGAACCGGGGAATGAAGATTGCGGTCCAGCTTGAAGACGTGCAGTTGCTTGTCATACTCGAACTTTTGGGTTCCGTCCAGCGGAATTTCGATCACTGCGCGAAAGACCTCGGGGGATCGGTCGCCGATGGGCAGTTCCAGGTAATTGACCATGTTGCTTTCAATCTCCTTTATGTTCGGGGGAGCCGTGGGGGAACGGCGCTCGAAACCATTGGCCGAGCCAGTACCGGCCAGAACTAATATAATCGCGGAAATGAAGGCACATGTCTATGTCACTTTGAAGACATCGGTTCTGGATCCTCAGGGCCAAACCATCCAGAACGCCCTGCGCAAGATCGGATTCGACGAGGTCACGGCTGTGCGCCAGGGCAAGTATTTCGCGCTATCGCTTGCCGAGGGCCTCAGCGCCGAAGCAGCGCGCGCACAGGTGGAGCGCATTGCCCGCGAGGTGCTGACCAACCCGGTGATCGAAGAGTATACATATCGTCTTGAGGAATCATCTTAAAACGGTTTCCGAATCAATGTAGCCGTCTCGCGTTTCGTCGACGGTGGCCTTTTCCTGAGGAAAGAGCCGCTTGAGCGTCTATCCTCTGTCTCAAGCAATTCGGGAACCGCTATCACCGGTCCGCGTCCGCTCTGCCTGGAGCAGTTGGCGCTTACGGTCGATGCCCCACCGGTACCCGGTGAGCGATCCGTCTGCGCCAACCACGCGGTGGCAAGGCACTAGCAGCGATACGCGGTTGAGGGCGCAGGCGCGCGCCACCGCCCGTGTCGCTTTACCGTTGCCCAGTTCTCGCGCCAACTCGCTGTAGCTCCGCGTTTCGCCGCGGGGAATGGCGCGCAAAGCCTGCCACACGCGCAACTGGAAGACCGTCCCGCGCAAGTCAAGATTCGGCGTGTCAGGGGCCGGCGTCTTGCGAGCGGCGGATTTTTTGCCGATTGACCTCTCGCCGCTGACACTGGCCACCGCCATCTCCACCCAGCCTTCGAGGGATGGATCCCGCCGCAGCTCGGCCTGCGGAAACTCCGCGCGCAAACTGGCCTCGGCCGCGGCCGCTGTGCCTGCAAGAGCCAGCCAGCAAAGCCCGCGCTCCGTCGCACCCACAACAACCCAGCCAAACGGCGAACATGCCACACACCAGCCGATCCGCTCGCCCTTGCCGCCTTCGGCAAACCGCCTGGGCGTCATGCCCAGTTGTGCGCCTTCATAAGCCCGGCTTGCCGAACCGAATCCCGCTTCATAAATTGCCGTGGTCACGTTGTCTCCCTGCCTGAGCGCCTTGCGCAGCGAGCCCGCCCTCAGCGCTCTCTGATAGCCGAGAGGACTCACGCCCATCTCCCGCTTGAAGACCCGCTGCACCGTGAAGGGGCTAAGCCCCGCTACGCGCCCCAGTTCCTCAAGCCGCACCGGCCGGTCCAGATGGCCCTCAAGATAAGTGCGAATCGTCTCCATAGCTCCGCCCCGCGCGGTTGTGCATGGGCAGCAACGCAGGCAGGGCCTGAAACCCGCGGCCTGCGCCTCCGCGGCCGAGCGAAAAAAGCGCACATTTTCGCGCTGTGGACGCCGGCTTGCACAACCCGCCCGGCAAAAGACGCCTGTCGTGGTCACGCCGTAGAAAAACGTCGCGCTAGGGTCGCGCTTCGCCAGTTGCCGCCACGCGGCAGCGGTATCCACGGTCTCAAATGGAGCGGCTTTGCTGGCGATGTGCGTCTTTTCTCTCATTGGAGCCATCTTCGCCCACCCGCAGCCGCCGCGCTACCCGGTTCTTGCGCGCAATTCCGATTTCTTTTGGCGCCCTCAGCTCTTTTCCCAGCAAGCCCGCAGCCGCGTCAGCCGATCCCTTTGAGCACTGCCTCGGCGCGCATCAGGTCCTCTTCCGTATCCACGCCGATCGTGTCACGAGGCGCCTCGGCCACGTAGAGCGCAATTCCGCTTTCCAGCAGCCGCAACTGTTCCAGTCGTTCCACGCGCTCCAGCAATCCCGGCGGCAGCGCGGCAAACCTCTCGAGCGCGCCCTTCCGGTAGGCATAGATCCCCAGGTGCTTGCGATACCCCGCAAAGCCCGACTGATCCCGATCGAATGGAATGGTCGCCCGCGAGAAGTAGAGCGCCCGGCCGTCGAAGGCCGTGACCACCTTCACCGCGTTGGGGTTGGTGAACTCCTCCAGCGGGCAGGCGACGGCCAGCGTGCTTACCTCAACCTCGGGCCGGGAAAACAGGTGCAACAGCGGCGGAAAAAACTCTTCCGTCAGGGTCGGCTCGTCGCCCTGGATATTGACGTAGATGTCGGCATCGATCTGCCGCGCCACTTCCCGCACGCGGTCCGATCCGCTGGGGCACTCCGGCGACGTCATCGCTACGGGAATCCCGCGCTCCCGGCAAACCCCAGCCACTTCCTCGCTGTCGGTCGCCACCACGACGGGGTCCATCAACCCGCACGCCGCCGCCGCGCGCCACACCCACTCCACCATCGGCCTGCCGGCAATGTCGCGCAGAACCTTGCGGTTTAGCCTCGTCGAACTCAGCCGCGCCGGAATCACCGCGGCGATACGGAGCCTGCTCATGCAGGCGAGTTTACAGCAGCGGGCGTCGAGCCTTCATCTCCACTGATCACGGTCGTGCTCCCCGCCCCAAGCCGTGCGTTCGTCCCCTGCGGTCCGGTTTGACCTGACCCCCAGCCGCCCGTATCATCAAGGGTGGGAATCGTGTACCGGCTCCGGTACGTTTCCCTGCCAGGCCGGCTTGGCCTGCGCCTCCACAATGCGCCCCTGGCGCCCCTTCCGGCGGAGTAGCTCAGATGGTTAGAGCGACGGATTCATAACCCGTAGGTCGGCAGTTCGATCCTGCCCTCCGCCACCACATCAAATCCCTAACGTAGAAGCCGCCTGGGCGGACTAGAAAACTTTCTCCTCCGTGATCCATGCGCGATCGGACCGTAACGCCGCCGATTCGCCCAATAGAACACCTGCGCACCATCATGGCTGGCTAAGCGCGCCTGCTATCCTGCGGCTATGAAGCAGAGACTTCTGCCTGCTTTTCTCGCGATTCTTTTGCCGCTGGCTGCTTGTGGCCCTCACGCCCAGCCCCCCGCAGCGTCCGATGCCGCAACCGCCGGCACGTCGCCAAGCGCCGCATCCTCGGCCGGTTTTGACTTCTATCTCCTCAACCTCTCCTGGTCGCCGGAGTTTTGTTACTCACATCCCTCTGCCGCTGAATGCGCCGCCCATGCCGCCTTTGTCCTCCACGGCATGTGGCCCCAGAATAACGACGGAGCTTATCCTGAAAACTGCTCGGATGCCCCCGGACCATCCAACCCCGCGCAGTACAGTGACATTTACGCCGACTCGGACCTTCTGGCGCACGAATGGCGCGCCCACGGCACTTGTTCCGGCCTGAGCGCCGACGCCTTTTTCTCCGCCGCGCGCACGGCTTACCGCTCTGTGGCCATACCGCCCACGCTCAGCGGACTCACCACCCAGGTTTCGCTTCCGCCCGATCAAATCCTCGATCTGTTCACGGCGAGCAATCCAGCCATTCCGCGCTCAAGCCTTGCCTTGAGCTGCGGACATAATTACCTCACCGCCGTGGAAATCTGCCTCGATAAGAACCTTCATCCAATCGCCTGCGGTGCAGTCCGCTCCTGCCGGGCCAATACGGTCCGCATCCCGCCGCCCACGTAATAGAGCGGTTCGGGAACTGCCTTATGGCGCAGCGGCAGCCGAGCAGAAAGCAGTGGGGCCAGGTTCCCCGCCGGCGGGTCCATCCCGGAGGGGTGACCGCTTGAACGATCCGCAGTTGGTCTTAGCTCCTTCTGCAGTTCCGTCGCCGTCCCTGAGCGCGATCGGCCGTTGCGGCGCGCTGCTATTTTCGTTGCGGTCAAAGCCCATTCCCGTGATCGATGAAACCGGTTATCTTCGCCCCGCTCTCAAATTACTGAAGGTGGGTATCTGCTTGACTCACCCTACCCCAAGATGTAGTGCTGCGTTGGGCACTGATAGAGTGGCGCAACATTAATCGTTCACAAGGCTTTCATGTAGGTCCGGAACCACGCCGCCAGTTCCGCGTCATCCATAAGGCCCTCGGCAACTGCCAGCATCACACGGATTATTTCTCGATTATCAGCTACAATTTCATAGCCATTTAACGGCAGGAACACGCCTCCAGATACGATAATGGCGGTTCGCTTATTGCCGTCCAGAAATGGATGGTTCCTTGCAATTCCAACGGCATAGGCGGCAGCAAGGTCGGCCGCATCTGGATTTCCGTACGCCTCAAGTTGTTGAGGACGGGCTAGCGCCGAGAGCAGCAATGCCTTGTCTCGCACTCCCGCCAGCCCGCCGTGTTCGGCTATCTGTTCATCATGAACCGCATAGACCACATTCTCAGCCACCCAGCGCCAAACCGATTCGCTCACTTTGAAAGCTCCCGGAGCGCATCGCGTCGATCCCGCATGAACTTCCGGGCCAGGGACATTTGCTCCTCAAACTCGGGATCATACGGGGTGATACGAAACCCATCGACAGACTCAGTCAGAAAGACAGAATCGCCCTTAACCACCTTGAGCCGTGCCAATGCTTCTTTGGGCAATACGATTCCTATGGAGCTGCCTACATTTGTCAACTTCAGTTTCAACATGCCGTCTCTCCGTTGTACGAGTATAACGTAACATACACTCATACAATAATCGCAGTTGCGGGGTTTGGGGAATATTGGGTTTGGGCTTAATCCCCCGGAGCATAAGACCAGGTTGAGCCGCTCTCAGTTAAACGGAACCAGATTGTGTCTCTCGCGGCAACAATGTTGAATCTGCGCAATTGAATTTACTCAAACATGCAATGCGTTGCTTGCATCCGCCCTGCACTCGCCGCGGGAGGATTCTTCCAAAACTGTGAAACACGACATCTTGGGTCAGGGTGAGTCAAGCAGATACCCAGCTTACTGAAAATGTTACCCTCGTCTGCCGATAGTTCCGACAGGCAGACCAAAAGTTGTAATGATCCTTTGTGCGCCCGGGTTTAAACTCATGAGGAGACGGTACTTTCCCCATGTCAGCCTCTAGACCAATTCCGGAGTCCCTTGGCGCAGAGCCATTATCCATCGCGGTCATCAGCCCCGACGATAAGCGCCGCAATGCGGCCATCTACGCTCTCGACAAGTTCCCCAATGGGCGAATCCGTGAATTCATCTCCTATCCCCCGGATGTCGAGTCGGTCACCCGGATGCTCAAGGAGAGCTTCGACGTCGTCATTATTGACCTCGACAGCGACCCGGAATACACCCTCGGCCTGGTCGAAAGCATCTGCGCCGATGGCGCCACCAACGTCATTGTGTATTCCGAGAACGTCGATCCCCGCCTCATGGTGCGCTGCCTGCGTGCCGGCGCACGGGAGTATCTCCATACCCCCATCACCCCGGCCGCCATGGCCGAAGCCCTGGCGCGCGTTTGGTCGCGCCGCGCGGAAACTCCTCATGTTGAGGTCGTTGAAGAAGTCGTTGAGGAGCAGCAGCAGCCCACCGGCAAACTCTTTGTGTTCCTCAGCGCCAAGGGCGGCTCCGGCGTTACTACCCTGGCCTGCAGTTTTGCCGTTTCTCTGGCCGAGCAGTCCAGCAGGCGCACGCTGCTCATCGATCTCAACCTTCCTCTCGGCGATGCGGCGCTCAACCTGGGCCTCAAGAGCAATTACTCCACCGTGAACGCCACTGAAAACGCCAGCCGGCTCGATGAACACTTCCTCTCCTCCCTGCTCGTCCAGCACGACTCGGGGCTCTGGGTTCTGGCTGCGCCCACGGAGATGACATCCGTACTGCCGGGCGAAGACGCCATCGGCACCCTGCTGCGAGTGGCCCTTGAGAGCTTTGACTACGTGGTCATTGACGCCGGATCAAGGCTCGATCTGCCCGGCTCGCAGAAATTCGATGACTCCGTAACCCTCTACCTCGTCACCCAGGTCGGCATTCCCGAACTGCGCAACGCCAATCGGCTGATCAAACGCCTTTCATTGGAGCGCGGCCTGCAAATCGAGGTTGTCGTCAATCGATTTGACTCGGGGACCCATGGAATTGACGAAGCGCAGGTTGCCAAGGCCCTGACTCGTCCCATTCGCTGGAAAATTCCCAATGACTATGCCGCGGTGCGCCAAATGCAGAACTCCGCCACTCCCCTAACCAAGGAAGATTCGCAGATTGCGCGAGCCATCCGGCAAATGACCCAATCCATAACCGGTGCGCCCGTGGAGCCGGAAAAAAAGAAGACCACCAGCTTTTTCTCCTTCCTTTAGGGCACTTTCGGCTTCTCCAGCTGCCTCTGCGCGCCACTTACGGTATCATTGCGTCTAAGGTATATGCGGCTGTTTCCCCTTAAGGCCCGCCCCGGTGGTGTGTGTGAACCGACTTTTCCAGCGTTCCGTTTTTGTGCTGTCCGTCTCCATCTTTGCCGCTCTCGGTCTCGGTTTTGCCCTGGGCGAATTCGGCCTCTTCGGCGTCCACGCAGGCAGCGATCAGGATGGCGCCTACCGCCAGATGCGCGTCTATGCCGAGGTGCTGCAGAAGATTCAGTCCGACTACGTCACCGAACCCAATATGGGCGATGTGACCACCGGCGCCCTGCACGGACTGCTTGAGTCGCTTGACGCCGACTCCAGCTATCTGTCTCCCACCGAATACAAGATTTACAAAGACGAGCCGGCCGCCGGAAACGCCCAAGTGGGCATCACGGTCTCAAAGCGCTTCGGCTACGCCGATGTCGTCAATGTACTGCCCGGCTCGCCGGCGGACCAGCAGCATGTTACCGATGGCGATGTCCTCGAGTCCATCGGCAGCCAATCCACCCGCGAGCTCTCGCTGGCCGTCATCCGGCTCATGCTTGAAGGCAAGCCAGGGAGCACGGTCGCTCTTTCCGTGGTGCGCCCGGCCAAGCCGGACCCTGACCATCTGACCCTCACCCGCGCCGTCGCCGCGCCTCCCGCCCTGGCTACGCAGGAATACGATAACGCCACGATCCTTTACCTCAAGCCGGGCACGCTCACGGCGGACCGCCTGGACGAGATGGCAGCCAAGATCAAGGCAGCCCCCAAAGGCAGCAAGATCCTGCTCGATCTGCGCGATACGTCCGGCGATGCCCCCCAGGGAATCAGGCTGGCGAACTTCTTTATCAAGCAGGGAACCCTGGCTACGCTTCAGGGCCAGCAGTTCGCTACCCAGACCTTCGCTGCCGACCCCGCCCAGTTCATTACCGCTGCGCCCGTCGCCGTTCTCGTCAACCGCGGCACCTACGGTGGTCCTGAACTGGCCGCCGCTGCTATTGGAGACCTCAAACGCGGCGATGTGGTCGGCGAGCGCACCTTTGGCGAGGGTTCGTTCCAGAAATCCATCGAGATGCCCGACGGCGGTGACATCCTGCTCACCGTGGCCAAGTTCCAAAGCCCGTCCGGCGCCAAGATTCAGGATGTTGCCGTCACCCCCAACGTGGTCGTCGCCTCACCCCTCGATGTGGAAGAAGGCGCCACGCCGTCCAAGGGCGACGAGATGCTCGACAAGGCTCTCGATTTGCTCAAGGCCAAGAGCGCCTGAGAAAACCGAACTCCCCGGGCTTGGGATGAAGCGGGGCGCGGCTTTTCGCCGCGCCTCTCTCTGCATTGGGCCGGCGGGTCCCGCTCTTACATCGCGTGGTACGCCTGTCACCCCGCGCACATCTCTTTGACCCGGCAAAATGCTAGCCTTAAACTGCAGCATTTTCTCGCAGGTTTTCCGGGGAAATGCGCAAGAGGCCTCAATCGCTTGGCTGCCAGCTCACAAACCCCTGTAAAAGAGCCCGGTTCCGGGCGGAGCTCCAAGCTTTCCCGTCCGCAGGTTCCCTCCCGGCGCAGCCGCAAGCTCGCGGGCCGCTCCGCGCTCGTCGTTCTGTTGCTGATGGCGATCATCACCGGATCCCTGGCCGGGCTCACCCTGGTCTACTCGGTCGACCTGCCGCAGATCGATGAACTCGAGCATTACCGCCCCTCCACAACCACCGACCTCTATGACCGCAAGGGCCGCATCATCGGTTCTTTCGCACTTGAACGCCGCGAAGTGGTCGACTACGACGGCTTCGCCCCCATTCTTCGCTCCGCCGTCATCTCCATCGAAGACAAGAGCTTCGAGTCCCATTGGGGCGTCAACGTCGTCCGCATTGCCGGCGCCTTGTGGCACGATCTGCACAGCCGCGACCGCTCCCAGGGCGCTTCCACCCTCACCATGCAGCTCGCCCGCAACCTCTTTCTCTCCTCTGACCGCACCATTCCCCGCAAGCTCCAGGAGGCTTACCTCGCCATCCAGATTGAGCGCACGTTCACCAAGCAGCAGATTTTCACCCTCTATGGCAACCAGATCTACCTGGGCAGTGGCATGTACGGCTTCGAAGCCGCGTCCCAGTTTTACTTCTCAAAACACGCCAAAGATCTCTCGCTGACCGAGGCGGCTCTGCTCGCCGGCCTTCCCAAGGGCCCCTATGCTTACTCTCCGCTGCTCAATCCTGAAAGGGCGCTGCGCCGTCGCAACCTGGTGCTCTCTGAGATGGAGTCCGACGGGGTTATCACCCACGCACAGGCGGATGCGGCGCGCCGCATGCCTCTTGGCCTCCAGATCACCCAGCCACAGAGTTCCGTGGCGCCCTGGTTCCAGGATGAAGTACGCCAGGAGCTCGAAAAGAAGTTTGGCACCGAACAGGTCCACGAAGACGGCCTGCGCGTTGACACCACGCTCGATCTTGACCTGCAGCAAACCGCCAACCACGCCGTACTCGACGGCATTGCCATCTACGAGCGCCGTCACGGATGGAAGGGCCGCCTTGAAAATGTGCTCGCCGCCGGTGAAACCATCAATGAATACCGCCATCCCGACTGGGCTATGGCTTCAAGCCCCGGCGACTACGTCCACGCCCTCGTCAACCGCGTACTGCCCAATCAGGTCAACGCCCGCATCGGCGCGCCCGGCCAGCCGAATGCCAATATCGTGTTGCTGCCCGCCGACTGGCAATGGACAGGCCAGCGCTTCGCCGACTCTTTCCTCAAGCCCGGCGACATCATCTACGTCCATCTTCAACCTGTCATGGACGGACCGGCCCGCCGCGCCTCTCTCGAACAGGACTCCGGAGCCCAGGGCTCGCTGCTGGCCGTCGACAACACCAGCGGCGACGTGCTGGCCATGGTCGGCGGACGCGACTTTGCGCTTTCGCAGTTCAACCGCGCCACCCAAGCCGAGCGCCAGACCGGCTCCAGCTTCAAGCCCTATGTCTACACCGCCGCCATTGAAGACGGCATCAAGCCCGACGACACCATCGTCGATGGACCGGTCCGCTTCGGCACCTATGTTCCGCACGACTACGAAAACAACTACAAGGGCCGCATGACGATCGAAAACGCCTTCGCCGAGTCGCGCAACATTCCCGCCCTCAAGCTGGCCGCGCATGTGGGCATCCACAAGGTCATTGAAATGGCTCACCGCTTCGGCGTCACCTCCAGCATTCCTCCCTTTCTGCCCGTCGCGCTGGGCGCGGTTGAGATCACGCTCGAGGAGCAGGTCGCCTCCTACTCCGTCTTTCCCAACGACGGGCTCCGCGTCGCGCCCCACCTCATCCGCAAGGTCTCCAACGCCGACGGCATCACCCTCTTTGAAGACCGCCCTGCCGTCAATCAGGTCATCGACCAGCAGACAGCGCGCACCATGATGATTTTGCTGCGCGACGTCACCCAGCACGGCACCGGCGCCGAGGCCGCGCAGTTGAACCATCCCCTGGGCGGCAAGACCGGAACCACCAGCGACTTTACCGACGCCTGGTTCCTCGGTTTTTCTCCCTCCGTCACCTGCGGGGTCTGGATCGGCTTCGACAGCCGCGAATCCCTTGGCGAAAAGGAAACCGGAGCCCGCGCCGCCCTGCCCATCTGGATGACCTTCATGCGCGCCGCCATCGCCGGCAAGACGGGCGAGCAGTTCCCCGGCGACGGCCAAAACGGCCAGCCGCTGCAAGCCTCCGCAGCGCCGTCTTCCGCTCCAACATCTTCTACCGGAGCTTCCATTGCCTCCACGCGCCAGTCCAGGTCTGCCTCGACAGTAAGGATCGCTTCTCGTCCGCCATCCACGATGCCGGGCACAATTCTTCCGCCCGCGCCGTCCGGCAAACCAACAGTCAAGCCGGCTTCGGCAGCTGGGTCTGCTGCCGCACGGCAAGTCAGGCCCGCCTTGCCGCAGCCATCGGCTCCCGTCGCGCCCCGCGCCATCGTCAAACCCGCGTTCGACAACCCCCGGCCCTGACCATCCAGCGCATTGATCGAACGCCAGTGGAAAGGGCTAGACCATTTGGAGACTTGCCGATGTGCCCTCTCGAGACGGCCAAACCGAAGGTGAATACAAGTGGATCGCACACCATCAAACTGAGGTTGCGCGACATCAATCAGCTCTTCAACTCCATGGACCCCTCCCCTTTTCTTGAGAAGGATCTCGACGAGGAAGCCGAAGAATTCATCGTGGGCTGGGCGCGCGAGTTCCCGCGAGATGCTCCAATCAGCCTGCATATTCAACTGGAACAGTGGCCGACGGAGGATCCCAGTGAGATGATTCAACAGGCCGTTCACAGCCATTTCGCCCACCGCGCCGAGTTCGCCGATCTGGAATTCAGAGCTCTGATGAAACAGGGTTGGACCAGCCTCATCATCGGCCTCTCATGCCTGGCCATCTGTCTGTTCATCATCAGGATGTTGCCGCGGGGCGACACCAGTACCGGGGCCAGTGTCGTGCGGGAGAGCCTGACCATCGCTGGTTGGGTCGCGATGTGGCGTCCCATGCAGATCTACCTTTACGACTGGTGGCCTCTCAGGCAGCGGACCCGGATCTACGTAAAACTGAGCCAGATGCCGGTAGAAGTCGTCCCCAAGGGAAAGAGCTGAATTGAAGGTTCAGCGGCATCCGGTCACAGAACACGCTGAAGAGAGATCCCCGAGAAATTCCAGCAACGCATCGGTCGCTCATAAGTTCACTTACCCCCGCATCCGCTCCGGAAGGCCGGAGGCGATGGCCTCGCGTACGGCTTGCATCAGTTCCTCGCGGGTAGCGAAGTTGTGCGGATCGATGGGCGCGTGAAAGATGAAGTGCGCGGTTCCCGGATGGATGGCGAAGCTGCCCTTGCCCATCAGGGTTTCGGTTCCGTAGACCGACACGGGGATGCAGGGAGCGCCGGATTCAAAGGCCAGGTAAAACGCGCCCTTCTTAAAGGGCATCAGGCGTCCGTCTCTTGAGCGCCCGCCTTCGACGAAGGTGGTAATGTGGATGCCCTTGTCCAAAATGCGCTTGGCGGCTGCGACGCTTTGCTGCGCGGAGGCCGCGCTGCCGGTGCGGTCGACAGGGATAAATTCGCCGAGCTTGAGGCAATAGCCGAAGATGGGCAGCTTGAAGACTTCGCGCTTGGTGAAGGCGGCGGTGCGCCCCGGAATGCGCGGAATAAGGCCCGGAGGGTCGAGGTTGGACATGTGGTTGGCCATGAAGATGCAGGCCTGTCCGGGTGGAACGTTTTCAAGGCCCTCGACGCGCACGCGAATGCCGGCGACGCGAAAGGCGACACGGACAATGAAGCATGTGGTGTAGTAGAGCGGGCCCACGTTGCCGGTGACGACGGCAAAGGGAATGACGACCATGGCCGAGGGAAGACTTAGCACGATTACGACGACCAGGACAAGAAGCGAAACAATCATGATAGCTCCACCTGTGAGCTTCAGTTCGATGAGCAGATGCGCAGACGTTCTGAGAGATCTGTCTCTATGATCTCATCCACTCGGGCAGGCCGGAGGCAATGGCCTCGCGCACGGCCTTCATCAGGTCCTCGCGCGCGGCAAAGGCGGCTGGTTCGATGGGGGGATGAAAGACGACATGGGCCGTTCCGCGCTTCATACGCAGGCTGCCTTTGGGCAGCAGCTTCTCAGTGCCGTGGATGGAGACCGGCACGCACGGTGCGCCGGCGGCCATGGCCAGAAAGAACGGGCCTTTTTTGAAGGGCAGCATGCGGCCGTCGGGCGAGCGGGTGCCTTCAACAAAGGTGGTGATGTGCACGCCCTTGGCGAGCACGCGTTGGGCAGCGGCGACGCTCTGCCTGGCGTCGGAGACGTTGCCGCTGCGATCAACAGCGATGAACTCGCCCTGGCGGAAACCGGTGCCGAGAATGGGCAGATTCATCAGGGCGCGCTTCATAAAAGCCGAGGTGCGCCCGGGAATGAGCGAGATGAGTGCAGGCGGGTCAAGATTCGAGACGTGATTCGACATAAATATGCAAGCGCGATCGCTGGGCACGTTCTCAAGGCCCTGGGTTTTGAAGCGGACACCGGCCAGGCGGCAACTGCTGGAGAGCATGAAGCGCGTCCCCTTATAGAGCGGCAGCACGTTGCCTGTGATCCAGCACCAGGGAATGAACAGAAGCGCCGTGGGAATGCCCAGGATGACCATGGTTCCGATGAAGATGAGAGATGAGAGCATAAGAGTCTTTCTCGGCAGTCAGGGCTCAACCGTCAGGAATGGAGTTGCCTGAGCCGCGCTGGCAGTTTCTCATAGATGCCGTCGAAGCCGCCATTGGAGAGCAGGGCAACCACGTCGCCGGACTGAAGGCGCGGCGCGATGGCGTCGACGATGGCCGAGGCGTCGGGCAGCAGTTCGGCCTTGGGGCTGCCGGCATGGAGAGACCCGGAATTCAGCGCGTCGGCATTGAGCGCGTCGGCATTGAGCGCGTCGACGACCTCCTCCGGGTGCAGGCGTTCGGCGTCGGGAATACGCTGCTGCTGATAGACGCCTGCCAGCACCACCTGATCGGCGAGGCGCAGGCTGGCGATGAGATCGGCTTCGAGCACCTTGCGGCGCAGGGTGTTCGAACGCGGCTCGAGCACCGCCCACAGGCGCGCTCGCGGATAGACGGCGCGCAGGGCACGCAGCGTTTCGCGGATAGCGGTGGGGTGGTGCGCAAAATCTTCGATAACCGTGATGGCGTTGACCACGGCGCGCACTTCAAGGCGGCGCTTGACGCTTTTAAAGGTTGAGAGCGCAGCTTGAATCGCCGCTTTACCGATGCCCTGCGAAAAGGCCAGCGCGGCCGCGGCGGTCGCATTCAAGGCATTGTGCTCACCGGCCATGTGCATCTCGAGCCCCGCCCACAGAGCGTCGCCGCGCCAGACTTCCCACCGCATCAGCACGCCATCGGGAGCACTTTGCTGGCGCAGATTCCGAATGCGCCAGTCTGAGTGGCTTTCAAAGCCGTAACGCTCGACCCGGCACAGGGCATGCGCGACGCACTCGGTTACATTTTCGCTGCCGTCGTAGGCCACAATGAGGCCGCGGCGCGGCGCCAGGTTCACGAGACGCTTGAAGGCGGTTTTGACCATGGCGAGATCGTCGTAGATGTCCGCGTGGTCGAACTCCACGTGGGTGAGAATCAGCGCGTCGGGAAAGTAGTGGAGAAATTTCGGTCCCTTGTCGAAGAAGGCTGTGTCGTACTCGTCGCCCTCGACGATAAACGTGCGCGTGGGACGCAACTGAAAGCTGGATCCGAAGTTTTCGGCAACGCCGCCGATGAGAAACGACGGCTCGAGGGAGGGAACTTCGCGCGAGGCTGACTGGTAGATCCAGGCGAGGATGCTGGTGGTCGTGGTTTTGCCGTGGGTACCGGCGACGACGAGGGATTCGCGGCCAATGAGGAATTCTTCGCGGAGCAGGGCGGCCATCGAGGTGAAGGGAATGCGCTCGTCGAGTACCCGCTCCACTTCAGGATTGCCGCGCGAGAGGGCATTGCCGATGACGACAAGGTCTGGCGCGGGGGTGAGATTGGCCTCAGCGTAGGGTTCGAGCACGGGAATGCCCAGATCGCGCAGCAGTTCGCTCATGGGCGGATAAGCCGCCTTGTCGGAGCCGGTGATGCGGTGCCCTTGAAGTTGCAGCAGTCCAGCGAGGGAGGCCATCGCCGTTCCGCAAATGCCGCTGAGGTGAATATGCCTGGGCGTGCGCGTCACCGCTTGACCGCCGGGGTCAACAGGTGCAACTTTGCATCGGCTCCGGCGGTCAACTCGGCCTCAACACCGAAGATCAGCGTGACATTCTGGCGCGAGACGTGGCCGCTGCGCAGCCCGAAGGCAACCGGCCCGTCAAAGCTGCCGAGGGCGCTGAGGATCGCGCTCTCAAGCAACGCAGGCGGCGCACCGGGCGAGACGCAATCCAGCATTTCGCCAAAGACGATGCCGCGCACGCCGTCAAATTTGCCCGCGCGGCGCAGTTGCCACAACATGCGATCCACCTGGTAGGGCTTGACGCCGGTGTCTTCAAGAAACAGAAGTTTGTCCTCGGTCTGCGGCTCCCATTCCGTGCCCAAAAGCGAAACCAGAATGCTGAGGCAGCCGCCATAGAGAACGCCGCTTGCCTTGCCGGCTTTCAAAACGCTAAGACCTTCAGGTGCGCCTACGCTGTAAGGCGCGCCCGCAAGCGCGGCGCGAAAACTGTCAAGGTGCACGCCGTCTTGCTGAAAGAAATCCGCGGCCAGCATGGGCCCGTGAAAGGCGGGCAAGCCGAGCTGGTCAAGCAGGCGAAGTTGCACGCCGGTGACATCGCTGTAGGTGAAAAACGGCTTGGGATGCCTGCGGATGAGCTTCATATCGAGCCCGGAGAGCAGATAGTTTGAGCCGTAGCCGCCGCGCATACCCATCACCACGCTGGTGCTTGGATCGGCGAAGGCCGCGTGCAGATCGGCGAGGCGCTGGGCGGCGGTTCCCGCAAAATAGAGAGGCCCGCGCTCAAGGGCGTGGCCGCCAAGCTGAGGCGCAAAGCCGAGCGCGCGCAACGCGTCAAGCCCGCTCTCGACGCGCTCCGGTCTGGCTGAGGAGGCAGGTGCGATCACGCTGATGCCCGCGCCGGGCGAGATAGCCGGAGGTTTCAACAATGAGGTCGTCGGATCATCCATGTTCACCAAGCCTCGCCACGCGCAATGAGAGCCGCGGGCCCGGAGAGGAGCAACTCCGTGCCCGGCCCTGCCCAGGCAACGGATTGCGCTCCGCCGGGGGCGGTGACCGCCAGCGGCGAAACGCAACCGTTTAAAGCTAGCGCCGCGGTGGCTGAGGCGCTGCTGCCGGTGCCGGAAGATGTGGTGGGGCCGACGCCACGCTCGAAGATGCTGATCTCAATTGCGCTCGGGCCCAGGATGTGGACGAATTCGACGTTGGTTTGATGAGGGAAATCCCGATGCACGCAGATCTCGGCGCCGATCTGCCGCCAGGGCCTGCCGTGAACGGCAAACTCCGGATTGTCGACCACGATGACGAAGTGGGGATTGCCGGTGTTGACCTCGACGCCCGCAACCGCGAGGCCGTCGGCCAGTTGAACCGTGCGCTCGGCGAACGCGGGAACGCCCATCGCGGTGGTCACTTCAACCGTGTGGCCGTGGCGGGCTTCAATGCTGCAGACGCGCAGGCCGGCATCGGTTTCAATCTTAAGATCGTCGCCGGGCTTGGAGTCTAGAGCGTCCGCCATCCACGCGGCTACGCAGCGCGTGCCGTTGCCGCTGATCTCCGCGATGGAACCGTCTGCGTTGTGCAGGCGGATGCGGCCGGATTTTGCGCCCGGGAAATTCGATTCGATCCATGTGAAAAACTCGATGCCGTCAGCGCCGACGCCGGTGTTGCGCGCGCAGAGCCGGCGCGTCAACTCAGCCAAGTCGTGACCTGCCGCGGCCTGTTCCGTGACGATCAGGAAGTCGTTGCCGCAGGCGTGGGCTTTGGTAAAGGGAATCAATCGTCCTCCGGATTGCTGAACGGTACGAGCGCATGGAATGCCGGTTTGGCCACTCGATGCGGGCGGCTGAAGGTGAAAGGCCGGCGTGCTGGTTTCGAGTTCAATGCGCCGCCTTGCCCGATGCTATCACCGTGGCTCCGGGGATGCTGAGAGTGGAGGAGACGGGAGCATCGGAAACATACATTGTTCCCGACGGCTGCCCCTTGGCGGTGAAGCGAGCGATCGCGGTGAGGCCTTGGGGATGGGCTTTGACCGCGCGGTCCACCGCGTCGCCGTCAAAGGCCAGCACAATGGCCGCGTGCGCGGCGGGCGCTTTGAGCGCCTGGTCCCAGAGCTCGAGATCCGCTTCGTTGATGGTCTGGCGCAGGGGAATGCCGGTGAGGGCCACAATCTCAGGATCGACCGAAGTTTCCATCAGCACGGTGGCGCCGGGGCGGATGGCGAGCTGGGCGCGCAATACAGGCGGAATCGCAAGCTGATAGGGCCGGTGCGCGGCGATGTTCTTTGTGCCCTCCACATAAACCAGCGGCCGCTCGCGGACCAGCTGCAAGGCATTGAGCGCCACCAGAAGGAACAGCGCGGAGGCCGCATAGCTTGTCCAGGCGGGTTTGAACTCGCGCACCGCGCCAATGAGGAAACTGGCGACAAAACCAACGCCCAGGGCAAGGGCCGGCAGCAGCTCCATGCCATAGCGCAGGTTGTACCAGGAGTGCGGCCACCAGGGCGGCAGAAAGATGGGGACCGACGAATAAGCCACGGAGTAAGCATAGAAAGGGACCGGCAACCACAGCAGCAGAGCAGCCGCGAAGGCACGGCGGCGGGCGGTGAACCAGGCCCATGCGGTTCCCAGGACGCCGAGCGTGAGCAGGGTATTGCCCCAGGCGGCCGCGGCGGCGTCCAACTCAGAGGCTTTGAGGAAGAACAACAGCGACACCCAGGGATTGTGCCAGCCCGGATGAGGCGGCCCCGCGCCGTGCGATGCGGTGCGGATCTCAATGGCCTTGGCCGAGTAGGGGCCGCGTGCGAATTCAAGCCAGTCGCCAAAGGCCGCTTGGTTGTAAACGAACCAGGCAATGGGCGCTGCAACCACCAGAGCGCTTGTGAGCCAGAAGGCGGGCGAGCGAAGCCGGCCGCGCCCGAGGAGGATAAGACCAATGGCAGACCACGCGAGCAAGGCCATCACCCAGCCGTCGTAGCGCGTGAAGATGGCCGCCACCAGCACGGCAGCGATCGGAAACAGCAGGCGCCCGGCTTTGCGCGGGGCTTCCTCGAGTTGCGTTCGCCACTCCACCAGCAATTCCACGATCCAGATGATTTCGCAGAGAAACAACGGCTCTGTCATGGCCGTGGTTTGCAAATAGAGCAGGTTGGGGTTGAGAGCGAAGAAGGCAAGCGCCAGCGCCGCGGCCGTGGGAGCGAGCCAGCGCCGCGCCAGCCGGTAGAGGCCGATGCAGGCCGCGAGATAGGCCAGCGCGGATGGAATAATGCCGGCGATGCCATTGGCCCACCAGCAATAGACCTGGACAAAAGGCAACAGCAGCACGTGCGGCAGAGGAAGCCACACGGAACCGAGCTGCGAGAGGCGCGGCTGGTGGCAGTCGAAGACGCGACGCGCGATGTGCAGGTGGGCGACGGCATCGCCGTAGTTGAGCAGCGCCCCATGGCTCCAACTCCAGTGGATGGCTGCCAGCGAAGCAAGCACTGAGCAGATGAGCACCGCGACACACTCGACCCGGGAGACTGCGGCGCGCGGGTTGTTTTTCTCAGTCAAGGTGAGTCAGCTCGCGGAATTGCACAAAGCGGTCGTCGATCTCCTTCCGGGAGAGCTGCTGCATGCGCTCGGTGCCAAAGCACTCCACAGCAAACGAACCCATCACGCTGCCGTAAAACATGGCGCGCCGATGAGCGGCGGGCGTGAGCTCGGGTTGCGAAGCCAGGTAGCCGAAGAATCCGCCGGCAAAGCTGTCGCCTGCGCCGGTGGGGTCAACCACCTCTTCAAGCGGATAGGCCGGAACACGCATTTCAGCGCCCCTGCCATTTTTAGGAGCGCGGTTGAAGAGCGTAGCCCCATATTCGCCGTGCTTGACCACCAGCGAACCGGGTCCCATCGCCATAACAGCGCGGGCGGCCTGCACCAGGTTGCTGTTGCCGGCCAGCATGCGCGTCTCGGTGTCGTTGATGAGCAGGATGTCGAGGCCCTTCAGCACTTCAAGCAGGGCGCCGCGATGGTCCTTGATCCAGTAGTTCATGGTGTCGCCTGCAACGAGCTTCACATGGGGCATGGATTCACGCACCCGGCGCTGCAGCACGGGATCGATGTTGGCGAGAAAAAGAAACTCTGAGTCGCGGTAGGCGTCGGGAATCTTGGGATCGAAGGAGGCAAAGACGTTCAGATCGGTCTGATGCGTTTTGGCCTCGTTCAAATCGTCGAGATAGGAGCCCTCCCAAAAGAAGCTCTTGCCGGGGGCGCGCTCGATGCCGCGCGTGTCAATGTTGCGGGCGCGAAAGACGGCTTCTTCTCCAGGGCCGAAGTCTTCGCCCACCACGGCGATGACGCGCACATCGGTAAAGAAGCTGGCCGCCAGGGCAAAGTGGGTAGCCGCGCCGCCCAGGCAGCGCTCGCGCCGTCCGGCGGGGGCTTCAATGGAGTCGTAGGCAACGCTGCCCACTACGGTAATCGCCATGTTGATTGCTTTCCTTCTTGCACTTGCTCAGGTGCGGGATGAAGTCCGAATTCGGCCGGAATCTTTGTTTCTACCAGCCCATGTACTTACCGAAAAGCAGCTTCAGCCTTCGTCTTGTTACGGGGGGAATTGCGTCCGGCTGGGTGAGAATTGCGAATTTCGCCGCGTTGGCGCAGGCGCAGTTCCGCTCCTGGGGCATTGCGGAGACGGCGGCCTTGACGACTTTGGCGGCGTTCTCGGCATTCTGGTGCAGCACGGCCACGATCTCTTCCACGGTGACCGAATCGTGTCCTTCGCGCCAGCAGTCGTAGTCCGTGACCATTGCCACGGTGGCGTAGCAAATCTCAGCCTCGCGCGCCAGCTTGGCCTCCTGCAGGTTGGTCATGCCGATCACGTCGGCACCCCAACTGCGATAGAGATGCGACTCGGCCTTAGTAGAGAACTGCGGACCCTCCATGCACACGTAAGTGCCGCCGAGCTTGCCGACAACACCGACCGAGGCGCAGGCGTCGAAGGCGGTTTTGGCAACGGTGCCGCAGACCGGATCGCCGAAGGCCACATGGCCCACGATCCCCGCGCCAAAAAACGTGGAGACGCGATTGAAGGTACGGTCGATGAACTGGTCGGGCATTACGAAATCAGTAGGCGCATGCTCTTCCTTCAGCGAGCCCACGGCCGAGACCGAGATGATCCGCTCGACGCCCAGCTTTTTGAACGCGTAGATATTCGCGCGGAAGTTCAACTCCGAAGGAAGAATCCGGTGGCCGCGTCCATGGCGCGCCAGAAAAGCTACCTTGCGTCCCTCGAGATTACCCAGCACGAAGGCTTCAGAAGGATCGCCGAAAGGCGTCTCCACGCGCTCCTCGTGCACATCTGTGAATCCGGGCATGGAGTAAAGCCCGCTGCCTCCAATGATGCCAATTTCCGCATGAGCCACGGTTGGTTCCTCTTTTCTTTCAGTTTTCATGTCAGCGTCCAGCTGGTCGGCGCCCGACATAAGGGGATTGCTGTTCATTACAGCGCATGGTTCTCTGCCTACCGCTGATCGATCAGGCGGATGGTTTCCATGAAGACGTCTCCGTCGATGGTCAGGCTGTGGGCGCTGATCTTGTCCATGGTGTCTTGCGCGGTGTGGTGATAACTGTTGTTGGGCCCGTAGTCGAGGTCGATTACGTCGATGGAAGGCACGCCACGCTCGACGAAGGGCAGGTGGTCGTCCTCGACCGACATGTCGGTCTGGAAGAAATAGCGCTCGTAGCCGAAGCGCTTCGCCGCCTGTCGAACCAGGTCAACCAGCCAGGCGGTCGAATTGTCTTCGCGCTGAATGTCGAGGTCCTTGTCGCCGATCATATCGGCCAGCATGAAGGCCTTGATCTGGCCGAGCGTTCCATCCCGTCCCCAGCGGGCGGCAAGGTGGCGGCTGCCATAAGTGGAGTCGGAGCGGGACCAGGTGTTGATGGCCTCTTCCCCGTCGAAGAAGACCAGCCAGACCGAGTAGCCGTCGAGCTTCTTATCCTTTGCGCTTGCGGCCTCCGCCCTGAGCCGGTCGCCGATGGCCATCAGCAGCCCGGTGGTCGAAGCTCCGTCATTTGCGCCCACAAAGTGGATGTTGCGGAGCGGATAGTTGGTCTCGTAGTGGGTGCCGAGGACGATGACGCCGCTTTTTCTGCCGGGAAAGCGCACGATGAAGTTCGACAACGGCACCGGACCGATGGGCGTGTCGGCGGTGAACGCATCCTGCTCAAGTTGATCGTGATTGCGCTCGGCATAGGCGCGCAGAAACTCCTGGGCCTTGATGTGTCCCGGCCCGGTGGGCCAGCGGGGGCCGATGGCCGCGAACTGGCGCGCGTATTCATAGGCTTTTGCGCCGTCGAAGTGCTGCTGGGCGCGGAGGGAGAGCGGGGTCAGGAGCAGAAGGGCCGCAGCCCCGATTGTCCAGAGTTTCCTGGTCCCAGGTCCACAAAAGCGAGGGGACTCCACCCCACGGAGCAAGACCTGCCTGTGGGGACCCCGGACTTGGGGCATCCGGCAGATGACCGATTTGGGCTGTTTGATGGAGGAAACGAAGATCATGACGCGCTCTCTTTGGCTTGTTTGGCCTTGCGCCGCGAGGGATGCACCCACCAGGCGACGCCGATGCCGACCAGGTAAAGCCCCAGCATGGGAACCGCGTAGATGCACATGGTCCAGGGATCGGGGCTGGGCGTGATGATGGCGGCGACGAGGAAGACAGCGAGAATGGCGTAGCGGATGTTCTTCCAGAGGAACCGCGGGCTGACGATGCCGAACAGTGCCAGGAAGAAGATGAGGATCGGCATTTCAAAGCTGATGCCCAAGCCGAGGATGATCGACAGGAAGAAGCCCGTGTACTCCTCAATGGTGACCATGGGATTGAACTTGCTGCCAAACCCAAGAATCAGAATCTTGAGCGCGCCCGGCAGCACAAAGAAATAGCCGAAGCTGGCGCCGAGAAGGAACAGGCCGACGGTGGCAGCCATAAATGGAACGACGAACCGCTTTTCCTTCTGGTAAAGACCGGGGGCAATGAAGAGCCAAACCTGGTAGAGGATGAAGGGCGAGGCCAGAATGGCGCCGCCGATGAGCGCCACCTGCAGGTAGAGATTCAGGGGGTCCATGGGGTGGGTGTAGTTGAGCTTGATGTGGAGGCGATCGAGGGGCAACTGCACAAAGCCGTAGAGCTGTTCATGGAAGACGTAGGCGACGATGAAGCCGAGAAAGAGGTAGATGGCAGAGTGGACGATGCGCTTGCGCAGCTCCTCCAGATGCTCCATGAGGCTCATGCCTGGCAGGTCGGCACGCTGCGTGACCGCCTCCCGTGCCTTGGTGATTGCGTCTTTCGGATCAACCATTGTGGGCGGGCTCCGTGGCCTTGCCGGCAATTTCATTGACGGTTGCGCTCACCGGGTTTTCTATTCCGGGCGGGATAGACTCCTCGGCGGCGGGCACGGCGCAAGCCTCAGCGGCTGCGCCGTGAACTTCAGGAACTGCGCCGGGAACTTCAGGAATGAAAGCTTCCACCTCGGCCACGGCTGCGTTCTCCGGGGTGGGGTTCTCGAGGGCTGCGCTTCCGGGCGGGGTCGCAGGCACCGGTTCGCCGGTGGCGGGGGGCTGGATGGTTGGGGGCGTTGCCGCTGCCTTCTCCTGCGCTTCGGCGATTTCGCCGTAGTTGCCGCCGTAGGGATAGGCGTTCTCAGTCGACGCGGGAGTCTCAGTCGCGGCAGGGGGGCTGGCCTCAAGCTGTGCCGAGGGTGCCGAGGCCAATTGGCGCTGCCGTTCCTCTTCTTCTTTCTTGCGCCGGTCAGCCTCTTCGGCGTTGCGCAACTCCTCTTCCATCTGGAACTTGAAGTCGTTTGACGCCTTGCGGAACTCGTACATGATCTTGCCGATCTGGCGGCCGATCTGGGGCAGGCGACGCGGTCCAAACACGACCAGCGCCATCACCATCAGGATGAGCGAATCCGCCATGCTCAGATTGGCGACTTCGATTGTTGGAGGAATGCTCATGAAGGACCATGATACCTGTCCGCGCGCGCCGCTCACAAACGGCTATGCCCCGGAATTCAGGATAATTGCGATGTTTTTGCCGGCCGAGGTGCGAGTGCCGGCTCCAATCCTTCTGCGATGCCCGCCAGAAAGCGGTTGCGAAGTTGGCGCACAGTGCGGAATCCGAGAACTTCCTCACGCAAACTGAGTGCCCAAAAGCGGGTCTTTCGACGCTGTTTGGGGGTCGAAGACGCGCCAGACTGCGCCCGCCGATGCGTGCACCTTGAGGCCTGCGCCTTTATGGTGCGAACGTCAGGGGCAGAATGTTCAAAAGATCGCACATTACATTTGGGTTAAAATGAAAAGGAGTGGGACGGCCGCTGACCGGCGAATTTTTTAGGGCATCCTCCGGCTTCCGGTTGTCGTCTATTCGTAAGAGAGGGCTGCAACAACCCCGTGGATGGGGAACCGGTGGGTTGGATGGCGATTTTGCCGATGACAGTGATATGGCCGGTAACGGCGATATTGCCGACAACCTCAAGGGTTCAGTGCATCCGCTGCAGGCCCGGTTAGCTTTCAACAACCCCGTCCGCCGTTCCGCTGAAAAGGGGACGCGCAGGACTGAAGGCGGATTAGAGTGACTCTGATTATTGACGATGAAACGGCGGCCTCGCCGCAGGCCGGCGACGTTTGCAGCCTTGAAAACTACCTGGCGCTGCCTGACCACAGCATGGACGAGCGCATTGGGGCGGCACGCGCGAAACTTGGCTCGACCACGGTGCTGCTGGGCCACCACTACCAGCGCGACGAAGTGATTCGCTTTGCCGATTTCACCGGGGACAGCTACAAGCTCTCCAAAATCGCCGCGGAGACCGAGGCCAGGCACATTGTGTTCTGCGGCGTCCACTTTATGGCCGAAAGCGCCGATCTGCTGGGCCGCGACGGCCAGCAGGTGATTTTGCCCGACCTCAATGCGGGATGCTCGATGGCCGATATGGCCGAAATCTCCCAGGTGGAAGCCTGCTGGGAGGCACTCGAGAAACTGGGCCTGGCCAGCGAGACCATTCCGCTGACATATATCAACTCGACCGCTGCCATCAAGGCGTTCTGCGGCGAAAACGGCGGGCTGGTCTGTACCTCGTCCAACACCCGCGCGGCCTTCAACTGGGCATTTGCGCGCGGCAAGCGAGTTCTCTTTCTCCCCGATCAGCACCTCGGCCGGAACACCGGTTTCGCGATGGGCATTCCGCTCGAGCAGATGGCGGTGTGGGACCCGTGGGCGATCCAGATCGGTCCCGGCCAGGGCGGCCAATCGAAGGAGCACCTGTCTGGGGCGCGCGTGATTCTGTGGAAGGGCCATTGCGCCGTGCATCAGCGCTTCTTGCCCGGCCACGTGGACCAGGTTCGCGCCAAATATCCGGGAATCCAGGTAATCGTTCACCCTGAGTGTCGCTGGGAGGTGTGTCAGAAGGCCGATGCGCTGGGTTCCACCGAGCGGCTGATTGCGCTGGTGGAGCAGGCTCCGGCGGGCGCCATGTTTGCGATCGGCACCGAGATTCACCTGGTGAATCGGCTGGCGCGCCGCTTTGCCCCGGAAGGTAAGAAAATCATCACGCTCGACGATACCGGCTGCCTGTGCACGACGATGTACCGTATCAGCCCGCAGCATCTTGCCTGGGCGCTCGAAAACCTGGTCGAGGGGCGCGTGGTGAACCGCATCCAGGTGCAAGCCGGCGTGAAGCGGTGGGCCAGGGTGGCGCTAGACAGGATGCTGGAGTTGGGATGAAGGCAGGGACCGAGGAACCAAGGGAACAACGGGCGCTGCTTGCGCCCTCCTTTGGGTGAGGCAAAAGGCAGCTTCCAACTTCCAGCTTTTCGCCGGTTCATGCGGTACCGTGCGCAATTTTCTGCGCATTCTGTAAGGATAAACTGCATAAATCGAATGGCTGCAGGGCGTTACTTAACACCTTGGAGTGATAAGCCGCATTTTCTGATTCGTCGTATTCTATACACAGGTATCTCTCCATGAAGACCTTCACCATTGATGAGGCGCAATCCCTGCTTCCGGTCCTTGAATCGCTGCTGAAGCGCGCGATCGGGGGCAAGCAGGCCGCCGAGCAGGTGGAAGCCGAGCTCAACGATCTGGCCCGCCGCATTTATCTTTCCGGCGGTATGAAGGTGGACACGGCGAGCGTGGCCAAGCAGCGCGCCGAGTTGGAGGGCCACCTGAAGCTGGCCCGCGAGAGCGTTGCGGAGATCGATGCAATCGGCGTGCAGGTAAAGGACCTGGAGACAGGCCTGCTTGATTTTCCATTCCGGCTCGACGACCAGGTGGTTCTGCTTTGCTGGCGCATGGGCGAGACGGCCATCGAGCACTGGCATACAGTTGACTCCGGCTTTCAGGGCCGGCAACCCGTGGACGAGCGCTTCCGCCGCCGTTCCGCATCCGGCGGCCGGCCGAACTGAGGTTCCTCGCGAACTGAAGGCGCGCACGCGAGCACCGCATTGGGAAAACCATAAGGATGATGTGGACTGCGCAGTCGAAGTCGCATGCGCTTCCACAATCAGACGCCTGCCCGCATCGAAATGGCTGCGTGGAGCCGAAAACGCCGGGCGGACACAAATCCGGCCAATGAATTTTCGCGTGAATCATCGCAAAGAATTGAACGACATATGCGCTGAGGATGGAGAACGCGAGGCCGCGCGACCCACCAGCGGGATAACCCATTTTGAAGCCGAGGCGTCTAACTCGACGAGTAGCCTCCCTCGAGTCTGATTGCACATGGGGGCGCAAGCAAATCCAGTTTAAGAGGAGTACTTCGCATGAAACGTGAAGCTATGATATCCCTGTCTCTTGCAGCGTTTTCTCTTGTTTTCTTCTTACCGAAAGATGCCCAGGCCCGCCCCGGGGCGAAGGTAGCCGATCCCCCGGACGCGGCCCTGGCAGCAGGGAGCGGTGAAGCCGCTCAAATGGTGGCCGCACAAGCTGCGGTTTCGAAGCCACTGGATGCCAAAAACGCACAACCGGGCCAGCAGTTCCAGGCTTCACTCCGCGGCAAGGTCCAGCTTAAGAACGGCCCCGAGCTGCCGCGCGGCACCGTGCTGATCGGCACCGTCGCCAGCGACGATAAGCCTGAAAGCGGAGGCGTGAAGTTAGCGCTCCGCTTCACGGAGGCGCGACTCAAGGACGGTAAAGTCGTTCCCATCAAGGCGACCATCGTAGGCATTTCCCCGCCGGACACTCCGGAAGACGAGGCCGGGAATAGCTGGTCGGCAAAGACCTTGCAGTTCGACGACATCGGCGCGGTGCCTGGCGGCGATCTGCACAGCAACATTGCGAGCCAAAACTCGGGCGTTTTTGTGTCGTCGAAGAAGGACGATGTGAAGTTGCCGGCGGGCTGCGGGCTTTCTCTGGCGATTGCGGCAGCACCCAGCAACCAACAGTCTGCGAACGGCGGCGCCTGATCGACGGCGGAGATCGCACGGTTTCCAGAGGCCGATGCGCGAGTCTTCATCGATGTTTGCTGTTGGAATTGGTTTCGGCCGGGATTCTTTTTGAATTCCCGGCCGAAGGCGCAAAATGGTCTCCAATCTTCCCCTTTCCGCACCTCCGGCAGCACGAGTCAATCCTCCCCGTTGCGCCTCAACCCAAAATGCGCCCCTGCGTTGAGCGAATGTCAGCCGTCATGCGTCACTAGCATTAACGCACTGTGTTCGCCCCTGGCGTGCGCGCCGCAGGGAGACGCGGGACAGGGCGCGCGTGGACGCGATACCCTTGAGTTGAGTCATGAATTTGCGTGCGGGTAGCCACGGATGGGTCAAGATCGCTTAAGGCGATCACGGTCACATACTGCCAGGATCTACGCTATAAGAGAACGATGAAAGAGGAGCGCCGATGAAGATTGGACCTTGGGCGCGGCTGCTGCCCGCTGCGGCGCTGCTTCTGGCCGGGTGCGGCAACTTTTGGCAGGCGCCCAGCAGCTCCTCATCGGGCGGCGGCACGAGCAGCCTGTCCAGCGGCAACTTTTATGTGCTAAACCAGGAGACCAAGCAGATTGCCGCCTACTCGGTCGTTTCCGGCGCGCTGACCCCGGTCTCCGGCAGTCCGTATACGCTTTCGGCTGCGCCCTATTCAATCGCCATTGCGCCTAACGGCAGTTTTCTTTATGTGGGCACAGCTACCGGAATCTTCCTTTACGACATCGCCTCGGGAGGTGGACTGACGCTGGCCAATAGCGACAACGTCATTTCGCAGGACATCGCCACCACCATGCAGGTGGACTCGACCGGCTCCTGGCTGGTGGAAGCCGGCCCCAACCTTGCCGAGCTGCTTGCCATTCCCATCAATACCTCCACGGGAGTGCCCACGACCACGATCGAGAAGAGTACGCTGTTGCCTGCGGCGACTGTGCAGCAACTCGTGATTTCACCCGACAACGCCCATGTGTTTGTGGCGCTCGGGTCGAGCGGCACAGAGGACGTGACCTTTGCCGCGGGCAACGCGACGCCGTTCGGAACGCTTGCCAACATCGCGGTGGTCAACGCCTCGGGCGCAGCGGTGGCCGTGGCCGTGGATCCCGACAACAGGCTGCTCTACATTGGCGAAACCGCCGCTACCTCAGGCAACAATTCGGGCGGCTTGCGCGCTTTCAACTACACTACGCTGACCGAGGTCTCCGGCTCGCCCTTCGCGACCGGCGGACTGGCGCCTTACACGATTACGCCGACGCGCTACGGCTCGAATGCGGGCGACTTCGTCTACGTGGCCAACCGCAGCGTGAGTGGAAGTTCCGACGGCAATATTGCAGGATTTGCGGTGACCACGACCGGGACCACCACGACGCTCACCTCTCTTTCGACCACCGCATCGGCCGGCGTCACCCCGCTGGGGATGACGCAAGACGCGCTCGGCCACTACCTGCTGGTGGTGGATTCGGGCGGAGGCCCGGATCTCGATGCCTACACCTTCGATGCGACCACCGCGGGGAAGCTCGACTCTGCTTTCACTGGTTCCACGGGAACGGATCCGGTGCAGGCCAGTTCGATTGCGGCGGCGCCCTAAAAGGCAGGGATCAGGGATGAGGGGTCAGGGATCAGGGATGAGGGGTCAGGGATCAGAAGAACCTCTCGTTCCATTGGTTGGTTGTTCCCTGTTATTCTCAAGTGGAACGCGACAGGCTGTGTTCACGCGAATTCCAATCCCCCTCGGCTCATTTCCGCGGCGCATGCGAGCTTCGACGCGGCTGATGCGGCGCTTGCCGCTGGGCATTGCGTTCTGCCTGCTCGCGCTGCTGCCGGGATGCAGCCGCTTCCGCCACCAACATTTCGGCACGGTGTACGTTTCCGCGCGGCAGACCTACCTGCACGACCGTGTGGCCGCCGTCTCAGACCGCGTTGCCGAGGTGGTGAACGGGCAGCCGCTCCAGGTGCTTGAGCAAGGCCGCCGGTTTCTCAAGGTGAAGACCGGGAAGAACGAAGTGGGCTGGATCGAGGAGCGTGCCGTGATCGACGCCAGGACGTTCGCGTCGTTCATGAAGCTTGCCGAGGAGCACAAGCAGGACCCCGTAGCTGCCACGGCCACACTGCGCGATGACCTTTACATGCACGTGCTGCCGGGCCGCGAGACCGAGCATTTCTACCTGCTGGCCGGGAACACGAAGGTTCAGTTGATAGAGCGCGCATCGGTTCCCAAAGCTGCCAACCAGGCGCCGCCGGTACTGAGTGCGGTCAAGCCGGCGGCGCCGGGAAAAACTCCGCCGCCTGCACACCGGAAGCCGCTGGAAACCCGGATTCCAGGCCTGCCTGAAGCTTCTCCGCCCGAGATGGAAGACTGGTGGCTGGCGCGTGACAGCCAGGGGCACACGGGCTGGCTGCTGGGCAACCGCCTCGACGTGGATGTTCCCGATGAGATTGCCCAGTATGGCGAGGGGCAGCGGTTTGTAGGCTCCTGGGTGCTCACCAGGATTACCGACCCGGCTTCCGCCAGCCAGATTTCCGAATACCTGACAGTGACGGCTCCGCTCAAGGCGGGCCTTCCTTTCGATTTCGACGAGGTGCGCGTCTTCACGTGGAGCGTGAAGCACCATCGCTACGAGACGGCGTTCATGCTTCATCCCATTCAGGGGTTTTTGCCGGTGATTCTGACGACGGCAGCCACTGCGAAGGGGAACGTGCCTGCCTTCAGCTTCCAGATCGCCAACGGCCCAAACCTGACCACCGATCCGGCGACCGGCATCACCCGTCCTGCGAACTCACGCACCATCCACTACGAGATGATCGATACGCGCGTCGAGCGCATCGGGCCCGACCTGGCGCCCATCCCCACGATGCACCTAAACAATGGGGAGAAGAAGCAAAAGGCGGAGAGGGGCGCGAACAAGAAGCGGAAATAGACGGGGTGAAGTAACTCGGAAATAACGCTGCTTGATCGCGCCGGCCCCCAGGGATTGCAGATCGCGGCGCGAGCCTTCCCCTGGTTGCGCTGCGCTTCACGTCCACTTCGAAGAGCAAACAACGCTCACGGCATGATCATCGCGTTGTAGCCGTCATTGAGCAGCTTCAGCCGCCACCGGTCGGCGTCGGCGCGGCTGCTGAATGGGCCTATGCGCACATGAATCAGGGTATCCCCCGGATCGCGGCGCGCTGAAACCGCATAGCCGCGCTTGCGCAGCGCGTCTGCCAGCACATCTGCGTCCTCCTGGTGGGATACTGCGGCAATCTGAACCATCAGTTGAACCGCCGGCGGAAAAACCGGGTGTATGTTCGTCGGCGAGCCGGGTCCCGTTGCGCTCTGCGGAAGGGCAGGCCGCACCTGCGCCTGGCTGTTTGCTGCTGCCGGCGCATTCGAAGACGGTCCATTCGCAGTTGCCGGCGCGGTGACAGACAACTGCGCGGCAGTGCTCTGTCCCACAGGCGCTGGAGTGCCCGAAGCCGGGTCAGGCGCAGCAACCGCGGGCGGCGCAGCCATGGGCTTGGCCGGCGAGCCGTTAGCTTGCGGGGGCGTTTGCGCGCCGGACCCAACCGCCTGACCGGCCACGGCGCTCTGGCTGCTGCGATTGCCTACCCTGTACCCCAGCCCAAAACACAACCCGCACAGCAGTACCAGTCCAAAGAAGATGAATAGCAGCGTCCCCGCGCCCAGCGTGAACTCCTTGTCGGGCCGCGGCTGCTTCTCCTCCGGCTCCTCGTCGTCAAATATCCCCATCCCTGCGTCGTCCTCGCATTCACTTCTTATCGAGTGCGGCTTGCGCCGATGCGCCCATCTTGTTGAACAGTTGCATCATCTCAATGGGCAGCGGAAACACAATTGTCGTGTTCTTTTCAACGCCAATCTCGGTCAGCGTCTGCAGGTAGCGCAACTGGATCGTGATGGGCTCGGTGGCCAGCAGCGCGGCAGCGTCCACCAGCTTTTGCGCGGCGTTGAACTCGCCCTCGGCATGGATGATCTTCGATCGCTTTTCGCGCTCCGCCTCGGCCTGCTTGGCCATCGCGCGCAGCATCTGCTCGGGCAGGTCCACCTGTTTCACTTCCACCGAGATCACCTTCACTCCGAACGGCTCTGTCCGCTGGTCGATGATCGTCTGTATGCGCAGATTCAGCTTGTCGCGATGGCTTAGCAGCTCGTCCAGCTCCACCTCGCCCAGCACCGAGCGCAGCGTGGTCTGCGCAAACTGCGATGTCTGGTAGACATAGTTGGCCACTTTAATGGCCGCGTCGTTGGGATTCACCACGTAAAGCGTCACCACCGCGTTCACCTTGATGGTCACGTTGTCCCGCGTGATCACATCCTGCGGCGGAACTTCCAGCACCTCCTGGCGCAGCGAGATGCGCACCATTTGGTCCAGCGGCCTGAACACAAGAATGATGCCCGGCCCTTTGGGCGAGCCCAATACCCGTCCCAGGCGGAAGATGACCGCGCGCTCGTATTCGCGAAGAATCTTGATGGAGTTGAGCAGGTAAAGAACCAGAATGGCGGCAAGAACCAGCAGCGGAACCGGCAAATCGGAGATGGACATTTTATTTTCCCTCACTTGCATACGGCCTGCGATGAACGAAGGGGCAAGCACCCCGTAGTTCATCATTGGCACCCAGCACGGATTGTACTCCTGCGCGGTTTATGCAATCTTTTCCGGCTGTCCGGTGTGCGCGTCCACTCCCACACGCAGAAGATTCTGCTCATGGCTCAAGACTCGCAGGCTGGCGCCTTTCCCAACCGGCTCGGCGCTCGCGGCGAGCCATATCTCACCCTCCACAAGCACATGACCCTCGGGAGCCAGCGGCTCCATGGCGATGGCCCGGTGACCCACCATGGCATCGGCGCCGATCAGCGCCTTCCTGCGTCGGGCGCGCACCGCCAGCCGCACCAGGAACACCGTAATTCCGCCGAATCCCGCGCTCACGGCAAACGCCACCCACGGCGTTACGCCCATCTCCGGCACGGGAGCGGCGACCAGCGTAAGCGTTCCAAACGTCAGGCACAGAATACCGGCAATCGCCAGCACGCCGTGACCCCCGAACTTAGCCTCCAGCAGTAGCAGAACCAGCGCCGCCATCAGCAGCAGCACCGCGGTATAGCGAATCGGCAGCAGATTCAGCGCAAAAATCGCCAGCAGCACCATCAGGGTGCCCAGCGCCCCCGGAACGATGGTCCCCGGCGAGTTGAACTCGAGGTAGATCAGCAGCGCCCCGCCTACCAGGAACAGCAGCGCGATGTTGGGATCCACCAGCCAGCCGAGCAACTCGTCGCGCAGCGAGGGTTTGATCGCCTCAACCCGCGCGCCTGCCAGGTGGAGCGTAGTTTTGCTCCCGTCCAAGCGGGTAATCTCGCGCCCATCGAGCGCTGTCAGCAGTTGCGCATCGTTGTTTGCGATTAAATCGATCAGATGCTGGTTCAGCGCCTCCTCGGGAGTGTAGGAGTGGGAGGATTGGAGCGCCGCGGAAGCGGCTTCGGCGTTGCGGTTGCGCCGCGTCACATAGGACCGCAAGAATGCCTCGGCGTCGTTCTCCACCTTTTGCGCCTCGGTGTCGTCGGGTTTTTCACCCATGAACACGACATGCGCCGCGCCGGCCTCGGTTCCGGGAGCCATTGCGGCCACATCCGAGGCTTCCAGCAGAAAGAATCCCGCCGATCCCGCCCTCGCTCCCGAGGGAGCCACAAACACGATCACCGGCACGCGCGAGGCCAGCATCGCGGCCACCATGCCGCGCATCGATTCCACCATGCCCCCCGGCGTATCCATCTCCACCAGCAGCGCCTCTGCGCCATCGCTGTTGGCCCGCGCAATCGCGCTCCTCAGTTCGCCCTCGCTCACCGGCTGAACCGTGCCGTCGAGCACAAACTTGTCCACCAGGGGAGTCTGCTTCTGTGCCTGCTGCCCAAACCCAGAAGGGCCGGTTCCCATCGCTCCCCAGATCGCCGCCGCGGCCAGGCCGGCCGCAAGTTGAAGTGCCAAACCGCGTGTGCATTGAAGCATGGCTTGCTCCTCAGGAGCTTCAAGATAACTATAGAACGATAAGAATGCAGCGGTGCCCCACATCCCGATATTGGAACGTGAGAAACGATTGCCCTCATCCCCGGGGCGCAGCCCTATCTTCCCTGTCCCGCCTTCACCTGCACCTTCCGCAGAAGATCCAGTGCCGCCTGGTTCGTCGGTTCCAGTTTCAGCGCTTCCACCAGGTCGTTGTTGGCCTGGCTCATCTGGTTGGCTTCAAAATCCAGCTGTCCCAGCACCAAATAGGCCTCTGCTGACCGGTCCAGTCCCAGCGCCGCATTGGCTTCCTTGCGCGCCGTGCCGGCATTGCCGCTGCGCTCGCTCACCTCCGCCAGTCCGGCGTGGGCTTCGGCGCATTTGTCGTCGGCCGCCACGGCCGCTTGATAAAGCCGCTCAGCCTCCAGCAGCAAGCCCCTTTGCAGAAACTCCCCGGCCTGCACTGAGAGTTTCTCCGCCCGGTCCAGCGGCGACAGCGCCGCTAGCCGCGAGGCATCCATCTGGTCCATCATCTGCGCGGCCTGGCGAAAGGCCGCCGCATCGAAGCTGCGCGCAATCCGCTCCAGCGGATCGGGATTTGCCTCGGCGTCCGCGTCGGAGCCGTCCCCTGCCGCTGCCGGCGTTGCAGCCACGCCCGCCGCGGCTTTGGGCGCCGCCGGCCGCTTCCAGGCCGCTTCCAGGCCCTGCGCCTCCACGTCGTTAGGCCGTGCCTTCAAACACTGGTCCAACTCATTCAGCGCCGCCGCCGTTTCCCCATGGCGCTTCAGGCTCACCGCCAGGTTGAAGTGATAGTCGGCGGAACTGGGATCTTCGGCTGCCGCCTGCACAAAAAGCAACGTCCCGTCGTGGCCCTGCCGGCTCACAGCAACGCCCTCGTTGTTCACCACACTGGCCAGCGGCAAAATCCGCGCCACCGCCCCAAAGGCCTGCTCCGCCTTGGCATAATCCCCTGAGAATAAAAGCGATAATCCACGGTAAAAACCAGCCTCGAGCCCGTCTTTGCCGTTTCTATCCACCTTCTCAAATGCGTCCGCGGCCTGCTCGTATTGCTGCCCGCTATAGTCTTCCCTGCCCAGCGCCATCCACGCCGGGCCGAACTCCGGGCTCAGCTTCACTGCCGCTTCAAGGTGCCGCAGCCGCTCTGCCTGGTCCGGCTCGGTGATGCCGCGGATGTACTGCTCAAAGGCGTCCAGCCGCGCGCTTTTTCCTTCGGCAATAAACGTCTCTTCGGCCACATTCAACCCCGGGTCCAGTTGCCGGGTCAGCTTCCACGCCAGGGAGTCGAACACGTCGATCATGTCGCGCATCTCCCCGCGCGCCGTCACCGCCTCGCTCATGCGCAGTTCGGGCACGTTCACAATCCGCGCCTCGGCCACAATCCCGCTTCCATCGGTAATGTAGTCGCCCACCACGATCGAATCCGCGTCCAGCGTCTGCGCCAGCTTCAGCGAACTGGCGCGGGAGGGCTGAAACCCCTGCGGCAGCCCCAGGTGGTCCAGCGCATACATGCGGTCCGCGCGGCTCATGGGGTCAAAGCCTGCCGAGCGGAAGCGGCTGCTCAACAGCTCCGCCGCCGCCTCGCGAATCCAATCCAGGCTCGGCTGCCCGGTCCGGTTGTCAAACGGAAGCACCAGCAGGATGCGTCCGCGGTCCGCCGCGGAAGCGCTCACCGCGGCCTCGTCGGCCGATTGCCCCCAAGCCCGGCAACCCCCGAAAGGCGCACTCCCGGCAACTAAAATCGCCAGCCCCGCGCAACCGGCCCAACACCTCAATCGAAATGAAAATAAACCAGGCACAACAGCCTGATTATAGGCGTTGCCGCTTTCCGCCCGCGTCCTGAGCCGGAAGTTCGCATTGCAAATCGGCTGTTCTCAATGAATCCTGACTCGCTGTCGCGGATCGGGTTACTCAGAATGACTGCTCATTGTTTGTCGATTGCTTTTTGTGAAGTGACTTTGGGCGAACCGCTCTAACTTGGCTTATCGCCTACCGCCAGCAGGGTTTGAAACTGGGGAGCTTCCTGCTCTTTGTCGACCACTGAGCAGGTGAGGCTGGTGAAGCCGGCCTTTTGGAGCATGGCTTCCAGTTCGGCTTCGCTGAAGCCCAGCCATTCGTCGGCGTAGATTTCGCGGGCTTCTTCAAAGCGGTGCCTGGCCAGGTCGAGGATGACGATGCGGCCGCCGGGGGCTAGAATTCTGTGGGCTTCTTCGAGGGCGCGCTCGGGATGTAGGGCGTGGTGGAGAGATTGGGAGAAGAAGACGAGATCGACCTCAAGGTCGGCGATGGGCAGATCTTCCATGTCGCCGAGGCGGAATTCGACGTTTTTGACGCCGTTGCGCAGGGCCTGGTCGCGGCCTACCTCGATCATTTTGGCGCTGGTGTCGACGGCGATGACTTTTTTGGCGCGCTGGGCGAGCAGCAGCGCGAAGGCTCCTTCGCCGGCGCCCAGGTCGGCGATGACCATGGGAGGCATGAGGCGCAGCAGGGCTTCGGCCAGGCTCTTCCAGGATTTTCCGGGAACATAGTCTTTGCCGAGGCGGCCGGCGACGGAGTCAAAGAAGGTGCGCATTTTGTCTTGCCGTTTTTTGACGACGCGGCGCATGGCGGCAAAATCGGCGGCGGCTTCAGGGATCTCACGGCTGGCAGCGTCCAGAATCTGCTCCAAAGGGCTGCCCCCGGCTGGGGTTGGGGCGGAAAGACGGTAAAGACTGCTCTTGCCGGTGCGGCGGTCTTCCACCAGGCCGGCCTGCTTGAGTTGCGACAGGTGGGTGGAGATGGTGCTCTGGCCCATGACGAGGATTTCCTGCAATTCGGCGACCGAGAGCTCCTCGCCTTTGAGGAGCAGCAGAATGCGGAGCCGGTTGGGGTCGGCGACCACGCGCAGGATTTTCACGATCGAGGCCATAGTTTGCGGTTGACGGCGCACGTTTGATCTGTTACATATCAACATATCACGATAGGACGATATAAGGAGAGTTCAAATGGCGAGTTCGACGCTGGAAGTGACGGAATTGGGCTACAAAGTGGCCGATATGGCTTTGGCCGACTGGGGCCGCAAGGAGATCACCATCGCCGAGCAGGAGATGCCGGGGCTGGTGTCGATCCGCAACAAGTATGCGGCGGCCAAGCCGCTGGCGGGCGTGCGGGTGACCGGCTCGCTGCACATGACGATTCAGACGGCGGTGCTGATTGAGACGCTGGTGAGCCTGGGCGCGGAGGTGCGCTGGGCGAGCTGCAACATTTTTTCGACGCAGGACCATGCGGCGGCGGCGATTGCGGCCACCGGGGTTCCGGTGTTTGCGTGGAAGGGCGAGTCGCTGGAGGAGTACTGGTGGTGCACCTACCAGGCGCTGGCGCACAAGGGCGGCAAGGGTCCGCAACTGGTGGTGGACGACGGCGGCGATGTGACGCTGCTGATCCACAAGGGCTATGAGACTGGAAGAGGGCGACGGCTGGGTGAATACGGCCTCGGGCAACCACGAAGAGCAGGTGATCAAGGACCTGCTGAAGAAGGTGTATGCGGAAGACCCGCAGCACTGGCACAAGGTGGCCAAGGAATGGCGCGGCGTTTCGGAAGAGACGACGACGGGCGTGCACCGGCTCTACAAGATGATGGAGCAGGGCAAGCTGCTGGTTCCGGCGATCAACGTGAACGATTCGGTGACCAAGAGCAAGTTCGACAACTTGTACGGCTGCCGCGAGTCGCTGGCGGACGGGATCAAGCGCGCGACCGACGTGATGGTGGCGGGCAAGGTAGCGGTGATCTGCGGTTACGGCGACGTGGGCAAGGGCTGTGCGCACTCGCTGCGCGGCATGGGCGCGCGGTGCATCGTGACCGAGGTCGATCCGATCAACGCGCTGCAGGCGGCGATGGAAGGCTTCGAGGTGACGACGGTCGAGGAGACGCTGGGACGCGGCGACATTTACGTCACCACGACGGGCAACGTGGACATCATCACGCTCGAGCACATGAAGAAGATGAAGGACCAGGCGATTGTGTGCAACATCGGGCACTTCGACAACGAGATCCAGATGGACCGGCTGAACGCGGAAAAAGGCGTGACCAAGCTGAACATCAAGCCGCAGGTGGATTTCTACACCTTCCCGGCGAAGCGGGTAAAGCCGGGCATGGGATCTTTGTTCTGGCCGAGGGGCGGCTGGTGAACCTGGGCTGCGCGACGGGGCATCCGAGCTTTGTGATGAGCAACAGCTTTGCCAACCAGACGCTGGCGCAGCTTGACCTGTGGGCCAACAAGGACACCTACAAGGTGGGCGTGTATGTGCTGCCGAAGAAGCTGGACGAGGAGGTGGCGCGGCTGCATCTGGAAAAGATCGGCGTGAAGCTGACGACGCTGACGGCGAAGCAGGCCGACTATCTGGGCGTGCCGGTGGAAGGGCCTTACAAGGCGGAGAATTACAGATACTAGGGAAGCAGCGGTCATTAGCCGGTTGCTCCGCACTGCGGCGTGACCGGCGATTCTCTTTAATGCAAGGGATTGTTCGAGCGCAGGCATGAAATCGCAGCTTAGGTTCTCGTTTGAGTTGGGTCCGCCGCGGACGCCGGAGGCGGTGGCCAAGCTGCCGGGCGTTGTGGCGCAGCTTGCCGCCGAGCGGCCACACCTCTTTTCTGTGACGCAGGGAGCGGGCGGGTCAACCCAGGAGGGCACCTACGACACGCTGCTCACCGTGGTCGAGCATAGTGGAATCGAAGTGGCTCCGCACGTGACCTGCATCGGCTCGACGCGGGAGCAGGTGGCGGCGCTGCTTGACCGCTATCGTGCTGCCGGGGTAAAGCGGATTGTTGCGCTGCGCGGCGACCTGCCGGCCACCGCAATGAGCCCGTCGGCTCCGGGCGAATTCCATTACGCCAATGAGCTGGTCAGCTTTATCCGGCAGACCCATGGGGATGCCTTCAAGATCGAAGTGGCGGCGTACCCTGAGATGCATCCGCAAGCAACCAGCCCGGGCGCGGACTTTGAGAATTTTCGCCGCAAAGTCGATGCCGGCGCCGATGGGGCGCTGACGCAGTTGTTCTACAACGCCGGCGCTTACTTCGATTTTGTTGAGCGCTCGGCGAAGGCGGGCATCAAAATCCCCATTGTGCCGGGGATCATTCCCATTTCCGGCTTTGCCAATACCGCGCGGTTCTGCGCGGGCTGCGGCGCGGACCTGCCCCGCTGGATCAAGCTGCGACTTGAAGAGCTCCAGGACGACAAGCCGGCGCTGCAGGAATTTGGCGCGGAGGTGGTGACGCGGCTGTGCGAGACGCTGCTCGGCAATGGCGCGCCAGGGCTGCACTTCTTCACCATCAACCAGGCCGGCCCGACGCTGCGGTTGTGGAAGAATCTGGCGCTGTCGACACCCGCCTTGCCCGGTTAATTTCTCCAGGCAGAATCGGTTGCGGCCGTTTTTCACGACTCATGTAACGGAGGGGCCGTTGCACGGGCGATTATGCTTCTCAGGCGCTACGTCTCAAAAGAGCCTTGTTCTCTTGTTGCGGTAAGTTGATCAGGCTCGCCAACCGGTTGGTCGCCGGTCTCAGGGCCGCTTGCGCTGGATGAGCCGTTGGTAGAGCGCCCACGCACCGCTGTGGAGCAGGCCGGTCTGCTCCGCTTTGAGCGCGCGGTAGGAACGCTCGACATAGATGTCGAATTCAGGCGGCCAGCCGATGGTGGAGCGGCGTTCGGAGTAATCGCCTTCGGACCACTTGGCAAGCACCGCCTTATAGCCCACAACATGGGTGACAAAGTCCAGCAGGCAGACGGGCATTTCTTCTTCGACGATCAGGTGGGCCTTCTCAATGATGATCTTCTCGCGAACGTCGTTCAGCGGCATGAAGATGGTCGTCATCCACAGCATCCACTCTTTCATTTCGCTGTCGAGGATGGGAAAGCTCTGCGTCTTGCCCTGTTTCTTGAGCAGCGAGCGATAGGCAATATTGCCGGCGCGGGAGGCAACATAGAGCGGACCGTAGAACGCATTGAGGCGCTCGTTGACCAGCCGGAGCCGATCGGCGCGGCGGGCCATCATGCGGGTGCTTAAAAAGGTGACCAGGTAGCCGGCAAAGGCCAGCACGATGGTGAGCACTGCCGCGTTTTGCAGAGTGCTGGGAAGAACGATCGACGACAGGTCCATAGCTTGCCTTGGCGAAAAGTATACGCGGGCCAGAGGGCATCGGCATGTGACCGGGACACAGTGATCGGGCGAGGGAGTTCCGAATTGCTATCGGTCAGTCTGGCGGGAAGGCGGCTTAGCCCACGTCGTCGGCGATGAAGACCGTGACAGGCGGATTCGAGGTCAACTGGGTATCGACGATGAGCACGGTGCGCACTTCGCCGCCGATGAGAGCGATGGGCGCGGAGGTGTACTGGGGGGTTGTGACGCCGGTGGGCGTGACGATCATGGTCACGGTCTGGGAGTCGAAGCTGATGTAGCCCGAATTGCCTCCGACGGGCAGGTCCGTGACCAGGGGAATGGTTTTGGCGAGGGTGCTGCCGGCAGGAACCAGATAAATATCGACAGCGCCCGTCTTGATCGCTTGATTGAGAAAGCGAAAGGCGGAGTGACCGCTTGCGGCGGCGATCTGCTGGTCGGCAAGCACGGTGACGGTGTAGCCGGCAGGCGCGGTGATGTTGTCCGCGAGGAAGATGGAGCTCTGATGGCCGGCCAGCAAGTGGGCGCTGGTCGAGACTAGCGCGGCTCCGCCAGTAGCAGCCGTCACGTTGATGAGGGCGTCGCTCGTGCCCGGCAGGGTGCCGTAGGCAGTGATGCTTCCCTGGCCAAGGTTGCCGGCAAGCACCGTGCCTTCGACAGCGACACTGACGGCCGGGGCGGCATAGGAGGCGTCAATGACGCGCACTAGCGTGGGCTGGGTGAAGCTGACCACGTTTTCGCAGGCCGATAGCGAAAACGCCAGTGCCATGGAGACGGCAGACGCGATCGCCAGTCCGCGCAAACTCAGGTGGCCGGCTTTCGTCGTCCTGGGGGTCCGGTTCATACGCATGGTGCGCATCTTCAATAGTGCCACTGGCCTCATCCTCATACTACAGGGAAGGATGGGATCGAACTTACGACTTTTTCAGCCGTTGAGGGCGAGCCGGAACCGGCGCGGGAAAGGGCGGCGGCGCGTGCCGGTCTATAGGTTGCCGCCGTGGTAGGGCCCGAAGTGACGGCCGTGCATCACCGACAGGAGCAGAAAGCCTGTGCCGAGCGCGATCACCTGCCCGTTATCAAGCAGGCTGAAGCTGCCGACGCGCACCACCAGCAGGTAGGCAACCACCAGGTTCAAGAAGCCCCAGAGCACATTGACGGTGGAGGAGGACAGGCCTTGGCCGGGCGGCTTGGCGAAGGGGCTTTGGAAGGGGCGTCCGGAAACGCCATTGCCGAGATGGGGCAGGGCATTGGCAAGGAATGCGCCGCCGAAGAAATAAGAAAGGTAGAAATACCAGTGCATGGTTGCTCCCTTTTGATGGCCCGCATGGAAGCCGGAAGCCATTATAGGACCTGTCCGGACCACGTCGTCAGCTTGCGCCCAGGTAGAGAAAGCGAACCAGAAACAGGGCGGCGAGCAGATAGAGCAGCCAGTCCTGGCGGCTGAATTTGCCGGCGGCGATGTGAAGAATGGCCCAGGCAATGATACCGAAGCCGAGGCCGTTGGCGATGGAATAGGTGAGCGGTATCAGAACCAGGGTGAGGAATGCCGGCACGGCGACCAGTGGATCGGTCCAGCGGACCTCGACGATGGTGGCCAGCATGAGCGAGCCAACCAGGATGAGCGCCGGCGCGGTGGCTGCGGAGGGCACAAAGCCCACGAAAGGCGCGGCGGCGATTGCTCCCAGAAAAAGCAATCCGGTGACGATCGCGGTAACCCCCGAGCGGCCGCCGGCCATGACGCCTGCTGTCGACTCCACATAGCTGGTGACGGTCGAGGTGCCGGCCAGTGAGCCGAAGACGGTAGCGGTTGCATCAGCGAACAGAATTCGGTTGAGGCGGGGGATGGAGTGGTCGGTCGAGATGAGGCCGGCGCGCTTGGTCACGGCGACCAGTGTGCCGAGATTATCGAACAGATCCACGAAGAAGAAGATAAAGACAATCTCCAGCAGGCCTTTGTTGAACGCGCCACGAATATCGAGCTTGAACGCGGTGCCCCACAGCGCCTGAAAGCCGCCCGGCGCAGGCGACCAATGCACCAGGTTCTGCGACCAGACCACAGCCTGAGGCGAGACCATCCCTTTGAACGGGATTCCCGTATGGAGGACGGTGAAGGCGAATCCCCAGGCCAGCGCGGTCGTGGCCAGGACTCCGATGAGGATGGAGCCCCGGATCTTTCTTATTTCAAGGGCAACCATCACGATCAGGCCGATCAGGGCCAGCGCGGTGGTGGGATTGCGCAGGTTCCCCAGCCCGACCAGGGTTTCAGGATCGCCGACAACCAGGCCGGCGTTGCGAAAGCCGATGAATGCGATGAAGAGCCCGATGCCGCTGGCGACCGCGGCGTACAGTTCGTGCGGAATCGAGTGCAGAATCATCTGGCGGATGCCCCCGGCCGTGAGCGCGAGAAAGATGATGCCGGAAAGAAAGACCGCGCCCAGCGCCGTTTGCCAGGGGATGTGCATCTTGAGGCATACGGTATATGTGAAGTAGGCGTTAAGTCCCATGCCCGGGGCGAGCGCAATGGGATAGCGGGCCACGATTCCCATGAGGATGCAGCCGAAGGCCGCCGAGAGGCAGGTGGCCGCGGTTGCGGCGGCCATCGGAACGCCTGCCGCCGACAAAATGGCCGGATTGACCAGGACGATATAAGCCATGGTCAGGAACGTGGTGGCACCGGCGAGGATCTCGGTGCGCCAGTTCGTTCCCAGATGGGAAAATTCAAAGTAGGTCTCAAGTTGCTTGCGCATAGGCGGGTACTGCTAGGAAAGCATACACGCGCCTGAACTCAAAACGGTTTGTGCGCCGGATTGTCTTTGCTTGGCGGTTGAGCCTTGGTACGATTGAATCTCCATGAACCCGCAGCTTCGCAATCGACGCCCCTTTGCCTCCGTCCTTCGGGCCGTAATTGAGGTTGCGTTCATTGTGTTTCTTTTCTATTCCAACCTGTTGATGGGGGAGTTTTCACGGACCAACGGCGCCGCGAAGAGCCTGGCGTTTGCGCTCTACGACATCTTTACATTCACGAATTTCGCGATTGCGCTGATCTCGGCGATGATCGGGTACCTGGTCTTCGAATACCTGCGGAAAAGGCTCTGACTTGCAGGTCTCGACAATTCCATCGTCTATGAAGGCCGGAAGAAGGGAATCCTCGCACCCATTTTTCCCTCAGGGGCGAAAGGCCAGCCCTCTGGAGCTAAAAACCCAACGTTGCAACAAATCGCTGTATCGCCATGGCTGAAATCGTGCCCTGATCCAAAGGTTCCACTCAGCTTTGCTCGATGAGCACGCAGGGTAGTAGCTGTTGGGGTTGAACTGGATTTTGTAGTCCCATAATGCAGGACCGGATTCCTGCGCCGGCACTTTCCAGGGGCCTGGGCGCCGCAAGGTTCCGGAGCCGGCTGCCCTTTTAGAACGAACGCGGCGCAGGGCTTTGCGGCTGGACCTGCGAGATTTCTGAGCCGCGCCTTGCATGGATTTTGATACGCTTACGCGGGAAATGTGACGAAATGCACAGGCAATCGTATACTTGAGGCGCTATTTGTAATAACGACACATGGATGCCGCAAGGCGCCGTCGTATGTCTGGATGACCCGTACGCTCTCAACCCTTAATGTTGGAGTGCTGGATTTCGGTTCTGCCATGCCTAGCGATGAGCCGCCGGCGCCGAGATCTTAACTACGGAGGCTTTACCCCATGACGCAAGCCGTTCTGGAACACGCGCCCGCTAAAGCAGCAGGCAAGATGGAAACCCCAACCAAATATGTCTATTCCTTTGGCGGCGGCAGGGCCGATGGCCACGGCCGCATGAAGGATGTTCTGGGCGGCAAGGGCGCAGGCCTGGCAGAGATGACGAACGCCGGATTGCCGGTGCCTCCAGGATTCACGATCCAGACCGAGGCCTGCCGGGAGTACATGCGCGGCAAGCTGAGCCCCGAGATCGAAGTGCAGATGCTGGTGGCTCTTGATCAACTGGAGCAGATGCAGGGCCAGAAGCTGGGCAAGGGCGACAATCCGCTGCTGGTTTCAGTTCGCTCGGGCGCCAAGTTCTCAATGCCGGGCATGATGGACACGATTCTGAACCTGGGGTTGAATGACAAGGCCGTGGAATCGCTGGCCAAACTCAGCAACAATCCTCGTTTTGCGTATGACTCGTACCGGCGCCTGATCCAGATGTTCGGCGACGTGGTTCTGGATGTGCCCAAGAAGAAGTTCGAGCACATTTTTGACGGCGTAAAGGCCAAAGAGAAGGTGAAGTTCGACTATCAACTGCAGCCTGAGGCTCTGAAAAAGATTATTGCCGAGTACAAGGCGCTGATCAAGAAAGAGACGGGGAAGGACTTTCCCCAGGGCCCGCTCGACCAGTTGGTGCAGGCGAGGGACGCCGTTTTCAGGAGCTGGCAGAACGATCGTGCCAAGACCTACCGCCGCATCAACAACATCGATGACTCGATTGGGACCGCGGTGAACGTTCAGGCCATGGTGTTCGGCAACCTGGGCGATAATTCGGGCACGGGCGTGGGCTTTACGCGCAATCCGGCCACCGGCGAGCACCTGTTCTTCGGCGAATACCTGATGAACGCGCAGGGCGAGGACGTGGTTTCAGGCGTGCGTACACCGCTGCCGATCAGCGAACTCGAGCGGGCGATGCCCAAGGTCTACGAGCAGCTGAAGGACATTACGCGGAAGATGGAAAAGCACTACCGCGACATGCAGGATTTCGAGTTCACCATCCAGGATGGCAAGCTCTACATGCTGCAGACGCGCAACGGCAAGCGTACCGGCCTGGCGGCCGTGCGGGTAGCCATCGACATGGTGCGCGAAGGCCTGATTACGCAGGAAGAGGCGATTCATCGCGTAGAGCCCAACCAGCTTTACGACTTCCTGGTGCCGCGGCTGGTGGAAAAGGGCGAGAAGATCGAGGTTCTGGCCACGGGCCTGCCGGCGTCGCCGGGCGCGGCCGTGGGACAGATTGTGTTCACGGCGGAAGAGGCCGTGAAGCGTCATGCCAACGGTTCCTACAAGGTGATTATCCTGGTGCGAGGCGAGACCACGCCTGAAGACATCGCGGGCATGGAAGTGGCGTCGGGCATTTTGACCTCGCGCGGCGGCATGACGTCGCACGCGGCCGTGGTTACCCGCGGCATGGGCAAGTGCTGCGTAGCCGGTGCGGGCGATTGCACGGTGGACGAGGCGAAGAAGGAACTCCGCGTGAAGGGTCACACCTATCGCGAAGGCGACTGGATTTCGCTCGACGGCACCACGGGCCGCGTCATTCACGGCAAGCTGAAGACCCTTGACGCGCAGCCCGACGATCCCGACCTGGTGAAGTTCATGAGCTGGGTCGATCCGGTTCGGCGCCTGAAGATCCGCGCCAACGCCGACATTCCTCGCGACGCCAAACAGGCGCGTCTTTTTGGCGCCGAAGGCATCGGGCTTTGCCGCACCGAGCACATGTTCTTTGCCGAAGACCGCATTGAGCACATGCGCACCATGATTCTTTCAACCACTGAGAAGGAGCGCCGCGCGGCCCTGAAGAAGCTGCTGCCGATGCAGCGCGCCGACTTTACGGGCCTCTTCAAGTCAATGGAGTCGCTGCCGGTCACCATCCGCCTGCTCGATCCGCCGCTGCACGAGTTCCTGCCCAAGCGCGAGGATCTGCTGGTCGAGATCCAACATCTGAAAGATACCAAGCCCCGCTCGCCGAAGCTCAAGGAACTGGGCAAGCTGCTGGCGCGTGTGGAAGAGCTGCATGAGATGAATCCCATGCTCGGGTTGCGCGGATGCCGTCTGGGCATCACCTTCCCTGAGATCACTGAGATGCAGGCGCGGGCCATTATCGAGGCCGCGGTTGCCGTCAAGAACAAAGGCGGCGATCCGCATGTCGAGATCATGATTCCGCTGATCGGCTCGATCGAGGAGATGCGGAACCAGGCCTCGATCGTGCGCCGCGTGGCATCTGAAGTCTTCGAGGAGAAGAAGACCAAGATCGATTACATGGTGGGCACCATGATTGAGCTGCCGCGCGCGGCCCTCACGGCAGACCAAATAGCCGAAGAGGCTGAGTTCTTCAGCTTTGGGACCAATGATCTGACGCAGACCACCTACGGCATTTCGCGCGACGACATCAACAACTTCCTGCCCGCCTATCTGAAGCTCGGCATCTTCAAACAGGATCCCTTTGCCACCCTGGATCAGGCGGGCGTGGGGCAATTGGTGAAGATGGCAACGGCCAAGGGACGCAACACGCGGCCCACGCTGAAGGTTGGCATCTGCGGCGAGCACGGCGGCGATCCTGAGTCCGTCAAGTTCTGCCACAAGATCGGCCTGAACTACGTCTCCTGCTCGCCCTTCCGTCTGCTGACGGCGCGGCTGGCAGCGGCGCAGGCGGCTTTGGAAGAGAAGTCGGCCGGCGCTGTTCATACGACCAGCTAGCTCGCAAAGCAGCAAAAACCACAAGGGCGCAGCCGATTGGCTGCGCCCTTGCTGCATTTACCCCCTTGCCGCGTTTTGAGGACGATGCGCGGTTGCCGCGGACCCGGAGGTCTACTTACTTTTCGCCCGAGAAGTATCCCTCGCGGGTGGCTACCGTCAGGTCGTCATTCTTCGCCTTGAGCACGATCTTGTGGAACTCTTCGTCGGGGTCGAGCTTGTCAGGAGTGTAGGTGAGCAGGTACTGGCCGCGCAGCTCATCGGCGATCTGGTTGTAGATGTCTTCGAGGTTATCTTTCCTTTTGGCTTCGAAGTAGCGGCCGCCGGTGCGGGTGGCAATCTGCTCCATGATCTTTTTGCCGTCAATGCCGTTGGCGCTGGGGCTGCCACCGCGCCGGCCGCCACTTCCTCCACCGGGATAACCGCCGCCGGGGTAACCACCGCCAGGATAGCCGCCGCCGGGATAGCCTCCTCCTCCTCCTCCTCCGGGCCAGCCGCCGCCCATGCCGCCGTGCCTTCCACCGCCGGGAATGCCGTTGCCCATGTCGCGCTGCCCCTCGCCCTTGAAGTAGATGGTGTAAATGGCCACATTGGCCTTGTCGGCGGCGTCGATGGCGTCGTTGAGGGTTTCTCTGCTGCCGCGGTCGGCGCCATCGGAGAAGACCACCAGAGCCTTGCGGCCGTCTTTGGGCTTCATCAGTTCGTCGGAGGCCAGAAAGATGGCGTCGTAGAGCTGCGTGCCTCCGCCGCCGCGGCCGGAGCTCTGACGATTGCGGTCATCGTCGCTGGTTTCAGGCCCCTGGGCGCTGTTGTGTTCGCTTTCCGAGGGTCCCATCCCGTCCAGTTCGTGGTGCAGCTTGTCAGGAGAGTTGGTGAAATCCTGGAGCAGCTCGACTTCGCGGTCGAAGTGGATGAGGAAGGCCTGGTCGCCCTTGGTCGCGGCCTCGGGGTCGGTGGGCAGCATCAGGTCAACAAACTTGCCGGCAGCCTTGCGCTCGCTGTCCATGGCGCTGGAGACGCTGCGGCTGGTATCGACCAGCAAGCCCAGCCGGAAGGGCAGTTTGCTTTCGCGCGTAAAGCTCTTGATGACCTGCGGGCGGCCATCCTCAGTGAGCGTGAAGTCGGCTGCCGTGAGGGTGGTGACCATGGCGCCCTTTTTGTCGCGCACCGTCACGGGCAGCAGAACCTCGCGTGCCTGGGCCTTGATGGTGGTTACCGGCTGGTCCGCCGCTGCCGCCTGGGCATAGGCGGAGACGGGGAGGCAAGACAAAGCCAGACTGGAAACAGCAAGGAACAAAGCAGTTCGATTTGGCATAGAGTTCAGAGCACACACCTTCGTTCCATTAGACGAGGCCAACCCAGGATAGTTGACCGGGGAGGGATGCGAGGGGCCAAACGACATCGATATACTTAATCGGGCGTGGAGGGGAACGGGTCGAGAACGACGGCCGGCCAGCCACTCCCCCGAGGAGATTGAATGAGCGATGTAAAAAGGCTTCTGGCCGCACTGGAGACGGCCGGCAACCGCCCGGTGAAGAAGCGCGCAATCACCAACCATGCGGTGCTTAACGAGGCCTATGCCTACCAAAAGCCGAGTTCGTTTTCGCGCGGCATGCGCATCGACCTGGGCGCTGTGACGATCCTTCTGATATCGGGAACGGCAAGCATCGACGAACATGGAAAAAGCATTCACATCGGGGACTTTCGCGCGCAAATGAGGCGAACGTTCGCCAATATCACCGCACTGCTTGAAGCTGAGGGCGCCACCTGGCACGATATTGTGCGGACCACGTGCTATCTGCGCGACATCGACCGCGACTACGAGGCGTTCAACGAGGAACGGACAGCATTTTTTGCGGAGCAAGGCCTCGATCCGCTGCCGGCATCCACGGGGATTGAGGCCAGGCTTTGCCGTCCCGAACTGCTGGTCGAAATAGAAGCCATCGCGATGATTCTTCCCGCCGCGAAGGGTTGAAACGGGTTCTTGAGAGTTGAATCCAGAGGCGCAGCGCAGCACCGTACAGAAAGGCAAGTGTATGACCCTATCGCGCAGGGATTTTCTTGAAGTCAGCGCTTTATCCGCTTCAGGCCTGACTTTGTCGAGCCTCGCTCTGTCGGGCCTCGTGACCCCTGTGGAAGCAGTCGGCGAGGCGACCCCGAGCCGGCCGCAAAGCGCGCACGCGCCTGCCGATCCGGTGGCGCGGGTCGTGTTGAGCATGAACCGGAACTGGCAGTTCTGGCGGCCCGAGGAGTCCGCGGCAGCAACGGGCGCGCCGAAGCAAAAAGAGATGAACCCGCCCGGAGACGCGCAGTGGGAACCGGCGGCCCTTCCGCACACAGTCAGGCTTGAGCCGCGCGACGTGAGCGGAGGCCGCAACTACCAGGGCGTCTGCTGGTACCGCAGATCGTTCGAGGCAAAACCTGAGTGGAAAGGCAGGATTGTTTATCTCAAGTTTCAGGGGGCTATGCAGGTTGCCGACGTGTGGCTGAACGGGGAGCATTTAACCACTCACTATGGAGGCTATCAGCCCTTTGTTTTGGACCTTTCCAAAGGTTTGCGTTTCGGCCAGGCCAATGTGGTCACGGTGCGCCTGGACAACTCCGATAATCCTGAAGTTCCTCCGGGCAAGCCGCAGGACCAGCTTGACTTCGTCTACTTTGGCGGCCTTTACCGCAGCGTCGATATCGAGATTCTCGATCCGCTGCACATCACCGATCCCATTCTTGCCGGCAAGGTGGCAGGAGGCGGAATCTTCGTCACCTTTCCCGTTGTCGATGCTGGCGAGTCCACCGTGCAGGTCCAGACGGACGTGGCCAACGAGTGGGACACGCGCCGCACCTTCACCATTACGCAGGAATTAACGGGTCCCGGCGGGGCCGTCGCGGCAACCACTGCGCAGACGTTCACATGCGAGGCTGGGGCGAGTCTGGCCGCGACACAGAAGATGCAGCTCCGCAATCCAAAGCTGTGGCATCCTGACAATCCGCAACTCTATTGGCTGCATACCGCGGTGAGCGAGAATGGCCGCGTGACCGACGACCAGTTCACGCGGATCGGCATCCGTTCAATTCGCTTCGAAAAGGACCGCGGTCTGCTGATCAACGGCGAGCCGTTCTTCTCGATCGGCGCAAACCGGCATCAGGACCATCCTTATGTGGGTTATGCGCTGCCCCCCTCGGCGCACTATCGCGACGCCTGCAAACTGCGGGAGGCGGGGTTCACCTCCTATCGAATCCATTATCCGCAGGACCCAAGTTTTATGGACGCGTGCGACGAACTGGGGATTCTGGCCATCGTCTCCAATCCCGGGTGGCAGTTTGTGGGCGACGAGACATTCATTCAGCGCGTGTATCAGGATGCGCGGGAGATGATACGGCGCGACCGGAACCACGCCTCGGTGGCGATGTGGGAGGCGACGCTGAACGAGTCAGACAACAGCCGCCTGGCGGCGGAACTTTACCGGATCGTGCATGAGGAGTTCCCTGGGCCTGCGTGCTATGCGGCCGGCGACCCAATCAAGCAGCAGGTCCCGGGGTTCAAGGGTTGGGATGTTGGTTATGTGGAAGATCAGCAAAAAGATCCATTGCGGCCGTCCTGGATAAGGGAATGGGGTGACCAGGTGGACAACTGGAGCGATCAGCAAAGCCGGGTGCGCGTGCCCCGCTTATGGGGCGAAACCGCGATGCTGGGTCAGGCATCGGCGCACCTGGCCAGCATGGACCGCATCTATCAACCCGAGACCCGGCCGGCGGGTGCGGACTTGTGGGCGGGCATCGACGCCTTTCGCGGCTACCACCATCAGCCATTTATGGGTGGGCCCATCGATCTGTTCCGGCTGCCCAAGTTCGACTATTTCATGTTCCAGAGCCAGCGGCCGGCAGAGGCGAAGCCGGCGACTGCCGGAAGCGGGCCCATGGTTTTTATCGCCAACTTTGGAACCTTTCAATCGCCGGCCGCGGTCACCGTCTTCAGCAACTGCGACGAGGTGCGCCTGACGCAGAACGGCAAATTGATCGGCACACAGCCTCCCGACAGCGGCTATCAATTGCCGCATCCGCCCTTCACCTTCAAGGTGGGCAACTTCAGCGGCACGCACTCCATGCTGTTCGCAGGCAATGCTGCCCCGGCGGGCACCGAAATTGGAACGCTGGTGGCGGAGGGCTTGATCGGCGGCAAGGTTGCGGCAACGCACGTTGTGCGCTCGCCGGGTGTGCCGTCCAGGATCGAGCTGCATGTGGACGGATGCGGGGTCGATCCCCTCGCCAACGGCGCGGACTGGGTGCGCGTTTATGCGCACGTCTGCGATGCCCGCGGGACAACCTATCCCTACAGCGACGACATGATCACCTTCACCGTGAGCGGGCAAGGCGCAGTGATCGGCGACAAGACGATCTTCGCCAACCCGTTGCGCGCCGAGGCTGGAATCGCGACCGTGCTGGTGCGCACCACCACGGTGGCAGGCGCGTTGACGGTTCGCGCATCCTCTCCCGGGCTAAACGAGGCGACCGTGCAGTTTGAGTCGAAGACCGATCCCCGGCCATTTGTGGCGTAAATTGAGATGCCTGACGGCCATCGAAGCCCGCCGTTCTGCGCACTGAAGATCAAGCCCGTCAGGGGGCTTTGGCCAATCAATCCTTCTTGCCCGAAAACTCGATTTCTTGTCCCCAGAAAGTCTGCCGGCGGAAACAGGAGCACACGCTGAACTGCTTCCTGCGTGGCAATTTCCCGCAAAGCTTTACCAGGGTGATTCTGCGCGGCAAGTCAATCCCCTGGTCGAGTTACTGGGCCAGGTGGATTCGGGATGTTTCATGGCAAACTTCCACCCTGTTCCGCCCGGCTCTCTTTGCACGGTAGAGCGCACGGTCAGCGGCGGCAAGCAACTCTTCGGGAGAGCTGCGAAGATCGGGCAATGCGTTGGCGATGCCTGCGCTGACGGTGAGAAACGCCTCCACTGTAGACGTGGGGTTGGGCAGGCGGAGTGCCGCGATGGCCATGCGTGCCGATTCCGCAATGTCGACTGCGCCGGCAACCTCGGTGGCGGGAAGGATGAGCGCGAACTCCTCGCCGCCATAGCGCGCCGCCACGTCAATCTGGCGCCTGGCCATGCCGGTCAGAACCTTCCCGATCAGCGCCAGGTACTCATCGCCTCTCTGGTGGCCCTCGGAATCGTTGAGGGCTTTGAAATGATCCACATCGAAAATGATGAGCGAGAGAGGGGTGCCGCTGCGCCTCATCCGGGCGCATTCCTGCTCCAGCGACTGGTCAAACACGCGTCTGTTGGCGAGGCCTGTGAGTGAATCGAGCGTCGAGAGCCGCTGCAGCGTCTCGTTGACGCGGCGCAGATCGCTGGTTTTGCTTTCTACGATCTGCTCGAGCTCGCGCTCCCGTCTTTTTGCGCTTTGAAACCTGAGCCGGAACGTACCCGCGATCAGGAGAAAGGCGACAAGAATACACGTCCCTATAAACCACCTGCGGCCATACCAGGGCGTGAGGATTTCAAATGGGAACTCGGCCCCGCGCGGATTCCACGCGCCCTCGCTGTCCTGGGCTTCGATCTGCAGCCGATAGGCGCCAGGCGGCAGTTCTGCAAACTGCAATGCCCGCTCCGTGGTCCGGGTCCAGGCCGGGTTCGCACCCTCCAACCGGTAGCGGAAGACGACCCCGTTTTGTCGGGGAGCGTTGAGCGCGGAGAAGCGGACGATCAGAGCGCCTGAATTGAGGTCGAAAGATGGATTGCGCATGCCGGAAATATCGTTCGGCCCCATTTGAATGCCGGTAAACACGACGTTGGGCGGCGATTCGGGCGAAGGGTGGGGGCGGGGTTTAAATCGCGAGAGTCCCCCGCTGGTGCCAATCCAGAGAGCGCCGTCGGACCCTTCGGCAAAACTCCCCAAATCGCAGTCATTCCACACCAGACCGTCGGTCATGTCGTAGTGGCTCCAGCGCGAGCCGTCCCACATGTCCACGCCCTGTTCAGTTCCTGCCCACAAGCGGCCCAGAGAGTCGAAATCGAGAAAGTAGATCAGCCCGTCGCTTCCGCGCCTCTGCACGCCCTTTTCCACGGCCAGCGTCCCGGATCGAACGTGGACGCGGTCAATGCCGCCGCCAAAGCGATAGCCGACCCACAAGGTTCCATTTGTGCCCGCGCCGAGTGAAAGCACCTCCTTGTTGCTCAGCCCGTTGGCCTGGGTCCAGTTCCTCCACTTGCCCGACTCATTCGAGAACAGCCCTCCGGCGCCTCCAGCCCAGATTGCGCCGTCAGAAGCTTCAACAACGGTCCAGATGCGCGTTGCGGGCAATTCGGCAATCCGCGAGAACTTCGAGTATGGAGTTTTAGCCACAAACAAGCCCTCTTCCGTGGCCACCCAGAGGTTCTGGTGGCGATCGAGACGCAAGCCGTGGGGCTCCCTTCCAGAAAGCCCCTGGCGCTGCCCGAACCACTCCACGGTGCTGGTTCGCGCGCGAATACGCGCGAGCCCCTTCGTTTCTGTTGCCGCCCACAGATCGCCGGAAGCATCCATCACAAGACCATGGACGGCTCTGGATCCCAATCCCGGAACCTTCTTCCACGAGAACCCGAATCCCTGGGGTCTTCCGAGCATCAGTCCCGCCTCGGTGCCGACCCAAAGGGATCCATCCGCCCGGGGAAGAATCCCGTAGACGGTGTCACTCGCCAATCCGCTCTCGGCGGAGTAGCTTTGCCACTCGCGGTAACCGCGCCACTGGATAAGACCGCGGCCCTCCGTTCCAATCCACAGAGCATGCTGACGGTCCTCGAAGGCGGAATAGACGGTTCCATGGAGGCCGGCGTGACGGTCTATCTTCTGCCAGCCGCTCGCGTCATCGATGAGCAATCCATCAGGGAATCCAAGCAGGATTCGCTTATCTGCATCGACAGCGAGAAAACTGCTAGGGATGGTGCCCACATTCGACGGTGCCCGCCTTCGAAAGTCGGCCTCGCCGGCAGGCCGCACAAAAATTCCGGCGTCCCTCGCTCGTGTCCAGAGGTTGCCGTCGCGGTCTTTCTGCACTTCAAGCAGAGGCACTCCCGGAAGTCCCTGCTCCCGCCCATAAACCCTTACGCCTTTGGGGTCCAGCCGGCAAAGTTGCTGGCCGCAGCCGTACCAAACAGTTGTGCCATGAACAAAAACCGCGGACGCTTCCGTCCCCGTGACCCCGGGAGGAGCGGGAAGCTTGCGAACCGCAAATCCCCCGTGCGAGGACTCCTGGGTCAGCTCCATCAGGCCGGATTCGGTCCCAATGTAGGTGTGCCCCGCGTCGTCCGATTGAATGCCCTGCGCCCAACTCACAGTCGTGAATGGGACGGTTAGCTTCTCAAAATGATTGACCACCAGGTGGTAGAGCCCGAAGTCTCCTCCAACCAGGAGAGATCCATCCGGCGCGTCGCCAAATGCCGCGGCGCCGTTGGCGGGAATTCCCTGCGGCCGGCCAAAGGCTTCAATCCGCTCTCCATCGTAGCGGTAGATGCCGTTCTCCGTACTGACCCAGATGAAACCGGCTCGATCCTGATAGATTCTTCTGACAGCGAGGTTGTCGAGACCCTCTGCCGTACCAAGAGTGCGGAAGCTGTATTCCTGGGCACACAGCACTCCGGACATCAACAGGTACACGGCAAGAAGACACGTGTTTGCGCTTCGGTTCACCATCGTATTATCGGCAGAATAGCTTTCATCTTTAGGCCGATTTCAGGAATGCGCACAGTACTGCTGTTATCAGACCGGGTGACGAGAGTGCCTGGATAACCGTCAGTCTCCGTCTCCATGGACGCAACACGAATGCGCTCATCGGACGATCCGGTCATCGCTTGTTGAAGTTTCCGGATCGATCGTCGGCTGCTCTGAGTTTATTTTTCTATCAGCATTCTACAGCAGGTATGAGCAGCTCTGAATTTAACCGCCATGCCCCCGATCGATCGCGCCAGCTTCACCATCAGGACCCGGCACTTACGCGCAATCGCTGGATTTTCCTCGCATCGACCTCGCCCGCACATCTCTCAACTTTAGACCGGCTTATTGCCCTTGTTTTGGGTCAGTCCCCGGAGATGATTTCAGAGACTCAAACCTATAGGCGCCGCCGACAACCACGCACGCACGTTGGGCGCCCACCATGAAAATACGGTGAATGGGCCCTCCCACCTTCAAAGGCTGTCCATTGACCAGGATCGATTGGCTGTATGGCTCCGGAATTGCAACAGTCGCTCTTGTGTTTTCAGGGATGACAACCTGCATGCGCAGAACATTGCCGTCCCGCGACCAGTTGCTCTCAATTTTTCCCAGCTTCGATTGAAAGCTCGTCTTCACTTCCTGCAAATCTCCAACGATGGCCGGATGGATAAGGATCCTGGCATCGGAATCCCGGCTCAGATCGAAATCGATTCCGCCCAGTCCGCGATAGAACCATTCTTCGGCGTGTCCCAGCATGAAATGATTTTGCGAAGAATCGGGATTCGCGTCCCACGCCTCAGTCAACGTGGTGGCACCATGGGCGAGTTGATAACCGTAACTCGGTTTTTCTGTCTGATGCAGCATGTCCAGCAGGACGTCGGATCTCCCATTATCCGTGAGTGCGCGCACCACGTAATTAAAGCCGATGTCGCCGGCGGTCACCTGGTTGGCATGTTGGCGAATGGCGGCCACCAGGTTTGCCAGTACCGCTTCGCGCCGCCCTTCCGGCACCAGCCCAAGCACCAGTGGCATGGCATTCGCCGTCTGGCTGCCACGGTCGTACTCATTGGTCTCGGCGTTAAAGAAGCGGGAATTGAAGGCGCTTTTGACAGCGTCCCCCTCGCGTCGAAAATCGGCGGCGTCTTGTCCGTGCCCCAGCAGTGCGGCAATCTTCGTCATCGTCACCAACGACTGATAGTAGATGGCCGTTGCAGTCAAGCCTTTGTCGGTTAACTGCGACTCCCCCGGTGGCCGCGGACCGATATCGTACCAGTCCCCCAATCCATAATTCAGGCGATGGTCCTCCGAGCGGCTGCGCAGGTAGGCAACATAGCGCGCCATGGTGCGGTAATGGCTGCGCAAAAGCTCCAGGTCGCCGTAAAACTGATAGGCGGTCCAGGGGCTCAGCACCACCGCCGCGCCCCACTCGGGCGAGTCGCGGAATCCGCCTTCGAAGACGGGATACTCAGGCGCAATATCCGGTACCAGGCCATTCGCCAGTTGCGCGTCCTCCATATCGCTGGCCATCTTGGCGTAGAGCGCTGAGAGGTTGTAGTTGAACATCAGCGAGGGTCCGGCAAGATGAGTCTGTTCAAGCCAGCCGAGCTTCTCGCGATGAGGGCAATCCGTCAAAACGCTGACCATGTTGCTGAGCATGGCTCGATCGATGAGCAGGTGAATGCGGTTCAGCAGTTCATCCGACGAGCTGAATGATCCGTCCACACTGACAGCGTCATGAAGAAATCGTCCGTCGAGATGGTGGAGAATTGCCGCCTGTCCCTCCGGGGCCTCCACTTGCACGTATCGAAAACCGTAATAGCTGAAGCGGGGATGCCAATGCTCCCGGCCCGAGCCTTTCAGAATATAAGTGAAGGAGTTCTGCGAATCCGGGTAGGCGTTTGCGCTTCGCTGGGAGACGAATCCGTCCTTGTCCAGCAGCTCTCCGGGGATCATCTTGATACGAGAGCCGGCTCCCCCTGAAACGTCAATCTCTGGCCAACCCGCAAGATTCTGCCCCAGATCGTAAACAGAGATTCCTGGTCCGGGATGAGTGACGGCCACCGGTTCATAGACGGTAAAGGTCTTCACGGGAGGAATCGTCTCAGGCTCCAGCGCGCCGCCTGGACCCGAAACCATCGTGACGCTCGACCACGTCCTGTCATCGAATCCCGGCCGGTCCCAGCCTGCCTGGTCCAGGCGCGCATCGTAGTCCTCGCCGCCGTAGATGGATGTGAAGATAATCGGTCCGCGCGCTGTCTTCCAGCTTCCATCGCTGGCAATCATTTGATGACTGCCATCCGCAAAACGTACGTCCAACTGCGCAATCAGCTTGGGCTGTCCGAACGACCCGGTAAATTTTGTGTACCGGCCCTTGGTCTCCTCCACTCGGTACATGCCGTTGCCCAGCATCACGCCGATTACGTTGGGTCCGGGAACGAGCAGCTTGGTCACGTCGTACGTATCATAGAAGACCCGTTTTCGATAGTTTGTCCATCCCGGCGTCAAAACAGCATCGGTCGCATTTTCGCCATTGATGTGCGCTTCAAACTGCCCGAGTCCGCAGATGCGCAGTGTTGCCTGCGCGACCTTCTTGTGGATTGAAAACGCGGATCTGAAGATTGGCAAGGGCGCTTCATCGTGACCTTCCGTCTGATCGGGACTCTTCATGTCTATATTGGATGGTGCGTCGGCCTTTGCCGCGATCCACTGCGCCTGCCAGCGAAAAGCCGGCAGTGCTGAGGCGGTGAGGCTCCAACCAGGAGCGGCACAGCAACCAAGAGCCATCGCAACAAACCCCCACAACGCCACAACTCTCATTTCCACTCCGATCGTTCTGTCGCTCATGCCGAGGCCTCTATTCAGGATCATTTGCAGACTATAGCGGTTCCCGAATTGCTGTAAACACAGGGCAAGCACTTAAGCGGCTTCTTCCCCACGGAAAAGCCGCTCTCGACCAAGCCCGGGACGGCTGCGTTCATTCGGCAACCGCTCTCACACAAAACAGATGACGCCAGCACCCCGTTGAGTTCCAGCATCGCGGATAAAAGACTGCCGCTTGCCCGGAAAGCTCGAATCATTCCGGAGCGGGGAAGCCCGCAAATCAATTCCTCGGCCTGCGTTTTTCTCGAGGTCTGACGGTCCATCAATGAACCCTCAAGATTCATGAGAACCATGGTCCATTTGCACCATTGCCAGCGCGTTTCAAGGCCGCTATTGTTCTCGCTTGAGAGTGGACGGGCGCGATGGAGATGCTCTCGGCTCTGAGTCACTCCGCAAGGGAGGTACCAATCCAATGATCACCCGCAAAGACTTCTTGAAGAATTGCGCCGCCGCCGTGTGCACCGCGGGAATGTGCGGCAGAGCTCACGCCCAGGAGGCAAAGGCCTCTGAAGATGTTTCTCAGCAGTGCAACCCGGGCGAATTGACAGAAATCAGGAACAGGTCAGACGCTGCCAGCCTGCGCTTCGGCAAAATGATTGAATTGGTACAGGATCGGCTTCCGGAGCAGGACCGCAAAGACTTGCTTCATGCCCTCGGAGGCAAATGCGCCGACACCTACCGCTCGACCATCATCGACCGGTACAAAGGCAACCTTGAAGGGTTTCTCGAAGAGGGCCGTCGCCTTTGGATGGCCGAGGCACATTACGATAAAGCCGCCGGCACAATTCGAATTGTCGACAAATCTCCAACCTGCTCGTGTCCCATGGTCAAGCAGGGCTCCATGCCGGGCAGCTTTTGCGATTGCACATTGGGGTGGCAGGAAGAGGCCTATTCGACCATCCTCGGCCGACCCGTCAAAGCCGAACTGGAAGAGTCCATCCTCCGCGGAAGCTACAGATGCGTGTACCGGATCAAGATCCTTTGAAATGCCGAGTTCGCTCTGAGAGTCTGCTCTAAACATCGACAGGAAGGATTCCCTGGTGCATGGCAATCGAGACGGCTTCGGTGCGGTCGCTCGCTTCAAGTTTCTCGAAGATATGATTTGCGTGATTGCGCACCGTAAACTGGCTGATCTCCATCACACTCGCGATTTCCTTGTTCGTCAGTCCCTTGGCCATCATCAGAAGAACATCGTGTTCCCGGGGACTGAGTCCGGCGCGGCCTTCCCGCTCCACAAGCCGGACGGCAATCTCCTTGGGGAAGTACAATTCTCCCCTCGCAACGGAGCGGATTGCCCCCACGATTTCGGCGCGCGTCGCATCCTTGGTCAGGTAACCGCGGGCTCCAGCCTTTGCGACTCGATAGATCTCCTCTTCAAAGTCGAAACTGGAGAGAACCAGCGCAAAGGGGGCTTGGTCAAGCGCCAGAATCAATGGCAAAGCTTCAAGGCCAGACGTCTTCGGCATCCGCAGGTCCAAAAGAACAACGTCGACGGGATGACGCTTGAGAAACGCCAGAGCTTCATCGGCGCCGTCCACGCCTCCGGCAAGCATGAATCCGGCTTCCTTCCCCAGAAGAGTCGCGAGGCCGGCGCGCACAATTGGATGATCATCCACAATCAGGATGCGAATCGGGTTCTGTTCAGGCAATTTCTCCATGCAAGCCTCGCTTCCATTTTCGATTGCGGATGATTCGCAGCCACCAGACAGACAGCAGCGATTGCGGCAGGATCGCGCGCACTTTGACAGAAGTCCCGCGGCCGGGCGAGCTGCGGATACGGAGGTTCGCATCGATGCTGCCGGCGCGCCGTTTCATGCCCCGAATTCCAAAACCCGCCGAGTCATCGTGCAATGAGAAACCACTGCCGTCGTCGCGAACCGTGAGCATTACCGAAGGTCGGCCGTATACCAGCCGCAGTTCAATCGCGTGCGGATGGCCGTGCCGCACGGCATTTGCAATGGCTTCCTGCCCGATGCGGAAAAGGGTGTCACATATGCGTAAGGGAATCGGTCTTCGCTCTCCGTGAACAGACATTGAGATCACGATAGGTCCGTCTTGAACCATGGTGCGCGCGGCCGCCTCAAGAGCATCTGCCAATTCCATGCGATCGAGACTCCCGGGCCGGAGCGCGGCGATGTTGCGCCGGGCCTCCATGTGTCCGGAGCGCACCAAATCGACCGTGGACTCAAGCTGCGTGCGCATCGGGCTTTCCGGGCTGGCTTCTTCACAGAGAGCCTCCAGCTGAAACCCCAGACCTGCGAAGCTTTGTGACAGCGTGTCGTGCATCTCCATCGCCAGCCGTTCACGCTCGTCAATCACCGCACGCAGCCGCGAGCGTTTCACTGAGGTGTAGACGAGCTGCAATCCCAGCGAAACAAGCAGCAATCCGGCGACCAGCTCAACCACATGTTGCGTGCTCCACCAGGGCGGCGGATCGATCATTTGTGCATCTTCAACCGATCGCATCAGAAGAGCAAAAGGCATCTCATTCTGCGCGAAGGCCCTGTCTGTCACGCAAATGCCGAGCAGTCGGAGGCGGCTTCCAACTTTAAACCCTTGAGGCATCTCCGCGGGGCTTGGGTTCTCCGCAATTGCCTCGAACGATTGGCTGCCCTCATCCAACTTGAGAATGACGGATCTGTCTGCCATGTGCTGCTCGGATTCAAGCCTTCCCTCGGTCTCTATGAATTGCGCATCGAAGGCTCCCGTCGCGGCCTGGGAAGCGGCGACCGAAACCGGCGGCACCGGCGTGTGGGACCAGAGCTGCCGGACGCTGGCATTGCGCAGCACGGAACTGAAGTCGTGCAGCTCCGCATCGCCGCTGGCCTCAACCGCATCCCCTATCTGGACGGGTTTGATCGTTTGCGGATGAGGAATTGCAATTCCTCCCGATGAGTCCTGCACAAACAGCATCGGGGATACAAGCGTGACCACCCCCTGAACCGTCACGTGGGAAGTATGATCGGGAGCAAGAAGGCGAAGATCTGCAATCGGCACTGCGCTCAGATCCGCCTCATGGCCCCTCAACTCGCGTTGTATCGGGGCGGAATAGCGCATGAAGATAGCTGTGTCTGCAATGCCGGCTACAGTTGGAGCCTTATCGGGCTCAGCGGGAATCTGGCCCGCGAGCAGGGTCTTCAAGTCATTCTCAGTCGCAGGCCGCAAATCGACGTTACGCCACACTGCGCCGGTCGAGTAGGATTGCAATCCAAATCGGCCTTCCCTTATGCACGCCGGATCGCGGACCGACGCAACGGTGATTTGACCCTCCGGCGTAGTCGAACTGACAGCGATTGTGCACTCGTAAGCGATGACCTTTAAGTGGTACCAGCTCCCCGTGTATACGCCGGGATGAACGGGAATCGATCGGTATTCATGCCATCCATAGTCCGCCCGCCCCAAGATCAACGTGTCGTCGAGGTCGCGCAGCCCTGCAAAATATCCGTGGTAGGAGTCAACACCGACTTCTTCATCGCTTGCCCGAATCACAAAGCCGGCATCGCCGGTTTCGCCGAGCAGTTGGATGTCGGCTTCAACCTCATAGTTATGCCAGTGCGTGTTGCCGTTCATCAGTTTGGCGCCGCGGTCGTCGGCGATATTCTGCATGGTGCCGTTGACCACCTGCCATGTGCCGCCGTAAGCCCGCCAGCCGTGCTGATGGGCGCGTCCATCCGAGTCCCGGGAGAAGTCGTCCTGGAAGTAGGGTTCGCGCTCAACCCAGCTCGTATAGGCAACCGTGCCCGCGGAAGCGGCGATCAACAGGAGCAACGCAGCCGGAGCAGCCCAGAAGAGCCATCGCAATTGTGGTTTGCGCTTCAAACCAGTGACCTCACAATGTGAACCAATCCAGGTCGAGGATTCCTTTCACAGTATCCGAATCGATATTCTCGCGCGTCACCAGTTCAGGCGGTACCACCACATATTGGCTTTTAGCTCCTCCGTGGATCTCTTCCGCCATCAGTTTCATTGCCGCGCGGCCCATCTGGTTGGTGTTCTGGATGACTACCGAGTCAATTTCTCCGGTGCGGATCGGTGCCAGCAAATTCTGATCGAAGCCGACCAGAGGTGTACTGAGTGTTCTGTTGAATTCGGTCAAAGCGTAAAATGCGCCACGCGTTGAGGGCTCTGACAGCGCAACGATCGCGTCCACCGGCGGGCCTTCCACAAGAAGTCTCTCCGCTACCTGCTGTTCCTGCGAAACGGTCGGAAGCGCCAGACTGCGAAACACCACATGAATGCCGGGAAACTCACCCGCAAGAGTTCCTTCAAGGCTGCGTGCCCGCTCGGCGGTGCTGGTTAATTGGTTGCTGATGCCCAGAATTGCAACCGAGCCCTTACCCTTTAGCAGCTTTCCAATGCGGCGCGCGGCCATCTCGCCGCCACTGCGCTCATCGTTCAGGACATAGGCGAGATTCTTGCCGGGTGCGAGTCCAAGATCCGTAGCGACGACAACGACGGGTGTGCCCCCTTCGAGAGCATTATGAACGGGGGTGCGCAACGGCAGAGCTTCCACGGGAGAAATAATCACTCCCCTGACCCGCCGCTTGAGGGCTCGAGCAAGGATGTCGATCTGTCCCTGTACATCGTCTTCGCGCATCGGGGCATTCCAGTAAACGTTTAATCCATAGGCTGGCGCGGTCCGGGCGACTCCCGTATGTTCCGCTTCCCAAAGATAGGTTCCGCAGGTTCGGGGAATCACGGCAATGGTTGGCGGCGTCCGGCGGCGAACCAGCATCGTGGCTCCTCCAGCAAAGACTAGCCCCACCAGAAACGCCCAGAGCAACCACGTCGTTACCACAAAAGAGCGAGATAACCTCTTATTTTTCATTTGATTAAAAACCAGTTTAAGACTTCCAGCGATTCTGGCCTTGACTTCGGCAAATCTGACTTCAACCCATAGTACACCTGTACCATGTTCACCGGCATACGTTCTCCTCTAGCATGGGCGGGCCTTTGAAAAAGGCTCTGCAAGATACCTGAATGCGCGATCAGTGGTCGCGCGTTTTTTGGGCGCCCATTCATTGGCCGGATAGCGGGCAGACAAGAAAACGATTGCTGAGACCGCAGCGGTTCCAAAAGGAAGTGCGCGGTGAACACCTCGAGGTGCTTCGCCGACGCGCTCCAACCAGTCGTCACGAGGAGGAGACAGTGACCAGATTGTTCAGATTCACCAGCCCGGTGGTCCACCGGATGACACGCGAGTTTGGCACGAAAAACATACGGTCGGTCCTTTATGGCTTGTTGATCGCCACAATCGCCGTCTTTGCGCTTCCGTGCTTTGCGCAGTACAGCGCCAACGTTCAGGGCACAGTCCTGGATCCAGCCGGTGCCGCGGTCAGCGGCGCCCATCTGCAGCTCGTCAATCTAAGCACCGGTCAAGTGAAGTCGCAAGTTACCGATGCCACGGGCACCTATCACTTTGTAAGCCTCGCACCTGGCGATTACAGGCTCGATGCAGTGGCCACGGGTTTTTCCAAGTCCGCAGTGAGCTTCAAGCTTGACACCGATCAGACACTTGCGGTGCCGGTCAGCTTCGTCGTCGCCTCGGCCAACGCCACGGTGACGGTTAACGGCGCGCCCCCCGTTCTTGACACCGCCGATACCCGCAACGAGATGACCATCGAACAAGCTTCGGTCAACAGCCTGCCTCTTGAAGGCCGCAGCATGATCAGCCTGGTGACCATGGCGCCCGGCGTTTCCGGCCTCGGCATCATCGCCGGTGGCACCCCCGGATCGGGTCCTGACAACTTCTCCACTGAAACTCAGGTCGATTCAAGCGCCAACGGTCAGGGCGCCGTCGGCAATATGTACATCGTTGACGGTCTCGATGTTTCCAGCGCCATCCGTCCCGGCGTGCTCAACCTGACCCCGAACCCGGATTCCATCCAGGAAGTCAGCGTTCAGGTCAACACGTACAACGTCGATTACGGCCGCGCAAGTTCAGTCCAGATGGCGATGACCACCAAGTCGGGTAGCGATAAGTTCCACGGCAGCGCCAGCGACTACTACCAGAATCAATCATTTTGGGCGGCAACGGAATTTCGCACCAAGCAGGAAGCCGGCAAGTATCTTGCCAACAATATGTCGGGCACCATAGGCGGGCCCATTTGGCCGCTCCACCAGGCGTTCTTCTTCTTCTCCATCGAGCCGCTGCGCGAGGTCCAACCCGGAGGCGGCGATAACGTGTTTGAAGATCCAGCGCTTGTGACCTGGGCGAAGACCGCCTATCCGAACACAGTCGGAACGGGCCTGCTCACAAACTATCCGGCAAAGGTCTTCAGTTCCACGCCCAATCAGACCATGGCCCAGGCGGGTCTGGGCGCCTATTGCGGCGGGGCGGGTGAACTGGCCTGCGACGCGACGGCCACTGACCGGGGCACCTGGGCCGGCACCAGTCCCCGTAACGGCACGCAGTGGAATGCGCGCCTCGACAAAAACTTCACCAACGACCGGCTCTATGGCGACATCTACCGCGGAAAACTCGTGACCGGCACCGCGTCTATGCGGCCGGCGTTTAGCTGGACCGCGAATACCTTCATGCTGGCATGGCAGGGCAACTGGGCCCACACCTTCTCTCCGAATACCCTCAACGAGGCGATCGTAGGTGGCATGCGCGTCGAGGGAATTCAGGAGTCGGGCGGCGACGACTCGGTGCCCTCCGTCAACGTAACCGGGTTAGACGGTACCGGTGGTAACGGCGCATTCGGCGAAGGCTTTGCCCAGGGCGACTTCATCCAGCACAACTACCACTGGCGCGACGTGCTTACCCACATCAAGGGCAACCACACCATGAAGTTCGGCTATGAGGGCTGGACGGGCGACGATGTGGAGGAGTTCCAGGGTCCCCATGATTTGCCCAGCTTCCAATTCAACAACATTGGCGACCTGATTGCCGCGGACACCAGCAATCCTACGGCTGTTCAGCCTTACAGCGAGGGCGGTGTGGCCTACTATCCCACTACCGGCCTGCACGAGGAATGGGACTGGAATGCCGCCAGCAGAACCGGCGGACTCTTCCTCCAGGACACCTGGAAGGTGCGCAAGAACGTCACCATTAACTACGGCATCCGTTGGGATGATTTTGGCAACCCCTATTCACGCACAGCCAACACCGCTTTTGGAAACTTCTACCCCGGCCCTGGCACAACCTATACCCAGCAGGTTGCCAACGGCTCGGTCATCGAACATAACCATGCGCTCGCCCGCTCCATTACCGATGTCCTCAGCCCGCGCGGCGGCGTGGCCTGGGATATGTTCGGAAACAGCCAATGGGTCCTTCACGGAGGCAGCGGTATCTTCCACAACTGGCCCACGCCGGCCAATGTACAGGAGGAGATGCGCGGCAACCCGCCGGGAGGCATTTACCCCAACTTCTATGGCTCCGATCCCAACCTGGCGCATCGGCCCATCTTCGGCCTGGGAACATCGAATACGCCGCCTTTCGGCTTCACCTATCCCACGCTTGCGCCCACCCCGCTTAACGCACAGGGCGGACTCACCGGATTGGTGATTCCAATCGGCAGCGTCGATCCCTACCTTAAGACCCCGGTCGCGTATATCTATTCCGCGACCTTGGAGCACCCGCTCACGCACACCTTTGTGGCCAGTGTCGGTTACTCCGGCGCCATCGGGCACAGCCTGCTTTCCGGTGGCGGAAACCCGAACAACGTTAGCTACGGCGTGGATATCAACGCTATGCCCAACGACCCGGGCGTCCTTGCCGGCACCACCCCAGTGCGGTACAACCAAAGTTTTGGAACGATCTACAACACCTCTAACGCCGCCCATTCCGCCTACAATGCCTTTATTGCCGATGTGCACGGGCAGTTCGCCGGAACCGGCTTCGTGGATGTCTCCTACACACGCTCAGCGTCAAAGGATAATTCGGAAAACTACCCGGTCAACAATGATCCTCAACAGTACTACGGCCCGTCCAACTGGGACGTTCCCAACCGGCTCTCCGCCACCTTCAGCTACGAACTCCGCGGCTTCAACCAGGGGCAGGGACCGGTGGGACACATAACCGGTGGCTGGGGTGTGAGCGGTACCGTGGTGAGTCAATCCGGATATCCGTTCTCTGTGGATGCTTACTCGAGTTACAACGTCACCGGGTACGGCGGCGCTGGCGCACTATGCGGAGCGGGTTTGGCCGCACAAAATCCATGCGGCGACTACAACGCGGACGGCGATAACTTCGACGCTCCCGATGTGGCGTCGTACGCCGAGCCCCACACCAGGAAGGACTTCCTGCCGGTCGGCATTGCAGGCGGCAAGGGCGGTGTCTTCCGCGGCTCTACCGCTTTCACTCAACCCGCAGTGGGGACCGAAGGCAACGAAAAGGAAAACCTGTTCCGTAACCCCGGATTCTTCGGGACCAACGCTTCAATTCACAAAACCACCCAGATCCGGGAGGATATCGCGGCGGAATTCCGCTTCGAGATCTTTAACCTCTTCAATCATCCCAACCTGCAGGGCGTGGATACCAACGTGAATGACGGCGGCTTCGGTGAAGTCTTCGGCCAAAACGAGCCTCGCTGGTTCCAACTCGGCGCCAACATTAAATTTTAGGAGCTTAGAGACTCTAATCTTGAGGTCAAATGCCTCCTTTGAAGGTTGGAGCGGCTGGTTCATCAGCCGCTCCGGCCTCGTCAATCTCCGAAGCTGTGGAGCTGTATTTCGATCAGCGGTTCCGCCATCTTTTTTCAGCCGTAGACAACTTGATTCAGCATTTCTGGTGAAAGCTCTCATGAAGCCATACACACGCAGGAGATTTCTCGCCCTTGGCGCGGCAACTGCAGCAGGAGCCGCGTTTGCTCGCAAGCCTGATTCAGTGATGGCTTCGAAGCTTGAAACTGCGACCGCACCCTCGGTTGCAATTACTCCATCCATTCGCACTTTTGACTACAACCAGGTAGAGCTTCTGGAAGGCCCCATGCGCCGGCAGTTCGACACAAATCACGCATTTTATCTTGCCCTGGACGAAGACAAACTTCTCAAGCCCTTTCGCCAGCTCGCAGGCATGGACGCTCCGGGCGAGGATATGGGTGGTTGGTACAGCATCGACCCTGCCTTCCATGGGCCGCCTGACCTTACCGGCTTCATCCCGGGCCACAGTTTTGGCCAATATCTCTCCGGTCTGGCCCGCGCCTATGCCGTCACCGGCTCCAAGCCCACCCAGCAGAAGGTGCAGCGGCTCGTCAGTCTGTTTGCACCCACTGTTTGCTCCAAGTTCTACGACGGCTATCATCTTCCCGCTTACACCTATGACAAGACCAGTTGCGGGTTGATCGACGCCTGCCGTTTTGCCGGCGACCCGAACGCGCCGGCCGTTCATCTGGCGGCCACCGAAGCAGTGATGCCGCACCTCCCGGCGAGAGCTCTCTCCCGCAAGGAGCAGTTTGCGCTCCCGCACAAGGACGAGGCCTACTGCTGGGACGAGACCTATACCTTGCCTGAGAACCTCTTCCTTGCTTATCGGCTGAGCGGAAACCCCCGCTACCGCGAGTTGGCTGTCCGCTTCATTGAGGACGAATATTTCGATCCGCTCGCGCATGGCGAGAATGTGTTGCCCGGCAAGCACGCCTACAGCCACGTGAACGCCTTCAGCTCGGCCATGCAGTCCTATCTCGTGCTGGGCAATCTGAAGTATCTTCACGCCGCGGTCAACGGTTTCGATTTTCTGCGTTCCACGCAGAGCTTCGCCACCGGAGGATGGGGACCCGAGGAGCTGTTTCGCACGCCTGGAAGCGGTCAAGTCGGCGAAAGCCTGCACGAATCTCACTCCAGCTTCGAGACTCCCTGCGGTTCGTACGGCCACTTCAAGATCGGACGCTACCTTCTTGCCGTCACAGGCGACAGCCGCTACGGCGACAGCATGGAGAGTGTCCTCTACAACACCATTCTCGGCGCCAAGCCTCTGCTCGAAAACGGAACCAGCTTCTACTACTCCGACTACAACATGAACGCCCAAAAGGGCTACTACAAGGACAAGTGGCCCTGCTGTTCCGGAACCTTTCCTCAGATTACCGCCGACTACGGCATTAGTTCCTACTTCCACGACGAGGATGGCATCTACGTCAATCTGTACGTTCCCTCGCGGCTGACGTGGAGCAAGCTCGGCGCCAAACTTTCTCTAACCCAGCGTACCGATTATCCGCACGCATCTCACACGGAGTTTGAGCTCAGAACCGATCGCGACACTCATTTCAAACTGCGCCTCAGGATTCCAGCCTGGGCCGGTCCAAAGACCGTACTTTCCATCAACGGGAAATCCCAGCAACTCGATCTCACACCGGGCCGTTTCGCCGAGGTCGCCCGCACATGGAAGGATGGTGATCGTATTGCCCTTGAGTTTGATATCCCCCTCACCTTGCAAGCGGTCGATCCGCAGCATCCCAACCTGGTGGCGCTGAAGCATGGATCGCTGGCGCTCTTTGCTGTCGGACACGGGTTCGAAGAGCTCGATCCTGCTGCTTCGCCGCTCACCCGCGCTCAACTGATGAGCGCCCGTCCGCTTTCCTCCGGTTCACTTGACTGGGAGACCGGCACGCACATTGGTAAAATGGCATTTAAGCCTTTTCAGGCTATCGGCGAGGAGCAATATCGTCTCTATCACCAAGTGGAGAGCTGATGCCGCCAGGAGGGAGGCGTTATCCATGTGCAACGTTCTCCGGCAGGGTGCAATTTTTATTCTTGCGGCCTTCCTCTTGGGTTCAATGCCTCCTTTTGTCTTTGCTCAGGGCGCCGCGGTTTCGGTTCCAGCCGTTCTGGAGGCGCTGCAAAAGGGCCAAAACGCCGCCGCCATCGGCATGTGCGACGAGTTGCTCCGCAAAGATCCGAAATCTTTCACGGCATGGACGCTTCGAGCGCTGGGCTTGGAACGGTCAGGCCAATCGAAGGAGGCGCTGGTTGCCTATCGGCGTGCGCTCATCCTTGATCCCGACTTTATGGCCGCGCTCGAGGGAGCCGCACAACTGGAATACAAGGCGCAATCGGTAGAGGCCTTGCCCTTGCTCCGCCATATCCTTGTTCTCCAGCCCGCCAATCCCACCGCTCATGCCATGCTGGGCGTTCTCGAGTACCGGCAGCAGGATTACACCAACGCCGGCGGGGACTTCGCGGCTGCCGGCGCGGCGCTTGACGCTCAGCCGGATGCGCTTCTTGCTTACGCCATCTGTCTTGACCATTTAAGACGCGCCCCCGAAGCGATTGCATCCTTTCAGCATCTGGTCGCGCTCGAGCCAATGAATCTGGCCCCGCGCTACGATCTTGCCCTCGTCCAATGGCGATCGGCCACCTCGGCTGAGGCGCTGGCCACGCTCCAGCCGTTGCTGGAGGCGCCAGACGCCGACTCGCGCATTCTGCGCCTTGCCGCCGCGATTCATGAAGCCGATGGAGAAACTCCGCAGGCCATTGAACTGCTGCGCTCAGCCATCCGCGACGATCCGGACGAGCCCAGCAACTACGTTGATTTCGCTACCCTCGCCTTTGCCCACCGCTCCTATGCCGTGGGCATCGATCTGGTCAGCAGGGGCCTCGCGCGCATTCCCAACTCCGCCGCTCTCTATATGGCGCGCGGTGTTCTCTACGGCCAAAATGGCGACTTCGATAAAGCTATGTCCGATTTTGAGCACGCCCATCAGCTCGATCCAAATTACTCCATGGCCGCCACCGCCGAAGGCATTGCCCAGTCGCAGCAACATAATCACGACGCGGCCCTCAAGGATTTTCGACGCCAAGTCCACGACCATCCGAAGGATGCATTGGGGTACTATCTGCTTGCCGAAGCGCTCTCCTGGGCGCCTCCGGAAGAGAACCGGAACGACCCTTCGGGCGGCATGAAGGAAGCGATCTCCATGGCCAGGAAATCCGTCGAACTGGATCCATCCCTGGTCCAGGCATGGGACCTGCTCGGCTCTCTTTATTTGCAGAACGACCAGCCCAATCAGGCGGCCATTGCATGCCGCACGGCGATCAAACTCATGCCCAAGGATCAAAAGTCCGTCTACACTCTGATTCTTGCCCTCCGCAAGACTGGCTCCAGGGAGGAGCTCAAGAACCTGGTTCAAACTCTTACCGAGCTCCGCAAAGAGGAGGGGACAGAGGCCCGTCAAAAGGAGCGATATGGGCGCCTGATTGAGGGGCAATGACGCGCGCCGGCTTCCTTTGGATATCCCGGAAGTTTCCCCGCCGGTCGGGAGCAATTGGCGAATGGAGGTTACGGTGAAATCACTCAAGGGTTCGTGTTTGCGCGTCTGTGCCGTGGCAGTCGCCATAGCCGCGGTTCTCGGGGGACGAGCTTTGCAGCACGGCGCAAGCGCGGCGACTGCCGTCTTCGCGCAAGCGCATACCGAGCCCGCTGCTGAAGCGTTGGCAGCGATTACCGTGGATTATCCGGAGTCCGGATCGATCTTCCCGCCCGAGATCACGCCTCCAACATTTCTTTGGCGCGATGCCTCGAGCAGCCCCTCCACATGGGCCATCAAGGTGGCGTTCAGCAACGGTTCGGCCGGGATTCAGGCAGAATCCGCGGGTGAAAAATTGCGCATCGGAGAGATCGATCCGCGCTGCGTCGCGCCCAGCAATCGTCCGCCGGCGCTGACGCCCCAGCAAGCCGCCGCGCATACCTGGATCCCCGATGCCGAAACGTGGGCCTCCATTAAGAAGCAATCGGCAGGACATCCAGCCACCATCACCATTACCGGAATCGAGGGCGGTCATCCCGTATCCCGCGGTACGGTGACGATTGAAACCTCGCTTGATCCCGTCGGGGCGCCCATCTTCTACCGCGATGTGCCGCTGATTCCATCCAAGTCGCAAACCGGGGTCATCAAGCCGCTGGCCCAGGGCGATCTGCCGCTGCTGGCCTGGCGCCTGCGCAATATCGCCGAGCCTCGCAGCCGTCTCTTGCTTACCGGCATGCATACCTGCGCCAATTGCCACTCCTTTTCTGCCGACGGAAAGACGTTGGGAATGGATCTGGACGGCCCTGCAAACGACAAGGGACTCTATATGCTCGTCTCTGTCAAGCCGCAGATGACGGTGCGCAACCAGGATGTGATCTCCTGGAGTTCGATTAAAGACAAGTCAGCGTCGCCCTCGAGAATCGGCTTCATGTCCCAGGTCTCGCCCGACGGAAAGTACATCGTCACCATGCTGCGCGGTCTCAAAGCCGATCTCGCGAATAGCTACTTCGTGGTGAACTTTACGAACTACAACTTCCTGCAGGTCTTCTATCCCACCCGTGGCATATTGGCCTGGTACGACCGCGCCACCGGCACCAAGCAACCCCTGCCCGGTGCGGACGACCCGCACTACGTGCAAACAAATCCTGTCTGGAGCCCTGATGAAAAATATGTGGTCTTTGCCAGGGCAGAAGCCAGGGATCCGCTCCGCCCCGGGCAGAAGCTTCCCGATCGCGCCCTCGCTCCCGAGGAGACGCAGATCAAGTTCGACCTCTACCGCATCCCGTTCAACGGTGGCAAAGGCGGTCAGGCCGTGCCGATTGAAGGCGCCTCCAACGACGGCATGAGCAACAGCTTTCCCAAGGTTTCGCCGGACGGCCGCTGGATCGTTTTTGTGAAGAGCCGCAACGGACTGTTGATGCGCCCTGACAGCCAGCTCTGGATCGTGCCCGCGCAAGGTGGTGTAGCGCGGCTTCTGGGTTGCAATACCCCCTTGATGAACTCCTGGCACAGCTTCTCCCCCAACGGCCATTGGCTGGTCTTCTCCTCGAAGAGCCGTTCGCCCTACACGCAGATGTTCCTCACCCATCTCGATGCCGATGGCAACGCCAGCCCGGCAATCCTGATCGACAACGCCACCGCTGCCAATCGTGCGGTGAACATTCCCGAGTTCGTCAATATTCCTCCCGATGGAATCATGAAGATCGATGTGCCTGCGGCCGAGTCCTACCGCCTCTTCGACCTTGCGTCCGACCTGACCAACCGGGGCGAGCTTGAACCCGCCATCGCCGCCTGGAAGAAGGTCGTGGAATTGGACCCGCGCAATGCCCAGGCCCACATGAACCTTGCCGATGCCTTGCAGTGGCAGGGAAACCTGGCCGAAGCCAAAACCCATTTTCAGCAGGCGCAGCAAATCGATCCAGGCATCGACCAGGCCGGCAGCGACTCCGGTATCGCTTTCTTCAATCGCGAGCAATTTATCTCGGCCGTGAAGGCTTCCGATTGTGGTGGCGTCATCGCCTATGGAAAAAAGATTCTTGCCTTGGCGCCCGATGACGAGGAAATCGTCAAGGCTGTTGCAGCCTGTGCGCCGAACACAGTTCACTAACGCATGACGGCCGAGCGGCGTCAATCCAATTGGTGTGCCGCCCGCTCGCTCGCCAACAACGTACTAGATCGGGAGTCTGAAGATGTCGAGGCCCAATAGCCTGTGAAGAAGCGCAATCTGAAAATTGGCTTTCCAAACGGGACTTCAAGCGCTGAAGGAATGTCGTTGTTGATGGCTCCCGGAATCTTTTTATTCAGCCTGATGATTGCTCTTTGGTTTCCTGTGTATGGCCAGGCACAGCAAGCATCCCAACCTCCGCCGCCTCCCAAGGGCCAGTCGGGCATGGTCAGCGGGATTGCCGGCGGCATGGGGGCCGCCCCCGTCTACGACGCGCAGAGGCGGCCCATCACCGCGGGAGGCTTTGTGGATTCCGGCCCCATCGTCTTTGAGGATGTAACCAAGGCGGCGGGACTTTCCGGATGGAAGCACAAGATGGGTGTGCCCGAGAAAAAATACATCGTCGAGACCAACGGCTCGGGCGTTTGCCTGCTCGACTATGACAACGACGGCTGGCTCGACATCTACCTTGTCAACGGTTCCACCTTCGACGCGCTGGACGGCAAGGAAACGCCGCCTCACGCCGCGCTGTTCCACAATAATCACGATGGAACCTTTACCGATGTCAGCGCCCAGGCCGGTGTCGCCAACGACCGCTGGGGCTATGGATGCTCGGTGGCCGATTACGATAACGACGGCTGGCCCGACATCTATGTGGGCAACTACGGTAAGAATCGCCTCTACCACAACAATCACAATGGAACCTTCACCGATGTGGCCGAGAAGGCCGGCGTGGCCGTGGATAACTGGACCCCCGGTTCCGCCTGGGGCGACTACGACGGCGACGGACTGCTTGACCTTTACGTTACCGGTTATGTGCATTTCGACCGCGACAACCTGCCCCTTGGCGCGACCGCCGCTGGAAGCAACTCCTTTTGCCAGTATCGTGGCGTGGGGGTGAACTGCGGACCGCGTGGCTTGAAGGGCGAACCTGACCATCTCTTTCACAACAATGGCGACGGCACCTTTACCGACGTGACCGTCAAGGCTGGCGTGGAGGACAAAGAACGCTACTACGGTTTCACGGCCATCTTTGTCGACATCAATGGAGACGGCAAGCCCGACTTGGTTGTGGGCAACGACTCCATGCCCAACTATCTCTACATCAATAAAGGAGACGGCACCTTCGACGATCAGAGTTACATCTCGGGCTTCGGACTCAACAAGGACGGACGCGAAATTGCGTCCATGGGGATTACCGCTGGCGATTACGAGAACAACGGACTGGTGGACTTTTTTGTGACCGACTTCGGCGATGACTACAAAGTGCTGTTCCATAACGACGGCGATGCCAGCTTCACCGATGTCAGCTACAAGGCCGGCATAGCGCAGCCCACCATACCTTTTGTCGGCTGGGGCGACGGTTTTCTGGATTACGACAATGACGGCTGGCTTGACCTGTTCATGGTCAACGGCCACGTCTATCCGCAGGTGGACCAGCACGACTGGGGCACTACCTTTGCTGAACGGCCCCTCTTGTTCCACAACGTGCCGGAGGGAACTGGTAAGGGGCGGCGGTTTGAAAATGTTCCGGCGGTCAAGGGAACCGGGCTGGCCGAGGTGATTCCGGCGCGAGGCGCGGGCTTCGGCGACCTGTTCAACGACGGCAAAATCGATGTGATCATCAATCCCATCGACGGGCCCCCGGTCTTGCTGAAAAATGTGAACCCCGATCATCATCACTGGGTGGAGATCAAGCTGGTCGGTGGTCCCAAAGGCCCGCGCGACGCCACCTGCGCGACCGTCTACCTGAGGGCCAACGGCCTGCTCATGCGTCAAGATGTGTTGGCCAGTGGCGGCTATATCTCATCGAACGACCGGCGGGTGCACTTCGGACTGGGCAGCGCCACGGATCCCGGAACCGCTGAGATCCACTGGCCTTTCGGGGGAAGAGAGACGGTAAAACTGCCGCATGCGGATCGCATCTACACGATCACTGAAGGACGCGGGATCACCGGCGAGTTATGCGGCGGCGTGTCTTGCCCTGCCGAGGCCGCTCCTCAGAACGCAAAATGAATCAATTCCGGGATGGATCGCCTGGTCCGTCCCGCCTTTAGCCGCCTGAGTGCACGAAATGTTCGCGGGAAAGAAATCGAAACCGGGGATTCCTGACAATCCCCTTTGGTGAGAACCTCCGTTCCACCACTTGAACAATCTCTAGCCGATGCTGGCGTCATCTGAGTGTTCTTGGTCAAGCTTGTCCTTGTAATTTGAACAGCCGTCCTCGTTGCCACCGTCGCAAGCCTTGCCATAGAGTTCTTTGGCGCGAGAGAAATCTTGCTTTGCACCGTGCCCTTCGTCGAAGGCAACGCCGAGGAGGTTGCAACCTTCAGCATCTTCTGAATCGCAAGCCTTTGAATAGAGCCTTACGGCCCAGTAGTAGTTCTGAGGGACGCTCAGACCATCCTCGTAAATGCGTCCACCCGGCTAGTGGCTTAATACCTTGCGTCTTGGTGGTTCTTGACTGCCTTTGTGCTTCGGTCCGGGCTGCATTCCCTTCCGATTTGCGCGCGATCCTACCCGAACGACGTGTCGAGCCCTCGGGGAAACATTGTCACAAGCCGCCTTACCATTACTAATCTGTCCGAATGCCTCCAACTAACTGACAACGCTCGCGGAAGGATAGACCAAGGGGGAGATTTTGGTGATGCTGTTTGCCGCGGCGAATGGAGGCCGTACCTGGAAACGACCGTTTTGTTGAAGGCGAGCCTCGGTTCCGAACAGTACCACTCGATCAATTCCCTAATTGCATAATCGTGAGTTCGTTGTGAACTTCGAAACCTCAGGCTGATTAATACGGCTGACTTCGATTGCTCAAGGTCCGGAAGCTTCAGAACATGCATAAGTAAATGAGGCGCGAGATCTACACCGCTCCTATGAGTTGAGATTTGAAGGCTGCCATCAATTCGTCGAGTGTCGAGAACTGCGCCACAGGCAACAGATCGAAGTTCATCGCGATGGCCACCATGGTTCTTCTGCCGCCCTGATCGACGAGATGCTGAGGGCAATCCAGGAAGCGCCGGGACACTTCCATGCGAACCGCGGCCGGCGAGATGCGGCGCCGAATCACGGCCATGAAGACATCGCTGTTCCATTGGAATAGCTCGTCGCCTTCGTGCAGGCCCTGAGCGAAGAACTGAACCGCGCTCATCAAATAATCGGCCGCGGCCTTCTCGCCATAGCGCTCTTCCACTGTGTGCAGCATGGTCAGCTTGATCATTATTACGTAGCATTGGCGATCGGTGCCGATATGGCTTTGCAGAAGGGCTTGCGCCTGCGCCAGGCCAGGAAGGCCAGCCGCTGCTTCAAGACCCTCTGCTTCTTTGGGTTCGGGCGCGTCCCAATCCGATTTGGCATGCTCGATCACTTGCGCTTTCTTCGCCAGTTCCCGCTGCGCCTCAGATTCGCGATACTCAGCCAGACCGCTCTGGATCGCCGCTACCAGTGTGCTTTTTTCGCACGGCTTGGTCAGAAATTTGTAGATATTTCCCTGATTCACGGCTTCGATGGCGGCGTCGAAATCCGCATAGCCGGTGAGTAGCATGCGCACTGAGTGCGGCGCTTTCTGCCGCACCTTTGCCAGAAACTCAACGCCGCTCATCTCCGGCATGCGCATGTCGGAGATCACAACGGGGAAGGGGCCGTTTGCCATAATGGCCGCCAGCCCCTGGTACCCGCCCAAGGCGGTGTTCACGGCGAATTCACGGTGAAGCAGCCGTTTGTAGCCCTCTAGAACGGGCACCTCGTCGTCAACAAAGAGAATCCTCTCAGCCACAATTTCTCCCTCTGGCCCGGCAGCCCTCGGCGTCCAATCGATCTCCACCTCTGCCTGCGCTCTTGCCCACCAGAGCAGGTCAGGAAGGATGCATTTGACCCGGTGGTTTTCGGGCGGCGCGGCGATCTCCCAAATCCTATGTCGGCAGTTCCGGGTGAAAAGATGAACTTTCTAATCCGGCGCAATTGGCTTTCACGACGGTTTCCGCCGCGGCTGCGCTCATCGATCGCACGGCGCCGCCGATACAACGTTACGGGAGAAGAGTGTTCTCCGGTTCCGGCGCCTGGCATGGGCTCTTCGACGAAGACTTCCGCCTGAGCGCATGCGACCGGAGGTGGAAACACATCCTGCGAATGCGATGAAATCGGAAACGAAGAGGCTTCCGGCGTCCAAACCAAAGAGGCTGGTCCTACACGCAGAGGCTATGGCCGCAGTCGATGCCGGGGCTCCTGAATCCAGCGATTGCGTAACCGCCGGCTGCTGGATGCCCACAGGGCCCCATGACAGCGTCGTCCCAGGCTCATTACAGCAGACCGAGGAGCGGTTCCTTGCTCTCTTCGAAGGCGTGGAAACAGGGGTTTTCATCATTGATCCGGAGACGCACACGCTCATCGACGTTAACTTGATCGCCGCCCGGATGGTGGGCGCACCGCGCGAAAAGATCGTTGGGAATCTGTGTCATAAGTTTGTTTGTCCGGCAGACAGCGGCCGTTGCCCGGTCACCGACTTGGGCCAGACGGTCGATAACTCCGAGCGCGCTCTGCTGACCGCCGGTGGTCAGAGACGCGACATCATTAAGACGGTGCGCCCGATCGTGGTGTCGGGGCGTCCGCTGTTGCTCGAGAGTTTCCTGGATATCACTGCGCTCAAGAACACGGAGAAGGCCCTGAAGGAGCGCACAGCCTACCTGGATTCGCTGATTGAAGTCACCCCGCTCGGGGTGCTGGTTCTGGATGCCAAGGGACGCGTGGAGATGTCGAATGCGGCGTTTGAACGCCTATTTCTCTACTCGCAGGCTGAAACCCGGGGCGTAGGCCTGAGCGATTTGATCGTCCCGGGCGAGGTTGCCGCCCAAACGGACGAGTTAACCCTGCTTTCCCCCGAGCAGGGCAGCATACAAGTGACCACGCGCCGTCGCCGCAAGGACGGGACACTCGTCGATGTGCAGATATTCGCCGTCCGTCTGGAAGTTGATGACAAGCCGCATGGTTTTTTGGCGCTTTACCAGGACATCAGCTCGCGAATCGAGGCGGAGAGGTCGATGGCCGAGCGGGCGGCCTTGGCCGCCCTCGCCGGCGAAGTGGGAGTCGCGCTCACGGGCTCCGACAATCTTCGGCAAGGCCTGCAGAGGTGCGTGGAGATTATGGCCGCCAAATTGGACGTCGCCTTTGCCCGGATTTGGACGGTCAACGAGAAAGAAAGAATGCTCGAGTTGCAGGCAAGCGCGGGAGTGTACACCCGCGTCGATGGCTCTCACGCCCGCGTGTCCGTGGGCAGTTTCAAGATCGGCCGGATTGCCGAGATTGGCGAGCCGCATTTGTCGAACAACGTGCTCGAAGATTCCTGGTTGGCAGACCCTCAATGGGCCCGGCGCGAAGGCATGGTGGCTTTCGCGGGCTATCCATTGAAGGTCAAGGAACGCGTTCTCGGCGTAATGGCGGCATTCGCGCGCCAGCCATTGACCGACGCCGCGCTTGAAACCTTTGCTTCAGTGGCCGACAGCATCGCGCAGTTTATCGAGCGCAAGCGCGCCGAGGAATCGCTGCGCAGGAGCGAAGATCAGTTTCGCACCGCTTTTGAAGAAGCGCCGTATGGAATGTGCCTGACCGCTCCGAACGGTCGTTTTATGCATGCCAACGCAGCCCTTTGCGCCATGCTGGGCTATTCGGCGGAAGAACTGCAGAACGGCGCCTGGCAGCATCTGACCCATCCCGAGGATATGGAGCACTCGCGCCAGGCAAGCGTCAAACTCAATAGCGGCGACTGCACCGCGGTTGAGCTGGAAAAGAGATACATCCACAAGAGCGGGAGCGTCGTATGCGGCCGCGCCAAAATCCAGCCTATTCGAGCGGCCAGTGGCGAAATTTCCCATTTCATCACCCAGATTGAGGACATCACCCTGCGCAGGCAGGCCGACGCGGACCAGGCTTTTCTGGCCTCCCTTGTGGAGTCTTCTCCGGATGCCATCGTCGCAAAGAAGCTTGATGGAACCGTGATGAGCTGGAACCGGGGCGCACAGTCTCTCTATGGCTATACGGCGGAGGAAATCATCGGCAAACCAATTTCCTTGCTGGTACTTCCCGATCGTGCCGACGAATTGCAGCAAACTCTGGATGCGGCCGGGCGCAATGGGCTGGTGATCAGGTACGAGACGGTAAGAGTGCGCAAGGACGGGATACTCGTGGACGTGGCGCTTACGCTTTCGCCAGTCCGCGACGCCTCAGGCAAAGTGACCGGAATTGCCACCATTGCCCACGACATCACGGATCGCGCGTTAAGGGAGCAACAAACGCAACTCCAGACTACGGCGCTGGAATCCACTGCGAACAGCATTGTCATTACTGATAGCAGCGGGCAGATTTTGTGGGTGAACGCTGCTTTCACTCGCTTAACAGGCTATGCCGCAGAAGAAGTTCTCGGCCAAAACCCGCGCACCCTCAAATCCGGAATTCATGACGATGTTTTCTATCGAAATCTCTGGTCGACCATCTCCCGCGGAGACACTTGGCAGGGCGAGATTATCAATCGCCGCAAGGACGGAAGTCTCTACACGGAGGATATGACGGTCACCCCAGTTCGGTCTTCCGATGGATCCATCCATCACTTCGTGGCCGTGAAGCAGGACATCACCGAGCGAAAGCGCGCCCAGGAAGAGTTGTTGTTCAAGACCGCGCTTCTCGAAACCGAGGCCGAGACCACAATCGACGGCATTCTGGTCGTGGACAAGCAGGGGCAGCGGCTGCAGAGCAACCGGCGTTTCGCCGAGATGTTCAGAATTCCTTCTGAAGTCATTGATCGCAACGGTGAAAAGGAAATGCTGGCCTGCGCGCTTTCTCAGGTCCAGAACCCAGAGGCCTTTATCGAGCGCGTCCAGTATCTCTACGCGCATGAGTCGGAGAAGGCGCGCGACGAAGTCCATCTCAAGGATGGACGCTGTTTCGATCGCTACAGCGCGCCACTCCACGACGCCGTCGGCAAATATTACGGCCGCGTCTGGTATTTCCGCGACATTACCGACAGCAAACTTGCCGAGCAGGCGCTGCGCGAGAACGAACAGCGGTATCGCGAGCTCTTTGAAAATGCCTCGGAGATTATCACTACCACCGACATGGACGGTCGCTTTACTTCTCTGAACCGGGTGGGGCAGCAGACTCTTGGCTACTCCCAGGAGGAAGCCGCCCAGACGGACATGTGGCGAGTTGTTGTCCCCGAATATTGGGAGGTCCTGAAGCAGGATCGTGCACGAATGATGGGGGGAGCAACTCAGCTTACATCGGAGATCGAAGTGGTGGCTAAAGACGGCCGCAGGGTCAGGCTGGAAGTAAAACCTCGGCTGATCCGGCGCGGTGACAAGCCCGTCGGTATGCAGGTCGTGGCGCGCGACATCACCGGCCGCGCCATCGCCGAAATGGAACTGCGCCAGGCGCAGAAGCTGGAATCGGTGGGGCGCCTGGCCTCTGGCATCGCTCACGAGATCAACACGCCAATTCAATTCGTCGGCGATAATACGCGTTTTCTCGGAGACTCGTTCGTCTCTCTCAAGAAGCTGATCGACAAGTTTGGCGAGCTTGCAGCAGCCGCGGCTTCGGGTACCCTGAGCCCCGATCTGCTCAGCGACGTGAAGCGCCTGGAGGAGGAATCCGATTGCGCCTACATCCTCGAGGAAATACCCCAGGCCATCAAGCAGACGTTGGAAGGAGTCGAGCGCGTGGCGACTATTGTGCGCGCGATGAAGGAGTTTGCCCACCCGGAGAGCAAGGAGATGGCGCCGGTCGATCTGAACAAGGCTCTGAGGAGCACAGTCACCGTGGCGCGCAATGAATGGAAGTACGTGGCGGACGTAAACACAGAGTTGGCCGACTTACCCCTTGTGGTTTGCAATGTCGGCGATCTGAATCAGGTCTTCCTGAACTTGCTGGTGAATGCGGCTCATGCTATCGCCGATGTGGTTGGCAATGGCGGCAAAGGCCTCATCACCATTCGCACGGCCGCGGAAAACGGCAACGTTCACATCAGCGTTTCCGATACCGGCTCAGGCATTCCAGAGGGTGTTCGCACCAAGGTCTTCGATCCATTTTTCACCACAAAAGAGGTGGGGCGCGGAACCGGGCAGGGCCTGGCCATTGCCCGCTCCGTCATTGTTGATCGCCACAAGGGAACTTTGACATTTGAGAGTGAGGTGGGGAAGGGTACTACATTCCACATCAGTTTGCCTGTTGCCCAGGAAGAATCTACTGCGGAGATCAAAATCCAATGAAGCGGATACTGTTTGTCGACGACGAAGTGAGAATCCTTGACGGGCTGCGGCGTATGTTGCGGCCCATGAGAGACGAATGGGAAATGGCTTTCGCGCCCGGGGGCCAGGCTGCCCTTGACCTGATGTCCAGCTCTCCATTCGATGTGATCGTCAGCGACATGCGCATGCCGGGGATGGACGGCGCGGCTCTCCTCGAGCACGTGCGCGCGCGCTATCCTGAAGTCGTCCGCATCGTATTGTCGGGCCACACCGAGATGACCACCGCGTTGCGCGTGATTCCCATTGCCCACCAATTCCTGGCCAAGCCCTGCGACCCGGAGATGCTTCGCCTGGCGATCGATCGCGCCTGTCACCTTCAGGCGTGGCTTACCGACGGCGCGGTCCGATCCCTGGTGGGCTCACTCGGCGATCTTCCGGCTTTGCCGCGGATTTATGATGCCTTGAACAGGGCTCTCGCCGATCCCGATTCCTCGCTGCCGAATATATCGAGGATTGTCGAGCAGGACATCGGCATCTCCGCAAAGATTCTGCAATTGGCGAACTCCGCCTTCTTTGGCTGCGCCAATCCCGTCGCCAATATTCAAAGTGCAGTCGGATACCTGGGCCTCAATGCGTTGAAGTGTCTCGTCCTCTCCGTCGAGATCTTCAGGGTCTTTCAACCCAGGACCGACGTGCCCGGTTTTTCCATGGACGGCTTGCAGCGTCACGCCACGCTCACAGCTCACATTGTGGCGCGCCTTCCGGTTCCAAAACATTTCGCTGAGGTCGCATTCGTCTCCAGCATGCTCCACGATGTGGGCAAGCTCATCCAGGCCTGGAAGCTTCCTGCGAGCTTTGCTGAAGCGATGGCAGAATCGGCCGAGAACCATGAGCCGCTTTACACGGTTGAGGAGCGAGCCCGCGGCTTCAGTCACGCCGAGATTGGAGCCTATCTGCTTGGCATCTGGGGCCTGCCCTATCCCGTGGTCGAAACCGTGGCCATGCATCACGCGCCCAATCGAGTGCCCCACCAGGGATTCGACGCTATTGCCGCCGTCTACGTTGCGAATCTGCTTGCTCATGGCATCGAACCCACCGATGATCGGGAGGATCCTGAATGCAACATTGCGCCTTTCGAAAGTGATCTGGCGGCCTTGGGCGTTCTGGACCAATTTGGTGCATGGCAGAAGCTGATGAAGGACGTTCCGTCGCAAATGGACAGGGCAGAAGCTAAGTGAGCGGCTCCGAGGGAGTCGTGTTGAGCAGGAACCTCTGATGTTCCTCTCCAATTCTCGACGAGCAATGAATCGCGAATCTATTTAATGAGCGAGAGATTCGTGATTATGGACAATTGATCGCCTATTGGAAAGCTATGTTCTGCCGCGCACAAGGAGTCAAGCTCACGGCACTCTCAAATCTCAATTGATGCGAACAGCCCAACGCGCGTTTCGAGGGAATGCCAACAAGAATTACTCCTGAAAAGCGGGCTTGCGACGGGAATCACCGAGAAGTGCTCTATCGCGGAGTCCCTGTCGCCATGCCGACATGTCGGGATTGATGCGAAGCATCACGAACAGATTCCGGGTTGAGATCTTTGGCGTCCCCGGCCCCGAATGCGAGGGACCCGACCCCGTGGACGAGGAGCTGTCCATGGGGATCGCTGACCGGGGGCACCTGCCCTAAATCAATGATTTGGGAGAAAGCCGATCGCTTCGCTCGGTTCAGCCTGTCATTGCAGCAGCCTGGTCACTTCCTGCTGCGTCGAGTTGCTTTGCGCCAGAGCGGAGATGGCCGTCTGCATCAGGATCTCGTCCTTGGCCATGATCGAGGTCGCCGCCGCATAATCGGTGGCCTGAACCGCATTCTGAGCCGACTCCACGTTCTGCTGCTGCGTGCTCAACACCTGGCTGACGGCGTTGAGGGTATTGATCTGCGCGCCGATGTAGCCGTTCTGCGCAGCCACGTCGTTGATGGCCGCGTTGATGGCGAGCAGGGAACTGGGGGGCAGGACAAAGGAGCTGGGGCCAAGCGGGGTACAGTTTTGCAGTTTTACAGTTTTGCAGCGGCTGTACGGGGTTGGAAGGCCGGTTTTTAAGATCTTTATTATGAGGGTGTTACGAGGGGTTTTTGGTTTTTACAGCCATACAGGCGCTGTACCGGGTTGAATCTTGGTTTGTAATTCTATTGCAATGAATAATTTATATCGATTCCACAGTTTCACAGTCAAAATCTCTATTTTTTTCACCATGTAAGGAGTGGCAGATCGGCGGCCTGGCGATCGATCTCGGGGGTAACGCTGATGATGTTGCGAACGGTGCGCATGGTTTTTTCTTCAATCCCAGGGAGCAAGGTGGGGTGTTTGTCTTCTATGAGTAGTGTGCGCCGAGGGCGGGTAATGATCTGCAAAACAGGGGTCAGGGATCAGGGGTCGGAGAAACAGGGATCAGGGATCAGGGAGCGAGGCTCGGGTTCCGGGGTTGAGGTCTGTGGCATCCTGGGTCCCCGAAGGCTAGGGAGGGACGGGGGGCACCCTCATTTGTGTTTTGGAAATATCCCCGGACCGGGGGCACCCGCCAAAGCATAGATCCCGACAAGCGCCCATTGCTACGCCGATTAGCGCTTTGGCGCCCTGCCGTAAGATTCCCGTCGAGAAGCCGACTTATCGGGAGTAGTAGGTGTTCAATGAGTGCCTTGGCGATTTGGCATCAACTTAGTGTTGTGTCACGCCTGCTAGACTCTTCGCGCTTGTCGAGGCCGATTTTGGGGGCAAGTGCTGCAACTTTGCTCGAAATGTATACTCGACGGTGTTTCAACTATTCATCAAGAGAATGGCCGTAGGAGATGGCTTGCGCGCAACGGGCCGGCGATGAAGCCCAATCGATGTTGCGTCTGAGCCGATTCCGGCGCAGATTGTACGGAGCGCGTTGGGAGTGTCAGCGCATGAGGTTTCGGGTTTTCCCTGTATTCCTCGCTTTTTTGGCCATGGGCTTTATCGATGCCGAGGGTCCGTTTGTGAGCCTGGCGAAGAGTCAGTTCCATTTGAGCAATGCGGCGGCCTTCCTGACACCTTTCGTTGGATTGAGCATGTTCGGCCTGCTCTCGATTCCTGCCGGAATTGTGCAGAATCGCCGTGGCAAGAAGTTTGTCCTCATGCTGGGTCTTGCCGTGGCGCTGATCGGGATGTTGATCGCCAGCCTGGGGCTCAACTCTTTTCCTCGCTTTCTTGTTGCGATTGTGCTGCTGGGGGCCGGAACCGCAATCCTGCAGGTGGCCGGCAATCCGCTTATGCGTGACGTCTCGCCGGAGGGCAAGTTTGCGCGCAATCTCTCGCTGGGCCAGTTCGTCAAGGCCATTGGTTCACTCTGCGGCCCCCTGCTGCCGGTGATTGCAGCCCGGTACTTCGGCTTGAGTTGGATGGTAATTTTCCCTGTCTTCAGCGTGGCCCTGCTCATCACGCTGGTGGCGGCCGCCTGGTTGAAACTTCCCACGGCCGAAATGCCGCCCGAAGCCGCAACGCTGCGCTCTTGCCTGGGCCTGCTGCGCAATCCGTTCATGCTGGCCATGACCTGCGCCATCTTTCTCTACGTTGGCGCCGAAGTCTCAATCAGCGCGGGCATTCCGCTGTTTCTCAAGGAGCGGTTTGGCCTGGAGATCAGCCGCGTTGGCTTGCTGGGCACCGGCCTGTTCTTCATGGCCCTCATGACGGGAAGATTCCTGGGAGGCGTCATTCTTACCTGGGTGAAGCCGGCGCATTTTCTGGTCGCTACCTGCATCCTCTCGGTGGCCGGGATGGTGGCTATCTTTGTGCCGGTTGGCGGGGTGGCCGCCATTGCGTTTTTTATCACGGGCCTGGGCTTCGCCAACATCTTCCCGCTGATCTTTGCCACCGCCGTTGACCGTATGCCGGGGCGCAGTAACGAGGTTTCAGGCTTACTGGTGACTGCAATTGTGGGCGGTGCCGTGATTCCACTTTTAGTGGGAGTTGTGGCTGACCGCAGCAGCATGAGAAGCTCGCTGTTTGTGCCAATGGCGGCCATTGTCTACGTGCTTCTGCTGGCTCTGCTGCAACTCCGGACCGGCAATGACGGCAAACTGAAGGTCGCTGCTGCCCGCGTCTGAGGTGGATGAATGGCGCCCGACGTAGAACGCAACGCAAAGGAGGATCGACCGATGGGCGCGGAGAAAGAGGAAAGCATGAGCACCCTATCGAAGTCGTTGACGCGGCGCAGCATCTTGAAGCTGCCGCTCTTCTGCTGGCTTACATCGTTCTTCAACGGCAGTGCGGCCGCAAGAACCCTGGCCGCAGAGCTACCATTCCGAGGCAACTCGCCGGCACGCCGGGTTACCAGCCTCAACGGCGCGTGGAACCTGACCTACGGAGCACTGACGGAGTATCCCCAGAAGTCGCCGCGCAACACTCCTCCCGCGGAGTGGCCTACCATTGCTGCCACTGTGCCTGGCAACGTGGAACTGGATCTGGTGGCAGCGGGCAAGATCGAACCACTCGAGAAGGGCAACCGGGTGCTGCAAGCGCTCGAGCTTGAAGACCATCAGTGGTGGTACAGGCGCACATTCAGGGCCGAACACTCCGAGCCAACCGAGAGAGCCGAGCTGGTGTTTGAGGGGCTGGATTGCATTGCCACCGTCTGGCTGAACGGCATTGAGGTGGGCAGGGGAGCCAACATGCTGGTTGCCCAGCGCTTCGATGTGAGCACGTCGCTGCAGCCGGGCCAGATGAACGAGATACTGGTGCGCATCGATCCCGCAGTGATGGCCGGCCTGGCGCATCCCCACTCTGGTTGGGAGCATCCGCCGAATGGCCATTGGGAAGCCTTGTATGTTCGCAAAGCCGGGCACATGTTCGGATGGGACATTATGCCGCGGGTGGTGAGCGCCGGCCTATGGAAGGATGTATACGTCGAATGGCTCGGTCCGAAGCGAATCAACAATGTCTACTGGCACACCAGGTCGGTGGACGTTGAGAAGGGCAGGGCCATCGTCACTCTAACCTGGGAGCTGGACGGAATCACGAACGAAGGATCTGAAAGGCTCGATGTTGCGCTCGGTCGCGATGGGGAAAGCGCAGTTCACTGGCAGTCAGCGGTGAGCGCTGCTGCGGGCCGGCACGATTTCGCTGTGGAGCAGTGCGCATTCTGGTGGCCACGCGGATTCGGCGATCGGCCGCTGTACGAAGCTTCGGTCACATTGCTTGACCATTCCGGTAAGGTGATCGACCGGCGTGTTGAGCAAATCGGCATCCGTACCATTGAGCTCGATCGATCCGACATCCTCACGCCCGATGGGAAGGGCAGATTCGGCTTCACAGTCAACGGTGTGCCGATATTTGTAAAAGGCACCGATTACAGCTGTCTCGATGCGCTTCACAGCCGCGACCACCTTCATCTGGACCGCACCGTTCAACTGATGGAAGAAGCGAATTGCAATATGGCCCGCTGCTGGGGCGGAAACGTCTATCCCGAGGACCGCTTTTTCGATCTCTGCGACCAGGCGGGCATCCTGGTCTGGCAGGATTTCAACATGGCCTGTGCCATCTACCCCAAAGACGATGCCTTTCTCGCAGCTCTCGAAAAGGAGGCGCGGGCAGTTGTTCCGCGGCTCCGCAATCACGCTTCGCTGGCATTGTGGTCGGGCAACAACGAGTGTGACGACGCCTTCGATTGGGCCGCGCGCAAGGGCCTGCCAGGGACCGATCCCAACCTCGATCCGAGCACCCGCAAGACGATTCCCGCGGTTCTGAAAGAACTCGACCCGAATCGCGCGTATTTGCCCAGCTCGCCCTATCACAGTCCTGCCGTGGTGGCCGCGGGCAACAAGACTGACTCGATGCCAGAGGTTCATTTGTGGGGGCCGCGCGGGTACTTCAAGGCACCGTTCTATACCGCTTCGCCGGCCCGCTTTGCGAGTGAGATCGGCTACCACGGCTGCCCCTCCCGAACCTCGCTGGAACGCATGATGGATCCGGAAGCGGTTTATCCCTGGGTGATGGGCCACCAATGGAACGAGCAGTGGCTCACGAAGTCCTGCCGCTCCAGCCCGCAGGACAAGTCGACCGTCGGCAGAAACGACTTGATGATCAACCAGGTGAAAGCGTTTTTCGGCGCGTGTCCTGACGACCTCGACGAGTTCATTCTTGCTTCGCAGATTACCCAGGCCGAGGCTATGAAGTTTTTCGTGGAGCTTTTCCGGCAGCAGAAAGGGACAAAGGAGGGCATCCTGTGGTGGAACATCCGCGACGGCTGGCCGATTATTTCAGACGCCGTGGTGGACTACTACTTCGAAAAGAAATTGGCGTTTCATTACCTCGAGCAAGCGCAGCGCGACGTGCAGGTTATTTGCTGTGAAGAGTCGGAGGGAAAACACGCGGTCGTGGTGGTGAACGACAGTTTGAAAGCGGCGCGGGGACGGCTGGAAATCGCGCGCGCGGGAGACTCTGGGAAGCTGCTGGAGAGTTCGTTTGTCGCGGAAGCCAACGGCGTTGTGACGGTGGGATCGTTGCCACATCCCGCCAGCAACGAGATGTGGCGGTTGAAGTGGACGACGGAAGGCATTGGTATGCACAACAGCCACTACCTGGCCTTCACTCCGCCGGTAAGCTTTGAGCAATACAAGGATTGGATCGAGGTTCTGGACCTGCAAGCCGGAAAGGGTTCGCCAATCCCATTGGACAAGGGATTCAGTTAACACCAGACGGCCCAAACGCTCATTGACCTTGAGTTTGGCGACGCAGTCACAATTTATTCCCATAACGCCGTTTGCGACAGGAATTCCCCTTCGAAGACCTGACATGGTTTACAGTCGCCATGCCGACTCTTCGAGGAGTAATCGGCATTGGTGAGTGTCTCGGCGATTGTGTACAAGCTGACCTGCCGGAAAACAGAAATAGGGTATCGGAATCATGGTCGGAAGTTTCCCTTGACATGCGACAGGAAGCCGGATCACTATTTCTGTAGAACGTCGAGGGGAACGACATGCCGCAGCCGACCGATCTTCTGCAAGGAACTCTTGACCTGCTCATCCTGAGGACATTGGCGTTGGAGCCGATGCATGGCTGGGGAATCGCCCAGCGCATCCAACAGGTATCGCAGGATGTATTTCAGATTGGCCAGGGCTCTCTCTATCCAGCCCTTCATCGGTTGGAGTACAAGGGGTGGATTCAGGCTGACTGGAAAGCGTCGGAGAACAACCGAAAGGCGAAGTATTATGCGCTAACGCGCGCGGGCAAGAAACAACTGAAAGCAGAGATTGAAAGCTGGGATCGGCTGGCAGGCGCCGTTGCGCTGGTGCTTGAGCGAGGTTAGGAGACACGTGCTCAATGAATTTCTCACTCGCCTGCGGTTCTTCATTGCAGGCAGAAGCCACGGTGAAGTGGACGAAGAACTGCGATTTCACATGGAACACGAGATCGAAGCAAAAATTCTGACCGGCATGTCTCCCGAGGAGGCACGGAGGCATGCCGCCATTGCTTTCGGTGGGGTCGAGCGCGCGCGCGAGCAATGCAGGGAAGTGCGGCCCGGTCATTGGCTCGAAACCCTTGCGCAGGACGTGCGGTATGCTGTCCGCGGCTTCCGGCGCAATCCGGCGTTTTCCCTGACCGTGGTTCTGACGTTGATGCTGGGGATCGGCTCGACCACGGCTGTGTTCAGTGTTGTGGATAGGATTCTCTTCCGCAGCTTGCCTTACAGGGATTCGGACCGCCTTGTTTCCGTCGGGCTGGTTGCGCCCATCGAGCCGCAGGAGTTTATGCTGGGTGGCTCCTACTACGAGTGGCAGGACCATCAAAAGCCGTTCGCAGCCATGACCTCAGAGATCGGGGTGGAGCCCTGCGACCTGACCGAGAACAATCCTGCACGGCTCGATTGTGCGCGCGTGGAGGCGAATTTTCTGCCGACTCTCGGCGTGTCTCCGGTAGTTGGCCGGAACTTTACCGCCGACGAAGACCGCCCCAATGGCCCGCGAGCGGCTCTGATTTCTTACAGTCTTTGGCGCAGCCGCTATCGCCAGAATCCAGCGGTGATGGGCTCGTTGATGCGCATCGACGGGCATGCGACGGAAATTGTGGGTGTGCTTCCGAAGGATTTCGAGATGCCGCGATTGCAGGCCTCCGATGTGCTCCTGCCGCAGGCACTGGATGCGGCCGCGGAACGCCACGCTGATCCGGGCCACCCCATGTGGGCCTTCGCGCGGCTTAGACCAGGCATGAGGATCGAGCAGGCAAAGGCCGAACTCGAACCGTTATTCGAGTACTCATTGCGATTGGCCCCGGCCCCGTTCCGCAAGGAAGTGCATTTGCAGGTCAGATCCCTGCGCGATCGCCAAGTGCATGAAGTGCGTTTGGCCGCCTGGATATTGCTCGGACTTGTGCTCGCAGTGTTGTTGATTGCGTGTGCCAACGTGACTGGCTTGATGCTGGCTCGCGGCGCAAGCCGGGAGAAAGAGCTTGCAATTCGATCGGCATTGGGAGCGGGCAGGATGCGCCTGGCGCGGCAATCGCTTACCGAGTCGTTTACCTTGTCTTTGGCCGGTGGCATTGCCGGATGTTTGTTTGCCGTGTTGCTGCTGCGTGTCTTCATCGCCATGGCGCCGGATGGATTGCCTTTTTTGAGCAATGCGCGGATCGATGCCCGCATTCTTCTCGTTGCTTTGGTCATTTCAATCTCAAATGCGATTTTGTTTGGGTTGCTCTCCGGAATTCGCGCGATTGGCATGGAAGCGCTGACGGGACGCACGCAAACATCCATGCGTCGTGCCTTGTTGAGACGCTGGCTTGTGATTGCACAGATCTCGGCGAGCATGGTTCTTCTCGCGGGTGGAGCGCTCCTGGCGCACAGTTTCTGGAACATCGAGAAGCAGAGCCTTGGAATGAACGCCGAGAACATCGTCACCGCCGCCATCTCCCTTGGCCAAACCTCCTATCCAACACCTGAGAGTCAGATGGCCTTCTTTCAGCGGTTGCAGCGGAACCTGCGCTATGGGCCGGGCATTACAGCCTTCGCCATCAGCGACTCTCTGCCGCCGGGCGGTTATCACCACGATCAGGTCTATGCCTCGCTTCGGGTCGAGGGCCGCCCCGCCTTGTCATCAGGAACAGGAGGCATGGTCGCATCGAGATGGGTGACGCCCGAATACTTTCGCGCGTTGCAGGTTCCTATCCTGCAGGGACAGGGCTTTACCGAGGAGGAACTCGCATCGGAGGACCGCTTCGTGGTTCTGAGCCAGTCGCTTGCAAGCCGGTTGTTTCCAGGGCAAAGCCCGCTCGGGCAGCATCTCTACCTCCACAATGGTGCGTCGCCAGAGAACGATCCTCTCTGCACCGTTGTGGGTGTCGCCGCTGACGTGAAAAACGGCGGGCTGGCCGGCGGAGAGGAGCCGGAATATTACCGGCTGCGGCGTCAGAACGCACAGGATTGGGACCGCAGTTCGATTCTGATTCTCAAGACCGCTCTGCCGCCCGGCAGTGTCGAACCATGGGTCCGGTCGCAAGTCGCATCGCTCGACCCCACAGTCCCGGTCGATGTGAAAACGCTCTCCGAGAGAGTTGGGAAGATGGCCGACAGGCCTCGCTTTGAAATGCTGCTTGTCGGGTTCTTTGCCTGCGCGGGGCTCATCCTCGCCGTCATTGGGCTGTATGGAGTGATTTCCTTTTTTGTCGTTCAGCGCACGCAGGAGATCGGAATACGGATGGCGGTGGGAGCGTCACGGGCCGACATCCTGCGGCTTGTGCTTGCCAGTGCACTGCGGCTGATCGTGCCGGGAGTCTTCCTCGGATTGCTCTTGGCGTTGGCGTTTTCCCGCGTGCTGTCCAGCTTGTTATTCAACGTCGCGCCGCACGATCCCCTGGCCTTCGCGGCAGTGACGGGCTTATTGATTCTGGTCGCGCTGCTGGCGTCCCTGATTCCTGGAGGTTCCGCGACTCGTGTCAATCCGACGGTTGCCCTGCGATGCGATTGAGAGACGCGCTCCCCTGCCCTAGAAAAATCAGCCGGAGCCACATCGCCATTCACCGATTGACGATGGCTGGTTTCAGCCCCATGCGCTCATCCAACAGGATTGATTGAACGGCAACCGTATTGGTCCCGGCAAACGGGCTAGTGTTCAGCAGACGGCCAAAGCCCGGGATTTTGGGCAACTCAGTGACTGGCCCTAAAACTCCAAAATTTGGACTGTAAATAATCCGCCAACGCCGGAAAATCTGAAGTCGGTTTTTGTGTCCTTCCGTTCTTTTCCTACATCAAAAAACTGAAAAAATTCGATTTTGCCGACGAGGGTAGGTGGCGTGAGCGACCCCTCTCCCTCCCCCCATGCGCCGAGGTTCGCGCGGGCGGCGGCGCGCGACGGTAGCAGGAGCGGTAGTGGGAGGTCGGGTATGCCAGCGCGAAACTGCGCCACTGGACCGGCTGTGCCACAGGATGTGCCACACAATTCCCGCTTTTTGCGGTTTGCACGCGCTACGGCGCCTTCCGGGCAAGCAAAAAGCCCGCTGAAAAAGCGGGCTTTCGCGTCAAATCTCTGGTAGCGCTACCGGGAATTGAACCCGGGTTTTAAGATTGAGAATCTCACGTCCTAACCCCTAGACGATAGCGCCACATGGATGGGGCAGCCCCGGAAGGCCGCTCTTCCAATCTAACAAAAAAACGAATTGCCGCCAAAACGCGAATTGCGCGGCCGGTTGAGGCCACACGCCAGGCTGATTGCCTCTAAATGCCAAGCTTGCGGACCTCGTCGTTGTAATACTTGCGGTAAAGAATCTCCCACTCCTGGGAGCCTTCAAGGATGATCTTGCGCTGGTTGGCGATCTTCAACCGCGCTGCTGTGTCGATGCGGGCTTCGTCGGTGAGCAGAGCTTCGAGAGCTTTGCGCGCCTCCTGGCGGATCGTGTTGCGGTCCTCGAGGAAACCCACCTGGTCGATTTCCGCCAGCGTGTCGGCCACGGTGTGGGCCAGCTTGTTGAGCTTGTCGCGGTTGATCCTCATAGCACCGCCTTGTACTTCTTGGCCAGCTCGGTCTTGACCTTCTTGAACATCTCGGCGTATTGCGCGCCGGATTTGCGCATCTCCTCGGAGTAGGCGTCAAGAATAACGCGGACTTCCTCGTTGATGCGGTCTTCGAGCGAAAGCTCCTCGAGCAGGCCGTCATGAACGCGCGCCTCGGTCACCTTCAAGTCGCTGGTGGTGACCATCTTTGCGTCGATGAGGTGCTTGACCGTACGGCGGGCCAGATACCCTATGTAATCACGGGAAAAAATCATGGGTTAAGTGTCAGGATAGCGCATTGAGCCGCAGGCTGTACATCCGGTGGCGCAGGGACTCAGGGATTATTGCGGTTTCAGGATTGCCGTACCCAAAAAGCAATGCACTCAAGTCAACCCGACCGTCTGCGCGTGCCGAGATTGCGATCTGCGGGCGGGTTTTCAGGACGCCGCATGGATGCCGACGAAAGCCAGTGAAAAAGTCGGACTTAGCTGATGATCATGAGGTATATTTGCCTATCCGGCAAGACGGTAACGCAATTCCCCGGAAAAATCGACGCAAGGGAGATCACCATGGCTAACTACTGTTCGAAGTGTGGGGCCGAACTGGGGCCCGAGTCGCAAACCTGCGCCGCATGCGGTGCGCAAGCTGCCGCGGCAGCCGCCGCGCCGGTGAAACAGGGAAGCAACGTGGTCAAGATCATCCTGATCGTCGTGCTTATCTGTGTGGGCCTGGGAATTCTGGGCGCGGGAGCGTTCAGCTTCATGGTGTGGCGCATCGCGCATGCGATTCATGTTTCCTCGACCAACGCGGGCGGCGACGTAACGATGCACATGGGCGGCGGGTCGATCAGCGCCAATAGCTCGGAGACCTTCACCTCAGGCGATCTGGGCACCGATATTTACCCCGGCGCACAGGCCGGCAAAGGGAGCATGCGGATGTCCACGCCGGGCGGTTCCATGGTGTCGGCGGTCTACATTACCGGGGACTCGAAAGCGCAGGTGCTGGCCTTTTACAAGAGCAAGTTCGGCAGCGATGCCTCGGTGTTCGACGCTCCCACAGGAACGGTGCTCACGGTCAGCAAGAACAAGCAGGAGTCCGTAGTGCTGACGATCACTCCCGCTTCGGGGGAGAACCAGGGCAAGACGCAGATCACCATCGTGCATACAACCAGCAACAAGCCCTCCTGAGGGCCGTCCGCCGGGGAGCCCGGAGTTCGCATTCCAGGAGAGCCTGCCGAAGCGGCCCGGTGTTGAGCCGGGCCCCTCAGCCGCGATGCGGGCAGGATTTTGTGTTGAGACATCCCTCGGCCAGGCGCAGGCGTTCCACGGGCCGGCCTCCAACCAGGTGCTCGTGCACGATGACCTCAGCGTCTTCAGGGCGCACGTTGCCGTACCAGACCGCTTCAGGATAGACAACCACCGTAGGACCGTGTTCGCACTGGTCAAGGCAGCCTGACTTGTTGATGCGCACACGTCCGGCGAGACCGGCATCCTTGGTGAGCTGCTGCAGTCGCGCGTGCAGCTCGCTCTTTCCATCGGTGGTGCAGCAGGGGCGCGGCGCATCGGCCGGACGCGTGTTGTGACAGACAAAGACGTGGCGTTCGAAAGCGGGCAAAAGGCTGTCCTCCGGAATGCGGCTGATTTAAGAGTAAAGCCTTGGCCATTGCCGGGTGCCGGGCTCTCGAAGTTTCCACATTCAGGCACTGAACCCGAGGCTGAATCTGCGAGAATAGAGGCTTGACTATGAGTTCTGACAACCTGCTCTCGCTGAAAGACGATATGGTGGCCTTTATCGAGGGCCATGGCATGCACCGCCTTCCCGGTTACGTCACCGAAGACATTCCCTCCATTGTGTGGGAAGGACAAGGCAACCCCGAGTCGTGGAAAGACTTTGTGGAGATGGCCAAGCACGTGGGGGCTCCGTTTGTGACCTTCAGCGAGATGACGCTGGAGCTCGAGGAGCTGGAATCCCTGATTGACGAAGCCGGCGAAATGAACTTTCCCGATGAAGAGGCCACGGAAATGGTGGAAGCCAAGTGGCTGCGCAAGTATGCGGGGATGCTGGGCTACATCCAACTGGGTTTTGTGTACCAGGGGCTGGTGTTTCTGCACGAGACCACGACGGAGTGGTATGAGCGCTTTCAGACCTTGCTTGAAGACATCGAAAATTTTCACGACATCGTGATCGACGACGCGCATTCTCACGACGATGAGGAAGAGTAAGTTAGCGTGCCTCGCAGTTTGCCGCGCCAGCGCTGGGAACTGACACAGACGGATCATTTGGCAGCCGCGGCATTGGCCAAAGAGGCCCGTTTGCCCCAGGTGCTGGCCGAGTTGCTGCTGGCGCGCGGCATTACCCAGGCCGCGGAAGCCTTCTTCTTTCTGAATCCAGAAATTTCACAGTTGAGCGACCCCTACCGGATGCTGGGCATGACGGCGGCTGTGGAACGGCTGGAGCGGGCCATCGCCCTGCGCGAGCCGGTGCTGCTCTACGGCGACTACGACGTGGACGGCACGACGGCCGTAGTGTTGCTGAAGACCACCATCGAGATGCTGGGCGGCGAAGCGCGTTTCCACGTGCCGCACCGGCTCCGCGAGGGCTACGGGTTGCAATCGAGCGTGCTGGAGGCGGCCTACGCCGAGGGCGTGCGGCTGGTGATCACGGTGGATACCGGCATGAGGGCCTTTGCCGAGGCGGAGACCGCGCAGAGGCTGGGCCTTGACCTGATCGTGACCGATCATCACCTGCCTGCGGCGGGGGACGCGGTTCCGGTGGCGCTGGCCATTCTGAATCCCAACCAGCCGGGGTGCGGCTATCCTGAAAAATCCCTCTGCGGAGCGGCCATTGCGCTCAAGCTGGCGCAGGCAGTGCTCGAGCGGCGCGACGCGGTGCGCACGCGCGAGAAGACGCTGCCGAGTTTTTTGAAGATGGCGGCCATCGCGACCATCGCGGACGCGGTTCCGCTGCGCGGCGAAAATCGCGCCATTGCGGCGCTGGGCCTGAGCGAGCTGCGCCGGCCGTCTGGCGCGGGACTGCGGGCGCTGTTTGCCGCGGCAGCGCTCGATCCAGTCAGCAAGCAGCTTACGGGCTTCGATGTAGCCTTTCGGCTAGCCCCCAGAATCAATGCCGCCGGGCGGATGGACGTGGCGTCAGAAGTGATCGAACTGTTTTCGACGCGCGACCCCAAGCGGGCCGCCGAGCTGGCGGCCAAGCTGGAACGGCTGAACCGCGAACGGCGCGATGCGGAGGCTACCGCGCTGGGCGTGATTCAAAAACGGCTGACCGGGGACGACGAGCCGGCTCGCGAGCTTGCCGCAGACCGGCTGCTGGTCATTGAGGGCGAGGGGTGGCATCGGGGAGTGATCGGCATTTTGGCCTCGCGCGTGGTTGAGCGGACGGCCAAGCCCGCAATCGTGGTGAGCGTGGAAGACGGCGTAGCCCACGGTTCGGGGCGCTCGGTGGACGGCTTTCATCTTTTGAACGCGATTGAGAGCTGCGCCGACCTGTTCACCCGCTTCGGCGGCCACGCCTTCGCGGTTGGTTTTGCCATGCCGGCGGAGCGCCTGCCGGAGTTGAAGCGGCGGCTGCGCATCTACGCCGCGGAGCATCTGGCGGCGCGGGAGCCGGAGCGGGTTTTGCGCATTCATGCCGAACTGGCGCTGGACCGCATTACGCCGGTGCTGGCGGGCTGGCTGCGCAAGCTTGAGCCGCTGGGACACGGAAACCCCGAGCCGCTGTTTGTGGCGCGCAAGGTGCGGCTGGCCGCTGCGCCGCGCATCATGAAAGAGCGGCACGTGCGCCTGGAACTGGCGCAGGCGCAAACCGGTTCCGCGCCTCCAACCGGATCGAGCGGCGTGATGCGCGCGGTGGGGTGGGACCTTGCGGGGCGCGTGGCCGAATTGCGTCTGGAGCCGGGCAGCCTGATCGATGTTGCCTATCGGATCCGCGAGAACGACCATCCGGAGTTTAGCGGGTTGGAAGTGGAGATCGCCGGCATCGAGATTGCCGGAGCCTGACGCAATAAGGTCCACCGCTGACCTGGGAGAAACCGATTCGACCAGCCGGCAAAACGCAAAAAAGAGCCCACGGCGGACCGTGGGCTCGATTGCAGGAGTTGGGGTTGGGATTTACCTGCCTTTGCCGTGGTCGTGCGGCTCGGAGCGGGGTTGACTGTGCTCCTGCGGCGCGGGGTGCGCCTGAGGGACGGCATGAGATTGCGGGGTCTGACGCCCCTGGCCCATGGCACGGGGCCCTGCCGTATTCCCGCGCGGAGCGCTGTAGCTCGAACCTCTGGCCCCAGCGCCCGATGGCGCGGCGTGGTTTTCAGCCCCCAGAGGCCGTGAAGCAGCCAGGTTCGACGGATGTCCCCCATTGTGACTGGCATAGGCGCTCCTGTTGTTCATGGCTGAGCTCTCATGCGTGCGCTGGAACGAGGTTGCCGCCATATGCTGGTCGTGATTGGCAATCTGTTCCGAGGCAGCGGGAGCGTGATTGATGCCGCCGGGTCCGCCGTTGTAGGAAACATGATTGTTGACGATCGTGTTGCGCTCCACAACGTTGCGATCGATATAGGTGTTGTGAATCACGTTGCCGTTCACGCGCATGACCGCGGTGTTATAGGCGAAGACGCCGCCGCGCCACGCCCCGCCCACGAAGCCGATGCCCATGTAGCCAAAGCCGTAGTTGACGCCGCCGTAGTAGCCGACGTGAGTTCCCCAGTAGCCGGGATGAAAGACATAAAGGCCGCCTGACCAGCCCCACCAGGGCGGAGTCCACAGGGCGCCGGTGTAAGGCGCGGGAACCCACGCGCCGGGTATCCAGTAGTAGCCGTCAGGGCCGTAGCCCCAGTAGCCGGGCGTCCACATCATGCCGGGCTCCGGGCAAACCGGCTGCACATAGACCGGCAGCACGGGTGGAGCGAATCCAACGCTGATGAACACGCCGGCAAAGGACGATGCGGGGATGAGAACAACGAGCAGCGCCAGAATAAGCCAGCGCGAAGAACGGAAATGACGCATGGGGTTTCCTCCTGAATTCTTCATTCAACCGTCCGCGCACTTCAAGCCGCGTCCGATCCATGCGATTTTAAACCCGCCCGGGCAGGAGAAGTTGCCCGGGAAAGAGCGCGATTTTCACCCTGCGCTTGCCTTCCTGTCAGGGCCGCACGCTGAGGCCGATGCCGATGATATGACGGGCCTCGAGGTTCACGTTCAAAGGCGCATAGGGCTCCGCGGGAATGCCGGTCGGGACCAGGGTGGTGCCGATATTGCCTGCGACCTGGCCGATCCCGAAATCAAGAGCGAAATGGGGGTGGTCTTTCTGGGTTACGCGGACGGCGTAATCGAGCGTTGTGGGCAGATCCGCGCGGCCTTGGAGCAGATAGACGCTCGTTGCCGAGAGCGGACCCAGATTCTTTGCGGTTGGCGGCTCCTGCGAGAAACCGGCCGAGGGCACAATGGCCGTTTTGAACAGGAACGGCAGCGGAATGCCGAGCCCGCCGAAAACTCTCCCGCCGAACCGAGTCGCCTGCCCGCCGAGCCCGTAGATTGCGGCGTTCGTGAACTTCCATCCGAAGTTGACCAGAAACGGCAGCGGAGGCTTCAGCCAGGTTTTGGTCGCAACCAGATAGACGTCCTCGTTGGTGTAGGATTTACCGTCGAGAGCGCCGCTGACGAAGTGATCGTTCGTGCGCACCACGAACCCGCCTGCAAGGCCCGGTGTCCAGGCACCGAACTGGCCATCTTTCACGGCAACCACCTTGCCGTTCATGATGTTCATGCCGGAGTAGTTCCACAGACTGCTGAACAGGGCGCTGTCGCCGGTCTGGTGCACGCTGCGGGTGTAGCCTGCCTCGGCGCGATTGGCGAATCCTTCTTCAACGCTGAAGGTTTGAATGTCGCCGATCACCTGGTTGGCGTTCACGAAGTGATAGCCGAAGGCGGGGTGCGAAAAGAAGTGGCCCTCGCCGCCGTAGACCACATACGCGGTGGGTGTGATGAACCCGCCGGTCTGGCCTTCGAGGGTGAGGTTTTGGGCGTTGAGCCGGCAACAGCACAGCACGGCGATTGCCACAAGGGCATAGGAAAAGAACGAGAAGACGGTTCGAGGCTTCACGCGAGTCTCCAGTTGGGGCGCAGATTCCCGCGCCCGAGGTATTTGGAAGTTGCCCTCTTGTAACACAACCGAAACACACTCGTCTCCGGCATTCGTCACAGTGGTAGACTCAGCCCATGCCGCGCGGTCTTTTTATCACTCTCGAAGGGCTTGATGGGTCGGGCAAAACCACCCAAATCAACCGTTTGGCCGCATGGCTTCGAATGCAGGGCCTGGAACCCGTGCTCACCCGCCAGCCCGGCGGAACCTTGATCGGCGACCGCATTCGCGAGATCCTGCTTGACTCGCGCTCCACCGGCCTGGCACCCATGACGGAGATGGCTCTGATGTTTGCCGACCGCGCCCAGGCCATCGCCGAGGTCATTGTGCCGGCGCTCGAGGCGGGCAAAATCGTCGTCTGCGACCGCTTTACCGACTCCACCGAGGCCTACCAGGGTGGGGGACGCGAACTCGGTTCCAGGGCTGTGCTCGATCTCCACCGGCTGGTCTGCGGAAACCTTCAGCCGGATCTCACCCTGCTGCTGCTGCCCTCGTTGGTTGCTTCATTGGCGCGCGCGCGCCGCCGTAACCACCGCGTGGAAGCGCAGACCGGGAAAGACGAAAACCGCTTCGAGCGGGAACAGAACGCATTCCACGCGCGCGTGTGGGGAAAATACCGCGAGATTGCCGCGCGCGAGCCCCAGCGCGTGCTGCTGATCGAGGGCGACCTGTCCATCGAAGAGATTCACCAGCGCATTACCGCAGCGGTGGCCGAACGGATCCTCACAGCCCGGCTAGGCGCCTGAAGGACGTTCTATCGGATGTCTCCGAAGTGCGCATTCTCCGGCGCGGATGGCTCGTCGAGAAATTGAAAGGTCGTGGACGGGCCCAGGTTGGCGGGGTCGGTCCAGGAGGCGAGCGCCCACACCACCTGTTTTGCCGGAGTCACTTCGATGGCCTGGATGGCGCCCGTCATCTCCTCCGGCTTCAGGTTCCATGCGTTGACCCAATTGTTAATCACCGTGTTCCCGTTGGGCAGGCGCCACGCCTGTTGCAGGCTTGAAAGCTTGTAACCGGGAGCATCGGCTGGGGCCCAGCTCCACACCGTGTCGCCGCGGCGAGTCACCTCGCGCACGCCCTTCCTGTCAGTAATGAGCACGTTGCCGCTGGCCAGCGGAGTGACGCCCCACGGACTGTCTGCCGGAAACGACCAGAGCTCGTTGCCGCTGGAGTCGTACTCCACCACCTTGTTCAGATCCATGTGTGCCACCAGAAGCGTACCCTGGGCGGTGAGCCGGGCATGGCGAAACTGCGCGTGGGTGCTCGAAGGCTGTTTCGTGGCCAGCCTGATCTCCTTCTCCGTGACGCCCGTGACGATGTTGACCACGCGCAGCAGGGCCGGGTCGCCGTTCTGGATATAGAGCACGCGGTCGTTGCCGATGGGCACCGCGGTGTGCACTTCGTGGCCGGCCGGCGGCTCGTAATTCCAAATGACTTTCTTTTCAGGCGTAATTTCAGTCAATCCAAATTGGTGCGCGAACAGAATGTTGCCGTTCGACAGCATCACCGCATCGCTGATCTCCCCCTTGCCCGCGGGGTCTGAGTAAGTCCACACGATCTTTCCGCCGCGAACAATATAGATGTTGCGGTCGTGCGATTCGCCGGCGTAGAGAAAGTCATGCTGGGCAAGACCGCTGCCTGGCAAAGCTGCGGGAGATTGAGCTTGAAGCGAACGGGAAAGGGAACAGGCGGCAGCGAAGCCGAGCAAAGCGGCGAGCAATTTCGGGGTCACGAGGATCTTTGGGGTCATTGGTTGGTCTCTCACTAACTGCTGGCCCGGCTGCGCTGCCGGACGCAGCCTTTCTACGACCCTAAGCATACGCTCCGGATTCCGCGCGCCCCCGATTCGCAGGCAGCCCGCATATGCATGTTCCCGCCCGTCTTTCGTAAAGCCGGACACCTGTGCCCATCGCAGTTTCATCGCGATGAGTGGGATCGGTCCCCATCCGCACGCCAAAGCCCGCAGGCCCCACCTCTTTGTCCTAAACTCAATCCATGGGTTTCAGCGATTTTCTCGGCAACACGGCGACGGTGACGCACCTGCGCGAGGCGGTGCGGGCGGAGCGGTTTCCTCATTCGCTCATCCTTGCCGGGCCCAGGGGAGCGGGCAAGTACACCCTGTCGCTGATGCTGGCCAAGGCCGTAAACTGCCTGAACCCGGCCGAGAGCGACGGGCTGCCGGACTTTTGCGGGGTTTGCCGGAATTGCACCCGGATCGCCGACGCCGCGAATCTTGAAGAGCGTCTGGCCGAGGCCGTGGCGGCGCGCGACGACCTCAGGGAAACCGACAAGAAAGACACCCGCATCCTGATCCAAACTCATCCTGACGTGCTGATCGTTCCTCCTGATCCGCCGCAACTGCTCATCAAGATGGGGCAGGTGCGGCAGGTGATTCATGTGGCGTACTACCGGCCGCCGGTGGAGGCCAAACACTCGTTTTCGATCTTCACGTCGTCAGCTTTTATGAAGGAGGCGGCCAACAGCCTGCTCAAGGTGCTGGAAGAGCCGCCCAATTACACCTCGCTGATCATCCTTACCGAGAATCCTCAGGAGCTGCTGCCGACCATCCGCTCCCGGGCCGTGGTTCATCGGCTGGGGGCGTTGCCGGCGGCGGAACTCGAAACTCTGCTGGCCCAGCGCCGGCCTGCACTCTCTCAAAAGGACCGGGCGCTGACGGCAAGGCTGGCCGAAGGGGCCGTGGGACGAGCGCTGGGGTTTGACCTGGACGTTTATCTTGCCGGCCGGCAGGATGCGCTGGTGCTGCTCCGGACCGCCTTGCGCGAGCCAGACTATGCGCAGCTCTTCCACGCCACGGAGAACTATCGGGCCGGGGCCGACGGCCAGCAGAAGACCATCCAACTACTGCGCGCGCTCGGCAGCCTGATCGAGGACCTGCTGCTGACCGTGGCGGGAACGCCGGAGCTGATTCGCAATCTCGACCTCGCGTCTGAGCTCGAGCGTCTGGCGCAGGGGCTGACCGTGGAATGGATCGATGGTGCCGCGCGGGCTTTGGCGCAGGTGGAATCGGGGATGCGGCGCAACCTGCTGCGCTCCCTCTCGCTCGATGCGATGGCCGTGAGCCTCGAACGGGCATAACCGGACGCGCCACCGCGGCCACCTTGACCGCCCGGAGATTCTGAGCGGAAAAGATAAGTGCAACCCCCCCCGCACCGTCCCGCATCTCTATCGATATCAGCACTTTCACTTGTAAATCGGACTCTAGGGCTCGACAGGACACGCTTGTCGGTGCATTCTTGTACTCAAGGCTACCCGTAGAGTGAGACAGCACCCCGTTCGCAAGAGCGAACCTCAGCCGGGGACTCATCTTTGCCGATTTCGAGCGTAATTCCACCGGGCACGGCATTTAAGGCCGAAGTGCAGCAAGCGTCTCATTGATCCGTTTATCCAATTTTCGTTCTTTTTGAAGGAAGGATGCTTTCCCATGAGCGCGTCATCGATTCCGCCCAACGTCCGTGTTGATAACGGAGCCGCGCCCGCCCGGCCGCAGCACCGCGGGCGGCGCAACACGCCCGCTCTCGCTCCGGCTCCTGTCCACTTTGCGGCGAGGGCCCCTGAGGGAGAGAGCGGCTTGCATCATGCGGAACTCTTTTATCTCCAGAAGCAGATCCAGTCGCAGACCCCGATGGTCGTCGTGCTTGAAGACGGCGAACAATTGGAAGGCTGCATCGAGTGGTACGACCGCAACACGATCAAGGTTCGCGGGCGGACGAAGACCCTGGTGTATAAATCCGCAATCAAGTTCATGTACAAGCTGGGCGATGTGGGCCGGTAATCGGGCTAGCCTTTCGCCTCTCCCCTGCGCCTCCGGGTTTCCTTTGCCGGCTTTTGAAGGTTTGGAAGGCGAGTGAGAATCCTGAGTCGCTTCCCCGCCTGAAACCATTCGAGACAAGTGGCGAGGTCGTCAGTCCATTTGTCGTTGGGAATTGCTGCGACCGGCTGAAAAACTTCGATGAGGCCTCGTTTGCGTGCCGCTTCTTCTTTAGAACCGGACATCCTACCTGCTGTTCTCTTCCCTTGCGGCTTTTTTCAGCCGGTCGCGGATGGCCGCGCCAATGCCCTCAGGCGGCGGCACGGGACAGAGGATCACGGTGCAGCCCGCATCATCGAGTGCGCGCAGCCCGGCATAGAGCGTGCGCGCCAATTCCTCGGGAGCGGCCCAGCGGCCCCACGGGAACACCTGGGCAGCGCCAAGCGCGGCCGGCAGCGGGATCTCGGCGGGCAGCATGACGCCAAGCCGGTCGATCGCGCCAAGCCGCCGGGAAACGGCCTCCGCCTGCTCCTGAAGGCGCGCACCCAGTTCAGAAAGCGGGGCTTCGACAAGAACCAAACGGGCTTGGGGCGCGTAATGCCGCAGGCCCACGCCGGGTGAGGGAAGAGACTCCCGCGGCGTCTCGAGCAACGCCTCCCCCGGCTGAAAGAGCGCGACGGGACCGGCGGTGTCTCGAATCTGGACACTGGTGACCGCGCCGGGGCGGTAGATCACCATCGGGCTTTGGCAGGGATCGAGAACCGTGGATTCCACTCCATGCGTGGTTGGCCCCGCGTCGAGGACCGCGTCGATGCGGCCATCCAGGTCGTCCAGAACATGCGCGGCCGTAGTCGGGCTGATGTGACCGAAGAGATTGGCGCTGGGCGCGGCCACGGGGACCCCGGCGAGGCGGATAAGCTCGAGGGCCACGGGATGAGCCGGCATCCGAACTCCCACCAGCGGCCGCCCCGCCGTCACGGCATCGGGAACCGCCGCACTGCGCGGCAGCAGCAGGGTAAGGGGGCCCGGCCAAAACGCCCGCATGAGGCGGCGCGCCGCTTCGGGAACGTCCACGGCCAGCTCCTCCAGCATGGCTTCGCCTGCAATATGGACAATCACCGGGTCCCAGGCCGGGCGTCTTTTAGCCTTGAAGATGCTCTCGACGGCTTTCCGGTCCAGCGCATGCGCGCCCAGTCCGTAGACGGTCTCCGTGGGCAGCGCGACCAGTCCGCCCGATCGCAGAAGATGCGCGGCGCGCGCCAGGACCGCTTGCGACAGCGGAGTGTCAAGATGCGCGGCATCGACGGCCAGGCGAAGAGTCTTCACTTCTTCATTCTCGCCTCTAAGGCCTGCTTTGACCTATGGGGTGGCCAGCGCCGGGAGCCGATTTTTCTCAGTTCCAGCCGTGATGTGCGACGGATACCGAGCGCTCCCTGGCGTCGAGCAATGAAAGTGCCGCAAAACAAGAATGGCTCCCAAAGTTTGCAGCCACTCTTGTTTTGCGCACATGATCCGTGCGACATGCGGAGCGTGAACGGGACTGAATCTATTTTGGATTGATGGCACAGCCATCCATCGTGAAATCGAACTTGCCCGTGCCCATCACTTCCATGCTCAGGTGGCCGGGGATGGGGATATCGTCGATCTTCTGATACTCGATGGCCACCGTCATATCCTGCGCCTGCCCAGACCCGGCGGGCACAATGTGAGCCCTGAAGCCGTTCACCAGCAGACCCTGGCCGGTGGACTGGTAGGCCGGAGAAAATTTAATCGAGGTGCCGCTGAGCACCACGTTGAACTGTTCCAGCACCAGGTCCGGATTAAAGACTTCGGTCAGTTCCGTCTCCCCCTGTTTGGCGTGGATCGTATGCACGGTGGGCGTGTGGGTGATGTCGAGTCCGTCGGCGGATTGGGGCACCACCGAGCCGTCGATGAACGGACTCCAGAACTGGACAAACCCTTCCAGCGTCTGCTGCACCGACTGGTGCATGCCGTCGAGCACTTCGGTGGAACTCTGGTCGAGGGGCTTGCCGGAATCGGACGTATCAACCCAGTCGATGGTGGAACCGCCCATCATCCGTGCGTGGAGGGTAATCTTGACGGTTTTGAGCAGAAGAATGCGGGCGTCGTCCTCGGCTACCGGTTCGCCCTTGGATGCGCTCACAAACAGTGTGTGCCAGTCAGGATGCACGGCGCAGTCGAAGCCGGAGAGGCCGGCGCGGGCGCTGGAATAGTAGAGCTTGCCGGTTTTGGCCAGCCACGCGTTCTCGGGGTTTGGTTTGGCCGCGGCCGGCTGCGCCGATTGACCCGATGCAGGGGCCGCCGCCAGCGGAGAGCTTGCGGCGGGGGCTTGCGCCCGGGCTCCGGAAGCCGCAAGGCAGATGGCTGCCAGAGCCACCACGAGCCGGGCAGGCGGTGCGAGGGGGAGTCGTTTCATCGATTACCCACTTTCAGCCAGCTTTTTTTGGTATTGTGCGTCTTTTCGACGGGGTTGGGCAAGGCAAATGCGCGCACTGCGCGTTGCCCCGCCGCGTGATATGTTTGGCTCGGGTTGAATTTCTCGCCGAGGAGCCGCCGTGCATCGCCGTTTTCTCTGTCTCGCCGCCCTGCTCGTCTTAGCCGTTCCTTTCGCCGCGCAGAGCCTGATGGCGCAGGCCCCAGCCGTGCGAGATCGCAATGCGGACCTCAAGACCGCCTTTGCCCGCGCGCGCCATTTGCAGCATGGCATCAACGCGTCGGAGTGGTTTGCGCAGTCGCCCAACGACTATTCTGCCGCGCGCACTGACAGATACACGGACGCAGGCGACATAGCGCTCATGGCGCGCCTGGGTTTTGACAATGTGCGCCTGAGCATCGATGCGGTTCCGCTGGAACAGGAACCGCTCGGGGCCGACGGGCTGAATGCCGGCTTCGTGGGCCGGCTCGATCGCGCCGTGGACACGATGCTGGCCGACGGCTTGGCGGTCCAGATCGATCTCCATCCCCAGGATAGCTACAAGCAGCAGTTGCGCTCCAGCGACGAACAGGTGGACCGGCTAACGATGCTGTGGCGCAAACTGGCTGCGCACTATGCCAACCGCGATCCAGATCGAGTCTTCTTTGAGATCTTGAACGAACCCGAGGTGAGCGACAAGTATCGCTGGGCCGGCATCCAGGAGCGGGTGGCCGAGGCGATCCGCCAGGTCGCGCCGCGCAACACGATCATCGCCACGGGGCCGAATTACTCCGACATTCAAGACCTGCTCACGCTGCACCCGCTGGCCGATGGCAACGTGATTTACAACTTCCACTTTTACGATCCGCACCAGTTTACGCACCAGGGCGCCAGCTGGGGGCTGTCGTGGTGGAGCTACACCCACGGCATTCCTTATCCGCCCACCGAAACCGGCATGCAGGCGCTGCTTGACGAGGTGCCCGATGCGGCCGACCGCTACTCGCTCGAGAGCTACTGGCTCGACCATTGGGACGCGCAGCGCATCCGCATGATGATGGATGCGGCCGCTGCCTGGGCACATGAGAACAACGTGCCCCTTATCTCCAACGAGTTCGGCGCTTACCGCAATTACGCCGATCCGGCTTCGCGCGCCAACTGGCTTCACGATGTGCGGTCGGCAATGGAGGCCGACGGCATTGGCTGGGCGATGTGGGATTATCGCGGCGGCTTCGGCGTGGTCACCAAGCAGGACGGCCAGCCCGCACAGGTGGATGGCGTGGTGGTCGGGGCGCTGGGGTTGAAGGGGCGGTAAAAGCCGGCCGGAGCGCTATGCGATCAACCGGTCCACAAGCTTCTGCATGAAGCAGCGTTTTTGTACACCCCGGTCTGGACCGTTTTGAAAGGACCGCAAGCGCAACAAAAAGGAGCGCAGGCCCGCTATTTTGAGGGGCTGGCGACGGTTCCGGTCGCCGGCGTGGAAGGCTGATTCTGGTCCCCGCCGGGGTTCGCACCCTCGCCGCTCTCCTGCCCCAGTTCGATCAGAAACGATGAGGGAAGCGCGGCCGTCACCACCACCCGATCCTGCTTCTGGTTCACCTCGGCGGTCTTCAGCAGTTCTCTCAGGCTGTTGTTGGCCGGGTTGCTGGCCAGGGGCAGGGTAAAGCCGCGGGCCAGCGTGACCAGCGTGGCCAGCGCGGCGGCCTGCGTCTGCGCCTGCTCCTCGGTGGCTGCAATCTCTTCCACGCGCAGGCGCAACGAGCCGGTCCAGCGCAGGCTGGCGATGATGGTCGAGTCGGCATCGATCGGCAGCGACAGGCCGAAGAGCTTGATGGTGCCGCTCTCATTGAACGGAAGGCCGATTTGGCCCATGCCCCAGGCCAGCGACAGCAGAGGCACATCGCGGTAGTGCTGGGCCAGCAGCGAAGAGCCGGCAAACGGCAGCGCCGCGGTCCGATGACGGTCGACGATCGAGTGAATCTGCTCGGGAGTCGGGGTGTTCGAGACCGCGATCATGTCGTAGCCGATCTGCGTGACGCGCACCGTCCGCCCGTCGGATGGAATGTCGTAGATGGTGTGCCCGGCATAGATCTCGCGCCCGGCCGCGTGGCTCTCAAGCCATCCGTTGAGACGGCTGCCGGTAAGCTTGCCCACCAGCACCATGGAATAGGCCACTTGCCCGTTGGGCCCGTTGGGGTCGGGCATGCGATGCAGCGCGATGGCCACCTGGTCCAGGTCGCGCTCCCAGTCGATCCCCGTGGCGTCAACAAACTGCTGATAGTCGGGCACCCGCTGGGGAGGCTTCAGATCCTTGCCGAGGAAGGTGCGGATGGGCTTGAGATCGATATAAAGAATGCCGTCGGACTCGGGCAGCAGCCGCGCAGCTTCAGGCGGTGCCTTGGAGCGCAGAAAGACGGCCACCGCCAGGAGAACCACAACTGCGGCAACAATAAGAAGCGTTCTGCGCGTGCGTCGATTCATCAGGGGCCGTCAGGGATACCGTATCACTCCTGAACGGAATATCGGTGCCGGATTCAGACCCAGGGCCGGCTGCCAAACCGATCGTTGCGAACAAACCTGCAACGCGAAACTTCCCAATTGTCGGGCGTTTCGCGTTGCACCGGCCTCCGCAAATTTAGTCAACGCCAAAGTCGAAAACCACAACCGAGGATGCGCCGGCCGCGCCGCCAGATCCAGTAGCTGCAATGAATGCATCTTCGCCTGGCTTCAAGTTAATGCTCGGAGTGACTTTGTAAGCGTAAGACCGCATCTTTTGTGTGTTGAACACAATTGTCTTCTTTTCGTGATTCCCTGCGCTCGCGCTGCCCAATCCAGCCTTTGCAACCGTGGTCTCCCGGTGGTCCTTATGGTCCTCCAGCAGAAGCAATGAGAACTGAGTGGGGCTGCTAATCGTATCCGCGGCGCCTAGGTTGCCCGTTGGTGGGAAGTACATATAGAACACAGGAACTTTGTCTTCCGTCCGAACATTTGCCCGCGACCCGGGAATTTCCGCTTTGATTTTGGCCTTGGAAATACCGTAGGTCAGGGCTGCTCCCCAGATGTTGGCTGTTTTCTCACGCCCGGAGCCTGCACGCTCGATAAGAATCATCTTCCCATTGCCATCGTGGGAAGACGTCATTAAATAAACCCCGGGGTCGTGCGGCGAGTCCGGGTTGTCTGGGTCCGCGACAGCCGGAGGAGGCGGCACAGATGCGGCTACGGCAGGCGGGGGTGCTGTCGCCCTTGTCACAATGGCCGCAACCACCTTGTCACTGGCGCCTGCCTGCTTCAGAGCGATCACCCCGTCCGCGGTGGAGTCGTAGTTTCCAGGCGAGGCGTTGATTGTGGAAACGATCAGGTCGTCTGACAATCCGGCCTTGACCAGTTTAACGATGGAATCATTGTTCAACGCCTGCTGAGCGATCAGCAGGGGGCACAATGCCAGGAACCGAGGCGAATAGACTCTTGCGCATGCAGTTTCTCCTTAAGCTTTCAGAACCATTGCGTATCCGTTGGGGAGGCGAGTCCATCATCCAAACTGAGGCCGATTCCTGCAAGAAGGATCTGATTGAGAATTTGAATGCACCTGGGGTTTGTGTGCACGGAATGCGGATTTGAAGCTGTGAATTCCCACCCTTGCGCGCTCCTCCCCCGCGAGTTTTCGATACCCGAGCTCCCTGAGACTCCTGTCCCCTGTCCCGCCTCCGAACGCAAAAATGCCCGCCGCGCCGTGAGGCGGGCGGGCATTATCTTGTCCCTGCTGCGCTGCTATTGCGTGACCGACTTGACCGTGTCCCCGGTCTTGAAGTCGGTTCCGGACACAGGAACGCAGACCGCCGATGGTCGTCCACGTCCGTCGCCTTCACCACGCCGATGTTGGTGCTGAGCCGGCGAATGACCGCGCCGGTGGCCGGGTCCTTGATCTCCCTGGTCACGCGCATCACATTGAGCGTGTCGCCCACTTTCACGCCAGCCCTGGCGCCCACGTTGAGGATGATCTGGCCGCCATCGACCGCGGCCACCAGGCCCTCGACCGTGATCGTGCGGACAGCAATCTTGGAAGAGTTCGTGACCAGGTCGGCGACGAGGTTGTCGACGGCCTGCTTGGTGGCTTCGCCGATGATCGTGTTCTGGAAGTCGCTGGAGCCGAAGTCGGCATTGCCGCCGCCAAATCCGTGCCAGTTGCCGCCGCCGCCGAGCATCGACGTGCTGGAGCGGCTTGACTGGCCCTTGCCCTCAGCCACGGCCAGAATCTCGCCCGTATCCACGTTGACGAGGCGGGCATCGATGCCGACGTTGGCCTTGGAGTTGGAATGGCTGAGTCCGCCGAGGCCGAAGCCGCCCGAACCCGCCGCCCAGGCCGCCGAGGCCGGTCTTCTTTGTCTCATTGCCGAACTCGGTGATGCTGCCGACCAGGATTGCATCCACGCCCAGCAGCTTGCCGATCTTGGCGGCGCTGGTGGGGTCGGCGCGGTTGGAGTTGGAGAAGTTCTGCTCGGTCATGACCTTGTCCAGGTCCTTGCGCTCGATGATGCGAGTAGGTGCCGTCCTTGACCAGGTCCTTGACCAGCAGATCGGCGATGCCCTTGCCGATGTCGACGTCCGAGCCGAAAATGGCCGCGGAGTAGGTATGCACGGTGGCATAGTCAAAATCCATGACCGCGATGCGGGGTTTGCGCGGAGCTGCGTTTTGGGCGCTTGCGGGCCGTTCGGCAACGCCGGCAGCCAGGGCGAGGAGAAGGGCCGGAATCCAGAGGAATTTCTTGCGGGTCATGGGTTGTACCTCGGGCAAAATGTCAGGCTGCAAACAGGTTTGCCCTCTTCGCCGGTTCTGTCAAGGTAAATCAGCCAAGGCAGGGGGCTTGCGGGCACGGAGGCGAGGTCGGAATTGTGCCGCCCGATGGTCCGGTTCCGTTTGCTCCGCATCGGCGGGTATGCTAACCTTGATTTTTGTGCCGTGGTACGCCCGGAGCGGGAGTGTGTCCGTGCGCGGCTGCGGCATGGCATCAGATTGGCCGCGGCGGTTTCGGCGTGGGATAGGGCTGGCGTAGCTCAGCTGGTAGAGCATCTGATTTGTAATCAGAGGGTCGGGGGTTCAAATCCCTTCGCCAGCTCCACATTCGAAACCGAGCTTTCTGAGGAAGCACAGAGTGGAGTCAGAGAAGTTCTGACTCAGAGAGTTTGTCCGGCGTGCGACGTTTTTTTTAGCGCCGGGCCGGTCCTCCGCGGCGATCCCACAGAGGTGCATGCTCCGAAATGCCGGAGGCTTTTCCGGGTGAGGGGTGATGCGCTGAAGTGGCCTGAAACGGGGCTTGAAGCAAGTGGCGGGCGGGTTAAGATAGGGTGCCCTGCGGTAGAGTTTTTTGGCGCAGGGTGCCTGGGCACAGGTGGCCGAGCGGTTAATGGCAGCAGACTGTAAATCTGCCGCTCCTTGGAGCTACGGAGGTTCGAATCCTCCCCTGTGCACCATGAGTTGCAGCGGATCAGGGATCAGTGGATCAGTCGGGTTCAGAGGCGATTCGAACTGTCTATTGGAGACTGAGTTGAGTGGTTGGAATGTGCGAGGCTGAGCTGACCGGATAGAGCAATCTGTATAACGCTGAGCGAAGCGCTGATCTGAGGGGCTGCACAGTTCTGGCGAGCGAGATGGACCGATAAGTTCGGGTGGCCATGGCGATTGTACGCGGTTTTGGCGCTGCTGGTCTGGTTCACCATGGACGCGGGCAAGGTTCTGGTGATGGGCAGGCCGGTGGAGATAGGCTGGATTCCACTGATCATCATCGGAGGGTTGGTGTTGCGCACGGTTTTGGCCCGTTCGGCGGACAGAATTCGCCGCGGACGGGGAGAAGAAGGCAGCTACTAGCTTCTAGCTACAGCTTCTCAGCTTTTGCAATCTCAGATTTGGCAGCGAGGCCGAATGCTGACGAAAAACGAACTGGAAGCTAGCAGCTGAAAGCTAGGAGCTGCATTTAGAGGGCTGATGTAGCTCAGTTGGTAGAGCACTCCCTTGGTAAGGGAGAGGTCACCAGTTCAATCCTGGTCATCAGCTCCAGAAATGACAGGGAACAGGCAGACAGGGATCAGGTGAAGCAGCCGGCGGCAGAGCAGACGGCTTCGATCGGCAGAAAAACTGATCCCTGACCCCTGATCCCTGTTTTTCGGGCGGGAGTAACTCAGTGGTAGAGTCACAGCCTTCCAAGCTGTTGGTCGCGAGTTCGATCCTCGTCTCCCGCTCCAGAGTTCGGAAGTACAGGTTTCACTGATGAGGGCAACGGCGATGTTTGAGCAGGCAGCGATTGCGGTTCGGGACGAGCAGGGATACGCGCAGCTTCATGCGCTGATCGATGCGGCTTTCGACGCGCGGGATGTGGAAGTCTTTCTCAATCGGGTTGCCAAGTCCAGGCTGAGGATTCGCGACTACGAAGGGGTTCTGCAGCGCGGGTTGCTGGGCAAGCAGGCGCCGGGAGTTTTACGACGGCGCTGCCGGTTTCTGACCAGGGATTGACGCGCGAGCGCTATCTGCGCCTGGTGGAAGCTGTGCCGTTTGAGCTGCGGCAAAGGTATTTGAGGATTTACGCGTATTACTGAGCAAGACGAGTGGTCGGAAGCTGAATTTTTTGGGGGCTGGAGCCGGAATGCCGGCGCCCGAGTTGCAACGGGTGGTACAAGCTACGAAAGGGATGCGGGAACTTTTATGGCGAAGGAAAAATTTGATCGTTCGAAGCCGCACGTGAACGTGGGGACGATCGGACACATCGATCACGGCAAGACGACCTTGACGGCGGCAATCACCAAGGTATTGCAGAAGCACAACCCGAAGAACCAGTTTCGTTCGTTTGACTCGATCGACAACGCGCCCGAAGAGCGGGAGCGGGGCATTACGATTGCGACGGCGCACGTGGAGTACGAGACCAAGAACCGTCACTATGCGCACGTGGACTGCCCGGGTCACGCCGACTACATCAAGAACATGATCACCGGCGCGGCGCAGATGGACGGGGCGATTCTGGTGGTCGCGGCCACCGACGGTCCGATGCCGCAGACCAAGGAGCACGTTCTGCTGGCGCGGCAGGTGGGGGTTCCCTGCATCGTGGTGTTTTTGAACAAGTGCGACGCGGTCGAAGACGGCGAGCTGATCGACCTGGTGGAGATGGAAGTGCGCGAGCTTCTGTCGAAGTACCAGTTTCCGGGCGACGATGCGCCGGTGATTCGCGGCTCGGCGTTGGGCGCGTTGAACGGGGAAGCGGAGTGGGAAGCCAAGATCGACGAGCTGATGGATGCGGTGGACACGTATGTTCCGCGGCCTGACCGGGCGGTGGATCTTCCCTTCCTGATGCCGATCGAAGACATCTTCTCGATCTCGGGTCGCGGCACGGTGGTCACGGGCCGCATCGAGCGGGGCAAGGTGAAGGTCGGCGAGGATGTCGAGATTGTTGGCTTCCGGGAGACGCGCAAGAGCGTTTGCACCGGCGTGGAGATGTTCAAGAAGCAGCTGGACGAGGGTATGGCGGGCGACAACGCGGGCATTCTGTTGCGTGGCATTCCGAAGGAAGACGTGGAGCGTGGGATGGTTCTTGCCAAGCCCGGCTCGATCACGCCGCACACGGTTTTCAAGGGCACGGTGTACGTTCTGAGCAAGGAAGAGGGCGGGCGTCATACGCCGTTCTTCAAGGGCTACCGTCCGCAGTTCTACTTTCGCACCACGGACGTGACGGGCGTGGCGCAGTTGCCGGAAGGCGTTGAGATGGTGATGCCGGGCGACAACGTGGAGCTTGAGGTTGAGCTGATTACGCCGGTGGCCTTGGAAAAGGGTCTGCGTTTTGCGATCCGCGAGGGCGGCCGCACGGTGGGCGCGGGCACGGTTGCCGAGATTGTGAAGTAGCAGGGAAGGCAGCGAGCAGGGACTAGGGAATAGGAAGACCGATCCCCGAAGCCTGACTCCTGAAATGAAGGGATTTGAGATGCGGGAAATTGTGACATTGCAGTGCACTGAGTGCAAGGAGCGAAATTACTCGACGACGAAGAACAAAAAGACGACCACCGGCCGTCTTGAGTTCAAGAAGTTCTGTAATCGCTGCCGCAAGCACCAGCCGCACAAGGAAACGAAGTAAGAACAGGGAACATGGACCAGGGATCAGGGATCGCATGACCGTCGCCGCGGTTCGGCGTGGTGCTTTTGAACCCTGAACCCTGATCTCTGAACCCTGTTTCAGAGGGGCGTAAGCTCAACGGCTAAACTGTCGGTCTCCAAAACCGAACTTGGGGGTTCGAATCCCTCCGCCCCTGCCAGTTTATTTAGGGATGCGCCAGGCCAAACGCCGGGCGCGAAGGATTGAAGGAAATGGCAACGAAGACGGCAATCGAAAAGGGTGATGATCGTTCCGCCAAACGGCAGGAGCCGGGCGCATTGAGCGAATTTTCGGGCAACGCGATGGGCACGTGGACAAACTTCACCCGTTTTCTGAGCGATGTGCGCGCCGAGATGCGCAAGGTGGTAGTGCCCTCGCGCAAGGAAGTGGAGGTGACGACCACGGTAGTGATTATCGCGGTATTCATCTTCGGGTCGTTCTTCTTTGTGGTGGACTGGATCTTCAAAATCGGCGTACACCAGTTGCTGTTGAAACTGGGTGGATTGCAGTAAGAATGGCAACGCGAAACGAGAGCAGAATGGCAGATGAATTGGAACAGCCCGGCGAGCCGCAGGTGCCACAAGGCGAACCCCAGCCGGTGAAAAACGAACGCTTCAGGTGGTACATCCTGCACGCCTACTCCGGCTTTGAGCGCAAGGTGCGCGAGTCGATCGAGAGCCGCGTGCAAGCCTTCGGGCTGACCGACAGAGTGGGTCGCGTGATGATCCCCACCGAGCCGGTGACGGAGATCATCAACGGCAAGAAGCGGACGGTGGAGCGGGTATTTCTGCCGGGCTACGTGCTGGTGGAGATGGAACTCGATAACCATCTTTGGCATGTGCTGAAGGACACGCCCAAGGTGACCGGCTTTCTGGGCACGGGCGACAAGCCGGTGGCGCTGAGCGAGGAAGAAGTGAGTTCGATTCTCTTCCGCAGCGAGACGGCCAAGGACAAGCCGCGGCTCAAGATCAAGTTTGAGAAAAGCGAGCAGGTCCGCATTACGGACGGGCCGTTTGCCAACTTCAACGGCGTGGTCGACGAGATCAACGAAGATCGCGAGACGCTCAAGGTAATGGTGACCATCTTCGGACGGTCGACGCCGGTGGAACTTGAGTTTGGCAAGGTGGAAAAGATTGAGTAGCAGCTTCTAGCTTCCAGCTCCCAGCTTCTAGCCGGCGAATCCTTCTAGCGGTCGCCGGTTGGGAAAAGGTGGCAAGTGGCAACCTCAAAATTCGATGGACAGAAGAATGGGCCAGCAGCTGGCGGGCTAGAAGCTTGAAGCTGGTCTGAAGGAACAACACAATGGCACCTCCGAAGAAAATTACCGGTTACGTGAAGCTGCAGATCGAGGCCGCCAAGGCCACGCCCGCGCCGCCGGTCGGGCCCGCGCTCGGTCAGGCGCAGGTAAACATCATGGAGTTCTGCAAGCAGTTCAACGCGCGCACGCAGAACAAGGAGATGGCCGGGCTGACCATACCGGTTGTCATCACGGTCTACGCGGATCGCACCTTCAGTTTTGTGACCAAGACGCCGCCGGCGGCTGTGCTGCTGAAGAAGGCAGCGGGCATCGCCAAGGGCTCCGGCACGCCGAACAAGGAAAAGATCGGCAAGGTGACGGAGAAGCAAGTGCGGGAGATCGCCACGCAGAAGATGCCGGATCTGAACGCCGCCTCGGTGGAGACGGCGATCAAGAGCATCAAAGGCACGGCGCGCTCCATGGGCATTGAGGTGGTGGCGTAAGCTCGCCGCTGCGCTCAGTCTCAGTTGAAGCAAACAGGCCCTCCCCACCAGGGAGGGCCGTTTTTATTGGCGCGTTATCGATGATACGCATCCCAGCCGCACCGGCATGAATCGGAACAACCTCTTGAGCCTTCACATCTAAAAGAGCCGTCCGACGGTAATGAAGACCTTGCGGTGTCCGGCGTCGCCGATCGACACTCCCACTGAAACGGTTCCGGCCGGCGTAGCGCCCACCAATCCCAGGGTTCCGTCCTGGCGCAGAATCGCACCCTGTTCCGGCGACCAGATTTCGCCCGCTTCGTAGCCGAATACGCCGTAGAGCCCTTGTCCCAAGCCGAGGGGCAGAGCGGCGATGCGGCGCAGATAACCGGCGCGGACCAGGGCCGTGTCAGTGCCGCGATATTCGTCGAATGATGAGGCGGAGAGCTGCCGCGGGCCGCCCAGAGTAAACCGGAAGGGCTGAGCCACGTTGGTGCGCAGGTAGGAGTTGATGTCAGCCGAGAGACCGAGGATATTGCGCTGGTCGAAGGCCCAGGTGCGAGCTGTGGAGAGCATAACCAGAGGCGCATTGCTGCTGCCGACAGCGTGATAGAACGCTCCGGCCGAAGCCGAAAGGCGGAAGCCGTTGGGAGAGATGGCGCCCGAAGCTTCCTTGTCCAGAGTGAAGTGCAGCTGGCCGGTCTGGGCCGTGCCGGTGAGATACGGACCTCCTCCCGAGCCCGTCCGAAGCGCCCACCGCGTGTCTTCGGCGCTCCACTCGGCGTAAACCTGCATGGAATTGCCGATGGTCCGCCCGGCCTCGAACCCCGCAACGAGATTCTGCTGGAAGCGCTCGGCGATGCGCTTCTGGTCGGCCCAGAGATAGACCGGCTGGCGCAGGATTTCCGCGCGGGGCTGAAGGAAGAATCCACTCGGAGTGAGCAGGAAGTAGTATTCGGTGGAGAGGTTGGTGAGGTAGCCAAGCTGCGCCGTGCCGCGGAGTTCCGATCCGAAGCCGCCCAGGTTCTGGTCCACCAGGCGGAGGTTCAGCACGGAGCGCGTAACGTTCGAAGTGGATGCCGACAGTTCCGGCCCGATCAGCAGATAGGGCGGCCCGATGGTGTCGTTTTTGAGTCGGACCAGCACCCCCGTATCCGGCGCGGCGGTTGAGCCGGCGACCGGCTGGGGACCGAAGGTTTCAAAGGTAGCTGAGTACCCGCCGTTGGACTGGATGCGCTTCAACGCGTCGATGGTTGTGGCCGGCGTCTCGGGTTTGCCTTTCAACGTCTGCACATCGCCAATCAGGCTCTGCTTTGCGCTGGCATCGCCGCCCTCCACGCGCACCTCATCCACCACCCCGGGCTGAGGGCGGCGGCGGCTCTGGCGCGCGGCAACATAAGCCTGCCAGTCCCGGTCATCGAGGGCGTAGCGCAGCAGGGCGGCGCTGCTCTTCTCCGCCGCCTGGTAGCCGGTGGTAATCAATTCAGCGGCCTTTGAGTAGTCAGTGGGGGAGAACTTGTTTGTTGGCACTACGACCACGAGGTCGGCCAGAAGCTGGCCTTGCTCCGCATTGCGCTCAATGCCGGCGGAAAATGCGCGGTTGAGGACGCTAACGATCGAGCTTGTGTCAGGAGTGGCCGGCGCATCGCCCGGAAGGCGCACGGCGATCACGATATCGGCGTGCAGGTTGTGGCGGAGAACATCGGTGGGCAGGTTATCCAGAATCCCGCCGTCGACCAGCATGTGGCCGTTGCGGTCCTGAACGGGGGGAAAGATGCCGGGAATGGAGATGGAGGCGCGCACGGCATGGGGCAGCGGACCAGAGGCGAAGGTGACCGTGGTGAGCGTGTTCAGGTCAGTGGCGACGCAACGGAAAGGAATCGGCAACTGGTCGTAGTCGAGCGCCTCCTGGTCGTAAGCGGGCAGGTTGGTCTCAAGAAACTCATTCACGCCGCGTTCCGAGAACAAGGCATTGCGCAATTCAAACCCATGCTGCAATCCGGCGGTTATGGAGTCAGGCAACTCGCGCCTGTCCTGGCGTCGGCGGAAGCTGAGGTCGACGTAGGGCGTCTCCAGGGTGAATATCCGCTGGAACGCGTTACTCACGGCGATAGCCCGCATTTGTGCAGGAGAATCGCCCGAGGCGTAAAACGCGCCGACAAGGGCTCCCATGCTGGTGCCGGCGATGCGATCGACAGGAATCCGGTGTTCTTCCATCCACTGGAGGACCCCGATGTGCGCCAGGCCCAGCGCACCTCCGCCTTCGAGCGCAATCCCGATCAGCGGGCGGCCTTTAGGTGCGGCAGGGGGCAGGGACCTGGGGTTCGCGTCGAAGCTGGCGGCCGGTACCGCGCCTGGAATGGCGGTTTGCTGGGACGAGCCAGCGACTGAGAAGACGACGGAGAACAAGAGAGCGAAGGAATGGGCTGTGGCAGATTTCCAGGCCATGGGAGATACCTTCCAATCAGATACAGGCGAAAGCAGCACTGGTGAAAGAAGCTAACGGGTTCGAGCTGGGATTGCAGTGATGTGCGAGCCGTGAGGGTACGGGGTGCGATCGAATCGCGATCAAGTCCGCTCATAAACGGCCCTGGCCAATGCCTTATCCACGCCAGCGCCAGTCTTGCAAACGCAGCAAAGCCCTCCCTGGGGACAGAGAGGGCCGTCCAGCATCTGCTTGCGTGAGACGCGTTCGAGTTCCTGGATCAAGACGCCTTACTTAGGGGGCGCCGGGGTGAAGAGTTCACGCTTGCGCCCGGGCTCAGGCTTGGGCTTGGGTTTGGGCGCTTTCTTCACTTCTTTCCTACCTTTATCTTTGCTTCCCATGGTTAGAAGTGTGACACAAAAGGGCTTGCGGGAAAAGGCCGCGAGGGCCGATTTCTGTTGCTGTTTGCGGTTCGGGTTTGCAATTCACGAGCCATTTCGCTATCATTCAAAGATGTGTCCAAGGGAAATCCCTGGACAGTCATAAGCACCACGGTTTCTGGGCTCGTTCGAACCTGCCGGCAGCGATTTTATGAGGCTGGCAAAGGTTCCGAGCTCTCCGCAAAGCGGGGCTGGCAGCAGCGGTGGGAGACGAGGGAAGAATGGCAAGGAAACTCAGCAAGAATATTGTGAAGGCGCGTGCGGCTGTAACCAAGCCTGCGTATGCGCTGCCCGAGGCAGTTGGTCTGCTCAAGCAGGTAAAGTTTGCCAAGTTCGACGAGACCGTCGACCTGACCATGCGCCTGGGCGTGGACACGCGCCACGCGGACCAGATGGTGCGCGGCACCGTGGTTCTGCCCCATGGACTGGGCAAGACCAAGACGGTTGCGGTAATCGCCAGCGGTGACCGCCAGAAGGAAGCCACCGAAGCCGGCGCCGATTTTGTGGGCGGCGAGGAGATGGTGGAGAAGATTCAGAAGGAAAACTGGACCGCCTTCGACGCGCTGATCGCCACGCCGGACATGATGAAGGTTGTAGGACGGCTGGGCAAGGTGCTGGGCCCGAAGGGTCTGATGCCGAATCCCAAAACCGGAACCGTGACCATTGGATGTGGCCGCGGCGGTAAAAGAGATCAAGGCCGGCAAGGTGGAGTTCAGGGCTGACAAGACCAGCCTCGTGCATGTGCCGGTGGGAAAGCTGAGCTTTGAGCCGCAGAAGCTGATCGACAACGCGACCACGGTGATCACGTCGATTGTGCGCGCCAAGCCTTCGGCTGCGAAAGGCAAGTACATCAAGAGCGTGACGCTGAGCTCGACGATGGGTCCCGGGGTTCCGCTGGATTCGGCAGTGGCGGACGCGGCAGGCAAGCACTAGAAACCAGGGGCAGGGATCAGGGACCGGTTGGTTTAATCGCCGGATACGCCTCCTTCTCTGAGCCGAGAGTTTGAGTTGAGATTCGAAACAAGGGCGCATCTAAGCGGGCGTCAGGCAAGGAATGGGAAACGGGAAGAAGCTTCGGGGTGGTGTTTGGGAACTGACCCCTGATCTCTGAACCCTGATCCCTGTCGGAGCGGAGCGAAGACAATGGCAATTTCAAGAGCGAAGAAGACAGAAAAGGTCAAGATTCTGGCCAAAGAGCTGGAGACCTCGACGACCGCGATTATCGGCACCTTTTCAAAGCTGACCGTGGCCAAGGACTTTGAACTGCGCAAGGTGATTCGCGAGGCGGGCGGCCACTACCGGGTGGTGAAGAACAAGCTGGCCGCGATTTCGGGCGCCGGCACGCAGGTTGAGGCCGCGCTGAAGGGGCTGAAGGGCGTGAACTCGGTGGCGTTTACCGCGGGCGATCCGGTGGCTCTGGCCAAGGTGTTCGCCAAGTGGGCGGGAGAGCACGCGGAGTTCCAGTTCAAGCTGGGCATTGTGGACGGCAAGCTGCTGGGCGTCGAAGAAGTGAAGGCGCTGGCGACCATGCCGGGCAAGGAAGAGCTGTTCTCGAAGCTGCTGTTCCTGATCAATGCTCCGGCGCAGCGGCTGGCGACAGTTCTGAACGCGACGGGCCGCGACCTGGCGGTGGTTCTGGGCCAGGGAGTCGAAAAGGAGAAGTTTTCCGCGGAAGCCGCAGCGTAATCTTCGGCTTGTCGGCGGGGCGGAGTTTTCGAGGGAAGTGTTGGGCCAGAAGGTTTAAACAAGGGATTTGGCCGGGAGACAGGCTGAAGGGGCGCGGGTCTGGCGCATCGGAAACCTTCAGGATTGACTTGGCGGTCGTGCAATAACGGACATGGTTTCAAGGGAACAAGCAATTCAAACGGATTTGATTGGAGAAAACAATGGCGGATCTGGTGCAGTTGGAAGAGCAGATTGTGGGCCTGAGTTTGCTGGAAGCAGCGGCTCTGGTGAAGAAGCTGGAAGAGCGTCTTGGCGTCTCGGCAGCGGCAGCGGCCCCGGTAGCGGTGGCGGCGGGCGGCGGCGCGGCGGCTCCGGTGGTTGAGGAGAAGACGGAGTTTCAGGTGATCCTGAAGGACTTCGGCGCGAACAAGATCAACACCATCAAGGCTGTACGCGAGGTTACCTCGCTTGGCCTGAAGGAAGCCAAGGATCTGGTCGACGGGGCTCCCAAAGCCTTGAAGGAAAACGCGACCAAGGACGAGGCCGAGGCGATCAAGAAGAAGTTCGAAGGCATCGCGACCATCGAAGTCAAGTAACTTCAGAGGGCTTGCAACAGCGGCCGGGACGCGCTACGATAAACGTTGCGCGTCTTTTCGGCTCGCTCCGGCATCACAAAGGAGTGGAGCAGGGCTGGATGGCGCGTTCTAAGTCGCAAAACAGGGATCGCAATCGGCGTATCTTGGGTTGGCACGCAAGCGTTTGAGGCAGGAGGCTGAGCCAAACCTCCTCACCGAGAATGTCTCGCGGTAATTAAGTGCCTTAGGGTCAATAAGTTGTCTGGGGCCAGGCCAGACGGTTATTGACGGGGTTCGAGTGGCTGGCGAGCGAGCGGCAGAAGCAAATTTTGGGATCGGCGAGCACAGGGCAAGTGAATTCGGATGGGAGCACAGGCATTGGGCCGCGCTCGTGAGGCATTGTGTCCTTACGGGCCATTCGTGTCTCCCGGCCACCAGCAGACGAGAGATTTTGAGCAAATATCTGCCCTGAACGCAGTATCTTCCCTTGCGGAAAATCCCCGGTTTTGACGGGTACACCGCTTCAATCGCTTCCTCCGATTGTGCGCAGTCTAGCGCACTTGCCGGATGCACGGCAACGGTTGCCACGCGATCTTAACGCAACTCGGATGAGAAACAAGCCTGGCCAGGTTTTTCCCGCAATGTGTTGAAGGGCAGCCTTCAAGCTTGCCGGGAGCGCAGGGATGGGCGCTGGAAGTCCGCAGTTGGCCCATTCGGTTATTCGACTTACTTACCGTAATTCACTGGCGCCATGAGACTCAGGCGCCGGTCCAGCTCGGCCGCAGTTGGCGGTGGCGGCGCTGGAATGACGAGCCTCAGGAGTGAACATGCCCAACGAGAAGCGCGCGATCCGCAGCCGGCTCGATTTTTCGAAGATTCCCACCGCAACCCAGATTCCCAACCTGATTGAAGTGCAGCGCCGGTCCTACGAGCGCTTTCTGCAGATGGACAAGCTGCCCAATGAGCGGGACGACTCGGGGTTGCAGTCGGTGTTTGTGTCGGTTTTTCCCATCACCGACTTCCGCGGCATCTCGCAACTGGACTTCGTGGATTTCTCGATCGGCAACTGGGAGTGCAAGTGCGGCCACCTGAAGGGTCTGCACCACCTGCGCACGGCTTGCGTGCATTGCGGGGCAATGGTGATTACCGATCCCTTTTTGCCCGGCGACGTGCTCTGCCAGAAGTGCGGCACCTACAACAAAAATACGCCCGACTTCTGCAATAAGTGCGGCGACCCGGTGAGCCTGCAGTTGAAGTATGACCAGCAGGAGTGCGAAGAGCGCGGCATGACCTTCAGTGCACCGTTAAAGGTGACGGTGCGCCTCACGATTTATGAGAAGGACGCCGAAACCGGCAACAAGTCGATCAAGGACATCAAGGAGCAGGAGGTGTTCTTTGGCGACATTCCGCTGATGACGCCCAACGGCACCTTCATCGTGAACGGCACCGAGCGCGTGATCGTTTCGCAGTTGCACCGGTCACCTGGAGTATTTTTTGAGACCGCCAACAACCGCACCTACTTTCTGGGCAAGATCATTCCCTATCGCGGTTCGTGGGTCGAGTTCGAATACGACCAGAAGAACACGCTCTATGTGCGCATCGACCGCAAGCGCAAGTTCCTGGGCACCATCTTCCTGCGCGCGCTGGGGCTGCGCTCAGACGAGGAGATTCTCAAGACCTTCTACACGGTAGACCGGCTGCACATCGCCGACGGCAAGCTGCAGTGGGAAGTTCCTCAGGAAATCAAGGCGGGCACGCACCTGGTGGGCGCCAAGCCGGCGCACGCCGTTCTGCATAACGGCGAAGAGATTGCGCACTCCGGCCGTAAGATTACGGCGCACACGCTGAAAGCTCTGCGCGCCGCGGCGATCGGGAAGATTGAAGTGGAGGCCGCGGAACTGGACGGCGCTCTGACCGCGGCCGACGTGGTGGACCTGGCCACGGGCGAAGTGGTGGTGGAGGCCAACGTGGAGTTGACCGCGGACCGGCTGCACAAAGTGCTGTCGAGCGGTGCAACCACCTTCGAGGTCTTCTTCCCCGACCGCGACGACGTGGGCAACATCATTTCCAACACGCTGAAGCGCGACTCCGTGCACAAGCCGGAAGAGGCGCTGATCGAGATCTACCGCAAGCTGCGGCCGGGCGACCCGCCGACGCTGGATACAGCCACGGCGCTGTTTGAGGGCATGTTCTTCGACGCGCGCAAGTACGACTTCTCGCGCGTGGGCCGGCTCAAGTTCAACATCAAACTTTACGAGAGCCAGGACGCGACGCATCTTGACCACCGCACGCTGACCCCGGAGGACTTTTACGCGACCATCCGGTACCTGCTCAAGTTGCGCAAAAACATCGGCATGGTGGATGACATCGATCACCTTGGCAACCGCCGCGTGCGCGCGGTGGGCGAGTTGATGGAGAACCAGTTCCGCATCGGGCTGGTGCGCATGGAGCGGGCCATCAAGGAGAAGATGAGCGTGTATCAGGAGCTTTCGACGGCGATGCCGCACGACCTGATCAACGCCAAGCCGGTGATGGCGGCGATCCGCGAATTCTTCGGATCCTCGCAGTTGTCGCAGTTCATGGACCAGACCAATCCGCTGTCGGAGATCACCCACAAGCGGCGTCTCTCCGCTCTTGGACCGGGCGGCCTCTCGCGAGAGCGCGCCGGCTTTGAGGTGCGCGACGTGCACCCCACGCACTATGGCCGCATCTGCCCGATCGAGACGCCTGAAGGTCCGAACATCGGCCTGATCAGCTCGTTGAGTTGCTTTGCGCGCATCAATGAATACGGCTTTATCGAGTCGCCTTACCGCAAGGTGAAGGACTCGCGGATTCTGGACTTTGTGGAAATTGTGAACGCGGGCGAAAGCGGCCTGCGGGTGGGCGATCACATTGAGAAAGAAGAGGCCGCGCGGCTGAACGCCAATTTGAAGAAGGCAGGCAAGCGCACCATCGACCATATTCCCTTTAGCTTCTACCTTTCGGCGTGGGAAGAGGACAAGCACACCATTGCGCAGGCCAACATCGAATTCAATGCTGAGGGCGAGATCACCGAGGACCTGGTGAATGCGCGCCGGCAGGGGAACTTCGTGCTGGTGAACCGCACTGAAGTGGATTACATCGACGTGAGCCCGAAGCAGCTGGTCTCGGTGGCCGCTTCGCTGGTGCCGTTTCTGGAGCACGACGACGCCAACCGCGCGCTGATGGGCGCCAACATGCAGCGCCAGAGCGTGCCCCTTCTGGTGGCCGAAGCGCCGCTGGTGGGCACGGGCATGGAAGGCGTCACGGCTCGCGATTCGGGCGCCGTGATCCTGGCCAAGCGCAACGGAATTGTGGATTCAGTGGACTCCGAGCGCATTATTGTGCGCGTCGAGGGCGAGCACCATCCCACGCAGTTGTCGCGCGAGGTGGGCTCCGACATCTACCAGCTCATCAAGTTCAAGCGGTCTAACCAGAACACCTGCATCAACCAGAAGCCGGTCGTGCGCGAAGGCGACCGGGTGGTCAAGGGCCAGGTGATCGCCGACGGACCCTGCACGGAGCAGGGCGAGCTGGCGCTGGGGCGCAACGTGCTGGTGGGCTTCATGCCCTGGCGCGGATACAACTTCGAGGACGCGATCCTTATCAGCGAAAAGCTGGTGCGCGAGGACTACTACACCTCGGTGCACATTGAGGAGTTCGAAATCGAGGCTCGCGACACCAAGCTGGGGCCCGAGGAGATTACGCGCGACATTCCCAACGTGAGCGAGCATGCGCTGCGCGACCTGGACGAGAGCGGCGTGATCCGCATCGGCGCGCAGATGAAGCACGGCGACATTCTGGTGGGCAAGGTGACGCCGAAGGGCGAAACCCAACTGACGCCGGAAGAAAAGCTGCTGCGCGCCATCTTCGGCGAAAAGGCCGGCGATGTGCGCGACGCATCGCTGACCTGCCCTCCAGGTATTGAAGGCACGGTGGTGGACGTGCGCATCTTCAGCCGCAAGGGACAGGAGAAGGACGAGCGCGCCAAGCTGATCGAAGGCGAGTACGTTTCGAAGCTCGAAAAGAATCTGGGCGACGAAATACGGATTTTGACCGATGAGCGCCTGAAGCGGCTGGATGGAATCCTGGGCAACAAGGAAGTGCTCGCCGACCTGCACGACGAGCGGACCAACAAGCGGCTGCTGACCAAGGGCGCGATTCTGGACCGCGACACGATCGAGCGCATCTCCACCAAGAACCTCAAGCGCATCCGCTATAACGACAAGGATCCCCGCGTCAACGAGCAGATCGACGAGATCGAGGAGATGACTTCGCGGCAGATCGAAGTCCTGCGCAAGATCACCAATGAAAAGGTGGCCAAGCTGCAGAAGGGCGACGAGCTGCCTCCGGGCGTGATCAAACTGGTGAAGGTCTACGTGGCCATGAAGCGCAAGCTTTCAGTGGGCGACAAGATGGCCGGCCGTCACGGCAACAAGGGCGTGATTGCGCGCATTCTTCCCGAGGAAGACATGCCCTATCTGCCCGATGGAACGCCAGTGGAGATTGTGCTGAATCCGCTGGGCGTGCCTTCCCGTATGAATGTGGGCCAGATTCTTGAGACGCACCTGGGCTGGGCCGCGCATGCGCTGGGCAAGAAGATTGCCGACCTGATCAAACTGAACACGACCGCCGAGTACACGCGCGAGTTGCTGAAGAAGGAGTTCGCGGGAACGGCAACGCTCAGACAACTGCTGGAGCTCGACGACGAGATGCTATTGCGCGTCGGGGCCGGCATGGAGCGCGGCATCTGGTTCGGCACCGCGGTGTTCGACGGCGCGCAGGAGAGCGAGATCAAGGCGCTGCTGGCTTCGGCGGGTCTGCCTTCCTCGGGCAAGACGGCGCTGTTTGACGGCATGACCGGCGACCAGTTCGAGCAGCCGGTGACGGTGGGCTACATCTACATGCTCAAGCTGTCGCACCTGGTGGACGACAAGATTCACGCCAGGTCGATTGGGCCGTACTCGCTGATTACGCAGCAGCCTCTGGGCGGCAAGGCGCAGTTCGGCGGACAGCGTTTTGGCGAGATGGAAGTGTGGGCGCTCGAGGCCTACGGCGCGGCTTACATCCTGCAGGAGCTGCTGACCGCGAAGTCGGACGACGTCTATGGCCGCACCAAGATCTACGAGGCCATCGTGAAGGGCGAAGCGGCCATCGAGCCGGGCGTGCCCGAGTCGTTCAACGTGCTGATCCGCGAGTTGCAGTCGCTGTGCCTGGACGTGGAGCTGATCAAGCGCATGGATCTGATCAAGAAGCTGCCTGCGCCTGAAGTGGCGGCAGTGGCCGATTAAGACAGTCGGCTAGTCCCAGCCTTAGTCTCGAAAAATGCGGTGACCTGTGGGCGAAAACACGACCAGAGTTAGAAGCTAGGAGCTAGGTTAGAGTTTTCAGGGTCCTTCTTTGAGAGCGGCATACACCGCTTCCCGGGAAGGAAGGACCCCCAAAAGAATCCCGGGAGTTACCGCGGCGGGCGCCAAAAAGGACTCGCCAAGGAGGGTCGCCTTGTTCCGTTCGAACCCGTTTGAGCTTTCCGGCCCCATCACCGACTTTGACGCTATCCGCATCATGCTGGCATCGCCAGAGAAGATCCGCAGCTGGTCGCATGGTGAAGTCACCAAGCCCGAGACCATCAACTACCGCACCTTCAAGCCGGAGCGGGACGGCCTGTTCTGCGCCCGCATCTTTGGGCCGGTAACGGACTGGGAGTGCCTGTGCGGCAAGTACAAGCGCATGAAGCACCGCGGCGTGATCTGCGACAAGTGCGGCGTCGAAGTTACAGTGAGCAAGGTGCGCCGCGAGCGCATGGGCCACATTGAGCTGGCGTCGCCCTGTTCGCACGTCTGGTTCTTCAAGGGCCTGCCCTCGCGCATCGGCCACTTGCTCGACATCTCGCTGCGCGACCTCGAGAGCATTCTCTACTTCGAGTCCTACGTGGTTGTCGATCCGGGCGACGCGCCGGTGCGAGAGCGCGAGATCATCAAGGACGAGACCAAGTTCCGCGAACTCGATCAGCAGTTCCGCCCCTCCGGCTTCAAGGCCATGATGGGCGCAGAAGCCATCAAGGAATTGCTCAAGCGCGTGCAGATTGACGAGCTGGGGATCGAGCTGCGGGAGCGGATGAAGACCGAGACCTCGGCGCAGAAGAAGATCAAGTTCGCCAAGCGTCTGAAGGTCGTCGAGGCCTTCCGCAAGAGCTCGAACAAGCCGCAGTGGATGATTCTGGATGTGCTGCCGGTGATTCCTCCAGAGCTCCGCCCGCTGGTGCCGCTGGATGGCGGCCGGTTTGCAACCTCGGATCTGAACGATCTCTATCGCCGCGTGATCAACCGCAACAACCGGTTGAAGAAGCTGATGGACCTGCACGCGCCTGAAGTGATTGTGCGCAACGAAAAGCGCATGCTGCAGGAAGCAGTGGACGCGCTGTTTGACAACGGCCGCCGCGGCCGCGTGCTGCGCGGCGCCAACAACCGCCCGCTCAAGTCGCTCTCGGATACGCTCAAGGGCAAGCAGGGCCGCTTCCGCCAGAACCTGCTCGGCAAGCGCGTGGACTACTCGGGCCGTTCGGTCATCGTGGTGGGACCGGAATTGAAGCTGCACCAGTGCGGCTTGCCCAAGAAGATGGCGCTCGAGTTGTTCAAGCCCTTCATCTATCACCGCCTCGAGCAGACCGGCCAGTGCACCACCATCAAGCAGGCCAAGGAAATGGTGGAGATGCAGGAGCCGGTGGTGTGGGACATTCTTGAAGAAGTGATCAAGGACCACCCGGTGCTGCTAAATCGCGCCCCAACGCTTCACCGCCTCGGCATTCAGGCTTTTGAGCCGGTGCTGGTCGAGGGCAAGGCCATCAAGATTCACCCGCTGGTGTGTACGGCGTTCAACGCCGACTTCGACGGCGATCAGATGGCGGTGCACATTCCGCTCTCGCCTGAGGCGCAGATTGAAGCCAGCGTGCTGATGCTGGCCTCGCATAACATTCTGTCGCCGGCCTCCGGCCACCCCATCACCGTGCCCACGCAGGACATGGTGCTCGGCCTCTATTACCTGACCAAGGCCAAGAAGGGCGGCAAGGGCGAAGGGCGCGTGTTTGCCAACACTGAAGAGATCCTGATGGCGCTGGAAGCCGGGGAAGTGGAGACACTCTCGCCCATCCGCCTGCGCTACTCGGGCAAGGTGCTCGACATGACCACTGCCTATGACGACCAGGACCTGACGCACACCGAGGCGGTGGACTTCAACAAGCAGTACATCTCGACCACCGTGGGCCGCGTGATTCTGAACGACTCGCTTCCCCCGGGCATGCCTTACGTGAACGGCCTGCTCAAGAAGAAAGGCATCGGGCAACTGGTGAACTACTGCAACCAGAACCTCGGTCTTGAAGTGACCGTGGGCATGCTGGACCGCATCAAGTCGCTCGGCTTCCAGTACGCTACCAAGTCGGGCCTGTCTGTGGGATTGGACGACATGGTCATTCCCGACAGCAAGTACACGGTTGTGGACGAGGCGGACAAGAAGGTGATCGAGGTCCAGAAGCAGTACATGGACGGCGCTATCACCAACGGCGAGCGCTCGAACAAGGTCATCCAGATGTGGTCGGCTGTGACCGACAAGGTGGCCGATGAGATGTTCGGCAACATGAAGCGCGCCGACGAAGAGGGCGCCATGAACCCGATTTACATCATGGCCGACTCCGGCGCCCGCGGCTCAAAGCAGCAGATTCGCCAGTTGAGCGGCATGCGCGGATTGATGGCCAAGCCGTCCGGCGAAGTGATCGAGACGCCCATCACGGCGAACTTCCGTGAAGGTCTCACCGTGCTCGAGTACTTTATTTCGACGCACGGCGCGCGCAAAGGCCTGGCGGATACGGCGTTGAAGACAGCCGATTCCGGCTACCTGACGCGGCGCCTGGTGGACGTGGCCCAGGATGTAATCGTCACCGAGTACGACTGCGGCACGGTGGAAGGCATCTACGTCGGTTCGATCGTTGAGTCGGGCGAGATCATCGAAGAGTTGCGCGACCGCATCATCGGCCGCGTGTCACTGGAGCGCATCAAGGACTACGACGGCAACATCGTTGTGGATGTGAACCAGGGCATCGATGAAGATATAGCTTCGGCCATCCAGGGCGCGGGCGTGGAGCGGGTAAAGATCCGCTCGGTGCTCACCTGCGAGTCGCGGCGCGGCGTTTGCGCGCTTTGCTACGGGCGCAACCTGGGCTCGGGCCGCATGGTCGAGCTGGGCGAGACCTGCGGCGTGATTGCGGCGCAGTCGATTGGCGAGCCGGGAACGCAGCTCACCATGCGCACCTTCCACGTGGGCGGCACGGCCAGCCGCGTGCAGGACAAGTCGCGCCTGGATGCCAAGAACAACGGCTTTGTGCGCTTTATCAACCTGAACTACGTTGAGAGCAAAGACGGCACGCTGGTGGCGATGAACCGCTCCGGCTCGGTTGCCATCCAGGACGAGCGCGGCCGCGAGAAAGAGCGCTACCAGGTGGTCTACGGCGCGCGCCTGCGCGTGAAGGACGGCGAGCACGTAAAGCTGGGCCAGTTGCTGGCTGAGTGGGATCCTTACACCTACGCCATTCTCACCGAGATCGGCGGCACGGTGCAGTTCAAGGATCTGCAGGAGGGCATCACGCTGAACGAAGAGGTGGATGAAGTGACTGGCCTCTCGCGTTGGGTGGTTGCCGATTCGCCCGACGAAAAGCGCCAGCCCGCCTTCATCGTGAAGAACGCCAAGGCGCACAAGCGTTATCTGCTGCCCCGCGGCGCTCACCTCATGATCCAGGACGGCGACGAAGTGGGTCCCGGTGACGTGCTTGCCAAGATTCCCAAGGAGAGCACGCGCACCAAGGACATCACCGGCGGTCTGCCCCGCGTGGTGGAACTGTTCGAGGCGCGCAAGCCCCGCGAAACAGCCATCATCTCGGAGATTGACGGCGTGGTTCGCTTCGGCGAAGTGTCAAAGGGACAGCGCAAGATTTACGTGACCGCAGACAACGGCGACGAGAAGGAATATTCGGTGCCGCGCGGCATTCACGTCAATGTACAGGAAGGCGAGCGGCTGCGCGCCGGCGACCCGCTGATGGACGGCCCCCTGAATCCGCACGACATTCTTGCCGTGCTGGGTGAAAAGGAGCTGCAGGCTTACCTGGTTAACGAAATCCAGGAGGTCTACCGTCTGCAGGGCGTGGCCATCAGCGACAAGCACATTGAAGTCATTGTGCGTCAGATGCTGCGCTGGGTGCGGATTGACGAAGTGGGCGACACCAACTTCCTGCTCGAGCAGCAGGTTGACCGTTTCCGCTTCCGCGAGGAGAACGAGCGCGTGCTCAATGCGGGAGGCCGTCCGGCGATCGGGCGTCCGCTGCTGCTGGGCATCACCAAGGCTTCGCTCTCGACGGATAGCTTCATCTCCGCGGCCAGCTTCCAGGAGACGACCCGCGTGCTGACTGAAGCCAGCATTAACGGCGCAGTGGACAACCTGCGCGGACTCAAGGAGAACGTGATCGTGGGACGCCTGATTCCCGCGGGCACGGGCCTGGAGTATTACCGCAACGTCCAGCTCTCACCGGAACTGGAAGAAGCGGCAGCCCGCGTGCAGCAGGAAGTGTCGGCGGAGATCGAAGCCGCCGAGCGCGAACTGGAACTGATGCGTCAGGAAGGCGAAGCCGAAGAGATGGCCGCGGAGTAGGACTGGCCGTCCAGGCAAACCTCCTGGTCAATTGCAATCAACCAAAAGGCCCGGCGTACGCCGGGCCTTTCTTTTGCTTCCACCGCCGGCACAGCGTCCACGAGCGCGCCAGGGAAACAGATCCTGAGAGAATCCATCAGCGGGCGATGGGCGATTGATGACAAAGGCGGGAAGAATGCCGGGGGTAATGCAGATCGCCAGACCGTTGATGGACCATGCGATCGATCAGGCTTTAGGGTTTTGATGCGGCGGCAAGTGCTCTCTCTCTCTTTTGCCTTGATTGTTTAGCAACGTACATGGCGGCATCGGCGCAGCTCATCAAATCTTCGTGGGTTGAAGCCTCGGCGGGGTAGAGCGCAAAGCCGATGCTGGCCGAACCCTGCAGGCAACAATCCTGGACATCGAACGGCTCGTCGAAACAGCGTTCCAGCCGCTGCGCGATCTCCTCCACCTCGGAACTGCTCCTCGCTCCCTGGACGAGCACGCCGAATTCATCTCCGCCGAGCCGGGCCAGCAGGTCGCCGGGACGCACCTGTGCCCTCATGCGCTCGGCCACCTGCTGCAGGTATGTATCGCCCACCTGGTGACCGTAGAAGTCGTTCACATGCTTGAACTCGTTGAGGTCGATGTAGATCAGGCCGAAGATGCCGGCTGACCGGCGCGCTTCCTCGATCATCGTGTCGAGGTGCTTGTCGAAAGCAAAGCGATTCTCGACGCCGGTGAGCATGTCAAACTCCGAGCGGCGCACCAGGTCTGAGTGCAGGCGCAGTGTTTCGATGGCCAGCAGAGCCAGTCTTGCTGCCGTTTTCAGAGCTTTCTCCTCCTCGGCGTTTGGAATGGTGCGGGCGGCGAAGGCGGCATAGATGGTGCCCAGAGGAGGGCCCGATTGCGGGGTAATTGGCCGTTCGACGACGCGCAGGTCAGAGGAGTCGGGCCTCGCCGGGCAGTTCCCCAATTTGGCGCCATCCACAATCTGGCACCAGCATGGCGCGCCCTTCAGGCTCGCGGAGGCAAGCTCCGTGACGCTCTCCAGAATTCCTGCTAGCGGCTTCAGGCTGTTGATGTCCTCAAGAATCAGTCCGCGGCGCTGCACGAGGTAGGCAAGCGATGCCACCTGGGTGCGCTTGGAGCGGTCCACGGACCATGCCCGCGCGCCCTCCATGAGGACGATCCAGGTCAGCAGAACTACCAGGTAGATGAGATGGCGAACCGTGAACCACGAAGGATTGCTGATGACGGCAATGTCGGCAGGAGACCGAAGCAGGATGCTGAACGACAAAGTGTGGTCAAAAGGATTGGAGTTGTTGGTCACGCAGATGCCGGTTACCCGAACGCGCGCGCCCACCGGAACCAGCCCGATGCGATTGCGCCCGCCCGGCGCGATGCTTTGGGGGAGTACCGCCGAGAAGGTGTGGCCTCCGCTGGTCAAGACAAACTCGTTCTGCGAGGCTTCTCTGGCCTCCATTCCAACTGTCCCCTCAATGGACACGAGGTCAAAAATATGTTTGCTGGATGCGAGTTCCCGCCAGGTAACAGGCAGTGGATTCACGGGCGCAGCGATTCCGGTATCGTGAATCTCGCTCCGCTCGACGGCCAGGAAGCCCAAGGCCAGGCCCGGAAATCCAGTGGCCTCGACGCGGTCGCCCATACGCATGGGTGCGAAGCTGGAGGTCTTGACCCAGATGCTCCTGTCCCCGTTCTCAAGGACCATCGCCGAGCCGGGGTCAAAGTATGTCACCGTTCCGCTCACCCTGATCCTGCCGGAGAGGTCCCTGATGTGAGAGCTGCCGAGAATCTGGTCGATCGGGGTTTCCGGCAGCGACCAGGGACTGACAGCAGCACGCTTGAGGATTTTGATGTTCGCAAGGCCGGCAACATCGAGCGCAGCCCCCGTGATTTCCATCTTGCCGTCAAACCTGCCACCGGCTACCCCGGTCACCTCGACCTCAGCGTCGAGAAGCTCAGAGAGCGCCTGTTCATCGGCACCGGCCGCCTGCGCCTCCACATAGCCTCCGTCCATCAGAATCCTGATGGATGAGCGAGGCGGTTGGTTGGGCGAGCGCGAATCCTTGTCGGCGGAGTGAACCACGCCCCGGGCCGTCACCAGCAGCGAGTCAAACTGGCCCTTGATAAGCCCGCCAAAGGTGGCCCGGACCGGCTTGGGCAGGGCTCCGTGGCCGAGCACGGTAATGTCGTTGCTGACCACGTTGGGGCGGTAGCCCATTTCTGTTTTGCCTTTTATAAGTACGCGGTCGCCGGGAACCAGCTTGACGCTCGTGGCGGTCTCGACGAAGATCCCCGTATCGCCGTCCTGAACGAAGAGATACCCGAGATCGCTGCGAAAAGATGTGACCGTTGCCTGGAAGTCTACGGAGAGACTGTTGCGCGCCTCGGCGCTTGACAGGGAGCGTATAGCGCGTACCGAGGTCAGAGTGAGAGGTGCGCTTGCCCGGACAACCGGGGCCCACGCGAAGGCGATGACCAAGGGGAAAACGAGTCTCTTCATTCGGAAACGGTCCGTTGGGGTCCGTGCGAGTCTTCCCAACTCGTGAAAACCTATTTCGCTCAAGTGCGCATCAGCGTCAATACGTGCGGAAATGAGAAATAAGCAGCTAAAGACGTCGAAAAGTTCTGTGATTCGATACGGTTAAGGTTAAGCTTCGATGCAACTCATTCCTATAGCACTTTCGAAGCCTACCTGCCACTTTTGGATAGTTAGAAAACGCTTAAGGAACGATGTGCGCAGAGTTTTGCGTATGGCGATCCACAGGGCAGACCCCGAGACGAGGGTGGGCGCCCGGCGCGCCGCCAGAAAGCTCTGCCCGGGGCACTACACTGATGAAGCAGAAAGTTGTGTCTCCGGAGCGTTGATTGACAAGCGAAAGGCATAAGAAACTTCGTGTAGGGATCTTGTTTGGCGGGCGTAGCGGCGAGCATGAGGTCTCGCTGCTTTCGGCCGCCTCGGTGCTGAAAGCCATTGATCGGGACAAGTTCGACGTGACGCCGATCGGTATTACCAAGGAGGGCCGCTGGCTGGCCGCCGCGGATGCGCACGACCTGCTTGAAGGGAACGGCGTCGAGGTGGTCCAGTTGTTGCGTGCGGGCGATCCCGAGGCGACTCCCGGCGCCAAACTACTGCATGAGGGGATTCCGACCCTGCTGGCGCCGCAGCCCGGCCCCCAGGGACCGCGCGTGGAGGCGCTGGACGTTATTTTTCCCGTTCTGCACGGCACCTTCGGCGAAGACGGGACGATTCAGGGACTGTTTGAGCTGGCCGGCATAGCCTACGTTGGTTCCGGCGTACTCGGCTCGTCCGCGGGCATGGACAAAGACGTGATGAAGCGGCTGTTCGCCCAGGCGCGGCTGCCCATGGTGAAACATGTCACGCTGCTGCGCGCCGACTGGGAGCGATCCCCCCGCAAGGCGCAGGCGCTGGTTGAAGCGGCGCTCAAGTACCCCGTCTTTGTGAAGCCCGCTAACTTGGGCTCGTCGGTGGGCATCAGCAAGGTGCACGACCGCAAGGAGTTGGGGCCGGCGCTGGCTCTGGCCGCGCGCTACGACCGCAAGCTCGTGGTGGAGCAGGGAGTTGGCGGCAAAAAATCGAGAGCCCGGGAGCTGGAGGTTGCGGTGCTCGGCAACGACCGGCCCGAGGCCAGCCTGGTGGGCGAAATTATTCCCGGCAAGGAGTTCTACGACTACGAGGCAAAGTACCTTTCCGAGGGGTCGGTACCAGTGATTCCGGCGAAGCTGACCCGCGCTCAGACCAGGCAGGTGCGCGCCATGGCGGTTGCGGCTTTCCGCGCCTGCGACCTGTCAGGGCTGGCGCGTGTGGACTTCCTGATGGAGCCGGACGGAAAGCGCCGGATCTTCCTGAACGAAGTGAACACCATGCCCGGCTTCACCCGCATCAGCATGTATCCCAAGCTGTGGGAGGCAACGGGGCTGAGTTACAAGAGTCTGATTACAAGGCTCATTGAACTGGCGCTGGAGCGGCACGAGGAGAAGAGCCGGACTACGTATAGCAGGGACTGAAAAGCAGGGAACAGGGAACAGGACGGCCCTGTGCGGTGTCTAAGTGAGCAGGGACCAGAGGCATTCCCTGACGGATTGCGGAAACACTCTGTTCACACATCACGGTCCACAGACAGTTTGCAACTGTATAGCGGTATCCTAGCTCTGAGAGGACTCCAACCCCATGACCCTGCTCGACGCTCCCAAGTTTGACGAAGTCAAGGACCGGCGCAACCGGATGATTCTCTACGGCTCGACGGGGTTGGTGTTCGTTCTGCTGGTGTCATGGTGGCTGCTGGCCGGCAGACCCGTCGACTGGCCGTGGAACTGGAACACCCACCTGCTGGGCCGCATGGCGGTGAACAATTTTCTCGACGCCGTGGAACAAAACGACCTGCCCAAAGCCTACGGGATCTGGCTGCACGACAAGGATTGGCAGCAGCATCCGGCAGAGCAGAGCACTTATCCGTTTTCGCGCTTCCAGCAGGACTGGAGCCGCACCAGTCCGGACAACGAGTATGGAGTGATCCAGAGCCACAAGATCGCGGCGGCGCGGGTGTACGGCAACGTACTGCTGGTGGCTGTGCTCATCAATGGCCGCAAGAGTGGGGCGCTTAACCTGATCTACGACCCGAAGATGCACACGCTGGACTACTCGCCGCCGGGCGAGGAACTTTACCTGGGGCCGTAGAACCGTCTGGTTGACCGGCGCGAAATCGCCTTATGCGCCTTTAAGCTCCGCCAGCGTTTTTTCAAGGCTGGCCGCATCTTCAACATTCAGCGACCGCAGCGCCGGGTCAATCTGCTTGAGCAGTCCGCAGAGCACCTTGCCGGGACCGGCTTCGATAAAAAGGTCAGCGCCGGCCTGCTTGAGCGCCTGCATGCAGTCCACCCAGCGCACCGCGCCCGTGACCTGGCGAATGAGCGCCTCGCGCACTTCATCGGCTGTGGTTACCAGCGCGCCAGTTACGTTGGCGGCAACGGGGATGCGCGGATCGGCCATGGGCGTCGCGGCGAGTACGCGCCCCACCTCTTCCTGCGCGGGCTGCATCAGGGCGCAGTGGAAAGGCGCGCTCACGGGGAGCATGACGGCGCGGCGCGCGCCCCTGGCTTTGGCCAGCGCCGAGGCTTTTTCAACGGCGGCCAGCGCGCCGGAGATGACGGTCTGGCCGGGCGAATTGAGGTTGGCGGACTGGACGGCGAGGCCGGTTTCCGCGGCCGCTTCAGCGCAAGCTTCGGCCACCTGCGCGGGATCGAGCGAGAGAATGGCGGCCATGGCGCCCTGGCCTGCGGGAACGGCAATTTGCATGGCGCGTCCGCGGGCTTTCACGGCGCGCAGGGCGTCGGCGAACTGGAGCGTGCCGGCAGCAACGTGGGCTGACCACTCGCCCAGCGAGTGACCCGCGGCCAGCACCGGTTCCAGGCCCTGTGAGGCCAGAACCCGCGTCGCCGCCACGCTCACCGTCATAATGGCTGGCTGGGTGTTCTCGGTCAGCCGAAGGTCTTCTTCCGGCCCCTCAAAGATGAGCTTGGTGAGTGGAAAACCGAGGGCTTCGTCGGCCTCGGCAAAAGTCTGGGCGGCCACGGAAAAATGCTCGGCCAGGTCGCGGCCCATGCCGACAGACTGCGATCCTTGCCCCGGAAAGAGAAAAGCTATCTTGGTGAACATTCCAGAGAGATTTTATCGTGCCGGACCGCCATGGTGACGGATCTCCACTGGACTGCTGGGAGGAGGATTTTTGGGGGGTCGTCAGTTCCAGCGCTTCTTGTCGTCAGGATCGTCGTCGAGCTGCCGGCCGCTGCCGTCAAAGCGGACGGTTCGGCCCTGCTTGCGCATGTAAACCTCAAACTTGCGGGCGGCACGGCGGCGCTTCCATCGATAGTACCCGTTGCGCAGCCCATACCACCGCTCGCTGAGCAGGAAGGTAACCCCGCGGCGCGGCGCCATCTGCACGTAAAGCCAGCCGGCCAGCGCGCCGCCAAGCTGGGCAAAAGCATACATCCGCTGCTGCCCGAAGAGCATGGCGATGGAGATGAGCCCGTAAATGGCCACCATGTACTTGGCCTTGATACCAACGGTGAAGAAGAGCAGGAACTCGGTTTCGCCGTAGAGCGTGCCGATGGCCACAAGCAGGCCAAAGATGCCTCCGAAGCAACCGAACAGTGGAAAGGGGACCATGGCGGAGCCGAGCAGACTGCTGCCCGCGTAGATCGCCGTGGCGGCGGCCGCGGTTCCCAGCACCGAGACGGCATAAAGGCCGTTTACCCAGCTTGAGCTGTGCAACTGCTCAAGAAACCCGGCCAAAAACCAGAGCGAAAGCAGCTCAAACAGGGTGCCTATGAGGCCGAGATGGATAAAGCTGTAGGTGAGCGGCTGCCAGATCCATCCGTGCAGGAACAGGCCTGGATCGAAGGTGAAAAGCCCGGTAATCCTGGCGGCCAAATCCGGGGACACAAGCCCGAGCAGTAAAAACGCAAAGAAAGCCGCCAGGTTGACGAAGACCAGGCTGCGCGTGGCACCCCTGAAGTCAGGGAAGGAAAACGGGCTGGAGCCAATCCTGCGCATGGTTGTCCTCAGGGTAAACGGTTCAGCAGGCCCGTGTCTTGTGGCATTTTCTTGACCGCACCGCTCTAGGGATGAGGGCGAAATCAAGGCGGTTTCAATAAGTCCGCTAAACTAATTTGGGGCCGCGCCGTCGAATCACATCGGGCGCTCTCTTCGTGGTTCTTCCGCGGCTGGGGAGCGCGGGCCGCGATTGTGGATGGCGGCCCTTGACCTGAGGGTGGGTTGCGTCTAAAACTAGCGATGTTGTGCCGTAATCGCCCTGGTCCCGCAATGCGAACGCACAGGAAAGAGAGGAGGCTGCCATGCCCACCTGCCCGGAATGCGAAAATGATTTATACATCGAGCTGGACGAAGTGGAAGAAGGCGATGTGGTCGCCTGCGATGAGTGTGGAACCGAGTATGAGGTCGTTGGCGTGGAACCGCTCGAATTGGCCCGGGCCGGCGGCGAACTCGATGAGGACGACGAGGCCTTTGAAGAGCAAGAGGAGGAAGAGTGAAGATTGACCGCACGATTGTGTTGGCCGCAATGGTGTTTTCCGCGCTGGCGGCAGGGGTGGTTCCGCTGGGATCTGGCGGCAATCAGATCGGGCCGTCCACTGCCCAGGCCCAGAACATTGGCCTGCGCGTTGTCAGGGGCACCGTGCTCATTGGCGAGAACACGCCCGTTCCTGGCGCCACGGTCTTCCTCAAGAACGAGAAGACCAAGACCATTCGCAGCTATACCTCGGTTGCCAACGGCCATTTCTACTTTGCCCAGGTGAATATGGCGGAGGACTTCGACCTCTGGGCGGAGAAAGACGGCAAGAAGAGCGAAACCAAGACCATAAGCTCCTGGGACGCGCGCAAAGAATCTGTCAACGATTTGAAATTGAAGTAATGCGGTGGATTGGTGCGGTTCGATCAGGCGTGTCCCTCCCAGGGAGCGCCTGTTTCCGCATTGCGGCAGGGAATGGGGCGCCGGTCTCAGCCGTCGAGCTTCTTTGCCACCAGTTCATTCAAGAGTGCGGGGTTGGCTTGGCCTTTTGAGGCCTTCATCACCTGGCCCACAAAGAACCCTGCCATGGTCTTCTTGCCGGCGCGGTACTGCTCCACCTGTTTGGGATTGGCGGCAATCACCTCGTCGATCATCTTTTCGAGGGCTGAGGCATCGGTGATCTGCTGGGGCTTTTCGCGCTCATAGACCGCGGGAAAGTCCTCGCCCTTCTCAAAGCACACATCAAAGAGCTGCTTCATTTGCTTTGAGCTGATCTTGTCCTCGTTGAGCAGATCAGCCGCCAGCACAATGCCCGCCATCGACACCGGCGACTGCTCCTGCTCCAGTCCCAGTTCCTTGAGCCGTCCGCCAACTTCGTTCAGCAATACGTTCGCCACGCGGCGCGGATTTTCCGCTCCACGGGCGGAGGCTTCAAAGCGGTCGGCAAATTCGCGCGAGGCGGTCAGCGTGGCCGCGTCCTGCGGGCTCAGGTCGTACTCCGCGATCATGCGCGCGCGGCGCGCCTCGGGCAGCTCCGGCAAATTCTTCTTCGCATGCTCAAGAAAGTCAGCCGAAACGATCAGCGGCGGCAGGTCCGGCTCGGGAAAATAGCGGTAATCGTGCGCCTGCTCCTTGGAGCGCATGGAATAGGTGCGCCCCTCGTTCGCGTCGAACAGGCGCGTCTCCTGCCTGATGCTTCCGCCGGACTCGATCACTTCAATCTGGCGCTCGATTTCATACTCGAGCGCGAGCGCGGACAAAGCGGAAACTGTTTACATTCTTCACTTCGACCTTGACGCCGAATTTCTCCTGGCCGCGCGGCCGGACGCTCACATTGGCGTCGCAGCGCAGCGAGCCTTCTTCCATGTTGCAGTCGGAGACGCCTGTGTAGAGCAGAATCTCCTTGAGGCGGGTGAGGTATTCGAAGGCCTCGTCGGGGGTGCGGATGTCCGGCTCGCTGACGATCTCGATCAACGGCGTGCCGCAGCGGTTCAGGTCAAGATAAGTGCGCGTGGCCGAGTCCGTGAAGCCGTCATGCAGGCTTTTGCCCGCGTCTTCTTCCATGTGCAGGCGGGTGATGCCGATTCGTTTCGTCTTGCCGTCCGCGGCGGGCACATCGATCCAGCCGTGCTCGGCGATGGGCTTGTCGAACTGCGAAATCTGGTAGCCCTTGGGCAGGTCGGGATAAAAATAGTTTTTGCGCGCGAAGATGGAGCGCTCGCGCACCTCGCAGCGCAGGGCCAGAGCGGCCAGCGTGGCAAACTCGACGGCCTTGGCGTTCAGTACCGGCAGCGCGCCGGGCAGTCCCAGGCACACCGGGCAGATGTTGGTGTTGGGCGCTGAGCCGAACCGATTGGCGCAGCCGCAAAATGCCTTGGTGGCCGTGAGCAGTTGCACATGGACTTCGAGTCCGATGACGGGCTCGTACTTGGCCAGAACTTCAGAAGACAAACCGACAGCGGCAGGCATAGCTAAATTTTAAGCCATCTGCAGGAGGCCGGATTCTTTGCAGTCTGCCGCGACGCTACTCGAACTGGTACAGCGTAACCTTTTCAGTCTTCACATGGTGCGAATCAAACCGCCAGGCTGCGCCCTGATCGTCTTCGTCGCCGTTCAGACGGCGGCCCGGAACCCATTTGTTATCGTCGAATGTTCCCTGGTCTACGGCGGCAATTCCCAGGCGCTGCCCGCTGTCTGAGCGCGGAGTAAAGGTCACCCGGAACCCCTTGCCCACCCCCAGGAATTCGTTTTTGCCGGTGGCCATGATCAATCCAAATCCGCTTGCGGATCGCGTGCCGAAGATGTCGTCCAGGGACACATGCAGCGTGACACCGTTGATGGTGAAGTCCACCGACGGCCGGTCCTGGTCAAGCACAAAACCGCGCACATCGCCCGCGGCCTGATGCTCAAGCAACAGCGGCGTCACCGCGGCAATTGCTTTGTAGCTCTCGCCAAGGGGATCGGTCTCGCTTGCCTCGCTTTCGATGGCGAAAGGCGAGAATCCGAATCCAGCCTCCTCACCCAGCGCGTAAAATACATTGGCCGCTCCCGCTTCTTCGCCGCGCGTCTCCGGCATGTAGAGCGGATTGCCGTCACGGTGATAGCGCCTGCACCACTCGACGAAATTGGACGCATACAAGTCCGGCGAGTAGAAATCGAGCCCCGGTCCCGCCGCCTTCCACACATCCAGTACGGGCGGCTCCGGTCCGCCGCTCGGATAGTCGCCCGGCGGCGTGTTCTCGCCTTCAAGCCATGTATTCACATACATGGGAATGTCGTACTCGGCTTTCCCGGCCCTTGCGACGGCATGAATGTAGCGCGCGTAGTACCAGGCCATGAAGATTTCGTCGGCCCGCTCGCTGTCCCCAAACACCTCAGTCCAGGTGCCGGCGGTCTTGGCGCCATGGGCATCCCAGAGGTCTTTCAAATCGGGATAGAGCGAGGCGTGGTGCGCCTGCAGGTACTGTGTTAATTGATCGGGGACCGCGGAGGCGAAGGCCTTGTTGGCCGCTTCAGAGTGATCGCGCGCGTCGCCCAGTACGCCGACCTCGTTCTCCACCTGCATCATGAGGACGGTGTGGTCGCGGCCATCCACCCCTTTCAGGTGCTTCATGAGGGCTGCAAAGGCGTGCGCGTCCGCTGCCTGGGTGGCCGCGCCCTGGGGGCTCAGGATCTCAACGGGGTTGCCGTGTAACCACGACCCGCGGAAAGCGGCGCATATCCTGCTTGACCCAGGCGGGCGCATAGCTCGACTTGCCGTTCTTCCACGAGGCCAGCCACAGAAAGACGATGCGCTCGTTCTCATGCCGCGCCTGGTCGAGGAGTCCGTCGACCAGCGTGAAGTCGAATTGGCCCTCCTGGGGCTCAATCAACTCCCAGCTGAGCGGCGTCACGACTGTGTTGAGGCCCAGGGCCTTGAGTTTCGGCCAGATGGGCTTCATATACTCAAGGCTCGACGATGAGGAGTTTTGCAACTCGCCCGAGAGCATGAGGAAGGGCTTGCCGTCGACGAAGAGCTGGGTGGCCACGCCGCGTTTTTCAAGATGCGGCGCCGTGTTTCCCTGCGCGGTAAGTGTAGTGGATTGAAGACCGAGGGAGAGCAGCAGGATTGGCAACGCGCGAAGTAGGTTTCGCATGACGACAAGGGAGTTTAGCACAGATCTTCGGCGCCCCATGGAGCCGCCGGCAAATCCCGTTTTGGCTCTCAGTTTCAATCCTGTCCGATTGGTTTGGTTTGTTCGCTTTTCGAAACCGCGCCAAGTCCCGTCTGCCGGTAGTGTTAAGAGTGGCCGTCCTCTCAGTCGATCTCGCTTATCGCTGCTGGTCCGATCTGGGCATCGTGATGCTCAGCCGGACGCGCCCTGTAGGAACCTGTGCTCAAGAAACCGTCCCTGACCAGTTCCCTGTGGAGTCTCATACATTAGATCGCGGCCTCGAGAGGCAGCAAATCCATTGCGAAGTGATTCCCTCGGCGGCCGCGGGCCTCAGCGGTGGTCCCATCGACGCCAACATTCTGGCTGGCCGGCTGAACCATCTGGCCGCCATCCGCGGCATCCGGGTGATGATGCTCGACGGACCCCAGGCTTGGAAGTCGCGGACGAACGGATTGGAGCACGCACGGGTGAGCGAGCGGCAACTGAACACCGCGGCCAAGACCGGTCTGCCGGGCATGGTGAAGCCTATCACTTACCGTGCCGTTTGCGGAGTTCTGCCTGGACGTGTACGACGCGCTGTGCAGGCGAGGCTGGAGGCGGCTGGATACTTGCGACCGCGCTTCCACGAGCCAGGGACGCGCGCTCCAGGATCGTGTCCTGGTGGAGAGCTACCCTTACGCGGCCTGGAAGTCGCTGGGGCTCGTGCCTCTGCCCTCCAAACGCCGCGCGAAGGTGAGCGATCTGGCCCAGGCCTACGGCGCACTGCGCGCCCTGATTCCCCTCACCACCAACCGGCCGCCCAGCCACGATCAATTACAGGCCATTGTCGGCGGTCTGCCGGGGCTGGCACTTGAGGAGCGCAACAGCGCCGCGGTGCGCATTGTGGGCAATCCGCCACACCGCGAACAAGGCCACTGGCGCGAGGGATTCATCGTTCTTCCGCTGCCTCCGCTGCAGACCGTCAGCCTGCGCTGGTTGAATTGACGGGCTGTTTGAGAGCCAGTGTCACGCGCGCTCCCACACCCGGACGATCAGGTCGCCGTCGGCGTGGCGGAAGCCCACTACCAGCGTGTCCTCGGTCCGATGCAGGCCGCAAAAGGCTGCCGCCTCGACTGCCGAGACGGGGATGGTCATCGTTGTCGGCCTTGGCAGTGAAGATTTGATCGCCCCGGCAACCATGTTGGCAATCTCGCCGATCGCGTCAAGCATGTCGGCGTGGACCACGGCTTCCACCGGCTGCATCAGCATGGCCGCCGTTGCGCTGCACGCCAGCCGCTCGTCGATCCGCACCTCAATGCGGCCCTTCCACACGCCTGAGAGCTCGACACTCGCCAACAGGTGACCCTGTTCCAGGCAGAATGGCCCGAAAACGGCACCGGCTCCAGCCGCATGGCCAGCATCTGCTCCCAGAAGTGGGCATTGGCGCTGATCAATGACTGTTCGTCGAGTTCAGCCAGCAAGGTGCACCCTCCCATCCTGCAATTCCTTCAGGTCTCACTCCAGTTCATCGGGCGATTCTCAGAAAGTGTTAAGAAATTGTGCCGTCAGACAGCGATTTCCAAGGTCACAAGAGAACGCTTAAACAGGCAACCGCGGCAGGTCTGCCCAATGTGAGCTGGATCACCTGAATCGGTGCTCTTGGGCACATCCGCGCCTCTATATCGGTGCCACGCTTTCCCCGTACGAGGTTTACGCCATGATCAATTCCGGGACTGACCCGCTCCCTTGCCCGGCCGCGATCCTCGTTGCCACCGACCTGGGCGACCTGGACCGGCTGATGCCTTTTGCCCTGCAACAGGCGGCCCAAACCGGGGCCCGGCTGTTTTTGCTCCACGTGGTTGCCACCCCGGCGCCCCTGTCGGTGGATGCGGTCGACATGCCGTACTACGACGTTTCGGCGGCGCTCGAATATGCCGAGGCGACGCTCAAGCCGTGTTGCGACGCTGCCCGGCGCCGGCAAATTCCCTGCGACGTCGTGGTGCGCGAAGGCCAGGCCACCCAGCAGATTCTCGCCGCGGCCCGGCAGTTCCACGCGGACCGCATTCTTCTCGGAACCCGGAGCCGGAGCAGGCTGGGCAAGATGCTGCTCGGTTCCGTGGCAGAACAAGTGCTGCGCTCGGTCAATCTCCCGGTTATCACCGTGGGTCCCGAGGCTCATCTCCCGGTGCAAAGCGGCTTCGAAGAACATGTCGTGCTGCATGCCACCACTCTCAGAGAGACCTCTCGCCCGAGCGCGGCGCTTGCCTGTCAATTCGCTGCTGGAATGAAGTCAAAGCTGGTTCTGCTGCACGTGCTGCCGCCGATCGACGAGATGCGGCGCCACGGCCTGCCTACTGGTTTGGATTCGGCCGCCATGCACCAGCTGCGCCGGCTGGCCGCGGAAACCGCCTCCGGGTGCTTTCTCGGCCCGGGTCTCGACGTGGAACCGATGGTTGTCCATGGCAACCCGTTCATTGAAATTCTGGCCGCTGCCTCAGAGCGGAGCGCCTGCCTGATCGTTCTGGGCGCCAACCATCGCTCGGCGTTTGAGAACCTGACCCGCGACCGCACGGTTTACAGGGTTCTGGCGCATGCCCGTTGCCCGGTGCTCACCCTGCGCGAGCCGCAAGCCGCGCTAGATGGTGTCAGGCCCGAGCGCGTTGCCGCTTTTCGCAGTTAGATTCGAGGAATCCCATCCTTTTGCCACAAGAATGGCAAAAGGATGGGTACCTGGAGCAAGGTAATTGCCTAGAGGTCAGAAAAACCGCACTACTTGCCGGTGTAGCTCACACGCCAGATTGAATTGGAGCCGTCGTCTGAGACCAGGAGCGATCCGTCGGTGGCGACGGTTACACCCACGGGCCGGCCCCAGGCATCGCCGCTGGGCAGCACAAAGCCGGTGAGGAAGTCTTCGTATTCACCCGTGGCGTGGCCGGTCTGATGCAGTGGGACGCGAATGACCTCGTAGCCCACGCGCGCCGAGCGGTTCCATGAGCCGTGTTCCGAGGCGAAGATGTCGCCGGAGTACTCGGCCGGAAACTGCTTGCCGTCGTAGAAGGTCATCTCCAGCGAGGCATTGTGCGGGTTGAGCAGCACGTCGGGCACGATTACCTTGTCTCTCAGCTCGGGATGCTTGCCTTCGTGGCGCGGATCCTGGTGCGCGCCCATGTACCACCAGGGCCATCCATAAAAGCCGCCAGGCTGCACGTGGGTGATGTAATCGGGCACCAGGTTGTCGCCCAGCGCATCGCGCTCGTTCACTGAGCACCACAACTCGCCGGTAAGCGGATTGATGGCCTCGCCGACGCAGTTGCGAATGCCGTAGGCGTAGATGCGCTTGCCAGAGCCGTCGGGGTTGAACTCGAGCACATCGGCGCGGTCGGTTTCCCCGGGATGCGTATCGGGGTCATCCACGTTCGAGGCCGAGCCTACTGACACAAGCATTTTCGAATCATCGGGCGTGAACCGGACGTCCCTCGTCGTGTGTCCTCCGCCGCTGGGCAAATCCGCCAGGTGCTCCGGCGGACCGCTGGCCTTCAGGTCGCCGTTGTGGTATGGGATGCGCACAACCGCGTCGATGTCTCCGATGTAGATCCACTGGGGATTCGGTCCCTTGGGGTAAAACGCGATGCCGAACGGTGCGTGCAGACCCTCGGCGAAGATGCTGGTGATCTCCGGCTTGCCGTCGGCTGTGATGCCGCGGAAGACCACGATCCGCCCCTTGCCGGTCTCTGCCAGAAAGTAATCGCCGTTGGGTGCAGTGCGGATGAGGCGTGGATTATCGAGGCCGCTCGCGTAGAGCTCGACCTTGAAGCCGGGCAGAGCCTGCGGCCAAACGCCTTCAGGCCGCGCAACAATCCTGGGTCCGTTGCCGGCCGACTTGGTGGCAAATGGCGCGGGAAGATCCGCGACCGTGATCTTGCGGAAGACTCCCGGCTTTTCAACCCGGAAGTCTGTAAACGGCGGAATGCTGGGCGGAGCCGTAAAAACGTTTGCGTCAGCAGCTTCCGGCGCGGGCGTGGGCTGAGCCGCGTCTAAGCTGGGCAGATGGTGCAGGAAGGTGACCACCTGCCAACGCTGTTCCTCAGGCAGTTGAGCCCAGGACGGCATGGCATTGGGAATGTCGCCCTTGGTGATAAACCAGAATAACTCGCCGGCTTTTGCCGATTGCGCCGAGCCTTTGGCCAGCGAAGGAACGTTGCCGATGCCCTGGCCGACGGTGCCGTGGCAGACCGCACAATTCTTCTTGAAGACGGCTTGGCCCGCTTCAAGATCCTGGGCGCTGGTGTGAGGATTTTCAGTAGCGGCCGCCGTGTCGGGAGCGCCATGAAAACTCGAAGTTTGCGCGGGCAGCGATTGAAAGACCGCTACTGCGGCTACGGTTGCAAACAGGACGGCAGCCGTGCTGAAAAGGGAGCGTTTGAACGGGGAAGTTTCTGGTGTCACCTCAACCTCATGGATTAAAGATGGATCTTTCATGGGCCGTTGCACCCACTATCGAAACATTATCAGGAATCGTCTTGATTGGGCACAAGCCTGGCGATGGAAGAAGATGCGTGCAGTGGGTTGAGCTAGGCGGTCAGGCGCTCTAGCTTGTCGGGCTTGACGATGGTGAGGCTGGTGCCCTTGATGGTGATCCACTGATCGCGGCGGAATTGGTTCAGCAGGCGCGTCACCGTCTCCCGCGAAGTGCCGGCCATGTTGGCGATCTCCTCGTGGGTAAGCGCCATGGTAAAGCGAATCTCGGGCTTGCTGTTGGTGGAGGAGCGGCCCCAGTCGAGCAGCAGGCGGGCCAGCCGTCCAGCGGCAGAACCGGAGAGCGCCAGGCGCTTGGCATCGTGAAAGACGGTGAGGTACTCGCCGGAGAGCGACTGCGCAGCGTGCATGCTGGCGATTCCGTGGCGGCCCAGGAAGTCGACAAACTCCTGTTTGCGCACGGTCTTCACCTGGCAGGGCTCGATGGCCTCGGCAGTGACCTCGTGGGGAACGTTGGCCAACACCGCGCTCAGGCCCATTACGTCGCCGGGTCCGGCAATCTTCAGGATCATGGTCTTGCCGTCGCGCGAGGTGGAGGAGATTTTTACCTGGCCGTAACAGATGACAAAAACGTTGCGCGCCGCATCGCCTTCAGAGAACAGCTTGGCGCCGCGGGCATGGCTCATCATGATCCCAATGCCGTCGTAATCCTCAAGAGCCTCGGGTGTGAGATTGCAGAACATCCGCAGATGGCGATGCTCACAATTCAAACAATCTTCCGGGGGGTGATGAGTGTGGGGCGAGGCCATAGTTATACCGATGCGTCTGCATGAAGTATAGCGCAGATCCACGTTCGCCCGGGCAGGGATTTCGCCAATCCCCGCAGCCACCTCACCGTTGCTCGAGGCGCGGAAACAGATTCTCCGCTCTAGGCCGGCTCTGAAGCTCCGGAGCGGTGCCGGACTTGGACCGCTCGGTTCAAGCTGCAGGAAAGGTAGGCGCGGGAAACTTCCCGGGCCAGCTCCTCCAGCAGCCGCATACGCAGCGGTGGATAGCCCGTAAATACCTGATTCAAAGCCTCAATCGGCAATAATAGCAACGATCCAGGCACTTGGGCGCTCAGCGTATAAGTATGCTGACCGTCACCTAGCGTAGCCGCCAGCTCCACGAGGTCTCCGGTGCGAGCGGGTCCGAGCGTCAGCCGGGTGTTGAGCCGTTCGGCCTTGCGCAAAAACAGTCCTGAGACCACCAGGTACAGTCCGTTGCAGACGCCACCCTGGCGAAACACCACGTCGCCGGCATCGAAATCGAGGCTCCGCGCCGCCGCCGCGAGAAGATTACCGGCCTCGGGAGGGCACGCCAGCAGCTCCGCCAGCGGATGCGCCGCGACCGCTCCCATTTGCCCGGATTTCAATTCTGCCCGCATAGGTCCATCTTCCACTTTCTCTCTCCGGTGCCCGGCTCCGCGCCGGGCGGCTCCCAGCTTCCTACTGCCGCCTGGCCCCAGGAGGACGCTTTTGGCGCCTCGCACGTGTGATGAACGGTGGTCCATATCCGTCCCCTCGTCCCTGATGCCCTCAATCCAGAAAAGCGGATGAATGGAATTGAATGAGACAGCGCGTTTGTCTTTCTTCGCCTGCCCGATACTTCTTCACGGAAGCCGGGCGTTGGGGCCTCAAGCGCCTTGTGCGCTAATGGGCTTCTACCGGAATCGAAATCTCCGTTTTGAGCCTGCCGGATGTTGGCTCCGGCGGAACGCATAGTACAGGCACTCGCGAACGAGCCAGCAATGCGAATGCGGTCCCATGGGGGCCCGGAGTTCCGCTGGCTCGCTTGACGCCGGCAACCAGGATGCAGGGGTGGTGGAGCGAAACCGCTTCCACCATGACGTCTGCCGGGTTGCCGTCTTTGACCATGCAGCGTACCGGTAATTCTGTGCTCGTCTTGATGCCAAAACCCTCCAGTGTGGTGGCCACGGGATTGAGGAACGCCGAGGCCTCGGCCGCCGTGCGCGCATGAACTGCAAGCAGCGGGCGTTTAAAGGTTTGCGCCAGCGAATAAGCGGTGGCCACGGCAGCCGGCGCGGCTTCGTTGGGTTCCATGGCCAGCAGTACCGGCCCGCCCGGTGTGGGTCGAAACGGGCCCGCATTCCAGTCCGCGGCCACGGCCAGCACCGGGCACGGCGCCAGCCGCACCAGTTGCTCGGCAATCGCGCCCACCACTACGGGTCCGGCGCCCTGCATTCCCTTGGTGCCCACCACGATCAGCCCAGCCTCATACTGCCGGGCTACATCCACAAGCATTTGCGCCACAGCCCCCTGGCGAATCTCAGAGTGGGTGTGAATCCCCTCCTGCATCAGCTCGCTGGTCAACTTGTCGAGCACTTCGCGCGCTTCTTCGGTCAGACTTTTCCGCACCTTGCCGGGAACGGCATTGACCGCGGCATATTCCAGGGGGTCCAGTCCGTGTGCCAGAACGATCCGCGCGCCGTAGTTGGCGGCCAGCTTGCGGGCATACTCGAGAGCCGCTTCCGACTGGCCGTTCAGCTCCGTAGCCACCACTATGGTCTTCAAGCCGGTTGCAAAACTCATCGCTGCCTCCCAACGCCAGGGCGCGTCGCACTCAATCCTCATTGAGTTTCGAGTCTGCGCGTCCGCGGGGGGTGGTGGCAGTGACCCCATTCACCCCGCCTTGTGACTCGTGTCACAATGCCAAGTTCATGATTTTGCTCATTCTAGTGCCGTCGGGCTCTGAAAAGCCTGACCTTCTGCGGCCGTTCTCGGCGCCCGGCAGCATAAGATGAATCCGATCTGAATTTCATGGATGGAGACCCGTTGCATGTCCAAGCTCAAGCTCACGCTCGTTACATGGGTGATGATCTTCATCCAGTTCGGGCTCGCCATTCTCGGCTGGGGCGGATTTGGCCCCTTCTTTGCCCACCCCGCCTTTATTGCCCTGGCCATTGCCACCGCCGTGCTGACCGTTGCCTCCCTCTTCAGTGAAGGCAACATAAGCAGCGGCGAACAGGAAGACCGTTCCAATCGCTGGGTCCTTGTCGCTTTCACTCTCATCTCCCTGGTCATGGCATGGCTGCCCGCCTACACTGACCGGATCGGCTTTTTTGTGCTTGGCGGTGACACGATGCGCTGGGCCGGCGTCTTCCTCCTCTTTGCCGGAGGCGCCCTGCGCATTTTTCCGGTGTTCGTGCTGGGCCGCCGCTTCAGCGGGCTGGTCGCCATCCAGCCCGGTCACACGCTGGTCACCACCGGCATTTACAGCACCATCCGCAATCCCAGTTACCTGGGCATGATCATCACCAGTCTGGGCTGGGTGCTCACCTTTCGTTCCGGCGCCGGCGTGGTGCTTGTGGCGCTGCTGCTGGTACCGCTCATCGCCCGCATGAACGCTGAGGAGAAACTGCTGCACGAGCGCTTTGACGGCGAGTACGACGCCTACTGCGCCCGCACCTGGCGCCTCATCCCCAAAGTCTATTGAGAGGGTTCAAGCCTGCAAGGTTGCCTGTCCGCCCTGTTTCCGCAGTGGGGCGATCTCTCACTGCTGCAGCACCACCTGGTCGCCTTCTTTCAGGCCGCTGACGACCTCGGTGACGGCGCCGTTCGAGAGTCCCACCTGCACTGGAATCTTGCGCATGCCGTCCTTTTGCTGCTTGTCGGGAATATCGACCGAGGCATTCTTCTGGCCGTCGTACATGACGGCGTTTTCCGGTACGGTCAGCACGCCTTTGTGTTCATCCATCAGAATCTCGGCGTTGGCGGTCATGTTGGCCTTGAGCTCGCCGCCGGGATTGTTGATGGAGACGCGCACTTCGAAGGTCGTGACGTTGTCTTTCTCCACGCCCATGGGCGCAATCTTGGTCACCTTGCCGTAGAAAAGGCGATCGCGGAAGCTCTCCACCTTGATGCGCGCGGGCTGGCCCATGTACACGTGGGCAATATCGGCTTCGTCGACCTTGCCCTGCACATAGACCTCGGAGGTGTCGCCCTCGGTCATCACCAGCGTGGCCGTGGAGCCGAGCACAAGGATGGAACTGACCGCATCGCCGATCTCCACGTCGCGCGACAGGATCACGCCATCCATGGGAGCCACGATGGTGGTGTAGCCGAGCTGCTCTTCCAGTTGCTTGAGGCTGGCCTGGCTTTGTGCCACCTGGGCTCGCGCCTGCTTCAGCTTGGCCGCGTCCACGCCGATCTGGGCCTGGGCTGAGTCGCGCCGCGTGAGGGCGGCCAGGTAGTCCTTATCGGTGTCGTCCAGCGCCTGCCGGCTCACGATGCCCTGCTTTTCCATGGCCAGGTTGCGATCGAGCGTGGCCCTGTACATAGGCAGGTCAGGCGCCGCCGCGTTCACCTTGTCCTGCTCGATATTGGCCTGCAAGGTGGATACATTGGCCTCGGCGCCCTCCAACTGGGCGCGCTGCGCAGACACCTCCGCCTCGATCTCCTCCTGGTCGAGCTGCGCCAGTTGCTGACCCTTTTTCACCACGTAATTGATGTCGACGTAGAGCTTTTCAACGATGCCTGAGGCCTTGCTTTTGACTTCAACCTCGGTGATCGGCTGAATTTTACCCGTGGCAACCACCGAACGCGCCACGTCGCCGCGCGTAACTTTGGCCAGCTTGTTGGGATCGATGGTTGTGCCCTTCACCAGACGGGCGACGGCAACCGCCGCTATCAGCAGCACCACCGCCGCGCCGATGCCCAGCCAGATCCAGAATCGTTTGCTCTTGCGTGCTGCGGCCACAAAGTCCCCCTTTGAAAAGAAATGGCGCTCCTGTGCGGACGCCGGATGATCGTTAAAAAAGTGAGTCGATAAGACAAGAGATAATGGTTCAGATGCCGGTGGCGCGTTGCCGTCACCCACTGCACAGTACGCAGCGGGTTGCCGGATGGTTCCAGAAACGCTTGGCGGCAAGCCAAATGTGGAACCGGAAGACCGGCTTCAGCGTATGACTCACCAGCGCACCTTCGCCGGTGTCTAATTGCCATGCAGACCTTCACCGATACGCTCGGCCAGGTGTTTCGCGCCATGATGGCGAACAAGCTGCGCACCTTTCTGACCATGTTCGGGATTGCCTGGGGCGTGGGATCGCTGCTGGTGCTGGTGGGTCTGGGCGAGGGCTTCCGCTCCGGCCAGCATCGCCAGCTCGCCACCTTCGGCAACGACCTGGTGATGATGTGGAACGGCACCATTCCCGCGGTTCCCAACCAGCACACGGGGATGCGGCCTTACCAGCTGACGCTGGGCGACGAGGAGGACATGCGCACCCTGCCCCAGCTGCGCGCGGTTACCGCGTTTCTGGCCCGCAAGCGATCTCTTCCAGGTGAGCGCCTATGCCAATACCTCGGGCCAGGTGATGGGCGTGGAGCCCAACTACTCCGCTGTGCGTTTTGTGCCGGTGGCCGAGGGCCGGTTTCTCAGCGCCGACGACATGGCTGAGCGGCGCCGCGTCGTCGTGCTGGGCTCAAAGAGCGCCACCTTGCTGTTTCCAGGCCGTCCGATGCTAGGCGAAACCATCACCATCAACGACGTTGCTTTTACCGTGGTGGGACGCGTGGGCCCCATCAATCGCGGCAACAACGATGGAGACAATCAAAAAGTCTACATCCCGCTCAGCATCATGCAGGAACTGTTCGCCATGAAAGGCGACAACATCGATCCCAATGCGCTGAGCTCCATCCAATATCAGCCGGCAACCAAAGGCGATGCCACCGCGGCGGTGGCCGCCGTGCATCGCGTCATCGGCATGCGCCATGGCTTCGACCCCGCGCTCAAAGACGCCTTTGAGGAGTGGGACACCATCCAGGAAGAGAAGATGATCGGCGCCATCTTCAATGCCATGGATGTGTTTCTGGGCGGCGTGGGAATTGTGACACTGGGACTGGGCGCCGTGGGCATCATCAACATCATGCTGGTGTCCGTTACCGAGCGAACCCGGGAGATTGGGCTTCTGAAGGCGATTGGCGCCACAAAAAGCAGCGTTCTGGCCCAGTTCTTCTGGGAGGGCCTGTTGCTGACGGGGATCAGCGGGCTTGTGGGCATCGCGGTTTCGGCCGGATTTATGGGCCTGCTGCAGGTGTTCCTCATAGGCAAGATGCCGGGCTGGGACCCGCCGCGGCTGGTGCCTTGGTCGGCGGCGTTGGCTCTTGGTTCGCTGGTGTTGTGCGGCGTGGTTGCCGGGCTTTATCCGGCCGGCAGGGCGGCGGCACTGGACCCGATTGAGGCGCTGAGGAGAGAGTGACGAGGCAGGGAACCGCTCCGGGGAATAGTTGACCATTCGCGGCGAAGGGAATTTGCAGTCATGTTGAAGGATGTTTTGGCGCAGGCATGGGAGGCGATGGTGTACAACCGTCGCCGCACCGCGATCACCATGATCGGAATGGCTTGGGGCGTTGCCACCGTCGTGCTGCTGCTGGCCTACGGCGCCGGTTTCAATCGCGCCATCGAGAGCATCTTTGCGCAGTGGGGAACCAATCTCATCGGATTCTTTCCCGGCCGCACCAGCCAGCAGGTGGGCGGCGATAAGGCAGGCGTGAGGGTGCGATTTACGATGGACGACGTGGACCGCGCCGCCGACAGCGTTCCAGGCATCTTCGAGATCTCGCCCGAGGTGTGGAATACCGTGACCGTTCAAAACGACTTGCACACCTATAGCTGGGAGGCGAATGGCGTTCGGCCGAATTTTCAGGATATCTGGAAGCTTGATACTTCAGAAGGGCGCTTCTTCAACGGCAGCGAAGACCAGCAGAGAGCCCATGTGTGCGTGATCGGGTCAGAGGCCAAGACCAAGCTGTTCTCCGGGGGATGGGCCCTTGGCGAGTCGATCCGCATGAACGGCGTCATCTTCACGGTGATCGGCGTCTTGAGCCCCAAGATGCAGGAGGGGGACGACGACGACCGCAACCGCCAGATCTATCTCCCTTTCAACACCATGAGCGATCTCAAGGACACGCATTATCTTGACGGCATCTGGTTCAACTATCGCGGCGACCACGAAATGGTTGAGCAGAGCCTGCGCGAGACCATGGGCGCAGCCCACCACTTCAAGCCATCGGATCACAACGCAATCTTTGTGGCCAATCTGATGACGCAACTGGCGCAGTTTCATATTTTGGCGATTGCTCTGCAAGTGCTGCTGTCCATGGTGGGGTCGCTCACGCTGGGCATTGCCGGCATCGGGCTGATGAACATCATGCTGGTGGCCGTGCAGCAGCGGACCCGTGAAATCGGCGTGGAAAAAGCGCTGGGCGCGCGGCGGAGTCACATTCTTGTCCAGTTTCTCGCGGAGGCGCTGGCTATTACAGGGGTGGGCGGCCTGTGCGGCATCGCTCTGGCTTATCTGATCTCAGCGCTGGTGGGGCGCATCCCGTTTTACAGTGCCCTGGCCAAAAACGCGACGGATGCTGACATTCAGCTCATCATTTCGCCGGCCGCGGTGATTGTGGCCACGGTGATTCTTGTCATCACAGGCCTGGTGAGCGGCATGATCCCAGCCATCCGCGCCTCCAAACTCGATCCCATTGAGGCCCTGCGCTACGAGTAGCCAACGTCCGACCCGGGTATACACGCAATCGCCCAATGCGGTACCCTTGCCGGTTATGAAAAACCTG
>CAWCBQ010000002.1:0-451927 GCA_963793885.1 uncultured Acidobacteriaceae bacterium
CACCCAGTCGGCCAAGGTCTGCTCAACCACTCCCAGGCTCCGAGCCGCTGCCGCCAACGTCTAGCCCGACTCTGCAAGCCGAACCGCCTCCTGCTTGAACTCAAGCGTGTACCTGCCCTGCTTCCCATTCCTCATCGTCGTTTCCCTTTCGCTATTAAAGCAGCTAGCTAAGGGGTACGTTTTGCGCGGGCAAGGTCTTAATGAGGTTCTCGGCTGCGGCGCGCTGGTTGTAGAACCCTCTACTTCGACAATCCAACCCGCCTCAGTATGCACCACACTTCGGACTTTCAAACCGTTCAGCGTGGAAAGCAACTCCTCATAAATCAACTGTTTAGCCATTTAATCGTTAGATTACCTAGAATCGACGGGTGGTGCACCAAACTTGAGCCGGACCCAAAAAAAGCGGACAGGTATTGGTCCGCACCCTGAGGCGGAGCACCCCAATCGTTTCAAGGGTTTTACCCTCCTATGTCAGGAGATGTGGATTCAAGAAAGGGATACCCCGGACCTCGGCCCAGAATTTCCGATTCCTCTGCAGCCACCTCCCGAAATGCGCGAAGTGGTCATTCCGACTCAGCAACCCGTAGCGGCATCCAGTAATCCTATGAGTCAGAAGGAGAAGAATGAAAACCAACCTGACGCAACGCCTTCGATCGTGGATCATGATCACCCTTTTCATCTGCGCTTCGCAACCGGGCGCTCAGTCGGCCCCCGTCCCCGTTCGCTTCGTCATGGGAACCATTCACGGATTTCTCGAGTTACGCTCGGATGATGGCCGGGTCATAGCTTCGGGAGACCTCGTTCAAGTCGCCCATGGGAGCCAGATTACTGCGCGGTTGACCTTTCATTTCAAAGACGGCTCTCTTGACGATGAAACCACGGTCTTTTCGCAACGCCGCAACTTCCAGCTCATTACCGATCACCACATCCAAAAAGGCCCTTCGTTCCCTCAGCCAATCGATCTCTTCATCGATTGTCCCAGTGGCAAGGTCACTGTCCGATCCACAGAAAAGGATGGCAAGGAGGAGGTCAAAACCAGCCAACTCCACCTGCCGCCGGACCTGGCGAACGGTCTAGTTTCCGCTATCGTTGAGAACCTCAGGCCTGGCGCCACGGAAACAAAAGTGTCCATGTTGGCCGCCACTCCCAGCCTGCGCCTGGTCACACTGTCCATCTCTTCCCGTGGCGAAGAGTCTTTCTCCGTAGCCGGCGCTCCCAGAAAGGCAAACTACTATGAGATCAAGATCGAACTTGGCGGAGTCGCGGGCGTAGTGGCGCCCATGATCGGTAAGCAGCCGCCCAACATTCAGCTTTGGATCATCGGCGGCCAAGCTCCCACGTTCATCAGAGAACAAGGCCAACTTTATCCGGATAGCCCCATCTTCACCATCGAACTGGCCGGCCCCACCTGGCCGGACTCGCCCGCTTCCGGCAACTAGAGCCTGTCGTGAGCGTGTCCAAGGATCCAGACTCGAGGATCGGAAATGGCACACGCATTATTTCTACCCCACAGCCAACTTGGCGATGCCTGCAATTCCGAAGGCGGCGATACAGGCGACAGCAGCGCCAACGACTGGAATGAACTCGCATATTCCCGCCAGTCGGCTCAACACGAAGGAGTACGGCACGCGCATGAGCCAGAGGACCAGCATGAGGGCAATAGCGGTTAGGCATGCCAGAATGAGTTGGCAGCGGATGCTCGCCTTTGCGATCCTCCGAGTACGCAAACCAGACAGAGGGCGCGGTATCTTCACCGGCAGGCCTGTCATCGCGCACATAGGTCCAGGGACGCCCGGTCTTGGTCTTGCCGCTGCCAGGCGCAAGCACCGGCATCGGCGTATCGTCAGCGTGAAGCTTGGCTCCAGCGAGCACATGCCTCTGAATCGCATCGATCAACAGAGTGAGTAATTCGCTTGCTCCGCCTACCCAGCCCGCCAGCGTGGAGCGTTCGATCTCAACTCCCTGGCGAGTGTAGATCTCCTACTGGCGATAGAGCGGCAAGTGATCGGCGAATTTAGAAACCAGCACGTGGGCCAGCAATCCCGGCGGCGATCCATATCCTCGTTCCGGTGCGCAGTTCGATCACTTGCGCAAACTCTCAAAGATCGATCTCAGCAGTGACGGGTCAGCACCGCGTTCCACGCTGATCATCGCTCGCCCAGGAAACTCGATGTGAATCGAGTCGCCCGGTGCCGACGGTTGCTTCGAATCAACCTGGTCTTGAGCATCGACCGCCGCACTGGGAGAAGACAACATGACTGGAAGCAGCCCCGCCGGCGCCGCCGGTTCGTCGAGTTCGCCCCGCTTCAGTGCGACGCCACTTGAACACCTGGTTCGCGTTCACACCGTGGGCACGAGCAATCAGCGCCACACTCGCACCAGGCTCAAATGTAAGCTCCGCAATCCGCCGCTTCTCCGACGACGTTCGGAACCTGCGAGGGCGGCGCCTGGCTCCTGCTTCCTGCTCATCAACCATGAACATATCGTCGCCCTCAAACCGGAACTCATGCCAGAGGGGAACTCAGGACGCTTACAGATGAAGCGCACCAAGGAATCCTGAAAACCCTTCTCAAAAAGGGTCTTTCAACGCGATCTTGAAAACGAAGGCATGATCGCAAGGCTTCACTTTGGGCGTTGTCACTTCCAGAGCTTCCTCGGTGAACTCCCATTTGAGAGGTTCATCGCTCCCCAGCATCCTGATGGATTCCACCTCTGATGGATACAATCCCTCCCACCTATCGATGATCTCGTGGTTTGGCACCAAGCTGGTAAAGGACGCTTTATCCCCAGGCCAGGTGAGACAGGTGGCGTAAAGGAAGTTATCGCGGTAGGTGTACCGAATATCCTGAGGCGTGTAGCGCAGGTTATTGTCCTCATTGAATGCCCCGCTCTTCTTGAGCTGAGTTGGGCCCTCGGCAGCCACAAGCCACGGACTGGTGTTATAGATTGCTTCTCCATTGATGCGAAGCCAGTCGCCCATCGCAAGCAGACGTTCCCTCGCGGGATCAGGGATTGTGCCGTCCGGCTTGGGTCCGACGTTCAACAGGAGAAACCCATTCTTGCTGACGCGATCCACAAGACCCGTGACCAATTCATCCACGGATTTGAACCCGAGGTCCGTAACATATCCCCAGCCGCTGCCGCTGTCGATCGTGGTATCGGTAATCCATTCGGAATAGGTCAGCTTGCTTTCCCGCCCGAGCTCCAGATCGTTCAATCCAACTTGAGGCACGAAATCGTGGCTCTTGTAAGTCACGGTCACGTCTTTATGCAGTTTGGCAGCCCGGTTGAAGTAATGTTCAAGGAACCTCTGCCGGTATCGTTGCTGGATCTGTCGTATTCCATCGTCGAACCACACCAGATCAGGATCGTATGCATCTACGACCTCGATGAGTTTTCCGATCCAAACATCAAGAAACTCCTTGGTCGGTCGAGCATACGGATCATGACTGACTCCATAGAGGCCTGAATAGCGCGGATCTGAGGCGTCGTATCGTTTGTCCCACGTCGGGAAGTAGAACCAGTGCTCGGCATGATGAAATGCCGTCATGAACTTCATCCCATGAGCCTTGATCGACCTTGATAGTTCCCCAACCACGTTCCGCTTGGGACCCATCTTGGCAGCATTCCATTGAGAATACTTTGTGTCCCACATCGCAAAGCCATCGTGATGTTCAGCGACGGGCCCGGCGAAGCGTGCACCTGCATTCCTGAAGAGTTCCGCCCACTCGTCCGGGTTGAACCGGCTGGCGGTGAACATCGGGATGAAATCCTTGTATCCAAACTTCTCCAGTGGCCCGTAGGTCGCTTCGTGATGCTTCCTCTCGTCAGAATCGGGATTGGTGTACGTGTGATAGGCATACCAAGTTGCATTCCTGCCGTAGGCGGGAACAGCATAGATTCCCCAATGCGTGTAGATGCCGAATTTTCCGTCTCGCAGCCACTGAGGAATGGGAATCTTCCGCAGCGAGTTCCAATAGGGCTGATAGAGGCCGCCTTCCTTGGCGGAGTGAGTATCCTTCTTTCCCAAAGACCTGGCTTGAGCGGTGACTATTGAGCCTGCGGAAATCGCCACGGCGCCTCTCAGAAGATCACGTCTGTTGAAACTCATAGCTATCGTTCCTCCCTATGCGGCTTGTATCGACACGCCTGTAGCAGCGGCCGATGAGCTGCTGTCAAAATGCACTCTTGAGCATGATTTTGAAGACGTAGGCATGCTCACAGGGCTTTACCTTCGGCGTTGTTACCACCAAAGCCTCTTTGGTGAACTCCCATTTGATCGGATCGTCGCTTCCGAGCATCTTGATGGATTCGATCTCTGACGGGTACAATCCCGCCCAGATCTTCTCTGTCGGCACCCAAGGGACCTTCTTCGGCACAAAGCTGGTAATGAGGGCCCTGTCTCCCGGCCAGGCAAGGACCGTGGCGTACAGACAATCGTCTTTACAGGTAAAGCGAATGTCCTGCGGCGTGTATCGGACGTCGTTGTCTTCGTTGAATTCGTCCCACTTCCAGCTGAGTCGGTCCTTCACCGGCTATCAGCCATGGACTGGTGCCGTAAATCGCCTCTCCATTGATGCGCAACCACTCTCTCATCGCAGCAGAGCTCTTTCGCGGCATCGGAATTGTGCCGTCTGGCTTCGGTCCAACGTTCAGCAGAAGAAAGCCGTTTTTACTCACCCGATCTACTAGCCCAGTCACTAATCCATTTACGGACTTGAACCCTAGGCCTTTGACATATCCCCAGCCTTTTCCACTGTCGATGGTGGTGTCGGTAATCCACTCATTGTAGGTCATCTCAAGTTCGCGGCCCAAGCTCCAGGTCATCAATGCCGACGCCAGGTGTAAGATTGTGGCCTTTGTAGGTAACTATCACTTCCTTGCCCAACGCTGCGGCTCGATTGAAGTAGTACGCTAGAAAGTTCTTCTTGTACCGCTGCTGGATCAACTCAAGTCCAACGTCGAACCACACGACATCGGGATCATAGTTGTCCACGACCTCGATCATCTTGCCTTCCCAAGTATCGAGAAACTTCTTGTCGGGCAGCGCGCCGGGCGCATGAGCTTCACCATAGAGGCCTGCATAGCGTGGATCACCGACATCGTACCGCTTGTCCCAAGTCGGGAAGTAGAACCAGTGATCGGCATGGTGAAATGCGGTGAGGAATTTGAGGCCCCGCCCTTTGATAGGCTCTTGAGAGTTCTCCCACTACGTCGCGCTTGGGTCCCATCTTCGCTGCATTCCACTCGGAATACTTTGTGTTCCACATGGCGAAGCCGTCGTGATGCTCCGCTACAGGCTCCTGCAAAGCGCGCTCCCGCGTTCTTGAATAACTCCGCCCATTCTTCCGGATCGAAGTGACTGCCGGTGAACATGGGAATGAAATCCTTGTAGCCGAACTTTTCGAGCGGCCCGTAGGTGGCTCAGATGGTGCTTCGCCTCATCGGAGTCCGGGTTGGTGTAAATGTTGTGGGCGTACCAGGTAGCATCCTTCCCATACGCGGGGACGGAGTAGACCCCCCAGTGCGTGTAGATGCCGAACTTCCCATCCCTGAGCCACTGCGGAACAGGAATGTTCCGCAGTGAGTTCCACGACGGCTGGAACGGGCCGCTCCCGGAGGTGGCATGTGTATGCTTCTGGTCCAAGGCCATTCCCCGAGGGTTGATCAATGACGCTGCAGAAAGGGCGGCGCCGCTTTTCAGTAGATCGCGTCTGTTGAAGTTGATAGCCATCGTTTCTCCCTTGTGTAGGCTCTCCTCGCGGATGTTGCGCCTGTACTCTCCACGCAGAACGGAGTTCGTTCGACGAAAATAGATTTTGTCGGCTTTGCAATCTGTGTGCCGAGATTATCCCATCAGCCGGACACGGCTGCTCTGCCGTTTCTCATGAATTGTGGAACACCTCGCGCATGATCGACCACGAGGTCTCACCCTGCAAGGGAATCTGCATGGGGTCTGTCGCACTCAACCATTCCTGGTTGCGAGGTTCGGCATCAAGCCTTTCCATATCGCCCTTGTAGTCCTGCCCGGTGTACTCGTAGTAGCCGAACAAATAGAAGTGGCCGTCGTCGAGCTGATGGATGAAGATGGAAAAATTATGCATGTTGTATTTGGCAAGTAAATCACGCACGCCTGGGTTGGAGGCGGCGTGCACCGCCTCATAGGCGCTGATGCGATCGGGTTTGATCCCGATCACCATTCCTATTCTTTGGGTGGAGTCTTTCATTTGTGATACCTCCTCTACACTGGAATCATTGGGCATTCGGTGGCCATTGGTCGTGTTGACTTCTGGTAGGTCCCCATTTCCCCATTTCGAAATTAGTAAATCCAAGGATAAGTGCGGGCGAGCCCGGCAGCACGCGAAAGTCCCGATTACCAGGATCGACGAAAAGCGGATCGGCGAAGATAGAATGGCGGTCAAACCCTAGGTTCTGCCATTCCGCGAGGTTGTAACTACGCGGGTTTTTCTTTCCTCCCTCTGAACGAAGTTGATCCACGACAGCGCGAAACTCACCTTGGGAGGAATAAAAGCAGTTTCTGTCAATCTCTTCGAACCATGGGCCAATGGCGGGTGGGGCGATAACGGAATAACTCATTTGTGGCCACCATGGCCAACCGGAGGGCCATTGCGTATCTCCAGGATCCATAACTGTAATGTTGTTGAAGTAGCGATCGTGATTGAAGTTGTTCCCGACGTGGAAGCAGGGCGCGCTCTTGGCCATATACCAGATGTTGTTATAAACTTTGCGATGTGCTCCCTCGCGCAGCTTCATGCTGACACCACCGATCGAGATGTTATTGTAAATCTCGAAGTTGGATGCGCCGTCATCCAGGTCCAACCCCCATCCAGACTTCTCATCGAAGAAGTTGTTTCGGACGATGACGGGTTCCATAGCATCGACCAGGACATCAAAAGCGTCAATCCCGCGATCGGCGGTGTACGGACCGTGGGACTGTGCGAGGCACCAGGCTCGATCGCGCCCCCACGCGTTGAAGGGTCCATGATCGGCGGTTTCGAGAACGGTGTCGTGCGTTTGATTGAATTCGATAATATGACCGCCCCATGTGCCGTCACCTATACAGATTGCCGCTCGAGGCATGTTATAGATCAGGTTGTGGCTCACCGTGATCCGCTTTGCTCTCGAGATGTAAACACCGGCAACCTGTTTGCCGTAAAATCCGCAATCGTGGACCAGGTTGTCGCTCGCCCGGCACTCGAATGGAAAAGCCAACTGAGTCCCGTTGGTTTGCTCAAGATCCCCCACAAAGCAGATTGCGCTATCGCCGGCCTCGGTGAACTTGCACCCGCTGACTGAGAAGTCGCGGTTGTAGTTATTGACGAAGACGCCGTTCCCTCCAACCGCGTCAAACCAGCAATCCTCAATCGAGCATTGGCGCGTTCCCTCTGCGAAAACGGTTCCACCTCGATGTATTGACCAATCGCTGAGGGAGGGGACGTCATAGCGGAACATGTAAGTGCACAAAGTGTGTGCAAAGCGGACGCCCTGGATCTTGATGCTCTCAACAAACTCAGCCTGCGTACCTGCAAAGTGAACGATATGCTCAAGCTGGGGAACTTCAATACGCGCACTCTCAAGATCCATTCCGAGTTGTGGGAAGTAGTAGAGTGTAGCTTCCCCGCGGTCAAGATACCATTCCCCTGGGGTGTCGAGTTCTTCAAAGACATTGTCGATGAAGAATCGAGAATGGGCTCCGACTCTGGCCGGGTCACTGTCCCACTTCGCCCCAATCTGCTGGCCGCCTTCGCCAAACCAAATAGAGTGCGTCTCGGGATCGATGCCCTTAAGGCGCCATTGCAGGTTGCCCCAATAGTCTTCCTGGAAAATATGTATCTCTGCGTCCTTCAAATTTGACCAGTTCTTGTCACTGAAAGTTGCCGGATCAAATCGCACCCCACGCGGCGCCTCCCCGCTGAAGGCCATGTCTGAGTTTGGCCCTGCATTGGGGTCCTGCATATTGTCTGCGATAGGTCCTGCAGCCTGCAAATATCCTGACTTGCCTGGTCGAGATGGATCGTAATTCGGATAACGCGCTCGAATCTGACGCTTGCCATTCACGAACAATTGAGTAAAGTTCAGACCTGCGGAAATCGACGTCTTCACGATTCCGTCCTTGTGCGGCAACCATCGACAGTTCAGCAGACGACCGCCGCTGAGCACGACATCCTCTCCCGGAACAGCCGCATAGATCACAGGAGACTCTGGCGAACCGGAGTCCTGAGAATCGAAGACCAGGGGTGACTCCAGATAATAAGTTCCTCCCCGCATCCAAACATGAATGGGTCCGCGACGCGCCGTCTTCCGAACAGCTTGCTTCGCTCTGAAGAGGGTCGCAAAAGGGAGCGTTTTCGTTCCTGGATTGCGGTCATTTCCCACGGGGGAAACGTAGAACTCACGGATCTCGGAGTCTTGCTCCCCATCCACTTCGACGGGCCCCTCGTGAGCCCCTGAAAGTAGGCTGCTAGCAGTAAAGGCTGCGCCACCTGTGAATTTGAGAAAGTCGCGTCTTTGCATGGAAGCTCCGATCGGATGGACCAGGTTGACATTCCAGTCACGCCCAGTCAACTTGAAAATCAGGCCAATTGACGTGGATGATTGCACATACTGCACAATATCCAAAACGCCTTCAGTGGCAACATCCATTCAATGGATGGTCCACTACATGTCACCGCGTGCGGCGCGCAATCCAATGTGCGCCCCAGGCGCCCCTTGAATCCTTCGGTGCCGGCAACCCGGTGTTGATCCCGCAAGCTATAACACCGCTCGGCCCGCATCAAACGACATCTGGCTTTGTATGATTCCCCTAATCTTCAGATGCTGCACCTGGAACCGTCGCGCCTCCTTGTAGCGCGAGAAATGCAAAGACCAGCTTACACGGACAATTTCTTCAAAGGCTCCGAGAATATCTCAAACGGTTTAAGGCTTGATTGTCGATCGGATGGAATGCGATAGCCGCGCGCCCACAATTCTCCGTCCTGATGAAACACTGCAGTGGCGGCAAGATCCTGATGCTGGACTGCATAAAACGACTTCTCGCCGCCACCCTTAACAACAAATGCCGGAGCAGCCAGAGCCATCGCGTCCCTAACAACGGTTACTCCATCAAATCGGCCATGGGGGATCAGCCAGTATTCGACTCGCTGGCTTCCGTAGAGGCGCAAGTCGTAATCCTGTTGCCCAGTCCAAAAGTCAAAGTGCATCCGATTGTCAAAATGGTTGCCACCCCAGGCAAGAACGTTGGCGATCGTTCCATTGCGTACCCAATGCTTAATGGTTCCGCGGTTAATATAGGTCAGCCCTCCGCAGTGCACCCAATTCGGCGCCAGCAGAGGCTGACGCTCGCGCGCTTTTACATAACCGAAAGCAATGTCATGATGCAGGTCTGTTCCGCGAGTCGGATAGTAGACGTTGAGTTTCGTCTCGTCAAGCCAAAAATAGCCAGCCGTGCTCCCATGAAACTCAAAATCTAACTCGACCTTGATCGCATTGAACTCACGGAAGAAGTGGTATCGCTCCCGTACGGTTATGTCTGCCAGGCTCGCGGATCGGTCTACTAAATAGTAAACTGGTCCCTCGTAGAAATGACATACGGCGCTGCGATTGTTCTTCCACTCATCCCCAATCATTGCACGAAGCTCACCACCTAAGTACTCATTTGCCTGCAGAAGTTCGCTGCCTTCCGCCGTCGCGATATTACGCATCAACCCAGTCTCGGAAAACTGTATCGTGTAGTGCTTTGTTGTGATGCTCTTGGGCAGTGGCCTTTCATTACTGGGCTTGGGTTGAGACACCGAAAAACTCCGATATCCCCCAGGAGGCAATTCACATATCCCCAGCGCCCGCCCTTCGGAGCTTTGAAATTTTCCTCCCGGGACCTCGCTACCTTCAATGTCGACAATTGCGGTACGGGCCCAAGGCAGGGTATTGAAAACCGCTAGTGAATTACTTCCGTTAGAAACCACTGCCTTTGCGAGTTCAGAAGATAGCTGGTTGGCGGTCGAAGCAGCTTTTGAAAGCTCTTGAATGCCCTTTCTGCGTAAATCAGTTACCTCAATCCAGTGCACGTCATGATTGTGAAACTTCAAGATTGTGCGCCAAATTGTCCGGAGTTCATCCTGGTGGTCTGAGGATACCCCGGCAACGGCGGCCATGGCTTGAATTGACTCGACAAGAAGCGCTGCTTCTTCTGCTTTGTGGTTGGTGCGCAACAACTCTTCCGCCCAAACGCCTTCTGCATAAGACCAATGATTGGTCAAACGCACTTTTGCCCTGGGTGGAGTCAATTTGATTAGTTCAGCCAACGCCTGTCCGAAGAGGACAAAGTCGCAAAGAATAGAGAGTTGCTTATACTTTTCTTCGTCCACCTCATCCATGTCTGGAAAATAGGGCCAGATTGGGCCCGGTCCGTACATATCGGCATCCAGGACCTTCTTGAAATTCGTCAAATCACCCGGCATTCCTTCCGGCAGGGGATCTGTCAGGTACATGGGCAATGAACTCCCATCCAGGGCTTGAGCCTCGACGAACTGATCGTCGAGCACGAACTTTGAGCCCTGATGGGAAGACATAATCTCGATCGGGCCAGATTGTATTTCCATAAACCAGACGAATTGCGGTGCTACGATCATCGAATAGCCGAATTTCCTGAGGATCTGCGGCAATTGCTCGTGAAACGAGCCTTCCTGAAATCCGTAGACTTTGACGTTCTTTCGAAACAGGCGCTGGTAGACATCGCCGCCATATTGAAAGTCCCGCCAATTGGCTTCCGATCCATACACCTGCAGATGGCCTTGGCAATAGGTTCCATTCACGAATTCCAGCACTCCCCTGGATTGCATTCGTTGCATCTCCGCGATCACATCGGGGTAATCACGCTGAATCGTTTCTAAGTCAAGCGCCGCGAAATCGTAGTTCAGGCGGAGTCCCGGCAACTTGTCCAACGACGCCAGATTGCGTCGAATTCGCCCTACGTAGTCACTTGCCTGCACCGCACCCCACGGGGGCGTGCGCTCGCCAACTGGAGGGACCCCACGATCCTCGTCGATGATGAGATACATCGGGTGCTGGCAATAGGCGATCTTCAGCCCGAAATGCTCTCGCACCCACGATAAGTGCTCGAGGTGTTCCGCGATCTGGTCGCCCGGCGCTGCAGTTCCAGGGCCGGATGGCAGAATGTCCAAAGAGGGCACTTGTCTCTCTGTTGTGGCCAGTGTCTGTGCTCTGCCGAACACTGGGATAACCGACGCGGCCGACATTGCAGCCATTAACTCGACAAACGACCTTCTTGTGGTCTTAAGCATTCTTGAACTCCTTGGAGTCGCACCCTGCAGTGCTGTTGGATAGTGGCAGAGCTCATGATCGGAAGCGCCTGGGGAACTCGGTCAGCAATCCGGCACTCACAATGTCAAAGTCCTTGAATCCCAGCAGGAGTGCGGGCGAGTTAGGCCTGAGCCGGTAGTCTTTGTTCCCAGGGTCTACGAACACGGGATCCGCGTAAAGTGAATGTTTGTCGTACCCCAGAGCCTGCCATTGTTCGAGCGTGTACCGGGTCGTAGTGCCTTCCCTCGGGGTATATGAGGCACGAAACTCTCCGGAGTCGCCGAAGTAGAGATTATGATCCATCTCTTCTACGAACGGTCCTTGCCGGGGTAAGTTCGATATGTCATAGACATCACCAGACCTATTTGCGGTCTTAGTGCTGGTTACCACGATGTTGCGGTTAAAGTGATCATGATTGTGCTCAAAACTTGCCCAAAAGACAAGGCCCTGGCTTGGATTCACGAAGATATTGTTTTCCACCGTGCGGTAGTCTCCGCAGCTCTGGGTGATGCCCAACCCGACGCAGAGATTGTTGTAGATATGATCATGAGACGAGCCATCATCGAGGTCAATGCCGTGCATGGTCTTTGAAGGGTCCTCGTGAAAGTAGTTGTTTCTGATGATGTTCACATAGCCGTCTTCCTCTGGGTAATAAAAGAGGTAGTCCCTCTCATTCTCGTGATATCCGGAACCATGTGAATTCGGCCCATGGTTCTGCTCGAAGCACCAGAACCTCCCTCTGCCCCAGGAGTTGAACGGACCGTGGTCGGTAGTTTCGCGGACGGTATCATGAATCTCGTTGAACTCGACAATGTGTCCTCCGCCCCAGCCATCATTGATGCAAATGGCTGCACGCGGCAGATTGTACATAAGGTTATGGCTGATAGTGTTTCTCAGAGCGATCGACAAGAATACGCCAGCGATCTGCTTGCCGAACGCTCCACAGTCATGAATCAAGTTATTGGTGATCAGGTTTTCGGTTGGCACCGGATGATTGGTGCCCTGGACGAGATTCTCTGACCCCACAAGGGCCACTGCGCTGTCGCCTGCCTCGGTGAACTTGTTGCCGCTCACAGTGACGTGCCGATTGTAGTTGCTGATAAAAACGGCGTTGCCGCCCACAGCGTCAAAGAAACAGTTCTCCACTCCGCAATCTTCTGCGCCTTCAAAAAACACGGTCCCGCCGCGATGGATCGTCCAGTCTCCGCGAGAAGGCGCCTCATATTGTTTCAAGAATGTGCTCGCCGTATGGGCAAGTCTGAACCCGGCAATGCGCACATGATGGACCGGATCTTGCTGGGAGCCGCGGAACGCGATCAATTGCTCCAGGAGCGGAGCTTCCACTTTGGCGTGCCGCAGGTTCACGCCCGCAGCAGGCATGTAATACAGGCTCTGCTTCTCGGAATCAAAGTACCATTCACCTGGCGCGTCAAGTTCCTCGAAGACATTCTCGATGTAAAATCGCGACTTGAGAGCATTCACTCCTGAATCTGCGGCGTAAAGCTGGGTCTTGCCCAATCCTGTGGCCGCAATTCCAAACTCCAGCGCATTGAGTTGGAAGCCGCCCCAACCCAGCTTCACTGCATGCGAATTCCAGTCAATGTCTTTCACTTGCCACTGCAGAATTCCCCAATAGTCCAGTGGGAAAATATGCACGACAGCTTCCTGGGGCCTGGCCCACTTTTTCTTCGTGAAGGTGACTGGATCGAACGAAAACTCAGTTGCAGGCCAGGATTCCGCAGCCCCTGCGATGTCGAGATAGCCATCGCCCCATACCAGAGGATTCTTGGCATCATAATTGGGATAGCGAGCCCGAATCTGACGTTTGCCGTCGACGAAGAGCTGCGTGAACGGCGACTGGATTCTCTTGTCGGCAGCCAGTCTGCACATCATGATTCCGTCCTTGTATGGCACCCAGTTGCATTCCAACCGGTATCCGCCGCTTAGTGTCACATCTTCGCCGGGATAGGCGGAGTAGGTGACCGGGCAGTCGGCAGTCCCCGAGTCGGCGGGTTCGAAGAGCAATGTCTTGTCCAGATAATAGGTGCCCTCGCGAACAAAAACGGAAATCTTAGCCGCGCGCTTCCTGTCGATTACACGAACCAGCTGCTGTGCTCTAGCCAGTGTGGCCAGCGGGCGTGCTTGCGTGCCAGGGTTCTGATCATCGCCTCCTTTGGCCACGTAAAACCTGGGACCGCCGGCATCCTGCAGATGTTGAATTGCGATCTCTCGATCGTGCCGATCCCGATCATCTTCGGTTGTGAGACGAGTCTCCGATGCGATGGCTTTGCCGAGAACGGGTTTAGAGCCAACCGTACCGAGAGCTGCGAGATAGGACAGCACAGTGCGTCGACTGGGGTACATGACTTCGCCTTTCTGATTTTTGAAACCCGTGTCAAGCTGTTGTTTTCAGTCCTGTCAGTTTGAACACCCATGCGTTTCGGCAGGGCAGTTCTGTCTCGGACAATAACGGAACGTCGACGACCAAGCCTGCGCCAGTAGGTTTCCATGTGAGCGCTTGGCCATGGCCGAGCATCTCGATTTGCGTTTGTGCGGTAGTGGCCGGATGATCGAGATTCAGCGTTCTTTCCGGCCACGCTAAACAGATTGCGTAAACTACGTCATCCTTGTGGGTGTAGTGGACCATGGGCCGCTGCCTTGTCTCTGTCCAAATCCAATCTTTGTTTAACCGGGGATTCACCGAGTCCACCAGCGGACCCTCACTCGGTACGATCCATCGTCTCGTGCCGTAAATGGCTTCTCCATTCACTTTGAGCCAATCGCCCATTTGCACCAGCCGCTCCTGCTGGAGCATCGGAATTGTCCCGTCAGCACAGGGGGAAATGTCGACATGCAGGTTGCCCCCCAAAGCCACAGTCTCTATCAGCAAATGGATCAGGTCGCGTTCGCTGAGGTAGTCCTCTAACTTTTCCAGCCGGTTATACGACCAGTTTCCCCGGCTGATGGGACGATCTTCACACCATTTGTGGTCTGTGCCACTTTCTCGCACCCCGGCTTCAGAGCAGAACACACCTCCATGTTTGCCACGAGAGCCCTTTCCAAAGCGGTCGTTAACCACAACTTCATTCCTGCACGGCGAATCGTTATAGAGCCACGATAGGAAGTCCTTCATCTCGAAGCTGTCCAAAGGAAACTCCCATTCGCCGTCGAAGTAAATGATCGAAGGGTTGTAACGGGAGACAGCCTCACGCAACTGAGGCTGCATGTGCTCTCGCACGAACGGTTGCAGATCGCCACCGGGCTGTCGTGCCTTTAGATACAGAGAATGGTTGAACTCTCCCAGGGAGTAGTAGAAGCCTGACCGGAGTCCGGCTGCAAGCATCGCTTTCGTAAAATCGCCGAGAAGGTCACGTTTTGGACCTACTTCCATACTGTTCCAGGCGGGGCTGTATGGACTGGGCCATAGGCAATAGCCATCGTGAAAGTTCGAGGTCATGAAGGAGTAGCGAGCCCCGGAGCGCTTGAAGAGTTGAGCCCATTGATCCGGGTCGAACACCGCGGCCTTGAACAGCGGAGCCAACGCCTTGAATGGGACATCACCATAATTGTTGCGATGGAATGCTTCCAGCTTGGCCTGTTCGGACGGAACAAGTTTGGCGATGTGGTCAATGTACAAGCCGTACCAGCAAGAGTGGCCGCCATATCCGTAGCGCTTGTCGGGGTAGACCCAGGCAATAGCCGGAACGGAGAACACGCTCCAATGGATAAAGATGCCGATCTTATCGTCGTCGAACCAAGTTGGGTTGGGGCGCTTATCGAGTGAGGCAAACTCCTGCTCCATAGGCGCTGGGCCGGTGCTTGAGCCTCTCGCTAATTGGGACCGTTCTCCCCGTTCCGCCAGGACCATGGAGGGCGCGGCCGCCGCGGCGCCGACAAGGGTTGCGGTCTTAAGAAACTCGCGTCTATTCAAGTGCGGTTGCGACACGCGTGTCTCCAGTCGATGAGGTCTCGCAAAACAGCCGTGAGCCTAAGCTCTATGCCTGTGCTCTTGACAGGCCTGAAAAGCTGCATGGATCGGACCCTGGCCAAAATCCCACGAACAGGAAGCTATGAACCGCTGCCGCCCGATTCTGGCGCAGAAATGGTTCATCCATTTTGTATCAAACGCTTATAGTCAAGCAGGGGTTGCCTTGTCAATAGTATTTTCCAGTTGAGTCCCGCTCGGTTGGTGGGCAGGACAGGCGAGAGGCCCTTCGCCGCGCAGCGCCGTAACTTTGCCACTGCACGGCTATACAGTCTGCGGAAAGACACCTGATTCTGGGAGCATTGTTCACTCGGCCGAAATTTTTCGGCCAATTTGACCTGTTTGGGCCGCGATATTCGTTCTCGTTTGCCCCCGGAGGCCGTTCTGCCGGACTAAGAGCACATTTCGGCCTTATCAGGCCAGCAATGCAATCGGAATCAGCCTCCGCCTCCGCATCAAGTGATACGCCGCAACGGTCAGCCGTTCGATCGAATCCGCGCCGGCCAAGCCGCGCGTTTTTACCAGGCGCGGAAAGCGATCCAGTTTGCTTCAACCGAGGACTGGCTCGATCAACTTGCGCTTGCTCTGGCAGCCACTGGCTGACCGCTCTCCAGATCAAACGCTCTCGACCTCGGCTAAGCACCGTCACGTCCCAGGTCGGATCGTCCATCTCAAGACCGACAAATGAATGGAAGGGGAGTCTGAAATCCAACTGCTCCATCAATTGCCGCTCCGAGCGAATCGAGCACAATCCCATCAGCATCCCACCAGCAAGATCATCAAAGCCTTCTCGCGCGTGATTCTCCCTACCTCCTGATGCTTTCGGCTTTTGACCGTGTCGCGGTGTGCAGGCGGAGTTGGAGGGTCCTGAGGATTAAACTGCAGATCCGCAGCGCGGCCATCTGTGCCTGGCTCGACCTCATACGCTGGGCGCCTTTGCTTGAGTCCCAAAACAGGAGCTATCCGTCCGGCTTCCTCCTGCTTCGCATTCCGATCGCGATCAGAACCACTTGCAACGGCACCGGAACGGAGACGGCTTCAGGGCCCGGCTTAAGGATGTCAGGCCCCTCGTGCGGATGCTCCCGATCTCATCTCGCGCCTGTTTTCGCCCAGAACTTGACGGCTGATGCGAACTGCTCTTAGAATTCGCTTGTTCTCACTATGGTCCAGCCAATGTCCCGATATTGGCCAGCTCGCGTCGGCTGATAGAAACTGTCTGGCTTGAGAAGAAAGGGAAGAGAGGCATGCATTCACCCGTTTTGGGATTTGTCTTGGTTTTCATCGCCGCAATTGCCGGCGGAGGGCTTGCGGTACCCCTCAAAAACCGGCGGAAGTTCGAACTCGAGAATATCTATATCCCTTCCACGCTGGTCATGATGATCTTCCTTCCCCTGATCATGGGCGCCTTGGTTGCGCCGGAATGGGTCGAGGCTGTGCGCGCTGCAGGCGCGCAAACTGTGTGGGCGGGAGTTGCGTACGGATTCGGCTGGGGCGTCGGCGCGGTTTTATTCGGATACGGCGTCACCATGGCGGGAATGTCCGTGGGCTATGCGACGATCATGGGGATCAACACCGCGGTTGGGTCCATCCTCCCGTTTCTTGTTAAGTCTCCCGCCGATCTTCTTACGCCGGGCGGGCTGGTTATTCTGGCCGGTATTGCTGGATGCGTGATCGGGGTCGCCGTCTGCGGATGGGCGGGTTCGCTGCGGGAACGGCAATCGGGCTTATCCGGCGAGCGGCGGAAGTTTGGCGCTGCGTTGCTGGTCTGCGTAGCATCCGGTGTTCTCAGTTCCTGCGCAAACCTGGGATTTGCGTTCACCAGCCGGGTCGGAGACGAAGCTCTGAGGCTTGGTGCGAGTCCTGTATTTTCCACATTGGCTAGTTGGATGCCGGTATTCTGGGGCGCTGCCGCAGCGCTCCTGCTGTGGTTCGGCGGTTTGCAAATCAAGAAGGGAACGTGGAGGAAAAATGTCGGCCAGCATGCCGCTCATGACTGGATGATGGGCATCTTGATGGGAGTTATCTGGTTCGTTGCAACTATTCCCTATGGCATGGGTGCTTACTACCTGGGCCGGCTCGGAACCTCGGTAGGCTGGGCTGTGAATATTGCTTCCTCGCTTCTCGTCGCGAATGTTTTCGGATTTCTTACGCGCGAATGGACAGGCGTGCCCTCGCGAGTTCTCCGGATACTCTATTCAGGCCTTGCGATTCTCATTGCGGCTATTGTGCTCTTGGCCGTTGGCAGTTCGATGACAGCTTCTTAGACCCTCTGGAAGGCGGAATCTCACTATGCAATACAACTTACTCGGCAAAACAGGGCTTAACGTTTCACGACTCAGCTTTGGGGCATCGTCGCTGGGAGCTGTTTTTCATACGGTGGATGAGTCCCAGGCCATTGCGGCGGTCCACGCCGCCCTCGATTGCGGAATCAACTACTTTGATGTAGCGCCCGCCTACGGCGGGACGCTTTCCGAGACTGTCCTTGGGAAGGCCTTGCGCGGCATTCCAAGGGATCGTTACTTTCTTTCCACCAAGGTGGGCAAGTATACGGAACTCGGCAGTTATGGCGATGACCGCCTGGATTACTCGCGGGCCCGTATCAGGGCTTCACTGGATGAGAGCGCAGGGCGTTTGGGTGCGGACTATTTCGACATTATTCACATCCACGACATTGAATACCAGGATCGGAAACATACCGAGTGGGCTCTGACCGAAGGCTACGAGTCGCTTCAGGAATTGAAGCGGGAGGGCCGGATCGGGAACGTCAGTTTTGGGATCTATCCGATGGATTTGTGGAAGCGAATCTTTGCCTCTCTGGATATCGACGCCGCGCTTGTTCACAATCACTATTGTCTCAATGACACGCAATTGCTCGACCTTTTGCCAACCGCCAAACAGAAGGGTATCGGCATTGTGAATGGCTCGGCGCTCGCCTCCGGCTTGCTCACCGATCGCGGTCCCGCCGCATGGCATCCTGCCAGCGCGGAAGACCAGGCCGTCTTTCGTGCGGCTGCTCAATTCTGCCGGAAGCAGGGAATCTCAATCAGCGAACTGGCCGTGCAATTCTCGAGCCAGAACCCGGAGATACCCACCACTTTGTTCAGCACCTCCAAACCTGAAACGGTTCGCCGCAATGTCGAGGTTTTCGAACAACCGTGCGACATGGCGTTGGTGACAGAGGTGCGGAAGATTCTTGCGCCTGTTCTGAATAAGGAATGGAGTTACTAACTTGGTCATTGACGCACACCATCACCTCTGGAAATACAACAACCGTGACTACGTTTGGATGACTGGAGAGATGACCAGTTTGCGTCGCAATTTCCTCATCCCCGACCTGCGGGAGGTAATGCGGGCTTCGGGAGTTGTCGGGACCGTCGCGGTTCAGGCCCGCCAGACTACTGAGGAAACCACGTGGCTCCTGGATCTGGCTGTGAAGAATCCATTTATCTTCGGTGTGGTCGGTTGGGTCCCGCTGGTCGATCCCGCGGTTGAGGGTCACCTCGAGCATTTCGCTCAGAACTCCCGCCTTAAAGGTGTGCGGCACGTTCTGCACGATGAACCCGATGATCTCTATATGCTGCGCGACGACTTCAACCGTGGCGTCAGTCTGCTTCGCAAATTTGGATTAGTCTACGACATTCTGATCTTCGAACGTCATTTGCCCCAAACGCTCACCTTCGTTGACCGTCACCCAGGACAGGTTTTTGTGGTCGATCACATAGCCAAACCCCGAATCAAGGAAAAAGTGATCTCACCATGGAGAGAGAACCTGAAGGCGCTGGCCAAGCGCGAAAACGTCTACTGCAAAGTATCCGGCATGGCGACTGAAGCGGACTGGGCCACTTGGACCCGGGAGGATCTCAGGCCTTATTTCGACGTTGTCCTCTCGGCGTTTGGCCCAAAACGCCTCATGTTCGGCTCTGACTGGCCAGTTTTAACGCTCGCGGGCGGATATAGGAAATGGATATCCGCCTTCCGTGATTTCATCAGCGAGTTATCTGGCGAAGACCAGTTGAGTATCTGCAGCGGGACAGCACTTGCTGCATACGGGCTGGAGGGGGCGAACCGCAGATCAGCCTCGTAATCGGACCCGATTCCGCACCCCATCCAGAAATATGGGGAGCACCGAGGTTCAGGAATTCAGTTGTACCTGGATCTTGAGCGTTTGGGACTTATCGCCTGCTAACCGGAGTGCCTCGGCAGATTCTTCCAAGGGAAACACGCTGCTGATGAATGGCTGAAGATTCACTCGCTTTGATGTCACCAAACGGATGGCCTCATCAAAGACGTTTCCATATCTCATCGATCCCACAAAACTGATTTCATTGATCATGACTTGATTCACCGGAATCGGGATGTCGGCGGTTCCCAGCGTCCCAATCTGAACAATGGTGCCGCCTCGGCGCACCAGATCGAAAGTCCCTCTCAAGGCGGCAGCCGAACCGGAGGCTTCAAAGACCACGTCGAACCCCGTGCCCGTCAGTTCACGCACGCTCTCGTGCAAATCACTCGCCGTCGGATCCAGAGCTGCTTCAGCTCCGAATTCAAGCGCCTTGGCGCGACGCGAAGCGACGATGTCACTTACGGCAACAGGGGTTCCACCGAAGGTCCGCGCAGCGCTCGCGACGAGAAGCCCGATCGTTCCTGCACCGATCACCAGCACACGTTTTCCTGAGACATCGCCGGCACGCTTCACCGCATGCAAAGCGACCGCAAAGGGCTCAATCATGGCGCCTAGCCCGTCGTCCACTTCCGCGGGCAGCTCGTGGCACTGATCGGAACGCACCGTTACAAAGTCCGCAAATGCGCCGTCTGTGGGCGGCGTGGTGCTGGCGCTGCCGAGCATGATGATCTGCCCACAGAGATTTGGGCGACCGGCTTTGCAGTACTCGCAAAAGCCACAAGAGCGCGCAGGATTGACAGTGACGCGCTTTCCAACCTGTACCGAATCCACACCCTCACCCACCGCCACCACTTCGGCTGTCAGTTCGTGGCCGAGAATAAAGGGACGGTCGGGAACGAAGGCCGCACAGTAACCGTGCTCAAAATAATGAAGGTCTGAGCCGCAAATGCCTACGCGGCGGATACGCAACAAAACCATGCCTGCGTCTAACTTGGGTCGCAGATGACCTTCGATGCGGATGTCTCTTGCGCCGTGCAATACGGCGGCTCTCATATTCAATGTCATGGGATTAGCTCCCTCGGAGTAAATGAAAAAATGTAAGAGGCATTTGGTGCTTTTGAGAGGCAAGTGCTCCCGAATTCCCCTAAGCCCGAAGCGGATGGGCAGGGCCCTCGGCCCCTTGAGCAGTTCATGGAGATGGAAAACCGGACGTTTTTTGCTTGATGGAACGCGGCGGCTTTCATCTTCAGATTCATCAATCTCAACCACCCGAAGCAAAAAGCTTCTAACAAGACCTCGCACGTGCACATCTGCTGTTTACTACGTTTGTGGAAGCGTCGTGGTCTCTCTAGAGAACGAACCAATCGGTTCAACCATCCTCAAAATGACCATCGATACGCATGTTACCATGCGCTATTAATTATAGTAAAGGATGAGCCAATTGTCTATTCTAAACTATCTTCCTATCTCAACGTAATTTCGGATTGAGACAGAGCGTCGGATCCGTTCGATTCGATCAAACAACCGTACGGTTAGCTTACGCCCGCAGAATCCGCCAGACCGGGGTCCCCACGGGCAGGTCTTCGTCCGCGGGACGGTAGATGTCACGCCCCATCGTCACACGCGCCAGTTCCGAACGGAGACTGCGGTTCTCCATCTGCTCAGCGCTCACCTCAGGCTTGCTGCCGGCGCCCTTCAAGGTTCCAGCTCGATGCTCCCTGACACAGTTCCCCAAGATCAGCTCAACCACCCCAAGGCTGCGTGCTGCTGCCGCTTGGCTGTGGCCGCCCAACACAACAAGCCGCGCCGCCTCTTGCTTGAGCTCCGGCGCGAACGCCCTGCTTCAACTTCCCCATCTTCGCTACCCTCTCGCACTGGAGCAACCAGCTAAGGAGTACGCTTTGCGTAGGAAAGGCAAACATGCGGCAAGAGATGTGGGGCCACAAATGATCCCCGAAATGGCCGGTTTTTTAAACAGGCAGAACGTATTCCGTTGAATAGTTCGAGCATCCTTAAGATCGTTGCACCATAAAATGTCGTAGAGACATGAAAATAAAAGAGATAGATCCAGTTTAAGAGCGGCGTGGTTTCGGGCGCGGATGATGGATTGTCGATTGTAAAAGGGACGCAAACAGCCTAGAATGTTCGTACTATGCCAAGTGCACAAAAGCTCGTGCGCCCCGCCGAAGTGGATGTGCGCGCCACTTCAAAGGTGCTTTCTACCATCAAAGAGATGATCGCGGATGGAAAGATTGCTCCCGGAGGAAAGTTTCCGCCTGAACGCGAACTTGCCAAACAACTCAAAGTGAACCGGGCAACACTGCGCCAGGTAATGAAACTCTTGGAACTCATGGGTGTAATCACTCAGCGCGTGGGGGACGGAACCTATCTGAGCGCCAACTCGGATTCAATCATGAAGGTGCCATTAGAGATGATGGTATTAATTGATGACATTCCCGCCAGTGATTTATTTGAAACTAGAATGATTGTGGAACCGGAATTGGCATCGAGAGCTGCAACGCGAGCGACCTCCGAAGATATGGCGGCGCTGCGCCAGACGATCATTAAATTGGAAAGAAGTCGCACGCAACTGGAAAGAGTTGAAGCAGATGCCGCATTTCACGGGGCTATTTACATTGCCGGGGGAAATCGGATCTGCCGTCTGCTCTTTCAATCGATTCACAGGTTGCTCCTGGTGGGCATGACCAAAACCGTGCCGCGCGTCGACATAGAGAGACCGCTGGGAGCCCACAAGAAGATCTATGCTGCGATTCGGGATAGGAACGCAGACGAGGCCAAACGTCTAATGTTAGACCACATCATGGACGCAGCGGCCGGTCTTCAAGATTCAAAAAAAACGGGCGCTGCGCCTCGGGCGTGACCACGTATTCAGCCGCCGCAATCAAGGTACAGGCACCACAGACCCTTCGCGATTGAGAAGCGCCAGGCAGATGCGCTGGTATCTTCCGGTACCGACTCCGGACCCGCTCTTGCTCTGCACGGCATTTGCCCGATTCAATTCTCAGGATCAAGCCACAAAGCCATGGGATCGCTTCCTCCAAACCTTTCGGCGAATAATGGTTCATCCACTCTTGACGCCAGGAGTGAGCAAATAGTATGTTAGGCTTTTGAGTTTCCCAATCAGGTGGCAATTTGTACTCCTGAAGAACTCCAAAGGTGATTCATTGACAAGCCCTAACGCCAAAATTGATCGGGGCCGACGCACCTTCCTAAGACGCACTCTTGAGCTCGGAGCTGGTGCCATTGCTTTTCGATCTGTTCCAGGCCTGGCTCAAGACGGCATGGCCTCGCGCGGTGTGAAAGCGAGCACAAGGAAACCCCGATCGGGTCAGCCATTTCTATCAACCTTCGTCGATATCGGAACGCAGGCTGGCCTTATTTATCCGGTTGTGTATGGTGAGCCGGATCGAAAGAAGGTCATTCTCGAGACTATGGGATGCGGTGTGGCTTTCATCGATTATGACAACGATGGTTGGGTAGATATTTTTATTCTTTCGGGGACGCGCCTGGAAGGTGGAAACCCGGATTGGACAAATCGACTTTATAAGAACAACAGAGATGGAACATTTACTGATGTAACAAAGGAGGCTGGCCTCACTCGAACAGGCTGGGCAGGCTCAGTGACGGTTGGAGATTACAACAATGACGGATATGAGGATATCTTTGTTACTTACTACGGTCAGAATGTGCTTTATCGAAATAACGGGGACGGGACATTCACCGATGTCACCGAGAAGGCAGGATTGAGTTCTAAGAGCAAGCCGATGTGGAATTCCGGCTGTACCTTTCTTGACTTTGACCGTGATGGGAATTTGGATCTCTTTGTTTCGCGGTATGTCGACCTTGATCTGGATGAAGTGCAGCAGCCTGGAGCATCGCTGACCTGCAGCTATCGCGGTGTCCCCGTCCATTGCGGCCCCAGAGGATTTCCTCTGACGACCAATAAACTCTTTCGGAACCGAGGGGACGGCACATTTGAGGATGTGACTGACATCTCTGGAATCGGCAAAGCCACACCCACATACGCCCTGACAGCTGTGGCAGCAGACTTTGACGAAGACGGCTGGACGGACATCTTTGTGGCTTCAGACTCAACGCCGAATCTGCTCTTCGTCAATCAGAAGGACGGCACATTCAAAGAGGTTGGGATAGAGCGTGGCGTGGCGCTGAGTGATGATGGCCAGGAGCAGGCAAATATGGGAGTCGCGGTAGGCGATTTTGATCGGGATGGTCACTTGGATATCTTTACCACACATTTTTCAGATGACACACCTGCTCTCTATCGCAACAGCGGAAACAAAGACTTCACAGATGTGACAATGTCCGCGGGATTAGGGGTGGAGACCCGATACGTAAACTGGGGAACCGGGCTCCAGGATTTCGATAATGATGGTTGGCCTGATATTTTTATCGTCACAGGCATGGTATATCCAGAGGTAGAGAAATTGCTTCCCGAGTATCAATTCAAGTCGCCTCGTCTCCTTTTTCACAACCTTGGCAATGGCCAGTTCGAGGAGCTCATTGATGAGGGTGGCCCCGCGCTTGCTTCTCGCCATTGCAGTCGCGGTTGCGCATTTGGAGACTTTGACAATGATGGCGATATTGATATTGTCATCGTCAATCTGAACGAACCGCCCTCTCTGCTCCGAAATGACGTTACCGGTCATGGACATTGGCTGAAGGTCCGCCTAATTGGCACGAAATCCAACCGCAGTGCAATTGGATCGCGTGTCTTAGCCACATATGGAGGAAAGACTCAAGCTTGTGCCGTTACGGGGCAATCCAGCTACTATTCTGTAAATGACCGGCGGCTTCATTTTGGGCTTGGCGCAGCCGAGTTTGCGGATTTGACCGTGCACTGGACAAATGGCCTTATTGAGAAATATCCGTCTGTGGCCGCAGATCACCTGATTCTGATTAAAGAGGGGGCAGGGATTATAAAGTCTGAGCCTATGAGCGGGCCTAAACGTCCCGCTCTTCCCTCATGAGTAAGCGTCCTGAGTCCCTTTCAATTATCCACGGGTCGAACTCCGATAACCTTGGATTTCTTTCGCACCATCATTGGCAACTATGGGATTTGAGCCACTTCTGTGCGCGTTCCTGCTGAAGTGTCAGCTGGTCGGTGTCTATTGCGTGCGCGGCATAGTCTAAAGCCTGAGCGATAGTCGGCTTATTCTTCTCGTCACGGGTACAAGAGTTTGCCAGGTTTAAGAGGTAATAGGCTTCGGCATAATCCTGCTTTACGCCCTGGCCAGAGAAATACTTCACCCCCAAAATGAACTCGGCGTTTGCAGATCCTTGATCTGCAGCCTTAAGATACCACTCTTCCGAGGCCGACAAGTCCTGCGCAACTCCCTGCCCGTTACCGTACATAGTGCCGAGATAGTATTCTGCCTGAGCACTTCCCTGCTCTGCTGCCTTGCGAAGCCACTCTACGGCTTGAACATCATCTTGAGCAACTCCCCGGCCGGTGCGATACATAATGCCGACAATCAGTTCCGCATTGGCAGAGCCATGTTCTGCCGCCTTGCGGAACCACGCCATCGCCTGGATAGAGTCTTGCGAAACTCCCTGCCCACTCTCATACATCTGACCAAGGTTGAATTGCGCCTGAGCTTCTCCCTGCTCTGCTGCCTTACGAAACCAGTCCATGGCTTGAGCGAAATCCTGTGCGACTCCCTCGCCATCTCGGTACATTAATCCAAGCGCATTTTGTGCGTCTGCATTTCCTTGTTCTGCCGCAGCTCGGTACAGATTGAGTGATATATCGTAGTCTCGAGGTACTCCTTGCCCGCTACTGTAGACCGCGCCCAAGTAATATTGCGCCGGGGCATAGCCTCGATTGGCGGCCTGGAGTAACAACTTCACCGCTTTTGCGGAGTCCTGGGGTACCCCATGTCCGTCACGGTACATGAGGCCAAGATAGCAATTCGCGCGGGCATCTGCTAAAGAGGAGGGGTTTATCTGATTTGCTCGCAAGAAGTGAGCCGCCGCCTGATTAAAGTCACCTTTCATGTAGAAGGCAATTGCTAGCCCGTTCTGTGCACGAACATCGTCCGGCTGCATGGAGACCGCTCTTTGCCACTCAAGAAGCGCATCGGTATTCTTTCCCTGCTCCAAAAGCGCCGATGCATGATCGATGACTTGGTAGAAATCAACCACAGGAACAGCGATCTTCTGCATCATATTTGATGAGATATTGACAAACTCCGGGATGTTAACTGCGCGGTTGGCCGCAGTCGAATTCTCGACATAGATCGCCGGACTGTCCTGGCCTTTTTCATCAATGTGGGTGAGAAACATTTGAGTATAGGGTGAGCGGCTCTTGGATGAAAAGACCAGCCAGCGACTATTCGGAGAAAAGCTGTGCCAAGAGTTCATGAGCGATGTATTGCATCGCATGCGGCGCGCGACGCCGCCAGTCACAGGGACGATATACAGCTGGCTATCGGGTCGCATGAGTTGACCGTTCCGGCACTTGACGAAAACGATCCAACGCCCGTCTGGAGAAACCTTTGGAAAATTATTGCTCATCCCATCCTGAGAGGCGCCTTCAATCGGCTCCGGCGTTCCGCCACGGCCGTCATTGAACGGTATTCGGTAAAGGTCGTACTGGATCTGCGTTTCATTCTCATCATTGGCACGGAGTGCGGGCTTCTGCCCTTCCGAGCGCGGATCTTTCGCCCTGGCGCGAGCGAATACGATGTACTTTCCATCCGGACTCCAAACACCGTCCGTCTGAACATATTGGGGATCGGCGGCGCCGGGGAGCGGCTGTCGTCGTCCGGTGGCGCGGTTATACCAGACTAGAATTCCGCGCGTGGGGAAAAACACCTGGAGAAATCTGTAATCCTTAAAATTGGTTACGTAATAAGTATCGGGAAGATCATGTTGAGGTCCTGCAAATGTAGTAAGTACATATCGCCCGTCAGGCGACACCTGGGACATAAAGCCAACTCGTGACTTCCCTACTGTCGCATCGCTGTTCCAAGCCAACATGTCTTCGTTCCGGATAACTGTCACTGGACGAATAGGAACGACAGCGTATAGACCCTTATCATTTGCCGGGCCGTCGACATCAATGCCCATCGTTTTGCCGTCAGCAGAGAATGAATGACAGTTCGCGCAGGTGGGCATATCATGGAGGACCACGCGGCTTTGTGGTTGGCTAATATCGCGGAGACGCCAGTTGATTAGATGCACGGCATCCGGTGCGAGCGGTTGGACCACACCCTTCGCTCCTGCAGAGGGCATGAGAGGGACATCCCGGTAGAAAATGGGCGCGCCTACAGGATCTCTTGAGGTGCTGAGATTCACACGCCCGGTGGAAACTGGATTGCCCGGGTCATCTCCGCTCAGCCCGGTAATCACGATGGTGACCGCGCTATCAACCGAGTGCTGTTTGATGATCGTCCAAGTTCTTCCGTCCGGGATCCACGTATGATCAGCAGCTTGCTGCGGCGTAAGCGCTGGAGGGCGGTTATTCTCGGAAATGCAGCGCGGATCAATCTCCCCGATGCGCATATGGTCGCCACTTGTTGTTAACTTAAGCGGCTGGAAGCCATCGCTGAAATTGATGTCTATCTGCCAGGTCTTGGCAGATTCATCGCTATCGCGCCAGAGAAAGGTTGGCGGCCCAATCTCAGGTGGGAAGATCGATCCTTCTTCTGGATAGTCGACAATGATTGATGATCGATTGGTATTCGATGAATCCGAATCGCCTTGTGCCGTCGATTGAAGTGTCACCTCGGCCGCAAATGCACGCTGCGCCATTGATCCATAATGAGAGCCGCCAGCGATATGGCAAAGCACTATCAGAATCAACGAGACGCTTACTCCGCACAAAAGGGCAGCAACCCGTTTTGTTCGATTGAAATTTTTCCTCTGCATAAACATGCTTCTTGAAGGGGAAGCGCGACTCCTTATTGTTCAAGATTATTGCCAACTTCAGCCTTCCGGCTCTGCACCTCGTTCGCTCTATGCTCAATTTTACTATGCATCTCTTTCTTTTTTTCGGTTCATCCTTACTCTGTTTCATCTTAACTAGCAGCAAAACGGGGGCCAAGCCCGATGGCTTGGCCCCCGTTGGTTTGCCCGCCTGCTAGAAATATATTTTCAGCGCAAACTGAATTTCCCGCTCCGTCTGCGCCGTACCCAGGATTTGACCAAACGTCGAATCATTCAAACCTGAGTCTGCCACGCCTAGAGACTGATGGTTCGCAGCATTGAAGAAGTCGGTCCTAAATTCCGCCTTTCTCTCCTCTCCGAATCCAAAGTCTTTCATGAGTGACATATCCCAGTTTATGACTCTCGGTGATATCAGGTCATTTCTCCCCTCATTGCCGTAGGTAAACGGTTGAGGCGTTGTGAAACACCCGTTGGTATTCAAGTAGTTGCGTCCTTTGGTGCTGGTATACGGATTGCAGGTAGAGCCTCGATCCCCTCGTTCGACGACATTTCCCGTGTTGGGAATATCGCCGCTGGCAGTCGTATTAAACGGTTGACCCGAGCGGGCCGAGAAGATTCCGCTCATATTCCAACCGCCGAGGAGACTATCCGTAACTGGATTCGATATATTCAGAAGCTTGCCCTTGCCTACCGGCAGTTCATAGACATAACTCACGCTTAAGAGTTGCGGAATGTTATATCCTGCCACGCTCCGATCCGCACGCAGATGATACGGATCCTGAACGCTGCAACCCTCGGAACCGAAGAAACCATCGCATCCGACATCAATGATCTTTGAGAAGGTGTAAGCACCAAGCACCGTCAGGTCGTTCCCAAGCTTGGACCTTGCCTTGAATTGGAAGGCATGATAGTTGGAGTTGGCAACACTCTTGTCGAAGTACGTCGGAGTGATGTACCCGTACGGCTGACGAGTTCCCTCAGTGATGAGGTTACCGTTTCCGTCATAGGTTGTCAGGGGGCCAGGGCCCGGAGTAAGTGCCGTATTCCGGTAGGAACCGGAGTCAAGGCGGCTGCTGTGCGATCCTACATAGTCTCCTTCGAGAACCGTACCGTTGCCCAACTGCTGCTCAATGCCGAAATTCCATTGAACGGAATACGCATTCTTGTAATACGGGTCGATCATCCAGTTGACCTGGTTGAATGGCGTGGGAGCAGGGAGGATCTGTGAGCCGGAGCTTCCAAGCCCAAGCGGATTCTGACCTGTAGTCGCATCCGGGTATGGAGTGTTCAGATTGTTCTTCAGAAGGAAATTCGTGTCAGGCCAATTGCCCTGGTAGTTTGTGGCAAGCTGTTGAATGGCAGCCCAGTTGTCAAAGAATTTCCCTCCCGCCATACGTATTACAGTGCCGGGTTTTACTTGATAAGAAATCCCCACTCTTGGTTGCCAGTTGTCTTTGGTGTTATGGATGATGGAGCCATTACCGGTCTGCGTCACGACAACGTTGGCCGGCAGCGACCCGTCTGGGGTCGGAATACAAGGCGATGCACCAGACGTACAGCCAGGGGGAACCTTCGCCATTATATATTGGCCAGTGTCGAGATCGGTGTCGCCCACAAATTGCGTCCCTGCGTTCGGATCTCCGTAAATGGGCCAAAGCGTGATGTCATAGCGAACGCCCAAATTCAGCTGCAGCTTACTGGTGACTTTCCATTGGTCTTGGGCGTAGAAACCGTTGACCCAGCCGCCATGTGTCGTGATGGCGACGTTGCGGCGGTTTACTGAAGTCGGCAGGCCAAGAAGATACGACGCAAAATCATCGCCGGTGGCAGCGGTACTCTCCAGGTTCGACGTCTGATACGAACTGTAAGTTTGGTTGACGAAGAGAATGGGCTGGCTGTTGTTGTTGGTATTCAGATCCATTCCACCCTGCAGTGTGTGCTTGCCCTTGACAAGCGTAACATCTGCTGCGCCCTCATAGATATCGGCGATCTCATTACCCTGATAAACACCTTGGGGAATGCCGGCATAGTCATTGAAGTACTGCCCAGGGTTAAAGGATCTTCCACCCTGATATCCGGTTGCGTAGAGTGTGTTGAAGCCTCCTGTCTGCCATGCGTTTACCAGGCTGCTCGGAAAATCGTCCTGTGTGAGCGCCATCGCATAGGTTCTGCTAAATCTTCCCGAAATGATCTTGTTACCGCTTGGAGACGACCAGGTTACAGAACCACCCAACTGATGAGCGTCTTGCGAATTCACAGAGAGCACGCCCGGGATACCCGTTGCCGAAGTGGTTGGCTCCCAGGATTTTGCGAACTTAACCCAACCCATAAGCTGGTCAGTGAATTGTTGATCTCCCCGGATGGAATAGCCGTTACTGTGCGTAACATTTGGCGTGGTGTCGGTAAAGTTGAATCCATTGACAGGCAAGGCCGTAACTGCCGGGTAGAAAGCCTTTGCGTAAGCTACAAGATCCTGGTTAATCAGCGTAGGATCGATCATATTCGGCGTGCCGCCGTAATCGAATTGTTGGCGTGTGTACTCCCCGGGATTAGCTGGATCGGGGGTGGTGGTGAAGGGGTTATAAATGGGAACCGCGCTGCTGGTAAAGTTTCCCGACAATTGGTTCGTGGTCGGAATGATCTCGCGGTACTCAGCCGATTGAACAGATCGAAAGCCCTCGTAAGAGGCAAAGAAGAATGTTTTCGGCGTTCCCTTCCTCCAGATGCCGGGAATCACCGGCCCGCCTCCCGCAGCGCCGAACTGGTTTTGCTTATAGGGAGTAACCGAAGTATTGAAAGTGTTCCTGGCGTCTAATGCACTGTTTCTCAGAAATTCCCACACATCGCCGTGGTACTGCGCCGAACCACCTTTCGTTACAACATTGATGATTCCTCCAAGCGATCCGCCAAACGCTGAGCTGTCATTGTGCGATTGCACCTTGAACTCTTGGATAGCATCGACGATTGGCGCCATTGCATAGTTCCCAATGAACCCATAATCCGAGAAGCCATCGAGAAGAAACATGTTGCTGCGGTTCGTTTGTCCATTGACGGACGGAAACGTGAATGAGCCGATTGCGTTCCCGGCGAATCCCCCGCCGCCGCCGCCGTTTTGTCCTGTGCTGATCGGCGATACTCCTGGGGTGAGCGCCAAGAGCTGCGTAAAGTTGCGGCCATTGAGCGGAAGATCAGTCACTTCCTTTGTTTCGATTGCAGTTCCTAATTCGTTTGTCGTCGTATCGACGCTGACTTCAGCAGCTTCAACCGTCACATTCTCGGTCGATGCTCCGACCTGAAGCTTGAGATCCTGAGTTAGCGTTTGGTCAACAGCCAGTGTGATGTCAGGCGTGGTAGAAACCTCAAAACCTTGCTTCGTGGCCAGCAAGGAGTAGCGTCCCGGCTTCAATGCCACGAACACGTACCTGCCCTCCACATTTGTGACAGCATCCTGCTGGGTTGAAGTATCGAGATTCTTAAGCGTAACCTTGGCGCCTGCGACAGCCAGACCCGAGGGATCCAGGACTGTGCCGTTCATGGCGGCCGTGGCGCCCTGGCCCGACAACCTGGGAGACCAGATCATCCCCAAGCCGATTATCAGCGTCAGCGAAAGGAGAATACTCCATCTCGACTTGACGATTTCATTACCAAATCCGTCGCGTGTCATTTGTCCTATGTCCTCCTGATAGTTCTTACAAATTGGCGCATTCCTTGCAGACAGGCTACCGACGTAACATGTCCGAGTTAATTACTCGCCCAGCTTCCACTCACGAAAATCAGGGCGAGCCTGCGATGGGGTGCATTTGGTTCATCCTTTCGGATGATTAAGGCTTATAACGAAATGCGGACATCCTTGTCAAGGCCTTTTTTAAAAGATCTCCACAGGAGGAAGATAAACCATTAATTATCTGCATTTTAAGGAAATTTGCTGCCAGTGTGTTTATTCCTGCACGGATTTTGTGGGCACTGCCACGGTCACTTGAATCGCCTCCACATGGTTCAGTCAATCACACGGGAAACGGATGCTGCCTGATTCGAGCGGACTCGAGCTGCCTGATGGGGAAGGCATTGCTCCAGAACCAGGAAGCTCTAGGCGGCAATTGACTGGGTTGCATGATGATGGAACCGATTCCTGCAACAGACAAATTGCGACGGTCGCGCGCGCACGCCCCAACGCCTTTACAGTCAGAACTGCCATGAGATAACTTTGTTCCATTCAGAGGAGCGCCTTGGAATGGGTCCCAGAATCAAGAGCGTTTTGTTCTTGCTCCCCATGCTTTTCGGCTCAGTGATCGTGTTCCCCGTTTTGGCGGAAGCGCCTCCGGACTGCAAAGTCCCACCTGAATTTGGAACGAGTTCTGCACACGAGTCCTTTGAAACCTTAAGTTCTGAAGGAGCTTGGTTCGCGCAAAAGCAAATGTGGCATTGTGCGGAAAGTGCACTCGATAGAGCTGCGCATCTTTCCCCTCACTCGTGGAAGACATTTTATGATCTCGGCGTTATCGAGGTAAAAGAACGTACATACCCAGTTGCTGTTGCCAATTTGCGCAAGGCAAGCGAGCTTCAACCAGACTCTGAAATCGTTCGCAAAGCACTCGCCGAAGCCTTTCGCGCCTCGGGAGACTTGCCCAGTGCCGAAACCCAGTTCCGCAAGCGAGTGGAACTCAAACCCAGGTCCGTAGAGGCGTTAGATGATTTGGCCCAGGTTCTCTCGGACGAGAAATTGTACTCAGCCGCGATCAGCTATTGGGATCAGGCGTTGACGATAGAGCCCGACAACGTGGACATCGCTGTCTCTAGGGCGCAAGCACTCAATATCAATGGCGACACACAGGGGTCTGTTAAGTCGTTGCAAGAACTGGAAGCGAATCACCCAGATTCCTCAAACATCCACTTCAGCCTGGGCACTGTGCTTGGTCTTCAAATGAGGTTTGCGGAGGCAGAGGCTGAGTTCCGAAAGGCGTTCGAGCTAGACCCGAACGATCCCTCAGTTCGCATCAGCCTCGCCCGATGTCTTGTCGCTGAGGGAAACTATTCTGATGTGCTTCCTCTCCTCACCCAATATGCGAGAGCCGAACGAGCCGACCCGGATGCACATTCTCTGCTCGGATTTGCCTATAAGGGCCTTGAACAGTATCCGCAGGCAGAGGAGCAGTTGCGCATCGCCGTCAAGTCCAAGCCGAATGATGGTGACCTCCAACTCGCTCTCGGTGTGACACTGATGCACACTGGACGCCCACGGGAAGCAGCCATCCACCTTCAAAAGGTGATCGAATTGGACCCTTCAGCCGAGGCGCCGCGACTGCAATTGGCCCTAGCACTTAAGGCGATCAATGATCAAAAGAGTTCCGAGGCAATGTACCAGCAGGTACGACAAACAGAGCAAACAAACCTCGTCAAGAACCAGTTCGCTGCCACGGGCAAACGTGCGAATGAGCTATTGCGCACCGGTCATGCTGATGCGGCTGAGGCGCTCTATCGCCAGATGCTCCAGATCGTGCCTGATGATGCTCACACTTACTACAACCTTGCCATTGCACTAGGAATGCAAAAGAGAATCCCTGATGAGATAGCCGCACTTGAGACCGCGGTACGTTTGGATCCCAAGTTCGCCGAGGCCAGAGGAGCGCTTGGCTCCGAATATCTATCAGAAGGACGATTAGATGACGCTGCTCTGCAGTTCGCTAAGTCCCTCGAGGTTGATCCTCAAATCACTGAATCGCAAGTAAATTTGGCTGCAATTTATGAAAAGCGAGGTCAAATTCCGGAAGCTAAAGCGCTACTGCAGCGTGCTGTCGATGGCAACCCCGACAACGCAGTAGTCCGTTTGAATTTCGGGCTGCTGCTCGCAGAACAAGGAGAATTCGATGAGGCCAAGGCGCAAGTCCAGAAAGCAGTAGAACTCGACCCCAAGAACACTGCCTCGTTAACCGCACTCGCCAAGATCAGAGCGAGGGAAGGAAAGATTGAAGAATCCATTGCACTTTTTCGCAAAGTTCTCGCCTTGGACCCGCAGAACTACCTCAGCCATCTCAATCTAGGCATTGCTCTCGTTGACCATTTGGAGGTAGACAGCGCACTGGAACAGTTTTATGCCGCGGTCAAACTCAATCCGCAGTCTGCGATTGCGCACTACAATCTCGGTCGCTTGCTGCTTGACGAGCGAAATAGTGATGCCGCGATACCCGAACTCGAGTCTGCGTGCCAAATCGATCCGTCGCTTAGCGATGCGTTGTATTTGCTCGGAGTGGCAAAGCGCCAAACAGGCGACATCGATCGTTCGCTCCTGCTTGTCCAGAGAAGCATTCAACTTGCTCCGGAACAACCGAAGGCCCTCTATCTGCTTGGTCAGGATCTATTGTCATTGAATCGTGAGGATGAGGCCATTGTAGCCTGGAAACGCGCAGTGCAGATTGACCCAAACAGCACTGAAGTGCTTTATAAGCTCTCGCAGATTCTTCGAGAGAAAGATCCTGCCGAAGCTGCGCATTATGCCGAGCTTCTTAAAGCTAGGCTCTCTGAAAGCCAGGCCACCAGCCAGGCTGACACAATGGGCAATCTGGCCTTGGCAGCAGCAGAGCGCCATGACTACGGCCAGGCAATTGACCAGCTCAACCGAGCTCTTCAGACGTGCGGCAATTGTAGAGAGCGAGGCACTCTCACAAAAGATCTGGGCCTGATAGAGGCTCGATCCGGAGATTTAAAGTCCGCTGCCAAGATGCTCCAGGAGGCCGCAGCTTTGCTCCCGTCAGATCCTGACATAAACACGGCCCTTGAAATTGTTACGCGCCAACTTGGAGACCGCAAGTGATCGCTTTTGATGGGTTCAAGGGCCAAAGGCAGCGGCATGCCTCGTGGGCGTGGACTCATCTCTCAAAATTGGCCCTTTTGTTCTTGGCTCTTGCACTTCCGATTCCTGGAATGTGTGCTGATCACTGTGATCAGCTTCGTGACGCATACTACGCGGCATCCTCTCACGGCAATCCGGTTTCACCGCACGATCTCGGCACGTGGCTCATCAACAGTCAAGAATTCCAATGTGCGCTCCTGGTTAGCCTTCGCGATCTTAAAGAAGACCCGAGTTCCTGGATTGCGAACTATAACGCCGGAATTGCATCTTTTCGTCTTGGGGATTTGGATGCCGCCAAGAGGTACCTGGGCGCCGCAACCAGCATCGCCCCTTCGCAACTTTCTTCCTGCCTTGCCCTCGGGCAGCTTGAAGAGAAGATGAACCATAATGACAAAGCAGAGGAAACTTATCGCGCCGGGCTGGCCATTCATCCTGAGCAGCCTGACCTTTTGAGAAGCTTGGCAAGTCTTTTAGACAAGGAGAAGAGATACCATAGCGCCATCTACCTATGGAATAGGTGCCTTGCTCAAAGCCCTAAAGATAGTTCTGTAATGGTGTCTATTGCCGCAGCATACTCAGACTCCGGTGATCAAGAACACGCCTTGAATACAATTCAACGGCTTCTCAAGGACGATCCTACATATGAGCCGGCATTCTATACACTCGGCACGGCATATGCACGTGAAGATGACTTCGCCCCTGCTGCCTCCGCCTACGAATCCGCACTGAAACTTGATCCGCAGGATGGGGTTGCTCAGTTATCGCTCGGAAAGGTTTATCTAACTCTGCTGCGCTGGGATGATGCACATAAATTGATGCTTGACTACATAAAAACCCACCAGAATGACGCTGATGCCTTCTTGATTCTCGGGCGATCCAGCCAATACCTGGGAGACTTGGATGGAGCTGAAAACTTTCTCAGGAAATCGGTGTCTTGCGATCCTCATTCTTATGACGCTCGATATCACCTGGGTATAACACTGTTGAGCCTGGGCAAAATAGATGATGCCATTGCCTCCTTTGAGAGCGCACTCGACATCCGCCCTGAGTCGGTTGAATCCCATTTCCAACTGTCCAAGGCATATCGCCGCAAAGGTGAGGCAAAGCTATCTGACGAGCAAACTGCGATTGCCGACCAGCTTCGCAAAGCTGATTCTGACAAGATCAGGGCAACCGTCCTGAGTGAACAGGGAAGTTCCGCCTTGGCGCTTGGGAAGACTGATGATGCAATCAGAGATTACACTGAAGCACTTAAGATCGAACCCACAAATGCGAAGCTTTATTATGATCTTTCGCTCGCATATCGAAAGCGTGGCGACGCGAGTAATGAGTTCGAATCCTTGAGAAAAGCGGAATCCCTTGATGCTACTCTTGCCGCCGTGCATAACCAGCTAGGGGTTCATTACTCAGAGGCGAATGACCAGAATGCCGCGCAAGACGAGTTCCTGAAGGCTCTTTCTGCTCAACCGGAATTCACTGACGCACTTAACAATCTTGGAGTCTTATTGGCTAGAAGAGGAGATATTGAGAGTGCGGAGAAATTAATACGAAGGGCCATTGAGAGCGACAGTACTTCTGCGCAGGGGCACATTAACTTAGGGCTGATCCTTGCCATCAAAGGGGACTTCCAGCAAGCAATCCAAGAGGAAAATGATGCCCTGCATTTGTCGCCTGCGAACCCCACCGTACTCGCGGCAAAGAACCAGATTGAAACAATGCTGCAGAGAAAGTTGCCGGCAAAGATCCCATAGAGCTATCAAACCTGTAAAGGGGCAAGAGAATAGGCATTCCCAGGCAATGCTGGGGAACCCCTGTTGGCAGCACTTCGGCGGGGAGCGCTGCTTTCCGAATCCGGTGCCGGATCGGACGACGACTGCTGATTCTGGCTTTTGAAGCCACTTCGAAGCGTGATTGCCCTGCCTGTTCAGTTCTAATCTTCCGTTGCTATAATGGCGGCACCCTATGATAATTCCGCGTCGGCGCTTTCTTGGCTCGTCTCTCTTTGCCATGGGTAGTTCCCTGCTTGAGGCTCTGACAACACCCACATGGGAATGGCATGCTAAGACGTTGCAGGCCGCAGTCACAAGCGCTCCGGCTTCGCCTGTTCAGTTCATCGATGTGGCCGAGAAAGCCGGACTGACCACTCCGAATGTTTGGGGCGGAGTCGACTCGAAGCGCTTGATCATTGAAACGAAAGGAAGCGGTGTTGCCTTCTTCGACTTTGACAATGACGGGTGGCTCGACATCTACCTCTCGAACGGTAGTCGCCTGAACACAACGTGGGAACCGGGAAAGGTACCAACGACGCATCTCTACAAGAACAACCGCGACGGCACCTTCACCGACGTTACAGAGAAATCAGGTCTGGGCCGAGCGGGGTGGCAAACTGGCGTTTGTGTGGGTGATTACGACAACGATGGCTGGGACGACTTGTTCTGCACCTTCTGGGGGCACAACATCCTCTTCCACAACAATGGAAATGGAACGTTCACTGATGTGACGAAGGCGGCTGGGCTCTATCAGCAGAAGGGTCGCTGGGGTACGGGATGCTCATTCCTCGATTACGATCGCGACAGCCATCTTGATCTCTTTGTGTGCAACTTCGTCAAACTGGATCCAGATAAGGTGCCTTCACTCGAGGAGATGGGATATTGCCAGTGGAAAGGTGTGCCCACCATGTGCGGACCGCGCGGCCTTCCAGGCGATACCTGCCTTCTGTACCACAACAATGGCGATGGGACATTTACCGATGTCTCCGAGAAAGCGGGCATCACGAAGCCGGGGCCCAGGTATGCCATTTCCTCGATCTCTTACGATTTCGACAACGACGGCTGGCCCGACATTTATGTTGCTGTCGACTCGATGCCCAGCATTCTTTTTGAGAACAATCACGACGGCACATTCACCGACATAGCCGTGATGGCGGGCTGTGCATTCAATGATGACGGCCATGAGCAGGCCGGGATGGGCCTCGGCGTTGCGGACTACGACTGTGATGGATGGTTCGATATCTTCAAAACCAACTTCGCCGATGACACTTGCGATCTTTACCACAATAACGGTGACGGTACATTCAGTGATGTCTCGTTCAACGCGGGCATTGGTATCAACAACAATTACGTAGGATGGGGATGTGCCTTTATTGACTACGATAACGACGGCTGGCCAGACATCATGCAGATCAACGGCCACGTCTACCCGGAGATCGATCACTATAACTTGGGCCAGACCTTCAAGAATCCCCGCCTCGTCTACAGGAATCTTGGCAATGGGCGTTTCCAGGATGTTTCCAGATCGATGGGTCCAGGCATAACTGAGCGCTTCTCGAGCCGTGGTGCCGCCTTTGGGGATTACGATAATGATGGCGGCATGGACGCCTTGATCCTGAACATGAATGACCTTCCGTCGCTACTCCACAACATAGGCGGCAACACGCAGAACTGGATCAAGCTCAAGCTCGTCGGAACCAAATGCAATCGTTCCGCCATCGGCGCTCGTGCGCGTGTGATCACCGGCAGGCACATTCAGATGGATGAGGTGCATAGCGGGGCAAGCGTCATGTCACAAAGCGACCTTCGCCTGCATTTCGGACTCGGCAAGGCCGTTACTGTCGATGCCATCGAAATCAAATGGCCAACGACGCAGAAGATCGAGCGCTTCACGCAGGTTAATGCCAATCAGATTATCACCGTTCGCGAAGGAAATGGGATCGTCTCTGTTTTCAAGCCGAAGTGAACCGCAATCCCGAATGCTTCAAAGCAAGACGTAACGCGTCATTTCGCCGCAACGACAATAAGGAATCGTTTCTGTGGTTGATCAAAATCCCATCCGAGTGTAAACCGGTGTCGACTCACGAGTTATCCCACGCCAAATGCAATCCCGCGCGCGCATGTTACCGGATTGTCCCTTGGCCTCCCAGTGGCGAAAATAGGCCGCACATAGAATGACAAGTCAACCACATTCCAGCATTGGAATCTCGGACCACACCACGCGCTAAGCACTGGCCGGATCGCAAAAACCTGCCTATCAAATAGGACGGGCGCAGGACTCACGCCATGAGTCGCACGTCACCAAAGAAGGTCAGGATTCGTGGCTCACGGCTCCGATCCATCGATGTTTCAATGTCACGTGCCCAAGTGCCCATCAGCGCGCCTTCCCTCTCAGACCGATTGACATGGACGATGAAGTAGCTATACTGTTTGGAACATCAATTAATATTGCGTACGATGCCTCGCTAGTCGAATCCTGTTGGTGTAAGTCTTGGGATCTTCGATTCGAGAGGGCACAAATTGGGAGTAATGGACGAACACGGTTACTTCGTACGCCCATCCCGGCATAATCGGTGTGCTTTTGGCGATTCCCAATATGCAATGCTATCCAACGCGTCGCGAATTGGTATCGCGGCCTGACCGGAGTCATACGTTACATAGGTGAACTGGAAATGAAAAGCTCGACAATCTCAGCGAATAGAAGCTTGACTCAAGACGCATTTGCGGTCACGAATCCCGACATGGACCTCAGCCCGATGACTGGGATGACCAGGAAGCACTATATAGAGTGCGCTCAATATGTCCTCACACGGGCATTCCGACACGTGAAGTCTTTTGACTCTCCGATCGTTTTTCCCTTGGTGCCAGGCAAGTCTTATCCCCAGCCGAACGACGCGGACTGGCGGCATCGCTCCTTCGAGTTCGAGGCATTGGAGAGGACCTTCAACCTTGCGGCGCCGCTGATGCACGTCGATCCTGAAATCTGCATCGGCAACATCAAATTGCGGGATTACTACTGTCATCATCTCTACAATGCGCTGACTCCCGGACATGTGAACAGTCTCCCTCTTCCAGAGGATCTGCCCGACGCGACCTATCAATTCACGTGCGAGTTCGGCGGATTGACGAAGACGCTCCTGCTGATGCCCGACGTGGTGTGGCCATACTTGACCCAGGAGCAGCGGGATCAGATGGCCATCACGATCTCAAAGTGGGCGCATCATCGGACTACGCAGAACAACTGGCGGCTCTTCAATATATGTGCGCTCTCGTTCCTGAAAAAGAATGGATACGCCATCGATGACGACCTGCTCAAAAGCCATCTGATGTGGATCGCGTCCTACCATGCCGGCAACGGTTGGTACCTTGAACAAAGCTACAACTATTACACAATCAGCCTTTTCGTGGTCTACGGTACGATCTGGAGCTTAACTTTCGGCCGGGAGCACTATCCGGAGATCGCCGCTGTGCTCGAAAAGAGCTTCGAGGAACTGTTTCAAACCTATTGCAACTTTTTCGCGCGTAACGGCTTCATCAACATGTGGGCAAGAAGCATCTGCTATCGCCTCTGGATTTCGGGCGGCTTTCCGGTGTCTTTTCTGCTCACGTCAAAATCGTTCATTGATCCCGGCTGGGCACGGCGCTTGTGTTCTGGATCGATCCTGCAATTCACCGCTAGAGAAGACTTTTATGAAAATGACATCCCCAGTCTGGGCTTTTATGGCCACCGGGAATTTGCGATCCAGAATTACAGTTGTCCCGCCAGCCCCTTCATCATGTTTCTCCCCTTCATCTGCCTCGCCTTGCCCAAAGATTCTCCCTTCTGGACGGCGAAAGAGAACGACGGCATGTGGGTGGATTTGGGAACGAAGTCAAAGAGGACGATCCTGGAAAAACCCGGGATTGTCCTTGTGAATCACGGCCGCAGCGGAAGTTCGGAGATCATCTCCGGCAAGGTCTTCGACGACGATCACAACTATTCCAAGCTCGTGTTCAATACGCATTTCCCTTGGGAGGACCACAATCCCAAGGGTGGCACATCGCAGGAGTACAGCTTCCGCAGCCTCGACCCACGCGACTTGCGCGGCGCTGACATCAATTTCTACCTCACCGGCCGAGTGGTCGATAATTCGCGATCAGAGTACGGCTCGTACGTGACCTCGCAGAGCATTCTATTTAACGGCGTGCGCAAGGGAGTCCTCTATCGGCAGCTAATGATGCGCAAGCCTCCGAACAACGGCGTCGGGTACATCATTGATTTGGCCGAGATCACCGTGCCAGGCGGCGTTGTGCGCGTGGATCGCTGCCGCCTCGCCTCCGAGCATGAGCTCACGCTTGGTCACTATGGTCTGCCCCATATTGGTGGAGAACCCGCCGTATTACGCACCTTCGAGTCAGGGAGCGCGCGAGGGATGACAGCCTCCATTCCCGGCCGGCAGGTGGCGATGATCGCTTACAGCGGGTGGGACCAGCTGCAGAATCAGGTGCATCGCGGATTCAATGCCGAGACGGAAGAGAGCACGGTGCTATACGTCCACCGCCGGCGCACCGCCAGAAATCCATCAATGGAATTGATGATCACCGCCATGATGCACAAGACGGACGATACGCCATGGACGCCAGAAGAGCTAAGTCCAGTCAAGGATATCCGGATCATCGACGTGGCGCCATCGGGTTCGGTTCTTGGAGCGGAGATCACGTTATCGGATGACATCGTTTGCAATGTCGATTTCAAGGATGTGGACGGATTGAGGAGCTGCTGACTGCACTGTTATCCTCGCCGACTTCAATCGGGGCAGATCGAGGTCCATTGGCTTTCCCGGCGATGGTTCAGGGCCGGGTGTGGAGTTGGATGAGTAACTGCCAGCCATTTACCCCGATAAGCGGAATTATCTACCCATCAATCGAAAGCTTGACGGGACGTCGACCGATTGACAAGAGCATGAACAAGCCACGAAGAGAAACAAATCAGCGATGCATGGAACCATTGAGACAACCAGCTACTCCGATGCATCGCTGCGCACATTCCTGAAGACCGTGTTGGTCGTAAGCGTCCGAAGCTCCCCTCTTGTCTAGCTATTTTCTGAACACCACTTTCTCTTGTACCAATTCTGGGTGCCCCAGGTCCCGGGGTCCCCACGGACACGTCTTCATCCGCGGGGTAGATGTCTCGATTTCTTCCCTGGAATACCACGAAACGCCAGCCGTGAATTCCCATTGGTTAAACTGAAAGCATGGTTCATGTCTTTCGCCCCATTCCCGTCGAACGGCTCAAACTTCTGGTTTTCGATCTCGACGGCACCCTGATCGACTCGGCGCAGGATCTGTGCAACAGCGTCAACGCGGCGCTCGCCCGGTCCGGCCGCGCGGCACTCCCCGATCCTGTGATTGCCGGCTTTGTCGGAAACGGTGCGCCCCTGCTCATGCGCCGAGCGCTGGCCATGGCCGACGGCCTCTCCCCGGAGCAGGTCGATGAGAAGCTCTTCAGCGAAACCTATGCCTTCTTCCTCCAGTACTACCGCGAGCACAAGCTGGACTTCACCTATGCCTACGAGGGTGTTCTTGAGGCCCTTGCGGCCCTGCGCGCCCTGCACGATGCGCCCGGCAGCGCAACGCGCGTGATGGCGATCCTGACCAACAAGCCTGTTCGCCCCGCGCGCGGCATCTGCGAAGGCCTCGGCATGGCCGGCTATTTTCTCCACGTCTACGGCGGCGACAGCTTCCCGGTCAAAAAGCCCGATCCGCTGGGCCTGCGTTCGCTGATGGAGGAGACGGGCGCGGCGCCCGGCGAGACCGTGATGATCGGCGACAGCCAGGTGGATGTCGAGACCGCCCGCAACGCCGGCGCGTGGTCGGTCGGCTGCGACTTCGGTTTCGGACCGCGGACCATCCTGAACACCCAGCCCGACATTCTCGTCGACCGGGCCTGCGACTGGACTAACGCCCTCACTCCTGCGAAAATCAGTATGCAGTAGTAAGCGGTAACGTTTACGTTTTGAAGCCACCGCCCCGGCATGTCCGGCTATGCCGCGGACGTGGTTGCACTTCCGGCAATTGGATTGCTTTCGCGTTTTGGTTGATCTTTGCCGTTGCTCGCCAATTATTGCCTTGCCTGGAGATTCTTAACATGGGTTTGCGTACACGGGTCCGTGCTTTCTTTCTTATTCTTTCCGCTTTCTTCCTGGTGCCTGGGGCAGGGGCTTTTGCCCCTGGCGCCGCCGCTCCCGCACCTCATCCATCACAGTCTGTGCGGGGCACCGTGGCCGACACGACCGGCGCTATCATTCCCGGAGCTGAAATCGATCTGGTCGACTCCGGCGGAGCCTCTGCCGGCAAGATCAATTCCGACGCCAGCGGTGCCTTTCAGCTCATTCCACCGCACCCCGGCAACTACACTCTTGTCGTCTCTGAGCCGGGATTCAAGACCGTCCAAATCGCGGTAACCTTTGCCGCGCCCATTACTTCCGGGCTGGCCGCCAAACCCGCGGCTCCTGTGCGCGTCGTCCTTCCCGTTGCCTCTGTCGCCACCAACGTCGAAGTGAACGCGGATGCCAACCACGACCTCACCTCTACCGACGCCAACAGCGATTCCTCCAACCTCTCCGACCAGGATCTGAAGGCCCTGCCCATCTTCGACAACGACTTTGTCACCGCGATGAGCGCCTTCCTCGATAGCAATGTCACCTCCACCGGCGGCAGCGGCCTGATTGTGGATGGTGTCGAGGCTAATCGTTCCACCGTCTCCGCCTCGGCCGTTCAGCAAGTGCTGATCAACCAGGACCCCTACTCGGCCCGCTACTACTACCCCGGCCGCGGCCAGATGGAGATCATCACCAAATCCGCCGCCGACCACTATCACGGCCAGTTCAACTTTTACTTCCGCGACTCGGCCATGAACGCGCAAAACGCCCTTGCACCCTCCAAGCCCTTCGAGCAGCGCCGCATCTATGAGGGACATGTCACCGGCCCAATTCCACACGCAAAGAGCAGCAGTTTTCTGGTCACCTTCAATCGCGCTGAAGAGGACCAGGACTCTGTCGTTGCCGCCACTCTCGCGCCCACTGTCGCCGACCCTACCGGCGCCTTCAATGCCAACGTCCCCGCTCCCACGCGCGACACCGAATTCAGCACCCGCGCCGGCCACCTTTTCGGCGACCGCTACTCCAGCTACGTGCAGTACAGCTACGAAGACTGGACTGGCCAGAATCAGGGTGTCGGCGGACAAACCCTATCTGCCGGCGGGTACAACAGCCAGTATCGCGAAGACGACCTGGTGGCGCATTTGGATGCCGCGTACTCCGCGAATCTACTTAACCAGACTTCCCTTGTCGGAGAACACACGTCCGATCGCGACAGCGACACCGTTGAAGGCCCACGCATCAGCCTGCCTGGCGATTTTCTCTCCGGCTCCGCGCAGAGCGACTCCTTGGGAACCCAGTACAACTTCCGCTTCACTGACATTGTCAGCTGGACCCGCGGCCGGAACCTGGTCAAGTTCGGCATCGGCGTCCCCCACATGAGCCGCCGCGCCTATGATGACCAAACCAACGAGCTCGGCACCTACACCTTCGGTCCCACGCTGGCCGCAGACGGCGTCACCGTGCTCCAATCCACCTTCCAGAACTACGCCAACAACCTTCCCTCGTCCTTTTCGCAGAACACCGGCGACATCCACTTCATCTATCACCAGCAGGAGCTGGGCGCCTTTGTGCAGGACCAGATCAAAATCAACAACCGGCTCTCCATCACGCCCGGCCTGCGCTACGACTGGCAGAACTTTCTGGCTCAGGACCGGCTTGGCTTCTCACCGCGCGCCTCCTTCGCCTGGGCCGTCGACCCAAAATCGCGGCTCATCGTGCGCGGTGGCGGCGGAATCTACTACGACCGCTTCGGCGGTGGACCGCTCCTCGACCTCGTCCGCTTTCAAAATGCACGGCGGCGCTCGGTTGTCGTATCGCTTAATCCATCCACGCTGCCTGCCTCAGGATGTGTGCCCATCTCCGAGTGCATTACACTTGGAGCCCAGCCGCCCTCGCTGGCCCAGTTGCCGCCCAACGCCCCTCTGCCCTACGAGATCGCATACGGCCTTTCCGTCGAGCGGCCTTTAGGCGAAAGCGCCACTGCGACGATCAGCGTTTATTCAGCGCGCGGCATTCACACATTCCGTTCCGTTGACGTCAACGCGCCCACTCCGGAGTCCGATTACACGCTGCGTCCCAACCCAGCCTATGGGCTCATCCGCCAGATGCAACCAGAAGCCTTTTACGAGGGCTACGGAATGGACATCTCCTATCGTGGCCGTTTCAACAAATACTTCACAGGCTTCAGCCGCTACACCTGGTCCCACTACGAGTCCAATACCAGCGGCATCAACTGGTACCCGCAGAATCAGCTCGACCCCGGGGACGAGTGGTCCAACTCCAGCTTTGACCAGCGGCAAAGGCTCAACATGTATGCCATGCTCAATCCCAAGAGCGTGCTCAATCTCGCGGTCGGCGTCTTTGCCAGCAGCGGCTCTCCGTGGTCGGTGCTCACCGGAACCGACTATTACGGCGACGGCCTCTTCAATACCCGCCCTGACGGCGTCGCACGCAACACCGAGATCAATCCCTCGTATGTCGACCTCGACGCGCGCTGGGGCCACGACTTCGCCTTGACCGCCAACAAGGCCGACGATGCGCCGCGGCTCGGCTTTTCAGCCGGCGCCTTCAACGTGCTCAACCACGTCAATGGCTCCGGCATCGACCAGGTCGAAACTTCACCCTCCTTCGGCCAGATCACCGCCGCCGCCCCAGCCCGCCGCGTCCAGCTCGGCATGCGCTTCGAGTTCTAGAGCCTTTTTCTTTCTCCGCGTGCGGACGGCACTCAGCCTCCGCGACGCTGTACGCTGAATCCATGAGTGCGCCACCGAGCCAGCGTCCGCTGCGCATCGTTCTTCCCGGAGGCAGCGGCCATGTGGGCCAGATGCTGGCGCGCTACTTTCAGCAGCGCGGCCACTTTGTCACGGTGCTCACACGCGGACCTTACACCGCGCCCTGGCAGACGGTTCACTGGGACGGCAAACATGCCGGCCCCTGGGTGGAAACCCTTGATGGCGCAGACGTATGCATCAACCTGGCAGGCCGCAGCATCAACTGCCGCTTCAACTTTGAAAATCGCCGCGAGATCTATGAGTCGCGCATCGGCACAACCAGGCTTCTGAATCGCGTGATCGTTTCACTCGACCGTCCCCCGCGCGTGTGGATGAACGCCTCGACGGCCAACATCTATCGCCACGCGCCCGGCTGGCCGGTCGATGAGCGCCCCATGGATGAAGCCACCGGCGAGCTGGGCGGCAACGAGCTCATCTCGAAGAGACGCCGCGCACCCGAGACCTGGAATTTCTCAGTGCGCGTGGCCAAAGACTGGGAACAGGCATTCTTCGCCGTCCCCACCCCGCGTACCCGCAAGCTGGCTCTGCGCAGCGCCATTGTCTTCATACCCGTCCCCGGCGGCGCCTTCGCCACATTCTCGCGTCTGGTGCGCGTTGGGCTCGGCGGCTCGCAGGGCAGCGGCCGCCAGTTCGTCTCGTGGATTCATGAAACCGACTTCGCCCGCGCCCTGGAGTTTCTCCTCGATCACGAAGAAATTGACGGCCGCATCAACATAGCCGCACCCTATCCGCTGCCCAACCGCGAGTTCATGCAGACGCTGCGCGACGCCTGGGAGATGCCCAACTGCATCCCGCTGCCGCGGCCGCTGCTCGAGATTGGAACCTTCCTCATGCGCACCGAATCCGAATTGGTGCTCAAGAGCCGCCGCGTGGTTCCCGCCCGCCTGCTCCAGGCGGGCTTCAACTTCCATTTCCCGAACTGGCAAGAAGCCGCCGAAGACCTGGTCCGCCAAACCCGCAACAGCAAAGGGTAAACACCGGCAACCACTCAGCTGATCCCTGTCTCCTGATCGCAGACCCCAGCCTATTTCGGAGTAATATCCGTCACCGGCAAATCCCAATGCCCGGCCAGAATCTCAAACCGCCGCTGCTCTTCCTTCTGATACGTTGCCTGGTCGGGCCACAGCTCCTTGATAAATCCCTCTTCGTCAGGGTTGCTGGTCGTGGCCACCGTCGAATCCTTGTACACGATGGTCACGCGATAATCCCAGCGCCCGTCTTCGGTCGTGTGGTACGCCGGCGACTCAATCTTCAGCGACAGAATGCGGCCCGTGGCTTCAATCTTCTTGAGCAGCGGGTAGTGGTTCTTCAGGAACAGCTGAAGAAACTCCGCCTGGTGGCCCCACTGGCACTTGTAGTAGTACTCGACGCTGTAGGGCTGGCCGGCTCCGCCCTGCGGCGGCGCGCCCTGCGCCCACAGTGGCGCAGCCAGTCGAGCGGCAAAAACAACGGCGACAACAGCCAAGAGAATCCTGCGCATCAATGCCTCCTTGACTTCGATAGCTGCCATTGTACTGTCTTGAAACTGCTGCCCACGCTCAGTCTTCGAGGTTGGGGTGGTAGTGGCTCTCCCAGCCCAGGTAGCGGGCTGCTTCGTGAACGGCCTTTGAAACGTCGCTGAAGTTGGCGGCGACGTGGTGCTCGAAACCTTCGCGACAGATGTAGCGGAGCAGCTTTTGCAATTGCGGAATCTCGGCCACCCCCGCGCCGCCGAAGGTTTCAAGCGGATCGTCGGTAAATTTGCCGGCGCCGGTGTAGCCGCGGATCACGCCGCGGCGGTCGTCGGTGGAGAAGCGCGCGTAGCTCATGACGCCCGCCTTGACGCGGCCCACGCAGGTGCCGAAGGTGTTCTCCTTGCCCACTGTGCCGGCGATGATGGCCTGGTAGTCCATGCGCACGTCCTTGAAGAAGTGCTTGGGCAGGTTGGAGCAGTGGAAGCAGACGCACTTGTCAGGATGGCTTCCATAGTTGTTGTTCCAGTCCAGCAGCGCTGAGGGAGTGCCGGAGGCCAGGGCCAGCATGTACATGCTGAGGGTGCCGGGGACGTCCACTTCGCAGGCCGAGGGAATGAGCTCGTTGCTCATCATGCTCATGATGGTGCAGGGCACCACGCCAAAGAACTCTTCCATCGAGGTCCAGCACTGCACGGCGCTGATGGTGACGTTGGCCTGCTTCATCCAGCCGTCGATAACGGCGCCGAGCTTGGCCATCTTGAGCAGCGCTTCGTCGGAGATGCCGGAGGTGGTGACGTAGGCCTTGATGGCGGCCAGCTTGCCCTGGGCCGCGTCGTCATTATCTTTCATGCGGTTGATGCGGCCGAAGATCTCAGACAGGTCGATGGTCTCGATGGTGATGCCGCTGGTTTCAAAGATGCGCTCAGAGTAGCGCACAGTGTTGAAGGCGGTGGGGCGCGCGCCGATGGAGCCGATGCGCAGATTTTTGAGTCCCTTGACGATGCGGCAGACGGCGGAGAACCACTCAAGGTCGGCCTTGAACTCGGGTGAATCGGGGGCCTCGGTGTGGAGCGTGGTCAGCGAATAGGGAATGCCGTATTGCATGAGGTTGTTGCAGGCGCTCATTTTGCCGCAGAAGCTGTCGCGGCGGGTGGCGATGGTCATGGCGTCGGAGCGGTCGGGCGTGGCCTGCACCAGCACCGGGACCTTGAGGCCGGACAGACGAATTGCGTCGACGATGCCGCGCTCTTCACCGAAGTTGGGCAGGGTGATGATGATGCCGTCAATCTCGTCGGCGTGCTTTTTGAACAGCGCGGCGCAACGTTGCGATTCCGCGTAGGTTTCGACCGCGCCATGGGTCGAGTCCTCGGGGCCAAGCACGATTGCTTTTGCGCCGGCTGCCTCAAGAACCTTGATGATCTCGTCGCGGCCCGTTTTTGCCAGATGACTGGGGAAAAACCCGCGATTGCCCACTACCACGCCAAACGTCATTGCCCGTTGCTTTGCCATCTCTACACTCCCTTTTTCATCCGCCGCTGATTGCAGCTTATGTGTTCTGCCGCTTCCGGGGGCGCCGTTTTTCTTCCGGAGTTCGAGCGGCGGTAAATGATTGCATCAACTTTAGCGCGACAGAACGGCGGGCCGCGCTTGTTTCAGGAACCTGTTCTATGACTGCGTGATTTGGTAGGTTGCGGTCGATTTTCCTGATGCCCCATCTCCCGGAATCGGGACCCGGGGCACCAACGTTTGTGCAAAAAAACGGCCGTCCAAAAATTCGTTGCTGTCTTTGCCGCCGAAGTGCGCGGCAGCTTATTTGTGTGCGCGGTTGGGCCTGAACTTGACGACATACAGGAGCCCGAGGAGCGCGAGAACCCCGCCCCACCAGACCGGCGTGTGCAGGTTGGTCAACTGCACCAGCGGGGGATAGTTTGCGGTTTGCCACTCATAGACGCCGTATCCGAAGATCATCAGCCCGTAGACGAGCAGCAGAACACCGATGAAGAACCAGATGGGAATTCGGGAACCGTGCATAATGTTCGACCCTTCTCTCTCGCGCCGCGGCTTTGTTGATGATCCACAGGCGCAATCAGTTGCTACCAGAAGATGATGTTGAGAGCTGCAAAAATCACGACCACCACGACCGCCCAGGCAACCTCGTTCTTGTAGAACGGGACCGGCTCTTCCGTAGGCAGCTTGGTCGCGCCGTAGACCAGACCGTCGAGCTCGGCCACCGGCCTGGGTTTGGTGAGCAGGCTGACCACGACGACGACGATGGCCGACAGGATGAAGGCCCAGAGGGCGCGAAAGACATTTTCGGCCATCGGCTTTGCATCGGGCGAAAGGGCGACATTGGCCAGCGCGGAGGGAACGAGCTTGACCCACATGAACAAGCTGGCGGAGAAGACGATGCCGATGAGCAGACTGAGGAATCCGGCCAGTCCGGTGGCGCGCTTCCAGAACATGCCGAAGAGGATGACCGCCAGCAGTGGCGCAATGAAGATGCTGAACAGAGCCTGCACGTAGTCCATGATGCCGTGGGCGTGCATCACCAGGTAGGCAGCGCCGATGGAGACGGCGACGCCTATGAGGATGGAGAGCCGGCCGACGAGCACATAGTGGCTGTCAGAGCCTTTTTTGTTGATGAGCGGCTTGTAGATGTCATAGGTCCAGACCGTGGAGAAGGCGCTGACGTTGCCGGCCATGCCGCTCATAAAGCCGGCGATGAGGGCGGTGATGCCGAGGCCGAGCAGACCGGGGCCGAGATAGCGGACCATCATGAGCGGCAGGGCCTGGTTGTAGCTGTGCAGCTCGGCGCCGGACGCGCCGCTCAAAACTTTTTGCTGGTAAGCGGCGGGCAGGGTCGTGTTGGCCATGGCCGCCGAGCAGGCGGATGAATTGACAACGCTGCCGTTTTCAGATGATCCGTTGCAGGCGGCGACCACATCTTCGCCGACCAGTTGGCGGCGGCTTCCGTCGGGGTTCTGCAGCAGCACCAGGCCGAGCAGACCGGGCAGAATGACGATGAACGGAACCGCCATTTTGAAGAAGGAGCCGATGATGGGCGCCATGCGCGCAGCGCGCAGGTTGTGGGCGGCGAGCACACGCTGGACGACGAGAAAGTCGGTGGTCCAGTAACCGAAGCTGATCACGAAGCCCAGGCCGAAGACGATGCCGGTCCAGTGCACCCCCATGGGATTCGCGGAGAAGTGGCCGGTATCGCGCCAGAGGTGGAAGTAGCTGTCGCTGTGCATGTTGGAAATGATTTTGGTTTTGAGGCCGGTAACGCCGCCCGCCTGAATCAAGCCGAGGATGGGCACCAGCAGTGCACCGCCCCAAATGAGCACAAACTGGAGCACCTCATTGAAGATGGCGGAACGCAATCCGCCGAGTCCGACGTAGAGGGCGACGGCAACCGAGGATACCAGGATGCTGAAGGAGATATCCCATCCGAGAACGACCTTCATCACCACGGCCATGGCGAACATGTTGACACCGCTCATGAGGATCATTTCGATGGCGAACGAAAAGGCGGCGACGGTGCGCGCGGGTCCACCATAGCGGAGGTCAAGATAGCCGGGGACGGAATGGGTCTTGGAGACGTAGTAGAAGGGCATCATGACCAGGCCGAGGAAGAGCATGGCGGGGATGGCGCCTATCCAATACCAATGCGTGGCGAGGATGCCGTATTGATAGGCCGAACCGGCCCAGCCCATCAGTTCCAGCGAGCCCAGGTTGGCGGAGACAAAGCTGAGGCCGGCGATCCACGCGGTCATTTCGCGGCCCGCCATGAAGAACTCTTCGCTGGTGTTCGACAGGCCTTTCAGGTAGAAGCCGATCCAGATGACCATGACGAAGTAGATGGCGATGACGGCGATGTCGAGCAGGCGCAGATGCGCAAGCGGTTGCGTGCTGAGGGCAACGAGGGCGGGCAGAGCGCCGAGTGAGGCGGCGGGTGAAGCTGAAAGCAATCCGAACATTGAAATCACCTGAAAGGATTGAATACGCCCGCGAGCGCCGCGAACGTTCGCCCCTCAGTAAATGGGTTTACTACGACGGTTGTCAAGCGGCAAACCGAGGGCACACGGGCAAAAAGTCCGGGCCTGTGCGCGACCTGGAGCCAAAGTGGAAACCTGGCGAAATTGGAGACATTTCACTTTGAGAAAGCGTTTACCCGAGGAAGTGTAGCACACGGCCCGGGAGTTCGACTACAGCGGTTCCGCAGTTGCTCGATCCCGAAGCGATGAGGCTAAGTGGCTTTTTATCAAGAAAGAGCCACCTCGGATAGCGCCAGAAGGGTCTACAAGTACTGTGGAACCGCTCTAACCGCTGGCTCTGGGACGCCAATGAACATCGTTCCCAGCTATTCGTTGCCGGCCATGACTTCGTGAAGCCAGCCGGGGGCCTTCAGCAGTTCGCGGGGGCGGGAACCGTCGGCGGGGCCGACCAGCCCGTCGCGCTCCATGAGGTCGATGAGATGGGCGGCGCGTCCGTAGCCGATGCGCAGGCGGCGTTGCAACAGCGAGGTGGACGCCTTGCCGAATTCGAAGACCAGGCGGACCGCATCGTCGAACATGGGATCGTTTTCGTCGGGATCGGGATTGGAGCCGTCGACGGTGGCGCGCTCGTCCTTGGGCGATTCGAGGAAACCCTCCACATACTCGGCCTGGCCCTGCTCCTTCCAAAAGGCGACCACGGCGGAAGTCTCTTTCTCGCTCACGTACGGCGCGTGGAGACGCAGCAGGCGGCTGGTTCCCGGTGGCAGAAAGAGCATGTCGCCACGGCCCAGCAGAGCTTCGGCTCCGTTGGTGTCGAGGATGGTGCGCGAATCCACCTTGGTGGCGAGGCGAAAGCTGATGCGCGTGGGCACGTTGGCCTTGATGAGCCCGGTGATGACGTCGACGCTGGGCCGTTGCGTGGCCAGGATGAGGTGAATGCCCACGGCGCGGGCCATCTGCGCCAGGCGCGTGATGGATTCCTCGACGTTGGCCTTGTCAAGCATCATCAGGTCGGCGAGCTCGTCGATGATGATGACGATGTAGGGCAGCGGCTCTTCGTTTTCGCCCTCATCGAAGAGCGAGGGCATGACGCCCTCGAACAGTTTGTTGTACTGGTCAATGTTGCGCACGCTGCGCGAGGCCAGCAGCTTTAAACGGCGCTCCATTTCGCGGACCGCGTTGCGCAGCGCGTTGGCGGCCAGCTTGGGCTCGGTGATGATGGGCGTAAACAGGTGGGGAATGCCCTCGTACATGCCCAGTTCCACCCGCTTGGGGTCCACCAGGATGAGGCGCACCTGGCTGGGCGTGGTGCGGAACAGCAGGCTCATGATCATGGCGTTGATGGCCACGGATTTGCCGGAGCCGGTGGAGCCGGCGATGAGCACATGGGGCATGACGTTCAGGTCGGCGGTCACGATGCGGCCGTTGATGTCCTTGCCCATGGCCAGGGTGAGCCGGGACTTGGCCTTGGCGAAGGTTTCGCTCTCAAGCACGTCGCGCAGGTGAATGGTTTCGCGCTCGTGATTGGGCACCTGGATGCCAACGGTGCTTTTGCCGGCCATGCGCTCGATGAGGATGCTCTCGGCGCGCATGGCGAGGCAGAGATCGTCGGCCAAGCCGGTCACGCGCGAGTACTTGACGCCCGCCTCGGGCTTGAACTCGTAGGTGGTGACCATGGGCCCGGGGTTGATTTGGACGACTTGGCCGCGGACGTCGAACTCGGCGCATTTTTCAACCAGGACTTTGGCTTCCTGGCGGAGCTCGTCTTCGCGGACCTTCTGCGGGCCTTCACCGGCGTTGAGCAACGTGCTGGGCGGCAGCTTGAAGCCGCTCACGTTTTTGGGAGCGACGGTTGCGGTTCGCACCTCGGCATCGGCCCGTCCGTGAATGGCGATTTCGCCGTTGGCCCATGGAGCGGGCGCCGGGCCGGACGCTGCGGCTGCCTCAGGGCGCGTGGCGGCGAGGCGGACTTGTGCGGGCTGCGGAACGGCGAAACTGGGGTCGGCGAAACTCGGTGCAACAAAGCTCTGGACGGCCCGGCTGGCGGCAATGGGCCGGACGGCGACGGGTTGAGACGGGACAACGTTTGCCGGAGCGGGCGTTGCTGAGGCAGAGGCCGGCTGCAGCAGTTCGCTCGCGGTGCGTTCCCAGATGCTTTTGCGCACCGGAGGGGCGATGGGAATCGGTTCTTCTGACTGGACTGGAGCTGCGGAGGCCGAAGCCGCGGATAGGGGCGCTGCCGGAACTGTTCCCGGATTCTCAAGCGGCGCGCGCTTGAATGCGGGGATCTCGTCGAGGAAGTCACTTTCGGACGCGCGCTTGCGTCGGCCGAAGAGCGAGGCGAACAAGCTGGGACGGCGGATAGATTGTTCCGCATCGGCGTCGTCTGGAGTGGGGACCGGTGGAAAATGCAGCGCCGGGGCGGCTGCCTGGCGATCGTCCTGATCGCGGGCGATTTCATTGTCCAGACGCCTCTCTTCCCTTCGCTCGGCGCGCTGCTCACGCCAGTTGTTCCATCGATCGAGCCAGCTGCGCAGGTGCAGCCAGGTGTTCTCGACGGCTTCTTTCATGACCCAGATGCTGATGGCGGTGGCATAGTAGAGGCCCACGATTGCCAGCGCGCCGGCCACGAGCCAGGCGCCGACGAGATTGAGGTAAGCGACCAGCGGAGCGGCGACCAGGCGGCCCATAACGCCCTCGACGGGCAGCACGTGCATCCAATGCCAGTGCCACGGGGTGAGGGCGAAGACGGCGGGCAAAAAAACGATGGCCAGAAGCGTGCCGATGCCGCGCAGCAGCACCGAGCCGCTGGGACGGGACCGCATCCAGGTCCAGCCGATGCCTCCCAGCCACAAGGGCAACAGGAAGGAGGTGATGCCGAGCGCCTGCAGCAGGAGATCGCTGAGGTAGGAGCCGAAGAGGCCTATCCAGTTGTGGACGGCGTAGGAACCGGAGACTTCAGTAGCGGTGGCCGTGTTGAGGGAAGGGTCAGCGGCGTGCCAGGTGGCCAGCGCCAGAAACAGAAGCAGCGAAACCAGCAGCAGCACAAGCCCCAGAAACAGGTTCAGGTGACGGCTTCGCGTTGGCGCAAGAACAATGCGAATGGGCTTCATGGTGGGGCATCTCCGCTGTCAAGGGCGCGCGTCCTGGTGGCCGGGCGACCCGTTAGAGCGGCGAGAAAAATCCCAGAGCAACTTTGATTATCGGCGCGCGGGATGGGGATTCCGGGCAAAAGGACGCGGGGGGAATCACGGTGCAAACCCCCGGAGGGAAGCGGCGAAAAGTGACCATCAGGCGCCGACGAGCTTGTATCCCCAAAGCAGCAGGGCTGTGCCGAGCAGGATGCGGTAGATGGCGAACATGGTGAAGCCGTGCTTGCGGACCCAGTGAAGGAACCACTCCACCACGCCGAGGGCGACGATGAAGGAGACGGCCGTGCCGATGAGGAGCACGATCCAGCGTTCGCCGTTCATCACCACATGGGCGGCAGCCACGGCGCCATCGGCGGACTTGCTGGCATGAACCTCCTTGATGAGATCCCAGACCGTGGCGGCGACCATCGTGGGGATGGAGAGCAGGAAACTGAACTCGAGCGCCGCGGGACGGCTGAGGCCCACCATCTGGCCGGCGGCGATGGTGGACATGGAGCGCGAGGTTCCGGGAAAGATGGCCGAAAGCGTCTGGCAGAGGCCGATCCAGATGGCCTGCAGGAGAGTCATTTCTTCCACGTGGCTTGTGCCGGCCTCGTAGCGGCTGGTGCGGGCATCCATGATCCACATAATGATGCCGCCGATAAGCAGCGCCAGCGCGATGGCGTTGAGGCTGCCCAGGTTCTTCTCGCTCCACTTGTGCAGCAGGAGGGCGGGAACAGAGGTGACAGACAAAGGCGATGAGGGTGAGCGAGATGGGATGGTTGAACCAGTTGTTGCGCCGTTCGTCGCCCTCGGGAAAGGTGCGCATGAAGTCCACGATCCGCGACGAGGAACAGCATGCAGAGCGCGAGGATGGCGCCCAGCTGGATGACGATGGTGTACATCCTCCAGTAGGCGTCGTCCAGCGGAATCTTCATCAACGCTTCAGTGATGCGCAGGTGCGCGGTAGAGCTGACCGGCAGAAACTCGGTCAGGCCTTCCACAATTCCCAGGAGATGGACTGAATGTACGGGCTCAAGAAGCCTCCAGCGTACGGTTGCGGCTCGTGGAACAAGCGGGCTCGGGGAGTTGCTCCGGCTCACTCCTGGTCGATGCCGTAGACAGGAATGCCTTCATCCAATTTGTACACCAGCGCCCCGGCCCGCCAGGCATAATCTGTGCCGCGGAAAGTGATCTTTTGAGCTGGTCGGCCAGCTCATGGGCATGGTTAAGCGCATTTTGGCTCTTCTTGTCGTCGCCGTTGGCGGTAAACATGTCTTTGAGGACGGCCTGCCGGTAGACGGCCTGGTACAGGGCCTGGGCGGTGCGGGGTCCGTCAGGGTGTTCGTCGGCATACTTCTCGTAGATCTCCGACTCCTTCTCGGGCACTGGACTGCGCCCTGCCAGTCGCCGCAGAGCTTGTTGTCGATCAGGTCAAAGGCGGCCAGGTCGGCCTGGCGGGTGTGCGGATAATGCTTGATGACCTTTCTGAGCGCGTCTTCATCCATCTGCTCGCGCATATAGGGGTCCTTCTCATGGGCGGAGCGGAGCGTGGAGGTGTCGGCCTTTTCGATCTGCCACTGGATGTCGGCGGCGCGCCAGGCGGCTTCGGGCACAAGCGGCGAGTTGGGGAACATCTCCACCAGACGGCGGTAGAGCAGGCGGGCGCTTTGGGCGGCGTTGACGGGGCCGCGCGGGTCAGAGGCCAGCGACTCCTGGTTGGCGGCCGCGCCCATCAGGATCTGGTCGCCATTGGGGGTGTTCTCGACGACGATGCCCTTGGCCTGCATCCAGCCGGAGATGGGCGGCGGGGTGTCGTCGCTGCCGAGGACGGGGGTGTCTTTGGTCTGCTGCATCTCCTCGATGTCGGTGTTGGCGTAGACGCGCATCCAGGGGCCGCTCTTTTCGGCCACCACCATCTCGCGGCCGATCTGTACGCGGTCAACCTTTTGCGAGCTTTGTCGGGGGCGACGTAGAGCCAGGTGACCTGCAGAGCGGTGGCGCGCGGTCCGGCGATGCGGCTTTTCCAGTTGCGGGCCCTTTTTCTTCTGGGCGCAGGCTGGCGCGGCGGCGCACAAAAGCAGCCAGGGCAAACGACAGGGCGGGCGTCAGGAAGCGGGTGGGAATGCGCGGCTTGATCACGGCTGAAATCATAGTTGAACGACGCTGCTATGCGCGTTCGGTAAGCACCTGGGCCAGCAGGGCGGGGTCCACATTGCCGCCGCTGACAACGGCTGCGGCCCGGCGTGTAAGCCGGCAGCTCGGCGGCGTGGAACAGCAGCGCGGCCACGGGAACGGCGCCGCTGGGCTCGGGAACCAGGCGCGTGGCGGCGACAATGGCGCGCATGGCGGCGCGAATCTCCGCTTCAGTGACGGTGATGATGCCGTCGACAAAGGCCTGGATGTGGGCGAAGTTGCGCTCGCCCACGCTCTGGGTGCGCAGGCCGTCGGCGATGGTGCGGCTGGTCAGTTCCGCGCCCCAGGTGACGATTTTGCCGGTGCGAAAGCTTTCCGCGGTGTCGCCGGCAAGCTCCGGCTCGACGCCGAAGACTTTGCGTGTGGGGGCTGAACTGCTTGACGGCTGTCGGCCACGCCGCTGAGCAGGCCGCCGCCGCTTACCGGGGTAAGGACGAGGTCGACTTCAGGCCACTCCTCCATGATTTCAAGGCCGCAGGTGGCCTGGCCGGCGATGATCTGGTCGTCGTCGTAGGGCGGAATGACGACGTAGCCGTGCTCCGGACCAGCTTCTCTGCCATTGCAAGCCGCTCGCTTGAGGCCACGCCCACATCCACCACTTCCGCGCCCAGCGCCAGGGTGGCCGCGCGCTTGATGGCGGGGGCATTGGAGGGCATCACGATGACGGCTTTGGCGCCCACCTCGCGCGCCGCATAGGCGACGGCCTGCGCATGGTTGCCGCTTGAATAGGTGATCACGCCGCGGCGATTTCGGCGGCTGTGAGCTGGAGAATCTTGTTGGCCGCGCCGCGCATTTTGAAGGCGCCGATGGGCTGCAGGCTTTCAGCCTTGAGGCGGATCTCTTTGCCGGTTCCATAGCCGGACAGGCCGGGAAACGGATGCGCGCAGCAGCGGCGTGTGGATGGCGACGTGGGCGATGCGGGCCGCCGCGGCGCGGATGGTTTCGATGTTGACGAGAGTGGTGGTTTCGGATTTCATCCTGGAATCCTGCCCCCCGCGCCCCATCCCACAGGGATGGGCGGCGGGCGATTCTATTCGTAGGCGAGGGCGTCGATGGGGTCCTTGCGGGCGGCCATCCATGCGGGGTAAATCGCTCCGCAGATGGCTCCGACGAAGGCGATGAGGGCTCCCTGCCCCAGCCAGTGAGCGGTGATTTCGAAGTGTTGGGTGGGAAACACGCGAAGAATCAAAAGGCGGACGCCGTAGGTGGCCCCGATGCCGAGCAGAACGCCGGCGATGGCCAGAATGGCACACTCACGCAGCACCACGCTCACCACCTCAAGCTTTGAGGCGCCCAGGGACTTGAGTATGCCGATTTCGCGGGTGCGTTCGAGCACCGCCGTGTACATCGACTGGAAGATGACCAGGAAGCCCACAATCAACGCGATTCCCGTGACCACATCGAGAGCAATGTTGAATCCGGGTATCTTTTCTGGCGTCATCTGCGACAGCCATTCCTCCATGGTCTGCACGGGATAGTCCTGCAAGCCGGGGGTGGCATGGATTTCATCCATGATGGCCTGCTCGTTGGCCTCGTCGTCGCTCTTGATGTAGAAGAGCGAGGCTCTCTTGTCAGAGCCGATGAGAGCGCCCATGGTGTCGATGGGGATCATCTTGCGCCCGCCCTTGCCCTGCTCCACGATGCCGCAGATGCGGAAGGGGTGATCCATCACCTTGATGGTGTCTCCGACGTGGTGCTTTGAGCCGGCGAAGACGTCGTCCACGATCACGTCGTTCGGCCCCTGGAACGGCGTGCCGGCAAGGAACACAAAGGGCCTCAGCGCGTTGAAGGTTGGATAGTCGATGCCATAAATTACGCCAAAGTCCTCGGCCGCTGTGTTGAACAGGGTGATGGCGGGCGCTACCACCGCGACGTGCGGCAGTTTGCGGATGGGCTCGGCGAACCGCACGGGGATGGGCGCGCCGCTGATGCCGTTCATCAGGCTGGTGTGGCTGGGCCGCATCATCAGGTCCGCGCCGATGCCGTTGGTGCGGCTCCTCTGGTCGTTCAACATGCCCATGAAGATGCCCACGATGGACAGAATCATGACCACTTCAATGGCAACCGCCAGCACGCTGATGATGGAGCGCAAGGGACGGTAAATGAGATTGGCAAGGACGAGTTTGTTCATGAGAGAGCATTGGCTCCGAGGGGCAAAGCTGCCTGAAGGGGCCCTCGCTTTCAGGGTAACAGGCTCTAACGGTGCAGGAGGGTTACGTGGGATGGATGAAACGCAGGGGCCTGCAGGAGTCAAAACGTGGACCTGCCGGACCCATGTGGAAGGTCAAGACGGGTCACGAACGTGATGTTACCGGCCAATATCATGTTGCTGAAAACAAAATAGAAAGCGCTCAATCCTTTTGACGTTTACTGGAAAACGGGTTTATGGTGGAAAAGTAGATCAAAACCGGTTTCTACCGGGTTCAGGTTGCCCATGGGGAGCTTTGGAAAAGACCTGCGCATGGAGCGGATGTCTCGCGGAATTGCGCTGGAAGAAATCTCGTCCATTACCAAGATCAGCCAGCGCCACCTGGTTGCGCTGGAAGAGGAGAGGTTTCGCCTTCTTCCCGGCGGGATTTTGAGCAAGGGCATTGTGCGCGGGTACGTGGGCGCGCTGGGACTGGACCAGCAGGACTGGACTGATCGCTTTATGAGCGCCTGCGACGACGCGGGCCTGCCAGTGAATGACGAGCGAGCCTGGACTGCCTTCGCCTCGAATGTGGGGAAGGCGCGGATACTGCGGCGCGAGGAAATGGAACTTCGAATGCGCTGGATCGGCGCCGTGCTGCTGGTGCTGATTGTGATCTCGGCAGCCTATCTCGCCGTTCGCTACTATGGCGTGCGGGTGGGGTGGTGGTCTTCCCTGTTGCCGCTACAGAATGCTCACGCCACCATTCATGCGATGTCCTCTTCGGCGCATTCTTTGCTGACCCGTGTGCTGCTCCGGATAGGAGCGCGGCAACCGGCCGGCTGAGACTGGGCACGCGGCTCAAAGCCGCTGCCGCACCCTTCAATGCAGATGCTCCCCATTCGATGCGAGCCTTTGCCGTTGCGCCCCCGGCGCAATTATCATGGAGGGATGGATTGCCAGGCCTCCGTCTGGCCGTCAAGGTGCGACCCCGATGCGGGTAAGCGGCCGAATGGAACGCGATTTTTTTCAGTGCGCTCAGCGGCGGCCCAGCCAGATCAGCCGGGCGAAATCAGCAAGTCGTGGCGTTGCGCCCCCCAAATTGAAACCCTTCAGTGGGCAGGAGCGAGAAGTTGAGCGACCGTTTTTTATTTACCTCCGAGTCAGTAACCGAAGGCCATCCGGACAAGATAGCCGACCAGATTTCTGACGCCATCCTGGACGCATGCCTGGAGCAGGACCCCTATAGCCGCGTAGCCGCCGAGACCCTGACGGCCACCGGTCTGGTGGTGATCGCCGGCGAAATCACAACCAAGGCCTATGTTGATTTTCAGAGCCTGGTGCGCGGCGTCGTGGCCTCCATCGGCTATGACAATGCCCTCTACGGATTCGACTCCAACACCTGCGCCGTCATCTCGTCCATCAACAAGCAGTCGGGCGACATTTCGCAGGGCGTGGACACGGGCGGCGCCGGCGACCAGGGCATGATGTTCGGCTACGCGTCCAACGAGACGCCGGAGCTGATGCCGGCCCCGCTTTCGCTGGCCCACAAACTTTGCCGCCAGTTGACCGCGGTGCGCAAGAGCGGCAAGCTCCCCTACCTCCGCCCCGACGGCAAGAGCCAGGTGACGGTGGAGTACGACGAGAACGGCAAGCCCGCGCGTATTGACGCGGTGGTGATCTCGAGCCAGCACGCGGAGAGCGTGACCAACGAGGAGCTGCACGCCGACATTCTGAAGTACGTGATCCAGGCGGTGCTCCCGGCCAAGTGGCTCGACGAGCACACCAAGTACCACATCAACCCGACGGGACGATTCGTGATCGGCGGACCGATGGGCGACACCGGCTTGACGGGACGCAAGATTATTGTGGACTCCTATGGCGGCGCGGGCCGTCACGGCGGCGGAGCTTTCTCCGGCAAGGACCCGACCAAGGTGGATCGCAGCGCTGCCTACATGGCCCGATACATTGCCAAGAACATTGTGGCGGCGGGGTTGGCCGAGCGTGCTGAAGTGCAGCTGGCTTACGCCATCGGCGTCGCCGAGCCGGTTAGCGTGCGCATTGAGACCTTCGGTACCGGAAAGGTGGGGGAGGCCAGGCTGACCGAGCTGGTGCGCAAGAACTTCTCGCTCAACCCCAAGGGCATTATCGAGAGCCTGAACCTGCGCCGGCCCATTTACCAGAAGACGGCGGCCTACGGCCACTTTGGCCGGACAGAGCCGGAGTTCACCTGGGAGGCCACCGACAAGGCAGCCGCCCTGGCCGAACAGGCAGGACTGACCACGGCCGCGAAGTAAACTCTCAGGAAAATGTTGCAAGAAAATGGGACCCCCTCGGTCATGAGGAATTGACCGGCGGGTCCCATTGGTTTTTTCAGGTAGCTCGGTCGATGACTTAAAATCTTCCCGGGCGCGCGAACGGCCTTTCAAGGAGTTGACCATGCGTTTTGCTGCACGTTTCCCCGCATCTGCATTTCTTTTACTATGCCTCTCGGCGATGGCCGGGGCGCAGACTTCCGCAGCGCCAACTGCCGTGGGGGACACAACCTTCTGGAACTACCAGGGCAAGACGGGGCCGCTTGGCTGGGGCAAGCTGAACCCGGCGTTTGAGGCCTGTTCTAAAGGGCACGAGCAGTCGCCGATCGACATTCGCGGCGCGCACCTGAACAAGGAGCTGAAGCCGATCGAGTTCCATTACATCGGGGGCCCGGTGACGCTCGAAAACAACGGCCACACGGTGGTCGTCCACGTGGACCCGGGCAGCTACATGGTGGCCAACGGCGTCCGCTACAACCTGATCGAGTTCGACTTCCACCATCCCAGCGAGGAGGCGGTCAAGGGCAAGTTCGCCGACATGAGCATCCACCTGTTGCATCGGAGCGCCGACGGCAAGCTGGCGGTGGTTGCGGTGCGGCTGATTGAGGATCGCGGACAGGGCAACGCCGCGCTGGCTACGCTGTGGCAGCACCTGCCGCAGAAGGTGGGCACGATCGACAAGATTACGGATATGTTCAACCCCGGCGGGTTGCTGCCCGACGATCGCGGCTATTGGACCTACACTGGATCGCTGACCACGCCGCCCTGCACCGAGGGCGTCGAGTGGTTTGTGTTTGAGCAGGAGTTGACGGTGAGCCGCGAGCAGTGGCAGGCGTTTGCCAATTTGTACAAGGTGAACACACGGGAGTTGCAGGACCCGCACGGCCGCCGGATTGAGGCCGACGAGTAGAAAGTCAGGGCCTGGGGACTCGAGCGGTTCCACAGTTGCTGTATCCCGAAGCGATGAGGCTAAGGGTCTTTTTATCAAGAAAAAGCCACCTCGGATAGCGCCAGAAGAGGCTACAAGTACTGTGGAACCGCTCTGGGAACGAGGGATCAGGCGACGGGAATTGGCTGGGTTAGGTTCAGCAGTATTCCTTCGCTGGTGCTCTCCACTGTGATTCCGGCTAGATCTTCGACCAGGTAATTTGCGGCGGCGAGGGACTCGATGGGATGGGAAAACGTGGTGGCTACCACGATGCAGCCGGCTGCGCGGCCGGCTTGCGCACCCGAAGATGAGTCCTCAAAAACCACGCATTCCGAGGGGGCAAAGCCGAGCAAAGCTGCTCCGGCCAGAAACGGCTCGGGATGCGGCTTGCCGCGGGTCACAAACTCGGCCGTGATGAGGCGGCTGGGCGCGGGAACGCCGCCTGCGGCCATGCGCGCGCGGGCCAGCCGCTCAGTGGCGCTGGTGACGACCGTCCAGCGGGACGCGGGCAGGGCTGCCAGCAAATTGAGTACGCCGGGAAGCACGGTGAGTCCTTCGTTGTCCTCGACTTCAGTATCTTCAATGAATTTGAGCTCGACTTCGGGGTCGAGGTCCGGCCTGAGCTTGGCAAAGGTATCGACGGCGCGGCAGCCATGAGCGGTTTTGCAGGCGAGTTCAGGATCGACGCCGCGCGCCAGAGCCCATCGTGTCCAACTGCGCTCGACGGATTCCAGCGAGGAGACGAGGATCCCGTCCATGTCAAAGAGGACGCCCTGGCAGCGGATCTGGATGGAAGCAGAAGAAGGGGAAGAGGCCATGACTCCATTGTATCGGGGCACGGGTTCGACCCTGTCCTGAGCAGGGCTCAGGGCTTTTTTTGCGGCGTGGCGGGCCTGGGTGCGGCGAAGATGACTTTTGGATGATCATCAAGGGTCGCTGAGGCTTCTACGGCTCGCTTGCGGTTGCCGGCGGCCACCTGATTTTGCCCGATCGTGATTTTGCCGTTGGCGATGCCGGCGTCGGCAGTCCAGCGGTCAAAACGGCTCAGAACGGGTGGAACCGCCTGGCCTGCGGCGGCAAGCGATCCGTGCTTCCACTCGAAGTGGAGCGTGCCCTTGGCCGAGCTGGCCAGATCCGCGCCGGTGTAGCCGGAGAGCTCGATCTTTCCATTGGCGTCCATAGTGCCGCCGCGCCAGGTTTCACCCAGCAGCTCGCCTACGGCGGCGGGGTTCAGCTTTGTGAGATCGCCCGCAAGCATGTAGAAGGGTTTATCCCCGGTCTCAAGAGCGCCGGTGGCCTGCAGGCTGCCGCCCAGGAGCGCGGCGGCGAGGCTGGTGATTTGAATGCCTGCCGGCTGAAAGTCCACCTGGGCCGTGGCGTCGTTGAGCGTGAGCGGGCCCAGGACGATTGAGGCGGCCGTGATGGTGCCCTGCAGGCGCGGCCACACGGGCGCGGTCGAGAGATGCAGGCGGTCGATGAGGTCGGAAAGCAGCGTGCCCTTTTCGCGCGCGCCCAGAATGGCGGTTTGCACGGTGGCCGCATCGAGATCCCCGAAGGCCACCTGAAACGTCGAGGGGCAAACGCCGGGCGGGTCGCAGACTGCCGGAACCACGAGGCTCGCCGTCCCTTTAAGCGGGCCGTAGGAAAAGGCCACCGGGTCCCAGCGGCTGCCGCCGTTCTCCAGGTGCACTGTGGCTTCAGAGATGTTCACATGGTTGGCCAGGTAGTCGGACTTCCAATTGGCGTTGCGGACGGTCACGGTTCCGCTGAAGGTGTCGACGGCGGGTGCAGTGACCGGCGCGCTTGGCTGAAGGACGGCAGGTTTGGCTGGGACGGCAACATTCCGGGCAAGATTGACAGCGGGCGCGGCTTCGATTGCCGAAAGGCTGGCGGGTGGATTCTGCTCGGCGGTGAGCCAGGGCCCTTCGGCGTCCAGATCGACGGTGAGTGGATCGCCGGCCAGCGCATCGAGGGCCGCAGCCTGGCTCAGGCCCGCCGCATGGGCCAGCTCCCTGCTGCGAACGATGCTTGCCTGGCCCCGCGCGGTCACCTGGTAGCCGCTGACACCGAGACGCAGGTTGACCGTGAGCGGCGCCGGGCCACCGAGGGGAATGGCCACGGAGCCAGTGAGAGTCCGCGGGCCGGACAAAGCCTGCGCCTGGCCTGTTGGCCGCCCCTGCGTGGCCTGCAGCACCAGCTTTGGCGCCTGCACGGGACGGCTGAGACCGCCCCCGCTCAATTCAAAACCGTCCACAGCAATGCTGCCGGTGAGCCCACCTGAGGTTAGCGAGCCGGCTGCTTTGGCGTGGGCTTTTTCAGGCCGTGCGGGCTTTTTGCCTGCCACTGCGCCGGCGAGAACCTCAGCGTAGCTGATTTTGCCGCTGGCCGTGCCTGCGGCCTCTAGAGCAGGATTCACGCCGCTGCGGAAAGTGCGCAGCGCTTCAAGAGCGGCAGCCACCGGAACCTTGTCGAGTTCCACTGAAATCCGGGGCGAAGCGCCGTCCCCCGGCAGATCGCCGGCCAGGCGGACGTGACCGTCCCCGAGGGGCGAGTCGCAGGCCAGATTCTGAAGGGCGCGCTGCGAATAGTGGTAGACAAAGCTGCAGTTGGCGTCGAAATCCATCGGAGCGACGGGCGCAAACTCGGCGCGGTGCACGCCCGCTGCGCGCAAGCGAGTGGTGATGTTGGCCGCGTCAGCGGTTCCGTCAAGATGGATCTCACCGCGGAGGTCGCCGCGCCAGCCGGCGTCAGAACCGGTGGCTAGGCGGGTTAGCTGGCCGAGCTGGGCGTCGCGCCATTCCAGGTCGAGGTGGACGGGCATCCGGCGCAGATCGGATGCGGACTGCGCGCTGGCATTCAGCTCCACCACGCCGGTGTCGGCGAGGTCAAGGCTCACATCGGTGCGCGCGGGCTGGCCGCGCAGGCGGATCCGCCACTGGCCGGGCTTCTCCTGCCAGAAGGAAAGGTCGGTGTTGACGAGCGAAAAGGGGAGCTTTTCAACCCCGTTCTTGAAGTTGATGCGGGAGTTGGTGGCCTCCAGGTAGGGCAACGGCGGAGGCGAATGCGCACCCGCGCCCAGAGCCGTTCCGGCCCTGCTGGCTGCCGTCTGCACCAGTGGATCGAGGTTCCAGCGGCCCGCGGGCGTGCGCACCAGGTTGAGGCTGGCTTCGTCGACGCTGATTTCGCTGATGACCAGACGGCCCCGCCACAGCGACAGCAGCCGGATGGAAGCCGTGACCGTGCTAGCGCGGAGCAAAGGCTCGCTGCCGAACTCCGGATCTTCATCGACGGTGAGATCGTAAAGAACAAAGCCGGGCCTGGGCAGCAAACGGCCGCGGAACTGGGAAATCCGCACGGGCCTGCCGAGTGAGGCCGCGATGAGGCTGGTGATCCGGCTCTTGTAGCGCCGGACGCTCACGAAGGGCGGAATCAAAAAAACTGCCAGCAGAACCGCGAGCGCCGTCAGCACCAGCCAAAGCCGCTTGCGGTTCCTTTGCCGCCGTTGCTGGTCGTCGGTCATGGTTTCTTCAGTGGACACTTAACAGTGGACCGTGGTCAGTGAACCGTGGCGGAGTTGAATGCCTTACGACTGAAAGCATACGGCAAGCGGCGGTTCTCAGCGCACGATGTGGAACGTGCGTTTCCAGCGCGTATCGGAAAAGAAGTGCAGTGCAACGTGGCCCATCCAGGCCAGGTTGGCGCCGAAGCCGGTTTGCTCATACTGCTCCTCGCTGGTGCGGAAGGACCAGTAGTTGATTAGCGGCCGGCCGATGATATTTTCGCGGGGCACAAAACCCCAGAAGCGGGAGTCGGCGCTGTTGTGCCGGTTATCGCCCATCATGAAATATTTGCCCGGCGGCACAACCAGGTCACCGCCCTGGATGTAACTGGGAAAAGCGACCGCCCATTCCTCGGGAATCAGATTTCCGGGCTCCGGAACAGGCGGGACCGTTGGAAACTCATCGAGAAAGGCCTGCTCCTCGGAATCTGTGGCGACGTCCATGCCATCTTTCGGGGGTGCCTGGGCCACGCCGTTGATATAAACAATCCCCTGCTGCAGATGAATGTGATCGCCGGGAACGCCGATGAGCCGCTTCACCAGAAACAGGTATTGGGGCTTGCCGTCGGCGTCGGGGTCGGGCACCGGCTTGATAAAGACAGTGACGTCGCCGCGGCGAGGCTCGCGGTAGTGAACCAGCGGCATCCAACGGGCCGCGGGCGACAAGGTGATGCGGTCGACCACGAGATGATCGCCCACCAGCAGCGTCTTCTCCATGGAGCCGGAGGGAATGACGAAGTTTTGTGCGAGGAAGGTGAGGATGAAGAGGCCAATCACGAGCACCGAACAGATGCTGGCCACGGCCTCAAACGGCGTCTCCTCGACCCTGGCTTGCTCGGTATTGACTTCGGGCTGGGATTCGATGGGCGCTTTGGGTTGGGGCGTCTTCTTCTTTGTCATCCTGTCGCTCTTAAGCAGTGAACAATGGGCAGTGAACAGTGGGCAGTCAAAAAAACGCCGGCCAGTTTTCCTAGTGCACCACGTGGAAGATGCGCTTCCAGCGCGCAAAGCCCGCGAGCTTTGCGGAAAGCTGCCTGTCGTGTCCGAGTTTATCATCCTCGGCCTGGATGGAAGCCTGCTGCACATCGGTGGTGGAGGGGCGGCGGAGCGAGAAATAGATGATCAAGGGCCGGGCCACGATGGACTGGCGGGGAACAAATCCCCAGAAGCGGGAATCCTTGCTGTGGTTGCGATTGTCGCCGAGCACGAAGTACTCCCCTGGAGGAACCACCAGCTCGCCGTTGCGGATGAGGCCTTGCATCTGCCGCCACCAATCGGGGTCCACCTGGGGGTCGGTGTAGACGCGCGCCGGAAACGTGTCGCGGAAGGGATTGGGCGGCGCGGGCTCGAAGGCGGTGTAGGGCTCGTCGAGCGCCACTCCGTTGACGATGACGCGGCCGCCCTCGATGCGCAGGCGATCGCCGGGCAGGCCGACCACCCGCTTCACCAGCAGGGGCGGCTGGGGATGATGAAAAAGCACGATGTCTCCGCGCTCGACGGGACGATAAGGCAGCAACCAGCTTGTAAGCCGCCCCGCCGGCGCATACACCTGCTTGTTGAAGAGCAGAAAATCACCCACCAGCAGCGTGTGCTCCATGCTCTCGGAGGGAATCAGCAATGGCTGCAGGACAAAGGTGAGCAGAAAGAGCGCCACAACGATGGTTTGCAACATCGAAGCCAGCGCCTCAGGCAGCGTGGGCATGTGCAGCCGCAGGTGCGCGAAGTTTGACAAGGGCCTGCCGTGAGCGGGACCCGGGGTGAGGCCGGGATCGGACGCTGCAGCGTCCAAAGGCGTGCCGCCGGCAGGGGTACTCATAGCTCGGCTTCGTCCTCCTGATCCGCGCAAGCATCGGCCGCCGATGCGGCCAGCCGTTCCAGGGCCCGCCGCGCGGCATCCTGCTCGGCGTGCTTCTTGGTGCTGCCCATGCCTCTCGCCAATGGCTGTCCCGGTTTGCCGGCGGCTTGCATGAGCCGGACCTCGATCATAAACCGCTTGCGGTGGCCGGGGCCGCTCTCGCGCTTAAGACGGTAGACCGGGGTTCCCGCGTGCTCGGCCTGCAACCGCTCCTGCAGCGCCGATTTGTAGTTGCCCAGGGCCGCGCCCGAGCGCAGCTCCTCGGCAAGTTGCTCGGCGGCCTCGCCGAGAATCTGACGCCGTGCGAATGCTCTCACCGGCTCCAGCCCGCCGTCGAGAAACAGCGCGCCGATCACTGCCTCCACCGTATTGGACAAGACGGTGGCCTTGCGGCGAAGGCCGCCCTTGTCCTCGCCACGGCTGAGCCGGAGATGGCGGCCCAGGCCGATCTCCTGAGCTACCTGCGCCATATGCTCCCGGCTGACCAGTTGCGCCCTGACGCGGGTCAGCTCCCCCTCGTTCCAATCGGGATGCAAACCGAAGAGGGATTCGGCAACCACCAGCCCCAGCACCGCGTCGCCCAGAAATTCGAGGCGCTCATTGTCGCCATTTTCTGAAAGTTGTGCCTGTGCCGCAAGGTGGTCCTTGGCTGACTTTTCGTTGGCCAGCGAGCGGTGCGTCAGAGCGCACACCAGCAACTCGGGGACCTTGAAACTGTACCCCAGTGCGGCCTCCAGATCTGCCAGAGCTGCTTCCACGTACGCCTCGCCTTCTGACACTTTCCCAGTGGACAATCGCTCAGCCGGAGATCCGGACTGCCTTGGTCCCCTGCTCACAGGATTGACCGGCACTTTAAAAACGGGCCAGGGCCGCAACTGATTTATTGCGGCTTGACCGCCCCGTTCTGCTCTTGAATTCCCGTGGCCGTCTTGCCGGCAGGGACCGGACCGGACGTGTCCTCATCGGCATCCTCGTCGCAGGTGTGCCCGTTCACCGAGTAGGCATGACTGGCGCCCCGCTCCGCTGCCAGCCGCGTGTCCTGCTGTCCGTCGCGCTCCGTGAGCGCCAGCTTGTACTCTGAGAGCGCCTGATCGCGCTTGCAGTCCAGGTCCAGCATGCGGCCGAGATAGATGTGCGACCAGGCCAGCAGGCGCTGCTGCTTGCTGGTGGCCAGCGTCTTCTGGAAGTCGTCGATGGCCTGCTCGGCACGGCCGGTCATGGCGGCTACCCGGGCAAGAATGAAGTAGGCGCGGGCGCTGTCTGCCACGGCCGCAACCGTATCGCCAGGCTCATGGAGCGCTTGCTCGGCCAGGGCGCTGGCGCCGGCAATATCCCCGTTTGAAAGCTTCGCCTCGGCCAGGTCCAGGCCGGCGATCTTGTGCGGCTTGCTGCGCTCCAGCACCTCGGCGTCGGCTTCCTTGTCGAATTCGAGGGCCCGCGCGCGGTGCACCTGCTGGTCCACGTCCATGCTGTAGACCATTTCACCGATGGTGTCTTTCAGGCCGGCCGGATTCTTCTCAAACTCGATCATCTGCCCGTAGAAATACTGGGTGAGCACAAATCCCTGGCGCATGTCGTGCTGGACTTGGGCCACGCGCGCCGCCTCCTGCCTCTGCTCGGTAAGCTGCTGCTCGCGCTCGAAGCGTGGCAGTTGCGATCGGTCCACACCCGTGGGAAGTTTGTAATCGGGAATCCCGGTGTCCATGGTCCGCGCCTCGATCGCCTTGATGAGGCACTCCACGGTCAGCGCCACGGTATCGGAGCGATAGCGGAAATCGAGGGGAGCGTCGCGAATCTCCTTGAGGATTGGCTGGCTGCGGTCGATGGCGCCGGAGCGCGAGAAGAGCAGCGGATCGATCACGTAGTGCAGGTAGGTGTGGCGCACATCGGTCATGCGAATCTTGCCGTCGACCGGCGAAACCACCACCACGTAGTCCGTGCCGTAGATGCGGGCATTGACGGTGCTGGGCGAAAGCATGGGCTCGATCACCACAATGAAGCGCCGGCCATAGCTGGTCCCGGCCGGCACCTTGAGATAAAGGTTGGTCAACACGATCATCCGGGAGAGGGGATCGTGCAACTGGTCGGCCGCCTCGTCGTAGGTGTGGTGCACGGTGAGCCAGATTCCGTGCAGGTCGACCGCCGTGACAAAGTCCTTGAGCACCGGCACAATGTCCGCCACCTGGGTGGCATCGGGAGGCAACTCGGGCAAGTCCGCAGTGATCTCCATCTCCGGAGGAGGGGTGATATAGAGCGCCAGGGAAATGTACTGCGCAATGTCGAGTTCCGTGCCCGTCATGCGGTGCTGGGCAATGAAGAGGCACAGCGCGTCGCGCTTGTCGCGGGCGTCTTCACTGGCGGCCAGGGCCTTGTCAATCTCGTCGCGCACCTGCTTGCGGATAGGCGCGCTCTCCTGCAGCCCCTCGTCGTACCCGCACATGTTCAGCGCGGCAGCCATGACGAAAACCGGCTCGGAACTGATGAGAGAGATCGTGGGTCCGGCCGGATCCACCAGCGTCGGCGTCTTCTCCCGCACATACGCCTGATCGGAAGAGGAACTCTGGCTCGAGGATGAATCGTCGCTGGACGACTGGGCGCGGGCCGAAAGAGGTGCAATGGCGGTCAGAAGAAAGAAAAAGAAGGCCGCCGCCAATGAAATCGATCGAACTGTGCGTGAGGACATGAGCAAACCCGCCTGCAAGTCTAGAGCCTGTTATGAACTATAGGATAGTCAGCGTTGCGAGGGAAAATCGGCCAGACCCGGGACCCCCACGGACGGGTCTTTATCCGTGGGGTGGAGACAAAGCCGAGCCCCAGGGAGGGGCGACCTGGCACGAAGCACAATCGGGCATACCTGGCATACCGATCGTGAAACCGCTCTAAGGTACACCCGGTAGCTGTCGCTCCTCACGCCTCGAACTGTGAAAAATTGGCTCCCGGCGCTGACCACCCTATGGTTCATAACCGGCTCTGGTTAGACGCGCCGGGTGGGTCAAACGGGTTAAAGACAGAAACTAAATAGGGACCCAGGGGAACCAGGTAACAGCTTCCCTCGCTCAGCCTTTTACCGAGACGCCTGAGAAGGAGAGCACGGCGAGGCCCCTGACGGGCTCACCGAAGAAGCGGGCCGGCTCGAAGACGCTGAAAAGCAGCAGGTTTTCGACCTGGGCGCGGGTGGCTTCATCATTGGGACCAGAGACGATGCGATAGTCGTACACTTCGCCTTCGTCGTTGACATAGGCTTCAACGACCACCTGGCTTGAGATGGCCGTCACACCGCTGTTGCCGACACCCGCGGACAAGCGGATCAGGCGAGGCGCGGTAGGATCGCCGAGTGGCTCATCGGTATTGGCCTGGGCCGCCTCAGGCTGGGCAAACATGGTGACCAGCACGATCACCGTGCCCAGCAGCAGCACGGCGCTGGCAAAGCCCGCCGAGGCATGCAGCAGAAACGGACCAACCGTGTTCTTCCAGGCCAGGCCCCAGGCATGAAAGATGGATTGACGACGGCGCGCCCGTGCCTGGCTGATGGCCACCCGCAACCGCAACAGCAGGTCTTCGGGCTCCGGCACCGGACCCAGGCCGGCCAGCGACAACTGCGCCTGGCGCAGAGAATCCCACTCCCGGGCGCACTCCCGGCAATGGTCGAGGTGGGCCGCGATCTGCTGCATCTCTCGTCCGTTCAAGCAGCCGTCAAGATAGTCTGAAAACCTTGCTTGCGTCGCCTTGCAGCCGTTCATCGCGCCTCCTCACCAAGGGGCATTTCAAATTCAGCAATAGGCGCCGGGCGCCGGTCCGGCTCGGGCGTCGTGAGTAGAATCTTGAGGCAGGCCCTCCCGCGCACCAGCCGCGATTTCACCGTTCCCAGACTCACGCCTTCAATCTCCGCCACTTCCTCATACACAAATCCTTCAATATCGCGCAAAATCAGCGTGGTGCGGAAAGGCTCGGGAACCTGCTTGAGGGCCGCTTCCACACGCGCCTTATTTTCAGCGTGCACTACCGCATCGAAGGGCGACTCGGAAGAATCCACCAGCCTGTCGCTGAACCGCACCGGTGTTCCCGCGTCGCCTTCCGTCAGATCCTGGTCGATGGCGACTTCCTGGTACTTGTGGCGCATCCACCAGCGGCGGCGGTTAGAAGCTTCGCGCAGCGCAATCCGGTAAATCCAGGTCCGCAGCGACGACTCCCCGTGAAAACTGCGCACTCCCCGGAAGACCTTTACAAAGACTTCCTGGGTAAGGTCCGCGGCATCGGCGCGGTCGTAGACGGTGCGCGCCAGCAGCGAGTAGATCGGCTGATGGAAGCGTGCGATCAGCCACGCAAACGCTTCCTCTGAACCGGCCTGAAGTTCTGCGATCAGAGCCGCTTCTTCTGATTGGAGCGCCAGCGCGCTGACAATCTTGCCCATGGTGAGGTCCGCCTGCAAACCAGAGTCCTCCCACCTATACCGCAACCAGGACCGTTTTGCACCTGTCTTTTTCCGGGCGCGTGTGCGCTCCGGCCGGCAGATGCTCTCAGCCAAGCTGCGGCCACTCCATCCGGCGGCTTAAAGGCGCCGCCACAAAACCCTGTGCTGCCAGGAGTGCGCGAGAGCCGGGACACCGGCAAATGACCGTGTGTCCCAGGCTCTCTATTGTCTTAGACACCGGAACACCCCTAAAGTGTTCCCGGTCACGCAAGGTTGGAATTTTCTAAGGGACTGGGGCGAGCGGGGGCGGGGCCAGTGTGGCGGGGCGTGCGCCGCCGGGGCTAGACCGTGAACACGATCCTGCGCCCTTTTTCGACGCGGGTCCAGGCAGCTTCGACGTCCGACAGGGGAACGGGCTCGACGACAATCTTCAGCTTGCCTTCAGCGGCCAGCGAAAAAAGCGTGGGGATGGAGGCCAGGATCCGGTCGAGCGGCGTGGCGCCGAATCCGCTGCCGAGGATGCGCAGATCGATCTTGCGCAGCAGTGCGCCCTGAAGAGTGATGGTATTCCCGGCGCCTTCACCCACTTCAACCAGCCGGACTCTGCGGGTGGACTTCTCATTGAAGCCCTTGCCCAGCGCCTCAAGCAGCAGTTCCGTGGGCCGGCCCCAGAGATAGTCGATCACCAGGTCAATGCCGGAGGCGGCTTCAGCGGCAAGGGCGGCGCGGATAGAGTCTTCAGAATCGCCGAGGGGAATAATCGCGTCCACATCGGCAGCGGCGAGGACTTCAACATTGCGTCCGGCGGCGATGATGCGCTTGGCGCCCTGAAGACGGGCCGCCTGAAGAGCGAGTTGGCCGGCGACTCCGGTGGCGCCCATCACCAGCACGGTTTCTCCTTGCGCCAGCCCGCCGCGCTCGCTGAGCGAGAGCCAGGCCGACATGCCGGGGTTGGCGACGGCCGCGGCATGCACGTCGTCAAGGCCATCGGGGACTGGAATGCACATGCCTTGCGGAACCACGGTGCGCTCGGCCATTGTCCCCCAGGGCTTGCGCGCAAAGACGAAATAAACGCGGCGGCCATCCTGGAGCGCGCCGACACCATCCACGCCGGCCACGAACGGCACCCCTTCGGAGCTGGCATAGTGCCGTCCGCTGGCCAGGCCTTTCACGATGGGGTGCAGTCCGGCCGCGCGCACATCGATCAGCACTTCGCCTTCGCCGGCCACGGGTTCGGGAAACGACTGATATTTTGGCGGCTGGCCTAGAACATCCACAACGGCTGCTTGCATGGGTCGATCTCCCTTGGGATCTGTATTGAACTGCTGTTACAAACGATCTCCCGGCAAGAACCTTGAGAATGTTGTTCAAGCGGGCGTTAGCTTAGATGAAGACGCGGGGTGAAAAGGAGCGCCAGAAGTGGTGTCATCAAGAAATAGAGCGTTCGCCATCTACATCGTATAATTGGCCCGGCTTGGCTACAACATTCCAACCCGGCGATGTTATCTCCTACATGGAGATGTGCTCGGCAGTGGGTGTAAACCTTCAACGAGGCATGAACTACCGTCTTTGTGGTGACGACAGTGTCATCCTCATGAGCCTCAGGCCTGGGGCTCCCTACGCTGATCGCGAGGTCTGGAAACGCGATCAGGGGAAATGCCAGGCATGTGGGATGAATTCTGGCCTTCACTTCGACCACATCATCCCTTATTCAAAAGGCGGATCGTCTAAGGACCCCGCAAATATCCAAATTCTCTGCGGACGGTACAACCTCGCCAAACGGGACAACATCGAATAAACCTCGCCAGTCTCCGTCGTTACAGATTACGGAATGCCGAGAATCTTGTGGGTCTGCAGGCTCAGGCGCCAGCGCGGATGCTCCATGCAATAGCGCAACGCCAGTCGCGTGTTGGCCTCGCGGCTCGGGCCGTCCATAGGTTGCAGAAAGAAATGACGGAAGGCCAGGCTCTCGAATTTTTCAGGTTCGGCGCCGGGCTGCGGAAAAACCAGCTTGAGCTCATCGCCGTTTTGCTGCACGAACCCAGCGCTGGCCTTCGGGCTGACGCAAACCCAGTCGATGCCCGCCGGAGCTGCGATGGTGCCGTTGGTTTCCAAGGCAATTTCAAACTCGCGGCGATGCAGGGCTTGGATGAGGCTTGCATCGAGTTGCAGCAGCGGCTCGCCGCCGGTGCAGACCACGAACCGCCTGCCGGAAGCTGCGCTGGAGGGCCACTTTGCTTCGACGGCCTCGGCCAGAGCTTCGGCCGATGCGAATTTTCCGCCGCCGGGCCCGTCCAAATCGGCAAAGTCGGTGTCGCAGAATTTGCAGATGGCCGAGGCTCGGTCCGCTTCGCGGCCGGACCAGAGATTGCAGCCCGCGAAACGGCAGAAGACGGCGGCACGGCCGGTTTGCGCGCCTTCGCCCTGGAGCGTGTAGAAGATTTCTTTTACGGCGTAGGACATAAATTCAGCTTTCGGCATAGGACAGGGGCCAGGGAATTGGGAACAGCCTCCTGTCTCAGAATCGAGACTTGGGGCATCCGGCAACCGCTCTAAGGGCTGGCTCTTCCGTACCTCAGCGGGTCCACAATTCCGTTTTCGCTGAAGCCTTTTTGCCGCAGCAGGCAGGAATCGCATTGCCCGCAGGGCTCGCCGGTGGGCGATGGGTCGTAGCAACTGCTGGTCAGGCTATAGTCGACACCGAGCTCGATTCCTTTGGCAATGATCTCGGCCTTCGACATAGCGATCAGAGGGGTATGAATCCCGAGTGCCTGGCGGCCCTCGACGCCGGCTTTGGTGGCCAGGTTCGCCATCTTCTCAAAGGCCGTGATAAATTCGGGCCGACAGTCGGGGTAACCCGAGTAGTCGAGCGCGTTGACGCCGATGAAGATGTCGCTCGATCCCAGAACCTCCGCCCAGGCCAGTGCCAAGGAAAGGAAGATGGTGTTGCGCGCGGGGACGTAGGTGATGGGAATGCCGTGGCCCATCTCCCCGATTGCGCGGCCCTTGGGAACCGCGATGTCATCGGTGAGCGCGGAGCCGCCGAAGATGCGCAGATCGATCTTTGCGGTGCGATGGTTGGCGACACCCATCGAGGCGGCAACGCGCGCGGCAGCTTCAAGCTCCCAGATGTGGCGCTGGCCGTAGGAGAATGAGAGGGCATAAAGCTCGTAGCCCCGGCCGCGCGCGATGGCCAGCACGGTGGCCGAGTCAAGGCCGCCGCTCAGCAGGATTATCGCTTTTTTCTTCGTTGCCATTTCCGCCCGCTTACTTCAGGTCCCCGCCTTTGCCGATGTCCATCGACGGAGATATCGGATTGTCTTCGTCGATGTAGCCCTCGATGCAGCGGTCCAGCACGCCCTTGGCTTCGAGAATAAACTCAACCGCGTCGCGCGCGGCTCCGTGTCCGCCGCGGTTCGGCGTTACGTAGTGCGCTTCTGCCTTCACCCGCTCGCGCGCGTCAGCCACCGCCACCGCAAAGCCGCACTTGCGCATCACCGGCAGGTCGATCACGTCGTCGCCCACGTAGGCAATCTCCTCGAGCGCCACGCCGGCCTGGTCCATGATCTCGCGAATCGGCTTCATCTTGAACGCCTGCCCCTGGTAGATGAATTCAAGCTTGAGGTCGCGCGCCCGCAGGGCCACGGTTTCCGAGATGCGCTTGGTGATGATGCCGCACTTCAGGCCGCCAAGCCGCGCCAGCGAAATGGCCGTGCCATCGTGCGCATTGTAGCCCTTGGCCTCAACCATTTTTGTTTCCTGCTTGCCGTCGACCATGACGGGAACGGGAATGAGCCAGATGCCGCCGTCGGTGAGCACGCCGTCCACGTCAAAAAGAATCACTTTGATCTTGCGGGCGCGGTCCTGCGCCGAAAGATTGCCTGAAACACTCATGCTTCAATTCTACCCATTGCTTTCGGCGAGCGTTCCACCACGGCAGGCGCACGACGGTCCGGTTCAGGAGATGATAGAGGGATGGATCGGAATCCGCCTGCCGCGCCGCCGGGGCTTGAACCGGAAGACTATTACTTCGAGGGGCCGAACCTGGTCTTCACCGCGGCCTATCATCTGAAGCGCGGCTCGTGCTGCGGATCGGGATGCAGGCATTGTCCGTACGGGGAAGCTGTGAGGGCCCCGACACCTCGCCCCGGGGGTTACTGCGCGCCGCCTGCCGATGATGCTTGAGGCTGCGGCGGCTCAGACGCCGGCTGAGGTCCGCGCACCAGCACTGCAAAGCGCGGAAACGCGAAGGTGCCGCCGGCGTCGTCAATCACGTTCAACTGGCAGAGGTAGGCGCCGGGCTTCAATCCGGCCAGCGGCACGTCCATCTCCACGGCAACCGCATCGCGGCCTTCCACGTTGATGGCTTTGGCCTGCACCAGCGGGGTTTCATAAACCTTTGCAGATCCCTGCATCAGTTCCAGGCTCGACAACAGGTTGATGCCAGGCTTGGTCCCTTTCGGTTGGTTGTCTGGCGGTTTTTCGTGCGCCGGGTCGTAGACCTCGTAGAGCAGATACATGTGCTGGTCTTGCCGAAAGACATGCGCGATGTCGGGCTCGTACTCTTCGCCGTTGCGCACCAGCGGGTCCTGCTTCTTGCTCGGCTCGCGCATGGCGGCCAGAACAATGGAGCTCATCTTGAGCGGAGACTTCTTCAAATCCGGCAGCGTGACGTTGGCTTCAAACGATCCCATGCGGCCGGTCTGGTTTTCGCGTACTACAAACTTCAAATCGTATTTGCCCGGCGGCAGGTTGAAGCTGGTGGTGTACTGGATATTTTTCTGGCGCGCGTTCAGGCTGGGATCGAGATTGAGCTTGACCGTTTCCCGCACCCGTCCGATGGGCCGCTTCACCTCGTCGATCACCTCACCAAGAATGTCGAGCGTGGCCTTGTCCTTGTCGCCGCCCTTCACAAAGGGAATCTGCGAGCCGGGCACCAGCAGCGACACCGGCATGAAGAAGCGGTTCTGATCGAGCCGGAAGTACATGGCGTCGAGATAGACCGCGATGTCGGTGGCGGGCAGATCGCTGGCCAGCTCGTCTGTGAGCTGCTGCTCGCGGTCTTCCTTGCCGGAGTGTTGAAAGTCCGCCGGCGCATAGTAGCCTTGGCGGTATTCGAGCTTGATGCCGGGTCGCTTGATTTTGACGGTGAGCCGGCGATATTTGCCGTCGCGCGCCGGGTTCGTGGAGTGGAAGCCGATGGCGTAGTAGGCCGAGGTGTCGCGCTCCACTTGGGCAAAGGCGGGCGCAAAGTCGTTGGAATCGAAGAAGGCCTTGCCGCCGGTCTCGCTGGAGAGCGTGCCCATCACCTCCTGGCTGTCGAAGTTCGAGTTCATGTTGTTCAGCAGCGCGCCGCCGTTGTAAGCGCCCTGCCCGCGCAGGCTGCCGGTGGAGGCGTCGCCGAGCGGGCCGATAGCCTGAAGTCCGCGCGTATCGACGCTGTAAATTGACAGGTTGGCGCGCACCGCGGCGTTGACGGCTGCGCGCAACGACGCCTGATTCTCAATACCGTCGCGCGAGATGCCGCCGGAAAAATAGAGCAACGATTTTTTCTCGCCGATCCTCGACAGCGCCTGCGACACCGCGCGCAGCGCAAACAGCTCGCGATCTGTGTTGATGTCGTTGTATTCGCTTTCGTCGGGGGTATAGCCGGTGGTGTCTTCCACCTGGTTCGAGTTGGCCGTGGCGCCCTGCGCAAAGCCCTGCCCCTCGGTTCCGTTGTAGACGCCCACTTCATGGATGAGGGCGTTTTTGTCGGCGGTAAAATCCTGGTCCACAGTGAGCGTGTCACCGAGCGACACCAGGGCCACAAGGTCGGCAGGCTGCATCTTGGTTCTCAGAAAAGCCTGCGCGGCTTCAACGCTGCGCTCAAGATCTTCAGGCTGCATCGAGGTGAGGTCGAAGAACATCACAATCAGCCGGTGATTGCGCAGTTCCTCGGGCTTGGCCACCACCACCGCCTTCTGTCCGTTGTTTACCGGACCGGCGGCAAGACCGCTCACCGTGGCCTCGTTCAGCGGCTTGGCCATGTCAACACTTTCAAAGTCGAAGGTGTCGATGGTTTGCTGTTTGCCGTTCTCGTAGATGGTGAAGTCGCTGCGCGTGAGGCCTTTCACCAGCTCGCCGCTCTTCGCGTCGCGGGCCACCACGTTGGTGAGCACCAGGTCGCTATTCACTTTGAGCGTGAATCCGCCCTGCGGCGTGTTCGACACCTGGGCAGCGGGCTGTGCCGCAGGTTGTTGCGCGCGCGCCGACCCCGCGCCAAGCACCGACCCCAGGCCGGGGACCGCAAGCGCCATCATCGCCATCGCCGCTCCGATCTTCCGCGCCCAACCCGTCATAAATTCCCTTCCCCTGATCGTCCGCCGGTCCCGCTAAAATCTGAATCTCGAAGTGAATTGAAACGAGCGCATCTGTCCCGCCGAAGTCACCTGCCCGAAGTTGGGCGTGCCATCGCTGGTATTGACGCCCCCATACTGCACGGTGTTGAACACGTTGGCGGCCGTGGCGCGGAACTCCCAACTGCGCGTGTCGCCTAGTTGCATGGTCTTCGACAGAGACATGCTGTTGGAAACGACGCCCGGCCCGGGAATCGAGTTGCGCGGCGCGTCGCCATAGAGGCCCGCGGGCTTGGTGTAGGCCGCGGTGTTGAACCACTGATTCAGCGAACCGCCTCCGGCGGTGATTGAAGTTCCCGGCACGCGATCGGGCCGCAGTGTGCCCGTGGTGCCGCGCGCCACGTCGGCCACCGCGGCCTGGTAGCTCGGCGTGAGCGGCGTTCCGGTCGTGAACCTGAAGGTGCCGGAGGTAGAAAATCCTTCAAGAATGTGCGAGCCGGCGCCGGTCGTGACCCAGCGCTTGTCTTTGCCGAAGGGCAGCTCGTAGAGATAGGTTCCGCTCACCTGGTGACGGACGTCGAAGCTCGAATTCCCTTCCTCGGCCGCAAGGTTCTGCCAGTCTTGTGAAACCACGCCGTCTCCGCCGCCCACCGAGCCCGCGTCGTCGATGGAGTGCGAGTACTGATAATTTGCGCCCAGCGACACTCCGCCGGAGAGCCGCTTGTTGACGCGCACCGTTCCGGCGTTCATCCGCGAGTAGGCGCCTGACTGTTCATAGGTAAAGATAAGGTTGCCGGGGTCGGTGTTGGGGCTCGAGGGCGTGGCGCGCGGCGCGGTCCGGATGTCGAGATCGCTGCCCTTCGATCCGTTATAGCCGAGATTCATCACGATGCCCCAGGGCCAGGTCTTTTGAACGTCCACATTCCACGCCTGCACATAGGGCAACTGGTAGTGCGGGGCCACGGCGTAGTTGCCGGTCACTTCGGGCGCGGGAAATCCCTGCGCCAGCGTGAAGCAGGTGGGCGTGGCGCTCTGCGCGCAAGCGGAAGTGGCCGTACCGCTCGCCGTGGCCTCTTCGTTGGTCTGCTCGTTGGCAAAGGGCGGCTGGTGCGCCATGGCGGTGGCAAAGCCGGCGTACTGGCCTACCGTAAAGTTCATGCCGTACCCGCCGCGGACGGTCATCTCTTTGATCTTGGGCACCCGCCAGGCAACACCAAGCCGCGGGGCAAAGGCGTGGCGATAAGGAAACACCAGCGCTGCCGGCAGATCGCCGCTGAAGGGGCCCGTGCCGCCGGCAGTCACCTCGGTTTCGCCCGTGAAGCCGGCGGCAGGATTGGTATCGACGAAGGCCAGGTGGCCGTACCTTTCTGTGTACGGCGCGAAAAACTCCCAGCGCACACCGATGTTCAAGGTCAGCGACGATTTGGCCCGCCAGTCGTCCAGGGCGAAGCCGTCAAAGACATTGTCGCGGAGATAGCTCTTGGCAATCGACGAGTCGATGGTCGTGGATTGCGGCAGGCCGAGCAGAAAATCCGCAAGCGGCGAGCCGGTAGTCTGGTCGCCGTTCGCGTCTTCGCTGAAAAGGCCCGTGAAAGTAAAGCTGCCGGTGGCGTTCGAGCCGCCGAGGAAGTTGCGTTGCACCCTCCGGTAGTCGCCGCCGAAGCGCAGGTTGTGTTTGCCGTGAATCCAGCTCAACACTTCTGAGGCGGAGATGGTCTGGGAGACGGAGAAGCTGGGCTGCATCTGGCTCAGACCGGAGATGGTGCTCATTGTGACGCTGGGCAGGCCGTAGTTGAGCGGGCTGGGGTTCAACGCCACGCCGCCCGGCCCCAAAATGCCGAGTTGGGTGGCGATATCGGTGCTGCTGGTAAAGAAGTTGGTGGCCTGGCTCTGGGCGCGGTTCCAACTGGTGTTGAAGATGTTTGTGAGGCGGTGATAACCCACCGTGTAGCCGGCCTGCACGGAGTTTGAATCGGACTCGTTTTTGCCGCCCAGTTGCGGAAACTCGTTCACCTCGTCAGAGGCCGAGCGGCTCCAGTTGTAGTTGACGTTGATGCTTTGGCGCAGACCCTGATTTTGCCCCTGCGACCTGCGCCCGCCGCCGAATCCGCCGCGGCCGCCGGGCTGGGTGGCATTCTTGCCCAGGCTGCGGTTGTAGCGGACGCCGGCCTGGGTCTGGTTGCTCTGCTCGGTGGTCAGCAGATGGTAGTTGTAACTGTTGCCGGCGCCGCTCGTGAGGGGCAAGTTTGGGGTCGGCTCGGGATAGTACTTCATCAGGTTGAGGGCCGCCTGCGAAATCAACGACGGCGGAATCACGTTGGCGGTGTTGGGCATGCCGCCGTAACTGGTGGAAGCGAACTGCTGAAAGTTGGCGGGGTTGTAAATGAGCGGCAAGCCGGCAGCGGAAAAATCGCCCATCCGCTCGGCATCCGTGGGCACAATCGCGTAAAAGTCCTCCGGGCTCGATTGGCGCGTGCCGCTCAGGGTCAGAAAGATCGTGTCTTTGCCGCTGGGCTTGGTGAGGCCGGGCAGATAAGGTGCGCTCATGAAGCTGAGCCCGAAGCGGTTCGATCCCGAGGCGGGCTGCTGCTGCGGCTGGCCCTCCAGGGCAAACGGCTCGGCATTCAGCGCGGAGTTCGAGCCGAACCAGAAGATGGCTCCATGTGGCTGGCCAGGATTGAACCCGCGGAAGTTGCCGCGCCCGCCTCCACCACCGCGGCCACCAAAGCCGCCCCCGCCAAAACCACCCCCGCCCCCAAAGCCTCTGCCTCCGCCAAATCCTCCGCCACCACCCCCGCCCCCAAACAGGCCGCCGGAGCCGGGAAGAGCCTGACCTGGATTGGCCGCCTGGTAGGCCGCCATGGCGTCGCGAATCTCGTCGATGTTGACGCCGGCCAGTGGGCTCACCTGTCCGGATTGACCGCTGATGGCCACCGAATCCGAGCCAAAGTCGGAGTTGCTCGCGACCGAAGGCAGTTCCGCGCCGCTGATGCCGGCGCCGCCCCTTGCTGTCTCCGTGTCGGAGCTGAGCGCGTTCACCAGGCTCAGGCTCTCGGCGCCATTGCCGGCCAGTTGCCGTATCGCCTCGCTCGCCTCGCCCTGCGCCGTATCGGCGCTTGCCTGCTGCTCGGCCTGCGCAGCCGCCCGCGAGGCCAGCAGTAACTGAAAATTCACCGTCTGGTCGTGGTTGGCGGCGTTCAACAGCGCCTCCTGCACGCCGGGCGCAAACGCCGCAAACTCCGTGCGGATCACGTAGCGCCCGTTTTGCGGCAGGGTCATGGACCAGGTCCCGGTGATGTCGGAGGTTGTCGAGTATTTCTTTCCGGTCAGCGTGTTCTGAGCGGTCACCGTGACGCCGGGCAAGGGAATGTTGCCGCTTTTGACCATTCCATGCAGACGGCCGCCGCTGATGGTTTCAGCCGGCGTTGCGGGCGCGCTGGCCGCCATGGGAGCGGCTACCGGGGAGGTCGCGGAGCTTTGCTGCGGTGTTTGCGCTCCTGCCGCAAGACCGCCGGTCAAAAGAATCTCCATGGCCACCGCCCATGCCCAAACCGCTCGCCGCATTCGCGCTCCCTGAGAGCCTGTTATGAACTAGGAGGTGGCCAGCCCATAGTTCATAACAGGCTCTACCATCCCGTCACTCTACTCAGTCTGACGGGCCTTTCACCATGAAGGTTTACGCATCTCCGCCAGACACAATCGACCCCACCCCAGGCCCCGGCCCTCAGCCTTAGCCGCTCCCGGCGAAGCAACAGGCCGAGTCTGCCTTGAAGAGATGACAGCGGAAACGGCGCCGCCCGAGAGCTGAGACGGTGCAGCGTCGGTGCGCTTGCGGTCCCAGTTGCCAGAAGCCACTCACAGAAGACGTTACCAAAAGGGGGACATGGGGATCGGCGCCCTTGCTTTCTCCATCACCCTGTGTTAACCATTAAGCCAATACTTTATTGATTGCTACCCTAAAAGTAAACCTGGGTACGCATCGGACTGGATAAATCGAGCATGAAAATCGGCACTACGATTCGCGCTTACCGTCTGCAGAAGGGCCTGTCTCAGGGCGATATCGAAAAGAAGACCGGGCTGCTGCGCTGCTATCTTTCGCGGGTTGAGAACGGGCATACCGTTCCTTCGCTCGACACGCTGTCAAAAATCGCCCAGTCGCTGGATCTGCCCATAGCGCAGTTTTTTGCCGATGATTCGCTGGGCCGCCAGTTCAACACGCAGAAGCTCTCAGACGAGGAGCTGCGCTTCCTGACCCAGATTCGCCGCTACTCGTCCAACCTGAATGAGAGCGACCGCAAGCTGCTGCTGGCCATGGTCAAAAAGTTCGCAGCGACCGCCATCCGGTAGCAGGACCAGGGGCGCACTTCCCGGTTTATACTGGCTCGTTGCAGCGGCGCAGCAGCATGCCGCAGTCCGGGGGATATGCGCCATGGAGAACTCCGCACCGAATCGGGATTTACCCAAAAATAACAGTCGAGCGTTTACCCCCGGCCGCCGGGAGTTCGTCAAGCTGGCGGTTGGCGGCGCTCTCACCTCCTCCGCTTTTCTTTCGGCCTCCGCGCCCGCCTCGGCAACCGTGCGCAAAAACGCTGCCGGCATTAAGCTCTGCGCACAGACAGGCTCAAAGCCTACCGACGAGGAACTGCTGTTTCTGAGGCAGATGGGAGCGCAGTATGTGAGCGTGGGTTCGACGCCCGACATGCGCACCGCCGAAGCCTTTCTCGCCATCAAGAAGCGGTTCGCCGATGCCGGCATCACGGTGTGGAACATCGGCAACACCGAGCGTGCACAACATGCCCGAAGTGACGCTGAACCTGCCCGGCCGCGACGCCGAAGATCGAAGAGTACAAGCAGTACCTGCGCAACCTGGGCCAGGCGGGAATCTACTACACCACCTACGCGCACATGGGCAACGGCATCTGGAGCAGCGGCCGCGCCGAGATTCGCGGCGCGGCCGGGCGCGAGTTCGACATGGCCAGCCCCAACAAGGTGGGCGCGTGGGGCGACCAGAAGTTTTATGAGCCGCTTTCGCACGGACGGCGGTTTTCGACCGACGAAATCTGGGAGAACTTCACCTACTTCATCACGCCAGGTGGCGCCCGTGGCCGAGGAGAACAGCGTGCGCATCGGGATCCATCCCGACGACCCGCCGGTGCCCGAGCTGGCGGGCGTGCCGCGATGCATTTTCGCGAATTTCGAAGGCTACAAGCGGGCCATGGAAATTGCCGACAGCCCCAACGTGGGCATCTGCCTGTGCTGCGGCTGCTGGAATCGAAGGCGGGCCTGCGTTGATGCACAAGGATCCGGCGGAGATGATCCGCTATTTCGGGCCCGGGAAGATCTGGAAGATCCACTTCCGCAACGTGAACGCGCCCCTGCCGCACTTTATTGAGACCTTCATGGACAACGGCTACTACGACATGTCGAAGATCATGACGGCGCTGGTCGAAGTGGGGTTTGACGGAATCGTGATTCTGGACCACACCCCCGATGTGGTCGGCGGCCACTACCCGGAGCAGGCTTACGGGTTCGCGTACATGAAGGCGTTGTTGAACCGCGCGCTGGCAGAAGGCTGAGCGGAGTCGATGGCCCAATCGTAACTGCCTATGCCCCATTGCGCTTCTTGCGATGGGTCGGATTCAAACCAGCCGGGTGCGCCGGGGGCTCTAGACGTCGTTGCCGAGGTGGAAGATCGGTTCCACGCCGGGGCCGCCGCTCAGCAGCGCCTGCTCCTCGTGCGGCTCAAGGGGCTTGTAATTCTGGGCCACATCCATGGCCAGACGGAAGTACTTTTCATCGCCAGGCGGCACGGCGGCCGTGATGGGATGGCCGAGGGTCCAGCGCAGGCCCAGCGAGGCCTCGTGAGGGAAGGCCGCGGGCTGGTACCAGCACTTCGGCTCGGGATGATTAGCGTTCTGGGCGGCGGGCCACACCGTCTTGGCCATGCTCTTGAGGCACAGAATGCCCATCTGCTTCTCCTGCGCTTTTTTCAGAATCTGCAGGCCGAAATTTGCCTGGCTCACAAGAACCCAATTCAGCGGGAAGAGCACGGTGTCGAAGTTGTAGCGGTCCATGGCCGCGAGCGCGGTCTCCACCGAGTGCACCGAGAAGCCGATGTAACGGATTTTGCCTTCCTTCTTTGCCGCTTCCATGGTCTCCATGGCGCCGCCGGGGCCGAGAACCTTGTCGAGTTCGGCCATTTTGGTGAGGGCGTGGAACTGCCACAGGTCGAAGTGGTCGGTCTTGAGCAGCTTGAGGGACTGCTCGAGCTGCGCGCGCGAGTCGTCCTTCATGCGTCCCTCGGTCTTGCAGGCCAGAAAGCAGTTGTTGCGATAAGGAGCCAGCGCCGGCCCCAGCCGCTCCTGCGCGTTGCCGTAGCTGGGAGCGACATCGAAGTAGTTGATGCCACGGTCCACGGCTTCGGCGACGATGTTCGCGGCCGCGCCGCTGTCCTCGTTCATCACCACAATGCCGCCGAAGGCGATCATCGAGAGCCGCTCGCCGGTCCTTCCCAGCGTGCGCCTGGCGATCGGGTTCGAGGGCGTTTTGCCTGAGGCCTTCATGGCGCCCGAAGAGGCCACGGCGGCTGCGGTGATGGCGGCTTGCTTGAGAAAGATTCTGCGTTCCATCGGTCTGCTCCTTGGGGGGTGGATTGAGCCGGGCAGCTTACGGGAAACATTCTTTCACAATTGGCCGGGCGCAGCATCGCTTGCCTTGATCCGATCAAAATACAATGTGAATCCTGAATACTTAATTCGATGGCCGGTCCGATGCGTGACCCCCTCTGCGGCAATCCACCTGAGAGCTGTCTCGGCGCTCATCCTGAGAACCTCGCCACAAACTTCTGCATGAGGCAGCGTCTTCAAAAGGGCACGACTGCGACGGAGAAGCTGCGACCCGCGTGCCTAAACTTCCTTCCGGTGCGTCTTCCACAGCAGATAAATTGCCCATGCCGCCAACGTGCAGCCGTCACGGATGACACCGTCGAGCATCATCTCCTCGAACTCTTCCACCGCGACCGGGCGAACCAGCAGATCGTGCTCCTCGGCATCGCGCTCTGTTTCGCCGAGGGTGAGCCCGGTGGCCAGAAATATGTGCTGCAACTGCCGCGTGAAGCCGTAGGCGATCCACAGGGAACCCAGCCGGGTAATCTCCGCAGCCTCGAGGCCCGTTTCCTCTTTGAGCTCACCGCGCGCCAGATCCTCGGGGTTTTCGACGTGCTTTTCCCATCCGCCCTGGGGCAACTCGAGGGCCCGCTCCCCGATGGTGTAGCGGTACTGCTCCACCAGCCAGACGCGGCCCTGGTCGACCGGCAAAATGATGGCCGCATCGTGCTTCTCGACCACGCCGTAGATGCCCCGCTCGCCATTGGAGCGAAGAATCTCATCCTCGCGCAGAACCATCCAGCGGTTTCGATAAATTTCGCGGCTGGCCAGGGTCGTGATGCTCGGTCCGGCATTGTCCTGGGCTGGCTTCATCGAATCTCCTTCTCTCCGAGCTACCTTGGCACTCTTACCATCGGCGCTCACCAGTGTTTATGCTCCTGTAATGTATCCAGCTCGGAGCCGGCCAGCAAAAATGCGCCTACGCCGAAGTTGTAGCTCGATCCCGGCTGGTAAGCCGCGGGCGCTTCGCCTTCCGGCTGAATGCACCCCAGCCGGCCATCCTGATAAATATGCGCCACCATCCCCGCCCACGCCTTCTCGACGACGGGCAGGTAAGTCTCCGCGTCCAGCATGCGATGGTCAATACCCCACGCAAGGGCGTAGGTGAAAAGGGCCGAGCCTGACACCTCGGGCAACGGATAACTGGCCGCATCGAGCAGTCCCGGACGCCACAGCCCGTCGCTTCCCTGCAGCGACGCCACCTCGGCCGCCATCTCCCGCAAAAGCGCTACGTAATGGGGCCGCAAAGGATCGTCGGACGGAAGTCTCGCCAGAACGCGCACCAGTCCCCCCATGACCCAGCCGTTTCCCCGCGACCAGAACACCTTCTCGCCATTTTTCTCATGCTTGCCGAGGTAACTTGCGTCTCGCGAAAACAGATGCTTCTGCCGGTCGTAGAGCACCTTCTCGGTCGCACTCCACTCGCGGTCGATATAGCCGTCATAGGTGGGATCGCCGGTAATCGCAGACAGCTCCGCACCCGCCGGAGGCGCCATAAAGAGCGCGTCCGACCACCACCAGGCTGGCTTCTCGGGATCGTCCATCAAGGCCACGGCATCGTCATACTGCCGGCGCAAGGGCGCAATCTGCTCCTCCTTGTGCGAGGAGCTGTAGACCTCCATGAAGGCCTGGGCGATGGCAAAATCGTGGGCCGGATACATCGTCCGCTCCAGTTTCCAGGCAAAGTGGTCCCCCACCGAGGCCACATAGCGGCTATAGCGCCCATCGCCCAAGGTGCGCGACGCTGCCATGAATCCAATATCCAGCGTGCCGAAATCCCAGGCGCGGCTGGGCGGCTGGCTCTCGACGCGCGGCAATTCCCAGTCGGCAACCCGTCGCATCGCCGCGCGAATCTGTTTGGAGTGCAACGCGGGCGAAAGATCGGCCGCCAGAGGCCCGGGATCGGCAGGCTGGTCGCCCGGCGAGGGCACAGGCTCGCTGCTGGTTGCTGGTTTGCTGTCCGTTACAGACTTACTGGTCGTTACCTGTTGGGCAAAGCAGGCGCTGTCCAGCCTTCCCATCGGCACGGCCATCAAGCCCACAGCCAGGCCGGCTGTTCCCAGCGTCCTCCGCACCCAACGCATCCTTATCTCCCTTGCCTGCTCTGCTTTACCGCTGGCTTTCCGGTGCTTGCCGCTCAACGCCACTCCCCATCATACCTTCCCCCTGTTCGCTCGGCGGCCGGCCCTGTCCTCAGCCCCGGCCGCTTGCCGTCTGTGCCTCTACCTCGATAGAGTGACAACCACGAGGCTTCTCCACGGCGATCGTCGCCCGTCGAGTGCCGTGCACCGCGATCCTACCCATTTTCTTGAGGAATCCGCATGTCTTCCTTGCCCCTCAACGCCGTCCCCAGCCAAGATATCGACTCGACCCTGCGCGAGAACCGCGTTTTTCCGCCACCGCCCGCGTTCAGCGCCATCGCGCACATCGGGAGCCTTGAGGAATATGAGTCCCTCTACAGGCAATCCATTGAGGATCCTGAAAAATTCTGGGCCGGCGCGGCCGCCGAGCTTCACTGGTTCAAGCCCTGGGACAAGGTTCTCGACTGGAGTCCGCCTTGGGCAAAATGGTTCGTCGGCGGCAAGCTGAATCTCTGCTACAACTGCGTTGACCGGCACGCGCTCGGCGCGCGCGCCCAAAAGACCGCGCTCATCTGGGAAGGCGAGCCCGGCGAAATCCGCCGCCTCACCTACGCCGAACTGCACATCGAAGTGCAAAGGTTCGCCAACGCTCTCAAGGCGCTGGGCATTCAAAAAGGCGACCGCGTCGCCGTATACATGGGCATGTGTCCGGAGCTGGCCATCGCGCTGCTCGCCTGCGCCCGCATCGGCGCCGTCCATTCCGTCATCTTCGGCGGATTCGCCGCCAACGCCATCGCCGACCGCGTGAACGACTCGTCTTGCGTCGCCATTCTCACCCAGGACACAAGCTACCGCCGCGGCAACGAGATCCAGCTCAAGCGCACCGTGGACGAAGCCATGGCCGCCTGCCACACCGTCAAGCACGTGGTCGTCTATCGCCGCACCGGTTCGCCGGTCAACATGGTTCCCGGCCGCGACCACTGGTGGCACGAACTGGTCGCCGCCGCCGCGCCGGACTGTCCCGCCGAGCCGCTCGATTCAGAAGATCCGTTGTATATCCTCTACACCTCCGGCACCACCGGCAAGCCCAAGGGACTTGTCCACACCACCGGCGGCTACTCCGTGCAAACCTACCTGACCAGCAAGTACGTCTTCGACCTGCGCGACGAGGACGTCTACTGGTGCACGGCCGACATCGGCTGGGTCACCGGCCACTCCTACGTCGTTTACGGTCCGCTGCAAAACGGCGCTACCGTGCTGATGTACGAGGGCGCTCCCAACTGGCCCGACTTTTCGCGCTTCTGGAAGATCGTCGACGATCACCAGGTCACCATCTTCTACACCGCGCCCACAGCCATCCGCGCGTTCATCAAATGGGGCGACCAGTATGTCGAAAAGTACAAGCTCGATTCGCTGCGGCTGCTGGGGACAGTCGGCGAGCCCATCAATCCTGAAGCGTGGATGTGGTATCGCGAGAAGATCGGCCACAACCGCTGCCCCATCGTCGATACCTGGTGGCAAACCGAGACCGGCGCCATCCTGATCGCACCCCTTCCCGGCGCCGTTCCTACCAAGCCCGGCTCGGCGACCCGACCCTTCTTCGGCATCGAACCTGACGTGGTCACGCGCGAGGGCGAACAGGTGCCCGCCGGTCACGGCGGGCTGCTCGTAGTACGGCGTCCCTGGCCCTCGATGGCCCGCACGGTCTACGGCGACCCCGAGCGCTTTCAAAAAACCTATTGGTCCGACGTGCCCGGTTGCTACTTCACCGGCGACGGGGCGCGCAAAGACGCCGACGGCTACTTCTGGCTGATGGGCCGCGTCGACGACGTGATCAATGTGAGCGGCCACCGGCTAGGCACCATGGAAGTGGAGTCGGCCCTCGTAGCCCATCCCAAAGTCGCTGAAGCCGCCGTTGTCGGCCGTCCCGACGAGCTCAAAGGCCAGGCCATCGCCGCCTTTGTCTCGCTTGAAAGCGGCAACCCGCCCAGCGATGAACTGAAAGACGAGCTGCGCAAGTGGGTTTCAAAGGAGATCGGTTCTCTCGCCCGTCCCGACGACATTCGCTTCACCGAAGCCCTGCCCAAAACACGCAGCGGCAAAATCATGCGCCGCCTGTTGCGCGAGCTGGCCACCCACGGGGAAATCAAAGGCGACACCACAACGCTCGAAGACTTCACCGTCATCGCGAAACTCCGCGAAGCGGAAGAGGGCTAGCAGGATGAGTCAGACCTTCGTTGCGTAAGTCGGGTGCCCAAAAGCGGGTCCTTCGATCCGTTTGGCAGACAAAACGCGCCAAACTACGCTCGGGATGACAGCGCTCTTTGTGATGCTGACTTCCTCAGGAGTCTAGAACCGGTAAACCACTCCGAACTCGCCACGGGCATCCCAGTTCTTATGGGGTGAGTAGCCCAGTGCCGGCGTGTTGTTGGTCACGGTAAACGATGCGGCCACCGCGTCGCCCGAGGCGCGCAGGGCGAAGTGCTGGCTCAGGTTATACAAAACGCCCCCGCCAAATCCACCCGCAATCGAGAGGTTGGGCGTCAAGCCCTCACCACCCGTGTGTTCCACGCCCAACAGCCCATGGACGAAGCCGTCGAAGTTTCCATAGACGTTGACGCGAAACTCCGGACCCACCAGCACCGAGTAGATCGACGGGTCGCCCGGGTTGGTCGATCCCGCAGCCAGCTTGTAGTAATCCCCGAGCGCGGTGAGGCCCACGTGCCTGCCCCAGTCGCGGGTCAGGCCGAACCGGCTCCCGATCAGCCCATAGCGGGACTGGTTCACCTGGTTCAGGCTGGTGTAGCCTGCGCCCACGAACGCTTCATATTTGAATGCAGGCGCGGCGCGCTGGGCAACTGGACGTTCGGGGGCAACCTGGCCTGCGGCCGCCAGTGGCATCAGCGCCGCACCGATCGCGGTCAGAATCGAAACCATCAACTTACTCTTCAACGGGAATCACTCCTCAAAGCTCTACCGGGGCATCTCTGCTGCTCAAAGGCCAGGCCCTCGAGCCGATGCCGCGACTCAAATATCTGCACCTTCATAGACTATCCTCTACCACCCAATACCAAGAAGTCCTGCGCAGGCCCAATCGGGCTCGGTTCACCGCGGCTGGAGGGGAACCGGCGCAGCCAGGCGCACTACCTGGTCGCGCGGGGTCATCGTTGTGGCGGGCACAGTAACGGGAACTCCGGCTGGAAGATAGCGGCCGATTGCCTCCGACTGGGTCCAATCCATCCCCCACCCGTCCTCGATGGCCACCACCGTGTATTCGCCCGGCGCCGCATCGAGGAGCGAGAAGCTGCCATCGGAGTCCGACTGGTCAAGGCGCACCAGGTCGGGAAACCCGGCGCCTTTGGGAATGAGCAGCACCATCGCCCCCATCGCGCCTTTTCCGTCCTTCTGCGCAAATCCCTCCACGCGCGTCCCGCCCGCGCTCACCCGCACGGCCAGCGTCAGGGCGCGGTCCTCCACTGTAACCATGTTCCCCGCATGTGCGTGGCCACCCGAGGCGATCTGGAGCACATGCGCCGGCAATCCGTTCACCTCGACTTCGAGCTTCCATGCGCCCGCCGCCACCGCCGTAAAGCTGAACGCGCCCCGGTTGAACCCTGACTCCATCGGCTTGAGCCCCATGGCGCTGCCCACCGGTTCCAGCGTCACCACCGCCTGGCCCTCGAGTGGAGATCCATTGGCGGTTTGCAGGGTTCCGGCAAGCGGAACCGCGGGAATGCCGGCATTGGCTTCAACCTGCTGGCTGCTCGTGGCCTCCAGTTCCACCACGCGCGGCGGATCGCCCTCGGTCAGCTCATAGGACCCCGGCGCCAGGCCCGCAAATTCCGTGGTCCCCGTCCGCAGCGCGTCCATAAAGCCGGCGCTGTCGTCTGACACAATGGCGCCGAAGACGCTCTGCCGCAGTTCCGGCCGCGCAATCCCTCCATTCTGCTTCAGCGGCGCGGGCACTTCGAGGTGCAGCGCCGGGACCGCATGCAAGCTCACGTCCGCCTCCACACGGCTGCCCCCGGCCAGCTCAATCGGCGACGCCGAAGCCTCATCGGTCGTCGAATCGAAGTAGGTAATCGGGTAGGCCACATCGAGCGCCGCTCTGGCTTCACCGCCTGCGCCCTGCCGCGCGCGCGCCGGGCTCCGGCTCATCGCATACCAAGGGTGCGCCTTCACCGCCAGCAGGTATTCTCCGGCTGCCAGGTTGCCGAACTCATACGCCCCGGTGTCGTCGGTGGTGGCCGTATCTGCCTGCACAATCTTTTCACCGGGCCCGTGGCCCCGCGGCTTTTTGTAGAGCATCACCTGGGCGCCTTCCACTGGATCGCCTCCATCGCCGCTCACCACCCCGCGCAGAACTGCCCCGGGCACCAGCCGGAACATCAGGCTGCTGGTATCCTGGCCCTCGCCCGTGACCACCGCCGAGCTGAAATCGCCGTGCTCCTCGTAAAAAGCGGTCACCAACCCGCGCTTCGACGCGCTCAACTGGAATTTGTCCGCCCCCAGCCCCTCGATCGAGAATCGGCCGTCGCTTCCTGTCTGTGCCGAGGCAATCCGCCTGCTGTCTTGCTCGCCAAGCACGGCGACTGTCGCGTCTCTCACGGGCTCGCCGGTCACCGCATTCACCACTGTTCCCGCAATGCGAAAGAGGCTGCCGGCGGCACTCGGTGAGCCCGTCTGAGCCAACGCAGGCGGCCATGCCGGCACAAGTGGCCAGCCAAGCGCAGCCAACAGGACCAAACCCGGCAGCCGGAGTGACGTAAAAATCCAGCGTCCATCCATCATGGTTCCGGCGCCTCCACCACCAGGCTCCCCACGGTCCCGGCCGACAGCGTGACCGCCTGCCCCTGGTACCCCATCGCGGCCAGCGCGTCGCGGTTGCGGTAGGCAAGCTGCGCAGATCCAGCCAGGGTGTAGACGTGGTAGTTGCCCGGGGTCAGGTTGCTCACCGTAACCGTACCGCCCGTCGAAGGGCGCAGCGTGACCGGGTCCACATCGCCGGTGGAATCGAAATCGGGAACCACGTAGACCGAGAAAAACGGCTCATCGCCGGCAGTGAAGGAGCCAAGCGCTTCTGGCAAGCTAAGCTCGAGGCTGGCGCAATCGTCGCGCAGTGTGAGTTCCATCGGCGCGGTCGAGCCTTGAAGCCCGATCGTCAACGGTTCGCGCGCCAGGTTTGCCCCGCCGGCGGTGAACGACGACACGCAAAGGCCTGCATGCGCTGAGCGCGTGTGCACCCAATAGGAGCCGGACCTTGTGAACAGCGGCTCCATCGCGTCGGCAGCAGTGGGATCTGCGTAATTGAGGATCATCCCGTCGTTGATCCATCCCTCGTCCGGGCTCAACAACACTGAGACGAGCGGGCCGCGTCCGGCCGCCTGGCTGGGCTGGGCCACATTGTGCGTCACGGTCACCTCAAGAGGGCCGGGCTGCGGCGCGGCAAGCGCAACGCGCAGGTTCGTGACCGCGGAGCCGGCCACCGTCACCGCCAACGACCCCACCAGCGCCTCCGCGTTGAACAGCGAGGGATTTTCCCTATGCTCCACCTGCGGAGCGCTTGACACCAGCAACGTGTAACTTCCATCGGGCAGCTCGGCTTCGACGGAATGCGCCGCCTCGTCGTACTGCGCCGGGTAGGCGAGCAGGTGTCCCGCGCCGTCCGCCACCATTCCATTCACCCTCATCCCGGCCCGCCCCGCAGAAGCAGTCTGCGGCGCCACAACCACAGCTTTCACCGCCTGGAAGGCTTCCAGCGTCAGCATCAGGTTGGCTTGCGCATCCTGCCCGTTGGCCACGTGAATCGCCGCCACGCCCGAGGGATCGCGGGCATCGGGATAGTAGACCGCCGCATACCCCCAGCGCAGGCCGCCGCCGCTCGGCGCCGCATCCAGATCGCTGTCCATCGCCGGGTCGCTCCACACCGCGTAGTCTCCGTCAGCAAGCCCGCCAAAGCGAAAGGTCCCGTCGCTGCGGGTTTTTGCCGAACCGGCCTCCTGCCACACCGCGCGCCCGCTCTCAATCCCCCGCCGCGCCAGTTCGATCGTCATGCCCTGCGCCGTGTCGCCCGTCGACAGCTCCACCTGGCCGCGGATCGCGCCGGTGGGCGCAAGCATGAAAACCAGCTCGGGCATTCCGGCCGCCACCATTACATTGTGCGCTCCACCCGTCACAGCGAGAACGGCCTGCCCTGGCCCGCCAACGCCCGGCAATGCCGCCGCGCGCTCAAAATAGCCTGGCTTCAGAACGTCCACCTGCTGCGGCCCCAGCGGCACGCCCGGAATCTCGAATCGTCCCTCGCCATCGGTCAGCGCGCCGGTATCGGCGTCGCCTTCAATCTCGACCAGCGCCCGCGCAATTCCTTCGCCGGTGGAGGCGTTGCGCACCACGCCCTGGAGGGTCGTCACCGTGGGGTCGACGGTCACAGACGGGGCGGGCTGGGCCTGGTCTTCGACGCCACTCTCCTGGGTCACGGCCGGCCTACCCAGGCCAGCCAACAGCATCACCGCCAGTGCGGCGCGCAACACCGCGCGCCCCGCGCTCATTGCGCCCGCGGGCTTCAGAGCCCGCTCCCCACACTTATCGCTCGTTGAAGATGCCACGCACCATTCTGACGGCTGGCGCCCAGGATTGGAAAGCAGCGCGCGATGCGCCGCCGGAATCCTGCGCATGAGATTTCCTCCATCAATATGACCACGTCAAAAAGGCAAGACCCGAAGCGGGATTTGAATGTATCGATGGCGGGGCCAGAGTGCAGCAACTTCCCCGGTAAACCGGGAAACCTGATCGTTTCCCCGCGGGTCATTTCTTCAGTTTCAAAAGCTCGTCGCGATCCACCACGTTGCCGTCCATCATCAGCAGCACGATGCGGCGCGCGTTCCAGATGTTGACCGTGGGATCGGCGTCCACCACCACGATGTCGGCGCGCCGTCCAACAGCGACCTGGCCCAGTTCGTTCCACCCGAATTGAAGCGCGTAGTTGTTGCTGGCTGCGGCCAGCGCCTCGCGCGGCGAAAGCCCGAGCCGTACCAGCAGTTCCAGCTCGGTGTGCAGCGAGATTCCGGGCATCGCCCCCATCACCGGCGCCCCCGAGCCCGCCAGATAATGCGGAAAAGCCTTGAAGATGGTTTCGTTGATCAGCCACATGCGCAGGGCATCCTGGCCCGCCTTCTTGCGCAGGTTCTCTTCGAGGTAGCGCTGAATCAGACCGGGCACATGGCGGCTCCAGGAGGGCAGCGGGTAATCCATCTCCCCGGTCAGCTTGTCGGCCGGATCGAACAGCCGCGCCGGATCAAGCAGTTGCGCCGCGGGCTCCAACCAGAGATTGCGATGGCCAGGCAATTCGGCGTAATTGATGCTGAAGGTGGGCATGAGCGCCGCGTGATGCGCGGCCAGAAAGCGGGCGTACGTGCGCAGATGCGCGTCGGTGGGCGGCAGCCGCAGGGAGTAGTCGTAGGCGGTGTTGGCTGAAGGACCATCCGGGTCGTCGATCAGCGGCCGCTGCAACTCGTCGGGAATCACGCCCAGGTCGTAGCTGCTCATGTGGATGAGCGCGTCCACACCTGCCTCGACGCCCACTGAATACGGCGTAGAAACAAACTCCCCATAGGTGACCAACCCCAACTGGTGCGCGCGGGCGATCATCAACTGCGCATTGGCGGCCGTGATCTCGTGGCCCAGAAACACCACCCGCGTTCCCAGCTTCAGCGTGTCGTTGAGCTGCCGGTCGGCATCCTCGGGGCTCAGCTCGACGGGCCGCGCGCCTTCTTTGAGCTTGGCCGCCCACTCCGGCTGATTGGCCAGCAGGCTCCAGTTGTCGGTGGCGCCCGCTGAGTCGATCGGGTACAAGTGCGGCTTGGGATTGGCCGCGTAATCGACAAGGCCGTGACGAGGATCGCTGCGCACCACCACGGTGGTCACGCCCATGTACAAATTGGCGCTGGCCTGGCCCTGCGAGTTCATGCCGGCATAGCCGTCCACCAGCCCGGGAACGATGAATTTTCCCGTGCAGTCGATCACCCGCGCGTTCTTTGGGATTGCCACATCTCCGGCGGCGCCCACATCGGTGATGCGCCCGTCCTGCACAATCACCACGGCATTCTCAAGGTCGCGCGCCGAGTGGCCCCAGTCGGTCACGTCCACGACCGTGCCGCCGGCCAGCACCAGGGGCTCCGAGGGGACGACGGGCGCGGCCTGCGGAGCCGGCTTCGCCCAGGCCATGCCGGCTGCCAGTGCCAGACTCGTCCAACACAGACGATAGGAAAAGAGCGCCATACGAAAAGTGAGCTTTTTGGGATTGTCGCACAGCCGATTCGCGCGCAGGTTGCTCGTGTTCACGCGATCCGGGCTTCCGCGGCCATCCCGCCCAAAGCGCCCCGCGTTCTCGATCCGCAGAATGCTCAGCTTGCTACCAGCGTCGGCCGGCGGCGGCCGGCCAGCAGTGGCAGCACCTGGCCCAGCGCAGCGTCCACGCTCAGGCCGTGCTTGGCGCGCAAATCGTCTACCTTGCCGTGCTCGATGAACTGGTCGGGCCAGCCGATGCGGACCACCGGAACCGCGCTGCCCATCTCTTCGAGCGCCTCCACCACCGCCGAGCCAAAGCCGCCCATTTTCACATGGTCTTCAAAGGTCACAAACGCTGCCACACGCCCCGCGTACTCGGCAAGAATCGAGCGATCGATCGGCTTGATAAACCGCGGATTGATGACCGCTGCCGAATAGCCCTCACGCTCCAGGCGCGCCGCCAGCTCGCCGGCCATAGTCATCAGCGGCCCCAGGCCCAGAATGGCCACATCCCGGCCGTCCTGTATCACTTCCGCCTTGCCCAATGGAAGCGCCTGCGCTTCAGCTCTGCGCGCCACGCCCACCACCACCCCGCGCGGATAGCGGATGGCGCTCGGGCCGGGCAGCTCGAGGGCCGTCTTCATCATGTCGGCCAGCTCGTTTTCGTCCTGCGGCGCCATCAGCACGATCTCTGGAATCGACCGCAGGTAGCCGATGTCAAACAACCCGTGATGCGTCGGCCCGTCATCGCCTGAAAGACCGGCGCGGTCCATGCAAAACAGCACCGGCAGCTTTTGCAGGCAAACATCGTGCACGATCTGGTCAAAGGCGCGCTGCAGAAATGTGGAGTAGATGGCGCAAACCGGCCTGAAGCCGCGCGTCGCCATGCCGGCCGCAAACAGCACTGCGTGTTCCTCCGCGATGCCCACATCGAAGTAGCGCGTGGGATGGTGAGGCCGGAACAGGTCAAGCCCGGTGCCGTTGGGCATGGCCGCGGTGATGGCCACAATCCGCTCGTCTTTCGTGGCCAGCTCCGAAAGCGTGTTGGCAAAAACCTCTGAGTAGGTCGGCAGGCCCGCGGGTTTGGTGCTGCCTGTCTCCGGATCGTACGGCCCCAGCCCGTGAAACTTCTTTTGTCCGTCGAGCGCCGGCTGAAAGCCGCGGCCCTTTTGTGTCAGCACGTGCAACAGCACCGGATGGTCCGCCGTCTTCAAAAACTTGAAGCTCTCAATCAGCAGCGGCAGGTTGTGCCCGTCGATGGGCCCGAAATACTCCATGCCGAACTCTTCAAAAAGAATGGAGGGCCACAGCATGCTCTTGGCAGCCTCCTCGGCGCGCCGCACCACCTTCACGGCCGTCTTGCCGCCGAACCGCTCGATCAGCCGCGTAGCCGTCTGGTGCAGATGCTGATAGTGCTCGTTGGTCACGATGCGGTGGAAGTAGCGGGCGATCGCGCCCACGTTGCGGTCGATCGACCACTCGTTGTCGTTGAGCACCACGATCAGCCGCTTGGTCTGCTCGGCGATGTTGTTCATCGCCTCGAACGTAATGCCATTGGTGAACGCGGCATCTCCGGCCACCGCGATCACGTGCTCGCTGCCGCCGGCCAGGTCGCGGCCCACCGCCATGCCCAGCGCCGCTGAAAGTGCGGTGCCGGCGTGTCCTGCACCGAAGGCGTCATGTTCGCTCTCGGTGCGCAGCATGAAGCCGTTCAGGCCTCCGGGCTGGCGGATGGTCGCGAAACGCTCACGCCGCCCGGTAAGAATCTTGTGTACGTAGGCCTGGTGGCTCACGTCGAATAGGATCTTGTCTTCGGGAGTGTTGAAAACGACGTGCAGGGCCAGCGTCAGCTCCACCACGCCCAGGTTCGGGCCCAGGTGTCCACCGGTCTTTGACAGCGTCTGGATCAGGAAGACGCGGATCTCCTCCGCCAGCTCCACCAGTTGCGCATCATTCAGGCGCTTTATGTCGGCAGGCGATTGGATGGTCTCCAGCAGTGCTCCCATGGTCTTCCTTCCCCCTGAATCGTGCCGGACATCTTGGGGGAGAGGTCCCCCTGCGTCAAAAAAGGCTCCGGAGGCCGGGTCCTCTCGACTGGTTTCGACAACCCATAGTATACCTTCGCTCCGCATCGCCGGCCTGCTCGCAGGAGTTACTGACGGAAGGTTGTTCCTGGCGGATTAGATCAGGCGAGTCTCAAAAAGAAGCTATACTTGTGGGTTGGTTTGGCGCAGGCGGGGTGCGATGAGAGGTTTGGTCTTACTGGCGGTCTTGATCATGGGAATGGCGCGGCCCGCCTGGCCGGCAAAACCTGCCAATATCCAGCAGTTGGAGCAGTTGCTGGACGCCACCCACGGACAGTCCGACCACAAAGTGTCAAACCAGATTGCGGACCTGGAATTGACCGAGAGGATCAGCGCCGCGCGGCTGACGCGCTGGCTGGCGGAGCTCCCCGGACGGCACAGCCGCGACGCCCTCATTCAACTGGCAGATGCCGCCGCTTTTCTCGATCTTCCTGCCGCCGACATGCCCGCCACCAACCCGCCCGCGCTCGAGGCGCAGAGGGCCATGCTTTCCCAGGCGGTCCAATACGCGGCCCAGGCCATCGCCAGGCTACCGAATTTTTATGCTACCCGCACCACGGAACACTTTGCGGACATGCCGCCCGGCCAGCAGATGGATCCGCTCACCGCGGCATCAGGCGCCCGCGACCGCCATTCCGGCGGCATTTCAAGCATGGCGCCGGAAGAATCCGCGTACGAGCCCATGCACCTGGTGGACAAGTCGAGCGTTACCGTGAGCTATAGCAACGGCTACGAGTTGAGGGGCTCCAAGAAGGTCGATTTCAACGCGCCAAGTTTATCGGAGCCGTGGCTGGCGACCGTGGGCGAGTTTGGGCCTATCCTCTCGGTCGTTCTTTCAGACGCCGTGCACGGCGCCATCACCTGGGGCTATTGGGAGCAGGGGCCGAGCGGCACCGAAGCCGTCTTCCGCTACCTGGTGACCGCGCGGCAGTCGAATTACATGGTGGAGCTGCCCCACGGCGATCTGATTGCGCGTCTCCACCCTGCCTACCACGGCGAGATTGCCATCGACCCCGCCGATGGAAGCATCCTCCGCATCACGCTGGTCGCCATCATGGCCGCTCCCTGGGAGATGGTCAGGAATGCGATCCAGGTGGAATACGGTCTGATCCCACTGGGAGGAAGCACGTATCTCTGCCCCGTCAGAAGCGTGGCTCTTTCCAGAACTCCCATTCGCGATCCCGAAAACAATCGGACTATTGCCCAGAACCAGTTGAACGACGTGGCTTTCACGAACTATCACCTCTTTCGCTCCGAATCGCGCATCGTTCCGGTAGAGCCCTGAGTTCCTGTCGACGCCTAAGTTGGCCGCAAAGCGCGCTGCCGCGCCTACCGATTCTTCACCGGTCTTCAACGTCATGGCGCCGGTCTGGCCCGTCCTGTTTCCCGAGCAATCCAGCGTTGTACGATGACCTCATACAGCTTTTTTGCCATCAGGGGGAAAAGAAAAGTGGCAACAGATTGGAAAGCAAGGGCGTGCGTGCTGGCGCTGGCGGCGCTGATGGCCGCAGCGGCTTCGAAGCCGGCCATTGGGCAACTGCTTGAGCCGGGAGCATCTTCCGACGCCCCCAATCCGCTGACCGACACCGCGGTCAATCCGGGAAAGACTCTGCTCTTCCAGTTGGAGGCCCGCTTCGCCAAAGATGTGGCGGCGCACGGCGGCGCCGCATTTGCCGACTGGTTCGCCGGCGATGGCGCGGTTCTCGGCAACGGCGCACCGCCCCTCATCGGCAAGGTGGCCATCGTCAAAGGCGCCAACTGGTCGGCGAAGGACTACCAGCTCACCTGGACGCCCACCGACGCCATGATGGGGCCCTCCGGCGACATGGGCTACACCTGGGGACACTTCGAGGGACACAGCAAAGACGCCAACGGCAACGACGTCACCACCAGCGGCCGCTACATCACGATGTGGCGCAAGGAGCCTGACGGCAATTGGAAGGTGGTGCTCGACGCAGGCGCCAACGAACCCGCCGGTTCGGGCGATTGCTGCAAGCTGCCCACAGCGCATTGAGCAGAACGCAGCACCCCAATTCCCTTGCTTGTTGGTTCTCCTGGTTCCGTGTTCGCCTGCTCGCTTGTTCTCTCGTTCACTCAACGTAGTAACGCCGCCAATGGGTCTCCTTGGTAACACCCAATCGAATCGATAGTCTCAAAATCGAAGTACGTGGGTGGTACTTTGTTTTCCACCAAATTGGACCCTTTGTGTGAGAGCTATTCCGCACTCCAATCTTCGATACTTGCCTCAGGTGCCTTTCAAGTATGTGTGCCATGCCGGGCTCAAAGTTCCTTGAGAATCAGGAGGCGTTTCTGCATCCTGAATTCAACATCTTCGACCGCAATCCCGATCCCGCTCTCGATGAGCTGGCGGAGCTGGCCGCGGTGCTGTGCGGCGCCGATTACGCCTACATCGGCTGGATGGACTTCAATCGCCTCTGGTTCAAGGCCCGCTTCGGTTTCAAGGGCGTCGAGCAGCCGCGCTCCACGACAGCCGACCAGTGGATGCTGGAAAAAGGCGAGCCGCTGCTCATTGCCAATGGCGGCAAGGACCCTCGATTTCTTCCTTCGGGCATTCCGGTTCCCGGCGCAAAGCCCGCACTCTCCTACGCCGGCACTCCCCTCATCACGAGTACCCGGCAGGTGGTTGGCACGCTCGCTGTGCTCGCCCTTCCCCCTGACCGGTTCAGGACCGAACACCTGACGCTGCTTGAGATCATCGGCCGCCAGGTGGTCACGCGGCTTGAGCTCTACAGCCGCATCCGGCTCCAGGAGCAGGCGCAGCGCTCGCGCCAGCGTACCGAGCGCGCCCTGGCCATCGAACGATGTTTCGTGGCCGCAACGCTCGATTCCATTCCCGCCCTGGTCGCCGTGCTCGACACCGCCGGCCGCCTGGTGCGCATGAACCAGCCCTGCGCGCAGTTGACCGGCCTCAGCCTGGCTGACGCTGTCGGCCGGCCCTTTGTCAATGAGATCCTTGAGCCGGGTGAGCGCGACTGGGCCGCGGGCAAGCTGCGCGACGCCGCCAACGGCCATGACTCCGGTCCTCATGAAACCGCGTGGCTGGTCGCTGGACAGCCCGGCAACACCCGCCGCGTCACTTGGACCTTGCGCCCGCTGCAAGGCCCCAACAACGAGATTCAGTACATCATCGTCAGCGGGCAGGATGTGACCGAGCAGCGCAAGATGGAAAAGGCGCTCCTGAGCAGCGAAAACCGTTACCGCGAGGTGGTTGAAAACTCGCTGGGCTTTGTATTCACCTGCTCCATGGAGGGGCGGCTCACTTCCCTCAACGCCTTTACCGCGGAGACGCTTGGCTACCGCGCGGAAGCCCTTACTGGCCGCGACGTAACCGAGCTGATGGACGCCGCCGGCGCCGCAACTTTTCAGGATTGCCTCAACACTCTTGAATCCGAGGAAGAGTGGCAGGGCGCCTTGCCGCTGCGCCGCAGCGACGGCGTCTACCGCCGCATCGCCTTCCGCAGCCGCCGCATGCAACTGCCCGGGGAACGGCCTTTCGTGCTCAACCACGGCATGGACATCACCGAGCAGCACGATGCCGAAGAAGCGCTCCACCTGGCCACGCGCCAGCGCGAGATGATTCTCGAGTCGGTCGGAGAAGGCATCTATGGCATCGACCTCGACGGCAAGCTCACCTTCATCAATGAGGCCGGAGCCCGGGCCCTCGGTTACACACCCCAGGAGCTCGCCGGACGGGACATGCATGAGCTTATTCACCACAGCCACGCCGACGGCGCACCCTACTCCAAATCGACCAGCCCTATTCTGCAGGCGCTGCGCCGGTCTGAATCTATCCGCATGCGCGATGAGGTCTTCTGGCGTCACGACGGCGTCCCTATCCCCGTCGAGTACAGCGCCAATCCCCTGCTCGACAACGGAATTGTCTCCGGCATGGTCGTCGCCTTCCGCGACATCAGCGAGCGGCGGAAGCTGGAGAGAATGAAAGACGAATTCATCTCCACCGTGAGCCATGAACTCCGCACCCCGCTCACTTCAATGCGCGCCTCGCTCGGCCTCATCGCCTCCGGCTCCCTTGATAAACGCCCCGAAAAGCAGCGCCAGATGATCGACATCGCCATTGCGAACAGCGACCGGCTGATCCGCCTGGTCAACGACATTCTCGACTTTGACAGAGTGGAGAAAGGCCGGCTGCCTCTCGATCGCCGCCCCGTCGAAGCCATCGATCTGCTTCGCCGCGCAGCCGACGTGGCCTTTAACGCCGCCACCCAGGCCGGCATCGCCCTGCGCCTCGATGCGCCCCCCGCGCTGGTGTTTGCCGACGAGGACAGAATCCTGCAGGTGCTCAATGAGCTGGTGGGCAACGCCATCAAGTTTTCGCCCAGGGACACCACCATCCGGCTGGGCGCGCAGCCACTAGCGCGCAACGGCCCCGGCGCGGGCGCGGGCCCCGGCGGCGTCGCCGAAATCTGCTTTAGCGTCGAGGATCGCGGTCGCGGCATCTCTCCGGAAAAACTGGAGCGCATCTTCGAGCGCTTCCAGCAGGGCGACGCCTCCGATTCCCGCGCCCTGGGCGGAACAGGTCTCGGCCTCGCGCTGTGCCGCAGCATCGTGGAGCAGCACGGCGGCCGCATCTGGGCCGAAAGCAGCGCGAATCAAGGCAGCCGCTTCCTGTTCACCCTCCCCACGGCCTCAATGCCCCCGCACTAGAGTTCAAGGTGAAGCCGTCTGCTCCCAACAAAGCGCAGCCTAACCTGCAAAGGCAAGAGCTTTCCAAGTAAGGAAAAAGCAAAGACGATTCGAGCCGTCAACAACGTTCTCCCATTCGAGGCCAGGGTTACACCAAATCGAGTTCCGGGCGGGCGGTCATTCTCCCGGAACGGGCGAAAATGCTCATCAAACGGGTGTTTCCCGTCACATACAGCGCCATTTAACCGACCTAGAATCCTCTCCCGTTTGGGCCTTTTCCGTTTCCAGCGATCGTGGCTCTCTGGGTTGGGGATCAGGCCCGGGAGTGGCAAACATGAGGACTACGACGCTTGAGCACGAATTGCTGCTGGCCCCGCGCATGGGCCGCCTGGGCACCGAAACCGCATTCGAGGTTCTGAGCAAGGCGAAGGCACTTGAACGGCAGGGCAGAAGCATCATCCATTTAGAAATTGGGGAACCCGATTTCGACACGCCGCCGAACATTGTGGAAGCTGCCGCGGCGGCGCTCCGCGATGGGTGGACTCACTACGGCCCCTCCGCCGGCCTGCCGGAGCTGCGCCAGACCATTGCCGATTACGTAGGCCGCAGCCGCAACGTCGACGTTTCTCCCGACGAAGTGGTGGTCGTACCCGGCGGCAAACCGATCATCTTTTATGCCATGCTGGCGCTCATCGATCACGGCGATGAGGTGATCTACCCCAATCCCGGCTTTCCTATCTACGAGTCGATGATCGACTATGCGGGGGGGACGGCGGTTCCGATTCCGCTGCGGGAGGATCGCGATTTCGCGGTCGATCCCGACGAACTGGAATCCCTGATTACCGACCACACCCGGCTGATCATCCTCAACTCACCGCAGAATCCCACCGGCGGAGTTCTGCCCCGGCAGGATGTCGAGAGAATTGCTTGCGCCCTTGGCGATCGCAACATCCTGGTCTTGTCGGATGAGATTTACAGCCGCCTGCAATTCGAAGGCGAGCCGTTCTCGATCATGTCCGTTCCCGGGATGCAGGAACGCACCATTCTGCTCGATGGCTTCTCAAAGACCTATGCCATGACCGGCTGGCGCATGGGCTACGGCGTCATGCGGGCGGATCTGGCTGCCCAGTTCACGCGCCTGATGACGAACTCCAACTCCTGCACCGCCAGCTTTACCCAGAGGGCGGGGATCGAGGCCATCCGCGGCGATCAAAGCGCCGTGGATCGGATGCGGATGGAATTTGAAAGCCGCAGCCGATTCTTTGTCGACGGGCTGAATCGCATATCCGGATTTTCATGCCACATGCCCAAGGGGGCGTTCTATGTGTTCCCGAATATTGAGAAGACCGGCTGGAAATCAAAACCCCTGGCGGACGAACTGCTGAACACGATGGGCGTGGCGGCGCTTTCGGGCGCGGCCTTTGGACGATTCGGTGAAGGCTATCTGCGCTTCAGCGTGGCCAACTCCATGACCCAACTGGAGCAGGCATTGCAAAGGATCGCCGGCTGGGCGAAGCAGAACCTCTAGGGCCGGTGTGAGCCCGGAGAGATTCTCCCTGGGCTCATCTTGCCGGCAATTGCGCTGGGCGGTTTATCCGCCGGGGAGACGGCAGATGGCTCTTATCGATTCCGCCACAGGAAATGTGATTCGAAACTACACGATCGATCAACTGCGCGAGGCGGCCAAGCTGATGCGCGGCTACGACATGGTTGCGCTCTGCGCGGCAGGTTCAGGGCATGCCGGAAGCACACTCTCGATCATGGACATTACCGCTGCGTTGTATCTGCATGCGGCGCGGCACGATCCAGCCAACCCGGCGTGGCCCGACCGCGACCGCATCGTGTGGTCGGCGGGTCACAAGGCGCCCAGCCTTTACCTGGGGCTGGGGTTCGCGGGCTTCTGTCCGCTCGAGGATGTAGTTACGCTGCGCAAGCTGGGCTCGCCGTTTCAGGGTCATCCCCACTGGCTCAAGCTCCCCGGCGTCGAGATTTCGACCGGCTCCCTGGGGCAGGGGCTGAGCATCTCGGTGGGCATGGCGCTGGCGGCGCGAATGGACGGCAAACGCCATAAGGTCTTCTGCCTGATGGGCGATGGCGAGCAACAAGAGGGGCAGGTTTGGGAGGCGGCGATGGAGGCCGGTCACTTCCACCTCGACAACCTCATCGCGGTCATCGATTGCAACCGCCTGCAGATCGATGGCCTCGTTAAAGACGTTATGGAGGTGGAACCGCTCTCAGATAAGTACTCGAGCTTCGGCTGGCAGGTGATGCGCGTCGATGGGCACGACTTGCAGGCATTGGTGAGCGCCTTCGAAGACGCGCGCGCGGCTGCAGGCAAGCCGGTAGTGATCGTGGCCGACACGGTCAAGGGGAAAGGCGTCAGCTTCATGGAAAATCAAGTCGGCTGGCACGGCAAGGCGCCCAATCGCGACGAGCTCACCAGAGCCCTGAGGGATCTCGGCCTCGCTGAGAGCCTGCCTTACGAGCAGATGCTCGAGAGGGCGCAGAACTTTCAGGCCGAAGCGGAACGCAAGCTGGAAGCAAGCATGCCGCACTTCTCACGCAATTACTGGTGGAATGCGAGCCAAACCATGAAGGCCGCCATGGAGCCTACGCGCAAGGGGCTGGGAAAGTCGCTGGCTGAAAACGGCGGCGATGAACGCGTGGTCTGCCTGGGGCTGGACATCTCCGGCTCCATCACCATCAGCGAGTTTTATGCCGGCAAACCTGAACGTGCCAGGCGCTGGATCAGCATGGGAATTGCGGAGCAGTCGGCCACCTCGGCGGCGGCAGGCATGGCGCGGGAGGGCAAGCTCCCGGTGATCGGCTCCTATGCCGCTTTTTCGGCGGCGCGCAATCTCGATCAGATTCGCGTGTCGATCTGCTACTCCGACCTGAATGTGCTAATTGTTGGCGCCCACGCGGGCGTCTCCGTAGGACCGGACGGCGCCACTCACCAGGCGCTCGAAGACCTGTTTGCCATGATGGGCCTGCCAAACATGGCGGTGGTTGTGCCTTGCGACGTGGTGGAAGCGCACAAGGCAACCAACCATCTGCTGCTGCAGCATCGGGGACCGAAATACATCCGCTTCGCGCGCGAGGCGACCCCGGTCGTCACCACCCAGGCCACCCCCTTCGTTTTCGGCAAGGCTAACCGCATTCGTCTTCGTCACGAGGCAGCCAACTTCGTTGAGGCTTTCGAAACCCGGCTCGACGAGGACTGCGTCGACGAGGGAGAAGATCTGAGCATCCTTGCCTGCGGTCCCGAGGTGCCGGAGGCAATGCGGGCCTCTTATATTCTGCGAGAGGAGTACGGCTACAACACCCGCATTCTCAACATGCATACGCTTAAGCCCATCGACACCGAGGCAATTCTCCGGGCCGCGCGCGAGACGGGCGTGATTGTCACGGCGGAAGAACATCAGATCGGCGCCCTGGCGGGCCGGGTCAGCTCTGTGATCACAGAGAGCCTGCAACTCTACGGTCATCCCGTGATTACCGGGGCCATCGGGATCAAAGATCGATTCGGCGAATCAGGCGCTCCCTGGGAACTTGTCAAAGAGCTGGAAGTGAGTGCGGAACATATCGTTCTGAAGGCGGCGGAGTTAATGGAGCACAAGCGAGCGCCCGTGGGCGCCGGCGCCCGGGCATCGTTCGGCCATTGATTGCCCCGCCCCGCACCCGCCTGGCTTCGAGCCCCCGATTGCCGCCTGCCGCGTCTAAGCAGCAGGCGGTATTCTTTTTCAAGCGATGCAGGTAAAAGTTCTTGGTTTTGGGGTGTCGAAAGATTGGCTGGGCGCAGCGGCGGTCACCATCGAGTTGCCACAGGGCGCCTCGGTGAGCGACCTGCTCGGGCACCTGAAAACAAGCCACGCGGCCAGCCTGCCTGTGCAAGGGTTCGGCGGCATTGCGGTCAGCGTCAACGGCGAGTATGCCAACGCGGCCGACCTGCTGCACGAAGGCGATGAGGTGGGGCTGTTGCCGCCGGTCTCGGGCGGAAGCGCAAACCAGCTGACCCGAGAGCCGAGCGTGGCGATTGCGCTCACCCGTGACCGCATCGATCAAGAAAAACTGGTTGCCGCGGCCAAGCGTGGCGAAGATGGCGCGGTGGTGGTGTTTGACGGCATCGCCCGCAACAACACCCGCGGACGGCGGACGCTCCACCTGGACTACGAGGCTTATGAAGAGATGGCGCGGCGACAGATGCAAGAGCTTGCCGAACAGGCTTGCACGCGTTTCGCCGTGCGCCACGTAACGCTGGTGCACAGGCTGGGGCGGCTCGAGGTGGGCGAAACCAGCGTGTTGATCGTGGTAGCCTCGGCGCACCGGGGCGCGGCCTTCGAGGCCTGCCGTTGGATCATTGACACCCTCAAGAAGACCGTACCCATCTGGAAACAGGAGACGTTTGTGGACGGCACGGTGTGGGCGGCAGGCGAGCCGTTTCCGGCTGGAATCGCGGTTGAAACGGCGGAGGACGGGCATGAGCGGTAAGATCCGCAACTCCGGCTCACTGAAGTTGTTCCTGGTCGCCCTTATCTCCGTCATGACCGCGATTTCGGCCGCGTGCTTGTGCGCCCAGCAGACCACGCTGCACATGGACGTAAAGCTCGTAAGCGTGTTTGTGAACGTGACCGACCGGAACGGGGCCATCGTGGGCGGGCTCACACAGCAGGATTTTGCGGTGACCGAGGACGGCCGGCAGCAACAGATCGCGGTGTTTGAAAAACAGTCGGAGATGCCGCTGAACCTGACCCTGGCTATCGACACATCGGGCAGCGTACACAAAGACATGGGGGAAGAAGCTTCAGCGGCGCGGCGGTTTGCCCATGCCATCCTGCGCCCGCAGGACCAGATGAGCGTGCTGCAGTTTGCCACCGAGGTCCGAGAACTGACGCCCTTCACCAACCAACTGTCCCAGATCGATCGCGGGCTGGGGCAGTTGCGCGGCGACTTTGCCACGGCGCTCTATGACGCCATCTACCTGGGGGCCGATCGGCTGGGCGCGAAAGAAGGACGCAAGGTGCTGGTGGTGGTGTCGGACGGCGACGACACGGTCCAAAACACCACCTACGCGCAGGCGCTCGAGCAGGCACTGCGCAACGAAGTGATGATCTACTCGCTGATCGACGTGCCCATCGAGGCCAGCGCGGGCCGCGACCTGGGTGGAGAACATGCTCTCATTACCCTTGCTGAACAGACTGGCGGCAAATACTTTTACGTCAGCGACGGCGGCCTCGACAAGGCCTTTGCGCGAGTGAGCGACGATCTTCGCACCCAATACCTGCTCGGCTACTATCCCCACAACCAGGAGCCGGGACGGGGCTTTCACCGGATACTGGTGACAATCCCCAGAGCCGGCGCCGATGACTTCAACGTTCGCCACAAGAGCGGCTACTATGCCGATGCCCAGCCGGGGGAAAAATAGCCCCTGGCGAAATGCTGTAACCTGACGACATGAAATTTCGCTCCGCACTCTGCCTGCTGGCGCTCGTGTTCTGCGGCCCGCTTTTGGGTTTCGCTGGAACGCCCACGCCAAAAATACGCGTCCTCATCGTGGACGGATTCAGCAACCACGACTGGCAGCAGACCACACGCCTGCTTCGCGAAATTCTCGAAGCCACGGGTGAATTCGAGGTGCAGGTGAGCACGGCGCCCGAGGATACCGGCTCCGCTCAGTGGGCGGCATGGCGACCGAAGTTTTCAGAATACGATGTGGTGATTCAAACCTGTAACGACAATGGCGGGAACGGACTTTTGCTGGGCCTCAAGAAGAAACCCGAATGGCCCGATGCCGTCAAGCGGGACTTTGCGGAGTATGTGCGCAACGGCGGCGGCTTGTACATCTACCATGCCGCGGAGAATGCCTTCGTGGGCTGGAAGGAATATGAGCAAATGGTCGGCCTGAGCTGGCGGCCAGCGGATTATGGCAGCGCGATACGCATTGGCGATCACGGCAGAATTGTGCGGATCCCTGCAGGCGTGGGCCGCGGCACGGGACACGGTGAGCGCTCGAATGTGCTGGTGACGCGGCTGGGCAACGATCCCATTCACGCGGGAATGCCGCGCGCCTGGATGTCTCCGGACATGGAAGTCTACTACTATGCACGCGGGCCGGCCGAGCATCTGCATGTGCTGGCGTATGCGCGGGATGCCGACCCCAAACTCGGCCTGCTTTGGCCGGTGGAGTGGACCACAACTTACGGAAAGGGACGCGTGTATATCTCAACTTACGGTCATGTCTGGCCGGGCGATGTGCAGCCGGCGGGCCTGCGCTGCGCCGCGGTGCAGACCATCATTCCCCGGTCGCTCGAATGGCTTGCGCATCGGCCGGTCACTTTTCCCATACCCTCTGACTTTCCAGGACCCACGGCTGTCTCGGTCCGCGCAAACTTCCCATAGACTTTTTCAATTTCAGGTGCCCCACCTGCGCTTTTCCCCGGGAAACACCTGCGGCCAGGAGCCCAGCCTATGCGGGGCGGGAAAACCGCATCTAAAATGGAAGTATGATTTCACCTTTGTCCTCGCGCCGCCGCTCCAAGATGCCTCCTCCGGGTGAAACCGGCCAGGAATCGCTCTATCTGCGCTCGCTCAGCGACCGCCAGGTGATCGTCTCCATCAAGCTGCGCGACGGCGAAACTGTGCGCGGCTGGATTGAGTACTTCGACGACGCCATGCTGCGGCTCACCCGCGAAGGGCGCCCCAACCTGTTCATCTACAAGCATCAGATCCGCACCATCAGCGAGGCGGGCAAGCGCCGCGTGCTGCGCTATGAGGCAGCCAATGAAACTCCGTCGGGCAAGGAAGCCCTATGAGCGATGAAACCCCCGCTCCCCAAAAAATTGGACCTCCTGCAACAGCGCAGAAGCTGACCTGGGTACCCAAAGCAGCTGAAATTGCGCGGGAGGCGGGCGCGCGCCTGCGCGAGTTTCTGGCCCAGGGCGTTGAAACCGAATACAAGGGCGACGTGGACCTGGTAACGGTAGCCGACCGAACCGTGGAGAAGCTGATCCGCGGCCGGCTGGGCGAGGCGTTTCCCGCACACGGCATTTACGGAGAAGAGGGCACCCGCGAGCGCATGGAGGGCGAGTACCGGTGGTACGTTGACCCGCTGGACGGCACCACCAACTTCGCCCACGGTTTTCCGCAGTTTTGCGTCTCAATGGGACTGGAGCAGCGCCCCGCCGGCCTTGAGCCGGACCAGGACGGAACCCTGGTGGCCGCTGTCGTCTACGATCCCACCCGCGACGAGCTTTATACCGCAGAGCGTGGACAGGGCGCCACGCTCAATGGCCGCCCCATGCGGGTTTCGCGCATCCCCGTCCTGGCCGAGGCGCTGCTCTCCACCGGCTTTCCCAGCCGCAAGCGGCACCAAAGCCCCAACGTGCATTTCTACCAGGAGTTCACCCTGCGCTCCCATGGAGTGCGCCGCGCCGGCTCGGCCGCGCTCGACCTGGCCTATGTGGCGGCGGGTCGCCTTGAAGCCTTCTGGGAGTTCAATCTGAATCCCTGGGACACCGCGGCCGGGATTCTGCTGGTGGAGGAGGCTGGCGGCAGCGTCACGGACTTTGCCGGCAATCCCTTCAAGCTCGACAGCCGGGAGATCTTGGCCTCGAACGGTCTGATTCAAGCCGAGCTGGTGGAGCTGTTCACCAACATGTTCGCCGGGCGCGGTCTGTCGCCCATTCCCACACCCCAGGAGTTTGCCCGGCGCAGGGCTGCCGCGGGAAGATAGTCCCACGGATTCCCGCATCGGAAAACGACGCTCAACGAAGCCGCGTCGGTGCCCGGGGGTCGTATGCTAGTATCAGCGTCGAGAAGTTTAGTTTCCCGGAGAAATAAGAGATGGCCTACGTCATTGCAGAACCCTGTATCGGCACCAAGGACACCGCCTGTGTAGACGCTTGTCCTGTCGATTGCATCCACCCCAAGAAGGATGAAGACGGCCACGCCGAGGCCGATCAGCTGTTCATCGATCCGGTCGAGTGCATTGACTGCGGCGCCTGCGTTCCGGCCTGCCCGGTCTCGGCGATCTTCGCCCTCGATGACCTGCCGGAGAAGTGGGCCCACTTTACCGAGAAGAACTCTACCCATTTTGGGCGCTGATCACACTCGACTCGATCGTTGAGGCTTTACCGGGCGCGCACCCTGCAACCCGCAGGATGCGCGTTTGTGTCTGTCTTGGGCTTTGGAGAACACCGCTCTGGGCATTCGAGAACGCGGTTGTCACAGTCCAGGTGGGTTCAAAGAAGAGAGATTTGGCGTCCCGCGAGAACGGATTCGAGCAAAAGATACTCCGCCTGCTGACCGCGCTGTTGCATCAGCCAAATTGAAAGATTTTGTGGCGCCAGCTTACTGAACACTTTCAGCTGCGGGTACCCGCAGCATTGCCGGCGCATTCATTTCCACGCTGGAATCGGCCACCGTGCGCGGGCAGAGAGCGTACCTGCCCTTCTCGATTTCAATGAAATCGACATTGTCGCCGGTCTTCAGGCCAAGCTGTTTGATTACGTTGCTGGGGATGGTAATACGACCGTTGAAGGTGACCATTGCGGAAGGCATTTGGAACCTCTGCACTCATTCTAGCCCAGCGCCTGCCGCAAGTCTTCCACAAAATGAGACGTCCAACGCACAAACGACTGCATCGATTTGAGTGCAAACCTACATGGACGCCGTCCCATTTTGAACGCCCGGCCGCGCGCTTCCCCTGGGCAATCAAGTGCATTCCAGCGTCCCGCGCCGCTTTCCGGTCGAAGGTAACCGTGCACCGGCACCCCGCGGCGCTGGCGGAGGCCGAGATGAGGCAATCCGCAAAATCTGCGTTTTCAGCCACATAGAGAGCAAAGGCACGGCGCGCCGCATCCTCCTGCTCAACGACAATCTCGCGGCTGGCCGGCAAAACCTCAAGTTTCGCGGCACAGTTGAGAATCGACTCGTTCTTCTCCTCGATCGTGGGCCCATGGTCCAACCCGGGAACGCAACCCTCCAGATCGCGATTAGACCGGGTCTTCGGCCGGATGGCGCACTGTCCCTTCTCCACTTCGACAAAGTCGACCTTGTCCCCGGCAGTCAGGCCAAGGGCAGTGCGCACCTGGATGGGGATGGTGATCTGACCCTTCGAGGTAATGGTGGCGCCGGGCAATGCCGCTCCTTACTCCGTCAATCAAACCTTGCATTTCACTAAATTCCTTTCTTTTGGGTGAGAGATGAGGAGCTGCCGCGGACATAGCGGCAATGGGAAGTGGGAAGATGGTCGTAGATCGTTGAGAATGGAAGAAACAGATGAGCGTGCTCGCCTCAGAAGCGGTGGTTTTGCGCACTTGGCCACTGCATGAGGCCGACCTGATCGTGAGCTTTTTCACGCGCGACTACGGCCGCATGAAGGGCGTGGCCAAGTCCGCGCTGCGCAGCCGCAAGCGCTTCGGGGGCGCACTGGAGCCGATGACGCTGGCCCGAGCCTGGTTCGCCGAAAAGCCGCGCCAGGAGCTGGTCCGCCTCGATCAGTTGGAGATTCTTCGCTCGCCGCTGGCCGCGCCGGTCGACCCGGTGCGCATGACCGTGCTCAGCTTCTACGCCGAACTGCTGGACGAGGCCCTGCCGGAACACGATCCCCAGGAAACCATATTCCGCCTGCTCGTCTCGGTGCTGGAGCACACCACCGTCGCCCAGTCGGAACTCGTCCAGCCCTGGATGCCGCTCACCTATTTTTCCCTGTGGATGACCCGCCTGATGGGCCTGCTGCCCGACATTGCCCATTGCACCGCCTGCGGCGAGCCGTTGCATGCAGCCGAGGTCACCTTTAACAACTATGCCGACGGGCTGTTTTGCGCCGCGCATCGCAACGGCAACGCCAGCCTGCTCTCTGCCGACTCCTGGCAGCTTGCGCAAAGGATGCTGCGGGCGCCCGTTTCCGCCTTTGCCGCCGAGCCCTGGCCGCGCCGCCGCGGCTCCGATCTGCGCCGCTTCACGCTGCAGTCTCTGGAGCGGCACCTGGAACGCAAGCTGCGCACCGCCGAAGCGCTCGGCCGCCTGGGAGGCTGACGGCTGGGCGTCAGCCGGCACAGGTTCGACGAAGCTTGTCTCCTGCGGCAAATCCACTTGCACAGTGTGTATGGAGTGTGTATTCTTACTTCAGGCCAAACGCTGGAGAACGATGGACAGCCGGGAGATCATCAGGAAACTGAAAGACGATGGATGGTTTGAGGTTGCCCAGATGGGAAGCCACAAGCAGTTCAGGCACGAGACGAAACCGGGACGTGTTACCGTTCCCACGCCGCGCAAGGATATTCCGATTGGAACCCTTCGTTCCATCGAAAAACAGGCGGGCATCAAGCTCAGGTAGGTAGAAACGAATGGAATACATCGCGTATCTGCACAAAGACGGCAAGTCGGATTATGGCGTCAGCTTCCCCGATTTCCCCGGCTGCATCACTGCCGGAACCACTCTGGAAGAAGCGCGCCGGATGGCGGCGGAAGCCCTCTCGTTCCACATTGCAGGCATGCAAAAAGATTCAGAGAGGCTGCCCGAACCTTCAAGCCTCGACGATCTCCGCAACGACCCCGCAATGAAGGGCGCAGTTGCTTTCCTGGTGGAAGTGGCCACACCGGAGAGGACGGTTCGATTCAACGTCACCGCCCGTGAGAGCCAACTCTCTGAGATCGATGACCGCGCCCGCGCAGCCAGGCTCACCCGTTCCGCGTTTATGGTTCATAGCGCCCTGGGCCGGAAACTTGCACGGGCCGCCCACCACGCCGAATCCGGAAAGGAGCATCGCCGGCGCGAGAGGTCCGCTTAACTGTCCGGGCTGCCGAAGCCCTCTGAGCCTGACGGCTGATAAAATTGCCCGGAGACTGTTGTGAAATATTGAGTCCCGTCGAGAGAGAGTCCTCTGTGTCCTCACCTAAAGCTTCAACGGCTACCGCTGTCTCCCCCGCCAAACCGGCTGCGCTCACGTTTCAAGAGCTGTTGTTCCGCCTGCAGGGGTTTTGGGCGGAGCGCGGCTGCATTCTGCAGCAGCCCTTCGACGTGGAAGTTGGCGCGGGCACCATGGCCCCGGAGACGTTTCTCCGCGTGCAGGGTCCTGCTCCTTATCGCGTGGGCTACGCGCAGCCTTCGCGGCGGCCCGCCGACGGCCGCTACGGCGAAAACCCCAACCGTCTATTCCGGCATACCCAGTTTCAGTTGATTCTGAAACCCCCGCCGGTGAATGTGCAGGAGCTCTACCTGCAGTCGCTCCAAGCCATCGGCATCGATCTCTCCAAACACGATCTCAAATTTGAAGAAGACAACTGGGAAGGGCCGACCGTGGGTGCCTGGGGCGTCGGCTGGCAGGTGATGATGGACGGGATGGAGATTACCCAGTTCACCTACTTCCAGCAGTGCGGCGGACTGGATCTCGACCCGATTTGCGCCGAGCTGACCTATGGCCTCGAGCGGCTGGCAGCTTTCATGCAAGATGTGGACTCGGTGTACGACGTGGTGTGGGCGCGCGATCCGGAGACCGGCGCCGAGGTTACCTACGGCGATGTGCGGCTCACCGAGGAGCTGCAATACTCCGTCTACAACTTTGAAGACGCCGATGTAGCCCGGCTTTGGGAGCACTTTAACAGCTACGAAGCCGAAGCGCAGGCGTTGCTCGCGAAGGCCGGCAAACTGATGGCCGATGAAGAGGCGAGCGCACAGGATAAGCGGCGATTCCCACTGATGTCGACCTATGAGCTGGCGCTCAAGTGCTCGAACCTGTTCAATGTTCTGGATGCGCGTGGAGCGATCAGCGTCACGGAGCGCGTGGGCATGATCGGCCGCATCCGCAACCTCTCCGTTGGCGTCGCCAAAGCCTACGCCTTGCAGCAGGCAGCCTGAACGAACGCTGACCACTGTCCACTGATCACTGAATTCTTGGACACCGGAACAGAAAGAATCTTGACCCATGTCTGACTTTTTACTGGAAATCGGGCTCGAAGAAGTACCCGCACGCATGATCGCCTCAGCCGAGGCGGAACTGGGCCGCCGCGTCAACGAACTGCTTACGCGTGAGCGCCTGCTTGGCCCCGCGGCCTCGCTCACCACCTCCTCCACGCCGCGGCGTCTCGCCGTGCTGGTAGAAGACGTGCTCCCCAGGCAGGCTGACAGCGAGGAAAAGCTCACCGGCCCCTCGTGGAAGGTGGCCTTCAAGGAAGGCGCGCCCACAGCCGCCGCCGAAGCCTTTGCGAAAAAAGCCGGCGTCGCCGTCTCCGCGCTTGAAAAGGTGACGACGCCCAAGGGCGAGTATGTGGGCGCCACGGTCAAGCGCCAGGGCCGCACCGCGGGCCAGATTTTTGCCTCCGAGTTGCCCAGGGAAGTCCTCAGCCTCTACTGGGCCAAAAACATGTACTGGCGGGCCGGCAAGCCGGAGCGGTTTGTGCGCCCGGTGCGCTGGGTTGTCGCGCTGCTCGACTCCACGATCGTGCCGCTCGAGATTGCCGGCATCTCCGCCGGCAATGCCAGCCGCGGCCATCGCATCCTCCACGGCGACAAGCCCGTGGTTCTGCGTAACGCCAAGAGCTACAAAGAATCCCTGCGCGCCGCAAAAGTTCTGGCCGATGCTGGCGAGCGCCGGCAGTCCATTCGCAAAGCGCTCGACGCAGCCACACGCACCGTCAAGGGTGCGCGCTGGCGCGAAGATGAGGCGCTGGTCGAGACGGTCGTCCACCTCACCGAGTGGCCCAGCGTGATGCTGGGCGACTTTGAGCCGGAGTACCTGGCCCTGCCTGAAGAGGTTCTGGTCACCGTGATGCGCGACCATCAGAAGTACTTTGCCGTGGAAGGCGCTGACGGCAAGCTTGCTCCGCACTTTCTCGCCGTACTCAACACCGAGGTCGATGATGAGGGCCGGGCGATCATCCGCCACGGCAATGCGCGCGTGCTGCGCGCGCGCTTCAAAGATGCCCGCTTCTTCTGGGACTTCGACCAGAAGACGCCGCTCGCCGAGCGCGTGGAAAGCCTCAAAGCCGTCACCTTCCAGAAGGAGCTGGGCAGCTACCACTGGAAGACCGAGCAGAACTTGGCGGTGGCCGAAAACCTGACCCGCAAGCTGACCAGCGACTACGGCGTCTCCTTTGACGCTTACCGGCTCAAGGTTGCCGTCCGCCTCGCCAAGACCGACCTGACCACCGAGCTGGTGAAGGAGTTTACTGAGCTGCAGGGCGTCATCGGCGGCCTCTACGCGCGCGCGCAGGGGCAGGGCGAGACGGTAGCCAGAGCCATCTATGACCAGTACCGCCCGGCCTCCACCGAGGATGCCATCCCCGGGACGGTCGAAGGCCAGGTGCTGGGGCTCGCCGACCGCATTCAGACCATCACCGCCATGTTCCGCATCGGCAACGCGCCCACCGGCTCCAAAGACCCCTTTGCGCTGCGCCGCGCCGCCAACGCCATCGTCAAGATTCTGGCCGAGTCCGGCTTGCCGCTCACGCTGGCCGAGGTTGTTGAGAGCGGCGGCGCTGAAGCTGCAAACCGCGAACAGGTCGCGGCCTTCCTTGGCGAGCGCCTGCATTTCTATCTGAAAGATGTGCGCGGCTTTGCCTACGATGTGGTCAGCGCAGTGCTCGCCGCCGGCGCCGACGACGTGCGCGACGCCATCGCGCGTGCCGATGCCCTCACCGCCGTGCGCGGTTCGGAAGACTTCGCTGCCATCTCCGCCGCCTTCAAGCGCATCAAGAACATTCTGCGCCAGGCCGAGGAGAAAAAGTTTGCGATTGGCTCGAGCGTTGGCGTGGCGCTCTCGCCCGAAGCAAGCCGGCTGGCCGACTCCGCCGCCGCGCTGGCGCCCGAAGTGGCCACTTTGCGCCAGCTGCGCGCCTACGGTGAGGCTCTGGCGCAGATCGCCACTCTCCGCCCCGCCGTGGATGCGTTCTTTGACAAGGTGATGGTCCTCGATCCCGATGAAAAGGTTCGCGGCGCGCACCTGGCCCTGATCGATGAAGTCCTGCGCAGCTTCTCCGGCATCGCCGACTTCAGCGAGATGGTGACCGGGTAAACCACTTTCGCGATCGATCAAATACGGCTGCGATGTGGCGGCTTTGAATCACCTTCTCATGCACGGGCGAGAGGCAGCAAACACCGCAACCAGTCCTCCGCCCTGCCGTCTACAATCGTGACAGATGGCTGACACGCTTTATCTGAGCTTGTGGTACCCCAACCTGCGCCTTGCCGCGATTCCCGACAAGCTGACGGAGGTGCTGGGAGCCTTTGCCGCGCATGGCGGTGAACCGCGTGTCTACTCGGCCACGGTTTGGCCGGTCAACTGGAGCGAGTCGCCCGTCTTCCAGCAGATTTATGGCCGCAGAGCGTCTGCGGCCCCTGGTCCGGACGGCGCCCTGAAACCTCAGTCGGGCGCCGAACCCAAAGTCGCCGTCCAGGAGGCCCTTGAACTGCTCCACGACGACTACGCCTACGAGTTCCAGATCGGCTGGAGCCTGTGGGAGCTCGAATCGGGCGGCGGCCTCGATGCCCGCTGGGTGCGCGCACCGCGGCTGGTGCGCGTTACCGGCTTTGGACCGCTGTTCGACGACGCTGCCTACGAGCAGGACGGCCACATCCGCGTGGACTTCGGCTCCGACACGCCGTTTCTCGAGGAAGACCTGGAGCTGGATTCGGTCGCTGCGCGGCATGTCGAGGAAAATGTACGCCAGCTCGTGAAGCTGACCGCGGCCATCGAAAAGGATTCGGGAGCGACGGCCCGGCTGCTGTGGAGCGAGCTGGGCGAGAGCCTTGCCCAGCGGCTGGCGGCGCGGCTGGCCGCGGTTCTTGGATCGGGGAACTAGCGCGTGCGCCTGACCATTGAACGCCTTCGAACGCTGGTTCTGGCTACCGGGATTTTGCTGATGGTGGCCCTGGGCCTGTTTCTGGCCGTGGCCCGCTACCGCAATCCCTTCAACCTGAAGGAGCTGCCCAAGCGGCTGGGCATCGACATCCAGCAGGAGGCCAACGGCGTCACCTATTCTCACGCCCTCGGAGCCCACTCCCAGTTCAAGATTCATGCCTCCAGGGTCGTCCAGCTCAAAAGCGGCCATGCGATGCTGCACGATGTGATGATCGAGCTCTACGGCGAAGACGGCAGCCGCCTTGACCGCATCGAGGGCGACGAGTTCGAGTACGACCAGAAGCAAAACATCGCCACGGCTGCCGGGCCGGTCCAGATCACGATGATGCGCCCGGGAGTTGCGCCGGCCATTGCGCCCAAAGCCAAGGCGAGCGTGGTGTCAAAGGACAAGGGGATTGCCAAACCCCTGGCCGCGGCCGCCGAAACCGCCGAGTCGGGCGAAATCCACATCAAGACCAGCGGGCTGACCTTCGACTACAAGAGCGGAATGACCACCACCAGCCAGCACGTGGACTTCTCAATGACCCAGGGCTCCGGCAGTTCCCTGGGCGCAACCTACGACTCGCAAAAAGGGACTTTGGTTCTCGATCACGCCGTGGAGCTGACCACCCGGCGCGGCGACGACACGGTCCAGATTCGCGCCCAGCACGCGGAATTCGAGCGCGACGGTCGCCAGTGCGTGCTGAGCGCGGCCGCAGCCGACTACCGCGGCGGAGAGGCCACGGCGGGCGCGGCGAAGATCCTGTTCCGCGAGGACGGATCGGCGGTGCGGCTGGACGCAACGGATGGATTCACGCTGGCCACGGCCACGGGCGGGCACCTGGCGGCGCCGATGGGCTCAATGGACTTCGACCAACATAACCAGCCCCGGCACGGTCATCTGGAGGGCGGCGTGCGCATGGACTCGATCAACGGCAACCGCCAGATCCATGGCGCCTCGCCCACCGCCGCACTGGAGTTCACCGCTAAGGGCCTTTTGCGCCTTGTTCACCTGGAGCGAGGCGTGGCCTTCAACAGCCAGGAACAGAGCACCACGGTTGCGAACCGGAAGAACGGCGCGGAACTGGTGCGCGTGAGCCGCGCCTGGCGCTCGCCCATGGCGGATTTGGACTTCCGCGACGCCGGCCAGGGCCGAGTGGAACCGGCCGCCATTCACGGCACCGGGGGCGTGGTTGTGAACGGCGAGAGCCAGCGCGGCAGCGGGCCTGCCGTTCCCTCCAGCATGATGGCCGACGCAGTCGACGGCGCGTTTGGCAGCGCTTCAGCTCCCGCTTCGGAGTTGACCGCGATCACCGGTGTGGGCCATGCAGCCATTGAGGAAACCACGGCCACCGGAGCCAGGCAGACCGCAACCGGCGACCGGCTCGAAGCCCATTTCAATACCGCTGCATCGAATGCGGCCAAAAGCACAACCGGAGCTGGGCTCGGCGGGTCGCAGATCCAGTCGGCAACGCTCGATGGCCACGTAACGCTCACCGAGACCCCGGCGCCGAAGTCCGGCGGCCAGCCCGAGGCAACCATGCGCGCCACCGCGGGCAGGGCCGTTTACGAAGGCGCCGGCGAGTGGCTGCACCTGACCGTCAACCCCAGGGTCGAAGACGGCGCCCTCGAGCTGACGGCGGTCAAGATTGACGTATCGCAGCAATCCGGAGACGCGCTGGCGCATGGCGACGTGAAAGCCACCTGGCTGAATGCGGCCAAGAGCACCCAGCCAACGGCCGGCAATGCGGGCATGACCCTGGGCGGTCAAGGTCCGGCGCACGCTATCGCCCAGGAAGCGCAACTTCGCCGGTCAAGCGGCCAGGTTATCTTCACCGGCCATGCACGCCTGTGGCAACAGACAAATTCGATCTCCGGACCAGTGATCGTGCTCGATCGGGAGAAGAAAGCGCTGTCGTCGCAGAGTACCGACCCCGCGGAACCGGTGCGAGTGATCCTGTTGAGCACCGGAAGTCTGGAACCGGCCGCATCCTCGCCGGGCAAGGAGGGAGCCGCGAGGCCGAATTCGCCCTCCGTGGTCCGGGTCCGCGGAGGCGAACTCGTCTACTCCGACATCGACCGCAAAGCCGTGTTGGTGGGCGGCGCGCTGGGCACGGTGGTTGCCGAGACGGCGACAGCGACGTCGGTTTCAAGCCGCGTGGATCTCTATCTATTGCCCGCGGGAACTCACGCGGGCGCCGGACCCGGTCAAGGACAGCCCCCACAAGGTCAAGTGGACCGGATGATCGCGAGCGACCGCGTGTCGATCTCTTCCCTGGGCCGCAGGGGCACCGGGGAGCAGTTGACCTATACCGCCAAAACCGGGGAGTATGTGCTCACAGGAACCGCCGCCGCACCGCCGCGGATGACCGATCCCGTGCGCGGCAACGTGACCGGCGAAGCTTTGATTTTCAATAGCCGCGATGATAGCGTCAGTATCGAAGGCGGCGGACGCGAAACCAGGACGGAAACCACCGTGCGCCAGCGTGAGGACGGAAGCGAGCCACAAAAATAAATGGAAACACTGATCGCGGAAGGAATTGGCAAGTCATACAAGGGGCGGCAGGTTTTACGCGGTGTCGACCTGAGCATCTCGCGCGGGGAGGTGGTTGGACTGCTGGGCCCTAACGGGGCCGGCAAAACCACCAGCTTTTACATCATCGTGGGATTGGTGGCGCCTGAGACCGGGCGCGTGCTGGTGGACGGCACCGACATTACCCACCTGCCCATGTACCTGCGCGCACGCAACTTCGGCATCAGCTATCTCCCCCAGGAGCCTTCGGTGTTTCGCAAGCTCACGGTCGAGGAAAATATTCTGGCCGTGCTTGAAGCGCAGCCGATGGGCAACCGCGAGCGGCGCACCCGGGCCGAGCGTCTCATCAACCAGTTGAACCTGGGCCATATCCGCACCACGCGCGGCTACGCGCTCTCGGGCGGCGAGCGCAGAAGGGTTGAAATTGCGCGCGCGCTCTGCATTCAGCCCCAGTTCATCCTGCTCGATGAGCCCTTCAGCGGCATCGATCCCATCGCCGTGCTGGAACTGCAGAAGACCATCTTCGACCTCAAGGCCGCAGGCATTGGAGTCCTGATTACCGATCACAACGTCCGTGAAACGCTCAGCGTGACCGACCGGGCCTACATTATTGCAGAAGGCCGCATTTTTCGCGCCGGTACGCCGCAGGAGCTGGGAAACGACGTGGAGGTGCGGCGCGTCTATCTTGGCGAAGGCTTCTCTCTGGGGTGAGATGGGGAGATTTAACTCCAGATTTCCGGGTGAGACGGCCGGCGGCGGAGAAGAAAATTGAGGCCCAGTTTCGGGATGGGTCATTGCCCAATACGGAACATATGACTCGAATTGGTGATTCGAATCGAGGCATATTCTCCATTAAAATTTTTCCACTAAGGCTACACTTGCACTGAGTTCGCAGGGGAACGAGTCCCACTTATGGCGCTGCTGCAACCAAAATTGATGTTGAGGGTGTCGCAACGCCAGGTCCTCACGCCCGGCCTGATGCAAATGGTCAGCGTGCTGGCCCTGAACAAGCTCGAACTGAAGGAGATGATCGATGCCGAGATGGTGGAAAATCCCGTCCTGGAAGAGATTGACGAATCGGTTCCGATGTTGGATGAGGTTGCGGGCCGTGAGGAGCGCGATGAGAGGCTGGGCCGCCTCGAGCTGGGAGCGCAAGAGCCCGCGGCTCCGCCCAAGGATCCATTCAACGAGATCGATTTCGGATCGTACTTTCAGGATTATCTTGACCCCGGCTATCGCACGCAACCGGAGTACGAAGATAGCGAAAAGCCCTCGTTTGAAACATTTCTCTCCCAGCCTACGACTCTTTCCGATCACCTGGCGTGGCAACTGGGAGCTCTGAGCCTGGCGCCTGAGCTGCACAACGCGGCCGAGCTGGTCATCGGCAATCTCGACGAAGATGGCTACCTGGCAGCCAGCGATGAAGAGCTGGCGGCTGCTCTCGGGCAGTTATTGGGAAGCGCTGCACCACAGCAGGACGGCGTCGAGGACCACGCCGCGGCGCTCGAGCTGGTGGGCCGGGCCATTGGCCTGGTGCAGCATCTCGACCCTGCCGGCATCGGGGCCCGGGATTTGCGCGAGTGCCTGATGATTCAGATTGCCGCCCAGCAGCAAGAGTTCGGCCATTTGTACGCCAAACGGCCGGCTGAGCAGGAAGAAGACCCGCATCGCAGCCTGAAGGCCGAGGCCGAGGCCCAACTTGAAGCGCGCCGGCGCAGCATGGAGGTGGGCGCGCTGATTGTGGACCATCACTTGCATCTGCTGCAGAAGCGTGACCTGAAAGACCTGGCGCGGGCAGCTCAGATCAGCACCGAAGAAGCCCACGCGGGCATGGAATTCATCCGTACCCTCGACCCCCGTCCGGGCCGCCTCTACAACCGCGAGCAGACGCGGCTGATTGAGCCCGATGTGGTGTTTCTCAAGCGCGGCGGTGAGTGGGTTGTGTCCATGAATGAAGAAGACATGCCCAGCCTGCGCCTCAGCTCGCGCTACCGCCGCATGCTGGTGGCTGAAAATACCGACAAGGAAGTGAAGGACTACGTGAAGGAGCGCTTCCGCTCGGCCATGCAGCTGATGCGCAACATCGCCCAGCGCAAGAGCACCATCCTGCGCACCTGCGAAGTGATCGTCCGGCGCCAGCAGGAGTTTCTTGAAGTCGGCGTCGAGGCCTTGCACCCCATGATGATCAAGGAAGTGGCCGAAGAGATCGGGGTTCACCCTTCCACCGTCAGTCGCGCGGTGTCAAACAAATATGCCCACACGCCGCAGGGCGTACTCGAGTTGCGCTTCTTCTTCTCGGAGGGCTCGAACGGTCCCGAGGGCGCCGACACGCCACTGCTGGTGCTCAAGCGCAAGGTGAAAAAGCTGATCGAGGATGAGGATGCACGCCATCCCCTCACCGACGACCAGCTTGCCGCCATGCTCAAGGCGCAAGGAATTCAGCTCACCCGCCGCACCGTGGCCAAGTACCGCGAGGACATGAACATTCCCTCGACGCATCAGCGCCGCCGCCGCGACAAGTAGACCTGGGCTTCAGAGCCGCGCGCTGCGACCTGCGTCTGCAGGCCGCTCTATCGCGAGAGCTCAACTCTTCAGCTCCAGATCCGATTGCTGTTCCTACATTGCCTCGGGGCTTTCAATGCCCAGCCATTTGAGTGCAATCACCAGCTCCCGCAGCGCGACGGCAGCGGTGGCCAGCAGAAGCGTCTTTCTGGCCGCGTCCTCTTCGCTCAAAATGTGATGGCGGTGGTAGAAGTTGTTGAACTCCTGCGCCAACTGGAAGGCGTGCTTGGCCAGGAAGGCCGGCTCCGAGGTTGCAATGCATTGCTCCAGCACCAGGGTGCGGCGCGCGGTGCGCAGCCACAGCGCCCAGATGTCTTCGTTCTCTTCTCCCGAGAAAAACTTCGCGAAGTCACCGCTCGCAGCGCTGAACTCCGACAGCACTGCTTCGGCCGCTGTGCCCGCCTTGCGAAAAATATTGCGCGCCCGGACCACGGCGTACTGAATGTACGGGCCGGTCTCGCCTTCGAAGCTCAGCGCATCCTTGAAGTCGAAGGCGATGACCGAATTGCGTGTGAACTTGAGCATGAAGTAGCGCAACGCGCCGATCGCGATCTGTTCGGCGATCTTCTGGCGCTCGGCTTCGTCGCGACCCGTCTGCCGCGCGTCCACTTCAGCGCGCGTGGCCGCGATGAGCTTGTCGATTAGGTCGTCGGCCTTGACGCCGAAACCCTTGCGGCCGCTCACTTCAATGTAAGGCCGCGCCAGGTCCTCGGCGGATACGTCGTAGCCCAGCTCGACCGCGCAGCGCGGCGTCAGAGCCACCATCTCGTAGCTGAAATGTGTGTAGTGATCGGCCTGCTCTATGTAGCCCATGCCGCGCAGAGCCTGGATCACGTTGGCCTGCGGGTCCGACTGCCGCGTGTCGATCACGTTGTAGATGGCCGTCGCGCCGCCAAAGTGCGGATGCTCCTGCTCGCCATGAACAGTCGAAATCCAGCATTCCTGATCCGGATAGGTGAAGAACGGCTGGTAGCCGAAGTCCTTGCCCAGCAGGCCGAACTTCCACAAGTGATAGGCAATGTCTTTGCCCACATAGGTCACGGTGCCGTTGGAGCGGACAATCACCTTTGCGTCTTCATCTGTCTCATCACCCGCGGCGTCAGAGCCCGGACGCGTCATCACCCAGCAGCCTTTGTTCTTGCCTTCATTCTCGAAATAAAGCACGCCCGTCTTTTTCAGTTGCTCGAATGCCGCATCCCAGAACTTGAGGTGCAGAATCTCGCTCTCGCGGGGAAGAAAATCGTACTCGATGTCCAGCCGCAACATGGTTTCAAGATGACGGCGCAAGACTGCGGTCGAAATCAGCTCGGCAGCTTCGGCGGTTTCGTTTGCGCCCTGCTCAAGTTCGTGCAGCGTGGCGTAGCGCAGCTTTTTGCGGGCTGCATTCTCCTGCTCGCTTCCCTGTTCGTACCACTGCGAAGTCCTGGCGTAGAGATCCCAGCAGTAGTAGTCGATGCGCGTGCCTTCGCGCGCCAGTTCCGTCAGCAGCGAGCGAACCTCGGCGAGCGACCGCCCCTCCAGATGAAGAAAGCCCACCACCACGTCCGCCACCTGCACGCCGGTGTTGTCGATGTAGTTCTGCACGTCGACTTTTTGCCCTGAGGCGCGCAGCAACCGCACAAAGGTGTCGCCGAGAATTGAATTGCGCAGGTGGCCGACATGCGCGGCCTTGTTGGGATTGATGCTGGTGTGCTCCACCAGTACATGGCCGCCCGCGGCGCCGCCAAATTGAGTGTCTTGGGCAACGTCGCGTGCAGCTGCGGCGCGGTCAAGACGCGCATTGATGTAGGCCGCGCCGGCAACTTCAAAACCGGCGAACCCATCTCGCGTACCGAGCGCGGCGACAATCTCCTGGGCGATGATCTTTGGCGCCTTTCGCAGTTTGCGGGCCAGCTCGAACGCAATGGGCGTCGACAACTCGCCAAATTTCAAGTCCGGCGGCGTCTCCATGGGAAGGTTGTCAAGCTGGAGATCGTATTTCTCTTCGAGCACGGCGCGCAGATGTTCGCCAAGCCTTTTTTGCATTTCAAGATACACGTCGTGAGGCCTCTGAAATCCTTGATTTTCTGGGGCGATTCTAACAGACTTCGAGTCGTTGAGCAGACCGGCTGGCGCTTTTAGACGGGCTCCAAACTCAGGCCCGTAGCAGGGCGGATGCGCGCCTGGGGCTACCTCTCGACTCATGCCGTAAGATGGAAAGTAGATTGCCTCGAGACTTCCGGCTGACCTGAGCGGAGAATTGAACGCAAAGTCCCACTCATGAACAATCCAACGCCCAGTTCTGACCGCTATTACCTGACCACGCCCATCTATTACGTGAACGCGAGGCCGCACTTGGGCCACGCCTACTCGACCATCGTGTGCGACGCTATCGCGCGGCGCAAACGGGCGCAGGGCATTGACACATGGTTCCTCACCGGCACCGACGAGCACGGGCAAAAAATCGAGCGCTCGGCGGAACTCGCGGGGCGCACGCCGGCCGAGTTCGCTACCGCCATCTCGGCGGAATTTCACGGCCTGTGGGATCGGCTGGGGCTCACCTACGACGATTTCATCCGCACCACTTCAGAGCGCCACAAACGCGGCGTGCAAAAACTGTTTGCCACGCTGCGCGACCGCGGCTTCATCTACAAAGGCTCCTACTCCGGACAGTACTGCGTCTCCGACGAAGCCTATGTGGACGGCCCGCCGGGCACGCCCTGCCCCGACTGCGGACGCATCACCGAAACTGTGAGCGAAGAAAATTATTTCTTCAAACTGTCCGCCTTCGAGCGCAAGCTGCTGGAGTTCTACGAGGCCAACCCCGGATTCATGGGGCCGGAGTCGACCCGCCGCGAGGTCATTTCCTTTGTGCGCGGCGGTCTCAAAGATCTGTCGGTGAGCCGCACCAGTTTCTCCTGGGGCATCCCGGTTCCCGGCGACGAAAAGCACGTCATCTACGTGTGGCTTGATGCGCTGGCCAACTACATTACCGCGCTGGGCTACGGTTCCGACGACCCGGAGGACCAGGCCCGCTTTGCCAGGTTCTGGCCGGCGGACATGCACCTCATCGGCAAGGAAATCAGCCGCTTCCACTGCGTCTATTGGCCTGCATTCCTGATGGCCGCGGGCATCGATGTTCCGCGCTCGGTCAGGGCCAATGGCTGGCTGCTCTTTGACCAGGGAAAAATGTCGAAGTCGCGCGGCAACATCGTGCGCGCTGAAACCGTGCAGGACGTTCTGGGCGCGGATGCGCTGCGCTACTTCCTGCTTCGCGAAATTCCCTTCGGGCAGGACGGCAGCTTTTCATTTGATGCTTTGGTGCAGCGCTATAACGGCGATCTCGCTAACGGCTACGGCAACCTGGTAAGCCGCGTGGTGAACATGGTGCACAAGTACTTTGGCGGCGTGGCGCCGGAGGCTGGCGCGGAGACAAATGCGGAGACTGCGCTTCGTGAGAGCGCTGCGCGCACAATCGCCGCATTCGGCCCTGTGTTTGACGAATTGAATTTCTCCGAGGCGCTCAAGACCCTGTGGCTCCTGGTGGCGGAGACCGACGGCTACCTCACAGCCAACGCACCTTGGAAGAAGCCCGCCGCCCGCTCCGACGCCGATCATGCGCAATTGCAAGCCCGCGTACTGGCGACGGCAGCCGAAGCCATTCGCGTCATCACCGCGCTGGTCTATCCCATCCTGCCCCACTCCGCCGCCAAAGTCTGGCGCCAACTCGGACAGGGCGATATTGCGGACGCGGCCAGGAATTCGTTTTTGAAAAATCTCGCGTGGGGCGGCTTGAAGGCCGGCACGCAATTCGGCGAGCCGGCGCCGCTGTTTCCCCGCGCGGAAAAGGATGCGATCGATCGTATGCAAAATCTTGAAGATGAAAACAACCGCACGGTGATTGAAGCCGCCGGCGGAAGCGCGGCTCCATCCGCCGCGCCTGTTGCTCCTGCACCAATGCCCAATGAGAAACCACCGGCCGCTGCTGCCGTCGAGCCTCCCATTGCCGTGCATGCTGCCGCTGCTCTGCCCGCGCAGGCTAACGCCCCAGTCCCGCCGGCCAAGGCCGATGCTCCTGCTGCCGCGCCAGCCGCTGCAACTGCCGAACCCGCCCACATCAGCATCGACGACTTCGTCAAGGTCGATCTGCGCGTGGCGCAAATCCTGGTGGCCGAGCGCGTGCCCAAGGCCGACAAGCTGCTCCGCCTGGAGGTCGATCTCGGCTACGAGAAGCGCCAGATTCTGGCCGGCATCGCCCAGTACTATGAGCCGGAAAAACTCATTGGCCGCAAAATCGTGATCGTGGCCAACTTGGCGCCGCGCAAGATGCGCGGGCTGGAGTCGAACGGCATGTTGCTGGCCGCCTCGTTGCCCGACGGAGCACCTGTGCTGGCCGGATTTCTTGAAGAGGTTCCGCTCGGCGCGCGACTGAAGTAAGGCGTTATTACCCGTTCATCCTCCATCAAACCGCCCCTCCCTGTCTTCGACGGGCTAACTGCGAGTCTCGCCGCAGCAGCGGCGCGGAACCTCCGTACATTGCAGGGCCTTGGGTTCACGGTACGCAAAACAATCCACTGCTTCATTGCCACCTTCTGCATTGAGCAAGGTCACCAGTTTCTGCACCACGACAGCGACTTCGAGCCAATTGAAAACGAACTGGGACTGCACGTCCTGCATTCTCCGCCAATCTCGCTCCATTAAACTGAATTGATACTGGAAAAGGCTTTCCCCATTCACTTTCTCCTGAGGGCCCCACCTTGCTGATCGACTCCCATGCCCACATTGACAGTCCTCGCTACGCGGAAGACCGCGCCGCCATGCTCGAGCGCGCGTGGCAGGCTGGCGTGGGCGCGGTGCTGGCCATCGGCATCGGCGAGGAGCCGGCCCAGATGCACCAGGCGCTCGACCTCTGCCGAGAGTTCAACGGGCGACCGAACCTTCCCCGGCTCTACGCGAGCGCCGGTATTTATCCCCACAACACCCACCAGGCGGATGAAGCCGCGCTTCAAAAGCTCTCCGGCCTTCTGGGCGAGCCGGAGGTCATTGCCTGCGGGGAGATCGGCCTGGACTACTACCACGAAGGCGCGGCGCACGACGTGCAAAGCAAAGGACTCATCCGCCAGCTCGAAATTGCCGCTGCGCGCAAACGGCCCATTCTCATCCACTGCCGCCCCAGGGACGGCGCAACCGACGCCTGGGACGATCTTTTCGCGATCCTTGAAGAGCATTGGCGCCGCACCGGCCTGGGGGGCGTAATGCATTGTTTCGGGGCCGGTTGGGAGCAGGCGTGCCGGTCGCTGGACCTGGGCTTTCTGGTCTCTTTTGCCGGCAATCTCACCTATCCCAAGGCCCAGCCCCTGAGGGACGTCGCCGCTCGGCTGCCGCTTGATAGCCTGCTCGTCGAAACCGACGCCCCCTGGCTGGCCCCCGCGCTCAACCGGGGCAAGCGCAATGAACCGGCATGGGTGACGCAGACCGCCGAGGCTCTGGCCGGGCTGCTGGCTGTCGATGCCCAACAGCTTGCCGAGGCCACCACGAAAAACTTCTTCAGGCTGTTTCACCTTCAGGCAGACGTGGGAAACTGATAGAGTTTGAACGGCGGACCCCACCGGCGGTTGAGTCCGGCATACCGAAGACAAAAGGACTGAAAAGCAATGGCCCAGGAGAATTCGTTCGACGTTGCCAGCAAGGTTGATATGCAGGAGGTCCGCAACGCCATTGACCAGGCGCTCAAAGAGGTTCACCAGCGTTTCGACCTGAAGACCTCCCACTCCGAGATCACGCTCGAAGGCCAGGAAGCGATTCAACTCGCTTCCGACGGCGAGTACCATCTGGAGGCGGTCAAAGACATCCTGTCGCAAAAGCTGGTCAAGCGCGGCGTCTCCCTCAAAAACCTTACCTATGGCAAGCTGGAGCCTGCGGCAGGCAAAAGCGTGCGCCAGAAGATATCCTTGCAACAGGGCATCCCCACGGAGAAGGCCAAGGAGATTGTTCGCCTGGTGAAAGATTCGAAAAAGAAGGCGCAGGCCAGCATCCAGGGCGATACCGTAAGAATCTCAAGCAAAGACCGTGACGCGCTGCAGGAGATTATTGCCTTGCTTCGCGGAAAAGATCTGGGGCTGGAGTTGCAGTTCACCAACTACCGCACCAATTAGGCAGCTCGAGCGCGGGCTTTAGTTTCAAGCTTGTGAAGTACAGGAAGCCAGGACCGGAGAGCTTTTGAGTACATTGGCGATAGCGACGGCGAGAGAGGTCTTCGATCTGCTGCGGGATGACCTCGTGGCAATCGAGCAGGAGTTGGGCCGCGATGCCGCTTCCGGCGTCAGCACCATCACCGAGATCGCCGAATATCTGCGCGAGGGCGGCGGCAAGCGCATTCGCCCCTCGCTGTTGCTGCTTTCCGCGCACATGCTGGGCTATAGCGGCCACGGCTCCATCCGCCTGGGCGCGGTGGTTGAAATGGTGCACACCGCGACGCTGGTGCACGACGACATCATCGACGGCGCCGACACCCGGCGCGGCCGGCCTTCCGCGAACACCGCCTGGGGCAACGAGAAATGCGTTCTGGCCGGCGACTGGCTTTATATGCAGGCCTTCAAGGTGGCTCTGGAAGAGAAAAGCCTGCGCGTGCTCGATCTTTTGATTGGCCTCACCCAACAGATGGTCGAGGGTGAGCTGTTGCAGATTCAAAAGCTCGGCAAGGCTGTCTCAGAGGCCGAGTACTACGACCTGATCTTTCGCAAGACTGCCTGCCTGTTTTCGGTTTCCATGCGGCTGGGCGCGGTGCTGGCAGGAGCCGCGGAAGCCGAGGAGACGCGCCTCGCTACTTATGGCCGGACTGTCGGCCTGGCCTTCCAGATTGTGGACGATGTGCTCGACCTGACTGCCACCGAAGAGGTTCTCGGCAAGCCGGTGGCCAGCGACCTGCGCGAGGGCAAGGCCACGCTCGCGGTCATCCACTCCATCGACCACGGCACGGCAAAGGATCGCCAGATTATCCAGCGCGTTCTTGACGACCGCAGCTTTGAGAACGTCAGCCGCCAGCAGATCAAGGACATCCTGCTCCGCAACGGCTCGGTCGAGTACGCGATGGGCGTTGCCGACCGCTACGCCGAGCAAAGCCGCCAGGCGCTCGCGCCTCTGCCTGACTCCGAGTTCAAGCGCGCTCTGTTGTGGGTCCCGGACTTCGTGGTGGCGCGGGAGAAGTGATGGCGCGGCGAAAAACAGGAAGAGCTTTGTGGACCGAGGTCGACGGCTATTTTGCGGGTCTTCTTGCTCCCCCTGACGAAAAGCTCGACGCCGCAGTCGAAGCCAACCGCAAGGCGGGACTTCCAGCCATCGATGTCTCTCCACTGCAGGGCAAGTTTCTGCACGTCCTGGTGCAGATGGCGCAGGCCAAACGCGTGCTTGAGATCGGAACCCTGGGCGGCTACTCCACCATCTGGATGGCGCGCGCCTTGCCCAGGGGCGGGCGCATTGTTTCCCTTGAACTCGAGCCCAGGCACGCCGCGGTGGCGCGCGCGAATCTCAAAAATGCCGGCCTGCTCCGCCGCGTCGATCTGCGCGTGGGCCCTGCTCTTCGCAGCCTGTCGCAACTCGCCTCTGAAGGTGCAGGCCCCTTCGACCTGATCTTCATCGACGCGGACAAGGGAAACAACCCGCGCTATCTTGATTGGGCCATCAAGCTCTCGCGGCGCGGCACCGTCATCGTGGTGGACAACGTGGCGCGCCACGGGCATGTGATCGAAGCCGGCAGCAGCGAGCCCGACATCGTGGGCACCCGGCGTTGCATGCAGAAAATGGCCGCCCATCCACGGCTCAGCGCCGTTGCCCTGCAGACGGTCGGCACAAAGGGGCTTGACGGCTTCGCGCTGGCCCTCGTCACGCGCTAGAGCTGCCTTCAAGCGCCCTCCACCATCGTCCCCTGGTGGTAAACAATCTTCCAGCCGTCTGAATACCATTGCCAGATGGTCGCGCGCCGCGTCAGGCGCGTCTGGTTCTGCAGCAGCGTGTAGGTCAGTAGATACACATCCTGCGCCAGCTCGCGGCAATTGAAGTCTCTAGCCTCCCACACGTCGGCGTGCGGCGCGGAGAAGCGCTTTTCCAACTCGCCAAGAACAAACTGCCGGGAGTAGCGCCGGCCGGTAGCGCTCGTCTCCCAAAAATCGTCCACCGTCATTCGTTCAAAATCGGCCCTCGCCGTTCCAAATTCGGGGTGATGAAAGATGGGTTCCCGCTGGGTGAGCGCGGCCAGCACATCCGCCAGCTCGGGAGCGGTGACGAGGGTTGGCTCCATGTCATGGGGTTCGAATTCAAGCCGTTGCATGGCAACAGAATAGCGGGCCAGGCTCAGAAGAAACAGGCCGAACGGCAATCGGGATCGGCAGAGGCTCTCAGTTTTCTTCAGCCATCAGCACCCGCAGCGCCGCCGCATAGTGCTCCGGCAGGGGCTTCCGGTTCAACTGGTCATCGCACACCACATGCACCGTCTCGCCTTCGGCAAGCAGCTCCCGCTCCTGGCCTTCCTGGCTTGCTTTGCGGTAGACCCGGTAAGCAAACTTGATCACCGAGCCGCGCAGCAGCGCAGGGCGCGTCTCGATCAGGATTAGGTCGTCGTAGCGAGCCGGGGAGCGATAACGGCACTTGGCCTCGACCACCGGCAGAATGCACTCGTGCTCCGTCTCCAACTGGCTGTAGGCAAGCCCCAGAGAACGCAACAACTCCACGCGCCCAATCTCAAACCAGACCAGGTAGTTGGCATAGTACACAATGCCCATCTGATCGGTTTCGGCGTAGCGCACCCTCACCTGGGTGGTCACTGGCATCTGGAAGGCTCCTATCAGTGGACATGGGACAGGGACTGGAGACGAGGAGCTCTTATCTGCCACTATCTCGAAATCAACTTACACCTGACCCCTTGTCCCTGGTCCCTGGTCCCTGCCTTCATCACGGCTTCATGCGCACAAAGATCGGCAGCTTGGTCACGTCGTTGAAGATGATGAATGCGAAAAACACCACCAGCACCACAAAGGCCGCCTGGTAGATGCGCTCCTTCACATTGATGCTGATATCGCGGCCGATCACGCTTTCGATGATCAGCAGGACAATCAGGCCGCCGTCGAGAATCGGGAACGGGAGCAGGTTGAGGATGCCGAGGTTCAGGCTGATCTCGGCGGCCAGACCGAACTTGGCAAACCAGCCTTTCATCTCCGCCGCATCGCCGGCCATGCGGGCAATGCCCACCGGACCCGAAAGCTGCGACATCGAGATTTTGTGGGTAAAGATGCGTTGCAGCACCTCGACAATCAGGAAGGAGTTGTCTGCGCAGAAATTGGTGGCCTTGGTCCAGGCCGGCCCCAGCGACAGCGGGTTATTGCGGAAGGGTACGGGGACGGGAGCGAATCCCAACATCCATGTGCCCCTCTCGAGCTCGGCGGGATGCGCCACCAGCCGCACATTGCCGCCATTGCGCAACACTTCCAGGGCGATGGGCTTGCCCTGCCCGGCCTGCATATAGGCCAGCAGCGTGTTTACGGAATGGAAGGTGTGGCCGTCGACTGACTCGATGGCGTCTCCGGCTTCGAGCCCGGCCTGCTTTGCCGGTGTTTCCGGCATCACACTCTCGACCACGATGGGCCCGGGCAGGTATTGGGGCTGCAAGCCCGCGTTGCTCAGATCAAAGTCGTCGCTCTTGGCATCGTTGGGCACTGTCAGGGTGAGGTTGAGGCTCCGGCCGCCACGGTCCACGGTCGCCAGCACCGGCTGGCCCGCATTGATCTTGGCGCGTTCGAACACCTTCTCCCAGTCCGGATTGTCGGCATTGTCAAAACGGGTGATCACGTCGCCGGTTTCAAAGCCCGCCGTGGCTGCGGCTGAGCCCGGGGTGACCCACTCCACGGCGGTATCGTTCACCTGCACGGACGGAACTTCATTGATCCATCCAAAGTAGAAAACCGTGAGCGCCAGGGCCAGGATGAAGTTGGCCACGGGACCGGCAAAACCGATCAGGATGCGCTGCCAGCGGGGATGGCTCGTAAACGAACCGGGGTCTCCAGCCTGTTTTTCGATGCCGGCATCTTCCGCGCCGCTGATCTGGTCAGGAGTTTCGCCGGTCATCTTCACATAGCCGCCCAGGGGCAATAGGCAGACTTTGTAGTCTGTCTCGCCGTATTTGAAGCCGAACAGCCGCGGTCCAAAGCCGAAAGAGAACGCCTCGACACGCACACGGCAGAGCTTGGCGACGGCAAAGTGCCCAAACTCGTGCACGATCACCATGATGCCGACTAGGACGACGAAAGCTGCGGTAGACACCAAAAATTCATGCATAGATTTGCGGTTATTTCCTCAAAGCAATGACTGGGTGACTGCACCATTTGCCTTCCGTGCGCCAAATTGCACGGCAGGGATACGGGGGCCGATTGTCCGCCGGCTCAAGCCAGCAGCGCATGAGCCGTTTCACGTGCCTCCCGGTCGGCGGCCAGAACCTCCGCAATGGTGGTGGGATGGGCCTCCGGCGTGGATGCGAGCACTCTTTCAATTGTACGCGGGATTCCCATGAATGGGATGCGGCGGTCAAGGAATGCTTCCACCGCCACTTCGTCGGCCGCGTTCAGGGCAATCGAATGCGCGCCGCCCTTCTCGGCGGCCTCAAAGGCCAGGCGAAGACAAGGGAACCGATCCAGATCCGGCGGCTCAAAATCAAGGTGTCGCAGCGCGGCCAGGTCGAAGGTGAGCGTGGAGGCCGGCCGCTCCGGCCAGGCCAGCGCATACAGAATCGGCAGGCGCATGTCGGTCACCGAAATTTGCGCCAAAATCGACCCGTCCACATACTCCACGAGCGAGTGAACGGTGGACTGCGGATGGACTACCACCCGCACCTTCGCAGGCGGCACATCGAATAGACGGCAGGCCTCGATCACCTCCAGGCCCTTGTTCAGCATCGTTGCCGAATCGATGGTGATGCGCCGGCCCATCACCCAGGTGGGATGCTTGAGCGCCTGCTCCGGTGTAATGGCGGCGAACTGATCCAGGGGCAGTTGCCGGAACGGTCCGCCCGAGGCCGTCAGCCAGATGGTCTTCACCTCAGCATGCGCGCCCACCCGCAAACACTGGTGCACCGCGTTGTGCTCGCTGTCGATGGGCAAAATGGGCACGTTACGCTCGCGCGCTGCGCAAGTAAGGATTTCGCCCGCCGCCACCATGCATTCCTTGTTGGCCAAACCCACGGGTTTTCCCGCCAGAATGGCCGCATAGGTCGCCTCCAGGCCGGCCACGCCCACAATGGCTGAAACCACAAAATCCGCATCCGGCAGCGTTGCGCAGGCCACCGTGCCGGCCGTTCCATAGACCACTTCAACGCCGCTCACACCGTCCTGGCGCAGCCGCCAGGTGAGCTGGCCGGCCAACTCTTCCGTGGCCAGTGAAACCAGCCGCGGACGCCAGCGGACGGCCTGCGCGAACGCTTCGTCCACGTTGTGCCCCGCGGCCAGCGCGGCCACCTGGTAACGGTCGGGAAACTGCTCAACGATGGAAAGGGTGCTCTTGCCGATGGAGCCGGTGGAACCGAGAATGGCGAGTCGCTTCAAGGTATCTGCAACGTCCGGGGCTTTGGTTTGAGCCCATCCGGAAAGCCGGTTCACCTTCACCGCTCCCCCGCCAGAGCCAGGCTCAGGGAAAGCGATCAGAACGACTGGCGGATAAGCTGAGCGTACCACAGCACCGGAGCGGCCAGCAGAAGCGCGTCAATGCGATCCAGAACCCCGCCATGGCCGGGCAGAAGGCTGCCCGAGTCCTTGACGCCCACCGAGCGCTTGAGTGCTGACTCGACCAGGTCACCCACCTGCGCCGCCACATTCACCACCACCGCCAGCAACAGCCAGTACCAGAGATCGCCAGGATAGGAGAGCACCGCGGAATCCCACTGCTCCAGGAGCTCCGCCAGGCCCAGCAGCGCGCCGGCAATCAGCAAACTGCCGGCCAGCGAACCGAGCGCACCCTCCCAGGTCTTGTTGGGGCTGAGCCTGGGGGCCATCTTGTGCCGGCCCCAGGCGCGGCCCACATAAAGAGCCGCCGCGTCGCCTGTCCAGACCACGCACAGCAGAAACGCCAGCAGCGAAGGGCCGTTGGCCTCCTCGTGCATCGTGGGCAGGGCAATCATCGTGAAGCCCACATAGAGCAGGCAGAAGATCGATGTGGCCGCATCCGCCAACACCTGGTCCACCGGCCTCAAAAACGTGCAATAGACCAGCAGGGCGAGGCAGAGAATCCCAAACAGGTCCGCCGTGCGGTCCGGCCATTGAAAGTTCACGGCAAACAAGGCCAGCAGCGCCACCAGCACGGCAATCCGAGGAGGCGTGGCCCCGCTCTTTTCCGCCAGGCCCAGAAACTCCCAGGAGGCAAGCGTCGCTACCACCGCGACTGCCAGCGTAAACAGCCACTGCCATCTGGGTCCCAGAAACACAAGCAGCAGCACCAGTGGAATCAGAATAGCGGCGGTGACAATCCGTTTCATTCAGGGAAGAGAATACACTGCCGGGCCAGGAAAGCTACTCTTAAGCCGAACCTCTCTGGTTATATAAGTACCAAATCAGGAGATAGACGGCTTCCGCGCAGGAAACGCAAGGCTTATGTCTCTTTGAGTCTCCCTTCCCTGTGTTATTACCAACTGTAATTCTGTATATTCATTTGGTATTTCCACATATTTTTCCGTTAGTAATATGGTATACCCACATATTTTGTGCGACTCTATTGTGGTATTCCAACAGGAGATGTCCCATGCCCAAGCTCGATCTCTTGCAAGGTACGCTCGATCTCATGGTGCTCCAAACTCTCCACGTCGAGGGCTCCGCCCATGGCTACGGCATCGCGCGGCGTATTGAGCAGGTCAGCGGCAAAGAGTTGATGCTCAATCAAGGCACCATCCACGCCTCACTGGTGCGCCTGGAACGGCGCGGCTGGATCCAATCCAGTTGGGGCCTCTCGATCCGCAACCGGAGAGCGCGGTTTTATACCATCACTCATCTCGGCATCGATCAGCTTGGTGCAGGTATCCACTATTGGGGGCGGTTGACCGGCGTCATGGACAGGATCCTGGCCATGGGACAGGCGCCGGTTGAAGAAAAAGGCCACGGCCTGGGCCGCTTGCTGGGCCGCCGGTGAGGTTTGCGCTATCTGCTCCCCTCGGGGCTGAAGCCCGCGATCATTCTTCACTCCGCGTCATGAAACGAGGCCTGGGCATCACAAGGCGTTTCCGCCCATCCCCTCAAGCAAACTGTTCCAGGTTCATCCCCAATTTGTAAGTCTCTCCGTGCGCCTCTAGCTTTTCCCAGCTCACCTCGTGCCCGCGCAGTCCGGCCATCCGAGCTAACATGCAACTCAGCGCCGTCTCCACTCCCGCCGCAATCTGGTTGTGTACCGGCCCGTTCACAATGCTGTCGATGAACGTGCGCTCCTTGTCCCTGTCCGCGAAGGCAAGATTGTCCTCGAAGTCGCCGTTGGCCGCAAATTTGCCTGCCCCGGCCGAACTCCCCGCCGAATCCGCCCACGCCCACTTCTCGGCGCCCACAATCTCCACCGGCCCGGCATACGGAATCGTCGCCGCCCCGTTTGACCCGAACACCCGCAGACCCGCCTCAAACAGCCCGTAGGCCCCGAACTGCGTGGACGCGAACGACACCCGCACCTCCCCGGGATAGAGATAATCCACCTGGTAGTTATCCCAGCAATCCCCGGCGTGGGTCAGCACGTTCCGCCCGCCCGTGGCCGACGCCTGCAACGGCCGCGCTCCCAGAATCCAGTTGCACAGGTCGATGATGTGGATGTTCTGCTCCACCAGGATGTCCCCCGACAGCGCCCGGTCCCACAGCCAGTTGCGCAGCCGATGCTCGTCCGGCCCAGCGCCGGGAAACACCTTTTCCGTCGACGCCGGCGCGTAGTAATACGCCGAGATGGTGGCAATCTTGCCCAGCGCGCCGCCTTTGATCTTCTCCGCAATCGCCGCAATCGGCGGTGCGCTCCTGCACTGGAAGCCCACATCCACGCTCTGTTTCGGCCCCACCCGCTTGCCGATCTCCAGTGCCTTGTGCGCCTGCGCCACGTCAATGCCCACCGGCTTTTCGCAGTAAACGTGCTTGCCCCCGCCCACCGCCGCCTCCAGGTGCTGCACATGAAAGAATGGCGGCGTCGAAATCTGGATCAGGTCCACATCCGGCGAGGCGGCCAGTTGCTCAAACGCATGCGGCCCGTGAAACAGGAGCCGCGCCTCGATCGCCTGTCGCCCCAGCGCCGCATTCACGCTGTTGAAGTGCGCGCGCCCCGCCTCAAGCTGATTGGGAAACAGATCGGCGAGTGCCACCACCTGCGCCACAGTATTCTGCGAGAACGAAGTGGCCACATGTGTCCCGCGGTCCCCGCATCCCAGCAGCCCCATCCGCACCGCGGAGTTGGCCTGGTACCCGAACGCCGCCTCCGCCCTCATCAAAAGAAATCCCGACGCCATCCCCGCCGTCGCCTGCATAAACTCCCTGCGCTTCACGCCTGCCGCCTTTCCTGGTGCCGTATCGACACATCATTCTTAGTTAAACAGATAATAAAAAGCGATCTGCCATCTTGAGCGAAGCGCAGCGCAGTTGGGGTCCCCACCGACGGGTCGCTGTCGGAGGGGTGAGCACTGGGAAAGACCGCCGCATCTCCCTCACCCCACCACTTCCCGCAAAATCCTCTCCAGATAAATCTTCTCGTTCTTCACGTCCTCAATCTGCTGCGGTCCCGAAGTCTCACGCTCAATCGTCACCGCACCCGCGTAGCCGATCGCGTGCAACTTGGTAAACACCTTGCGGAAGTCCACCAGCCCCTGTCCGATCAGCACTTCCTCGCCCAGCTTGTTCGGGTCGGTGGGCCAGCGCCCGTCCTTGGCGTGAATGCTGCGCACATGCGGCCCAAGAATATCCACCGCGTCCACCGGGTTCGCTTTTCCGTAAAGAATCAGGTTCGCCGTATCCAGTCCCACTGCCAGGTTGGGCATGGCCACGTCGCGGATCATGCGCGACATGGTGGTCGGCGTCTCCTGCCCGGTCTCCATCAAAAAATACTGCCCATTCCCATGGCAATGCTGGGCCACGGTGCGTATCGCCTCCACAGCCCCAGGGTACTTGGGATCCTCCGGGTCTTCCGGAATAAACCCGCAATGCGTCTGCACCTGCCCAATGCCCACCTGCCTGGCAAAGTCAGAGGCCTGGCGCAGCGCATCGATCCGCGCCGCGCGCGTCGCCGCCGGCACTAGCCCGATCGTCGAAGGTCCGCGCAGAAAATCCCACACCATCGGTCCCGGCCCCACCACCTCAACCGTCGTCGCCACCAACTGGTATTTCTCCAGCAGCTCTCTGAACTGGGCCGCCAGCTCCGGCGTGAAATGACCAATGTAGCCGTCCATCGAGAGAAAGCAGTTGGAAAACCCCATCGCCTGCACCCGTTTCAAGGCCGCTTCCGGCTCCGGATCGGGCGAGATGATCAGTCCCAAAGCCATCGGCGCCAGCAAGCCAGCCTTGCCCGGCGCTACCACCCTCTCACCCGGCGCAATCCTGGCCGGCATCCCATTTTGCGGTGACTGCCCAAACGCAGCAGCCATCCCCTGCGCAACCACGGCCGCCGAGGCCGCGCCCATAAACTCCCTGCGATCCATAATTAAACCTCGCCAGCATTCTCGATCCCACCCCCATCTTTTGGCAACCGGACCCGGATCCACAAGCCTCCGTCGGCCCGGGACGAGTCCCCGATCGAAGACCGTTGGTGGATCTAAAGTGGTTATGAGTTTTTACCATTCACCGCTTGACAACTGAGGAAAACTGGCCGAATATTCCCTCAGACTGACAGCAAAAATGAATAAAGTCAGCGTTGTCTCGACCCTGCACGTCCAATTGCATTTGGCCTTACCGATTTTCCTCACGCAAGACCGGCATCCTGGTGTGCCCCCCGCGCCGAATGAACGGTTCCGATCTCGTCGATTTAGGCGTGGATAGGTGCATCTGCTTTCAGATTGATCTCACACGTGCGCAAAGCCGTACTCACCTGTGCGCAAAGCCGTACGTGGATTGCAAACGTCTAAGAAAGAAATGCGCTATCCTGCCGATCGAGCCCAAGCGCCCCTCGGCCAGCAACTCACTTATTGACACTGCGGCGACACAATCACGTCGCTACGGGTGTGCAAGTTCCGGTCCGTCTGGCTTTGGGAGCCGGCGGAAAGTTTGCCGGCAGCATCCGCTTCGCGATATCCCAGTTTGCCCTCGCTGGTGCCCTGATCGAACCTCATCGGTTCTTGCAATTACTGAGGTGGGCCATGGTTGTTAAAACTCAATTTCGAGGAATTCGCGTTTCTGGCATCTATATTGGCGTCAACAACGTTCGCCGCTATTTTTCTAAACGTGTCCCAGTCGTCGAGTTGCAGCTCGACCACCTGCAGATTGCCTGCGGCCTCACGTCCCACTTCTGGGACGGCCACCCCGAGATCCACGATCCCCGCCTATGCGCCTGGCTCGAATCGAAAAATCTCGTCCCCAGGCCCGGCCGCACGCTTGTCCCTCTGGCCATGATTCCCGCCGGCAAGAACTCGTTCAAGCTGGCATCCATTACCCGCAACGGCATCGGACGTCTAAAACTAGTGACCCCTACGGTTGTCGCCGCTCCGTCCGCATAGCCGTTCGGCCTCAGAGGAGGTTCGCGATGAAATTGAAGCCCGCCAGGAAAAACCAAGGAACCTACCCCAGCGATCACGCCATCGCTGCTCTCAAAGCCCTGCTCGCGCAGGTCTCCGCCATCAAGCTCAAGGAAGTGCGCCTTGAGTGCTGCGCCCCCTCCCGTGAATTTCTCGTCGTCGCTTACGTCGACGTCTACGGCCACGGCCACACGCTGGTCTGCGCCGTAAAAGAGTGCGGCGAACCCGACTCCGTACGTGACGCTCTGAAGGAGTTGCGCGGCCGCGCAACTGAAATCTCCGGCAACGCAACGCCCGTGCTCATCGCGCCTCGTCTTTCCGTCCAGGACCAGCTCCTGTGCACTGAAAGCCACGCCGGCTTCCTTGACCTCGAAGGCAATGCCCGGCTCAACCTCGACGACTTTTTCATCGGCCAGCGCTCGCTGCCGCCTGAGCTTAATCGCTCCGTCCTCAGCGAAGACGCCGCCAGCGAGTTCGAAGGCGCAGCCTAAAGCTCCAGAATCACCGGCATGATCATCGGCCGCCGCCCCGTCGTCTTCTGGATCAGCCGCTTCAGATCCGCGCGCACTTTTTCCTTCACCATGCCGTAGTCTGCCTTCTGCTCGGTGTTCAGACCATCCAGCGTCTTCAGCACTTGCTCGCGCGCCTGGTCGGTAATGTCCGCGCCGCCAAAACCGCGCATCACCACCTCCGGCTGCTGTTCCACCTTGCCGGTGCGCTTGTTGATCCCCAGCACCGCCAGCACGATCCCGTCTTCCGACAAAATCCGCCGGTCGCGAATCACCAGGTCTTCCACCACGTCGATCGTCGAGCCGGAGTCGATCAGAATCCGGCCCGCCGTCACCTTGTCCTTCTTGCGCGCGTCCGTCTTGTCCAGCTCCAGCACGTCGCCGTCTTCAATCACCATCGCGTGTTCTACCGCCCCGGTCTCCATCGCTACGTGCGCATGCTTGCGCAGGTTGCGGTAGTCGCCGTGCACGGGGATAAAGTACTTTGGCCGCACCAGGTTGATCAGCAGACGCATCTCCTCCTGGCTGCCGTGCCCGCTCACGTGGATCAGACCGTTCGAGCCGTCGTCGCAGATCACGTTCGCATCCCGCCGGTAAAGGTGATCGATCACCCTGAAGATCGCCTTCTCATTGCCGGGAATAATTCTCGAGCTCAGCACCACCGTATCGCCGGCGTCGATGCGCGCGTGCTTGTGGTTGTCCACCGCCGCACGACTCAGTGCGCTCATCGGCTCGCCCTGCGTGCCGCTGATCAATATCATCAACTGCTCGGGCCCGTAGTCGCGCATCTGCCCCGGCTGAATCACCAGCCCCGTAGGAATGTCCAGGTAACCCAGATCCTGCGCAATCTCCGTGCTCTCCATCATCGAGCGGCCCACAATCGCCACCTTCCGTCCATGCGTCCGCGCCAGCTCCATCGCAATCCGCATGCGGTAAATCGACGACGAAAAACACGTGAAGAACAGCTTCTTCTTGGTCCGCGAAAAAATCTCGTCCAGCCGCGGAATCACCGCTCGCTCGCTCGGCGTATAGCCCGTCCGGTCCACGTTGGTCGAGTCCTGCAGCAGCGCCAGCACCCCTCGCTTGCCATACTCGGCAAAGGTGTGCAGGTCAAACGCCTTGTCGTCCAGCGGAGCCAGGTCGATCTTGAAGTCGCCGGTGTGGATCACCACCCCCACCGGCGTTTCAATCGCCAGCGCCACGCAATCCACCAGCGAGTGTGTCACCCGAATCGGCTCAATCGTGAACGGGCCCATGGTGAACTTTTCTTTGGGCGCAATCTCGATCAGCTCGGTCTCGTCCAGCAGCTCGTGCTCTTCGAGCTTGCCTTCCACGTAGGCCAGCGTGAACTCGGTCGCGTACACCGGAACCTTCAGCTCGCTCAGAATCCACGGCAGCCCGCCAATGTGATCCTCATGTCCGTGCGTCAGGATGATCGCCCGAACATGCTCCTTGTTCTCGATCAGGTAGGTGATGTCGGGAACAACGATATCCACACCCAGCAGCTCCGACTCCGGAAACATCAGTCCGGCGTCGATCACGATAATGTCGTCTTCCCAGCGCAGCGCCAGGCAGTTCATGCCGAACTCGCCCAACCCGCCCAGCGGAATGATCTTCAGTTTTTTAGTTTGCATCGGTCATCTTTGATGCTACCACCCAGCGCAGTGGCCCGCTCTCCGGCCCTATCGTTGCAAGCACCGCCGCATTCGCCGTGGAAGTCGACGCCACAATGGTCTCAAGACGCGCCCGTCAAGAAAGCTGTCGTAGGGATTGAGCTTGCTCATCGCGCTCTCTCCCATAAAACGTTCAACCCCAACCCGCGCCAAAGTGTCCGTTCCCTCGTTCCCCTGGTTCCCTCGTTCCCTGCCTTTACACGTACTCCCCAACCATCCGCCCCCATGTCGGCCAGTCGTGCGCGTTCTGCGCGTCCCACACATGAAGCTGGTGTGGAATCTCTTTCCAAGTCAGAATCCGGTCCAGCTCCTGGTTCTGTCCCAGGCACTGGTCGTCCCAGCCCGTCGCCAGCACGCACGAGTTCTGCCGGAACCGGTCAAAGTACCATGGGTCGCTCAGCTTCGGCAGATAGTGCGTTGGCAGGTTGAAGTAGCAGTCCAGGTCATAATACCCATCCAGAAAGCCAGCCAGTTCAAACGCGCCCGACAGCGACACCATGCCGGTAAAAACATCGGGATGGCGAAAGAAAAGATTCGCCGCATGGTAGCCTCCCAGGCTGCATCCAAGCGCCAGCAGCCGCGGGTCGCTGTTGCCCTCCCTCAGCAGCGGAATCACCTCGCTCAGCACGTATTCCTCATACTGCATGTGGCGCGCAATCCGCCGCCGCGGGTTCACCCGGCGGTTATACCAGCTCTCCTTGTCCACTGAGTCCACGCAATAAACCTGCACGCCGCCCGTATTAATCTTTCCCTCAAGCGCGCCGATCATGCCCCTGTCTTCGAACTCATAGAACCGGCCGCCTGAGGTCGGAAACACCACCACCGGCATCCCCGCGTGCCCGAACACCAGCAGCTCCATCTCCCTGCCCAGCCGGCTCGATTTCCATTTGTGATACTCGCGATTCATCGCCTGCGCGCTCCGGGCCGCCTTGGTGAACCCCCGATTTCTTGATACTGTAACAGCCCCTGACCAAGGCCAGGGCCTCGTCCTCGCGGAAAGCTCGTGTCCCCTGGATAACTTGAGGCCGCAACGCCTTTTCCGTCGTTGCCACCTGGCTTCTTTTAACTTAAAGTGGGTTGCGGGGATTCGGTTCCCCAGGCTCTGGGCCTGCCCTTTTGATCCTAACCCCCAATTTCCGGCGCATGCAGGCAATATGCCAAACCTGACCCTGTCGATTAAGCAACGCGAAGACCTGCTCAAAGCGTTGAAAGCTCGCTTTGAAAAGAACATGAACCTCCATGAAAATCTTGAATGGCCCAAAGTGCAGGCGAGGCTCGAAGCCAATCAGAAAAAACTGTGGTCGCTGAACCAGATGGAGAGCACGGGCGGCGAGCCGGATGCCGTCGCGTTCGATAAAGAGACAGGCGAATTCGTTTTTTTTGACTGCTCAGCGGAGAGTCCCCAAGGCCGCAGAAATATCTGTTACGACCGCGCTGGACAGCAGAAAAGGGAGAAAGAAGGATTGCATCCGGCAGGCAACGTTCTTGATATGGCGGCCGCCATCGGTATCGAGCCTTTATCTGAAGAACAGTATCGGCAGTTGCAGAAACTCGGAGAGTTCGACAGAAAGACGCAGAGTTGGTTGAAGACACCCTCTGATATCAGAGAACTCGGCGGCGCCATCTTTGCTGATCGCCGCTTCGGCCGTGTCTTTGTGTACCACAACACTGCGCCCTCTTTCTATAGCGGAAGGGCGTTTCGGGGCTCACTGAGAGTCTGAGCCGAGCCCCTGCCGAAGCCTCTACGCCCACCGCTTCAACTCCGGATACTGCGCATAAATCCGCTGTTGATCTTCGGCAGGCAATTTTCCCAGCCGCACCGGCTTGTCCTGGGGCCGCGTTTGCTTCTGGTTCAGCACGTTCATCAGGCTCCACTCCCTCTGAAGTCCCTGCGGCTCCTGCGCCCGCAAATCGTAACGCGTGAAGTCGATCACCATGCGGGGACTGTCGCTGATCCAGTTATGCAGCAACGCCAGCCGGAACTCCCGGTTCATGAACCACTCCAATTCCAGTTCCTTTTCCGAGCCGGGCGCGCCAGTTCCCTTGGCGTCAAAGCGGTAGTTGAGCCGCGAATTGTCCGGATTATGCCGCCGCCATTCCATGCCAAACTCTCCTTCGCTCATCACCCTCGTATCTGGCCACCGCGTCTTCACAGCCTCGAGCCACCACGCCAAATCCGCATCGTGCGCAATCGAGACCTCCCAAATCCCCGTCACCCAGCCAAACCCGTTCAGGGCGTGGCCCTGGTCAAAGTGCATGGCGGTGGTGTCCATCATCTCCCTGCGCCCCACCTGCTCGCCCAGGTCGGCCACCGTCTCAATCGGCCCCACGCCCAGGCGGCTGTTGAACCCTCCCTCAAATCCGTTCCGCCGAGCCGCCAGAAAGTCGCAGGTCCACCCGTCCAGGCACACGCAGTCGATAAAGTCCGCCGCTCCCTGCGCAGGTTTCAAGTAGTGCTCGCGGCTGGGGTAGTAGGGATAGCAGATGCCCCCGTCCCCATCGCCGTTATCAATCGCGTGCTGGCTCCAGATCTGCCCCTGGCACACATGAATCCCTTCCTTGTCTGCCAGCAACCGCTGGTTCTCCGCATCCATATACCCCGCGATCAGCGACTGCGGCCGATACCCGCCCCCAACCATCTGCGAAACCAGCTTCAGCGCCTCGTGAATCGTCTCCTGGATCGCCGCGCGCGTGTTGTACATCGGCGCAAAGTAGCCGCCCGGAATAAACGTAATCTCGTCGCCATACCGGTCGTGATACGAAGCCAGCAGCCGCCGCGCTTCCTGATACTCCTGCCTTTGATCATTCAACGCCAGCCAGCTCACCGCCCACGTCATCCGTCCCTCAGGGCATCCGCGCGCAAACGCTTCCCTCCGCGAGCGGATATGTTGCGGACTGTTATCCCCAGCCTCGTCCTGTCCGATGTTTCGGCTCGGCGTCACCTCGATCTGGTTCACCCGCACCACGGATACATGGGTCACAAACCGTCCCTGCAAACCCGCACCCGCCGCCAGAGCAGCATTTCCCTGCGAAGCCAGCGTCAGTGCGCCCGCCGAAGCAGCCGCGCCGCTCAAAAACCTGCGCCGTGTCCAGTCAGAGTTCATCGTTGTCCTTTCCATTCCTATCTCGCGCGTCGCCCTTTACCTGCGCCGCGTCGTTGGCGTTTCTAGTGTCCCGAGTCCGAAGTTCATACCATAAATGAACTGTCATCCTGAGCGTAGTTTGGCGCGTCTTTTTGCGCCCAACGGAGTCGAAGGACCCGCGGCTGCTTTTGCCTTTGCTCTTTCTCCACTTCCAAAAAACATTCAAGCCAAGTCGAAGCGCCCGCCCGATCTATGCCTTGAACATCCTGCCTTTCGTGTCCCAGCCTCCATCAATTCTCCGCCCTGGGACGATGGCTTCGAACCCGCGCGCGATAATGAGGCATTCGCTCTTGCGCCGTCCAACGGTAAACTGTCGAGAACCGCTCTCCCGGAGGCCAAATGAAGAAGATCTTGTACGACGCTTCCATCGAGCACGGAATCCTCGATGTAGTTGACCGGTTGCCCGGCGTCTGCGCGCTCCGTTTTGGAAAAACCCTGTCAAAAATCGTACTGCGCAACAACATACTCAAGGTGTTTGCGGTCGCCTATCTGGCCAAAGACTACGACATCGTCGCCCCCGACTGGTACGGGTATGGAAGGCTGCTCTCCTTGCTCATGGCCATCCTTCACCAAAAGAAAATCGTATTTGTTGAGTTCATCGACTACAACCCGGCCAATAAAAACGCACTCGTGGCATTCATTTATAACCTGTACATCAAGCTGATCCTCGCTCCCTCCATGCGCAGATCCGTTCTCGGCTTGCACGTCATGACGCCGTGGGAAAAGGATCGTTACCGTCAGCTTTACCGCCTTCCTGAAAATGCCGTCCGCTATATCCGCTGGCCGATCGCCGGCTGGTCCGAGCCCAGCTCCACCATGCAGGCCGGCAACGGCTCCGTCTTCTCCGCCGGCCGCGCCGCTTGCGACTGGGACACTCTCTTTGCTGCCGCGCGCCTCGGAAAATGGCCCCTCACCGTCGTCTGCAGCAAAAAGGATCTGCCCCATGTACTCGAGCTCAACAAGACCGTGGGCGCCAAAGTTTATTCCGAGATCGCCGTCAGCGAGCACGACCAATTGATGGCACAGGCCTCCGTCTGTGTCATTTGTCTCAAGGAATCCAACAAGAGCTCCGGTCATATTCGACTGGGCTCCTGCATCACCCTCGGGGTTCCCTCGGTCGTCACCGCGGTCAAAGGCATGGATGGCTATCTGATCGACGGGGTCACCGGCTGCAGCGTTCCACCCAACGATCCCGAGGCCATCTTCCGCATCGTCACCGGCCTCCTCGACGACAGAAACTTCGCTCAAAAGGTCGTGGAGAACGGCCGTAACTTCGTGGCCTCCTATAACAAGGATCACTACATCCGGAGGGTAAAAGCGATGCTGATGCAGGAACCCGACCCGTCGGAGACAATAATCTAGCCAACCGTTTCCCATTGGTATCGATTCTCAATTTCATGATTACGGAACAACTCGGAGGCAATTCGCATCCACATGAAGAAAAAAGTCCTGGCAATCGCGCCCTTCTTGTTGGGCGATAAGACAGCAAGTGGCGGAGCCGCAGTCGCGCTCACCTTCCTCAAAAGCATTGCATCGAAATTCGATCTCTATGTGGTCGCCTTTGATGAAAGCCCCGGTTCCGCCGAGTCTCAAGATGCCGTGAAGGACATGCTGCTTTGGGCAGCCGAAGTCCGGCCTGTGCCTTTGACAATTTCCTCGTTGTCGAGATTCAAAGGCCGAGCCTTGCAGGCGCTTCTTATTCCGCAAATCGTCTCCTGGCTCCGCACTTCGCTCTTCGAGAACGCCTGCCGCGAAATCCTAAAGGCCCAATCCATCGATCTCGTCATCGTTCAGTTCCCGCAAATGGCGCAGTATGTTGAGGAGTGCGGCCAGGTCCCCGCGATCATGGACACCATCGATGTGCAATCCGTCTCTGCCTTTCGCAGATTCAGCTCTGCAAAATCGCTGTTGAAGCGAATTTCATCTGGCCTTGATTGGTTTTGCTGGATTCGGTACGAGAGGCGATACTACCCTCGCTTCCGTCATCTTTTATCTATCTCCGAGCAGGACAAATACGGGCTCACTCTTTTCAATCCTGAATTGAAAGTGACCACAATTCCGCGTCTTTTGAACATCGCGCGGGTTGCGCTTGCAGATCCTCCGGAGTTTCAAATCGGATTTGTCGGCTCTTTTACCCATGAACCGAATGTCATCGGATTGAAGTTCTTCTTGAGCGAAGTACTTCCGCTGCTTGTGGCGCAACTCCCCGACCTCCGCGTACAGATCGCCGGCAAAAATCCGCCTCAAGATCTGGTGCGGCAGGCTCCGGCATGCGTCCATTTTGCGGGCTTTGTGCCCAACATCGAAGATTTCTATCGTCAGACAATGGTGGTCGTTGCCCCTTTGCTCAGCGGCGGCGGAGTCAAGATCAAAGTTCTTGAAGCTCTTCTCGCGGGCCGCCCGGTCGTGGCCACAAGCATTGGCGCAGAGGGGATGGGCCTGACCCATGGAGTCAACATCCTCATCGCCGACAATGCCCACTCGTTCGCAACCGCAATCGTAACGCTGCTGACGAACCCCGCTCTCCGTGCCGAATTGAGCCAGGCAGGCTATCAGCATGCCCTGGCAACCGGGGGCGCTCAAAATCATGAGCAGCTTCTTGACGGTATCTTCGACTCAGTCTTGAAGTCGTAGTGACCCGCAAACCTTGCTCGCTCCGTGATGCGTTTGCAATGCCGGGCTCGAGCCAGGAAGGACTCTTTCCTTAAACCACCCCCCCAGAAAACTTGCCCTGAACGCCGCTTTCAGCGATACTTAGGTGTTGTGTCTTGTGCGGCTGGGCTCATCCGTCCGGCCCTCATTTTGGCCTGGCGCGTCCGCGCCTGCCCTTGAAGATCCCTGAGACCGCAACAGAGCTTTGCATTTTGAAAGGAACCGTATCTCCATGGTAATGATTCGTCTGGCGCGCGTTGGCGCCCCCAAGCAGCCCTACTACCGTATCGTGGTCATCGAAAAGGACCGCGCCCGCAATGGCCGTTCCATCGAAGTCATCGGCACCTACAACCCCCGTACCAACCCCGCCACGGTCGACCTGAAGCACGAGCGCCTCGCCTACTGGCGCGGCGTCGGCGCCCAGCTCTCCCCCATTGTCGAGAAGCTGGCCGCCAAAAACCCCGCCCCGGCCGCCGAAACCGCCGCCGCCTGATTCTTCCGCCCCAGGCCACGAACCCGGCTCCAGTCCCTGTTCTGGCCTCCGGTGCGCAAGCTTTCTTATCCGCTGGCGCACACAGTTGCTGACGGCGGCGGGTATGGGCTGTTACTATTCGCGCACAGATTTAAGTTGCCAATTCTCCGGTGCAGAAGGTCAGGGGCAAGAGCATGACCCAAAACGAGATGGTCACACAAACTTCAGTCGTCGAGCTGGTTCGCGAAATCGCCCAGGCCCTGGTGGATGAGCCGGAAGCCGTCGCGATCGAACCCGTCAACCGCGAAGAGAACACGGTCCTCAAGTTGCGCGTCGCGCCACAGGATGTGGGCAAGGTCATCGGCAAGCAGGGACGCACAGCCCGCTCCGTCCGCACCATTCTGGGAGCCGTCAGCATGAAGCTGCATCATCGCTACACGCTCGACATCCTTGAAGAGGACGACTAAGACTAGTGTCCGCCGACCGGGCCGGTGAATCTCCCTCGCCGCCAACCCCCTCGCCTAAGCAGGCTTCCGAATCCGGCCAACCGCCCCAGTGGGCCTGGCTGGCCCGCATCCGCCGCACCCAGGGGCGCAAAGGCGAACTCTTCGCCGACCTCCTCACCGATTTTCCTGAGAAATTCGCCCAGCGCCCCCGCCTCTGGCTGCTCCGCGAAGACGCTCCAACCGCCCCCGCCCGCGAATGCACGCTCGCCCATCACTGGATGCACAAGGGCGGCATCGTGCTTCACTTCTCCCGCATCGATTCCATCACCGACGCCGAAGCTCTTCTCGGCCTCATCGTCGCCATTCCTTTGGAGCAGCGCGCCCCGCTCCCCGACGGCGAAGCCTACATCGCTGACCTCATCGGCTGCGCCCTCTTCGATGTCTCCCCCGCACCACCCGCGCTCATCGGCGAAATCGAAGACGTCGACCGCACCGCCGGTCCCGTCGCCCTGCTGGTCGTCCGCGGCACAGACGGCGAAATCCTCGTGCCCTTCGCAAAATCCTATCTCCGCAAAATCGACGTCGACGCCAAGCGCGTAGAAATGGCCCTCCCCGAAGGCCTCACCAGCCTGAACACCCCAGCCTCTAAGCACGCCTCGCCAAAAATCAATCGCTCCTGATGAAAAATTCGATTCCGCCACATCTTTTGCCGCTCTTCTGAGGCGAAGGCTTTTCGCAAGTCTCCCCAGTCCGAAGTTCATTCCATCAATGAACTGACGTCCTGGGCAAAGCGGAACGAGGGAACTGGCGCCGCATCCTTGTGATGAGGGTTGCATGAGCACGAAAGAGGGCGTTCAAGGGCTTGCTCCGGGCCACGGAATGGGCTTTTTCATCGCCTTGTGACATCAGTCACCCGCGCCGCCAGGAGTACGCTGCTAGGCTTTGAGTAGCACGCGATCTTTCCCCTAAGAACTTGTTGAAATAGGTACTCGTTTTGAGTCGGAGGTCTTGGGCCATTCGTCTAACCTACATGCGTGGAGACGAGCGGGATCAGGACGGTATGTTCAGCTATGTTTCGTTGGAGCAGCGAGTGCCTCAGGATCATCCATTGCGGGCAGTTCGCAAGTTGACGGATTCGGCGTTGCGGACGTTGAGCGCAGAGTTCGATGCACTGTATGCGGACTCCGGTCGGCCTTCGATTGCTCCCGAGTACATCCTGCGGGCCCTGTTGTTGCAGGTGTTCTACTCGGTGCGCTCTGAGCGGCTGCTGGTTGAGCAGATCGACTACAACCTTTTGTTTCGCTGGTTTGTAGGTCTGGGCATGGACGATGGGGTTTGGAACCACGCGGTGTTCTCGAAGAACCGGGACCGGTTGCTGACCTCCGATGTGGCGCAGCAGTTCTTCGCAGAAGTGAACAAGCTGGCGAAGAAATTTATGTCCGACGAGCACTTCACTGTCGATGGCACGCTGATTCAGGCGTGGGCTTCGCAAAAGAGCTTTCGCTCGAAAGACGGTTCCGATGACGGCGACGGGGGAGACTTTCACGGTCAGAAGCGATCGAACAAGACGCATGAATCGACCACTGATGCCGATGCGCGGCTATACAAGAAGAGCTACGGCAAGGAGTCGAAGCTGAGTTATCTGGGGCATGCGCTGGTGGAGAACCGCAACGGTCTGATCGCCGCTGCGATGGTGACGCACGCCGACGGTTATGCCGAGCGCGATGCGGCGCTGTTGATGCTTTCCGAAAAGCAAGAGGGCCGCTCTCGGCGCATCACGGTGGGTGCCGACAAGGCTTACGACACGAAGGATTTCGTCAGCACGGTGCGGGAGTTGAACGTGACGCCGCACGTTACCAAGAACGACAAGGGCCGCTCGAGCAACCTGGACCGCAGAACCACGCGCCAGCCCGGCTATGCCGTCAGTCTGAGCCGCCGATGGCTGATCGAAAAGGGATTCGGATGGCTGAAGCAAACCGGCCCGCTGCGCCAGGTCAAGTTGCGAGGCCTGGAGAAGGTGGACTGGCTGTTCGTCTTCAGCTGCGCGGCGCACAACTTGATCCGGCTGCCGAGACTGATGGCTCAACCACCGGAAATGCTCCGGGAGAAGTGTGCCTGAACAACGGTTGCGAGCTTCGGAGATGATTCCCGGAGGTTCGTAAACCCCTATAAACACCGGCCAGAAACGTACTTCAAACAGATTTTGAACGAGTAGTTACGAAAATCGAAAGAAAAGACGCCACAACCAGGCGAATTTCAACAAGTTCCTAAAGGTGCTTCATGGTCCAAACCGCGGAGAGGGAACGGCGGACCGCTTACTTACTAACTCGCTGATTGGACCATCACTCACTCTGAAAGGTTTTTATCAATGACTTCTTTGCCCGTATTGGTTTTGAATAGCGGATCTTCTTCCATCAAGTTTTCAGTGTATGAGGCCGGGGACGGCGAGCGGCGGAAGCTGCACGAAGGTGCCGTGGACGGGATCGGCACCGACCTGGGCAAGTTCTGGATCAAGGATGCGGCGGGGAAAAAGCTGGTGGATGAGACGCCGGCTCTGCCTAACCGCGCGGTGGCCTTCAAGCTGGTGGCCGACGCGCTTCATTCCGACCAGTTCCCCGCTCCGGCGGCGATCGGGCATCGCATGGTGTGCGGCGGTCCGACGGTGCAGCAGAACCAGCTCATCACGCCGGCGCTGATCGACGAGATGGAGCGCTACACGGCCTTTGCGCCGCTGCATACGCCGATTGCGATCTACATCATGCGCCAGGCTCTGCAGCTGTTCCCGGGCATCAAGAACTTTGCCATTCTCGACACGTACTTTCATCGCACCATGCCCGAGGTGGTGACGCACATGCCGATTCCCGAGGAGTATTCGGCGATGGGGGTGCGGCGCTATGGATACCACGGCATTTCGTACGAGTCGATCGTGCTGCAACTGCAGCCGAAGGTTCCGGAGAAGCTGATTGTGGCGCACCTGGGCAACGGCGCGTCGATCTCCGCCATTCGCGGGGGCAAATGCCTTGACACCTCGATGGGCTTGACGCCGACCGGGGGCATCATCAGCGGCTCGCGCACGGGCGACATCGATCCCGGGGTGCTGTTGTTTATTTTGCGCAAGATTAACGAGACGGCGAAGAGCACCGACGACGCGGCCGACCAACTGGAGGCGGTGGTAAGCAAAAAGGCTGGTTTGCTGGGCGTAAGCAATCTGTCAAACGACATGCGCGATCTGCGTGAGGCCATCAAGGCGGGCAACGCGAAGGCGCGTCTGGCGGTGGACAAGTTCACATGGACGATTGCCAAGTGGATCGGCAGCTATGTGGCGGAGCTGGGCGGGCTGGACATGGTGGTGTTCACGGGCGGGATCGGCGAGAACGACGCCGACTCGCGCGCCGAGATTTGCGCGGGACTGGGCGCGCTGGGCATTGTTGTGGACCAAGAGCGCAATCAGATGCGGCCCGCGGGGACCATCTCGGCGGAAAATTCGCGGGTGACAGTGCGCGTGATTCCACCGGCCGAGGATCTGATCATCGTGAACCATGTGGTGCGGCTGCTTGGGGAATGACTCTCGAAGGCAGCTTTCGATTGTTTCATTTCGTGAATTGCGGTTGAGTTTCGAAAAGTCCCAGATCTGAAAATCCAGATCTGGGGCACCCCGGCAAATCAGCAGGGGCTCAAGCCCGACTCATTCCGTTTGCTTCGTCGGCCCGGCTAAAGGCGTGCCTTTTCAAAACACTCGACGGATTCCTTGCGCTACGGCTCAAGCTGTGCCCTTTCAAAGCCTCTGCGGCGCATGATTCCAATTCCAAATGGGTTTGCTCTGCTGCTTGTTCTACACTGGTGGGTTCACTACGGGGTTGTTTCTCATGCCGGTTACTGCTGCTTCCACCGATCAAAAACTTCTTCCTTCCCGGGCGCTGCGCGGCTTTGCGTGGAGCGTGCTGGCCTACTTCATCGCGGTGATTTTGTGGGGGACGCTGGTGCGGGCCACGGGGTCGGGAGCGGGCTGCGGCAACCACTGGCCGCTGTGCAACGGCACGGTGATGCAGCACTCGCCGCGCGTGGATACGATGATCGAATTTACGCACCGGCTGACGAGCGGGCTGTCGCTGCTGTTTGTGGTGGGGTTAATGGTGTGGACCTTCAGAACCACGGTGCGCGGGCATCTGGCGCGGGCGGCGGCCTCGGCCTCGGTGGGCTTCACACTGGTTGAGGCGATCCTGGGCGCGCTGCTTGTGAAGCTGGGGCTGACGGCTGGGAGCCAGTCGCCGCTGCGGGCGCCCTACCTGGCGCTGCACCTGACCAACACGCTGCTGCTGCTGGCGGCGCTCACCTTGTCCGCGCATCTGCTCAGCCGGCGCAAGGGGTACACGCGGAGCACGATCCGCGTGGTTGCGCCCTTGGGGGCGGTTGCCGCCGTCGTGGTGGTGATGATTGTGGGGGTCACTGGTTCGCTGGCCGCGCTGGGCGACACGCTGTTCCCGGCCAGTTCGCTGGGGCAGGCGCTGGCGCAGGATTTCTCGTCGGGCAGCGGCTGGCTGGTGCGCTGGCGGTGGACGCATCCCACGGTGGCGTTCTTGTCGAGCATTTTTCTGATCTGGATCCTGGTGCGCGCGGTGCAGAGGCCCGCGCAGGGCGTGGCGCACTGGGACAATCGCGGGCTCTCCGCCCTGGTGCTGCTGCTGCTGGCCGCGCAGTATGTTCTGGGGTTGATGGACGTGTTTCTGCTGGCGCCTCTGTGGCTGCAGATTGCGCATCTGCTGGGCGCGGACGTGCTTTGGGTGGCGCTGGTGGTGCTGACGGCGCGGCTGACGCTGGAGCCTGTGGAGGCGCGTGTCTAAACGATCGAGCGGTGCGGCTTTGAGCTGCGGTCTTTCATTCTCGCTCGTCCACGTTCTCGATAGCGGCGCACCCATTTGGCCGCAGTCTTATCGCTCACGCTGAAGGCCGCTGCAGCGGCCTTCAACGTGCCGCCCTGCTCAATTAAATATCTGGCCAACTGCTCTCGACTATGAACGGTCAGTCGGGCATTCTGGTCATAGTCCATTCGATCCCTCCGGGAAATCTGATTCGTCGCAGAACCAGCTTCTCGCAGCCAGATCGAATGGACAACCTGTTGAAACTTCACAGCTAGCAATGGGCGTAATGTTCAAGCGCGGTCTTGCTTGGTATGGTCAGGGTGGAACCGCTGAAGGCTACCAGGCGTCGGCTCTTGAAGATGCTCATGGTCCGCGTCACGGTTTCGCGCGAGGTGCCGATGAACTCGCCGATCTCGCCATGCGTCAAAGGAAACCGGAAGCGCGTGCCGCACTCGGTGGTCTGCCCGTTCTGGCTCCACTCCAGCAGCAGGCGGGCGAGCTTCTCGGGCGCGGAGCCCGACAAGCCCACGGTGCGCAACTGCTCGCAGGCCATCGAGTAGTCGCGGCTGAGCTCTTCGGTCACGGATTGGTAGACCTCGGGGTGACGCATCAGGAAGCTCAGAAAATCTTTGCGCTCCACCGGAGCGATCTTCGCGGGATAAAGAATCTCCGCCGTCATCTCGCATGGCTTGCCTGAAAGGGCAGACGCCAAGCCCAGCACTTCGCCCTTTTGGGCGATGCGCAGAATCAGCCGCCGCCCATCGCTCGAGTTCATCGACAGCTTTACCTGGCCGTCGAGAACGAAGTAAATGCCCGGAGCGGTATCCTTCTCTGAAAACAGAATCATGCCCGCCGCATAGTTGAGGGGAAGCGCCATGGCGCCCAGTTCCCTCAGCGCGGGCTGTGAGAAGTTGTTAAAGAAATCGCCCACCAGTCTTGTCTGGCTGCCGCAACCTCTGACTGCATTTTGCATGGTTCCCATGTCAAGGCTCCTGATATTCAGATTGCGCGTCGCGGCGCGAGATTTGTTCGGCAAGAGAATGTGTCCACACCGTTCCAGCAAGCACCTTAGCGCGGGTATGCGCGTAGACCTCGGCGAGCAACCGCGTGCCGTAAGCGTCCGCATAGGTAACTTCGCGAAGGTCGAGAATCAGATTTCGCTTGGCCAGGAGCGGAACCGTTTCAACCCAGACTCGCTCGAACTCAGCGGCCCACGGCCCCGCAACCCGTCCTTCGAGTTTCATCACGATCGCTTGCGTGTTTTCGTCAATTGAGATTCGCAACATGTGTGCGGCCGCCTTGCGCCACGCCCTGTCTAATGCATGTGGCGGGCCAAACGCCGGCGCTCCAGTTGCCTGCGCGGCTAAGAATTGAGCGCAAAGAGGTTAGCGGCGAGAAATTGAAGAGGTGACGAAGAATGAAATTTTGCGGGATCGAAGTGACGAAGACGAAATTCCGTCGCCGCGACTAAATATAGTCACTTCGCTCGATGCCGAGCTTTTTCAATTTCGAATTCAAGGTGGTGCGTTTCAAGCCCAGGCGCGCGGCTGCGCCGTCGTCGCCGCCAATCTGCCCGCCGGCCTCGTGCAGCACGCGCAGAATATGTTCCCGCTCGGCCGCGTGGAGCGTGGGGCTCTCGGCAGCGGCTGCTTCGGCTCTTTCTTCCATCTGCAGCTCGGCCAGCGGAACATAGAGCACCGGCCCACGGGTCAGTATCACGGCGCGCTCAAGAAAATTTTCGAGCTCGCGGATATTCCCCGGCCAGCGCCACTTGACCAGCGCCTGCATGGTCTCGTCGGGGATTGACTCGATGGTCTTGCCCATACGCCTGCTGTGCGAGGCCACAAAATGGCGGACGAGGATGGGAATGTCGGACGCGCGCTCGCGCAGCGGCGGCGCAGACACCGGAAACACCTTCAAACGGTAGTAAAGATCGCTGCGGAAGGTTTTCTCTTGAATCATCTTGCTCAAATCGCGGTTGGTGGCGGCAATCAGGCGCATGTTGACGGGGATGGCGCGGTTGCCGCCGAGGCGTTCAATCTCGCGCTCCTGCAGGGCGCGCAGCAGCTTGGGTTGCAGGTCGAGCGGCAGTTCGCCGATCTCGTCAAGAAACAGCGTGCCCTCGTTGGCCAGTTCGACGCGGCCCAGCTTGCGCGCCAGTGCGCCGGTGAAGGCACCCTTCTCGTGGCCGAACAGCTCGCTCTCAAGCAGGCCCGCGGGAATGGCCGCGCAGTTGAGCTTCACAAAGGTATGATCGCTGCGCGGGCTGAGGCGATGGATGGCCCGCGCCAGCAGCTCCTTCCCGGTTCCCGATTCTCCCTGGATGAGTACGGTGGCATTGGTGGGGGCGACCGTTTCAATCTCCTTGAGCACCTGGCGCAACCCCTTGCTGTCGCCCACAATATCTTCGTAGCGGTTCTCGAGGTTGATCTCCGATTCAAGGTATTGGTTCTCCTGCCGCAGCCGATCGCGAAGCTCGGCAATCTGCCGGAACGCGAGGGCGTTGTTGACCGCCATGGCCACCTGGCCGGCAATCTGCAAAAGCATCTCGGCATCGTTGCGGGCAAAGCTCGCTTCAAGGCGGCTGGCCACCGCGAGCACGCCTACGGCATCGCCGCGATGGATGAGCGGAACCCAGCAGCCTGACTGCATGCCCAGCTCGGTAACGTGGCGAACCGTCTCGGGCGCAAACGATGGATCGGGGAGGTTATCCAGTACAACCGGTTCGCGGGTGCGAAAGGCGGTTCCGGCCGGTGAATTCTCGAGCGGCAGGCGCAATTCGCCGCGCCGCGTTTGCTTGTCTTCGCCGGCCAGAAACTGCACCTGCAAATCGCCCATCGCGGGGTCATAAAGCGCTAGCGTGGCGGCATCGTGGGGAACCACTTCGTGAATGCTGGCCGAGATCGCACTCAGCAGCCTGGTAACGTCAAGATTGGCCAGCAGGGCACCGCTCAACTGCAGCATCACCGACTCTTCGGCACGCTTGCGGTCAGTGAAATCGCGCGTCACCTTCGCGTAGCCAGTGAGTTCGCCGGCGTCATCGCGGATGGCGGCCAGAATCGTGTCCGCCCAGAAGCGCGACCCATCCTTGCGCACCCGCCAGCCCTCTTCTTCAATGCGTCCGCGCTCGGCAGCCAGCCTCATCAGCTCGGCGGGACGGCCGCGGTCCGCATCCTCCTCGGTAAAAAAGCGGGAAAAATGCGCTCCCAGAATTTCATCTTCCGTGTATTGCTTGATGCGTTCCGCGCCGGGATTCCAGGTCATCACGCAGCCGTCGGGGTCAAGCAGATAGATTGCGTAGTCGCGCACGCCCTCCACAATGGAGCGCAGTTGCAGGTCCTTGTGCCGCAGCGCTTCCAGCGCCGCCCGCTGCTCGGTCACATCGCGGACAAAGCTCAAAACCGCGGTTCCGCCGGCGGTCTCGATCGGCTTGAGCATGATGTCTACCGGAAACTCGGTGCCGTCTTTGCGCAGGCCATAGAGGTTCATGGCTGCGCCCATCTGGCGCGCGCGGGGGTGGGCGTCGTAGTTTTCGCGATGGCTGGGATGACGGCCGCGGAACCGCGCCGGGACCAGGTTTTCAATGGGCTGCCCAAGAAACTCTGCCTGGGTGTGACCGAATAGCTCGACCGCGCGCGGATTCGCGCCACGGATCACCCCCTGGGCATCCGTGACAAAAATCGCATCGGGAGAAACATCGAACAGATTCTCCAGCGCGAATTGAGCAAGCTCGGCCCGATCGTGCGCAGGCGTAGCCGCCGCGGCCTCTTCCGGGGAATCAGACAGGCCCATAACGGTTTCCAACCTGTCTTGGAAACTAACCCTTTGCACCCCTGAACCGCAAGAGGGCCCTCGAAGCAGGTAGTGGTATATTGCTCCGTGAATGAAGATTGAGGCCGGCCGAGCGGCTTAGATGGACGTATGGGGAGTTGCTTGCCCGCCGCCCGCCAGAGCGTTCCAACCTGCAAAGGAAGAAGCCATGAAGCGTTTTCCGGGAGTCACCTTCTCAGCCGTTGTTCTCCTGCTCGGGTCGCTGCTGCAACTGCTGCTGGCCCTGGGCACGGGGGCTGCCGCAGCCTTCGAAAAATATCGGGCCGGCTCCGCCGCGCAGCAAGGCGCGGGCGCATTGCCACTTATTCCATCCTGGATTCCCGTGTTCCTGTATGGGCTTTGCGGGTTTTTTGGCGCGCTGGCGCTGTGGGGAATCCTGACCTCAGCCGGCTTGTTCCGCCTGCACCGCTGGGCGCGTCACTCGGTGCTGGTCATCGGCGGATGCCTCGCCGTCATGGGCCTGCCTTCGCTGCTGATTTCCGCGGTCATGCTGTTTGTTCCTCTGCCGCTTCCAGCCGCGGTGGATCCGGCCCATGCTCAGACCGCGCATCTCGCTGCCAGAATCGGCTTCGGCGCGATCGCCATCATTTATGGGCTCATGGCCGTGGTCGGCGTCTCCTGGCTGATTTATTTCAACCTGAAGAAAGTACGCGCGCTGTTCGCAGGTATTCTGGCCCAGCTTCCCGGCCAAATCCCAGGCCAGCTCCCGGCCACCGCCGCCGCAGAGCGTCCGCTTCTCATCTCCGTTATCGCGGTGCTCAGCATCTTTGGAGCCGCCGTCTGCCTGTTGCTGACATTGCTGCCCATCCCGGCGGCAACTTTCGGCCTAATTCTCTATGGCTGGCAAAAGACGGCCGTCCTGCTGGTCTATTCCGTCCTGCTGGCGGTTGCGGGCCTGGGCCTGTGGCGGCTTGAGGAGTGGGCGCGCCGCCTGACCATCGCGATACAGGTGCTCGGACTCGCGCAATACATCGTTTTTCTCGCGCGACCGTCGCTGATGACTCGCTATGCAGAAGAAATCAACCGCGCCCTGCGCATCCCGCAACCGCTCCAGCAACCGGCGCAGTTCCAGTCCATCATGTACATCTGCAGCTTTGGTCTTGGCATTCTGCTTCTCGTCGCGGTCATCGGCATTCTGCACTATTACCGCGCAGCCTTTCGCATTCCGCTCCGGCAAACCCAATCTCCGGGCCTGCCGTAGAGCCGCGACTCTGGAGCTCGAAGCATTTCTCGAGAGACTGCTTCGAATGGGCCCGGAATGAGAGCTGTTCAAGGTCGAGAAAGGGCAAAAGCAAAAGCAACCGCGACTCCTTCGACTCCGTTTGCCGCCAAAGACGCTCCAAACTACGCTCGGGATGACAGTCTATTTTCAGGATGAAAGTGCATTTTGGGTATGAACTTCGGGGCTGGAGATTTGCGCCTATCCCCGGTGCCCAACAGCCGGGCGCCCTGGGCACCAGGCTTAAGCCAGATCGATTACCGGGAAGCAGGTGAACGGCTCTGTGACCACCTGCCAGTAAGGAATATAACTGAACTGGGGATGGCCCTCGATGCTGAAATGGAGCGGCCGATAGGGGTCCTGGGTGATGCGGTCTAAAAGATCTTCGGCGCGCTTGCCGCCCGGTACCGACAGCACGGCATTATCGGAGCCGATCAGCGCCAGCAGGATCGGGCCATACTCAAGTGCATAGCGCTCGTGGCCTTCGATCTTGTCGAGACCTGCGTAGCGGGTAAGCCTCAATTGGATCGGCAGGGTGAACTGCACCGAGTCGCCCGTTGACCAGGTCCGGTCGAGGGTCACATAGCTGCCCGGGTTCCCGTGACCGGTCGCTTCCCTGTTCACGTCCACCTGCATTGGACCCGCGGCCCAGGCGGGCACGCGGACACGTATCTTGGCCCGCACGGGCTTGGCCGCGGTAATCTCCAGTTTGACCTCGGGACTCATGGGAAAACTTCCCCCGAGGTTCACTTTCATTTGCGTGCCGGCCTGCTCCCACTGGATTGTCGCGGGCTCGTAGAGATTGACGTAGAGGCCGTCGGGAGCGGTGGAGAAAATGTACTCGGGCAGCGACCCCATCAGGCGCGTGCCTTGCCCCTCGCAGCAGGAGTTGGTGCAGAGGGGCACGGGAAGATCGCCCTTCATCCCCACCAGCCGCGCGTGGTAGATGATTCCCCGCGATCCCACCTGGTTGGCCAGGCCGACGTTGTAGATCGACTTCTCAATTTCGTTCGCGTACTTCTCCTCGTCGGGATAGAGGAGCTGGAAGCGCTGGTTGAACCGCGTCCAGAACACGCTGCCGCAGGTCTCGCCGGTCTCACAGAACGGAAACTGGGCGTTCAGACGGTAGGAGTCGGGCGGAAACTCGCCGAACTCGGTGATCGCGATCGATCCGCCCACATGCTCCCAATGATCGTGGAACAGATCCCACGCGCCCTTCATGGCGTCAAGATAGCGCTGCTCGCCGGTGGCGCGATAGACGTCGAGATAGGCCTCGAAGTCGGTGATCAGATAGTTATGCGGTCGGTCGTAAGGATACTGCCACACCACCGCGGTCTGATGGCCCGCAAGACCGTCGAGCCAGTAATTCTCCTGGTAATAGCGCTGGATCACCTGGATGTCCTCGGGCTTTCCGGCGGGGGTAAAGTACATCCGGGTGTTGGCGATCATGCCCTGGACGCCCTGCGTTCCGCCGCGCATCATCCGGGGCAGATAAGCGCATTGATCGAACCAGTCGTAAAATCCGCGCAGCAGGCCGAATGCTTTTGGATTGCCCGCGTACCCCGCCTCGATGAGCCCATGCGTCACCCAGGCGCGCGTGTATCCGCCGCGCTCAGAGTTGAGAATCAGCTCCTCGGGATAGGCCATGATGTACCCGTTGGGCGCGCGGCACTCCTCGATGCCGTCCACCACTGCATTCATCCAGGCGCGCAGCTCGGGGTGGTCGATCCAGCGCAGGGTATTGCCCGCGCCCATCAAAAACCGGCCTGCGCTCGAGCCGGGCAGGGTCGTCTCCCAGAAGGGAATCGGCTGGCGCATCGCCGCGCGCACCGGCTTGCCCGCCCGCTCCCTGAAGGGGCGCACCATCTCCTCAATCGAGAAGGAACTGAGCAGATATGCGATGTTGTTTTCCATCGCCTCCCAGAAAAGTCCGTCGCCGGCCTTGAGACGTACCCCGCCGAGCGGCGCGCTGGCGCTGAAGGGAACCGAATGCCATTGCTGGGCGGCAATCACGTTGCCCGGATTGTCGGTGACAATACCCTCGCCCATGGGGCGCACGGGGCGCGTTATCTGTCCCAGATCCCGGGGATTGCCAAACTCCTGGTCGCCGGTCACCGGACAGTTCTCGGCAACATCTTTGCCGGCGCTGACCACGTCGATCTTGGCGAGCGCGAGTTTGTAGCCCACGCCGTCCTCGGCAGGCCGCAAACGGGTAGCCGTCAAGCGCAGATAGCGTCCGGTGACGCCTGCGGCGGCAATCCCCGTGATCTGGTCGAAGGGCTCGGCGAAATCGGTGGCGGTATGGTCCATAAGGGGCTTGGGATTCGCGAACCCCGGATCGTCGGACACTTCAATGCGGAACCGCGCCGGAAATCCATACCCCCGCGCCTGTTCGTCGCCCGGGTTGAAGGCCGGATAGAGGCGCACACTGTCGATGGCGTACGGCGAGCCCAGATCGATCTGGATCCAGGTCGCGGATGCGGCATCGTGGGTGGTCTTTGAGGCGTAGGGCCGGTAATAGGTGCCTGGGGCCCAGGCCATGCGTCCCAACTGGGTTGCGGCGCCGGCAGCCTGCTCCGGCAGAGCGGCCGCGGCAGTCCGCGGGCCCAGCGTTTGGAGCACGGCCAGCGCCGCTCCCGTCTTCATGAATTCACGGCGATCGATCGGCATTTTGTATTCCCTCCGGCAGTTGCTCCGAGCCACTTGCATCCATGCTACGCCGCGTCTATCCCGGGAGCCCAAAGGCGAGGCACCCGGCACCCGGCGATTCGCAGACACTGGCGGGCACTGGGAGCAATGGCCTCCAGTCGATCCGGTAGGAGCTGGACCGCTGGGTGTATTATGGCGTCGGATTCGGATGGCCCATCGAGGTCCCGGCTGAGGCAAGACCGGGCTCATGAAGAGGTTTCAGCAATGATCGGTACGATGCGCCCTCTGCGTTCTGCGCTGTTGGCGGCGATATGCGCAACAACCCCCTGGGGCCTGCTCCAACTGTCATCGGCGGCTCAGGGCTCCGGCCCCACCGCGCAGGCGGCGGCGAGCAACCCCGCGTCGAGCGCGGCTGCGGCCCGGCTCGACAAAAAGCAATATCGCGACGTGAAGGTGAGCGTGGACCATGGCGCCGCCACCCTGACCGGAACCGTGAATCTTTACCAGGACAAGGCGGACGCCGAAAAGCGCGTGCACAAGGCCAAGGGTGTGACCACAGTAAACAACCTGATCGTGGTCGCGGGCCCCACAATTCCCGACGCGGAGCTCGGTAAGACCCTGGCCACGAAGCTCGCTGACAAGCTGAGCTATGCTTCCCCCGGCGTCAGCAACGGCGGCAGCACCATCAGCGTCCGGGTCGTCAGCGGAGTCGTGATCCTGGCCGGCCAGGCCCACTCCGAAATGGACAGGGACTCGGCGCTGGCGCTGGTCTCGACCTATCCCGGCGTCAAAGACGTAGTGTGCAAGATCGTGGTTGATTCCGGAGCCGCTTTGGCTCCCACGGGCTATATTGGCGTGCCTTCGACGCCGGCAGCCCCTCGGTAGGGTTAATCGACAAATACGGGCGCAGCAAAAAAAGGGCCCCCGCTTTCGGCGGGGGCCAAGTTGCCTTGGTTCTCTCGCTTTGCGAGAGCTTGGTTGGCGGCCTAACGGCGGGGTCAGCCGTTGGCGCTGGGATGCCTCGGAGGAAGGACTCGGGCCTTACGGCCTGTCCGCGCCAGTCGAAGAAGCCATACCCTGGGGTGGTGCAGCTCCCTGGGCCGCCAAACTGTTTGCCATCAACCGTATGTGCACATCGCTGGTCCGCACCGGGCTGGGTGTTTCATCGCCGGTTGCGGCCACCTCGGTGTTGCCGAGGGCTACAAAGTGCATACGGTAGACGGGAATCTGGTGTTCTGTTACTAAGTAGCGCTCGACTGATTCAGCCAGCCGCTGCGAACTCTCGATGCCGGCGCTGCCGGCGTGAGGAGAATGAGCTTCCATCTCCAGGATGTAACCATTCTGGCCGGCGACGCCCAAGGCCAGTTGGTCAAGCTTTTGGCGGGCGTCCTCGCTCAACACCGGGTTTCCAGCGCGGAAGCCGATGTCGATGTCGGTGACCTGGTGATACTGATCGAGACCCTTCACGGTGGAGTTCAACTGGTCCACGTGTCCAGAGGCGTTTTGCGCGAGGCCGTTGGCGTTCTGGGCCTGGACGCCTGCCGCGGTCGCCGTCTGGTTGGCCGCGTCGGCTGTCATCTGCGCCTTGCTGATGCCCGCGGTTGCCCTTGCGTCCACATCCTGAATGTCATGCGCGTTCTTGGCATTCACCTGGTCAAGTTCAGACAGGCGGTTGTTGATCGGGTCAGTCTGCTTCCGTACCCACGCCTTGCGGGCAAACGGATTCAGATGACCCCAGAATCCCTCTTTTGCGGGGGGCACATACGGCGCCGCTTCAGGATAAGTCTGTTGCGACGCCGCTGGCGGCGCGCTCTGGGGGACATTCGTGGGCTGGGTTTGCTGCGCCCATGCCGGGATGCCAATTGCAGATGCCAGCACAAGTGCTGCGATCTGGCCGGGGAACGTATTGCGAATGATTAAATGGTTCTTCATGGGTTTTTTACCCCTCTTGGAGACTTTCTCCGCACCGTTTTCGCGGCTCGGCACTTCGTCTACTTGCCCTTACCTATTGCAATGCCCATGCCAAAGCGGAACTCGCCCTGAGACAATATTTATCTTGTTTGGATTGAATGGCTTAGCATTTTCGGCGATGCTGAAAAATCGCAGGGGAAGGCTATCTGCCGTCCGGCGGCAAGGTAAATTTTGCATAGGTCGGTATTTTCTACCGGGTAAGGACGCACACCAGGGCGGTCAATAGCGGCGCGTTCAGCTTTTCTGGCTACCGGGTCTGGACATGAATCACGCGGATCTCGGGATAAGCTCCATCCCAGTCCGGAGTGACGCCGTCGAAGATCAACCTGAAGTCCGCGGCGTCTCCCGGCTTGAGCGGCGCGGCAGAAACGGGCTGGACATCAATATAGGGGTCGCGCATCCTGATCAGCTTCATCTCCTGCGTCTCATTCTGCGCAACTTCGCGGGCGATGTTGCGGAACAGGATCTGAACCGTGATGCCGGTGACTGTTTTGTTGCCCTGGTTGGCAATGTGCCCGTCAAGATAAGTGACCTTGCCCCCGGCCAGGTTAGCGGACTCGCTCATGGCCAGCCCGGTGATGGGCAGGCTCGCAGCATAAGGATCGGTGGCCGTGGAGGCGGGCAGCGCCTGCGGCGCGCTCTTGCCGTGCCCGTAGATCAGCACCAGGGCCACCAGCACCGCCACGACGATGGCTGCTGCCACGGCCATCGGGAGCCAGTTGCGCTGCTCGGCCGGAACGGGACGAATGAGTTGCGGACCAGTGCTCACGAGCGAATTCTACACCCGTGCTGGAGGGGATGGCGGAAGCTCGAATATTCCGGCCGCTTCATTGAAGTTTTTCTCCAAAGTGCCGATGAACCCGGATGTGCACAGGATTGTTGCCGCTTGTTCATTTCTCGTGCATCATGGCGTAGTAGAGTGCATCTCAGCAGGGAAAGGCTGCCGGAACTCTGGCGGCCAACCGTGCGTATGACTAAGTGAAAGGCAGGCATGTGATGCAGCCCTCCCCCGGGTATTCATCCGAATCAATGCCCACGTCCGCGGCCGCACTTGAGGGTCGCGGCTATGGGTCAACAAGGGTCTACCAGGGCATGACGATCGTGGCGATGCTGCTGCTGCTGTCAAGCCTTTGGGTATTTTGAGGCGCGGCGATCCTGGGCGATCAATCCGGCCCGCCAGCCTTGGTCGTGAACATGGCTACTGTATAGAAGGCGATGGTTGAGAAAACAGCCACCAGCGTAATCGGCATCAGGGAAGCCGGCAACTGCTGCCGCGGATGCCGGGCCGCCTGAATCGTAGCCCACTGAATCCACGTAAACAGGCAAATCAACTCCATCTTGAGCCAGGCGATCATATTCAAGGCCAGGGTCTGCAATCGGGCCCGGTTTTTGAGCGTAACCACGACCGGATAATTGAAGGCGGAGGGAAACCGCGTGACCACGGTGAAGAGCAGGTAGATGGTGACCGCCACCGCTGGCACGACCAGCAGCGTGGCCCTCGAACCCCAGGCGTTGGCATTGCCGGCGGCGTCAAAATGCATCGGATACCGTTGCGGAAGGCTCTCCGGACTTAAAAGGGCGCTATAGGTAAGCCAAGCCTGAACTCCAAGCGCTGCCAGTGCAATGGCCTCAAGAATCTTGCGCATGAGCTTCCTCCGGCCTCCGGCTGTATCGAAACGATACACCGTTTTAGCGCTAACTATACCGAAAAGATGAAACCCCGCAGGGTCAGCCGAACCGAGCCCGTTTGACGGTTTGGCGAAAGTCCTCCCCGGTCATCTCGACGCGGACGCACATCTCCGCCAGACGGGAGCGCATGCGGTCGCCGATGCGGTCGCCCAGGGTGGGCTCGCGTGCGGCGCGCTCGGGATCGGAGAGACCTCCACTGCCGGCCGCCTGATCGGGGTAATTTGTGGTGATGATGGTGGTGAGCTTGTCGTTGTAGCGGGAGTTCAGGATGAGGGCGACCGTGTCCCACACCCATTCGTTGGGCTTTTGGGCCCCCAGGTCGTCCAGCACCAGCACCTCGGCGGCAAAGACAGGCTTCAGCAGCTCGAGTTCCGTGGTTTGCACCTGGGAGTTGTAGCTGTTCTGAATGCTCTTGAGCAGCTCACGATAGTCAGAGAACAGACCTCGGACACCGCGCTCCTGGACCAGCCGGCGGAGCACGCCGACGGCGAGATGCGTCTTGCCCACCCCGATCGAGCCCGTGAACAGAATGCCTTTTCCGGCGGTGTCGACGGGATAGGCCTCGACAAACCGGCGCGCCGTAAGGTGGGCCTGGGCCAGCGAAGGGTGGGCGCCACGAAATGCTGTCTCGTAGCCATCGAGGGTGTAATGCCGGTAACGCTCGGGAATCCGCGCCGCCGCAATGCGCCGCTGTTCGCGCTCGACTTCCTGACACTCGCAGGGGCGGGACACCCATGTTCCCGCGCCGTCCACCACCCGCACCAGACCAACACCACCGCAAATCGCGCAAATGCTCATCTAGGGCCTGCCAGCAATACTGGGGTGGACGGCGTTGCGAGGGAAAATCAGGCCAGACGAAGCCGAGCCCGAAGGCTGTAGCAGGTCCACCGTCGAGGGCGAGAATGAAGTATGGCCGGATTTTCCCCGCAACCCTTTGGGACGGGGCCGGTTTTCCCCATTTCGTTGTCGCGCGTCGCTCCAGTAAGTCATTACAGTTCGCTCCTTGCTCCTGGAACTGGGAAAATCGGCTCCCGTCGCCGCCATCCCAGTATTGTTAGCAGGCCCTGGCTCAAGCCTAGCGCACCGGCAACCTCGGCGCCCCGGTGCAGGTCGGGGCCCTTTCTGTGGAAAAGCGCGCTCCGGCGTAGGGCCGCGATTGCATACAATCGACTGCGCGGGCATGAGGTGGACTTTTGGCTCGGCCCCTGAAAGATTGAGGCTCAGATGAACCGATTGAAGATCCGCACTGGCTGGTTTGGAATCGCGCTGACCGCTCTGCTTTTGCCGGGCCTCGTCGCCGCTCAGGAAAACGGAAACGTGCCTGAAACCAAGGCCCCGGCAGCTTCTCAGGCGGCCCCGGCGCCTGCCGCTCCGGCGCACATCACGGGCGACGAACGGGCCAGGAGCGACTGGCCCGCGCTGGGCCGTTTCGAGGAGGAGAACTTGAAGCTCGGTCCACCCGCTCCAGGCGAAGACCGCGTGGTCTTTATGGGCGACTCGATCACCGAAGGCTGGCATCTGGATGGGTCCTTTCCCGGCAAACCTTACCTCAACCGCGGCATCAGCGGACAGACCACACCGCAAATGGTCCTCCGCTTTCACCAGGACGTGGTCGATCTGAAGCCGAAGGTGGTCATCATCCTCGCCGGCATCAACGACATTGCCGGCAACACCGGGCCCATGACCCCGGAGCAGACGGAGGACAACCTGGCCGCCATGGCCGAGATAGCCACGGCCAACCACATCAAGGTTGTGCTCTGTTCCGTGCTTCCGGCTTACGACTTTCCCTGGAGCCCCGGCAAAATGCCCGCGCCCAAAGTGGTGGCCGTGAACGAGTGGATGAAGGCCTACGCCGAGGAGAATGGCCACATCTATGTGGACTACTACTCCGCCATGAAGGACGACCGCGGCGGTCTTCCGCCAAGCCTGAGCCAGGACGGCGTTCATCCGCTGCCCGCGGGGTACGCGATCATGGCCCCGCTCGCCGAGGCCGGGATCGAGAGGGCGCTGAAGACAGGGGCGAAGGAATAGGGGTCCGGGGTCTGGGGTCTGGGATCAGGGGTCAGGCCCAGCGGTTCGGGCTGGAAGGTGGTCCCTGCATTGCGCATCGCCCCGTTTCCCCCTACAATAGAGGAGAACAATTGCAGGAAAGGTCTGTCTTCAAGCGATGCCCAAGGAAAAGATTCACCCCCATTACGACGCAGTCCAGGTTAAGTGCGCCTGCGGAAACCATTTTGAGACCCGCTCGACCCACAAGGGCGACATTCACGTTGAAATCTGCTCGGCTTGCCACCCGTTCTTTACCGGCAAGCAGCGGTTGGTAGACACAGCGGGACGCGTCGAGCGTTTCCGCCGCAAATATGCCAAGGCCGGCGAGGCGACGGCGGCCAAGTAGACGGCGCCGCGACCATTGGTGAACGCGAATGGGCCTCCGCCGCGGCGGAGGCCCAACTTCGTTAGCCCAACTTCGTTATAAAGCGAGCTTGCAGGTTGGGTGGGAACCTCGGGGACGGATGCCAGTTCATTTTCAGGATGACGGTTCATTTGTTTTCCACTTCGTTCCTCTTTGCTCGGGATGACGGTTCACCGATCGTACGAACTTTGAACTCGGGACAGTAGCAGCTAAAGGCTTTTCAATGGCGGGCAAAGGTTTCACCGTAAAGAAGGACTGGGATAACCCCATCGAGCACGCCATGCCTGCGCATGCGCGGGTTCCGGCTGAGGTGCGGCTTGGCTCGGTGCTGGTGGCGCCCGCTACGGTTCTGGCTCCGATGGCTGGGGTCACCGATACGGTCTTTCGCCGCTTCATCCGCCACGCCAGCCTGTTTACCGCCGCTGCTCCGGAGACTGGCAGCGCGGAGTCGGTCGACTCCGAAGTCACCAATGCGCAGTCGGGCTGCGGCCTGCTGATGACCGAGTTCACCTCCGCCGACGGGCTGGCGCGCATGCGGGAAACCAAGCGGCGCCGCTACCTCACCTTCTATGACGATGAGCACCCCATCGGCGCGCAGATCTTCGGCTCCAACCCCGAAACCCTTGCCGAAGCCGCGCGCATCGTCGAGGAGACCGGTTTCGACACAGTCGACCTGAACCTCGGCTGCCCGGCCAAGCGCGTGGTGGGCTGCAACGGAGGCTCCGGCCTGCTGCGCGACCTGCCCAGGATCGGCGAGATCTTTCGCGCTGTGCGCAAGGCCGTCAGCATTCCTTTCACCGTGAAATTTCGCATGGGATGGAACGAGAACCAGATCGTCTGCGTCGAGCTGGCGCGCATGGCTGAGGGCGAAGGCCTCAACGCCGTCGCCCTGCACGCCCGTACGCGCGAACAGGGCTACAGCGGCCAGGCGCAATGGGAGTGGATCGCCCAGATCAAACAGGCGGTCGCGATTCCGGTCATCGGAAACGGCGACATCCGCACCCCCGAGGACGCAGCCGCCATGATCGCACTCACCGGATGCGACGCGGTGATGATCGGCCGCGCCGCACCGGCCAATCCATGGATCTTCCGCCAGATCGCCCAGTACACTGCAACGGGCGTCTACGAGCGCCCGGCCATGCTGGACCGCTATCACATGATCCGCGCCTACTTTGAGATGCTTCTGGGCGAAGAAGCAGCCACCAAGGACCTGCCGCGGGACGCTCGGCTCGCCGATCCCTCGGGCAAGATGAAGCAGTTTGCCACCTGGTTCACCCACGGCGTTCCCGGCGGCGCGAAACTGCGCGCTGCCATCTACCACGCGCGCACCGGCGAAGGTGTCTTGAGCGAAGTCGAGCAGTTTTTCGCGCCTCGCCTGCATGACCCGCCGGCGCTGTTTTCCGATTCCGAGAACCCCGCGGGCGCTGGCGTGGATGAGCAACCTGCGTTTCCTGAAGCCGCGCTGCTCTGCGATTAACCCTGCTCAGAACGCGCTATATTCAATCGCGCCCGCCGCTTCCTTGCCGGCAGAGGACTTCTTCGCTGCGGTCACAATCTCCTGCGCGCGCAGTCCGTCCAGATGGGTCATCGGAAACGCTCGCCCCTCGCGGCAACACTCCAGATAACACCGTAACTCCTCTTTGTAGGCGGCGCCGTAGCGATCGATGAACTCCGGCAGAGGCTGGGCGTAGCGCCGCATCTCAAAACTCTTGCGGGCGATCGGCTGCCTGGCTTTCCCGGCGCCAACAACCTCGACCGTCACATCCGTCTGGTTCTGGTTGAAGCTCCCCAGCCGGATCATGCCGCGCTCGCCGTAGACCACCGTCTCGTCGCGAAACCCGGCAACGTGGTTGCGCGTGACCTGGATCTGCGCGATCAGCTCATCGCCAAAATCGAGCAGCATCAAGGCGTCGTCAAAATCCTCGTTACATGTGGTGAGACGGTGACTGAAGATCCGCGACCCGATGGCCTGCGCATGCTGCGGCCTCCGCCCTGCAAACCACACCGCTTCATCCACGTTGTGCACGGCCATGTCGGCCATGATGCCGGGGCTCGCAAATCCATCCGGCGCCGGCACCGAGTCCTCGAGCGCCATATAAATCTTGAAGACCCGCCCAATGGCGCCTTCATCGATGAGCCGCTTGGCATACTGCAAAGGCCCGTCGAAGCGGCGCTGGAACCCAAGCATGAGCGCGCGCGGATGTTCGCGCTCGAGCAGTTCCGCGAAGGCACGGTCGCCGGCCAGAGTTCCGGTGAGAGGCTTTTCAAGAAAAACGCGCTGCCCGCGCTCGATCATGGCCAGCGTGTGTTCGCGATGCAAAGGCGTATTGGTGGCGATGATCGTTGCGTCGCATAGGCCCGACTCGGCCATCGCATCAATGCCGGCGAAGACTGGCGCGGAGCTTCCCGTCATGGCGGCAAATGCCTCGCCTGCCTGCTTGTCCACGGAGGAAACACAGGTGAGCCGGCACAGATCCGACTCCTGCCCCAGCTCGTGAATGTGCAGCGCGTGGATCATGCCCATGCGGCCGAGGCCCGCTACGCCCACGCGGATCGGGCGATTTGAAGTTGATCGTGAGTCCGAAGGCATGGAGAAAAACCCCTAAGGAAATCTGCGATAAGGCTACCACCCCGCATCGGTCCCGCTGCCCACTCTGCTGGGTACAATCAAATGCCGCCGTGCGGGGCAATCACTTGCTGCCAAGAAGTTTGGCGCCCAGGTGCGGTTGTGACTCGCAGCACAGACGATCTCGACGCGGCACGGCGAGCATTGGTTATCAATGTCCTTCTCCGCATCTTCCAGGTCGCGCGCCCGTAAGCGGTGCTCAGCCTTGGCGTGCGCTGAGTTCATTCGGGGTGATCACCAATGCCATCCACCGGGAGCGGCGTTCGTCTGACCCGCCGGCAGTTTGTAGCCGCCGGAGCTATCGGGGGCGCCGGGCTCGCTGCCGGCTGCCATGCCCGCAACCAGGGCAACTGGGATTTTCTCAACGATGCCCAGGCCCGCACCCTGGCTGCCCTCTGCGATCAGATCATTCCCCAGGATGACTTTCCCAGCGCCTCGCAAGCCGGAGCGGTCACCTATATCGATCGTCAGCTCGCTCGGCACTACAGGCGCCATCGCAACACCTACCGCGATGGGCTCGAGCAGGCCGAGGCCATCGGCAGAACCCGCTTTGGCCAGCAGCTGGCCGCGCTGCCCGCGCCCCGTCAACTCGCGGTCGTCAGCGCCCTCGAGCACCAGAATCGCACCTTCTTCGATCTGCTCCGCAACCACACGTTTGAGGGGTACTACGGCACTCCGCGCCACGGCGGCAACCGCGACGCCGTCAGTTGGCGCATGCTTGGCCTGGCCACCCCGCTCATCCGCGGCCGCGCGCAATACGACCTGAGAAAGGGCGGGGCCTCATGAAACGGGTGAATGCGGTCGTCGTCGGCGCCGGGGCGGCGGGAGGCATCGTCGCCAAAGAGCTGTCCATGGCCGGCCTGAGCGTGGTGCTGCTCGAGCGCGGCCCCTGGTACACCTCCAACGATTGCCGCAAAGACGACCTGCGCAACCAGCGCACCACGGTTCTGGGCAACGCCTTCGGGCCTGAGGATGACGGCAATCCGCGCGTCGTGGTCGATGCCAGCGGCGCTGCCCAGACGGTGTTGCCCAGCCAGGGCGGCTACCAGAACAACGCTGCCTGCGTCGGTGGCGGAACCCTGAGCTATGGAGCCATGGCCTGGCGTTATCTGCCCCAGGACTTTCGCATGCGCTCAACCTATGGAGCGCCCGCCGGAAGCTCGCTCGAAGACTGGCCCGTCTCTTACGACGATCTCGAGCCCTTTTACGAGAAGGCTGAATACGAAATCGGCATCTCCGGCGACGACTCGGGCACACCCTTCAAAGGCGCGCGCAAGCGCCCGCTGCCCATGCCGCCTCTCGCGCCCAATCGCGAGTTTCAAATTCTCGAGCCTGCAGCCAGGCGCCTCGGCTTGCATCCATTTCACATTCCCATGTTACGCAACTCTGTGCCCTACAACGGGCGCGGCCCCTGCATGCGCTGCAGGTTCTGCGTAGGCTTTGCCTGTGAGGTCGACGCCAAAAACGGCTCGCAGAACACGGTCATTCCCACCGCGTTGGCCTCGGGCAACTGCGAACTGCGCACCGGCTGCATGGCAAAGGAAGTCCTGACCGACGACCGCGGCCGTGCCCGTGGCGTCGCCTACTACGATGACCGGGGGCATCTGGTCGAGCAGCCTTCCGATATCGTCGTGGTTTCAGCCTGCGCCATCGAGTCCGCTCGCCTGCTGCTGAACTCCCAAAGCCGCCTTTTTCCCAACGGGCTGGGCAATCGCTACGACCTGGTCGGCCGCAATTTGCAAGGCCACCACTACACCGGCGCCGTTGGATTCTTCAACTTCGATACCTACGACGATGTGGGGCCGGGCGCCAGCATCGCCGTCTCCGATTACAACCACGGCACGCCCGGCCTGGTGGGCGGGGGCATGCTGGCCAATGAATTCATCCGCCTGCCCATTCACATGGTGGATCGCCTGCCTGCCGGCACGCCAGGTTGGGGGCTCAAGCACAAACAGGCCATGCGCGATTCTTACAAGCGCAACATCGTCATCATGGGGCCCACGCAGCCCATTCCCACCGCCAACGCCCGCGTCACCCTCGACCCAGCCGTGCGCGACAAATGGGGAATGCCGGTGGCCCGCATCTCCGGCAACATCCATCCGCACACCTTCGACATCGGAGTGGTGCAGGCTCAGCGCGCCCAGGCATGGCTCAAGGAGGCGGGCGCGGAGACCACCGTCCTCAGCGCCGGCAGGCCAACCATGGTCTCCGCCGGCCAGCACCAGGCAGGCACCTGCCGCATGGGAAACGATCCCCAGGGCTCGGTTGTCAATCGCAACTGCCAGCTCCACGACGTGGACAACGTCTTCGTCATCGATTCCAGCGTCCACGTCACCAACGGCGGCTTCAATCCCGCGCTCACCATCATGGCCATCGCCTACTTTGCCTCTGACGCGCTGGTCCGCAACTGGAAAGGCACGGAGTTCCGCTCATGAGGGCCTGGCTTCGGTTTGCGGCAATCGCTCTTGCAGCCGGCGTGGTGCTGGCCGTCACCGGCACTTACGGCGCGTCTTATTACTACACCTCGCAGTACGGCCAGGGATGCGCAAGCTGTCACGAAATGGCCGCCTATGTCAGCGTGGCGCATGACTCGCCGCACCGCACCGTGGGCTGCATGGATTGTCATGAGGCCAGCCTGGCCACCAAGCTGCGCCACATGCGCATTCACCTCTTCGGCCACGTCCCTGAAAACCTCCGCCTGCGCGATGTGGATGTGCTGGCCATGACGCCGAGCTGCAAGAGCTGCCACCAGCACGAATACGCAAGCTGGCACGCGGGCCCGCACAGCGCCACCTATAAACAGATCTTCACCGATCCCGTGCACAACTCCCAGCGCGCGCTGATGGAGGACTGCTTCCGCTGTCACGGCATGCATTTCGACGGATCGATGCGCGACCTGGTTCAGCCTCTCGATACCAAAGGGCCGTGGCGCTTCGTTCGCTCCGGATTCGCCGATCAGCCGACGATGCCCTGCATGACCTGCCATCAGGTCCACAGCCAAGGCGCGCAGCAGACGCGTCCAGCCTCCCGCATCTCCGTCGCGGGTCTGGCGGTGCCCGATTCTCTGGCCTTTTTTGACCGCCGCGAATCTCTCCACTTCGCGGCCACGGCGCTTTCCATTCCGCAGTTGTTTGACGGAGCCCGCGCCGTGACCATGAACCAGGATCCGCGCCAGGCGCTCTGCTATCAGTGCCATGCGCCGCGTGAGCCCGAAGCAGCCTCCATAGCCGCAAACAGCGCCTGGGGACCGCAGGTGGGCTCAGGCGACGATCGCACTCCCATGGGCGTTCATGAGGGCCTTAGCTGCATCTCCTGCCACGATGGCCACAATGAGAACGCGCGCGCCTCCTGCAAAACATGCCATCCCCAGATGTCCCATTGCGGCATCGACGTTGAGAAGATGGACACCACCTTCCTGACTGCCGCAAGCGCGCACAACATCCATTGGGTCAAGTGCACGGATTGTCACCAGCACGGCATACCCCGGCCGAAGCCGTCCACGGCGGCAAAATCCAAACTGCCAACCACCCCCGGCATGAACGGCTGAAAAGCGCCAACCGGAAAATCCAAAGCCCGCATCTACGTTCGCCCGCCGCCCAATCACCCGGCGCGGCAGTCGAAATAACCTGCCCAACGCAGAAAATTATCGACCTTCGGCAAGCCGCAGTGGAGTCCTCCTGGCGCCAGTTGTGGATGAATGACCATTTTCGAGGCCGGCATCGGACACATCCGGCAAGTCTGGGATCCTGCCCAATGAATCCTCGCCCACATACTCTCCACCTTGCCCCCAACTTCGAGTTCCCCGGCAAACCCTCCAAAGAGATTCTTTCCCAAACCGCACCACCAGCCGCCTGTGCCCCCATTGTGCGTCTTTTTGCGCAATGGGTGGGAATCCGCAAAGCCCGGCCTTATATCCTCTGACAGGGGAGCTCGGTGGCGGTTGCGGCAAAAACACGCGTGGATCTTTTGCTGGTCGAGCGCGGTCATGCGCCAAGCCGCGAGCGGGCCCGGGCGTACATTCTTGCCGGTCGGGTCCTGGTGAACGAGCAGAAGATCGAGAAGCCTGGCGCCATGGTGGCCGCCGATGCGGCCGTCCGCATGCTGGGCGACGATCCGTTGTATGTGAGCCGCGGCGGCCTCAAGCTGGCCGCGGCTCTCGATCATTGGCCGATCGCCACCGAGGGCAGGGCCTGTCTTGACGTGGGCGCTTCCACCGGCGGATTCACCGATTGCCTGCTCCAGCATGGGGCCGCCCACGTGACCGCCGTCGATACGGGATTCGGACAGATTGCCATGAAGCTGCGCAACCATGCGCGCGTTCGCCTGATGGAGCGCACTAATGCGCGCCTGTTGGCTCCGGGAGCGTTGGCCGCGGCAGCGGGAAGCCCGGAGCTCACGCTGCTGGTGATGGATGTCTCCTTCATTTCGGCCACGCTCTTGCTTGCGCCGGTGCTGGCCGCCGCGCCTGCGCTGGTTGAAGCCGTCATCCTTGTCAAGCCGCAGTTTGAAGCCGGCCGCGGTCACGTGGGCAAGGGAGGCATCGTGCGCGATCCGGAGGCCCACCAGTTGGCCATCGACAGGGTTGCCGATTGTGTGCGCGCGCTGGGCTGGACGGTGGTTGACACCATGCCTTCGCCGATTACCGGCGCCGAGGGCAACCGCGAGTTCCTGCTCTATGCCCGCCGGCCCTGACGCGCTCCAGCCCCGACGCGCTCCAGCCCTGACGCATGATTCAAAAAGCCTGTGGGCCGATCCGGTACACTGGACCGCATGATCCGCGTTGCCATCGTCTGCAAACCGCACAAGGAAGAATTGGGCCGGCTTTTACCTGAGCTGATCGCATGGCTGCGAGAGCGCGGCTATGAAGTGGTGCTGGATCTCGAGGGCGGCCAGTATGCTGCGGGTGCGACCGCCGTCGACAGAGCCGAATTGCCGCAATTGAATCCGGGCCTTGTGATTGTGCTGGGCGGGGATGGAACGCTGCTGGCCGCGGCGCGCGTGTTTGCCTCCACGGGCACGCCCATTCTCAGCGTGAACCTGGGCTACCTCGGCTTTCTCACCGAGGTTCGCCTCGCTGACCTCTACTCCACGCTGGAGAACTGGAGCAGGAGCTGTCACGAGGTGGATGAGCGGGCCATGTTGCACTCCGCGCTGTGGCGCGGCGGCGCGGAACACTCCAGCTACGAGGCCCTGAACGAGATTGTGGTGTCAAAGGGCGACATTGCGCGCATGGGCGATTTTGCCGTCGAGCTGGACGGCAAAAAAGTTGCGCGATTCCGCGCCGATGGCGTCATTGTTTCCACGCCCACCGGCTCCACGGCCTACACCCTTGCCGCCAATGGGCCCATCCTCACTCCCGATGTGGACGCGCTGGTGGTCACGCCGATCTGTCCGCACCTGCTCACGCTGCGGCCGATCGTGGTGCGCGGCGACGCCAGCCTTACGGTGCGCGTCGAAGGCATTCCCAACCTCGCGCTGCTGACCGTGGACGGTCAGCAGATGGTAGCCCTCGAGCGCGGAGACGAACTGCGCTGCCGCCGTTCAAGCCATACCGTGAAACTCGTGCGCCTGAGCGAGAGCAGCTTCTTTGAAGCGCTCAGAAGCAAGCTGAGCTGGGGTGAGCGGTAAAGACAGCAATCAGGGGGACTGGCGGCTGGCTGGAGGGTGCGTTTCTTCGGCTGCTACTTCTGCAGTTCCGTTAGCAGCACCTTGGCTTTGGCGGCCAGGGTGCTCGCGCCATCCACGTCGCCTGAGGTGAGCGCGTCTTTGGCCTGCTTGAGGAACTCGCGGATGTGGTCGACCGTCTTCTGTTCCGCGTCGCTCAGGGGGCGGGCGATGGCTTTCAGGGCGCGTTCCGATTCGGCGATCGATACTTCCGTCTGGTGGCGCACATCGGCCGGCTCGCCGGAAGAGAGCTGGCCGATGGCGCTCACCTCAGGGGTTGCGGCGGCCTGCGGGGTCTCCGGCTCGGGCGGCGGTTTCTTGTGCCTGGCAGGCGGCTTGGGCGTCTGCGCCGGCAGCTTGGTGTCAGGGATCTGTGGCTGGGTGGGGATGGTCACCACAGGGGGCGGCTCCTGTGCCGGCGGCGGCACATTCGACACTTTGGCAATGCTGGGCGCAGTCTGTTGGACCGGGGGTTTGGGCTTCTTATGGAAGAAGCACCCGGACAGAAGCAACGGCAGCATCCACACAACGATTCTGGCAGGTGACTTCATCCCGCGAGCCCCTTCCCGATTTCAACGCTGCCCGCCTGCAGGTGCCGGCGGCCCCAGTCCGTGGCGGTGAGAGGAATTCGCAATTGGAACTCCGTGCCTCGGCCTGATGTTGATTGTACTTCGATGCTGCCGTGATGTAACTGCAGGATGCGGTAGGTCATGGCCAGGCCGATCCCGCTGCCTTCGGTCTTGGTGGTGAAGTAGAGGTCGAAAATCTTCTCGCGGATCTCGTCCGGGATGCCCGGACCCTGGTCGGCGATGCGCAGAAGACCGGTCTTGCGGTCTTCCTCAAGCCGGATTTCCAGCTTTCCGCCGCCCGGCATCGCCTGGGCTCCATTGAGGATGACGTTGAGCACGGCCTGCTTCAGCAAGTCCGCGTCAACGTTGGCCACTAGGGGGCTCGAAGGCATGTGGCTCACCAGGGTGACGTTACGGGTAGAGAGCTCCTCCGTGGCCAGGCTGAGCACATCGCCGATCACCGAGCGCAGATCGAGTTCGCGAAGGTCGAGTTCCACGGGACGGGAGAAATCCACAAGCATTTGGACGACGCGGTCCAGCCGATGTATCTCGGTGTCGATCACTTCGAGGTGCCGGACGGCGGGACCGCTGGCTTCGCCCAGCTTGGCTTTGAGCAGTTCCAGGTGGACGACGATAGCATTGATAGGGTTTTTGACTTCGTGTCCAACGCCGGAGGTGAGCCGGCCGATCGCTGCCATGCGGCGGGAAAGCTCGAGCTCGGACTCGATGGCCTCGGCGGATTCGAGATCGTGCAGCGTCACCAGCGCGCCCAGGCCCTGCCGGGTGTCTTCGTCGTGGATGAACTCGAGCGAGGCCTGAATGCGCCGGCCGCTCTCGGCGCGGATTTCCTCCTTCACCAGCGTTGCGCCGGCGTCGAAGGCCTCGCTGAGCAGCGCGCCGAGGACCGTCGAGGGGTCGAATATCTGGTGAGCCTCGAGCCCGAAGATGCTCTGGTGGGGAATATCGAGGAAGCGCCGCGCCGCCTCGGAGACGAGCACGGCGCGGCCGTCGCCGGTGAACAGAATGATGCCGTCCTGCAGGTTGCCGAGGATCTGATCGAGATTGTCCTTGAGCGCGGAGAAGACCTCCTCGACATTGCGCATGCGCTGGCCGATCTGCTCGATCTTGGTCGACACCTGGGCGGCCGTGTCCCGTCTCGGAGCGGGCTTGGACGCGGCTGCCTTTTCGCTGGCTGAGATCCCGATTGCGGTCCAGTAATCGAGCTGGCGGCTGATCTTCTCCATGGGGCCCAGGGCGAGGTTGCTGAGCAGCACCGCGGCCAACAAAGCGGTGAGAAGCGAAAGGGTCATCAGGCTCACCGCTTGGGTGCGCCACGGCGCATAGAAGGCCAGCAGCAGCGTGGTGCGGACGCCCACGTGAACGGTAGCAAACGGCGCGCCGTTGTTGTCGAGAGAGGCGACCACGTCATAGACCTTGGGGGGCCCGAAGACCTCAGGCATCAGCTGGAAGGCATTGATGGCGAGCAGTTGCTTGTAGTCCGGCCGGATGGGCAGCGGTTTGTCTTCGTTTTCGGGATTGGTGCTGAGCAGGGTGAGGGAGTGGCTGTCGCCGATGTTGACGTCGTAGACGGTGAGCGAGTAACGGTTGACGGACTGCACCACGGCCTGCAGCTCGGCGTTGTCGCGCACCGCCTCGGTCATGAGGGCGCGGAGCTGCGAGGGATCGTTGGGATTGACGGTCTGGTCGCGAAGGCCGGTTTCAAGGGCATTCTGCAGGGCAAACCGGATTTGTTCGGCCACCATGAGGTTGGTGTCGTATGACTGCTGGATGGCGGTGTGCAGAAGCTGGCTCGCGTAGACCAGCGACACCATGCCCACGATCAGAAACACCAGGGTGGTGATGGCCAGCAACGAGTTTGGTTTTCAGAAGCATGGCTCAGGCGATGGTGTCGTGACGCGCGCGGCTGTACTCCTTGAGTTTGTTATGCAGCGTCTTGAGGCTGACCCCCAGGATTTCAGCGGCGCGGGTCTTGTTATGCCCCGTCGCCTCGAGCGTGCGGAGAATGAGCAGGCGTTCGGCCTCATCGACGGTGGTGCCCACGTGCACGGGGACGAGGCTGGCATCGGAGGTGCCGGGCAGCGCTGCAGCGCGGCCAAACCCGGACGGCAGGTGGCCCACGTCGAGGGGCGCGCCATCGGGACACAGGATGACCGCGCGCTCGATGGTGTTGCGCAGCTCCCGGACATTGCCCGGCCAGTTGTAGGCCATCAGGCGCTCAAGCATCGACGGGACCACGCCGGAGACGCGGCGATTGTGCTTCTGATTCATCTGGCCCAGCATGGCTTCGGTCATGGGCGGGAGATCTTCCATGTGATCGCGCAGCGGGGGCATGTGGATGTTAAAGACGTTCAGGCGGTAATAGAGGTCGGCGCGCAGGTGGCCCTCGGCGACCGCGCTGCCGGGGTCGCGGTTGGTGGCGGCCAGCACGCGGACGTCCACATCCTGCTCCGTGCGCGCGCCCGAGCCGCCGCAGCTTGCGCTCCTCTAGCACCCGGAGCAGCTTGGCCTGGGTCGCGAGCGGCATTTCGCCCACTTCATCGAGCAGCAGGCTGCCGCCCGTGGCCAGCTCGAAACAGCCGGCGCGGCGCTCGGCTGCGCCGGTGAAGGCGCCTTTCTCATGGCCGAAAATTTCGCTTTCGATCAAGGTTTCCGGGATGGCGGCGCAGTTGACGGCCACAAAAGGCTTGGCCTTGCGCGGACTGAGATCGTGCAGCGTGCGCGCTACCAGCTCCTTGCCCGTCCCGCTTTCGCCGGTGATCAGCACGTGGACGTTGGAGGGCGCGATCTGTTCAATCAGGCCGAAGATTTCGCGCATGGCGCGGCTGTTGCCCACCAGCGAACCCAGCACGCCGGACTCGCGCAGCCGGCGGCGAGCGACTTCCAGTTCGATTTCCGTCTCTCTCTGCCGGGTGGCGTTGGCCAGAATCGTGCGCAGCCGGGTGGCGTCCACCGGCTTCTGCAGAAAGTCATACGCGCCCAGCTTCATGGCGTCGACGGCGAGCTGGATCGAGCCCATGGCGGTAAGCATCACGACCGCCAGATTGGGGTTGAGCCCGGAGCCGCCCTCTGATAGCTTGGTCAGCAGCCCGATGCCGTCGAGACGGGGCATCTTGATGTCGGTCACCACGATGGCCGGGTCCCACGCCAGGGCCTTCTCCCACGCTTCAAGTCCGTCGCGCGCAGTTTCCGTGTGATAGCCCCAGCCGGAGATCAGCTCGGCCAGGCCCATCAGTGCGTTGGGCTCGTCTTCGGCAATAAGGACCTTTACGGCGTTCTGCATATGGTCTTTCCGGCTTTGTCCAAGCCTACCTAATACTATGCACCTCTTCTGGTGCTGTGCACCCCTTGAGGGTGCGCTCGAACCGGCCTCATAAACCGGCTGTGCCAGTGGGGTGCCTATAAAGTTCGCATCATAATTGCCCGGTCATCCTGAGCATCCTGACTCGTCTCGGCGATTTAGGTCCGCGGAGGCCATCTCTCTCTATCGGGCCGCTTTGAAAGTTGCGAGCTTCAGCCCGTACGCAGAAGCCTTCAAAATGAGTGGGCTTTACAGGCTTGCGGAAAAACTCATTTGTAAGGGCTTTGTAACAAGGGCCCGGCTCCTCACGTCTCGAACTGAGAAAAAACGGCTCCCGTCGCCGCACGCCCGTATTTGTCGATACACCCTGGGCCCCTGGTTCCCTGACTCACCCATCCCGCAATCGATACTTGCGCAACCGTCCCAGCAGCGAGGCCGGACCGCTCACTTCAAGGCGCACCAGGTTGCCCTCGTAGGCGCGCCCGTGGACCACCATGCCGGCTTCAATGGCCGCCAGCACAGCGCCTTCCTGCTGCGGCACGCGCAACTCCGCCGCCAGGATGGGATCGGAGTGCAGCGCCCCGTCGATGGCTTGAAGCAGCCGCTCCATCCCCTCGCCGGTTTGGGCGGAGACCGCGATCTCGTGTCCGGAGCGGCAGCGGCTCTCGAGTCCTCGGCGCTCGTCCAAGCCCAACAGGTCGATTTTGTTGAGCACCTCGATGCGCGGCTTGCCGAGGGAGTCTAGCTCGCCCAGGACTCTTTCCACCTGGTCCTTCTGTTCGCCGCCATAGGTTGAGGCGGCGTCGCGCACGTGCAGCAGTACCTCGGCCTGGGACACCTCTTCGAGCGTGGCCCTGAAGCTGGTGACCAGCGTGTGGGGCAGGTTGCGGATGAAGCCCACCGTATCCGACAGCAGAACCTTGCGCCGGCTGGGAAGCTCGATGGCGCGGAGCTTGGGGTCAAGGGTGGCGAACATGCGCGGCGACTGCAGCACCTGGGCCCCGGTCAGGCGGTTGAACAAGGTGCTCTTTCCGGCGTTGGTGTAGCCCACCAGGGCCACCGTGGGCACGGGGACTGACTCGCGGCGCTGGCGCTGCTGGCCTCGGGTGCGGCGCACGTCTTCAAGATCCCGCTTGAGCTGGTCAATGCGCCGCTGAATGCGCCGGCGGTCGGTTTCGAGCTGGGTTTCGCCGGGGCCCCGCGTTCCGATGCCGCCGCCCAGTTGCGACATGGATTTGCCGCGCCCGGTGAGCCGCGGAAGCATGTACTCGAGCTGCGCCAGCTCCACCTGCAACTGTCCCTCGCGGGTGCGCGCGTGGCGGGCGAAGATGTCGAGGATCAACTGGGTTCGGTCGAGTACGCGGCAGGGAAGCGCCGCCTCGAGGTTGCGCAGTTGCGTGGGCGTCAGGTCGTGGTCGAAGAGCACCAGGCTCGCCTCCACCGAGGCCGCTAGGCCGGCAATCTCCTCCACCTTCCCCGAGCCCACCAGCGTGGCCGGGTCGGGTCGGGCGCGGCGCTGCAGCAGCTCTGCGGCCACCACCCCGCCGGCGCTCACAACCAGCTCGCGAAACTCGGCGAGCGACGCTTCCACATCGAGACCAGGTGGGCCGGCAGCAGGGACGCCGAGAACAGGGACGTAGAGACTAGCAACGTAGGGACTTGGGACGTCGGGGCACACCACAGGCGAGTGCGTGCCGTACGCAGTGGTACGGCTACTACCGGGGCGAACGCCCACGTCCACTCCCACCAGAACCGCGCGCTCACGCTTGTCGGCAACGCCGCTGGTTCTGCGCCTTTCCTCAGTCAATCGTGGCCGCTCCCTGCGTACTATCGCTGCTCCGCTGTTAACGGTGGAGCAGCCGGAGCGGCAACCTGAGCGATCCCCGTGGGTACCCCCGGTCGGTGATCGGTATGCATCACGCTCCGGTTGCTGACCACGGTGGAAATGGCGTGTTTAAAAATCAATTGCTCCTGGCTGTTGTTCTCCAGCAGCACCGAATACTTGTCGAAGGACCTGATTTTCCCAGTTAGCTTGACGCCGCTGACCAGATAAATCGTGATCGGGGTTTTGTCCTTGCGAACAGTGTTCAGAAATGTGTCCTGAATATTTTGTGCCGGCTTGTTCTCCATGTGCCGATCTCCTGCTCTCTTTTGAAGGGTTAAATTCAACTGCACTTGCGTGAAAAACAAATCCGCGGGGACGGCTCCGGCAACCCCGGAATCGTCAAATCCCGCAATGGGTCAACTTTACAGGGGTTTGACGGTGAATTCAACCCCGGGCGGTCCGGAAACGGGTGGCCGAAGCCAATTCAGGTTGGGCGTTCATGCGACCGGTTGGGGGACTGTCTGGAGCACCAGGCGGGTCCGGTCGCTGTTAAACTGTTTGCGTGCAAGAGACCGCAGTTCCGCCACGCACTCCCGCAGCCGCAACCAGGCCCGTGCCGATGCTCGACCTGAAGCGCCAGTACGAGCCCCTGCAAAAAGAGCTGCTGGATGCCCTGGGCCGGGTGCTTGCGTCGCAGCAGTTCATTCTTGGCGAAGAGGTAACGGCCTTCGAGCGTGCCGCCGCCGCGCAGCTGGGTGTTGCCCACGCGCTGGGATGTTCGTCGGGAACCGATGCGCTGTGGCTGGCCCTGGCCGCCGCCGGAGTGAAGCCGGGCACAGCGGTGGTGACCACCCCGTTCAGCTTTTTTGCTTCCGTCAGCTCGATTCTTCGCGCCGGAGCAACGGCCGTGCTGGCCGACATTGACCCGGCCACCTTCAATCTTTCGCCTGCCGCTGTTGAAGCTGTACTGGAGGGTCCGCGGGGCGGAAACGTCCGCGCGATCCTGCCCGTGCATCTCTACGGGCAACCCGCCGATTGGACCGCCTTTTCCCACCTGCAAAAGGAACGCGGGCTCACGCTGATTGAAGACGCCGCGCAGGCCTGGGGCGCGGAGTGGGGCGGCGTGAAGGCCGGCGCTCTCGGAGACATCGCAGCCTTCAGCTTTTATCCCACCAAGAACCTCAGCGCGGCCGGGGATGCGGGCATGGTGACGACGCAATCGACCGAGCTGGCCGAGCGGGTGCGGATGCTGCGCCAGCACGGCATGCGCCGCCGCTACTATCACGACGAGCTGGGCTGGAATACGCGCATGGACGGCTTGCAGGGAGCGATTCTGGGCGTGAAGCTCGGCTACATCGCGGGGTGGAACCAGGCCCGCCGGACCGCGGCCCGGCGCTATCACGCGCTGTTCCATGCCGCCGGGCTGGCCGAGGCTGGGCTTTATCCGGGCCACGGCGTGGTCTTGCCGCACGAAGTGCCCGGCAGCCGCCACGTCTGGCACCAATACGTCATTCGCACCTGCCGCCGCGATGCGCTGCGGGATTTCCTCGCCGTACGCCGCATCGGCTCGGAGATCTACTATCCGGTGCCGCTCCACCTGCAGGAGGCGCTGAAGCCGCTCGGGTTTGCCGAGGGCAGCTTTCCCGAGGCCGAGCGCGCAGCGCGCGAAGTGCTCGCCCTGCCCATCTTCCCCGAGCTGCGCGAGGACGAGCAGCAGACAGTGGTCCAGGCGATTGCGGAGTTTCTGAGCTAAGCGTCCCGAGTTCGAAGCTCATGCCTTGAATGAATTGTCACCTGAGCGAAGTTTGGCGCGTTTTTAGCGCCAAACGGCGTTGAAGGACCTGCGGTTGCTTTTGCCGTGGCACTTTCTCCACTTCCACCAGCCCTCTCATTCCGCGCCAAGTCAAGGCGACCGCTCAAAACTTGCTTCGTACTTCTGACACTCGGCGTCAGCCTCCGCCGCGTTTCCCGGCCTTAATGCGCCGAATCTCTTCCATCCGCTGCGCCAGCAATTTTTCCCGCCCCTCCTGGGTGGGGTGGTAGTAGCTGCGGCCTTTCAGCGAGTCGGGAAGGCAATCCATGTCCGCCACGCGGCCTTCTTCGTCGTGCGCATAGCGGTAGCCCTTGCCGTAATCGAGTTCCTTCATCAGCCGCGTCGGCGCGTTGCGCAAATGCAGCGGCACCGGCTCCTGGCGCGTGGTTTCGACCTCTGCCTGCACCGCTCCATAGGCCGTGTACACCGAATTCGACTTGGGCGCGAGGCATAGATAGACGACCGCCTCGGCCAGCGCCAGGTCGCCTTCGGGCGAGCCCAGAAAATCAATCGCTTCTTTCGCCGACAGGCACAGATTCAGCGCTTCAGGAGCGGCCAGCCCGATGTCTTCGACCGCCATCCTCACCACGCGCCGTGCCAGATAGAGCGGATCCTCGCCCGCCGCGAACATTCTGGCCAGCCAGTAGAGAGCGGCGTCGGGGTCGGAGTTGCGCACGCTCTTGTGCAGCGCCGAAATCAGGTTGTAGTGCTCTTCGCCTGACTTGTCGTACATTAGTACGCGCTGCTGCACGGCTTCCCCTGCCAGTGCGCGATCGATGCGCCTGCCCGCACCCTCTTGCTGAGCCAGTTGCGCCGCCACTTCAAGCGTGTTGTACGCGCTGCGGCAGTCCCCGCTGGAGTAGCCCGCAATCAGTTCGAGGGCATCGTCGTCGGCGGTCAGCTCGAGCGCGCCCAGGCCGCGCTCCCGATCATCGAGAGCCCTGCGCAGCAGCACTGCGATCTGTTCGTCGCTGAGCGGCTCCAGCACATACACACGGCAGCGCGAGAGCAGTGCCGAGATAATCTCAAACGAGGGATTCTCGGTGGTGGCGCCGATCAGCCGGATGGTCCCGCGTTCCACGTAGGGCAGAAAGGCGTCCTGCTGGGCCTTGTTGAAGCGGTGGATTTCATCCACGAACAGGATCGTGCGCGAATGGAGCTCCGCGGCCTGCGCCGCAGTCGACATCACCTGCTTGATCTCCTTGATGCCGCTGACGACGGCGGAGAACTCGATGAAACTGGCCTTCGTGGTTTCCGCAATGATTTTGGCGAGCGTGGTTTTGCCCACCCCGGGAGGCCCCCAGAAGATCATCGAGCCGCCCGGCATCGTCGCGCTCAATCTGCACGCGCAGCGGTTTCCCGGGACCGACCAGGTGCTGCTGGCCGCTCAACTCCTCAAGGGTGCGCGGCCTCATGCGCTCGGCCAGCGGCGCGGTGCGCAGCGTGCCTTTCGGTCCCTCGGGTTCGCCGTCGAACAGGCTCATCGCGGTCCTCCCAGAAGGTCAAAAGGGCCGCCGCCTTTGCTGCCCGCTGCCGCGAGGCTTCGTAGAGCAGGATGCCCGCGGCCACAGCGGCGTTCAGGCTTTCCACCGTTCCGGGGCAGGGGATGGTGACAGCGCCGTCGGCCTGGGCGGCCAGTTCGGCGGGCACGCCGTTGCCTTCATTGCCAAAGATGAGCGCGACGGGCCCGGCCAGGTCCACCAGGTCCGCAGGACTGGGCAGCCTGGACGGTGGTGGTCCAGACTTTGACGCCCGCCTCGTGCAGGCGCTTGAAGCAATCTCTTTCGCCGGCGGCAACCAGCGGCAGCCGGAACACGCTGCCCGCCGAGGCACGCACGGCCTTCGGGTTCCACGCGCTCACGGTTCCGGGCAACGCGATCATGCCGTCGGCGCCGAAGGCCTCGGCCGAGCGAAGAATGGTGCCGAGATTGCCGGGATCCTGAATACCGGCCAGAATGCCGAGCAGCGGGACCGCGTGGTGATGGCGATCGAGCAGGTGCGCCCAGGTCCAATCGGGTGGCTCAACCAGCGCCGCAACGGGCTGCGGAGACTGCGTGGCCAGTACGCCGTCCAGCAGCGCGCGGGGCATCAGCAGGATTTCAGTCTCCGGCGGCAGAGCCAGGGCTTCGAGCAGCTTTTCGAAGCCCTGGGCGGCGAACACGCACTCGATGCGCAAGCCGGCCCGAAAGCCTTCTCCAATCAGGTTGGGGCCTTCAATGCCTGCCAGCCCGCGCCCTTCGCGGCCCGGGGGGCCAAAGCCCGGCGAAGCTCCTTCAGGCGCGTATTTTGCTTACTCTGTACAATGCGAACAGGCATTTGTCGGAAACCATTCACCGCTGAGGCGATTCTAAGCCGTTTTGCCCGAGGCGAGCAGGCGCCTGTGACAGGCGCAACTTGCACCAAGGCTGGTGCTGTGATAGTTTCCGTCTTTACAGCATCTCCAATTCAGGAACCAAGGCAGGCCTGATTGTCCGCGGAAATTTTGCGCGTCCATCCCGACGAACCCCAACCGGACCGGATCGACTACATCGTCTCCTGCCTCCGCAAGGGCGATGTCATCGCTTTGCCCACCGACACTTTCTACGGCCTGGCCGTGGACCCGGTGAACTTGCACGCGGTGGAACAAATTTACAAGATCAAGACCCGCCAGAAACACAAGCCGCTCTCGTTGCTGATTGCGAACCTTTCGCAGGCCTATGAGCTGGCGCGCGACACCGATCCCCAACTCGATAAGCTGGCTGACCGTTTTTGGCCGGGTCCGCTCACCATTATCGTCAGGGCCGGTTCCAAGCTGCCCTTGCGCTCCACGGCCAACACCGGCAACGTGGCCTTGCGGGTTCCCGATGCGGCCATTCCGCGCGCCGTGGTGGAGCGCTTCGGCCTGCCCATTACCGCCACCTCGGCCAATCTGCAGGGCGCGTCGGAGTGTACACACGCGGCTGCTGTCCGCGACCAGATCGGCGAGCGGATTCCTTTGATTATTGACGGTGGTCCCACCGGCCACGCCCAGCCCACGACGATCGTGGATCTGTCGCTGGGTCCGGGCCGCTGGGAGATTCTGCGCGAAGGCGCCATCCCAACTCACGAGATTGTGATGGTGCTGCAGCGGTAGGATGGTGCCCATGATGCACCGGGCCGGAACAAAGCGGCGAAACTGGAAACTGCGCGCCCTGCTGGTGCTGCTTTTTGTGTTCGCCGCGGGTGCGCTGGCCTGGTGCCGCTGGGTTTACGTGCAAATTGAGAGCTACGCCGGCCAGGACCAGGCTGCGCCCTCCGACGCCATCGCCGTCTTTGGCGCGGCGGAGTACGACGGCCGCCCCTCGCCCGTCTTTCGCGCCCGCCTCAACCACGCCTTCGACCTTTATCATCGCGGCATTGCCCCCCTCATCATCACCCTCGGTGGAGCGGGCGGCGACCAGTATTCCGAGGGATCCGTGGGCCGCGGATACCTGGTGGGGCTCGGTGTGCCGGAGCAGGCGATCATCGCCGAGACCCAGAGCCGCGATACCGAGGAATCCGCCGAGCGCATCTCCGTGATCGCCCGCGCCAATGGAGTGCGCCGCCTGGTGATTGTGAGCGACGGCACCCACCTTTTCAGAATTCACGCCATCTGCGCCGCCGACGGCCTCGACGTGCTCACCTCGCCGCGCCCAACCGTATCCATCGAGGGCGGCTCGGGAGACTTCGAGCGCATTACCCATGAGATTTTGAGCTATACGCTATGGCGGCTGCATCTGCATTGAGTGGGCGCCTGCGGTTCAGCCTTTCACAGAGTGGGCGCAGAATGTCTTCAGGGGAAGGAAGAGAATGTTTAACGTTCTGACAATTGCGAGAGAGTACGGAAGTGGCGGCTCGGAGATCGGGCACAAAGTCGCCGAGCTCCTGGGCTGGGAGTGCGTGGACAGGCAGATTATCGAAAGGGTTGCCGCCAAAGGAAAGGTAGACCCCGTCTGGGCTGCGCAGGCCGACGAACACGCCATCGCATGGTGGGAACGCGTGTTGAAAAGCTTCCGCAAGGGAAGCGTTGAGTCGTATCCGGGGGAGGGTGCTCAATTTGGAGTGGATCGCGATACGGTGCAGGAATTCACGGCAAGCATCATCCAGGAGGCCGCGAAAATTGGCAACTGCGTCATCATCGGTCGCAGCGCTCAATGTATCTTGCAGCACCATTCCCAGGTACTGCGCCTGCTGGTGTACGCGCCTCTCAAAGAGAAGCTCGTGCGCATGAAGCTTCGCCATCCGCACGAGCAGAATCTGCCTGCTCTGCTGCGCCGCATAGACTCCGAACGCCTCCACTATGCACGCTACTACTATGATTGCGACTCGGCCGATCCCAGGCTCTATCACATCGCCTTGAACAGCGCTCTGGGCATCGACACCTGCGCCAATCTGATTACTCAGATCATCCGGACCTGATATGACGGGCCTGATTTGCGGGCATGATTTGCGGGCTTCGGACTCCAGACATTAGCGAACCAGCGAAAACGGCACTCCCGGAAGAGACAGCAGAGCCAGCAAACCAAACGCAAAAACACCCGCCGCGGCCGTGGACAAAAAGTTGACCATGTCATTGTTCATCCAGCCGCGCTCTTCGAGCGTTGCTCCCAGAAGGCTGTCGAAAAACAGGCCAAAGACCGCACCGGCCGAACTGATCCAGAACATGGCCCGGTCGCCGCGCAGCGCTACAGTGCCCAGAGCGGCAACGATGAAAGCGGCTGACACTCCGGCCGCTGTCCCGGCCAGGCTGATCGCGCCGTCCCGGCCCGCATCCACACGCCGCAGTGTGGTCATCATGCGGGGATTGCCGCCGAAGGCCTGCCCAAGCTCAGAGGAGACGGTGTCCGCGGCGGCTTCCGCCAGTGCCGCCAATCCGCCCACAAGCACAAGGGCCGGATCGTAGGTCAGCGCCGCGAACCAGCCGCTCGCGACGCCGCTGTCCAGACACCACGACTGGGCAAATTGACTGGAGAAGATGGCCGCAACGCCCAGGTTGGCCGCAATCTGCGAGGCACTGCGGCCGCGACGGCTCTCCGCGGCGCCCATCCTCTCTTTCCGGCCCCTGCCCGCCTGTGTGGTCAAAAACGCCAGCAGCGAAACCGCCAGCACGGGCACTAAAGCGGTGTGCCAGGGCTCGTAGGGGAAGGTTGCGGTTGAGAACATCAGGCTCGCGGTAATGGCCGCTCCGGTAACCGCGGCCCTGGGCATGGCCGCCCGCATCTTCCAGGTCACCAGCCCCAGCAAGACGCTCAGCCCCACCGTCCACACCGCCACCGAGGCTGCCTGCGTTGCCCACCAGTGCGTTGCCAGAACCAGGTGCGCACCCAGAAAGGGCAGCACCAGGAGCAGGATCAGCTTCGATTGCCACGTCAGCTTTGCCTTGGTCACGCTCCATCCTAAATCCCGAACGGCCTGCCGGATGAGATTGCACACAAACCCACCGGGGAGCTCCGCAAAAGTCCGCGGAATGCATGGCAAGGGCCCGGTAGCCCCTGAGGGAAAGATTTCCGGGCAGAGGTCCCTGCCTTTCACTTTGGCGAGTCCCGCCGGCGGCGGACTCAGCCCAGCGGCGGCAATTGGGCCAGGTAGAAGCCGAACAGCACCAGAATGCCAACAACCATGAGTATGGCGGCGCGGAGACGGCGTTCGAAGATGGCCTTCGGGGTGCCGATGCGCGGCACCATGGGAGCGGCAAAAAGCAGGCCGCAGGCAAAGCCGCCCACGTGCGCCATGTTGTCGATGTGAATCCCCGAGCCAATAACGGTCGTGCCAAAGCTGATGGAAAGGCCGAGCACCAGGTTCAGCACCGCGAAGTAGATCACAGACTTGCGCAGCCGCTTCAGCTCGAGGGGCGGCACGGGAAGGCGGCGATTGGACTTGAGCAGCACGATGAGCGCTCCGGCGATGCCGAAGACCGCTCCCGAGGCGCCCGCGCCGGCCGGAAACACCGGTCCTCCGGGTGCGTTGTGATAAAGAATCCAGTTCACCAGGGTGGAGAGCAGGTTGCCTGCCGCTCCGGTGAGAATGTAGACCGCGAAGACACCCACCGAACCCATCAGCGGCTCGGCCAGCAGGGCCAGGTTCCACAGGCACCACATGTTGGTAGCCAGGTGAAGAAGGCCCACGTGCACAAACATGGCGGTAATGATGCGCCACCACTCGCCGCCCAGCAGCACCGCTCCCGCGTTGTCGGCGCCCCACTTCATGAGCTGGTCCACGCCCGGACTGCCGGCACTGACGCCGCTCACAACCATGGCCACAAAGACCGCGCAGTTAATGCCCACCAGCAGATAGGTAGCCGGGGCCGCAGCCCAGGAGGGCCTCTGCCGCCGCACGGGCGCGGGCGGCGGTTGTGGCGCGTATCCGGGCTCCGGAGGCAGAATCTCCGGTTGGGGGACGTGCGGATAACTTCCCATACCCTAACTCTAATGCATTTCTCCTAAGGATAGTCTGAGGAAGGATTTTAAGCCGCTCGCGAGAAAATCCCGTCCCATTCTGCGGGAGAACACCCGCTGTGAAACGCTGCTCGGCCCCGGGTTGTACTCTGTTGTTGGGCCGGGAAGACCATCCTTTGACCGTCGTCTGTCAACCAACTCAACTTTCTTTTCAGGCAACACATCTTTCTTTTTTAGGAGTACGACCGTGAGTGCAAATCCAAGTGCCCAGAAGCAGATTCGCCGCGCGCTGCTGAGCGTTACCGACAAGACCGGGCTGGTCGAATTTGCCCGCGTGCTGGCCGGCTTTCGCGTCGAGCTGATTTCAACCGGAGGCACCGCGCGCGCGCTGCGCGAGGCCGGGCTCGGCGTAATGGACATCAGCGAATTGACCGGCTTTCCCGAGATGCTCGACGGCCGCGTCAAGACGCTTCATCCCAAGGTGCACGGGGGGCTGCTCTACATCCGCGGCAACCATGAGCATGAGGCTGCCGTCGCCGCTCATGGAATTGCGCCGATCGACATGGTGGTGGTCAACCTCTACGCGTTTGAGAAGACCGCGGCCCAGCCCGGCGTGGCCTTCGGACACCTGATCGAGAACATTGACATCGGCGGACCTTCGATGGTGCGTTCCGCAGCCAAGAACTTTGAGGACGTCGCGATTGTGACGCGGGTGTCTGATTATCCCGCGCTCATTGAAGAGCTGAAATCCGCCCACGGCGCCTTGAGCCGCGAGACGCGCTGGCGGCTTGCGCGCCAGGCTTTTGCGCTCACCGCGGCCTACGACTCGGCTATTGCTGGAACGCTGGAGAGAATCGAGGACGCGCCCGCGGCCCAGGCGCCGGCAGCGCCGGACTTGGAGAGCCTGCCATCCACGCTGCGCGTCAACCTGCCCCGGGCCCAGGCCCTGCGCTATGGCGAAAACCCGCACCAGCGCGCCGCTCTCTATGCGGATGGCTCGGGTATGGGCGTGGCCGGAGCCACCCAGTTACAGGGCAAGGAGCTGAGCTTCAACAACCTCGTCGACCTGGACGCCTGCTGGGAACTGGCCCAGGAGTTCGACGAGACCGCGGCGATTATCGTGAAGCACACCAACCCCTGTGGCGCGGCCACCGGCGCTACGGTTCTTGAAGCCTACACCAAGGCGTTGGCCTGCGATCCGGTGTCGGCCTTCGGCTCGGTCATCGGCATCAACCGCGAGGTCGACGCGGCCGCCGCCGAACAGATCGCCAGGCTGTTTGTAGAAGCCATTGCCGCGCCCGCCTTCAGCGCGCAGGCCCGTGAGCGCCTGGCCGCCAAGAAGAACCTGCGGCTGGTGGAGGTGCGAAATGCGCCGGCGCATCCGGTCGTCAAGCACGTGTCGGGTGGACTGTTGATCCAGGACGCCGATACGGCGCACGTGACCGAGAACGAACTGGACATCGTGACCTGGCGTCCGCCCACCCCCGAGGAGTTGCGCAGCCTGCTCTTTGCTTGGCGCGTGGCCAAGCATGTAAAGTCGAACGCCATCGTCTACGCCCGTGACGGGCAGACCATCGGCATCGGCGCCGGCCAGATGAGCCGCGTGGATGCCGCGCGCATCGGCGCCATGAAGGCAATCCTGCCGCTCGAGCGCTGCGTGGCCGCCTCTGACGCGTTCTTCCCCTTCCCAGACGGACTTGAGGCCGTAGCGGAGGCCGGGGCGACCGCTGTCATCCAACCTGGCGGCTCAGTCAAGGATCAGGACGTGATCGCCGCCGCGGACAAATTGGGCCTGGCCATGGTGTTCACCGGCATCCGCCACTTCAGACATTGAAGAACCTGCCAGAAAGCTGCCATAGAGCCTCTTGGAGGCGGCTGCGGCCTACAACTAAAGTCGAAAATCCCCTCAATCGGCCGCGTCACTGCGACCAATCGCAGGTAAAATCGTCTTATATAGCGGGCGGAGTTGCACAAAGACTCTGTCTCTGCTGCTGTTCGGCTCGTCGCAACGGCATTTTGAATGAGTACTTTCCCTGATCACCAGATCAAAGAAGGCGCGGAATCTCCTGGATGATGATATTGAAAAATAAACTACTGCCCTCCTGGCTCAAGTTTGCCGCCGCATCGCTTTTGCTGCTGCCGGTGGCGCCGGTCTGCGCCCAGAAAGCTCCATCCGCCGCAACGCCCCCGGCAACACGATCGACCCCGGTCAAAGAGCAGCCGCCCGCGACCTCAGGTGCTGTGGAGGACAAGAAGCCGGGGACCCAGCCGCCCGCGACTGTGGGCGCGCGCGCCCAGGCGTACTATCACGCGGCGCTAGCCAGCATTGATGAGGACAACGTTGCCGACGGACAGCAGGAGTTTGTGAACCGCGCCATCGAAGAGTACAAGCTGGCGCTGAACGCCGACCCAGGGTCAGCCGAGCTGGCCGATGCGCTGGCCGATCTCTACTTCCGCGCGCCCGGCCATGTGCATGATGCCGAAGTGACGGCGCGTGCCCTGCTCAAGACCTCGCCCAACGACATCGACGCCCACAAGCTCCTGGGCCGCATTTACCTGCGCCAGCTTGGCGAAGGCGAAAATGCCGGAGCTTCCCCTTCCGCCACCAGCGAAGTTCTCGACCAGGCCATCGCGGAGTTCGAAAAGATTATCGCTCTCACCCCCCGCAGCGTGGATGACCGCATGGTACTGGGCCAGCTTTTCACCGTGAAGCACGACTCAGCGAAGGCTGAAGAGCAGTTCAAGATCGCCAAGTCCATCGAGCCCGAGTCAGAGGAAGTGGTGTTGAATCTGGCCCGGCTTTACGCCGAGAGCGGCGACCTCGCGCACTCCGCCAAGGTGATTGAAGACGTTCCCGTCAATGACCGGACCGCGAAGATGGAGTTCGCCCTGGGCGCGGCCTACGACCAGTTGAAACAGTCCAAAGACGCCATTGCCGCGTATCAGCGCGCAGCCGACATGGAGCCCGGCGATCCGCGCACCCTCGACGCCCTGGGCCAGGCGCTGATGAACAACAATCAGCTCGACGAGGCGATGAAGCAGTACAAGCAGCTCGCCCAGGCGGATACCGAAAATCCCGAGCCGCTGGTTCATATTTCTGAAATCCAGCGCCGCGAGGGCAAGTACGAAGAGGCGCTCACCACCATCCAAAAGGCGCGCAAGCTGGATCCCACAAGCCTCGAAGCCGGCTACAACGAGGGCTTGCTGCTCGATGTGCTGGGCCGCTTTGACGAGGCCGCCCAGACCTACTCCAGCATGGTGGATCTCACCTCGCATGCCAACAACGCATACACCGACGAGGAAAAGAACAACCGCAGCATCTTTTTGGAGCGTCTGGGCGCCATCAACCAGGAACAGAACAAGCCCGAAGCGGCCATCGCAGCCTACCAGAAGATGATTGACATGGGCGGCGACTCCGCGATGCGCGGCTACCAGGGGCAGGTCGACACCTATCGCGACGCGCACCAGTTTGACAAGGCCATCGAGGTTTCGCGTGCGGCTGTGGCAGCGGACCCCAAAAATCGCGACCTGAAGGTGATGCTGGCCGGGGAACTGGCCGACCAGGGAAAAATCGATGAAGGCCTGGCGCTGGCCAAGGGGCTGCTGAACAACACCGACCAGGACCGCACGGTGTGGATTGCGCTCGGCCAGATTTACGTGCGCCTGCGCCGTTGGAAAGACGCCGAAGACGCCTTTGACAAGGCCGAGCCAATGACCACCAAGAAGGAAGACCGGATCTACCTGTTTTTCCTTCGCGGCGAGCTGGCCGAGCGGCAAAAGCGCTTCGAGCCGGCTGAGCATTACTTCCACCAGGCTCTGGACCTCGATCCCGACAACGCGATGACCCTCAACTACCTGGGCTACATGCTTGCCGACAAGGGTGAGCGGCTCCCTGAAGCACTCACCATGATCCGCAAGGCCGTGGATGCGGAGCCTATCAACGGCGCCTACCTGGATTCGCTGGGCTGGGTGTACTTCAAAATGGGCGAGTTCGAGCTGGCCGAGGACAATCTTCGCCAGGCCGTCGAGCGGGACCAGACCGACCCCACGGTTCATGAGCACATGGGCGACCTGTACGAGAAGACCGGCCGCATCCGCCAGGCCGCGGAACAATGGCAGCTCTCGCTCACGGACTTTGCCAAGTCCTCGCCGGCCGACATTGACCCGGGCGACGTGGCCAAGGTGCAAAAGAAGCTGGAAAGCGCGCGGGTGAAGCTGGCCAAAGAGGATAGTGCCCTCGGTCAGGCCAAATCGGAGTAGGTGGGCAGACAGGCATTCTTGCGGTGGCCCAGGTCCCTCGTCTTTGGGGACCTGGGAAACGGCAAATCATCGCCGCAACGCCTGTTTTTTCCCGTGCAGCGGTCGAGGGCACGGAATTCTATTTTGTCCCTTCGGCAGCCCCGGCAAGATATAAGTCCACGGTGCTCTTATCCACCAGCGAAGTGCCCGTGTCCACAAAAACCGGGTAGGGTGAGAAGGCGTCCACGGCGTAATCCTTGCCAAGCTGCGCGGGGGGATAATGGAAGACCTCGTCGAGAGCCTTCAGACCCACATACCCCATGGTGAAGGGCTTTTGCACCACCGTCGAGTCAATGGTGCCGGCCTTGATGCCGCCCAGCGTGTCCTGGCTGATGTCCCAGGCCATGACGATGCGGTCGGCGCCGCCCGCGCGGCTTACCGCGTCCGCAACCAGTTTGCCCGATGTCGACTCCAGCCCCACGAACGCGTCGATCTTCTTCGGGCCCGTGAGGGACATGTACTGCTGGGCGCGGTCGAACGCCGCGGTGTTGTCGGCCTTCATATCCACCACATCCACGATGTGGATGTCCGGATGCGCCGACAGGATGGCTTTGAAGCCATCCAGCCGGTCCTCAAGATTCGGCTGACCGGCGATGGTGAAGAACACCACGTTGCCCTTGCCGCCAAGTTTGGTAACCAGATGCTGGCCGCCCAGCTTGCCCGCCTCAAGGTTGTTGGTGCCGATGAAGTAGAGCCTGTGCGTGCCGGGAGCATCCGAGTCCACCGTGATCACCGGAATCCCGGCGGCCACCGCGGCATCGATCCCCGGCCCCAACACTGAGGCGTCCGCTACCGAAATCAGAATCCCCGAGGGCTTGGCCGCAACAACTTTTTCGAGCTCCGTCAGCTCGCCCTGCGGATCGTAACTATCGGGTCCCGCCGTTTTGGCCGTCACCTGGTATTGCGCGGCCGCCTTGTTGAACCCCGCCACCACTGACTGCCAGTAGGGCGTACTCGCGTTGGCTGAAATCACATAGTAGACTTCCTTGGTCGAGTGCCGGGCGCACCCCGAGGTGAACGCCAGTCCCAACGCCACCAGGGCGAACGCTGCTGTGTTGATTGCTTTCATATCCAATCCCCTCTCAAAAACCTGAACGGCTCGTCGGCCGGCCCGCGGTTTCATGCCGCGCCGGCCCTTCCAAAAAAATCCGGCTGGATCGTACTCCCGCCTGATAGCCATTGTCTAATGCCGGCTGCCGAAAGGGATTTATAGCATCCCGCCGGCCAATCCAGCGTGACTCAGGGCACAAAGCTGCGCTGGCATCCCCCTGTGCGGTATAACGGGACGTAAGCGCCTGAAGCAAATGCCTGCCCAGGGCCCCAATCCCGAAAAACGAGACTAACAGAGCGAGAACCAGAGAGCGAAATTTGATTGACGCGCACACCCAGCCTGCAGGTCTGCTCCCCCCCGGCATCGCCGCCCGCGGTGATGCCGGGAGCAGCCTGGCACACCGCGCCCACCACGAGGCGCCCCACCCTTACCGCACGCCTTTTGCCCGTGACGCCGCCCGCATCCTGCACACCCGGGCATTTCGCCGCCTGGCCGGCAAGACCCAGGTTTTTACTCGCCTGCCGGGCGACCCTCCCGGAGACCACCTGCGCAGCCGCCTCACCCACACGCTTGAAGTTACGCAGATCTCCCGCACCGCGGCCCGCGCCCTGGGCCTAAACGCGGAGTTGGCTGAAGCCCTGGCCCTGGCCCACGACATCGGACATCCGCCTTTTGGCCATGCCGGCGAAAAGGCTCTCGACCTGGCCCTCAGAGCGCACGGACTCAGCTTCGACCACAACCTCCATGCCTTGCGCATTGTGACCTGGTTTGAGGAGCGCTATCCCGCCTTTCGCGGCCTCAACCTCACGCTCGGCGTGCGCGAAGGCATCGTGAAACACTCGCGGGACTATTCTGCCGCCGCCCACCCCGAGCTGGAGGAGTATTTTCTCGGCAAGTTTCCGCCGCTCGAGGCCCAGCTCATCGACCTGGCCGATGAAATCGCCTACCTCACTGCCGATCTCGACGACGGTCTGGACTCCGGCATCCTTGCTGTCGACGAGGTGCGCGAGGCTGTGCCGCTGTTCCGCGGCTTTCACGACGCGGCGCGCAGCAGCTACCCGGCAGCCGCGCCCCGGCTGGCCGTCTATGAGGCGCTGCGGCGTCTGCTCAACGCGCTGGTCACCGACCTCATGCAGCAGCTCAGCGCCCGCGTCGCCGCACTGGGCGCCACCACGCTCGAAGATGTTCGCCAGGCGCCGTCAAGGCTCGCCTCGCTCAGCCCGCAGATGGAAGCCGTGCGCGCCGGCGCCAAGAACTTCTTGTACACCCGGCTTTACAACTCGCCCGACATTGAAGAACTCCACGCGCACGCCACCCAGGTCGTGCAGAGCCTCTTTGGCGCCATTATGGCCGACCCCAGCCTGCTTCCGCCCGACCATCAAACCCAGATTCCCGCCCAGGGCCTGGCTCGCACCGTGGCCGACTACATCGCCGGCATGACCGACGCGTTTATTGAGCAATTGTGGGCGCGGTGCGGCTGAAATTGGATAGATTCCGTTGGAGCCTCACTTAACGGGAAGAAATTCAATCGCGGCCAGGTCAGCCACGGCCTTGAACCCGTAATCGGCCGTCACCAGCACGTGATCGGCAGACTCCATTGCGAGATCGAGCACAAATGCATCGGCGTACCCAATCTTGCGGTCAACGCGAATCTCGGCCGCATGCACTGCCCGTTCCCTGTCCGCAGAAACAACCCCAGCCTCATCGGGCAGCAGGCCATTCAGAATGCGCCGTGCGTCGGTCGGACCCAGCCGTTTCCTCAGGTTTCCGGCAATCTCGCCCCACTGCACGGCAGAAATCAAGATCCCGGCCTGCCCGGAGGCGCACGCCCTCAAAATCGACCTTACGCGATCTGCGCCTGCTTCATCATCGGTGAACCGGAGCAAAGCCGACGAGTCAAGAACGTAGATGGTCATCGGATTCCTAACGTGCTCTGGTTACCAGCCCTCTTCATCCAACTCCCTTTGGCGTTCAATCCTGCGGTCCTCCAGAAGCAGGTCGGCCCCTGAACCAAAGCCAGCCGTGCTTCCCTTCATTTCATCGATCCGGCGCAGTTTTGCTTGCAGACTCTGAGGATCGAGGATCACCTTGCCGCCCTCTACGCGGATGGTCACCACGGTTCCCCGCTCCAGCCCGAGCTGCTCTCGAATTGCCGCCGGGATCACGATCTGTCCCTTGCTGCTGACGATTGTGTGCATCGCTTCCATGGCTTACATTTTATCGTAGGTAAGACAATAACTCAATGTAAGATTTATTGGAGAAGTAAGATCTATCCGGGCTAACGTCTTACTGCACCGTCCCCTGGGGCCGCAACCGGCGCAGATCCAGGGCGCATTCGATCGCGTTTTGCGCATTCAGGCGCAGATTGTCCGATGCCGCCCAGAGCCAAAGACGCGAGGTTTCGCTGGCATTGCGCACCAACGGCTCCGGCCGCAGGCGCACCAGCACGTCGTTCTGGCCGGTGGCGGCCAGGTTCGACGGCGAATCCGTGTCTTCCAGCACCAGGTCCACATGCTCTCCACTCAGCGCGTCTTCAAGTGCGGCTATCTCGACCGGCCGCTCCAGATCCACGACCACCGAGAAGGCGAGGCCGTGAAAGACCGGCGCATGCACCACCTGCAAGGCCAGGGCGGGCCAGCGGCCGGCAGACAAGGCATCGTAGTGACGCCGAATCCGCGATGCCACGGCGCCCAGGCTGATTTTTGCGCTCTCCCCCATCCCGCCCAGCAGGTTATAGGCCGCCTGGGCATCGAAAACGGCGCGGGGCAATCCCTGAAAACTCAGCAGATTGACCGTCTGCTGGTGCAGTTCGTCCATGGCTTCGCGGCCGAACTCGCTGGCCGGCTCCATCACCGTGGCCGCAGCCAGCCTCACCGGTGCGGCCTGTTGCACCCGCTCCAGAAGCAGGCCCAGCGTGATCGCCGCGGGGTGCGCGGGAACCACCGCGGGGGTAAACAGGTCCACTGTCGCCGACTCGGAACCAAGCCACGGCGCGCGCACCAGCACCCCCGCCTCCTGGTCGAGTGCGCCGCTCAGGTCAAGCACGGTCGAGCCGGAGCGCAGCGCCTGGCGCCAGTACTTGCGGGTCATGGTTTCCGTGCCGCACAGAAACGTAAAATCGACGCGGTCGAAGGCGTCCGCACCGATGGCCTGAATGAAGGTCACCTCGTCCCCCACCTGGTCCAACTGGCCCTGCGCCTGTTCATCGTCGAGCAGCACAAAGGTGGCCGCCGCCAGTGGCGACTCGGAGATGGTGTCCTTCAACTCGCGGCCCAGCAGGCTGGCCGCTCCGGCAATGGCAATTTTGTACACTTGCGTCCTTCGATCGGCTGGAAATAGTGCCGGTGGAGATTATTACAGAAATCGGAGCGAGTCCCGCTTTTCCGCTTGTTCCTCGCCGGGAGTAGCCGCTGCTCCGGCCGGCATTCTTCGCCGCCGCGACCACCCGTAGGCCGCGCGCGCCCAGATGCCTGAGAACATGTAGATAATGGCAATCAGGAACAGCACCACGTTGGAGTAGCGCAGCATCATGTACAGGATGATGGCCAACAGCACCAGCAACTGGAAGGGATGACTGCGCGAAAAATTGATCTCCTTGCCCGACCAGAACCGCCATGTACTGACCATCAGGAATCCGGCCAGACCCACCAGCGCCATCCACAGAACCGCGACCCACCAGTAAGGCACTGGAATGCCGTAGCAGAAGTGGATGGTGGCGGCCAGCAGTCCGGCGGCCGCCGGAATCGGCATGCCCACAAAGTACTTTCGCCCCGGACGGCCGGGATTGCGCGGCAGAGGGTCGTGGGAGATGTTGAACCGGGCCAGGCGCGAGGTGCCGCTGAGCAAAAACAGAAAACAGATGAACACACCGGCTTGCATCACGTGCTCGTGCAGGCGGGGATTGACAGAATCGGGCAGAAAGTGAAATCCCCACACGAACGCCAACAGGCTGGGAGCCACGCCAAAGGTAATCACGTCGGCCAGCGAGTCGAGCTCACGGCCAAAGTCGCTGCAGGTGTTGGTCAGGCGCGCGATGCGGCCGTCAAGGGCGTCAAAGGGAATCGCGAACAGGATCGCGATGGCCGCCCAGTCCAGATGGGTCTGTGCGTTCCCGCTGATGGCCTCGATGGTCTGGGTGATGGACCAGTAGCCCGCCCCGATGTTGACCGAGGTAAACAGCGAAGGCAGCAGAAACATGCCGCGGTGCAGCCGGGCCTGGCGGGCCCTCACCCGGGCAGGATCGTTGAGGTTGTCGTGAAAATTCACTGACCGTCTCCGCCGCGCGAAAAAGCGCCGGTCAAAACCTGTTCCGCTGCGGTCGCCCCTGTGGCTGCCCGTTGCGCCGTTGCCACCGGCATGGCCGCCAGCACGCTCGATCCGCCTTTGACGCGTTGTCCCACCTTGACGCGCAACCACGCTTCGCCGGGTATGACCACGTCCACCCTGGAGCCGAATTTGATCAGGCCCACGCGCTGGCCGCGCACCAGCCTGTCTCCCTCGCGGGCGGTGAACACGATGCGCCGCGCCAGCAGGCCGGCGATCTGCTTGAAGGTCACCTCGCAGCCCTCGTCCCGCACAGTCACCGCATTCTGCTCGTTGCGTTCGGCCGAGGCAGGATTCATGGCGTTCAGATACTGGCCCTTTTGATAGTGCACACGGCTCACCACCCCGCCGATAGGACTGCGGTTCACATGAACATCGAAGACACTCAGAAAAATGCTGATCCGCTGCCGGGGACCCTGCGGCGTGTTGATGGTCACGGCTTCGGTAACCAGTCCGTCGCCCGGCGAGACGATCAGCCCGTCGTCCAAAGGAATGGTGCGCCGCGGGTCACGGAAGAACCACAGAAAGAAGAGCGCCAGCAGCACGGGCGCAACCGACCAGGCCCAGCCGCCTGAGGCCCAGGCCACCACCGCGGCCACCGCCAAAAGGCTCAAACCGTAGATGTAACCGTCACGAACCATAGTTCTGAACGATTATACGGTTTTCCGCTCCCCGCGAGCGGTCGCGGTTCGTATGACTTAAGTGGGAGGCCCGAAGACACATGTGCAGTGGGCACACTAAACACCTGCCACACGATCGAGGCCCATGCCGCTCCAGAATTCGCCCGCCAAAATTGCGGACCGGGACCAACTGCCCTCGAGACCTTACGCGACGGCCGGCGTCCGCCGTTCGAGCGCAAAAATCAAGTCTTTGGCGTGCAGCTTGAGTTTCTTGAGGCGAACTTCTTCGAGCTGTTCGTCATCGCTGAGGTAGGGCTTCTGAAGCAATTCTTCCAACCGCTGAGCGTAGCGACGGTGTTCGGCATGCAGGCGATCGATCTCTTCACTCAGCGTCGGATCCTGTACTTCATCCATCAAGCACCTCCGAATGTTAAGGAACATTAACGTATATCGCCCATAACCGGCAAATCGCAAGCGAGAAAATGGTCGAAGGTAACCCGGGGCTGTGAATTTCTTGCCGAAATCGGGACTTGTGTGACCACGATCACAAGCCGAAGATCAAGAACGGCCGCCTGCCGGGCCTGGTACCCGGCCTGGGATCGCTGCGGTCAGCCGGTCATGCGACCGGCAAGCTCATCAGGACTGCATCCTCTTCCGGGTCAGCGTAGTAGCGCTTGCGCAGCCCGGTCTGGCGGAAGCCAAGCGAGCCGTAGAAGCCCAGCGCCCGCAGGTTAGACGCCCTAACCTCCAGAACGAGCTCCCGCACTTCGTCCGCCCTGAGCTCCCCGGCTTTGCGAAGCTCTCTAAGAATCGCGGAAATCAGCGCGCCGCCGATGCCCTTCCTCTGCACCGCTTTCCCCATCACTATGCTCTCGAGCTCAGCTTGCGGCCCCTGCAGGCTGGCCACGGCGAACCCCACAACCTGGACGGGTTGCTTTGGTCCCCCGGCGAATTCCGCGACCAGCGCAATCCTTTGCATCGTCGAGCCGGGGTTCAGCGCGGAAAGATAAGCCGCCCGCGGCCATTGCGGCGCCTCATTGACGCTTCCGGCGATCGACATCACCGCCTCAAGGTCCCCGGCGCGCATCGGCCGGATGAGCACCTGCGGCGCATCACCGGTCACTTCCGGGCGCTCCCGTCCCGTCTGGCCGCAGCCGCTTCCCCAAAGATTTCCGCGTCGGAGCGCCGCAGATAATGGCCGTCGAGCAGTGCGAGATCGACCTGGCCGCCCGCCGCCAGGCGCGCTTCGCCCAAACGTAAGGCATCCGAGGCCAGCGGCGCGGCAGTCATCACCAGTTGCGCTGTAGGCCAGGCAGAGCCAAGCAGCGCCCCGGCAGCCTCGTCGCACACGGCAATGCGCTGCGGCACGCGCTCGTTCGCCGCCAGCTCCGTTGCGCCGGCCAGAAACTCCCGGGGCGCGCAGCCGAACTCCTCAAGACGCAGGAAGACCTCGCCGCGATGAGCATCGAGGGCGCAGCAAGGTACGCCTGACTTGCGGGAGAGAACCTGAAGCCGCGAAACAGCCACCACCGGAATCCGCGCCCCCTCGGCCAGCCCCTTCACCGCGCTCAGCCCCACCCGCACACCGGTAAAGCTGCCCGGCCCGTTGACGGCCACAATGCCGCCCAGATCCTTGAGAGCCACGCCGCTCTCAGCCAGAAGCTCGCCAATCGCGGCCACCAGCGTGGCGGAGTAGCTGCGGCCCATAAGCTCCCTTTGTCCCAAAATCTCCACGTCCCGCCCCGCCAGCCGGCCGAGCGCCACCGAACCCGACGGCCCGCAGGTGTCGATCGCCAGCAGTGCCGCGCCAAAACCAACCGGAGTGTGCCCACCTTCCGCCACCGTTGTCCCGCTAAACCGCTTTAAGCGCCTGGTCCAGATCCGCGATCAGGTCTTCCTTGTCTTCGATCCCGATGGAAAGACGGATGCGGCCCTCGTTGATGCCCATCGACCGTCGCACCTCCTCGCTGACCGAGCCATGCGTCGTCGTCGCCGAGTGCGACGCCAGCGACTCAACGCCGCCCAGCGACTCCGCGTTGAGGAAGATCTTGATGGCCGCAAGAAAGCGGGCCGCCTCCTCCCGCGACTTGACCTCGAAGCTCATCATGGAGCCGAAGCCTTTCTGCTGCCTCAGCGCCAACTCATACTGCGGATGGCTCTTCAATCCCGGATAGGCGAGCTTGCTTACCTTGGCGTGCGTCGAAAGAAACTCCGCGACCGCCCGCCCATTCTCCTCATGCTGCTTCACGCGCAAAGGCAGCGTCTTGATCCCGCGCAGCACCAGAAAGCACTCGAACGGCGACATCACCGCCCCTGCCGCCTTCTGCACCAGCAGAAACCGCTCCTTGTGCTCGGCTTTCGACCCGATCAGCGCGCCGCCCAGCCCATCGGAATGGCCGTTGAGGTACTTCGTGGTCGAGTGCATCACGATGTCCGCGCCCAGCGCCAGCGGGCTCTGCAACGCCGGCGACAGAAACGTGTTGTCCACGCTCACCTCGGCCCCGCCCGCATGTGCGATCTTGCTCACGGCCGCAATATCGGTAAGCACCATCAGCGGATTGCTGGGCGTTTCAAGATGCACCAGCTTCGTGTTGGGGCGCATCGCGGCTTCAACGGCCTTCAGGTCGCTGGTGTCGACGTACTGGATCTGAATCCCATAGCCACTCACGATCTGGTCGAAGAGCCTCACCGTGCCCGCGTAGACATCGCGGGAACAGAGCACGTGGTCGCCGGCCTTGAGCATGGCCACCAGCGCCGCGATGGCCGCCATGCCTGTGGTAAAGGCATGAGCACTGGCTCCGCCTTCAAGGGCCGCCAGCGCGGTCTCCAGCCGGTCGCGCGTCGGGTTGCCGGCCCGCGAGTAGTCCCACCCGCGGTCGGTCCCGATCCCGGTAAGCTCAAAGGTTGAAGAAAGATACACAGGCACATTCACGGCGCCCGTCTGCGGGTCAGGGTGCTGCCCCGCATGCACGGCAAGGGTCGAGTACTTGTAGTCAGACATAGTCGGGGATTGTTCGGCTGCTCCTAGCTTCAAGCTTAACCTGCCGGGATCGGGACGGTCGGCGGCGCCGCCAAAAACGCTGGATTTTCGCTCGCAACGCCGCGCACCCCCCTATGTCCCCGGGGGCCCCAGGTCTCGCCTTTGGGACCTGGGATAACACGAATCTCAACTGCTGGGGTGCCCCAGGTCTCGCCTTTGAGACCTGGGACCTGACAATTCCTGACGGTCACGCTTTTACGAGTTCTGGCTGCGAAAGGCCGTCTTGATCGCCTCCAGCCGGTCACTCAGCACCTGGGCGTCGGACTCGAGGCCCAGCCTTTGCGCCAGCGCGATCGCCTCGCAGTAAAAGTCTTTGGCTTCGGTGTACAAAAGGCTCGCGTCCCGCGACGAGCGCGCCTCGTACATGTCGGCGAAGCCCTTTTCTCCCATGTTCTTCAAGCGCGTAATCTGGCGCTGCTGCTCTTGGCGGACTTCAACCATCCTCAAATCTCCCCTTGCGAACTTTCCGTCCGCTTCGTGTTCTTCCGGCAGCGCGCGCCGGCATCGGTCCCGCGCCTTACTGCTTTACCGCGGGCTTCTTCAGTTTGGGCGCCACCGGAAAATACCCGGTCCGCGTCCGGACCGTCAGCTTGCCCATCCCCTTGGCCTCGGCCGTCACCTGCACGCGGCGGAAACCCGGCTCAGAGGTCGGCTTGGTGGAATGATAGCCCAGAGTGTACTGGCTGCGGATATCCCGTGCCACCTCCGCGGCGATTTCATCCACCTGGTCCATCGATTTGGGGAAGAACGCCAGGCCGCCTGTCTCACCGGAAAGCATTTCGAGCGCCCGCCGGGCGTGGCGCACCTCGGCGCGGCTCATTTCGTCGCCAAACAGCAGACCGATCGAATAGATCACCGGCCCTGACAATTCCTGAACGCGGCGGATGGTCTGCTCCAGGTTGAGCGTCGAGGCGTTATCTTCCCCGTCGGTGATCAGGATGAGAACCTGCTTGGGCCGCTTGGCATCGGCCACCAGTTTGTCCGCCGAGGCAACCACCGCGTCATAAAGCGCCGTCCCGCCGCGCGAATCAATGTGCGATAGCCCGTCGCGCAGCTTGTGCTCATCCGACGTAAAGTCCTGGTCGATAAACGCCTCGTCTGAAAAATTCACCACAAAGGCCTCGTCGTTCCGGTTCGAGGCTTCAATCAGGTCCAGCGCGCTCTTGTTCACCGACGGACGCTTCCGGTACATCGATCCGGAGTTGTCAATCACCAGCGCGATCGACACCGGAAGGTCCGTGTGCTGAAAGCTGATGATGTTCTGCTTGACGCCATCCTCGGTAATCTCAAAGGCATCCTTTTTCAGGTCGGGGACCAGCTTGTTGCCTTCGAGCACCGTGCAATTCAGCACCACTTCTTCCACATCGGTGCGCAACACATAGCCTTCGCCCTGCTTGCTCAGCGTCCCGGCCGGGGTCGAAGGCGCCTCGAGATCAGGCGATCGGACGGGGTCGCGGTCCTCGCCCAAAGACGGCGTCCCCGAAGACTGAGTGTTGGAGCCGGATGCACCGCCTGTGGCCGTTTGTTGAGCGGGCAGCATGACCGGCGCCGCAGCCAGCAGAGCCCAGAGAACCGCGTTATTGCAAAGGCGCATAGTAACCCGTACGAGCATAAACCGTCAGCGGTGGCAGCCCGGGTGGAGGATTTACCTTAACCTTCACTTTACGCCACTTGCCGTCCCGGGTCAGATCGTTGGGCCGGTAGCCGATCACGTATTGGTTGCGGAGCTCGGTCGAAATCTTTTCGGCAATGTCGCCCATTTCGTCCACATCTTCCACCCGGAACATCCGTCCCCCGGTCGCTTCGCTGATGTCATTCAGCAGTTGCGGTCCGGTGCGCTCCTCGGGGGTGGCCGCATAGGGATCGAAAATGCCGATCGAATAAATCTCCACATCGGCCTCCCGCACCTGCGCTCTCACTTCGCCCTCGGTGTAGCGCGAGCGGTTATCGCCGCCGTCTGAGACCACCAGCAGCGCCTTGCGCTCGTGGCGCGCATCCCGCATCTTCTCCACACCGTAGTAGATGGCGTCCAGCAGCGCGGTCCTGCGTCCGGCGTGCACGGTGGCCAGTCGCGCCTGGATGTCTTCCATCGAGCTGGTGAAATCCTCAATCAGCTCCGGCCGGTCGTTGAAGCCGATCACAAAGAACTCGTCCTGCGGGTTGGCCGTTTTGATGAACTGCAGAATCGACTCCCGCGCCCGCACCAGCTTCGACGACATCGAACCGGAAAGGTCGAAGATGATTCCGATCGACACTGGCGCGTCCTCGCTGGCGAAGGACTGGATCTTCTGTTCCCCGTTGTTTTCATAGATCTGAAAGTCATTTTTTTCCAGACCCGTGACCAGCCTGTTCATGGGGTCGGTGACGGTAACCGGCACCAGCACCATATCGACGTTCATGCGGATAAACGAGCCGGGGTGAATCCTGAGCGCGCCAGGCCCGGTTTCGGCAGGCGCTTCAGCGCCCTTGGGTGCTCCCGTTCCGGGTGTCGCGCTGGCTGGCGGCTGCACGTGCACATTGTTGAGCGGGTCGCCCTGCGCGGCCATGCGTGCGCCGGACAAGGCAGCCGCAACCGCAAGAAGGCATAGGCCCCCGGCGAAGGGCCTGAGCCCGTTCTGCAGACATCGCCTGGGACGAATCATCTCCATTACCCATCTCCACGAATTGATGCAGATAGTAGCACGCTGCCCGCAATCCAGGCTTTGCCTTTTTCATCTCCTGAAACACCCCATTCAGGGTTTCCGCCGTGCCGGTTCGCCGCCGGCGCTGGGATACAATCGAGCCTAAGTGTTCCGGTGCGCGGCGACAACTGAAGAGCCCGCTTCCGGCACGCAAATTCCAGTGTCTTAACCCGGAGCAAGACCTTTCTCATGGCTCGCATTTATCCGTTTCGCGCCTGGCGTTACAACCCCTCCGTTGTTCGCATCGAAGACGTTGTCACCCAGCCCTATGACAAGATCTCTCCAGCCATGCAGCAGGCCTACTATCAGCGCAGTCCCTACAACCTGGTCCGCATCATCCTCGGACTCCCCGAATTGTTTGACGCTGAAAGAGGAGAAAACGTCTATACGCGCGCCGCGCGCGACCTGCGCGCCTGGCGCGAACAGGGCGTCTTGACCCAGGAGAAGGACCCCTGCGTGTTTGCCTATGCCCAGCGTTTCACCGTGCCCGGAACCGAGTTCGGGCCCGGGGCCGGCATTGTCAAGGAGCGGCGCGGCTTTATCGCCTTGGGCAAGCTCCACGAATACGCCGAGCAGGTGGTCTTCCGGCACGAGCAGACGCTCTCCAAGCCCAAAGGCGACCGGCTCAAGCTCCTCAACGCCACCCACGCCCACTTCGGCCAGATCTTCATGCTCTACTCTGACCCCGCCGGCAGCGTGGAGACCATTCTCTACGAAGGCAACGGTCCAGCGGATGTTGAGGTCACTGACGAGTACGGTGTGCTGCACCGCTTGTGGCGCGTCAGTGACCCGGCCGCCATCCGCCTGCTGGCGACGGCCATGGACGACAAAAAGCTGATCATCGCCGACGGCCATCATCGCTACGAAACCGCGCTGAACTATGCAAAGGAGCATGCGCCCGCATCGCCGGCCCCGGCCGAGCACAGCTCCGCCCAGGTGCTGCAACCGCCCTACCCTGAAGCCGCCGCGATGATGACCTTCGTTAACATGGACTCCGACGGGCTGGTGATTCTGCCCACCCACCGGGTAGTGCACTCGCTGGCCGGCTTCGATCCCGCGGCCTTTGCCAGGGCCGCTCAGCAGTTCTTCACCGTCGAGATGCTGCCTGAAGCGGACTCGAGCAGATACATCGAGACGTTGAAAGCCCAGGCGGGGACAGCTTTTGTTGCAGTCACCCGCGGCGGAGATTTTCTGCTGCGTTCAAGAACCGAGGCCGTCAACGCCGCCTTGGCCCGGATGCCCGAGCGCCAGCGCAATCTGGACCTGAGCCATCTGCACTCCATCATCCTGGACCGGCTGCTCGGCCTGGACGCTGAAAAAGTGCGCGAGCAGACCAACCTCCGCTACCTGCGCGATGCCGGCGAAGCCGTTGACCAGGTGCGGCGCGGCGAAGCCGACATTACCTTCCTCACCAATCCCGTCACCATGGAGCAGCTCAGGGAAGTGGCGTTTGCCAGAGACGTGATGCCGCAGAAGTCCACTGACTTCTTCCCCAAGCTGCTCAGCGGCCTGGCCATCTATGCCCTCGACTGATCGAAAGCGAAGGCCTGGCCTGCGCCGGCTTGTGGGCCTGGCGGCGGCTTTGGCAGGCTCCCTCACCGCCGGGGCACAGGCTCCGCCCGCGCAGGCCGCGCGCTTCGTGGTGGTTCTGGATGCGGCCCACGGCGGCGACGACGCCGGCGCAACCCTCACCAACCAGGACGGCAGCCGGCAACCGGAAAAAAACTTCACGCTCGCCCTCAGCGTCCGGCTCCGTTCCCTGCTTGCCGCGCGGGGCTTCGCGGTGGTCACCACCCGCGAATCCGACGCCGCCGCTGACGCCGACACCCGCGCCGCCATCGCCAACCGCGCCCTGCCACGGGCCTGCTTGAGCCTGCACGCTTCTGACAGCGGTTCGGGTGTGCATCTGTTTGTCTCTTCGCTGTCGCCCGTGGAAAAGACGCTGCTGCTCCCCTGGAAAACGGCGCAGGGCGCCTGGGTCACCGACAGCCTGGCGCTGGCTGGCGTACTCAACTCGGCCCTGGGCCACGCCGGAATGACCGTGACGCTGGGCCGCACCGCGCTGCCTGCCGTGGACAGCATGACCTGCCCCGCAGTGGCTGTGGAGATTGCCCCGGAGATGACCGCGGACCACGCCCAGCCCACTCACCTGGACGACGCCGGCTACCAGGCCCGCGTGGCCGATGCGCTGGCGGCGGCCATGGTGCAATGGCGAAGCACCTCGCGCACTGAGGCCCCTCAGCCGTGATCCCCCGTTACCAAACCGTGCTGTTTGCCATCCTGGTCGTGGCTTCCATCGTGATGGGCGTCGTGCTATGGCAATTGCGGGCGCGCGCCCATGAGCGGTTGCTCGCCGGCCAGGACTCGGCTCCCACCCAGGCGCCGCTGGTCGCCCCGGCCGAGGAGGCAACGCTGCTGGTGGCCAGCGACGCCGACAACTCGCTGATGACGCAGATGCTGTCACTGCCGCTGCCTCCCAGCCCCGGAGCGCGCGCCAAAGCCGTGCTCGGCAAGCTGATGGAGCTTTACGCAATGCCCAATGCCGCACACCCCGTTCCCGGCGGCGCAGCCTCCATCGCCCAGGTGTTTCTCATGCCCGCGCCTTTTGACAGCGGCCAGCCCGCTCCGGCAGTGACAAGAGCGCCCCGCCCCGGCCAGCCTGGCGCGAGCGGCTCCGATCCCGGCCCCCAGCTCGCCGTCGTCAATCTCACCGGCGCCTTCGCCGCCGGTCATCCATCGGGCCTTGAGACCGAGACGCTCACCGTGCTCTCGATCTGCGCAACCCTCCACGCCAACCTGCCCAGCGTCACCGAGGTCCGCTTTCTGGTGGACGGACAGTCGCGCTCCACCCTCGCCGGCCATGCCGACCTGACCCGCACCTACCTGGCCGGCGACGCCACGCCCACTGAGGGAAACCCGCAATGACCCCAACCATCGGCGTCTTCGATTCCGGCTTCGGCGGGCTTACCGTTCTGCGCGCCCTCGTCGATCGCCTGCCCCAGGCCCGCTTCGCGTTTCTCGGCGACACGGCGCGCCTGCCCTACGGCTCCAAGTCGCGCCGCACCATCGCCCGCTACGCCGCCCAGAGTGCGCAGTTTCTGGTACGCGAGCAGGGAGCTGAGTTTCTGGTCATCGCCTGCAACACCGCCAGTGCCCTGGCGCTCGACGCTATTCAAGATGCGCTGCCTGTCCCCGTGCTGGGCGTCATTGAGCCGGGCGCATCGGCAGCCCGCGCCGCATCGACCGCCGGCGACGTGCTGGTCATTGCCACCGACGCCACCGTCCACAGCCACGCCTACCTGGCAGCTTGCCGTGCGCGCGGAATGCGGGCCATCGAAAAGGCCTGCCCGCTGCTGGTTCCGCTGGTCGAAGAGGGCTGGACCAACCATCCGGTCACCGCGGAAGTGATTCGCATCTATCTCCATGAGCTCAACGCCGAAGCGCGCGCCGCCGGCCTCGCCCCGGACACGCTGGTGCTCGGCTGCACCCATTACCCGCTCCTGCGGCCCCTCATTCAGACCGCCGTTCAGACGGAGATTCAGGCCGGCCTGCGCGTCATCGACTCGGCGGAGTCAACGGCGGAGGCTGCAGCGCGCCAGTTCTCGAACCGATTCGCAGGCCTGCCCGCCCTCCAAGAGCCCGAAATCCGCTGCTTCGCCTCGGACTCGGTCGAGAAGTTCGAGCGCCTCGGCTCGCGCTTCCTGGGCCGCCCCGTCGGAAACGTTGAGTTAGTCGACCTCGGCGGCTAATTGGGCCTCGGAGGCTGATATTCTAGTTCTCTGACCGCTTGTTCTTGTACCAATGCTGGGTGGGTCCCCGGGGTCCCCAACGAACCATTTTTATTCGTTGGGGTGAAGCGACAGGTCTTCGTTCGCGGGGTGGAGTTCCCTCGCCTTTGGGAACCTCGGATAGCACGAACCCAACGTACCTCTTTACGCAGTCAGAGACCTAGAAATTCGTTGGCCCGTCGCTTCCCACTGTCTGACGCGAGCCATGGAGGAGTCAGGAAAGCATGATCGATTTGGCAGGTAAGACGGCCGTGGTCTTCGGGCTGGCCAACAAGCGTTCCATCGCCTGGGGAATCGCCCAAAAACTCCACGAGGCCGGTGCCACCCTGGCCATCTGTTACCAAAACGAGCGCATGAAGCTCGAGGCCGAAAGCCTCATCGAGGAGCTTGGCAACGCATCGGGCTTTCAGTGCGACGTCTCCAACGACCAGGAGATCGAGTCCCTGTTCGGCATCCTCAAGCAGAAGTACGGCAAGCTCGACATCCTCGTCCACGCGGTCGCTTATGCCCCCGCTGCCGACCTGCGCGGCGACTTCATCAACACCAGCCGCGACGGCTTCCGCGTGGCCATGGACGTGAGCGTCTACTCCCTCATTGCGGTCAGCCGCGCGGCTGCGCCCTTGATGGCCGAGGGCGGCAGCATTATGACCCTCAGCTTCTATGCCGCCGAGAAAGTTGTCCCGCACTACAACGTGATGGCCGTGGCCAAGGCTGGACTCGAATCCGCCGTGCGCTACCTGTCCTACAGCCTCGGATCAAAAAACATCCGCGTCAATGCCATCTCCGCGGGGCCCATCAAGACGCTGGCCGCACGCGGCGTCGGCGACCTCGGCGAAATGATGAGAGCCCACTCCGACCGCGCGCCCCTGCACCGCAACGTTGACCAGCTCGAAGTGGGCGGCGCCGCTCTGTTTCTCGCCAGCGACCTCTCCAGCGCCATCACCGGCGAAATCATGTACGTGGACTGCGGCTACAACGTGATGGGCTACTAAGCGGCTCATCGACCTTCAGCCTGAAGGGTACGGGCTTCTGCCCGTACCTGGAGTTTCCGCATATTTCTCAATCTGCAGCAGCCTGCACCACCTCCGGACCTGTAGTATCGATTAGCCTCAAGTCTCATGCATTCGGGAGATAGCAGGTTCATGAACACCACCAACACGCCCGTGCCGTCCAATCCGGAACTCGAAGCCCTCCTTGAGCAGGCGCGTCAAGCAGCCGAACACTCTTACTCGCCCTACTCGGGTTTCAAAGTGGGCGCGGCGCTCAGGCTGGCGAGCGGAGACGTGGTCACCGGAACCAACGTGGAAAACGTCAGCTACGGCCTGACCATCTGCGCGGAGCGCTCGGCGCTGGTCCGCGCCGTCTCTCAATTCGGGCCCAGGATTCGCATTGACGCCGTCGCCGTCGCCAACCTGAACCAGGCTGCCAGCCCACCGTGCGGCGCCTGCCGTCAGATGCTGGCCGAGTTTGTTCTGCCCCACGCGCCGGTGGTCTTCCCCGCCGCGGATGGCCTGCGCACCGTGCCGTTCTCTGAACTGCTGCCGCTGGCCTTCGACATGAAGCTCAAGTGAGACCCCGCTACTTCCCGTAAAAACGGTAGCGGATGGTCCAGTGCGCGGTTTCTCCCGGTGCAACCTTGATATGCACGTAAGCCTCGGGGCAGATGGTGGTCGGAATCGACCAGAAAACGACGCGCGAGATGGGCTGGTCTCCGGTCTGCTCCACGCCCACGCCGGTCCTCGGGTTCTCGACGACGATATCGTAGCTGGCGGCGTCGCTCCCGTAGCCGGTGAGGACGCTGTAGGAACTCTGCCCGGTCTCCAGCTCGCGACCGTACCGAATCTCCTTGCCCACGATCCTTGCGTCATTGCCCAGGTCGTGCTCCGCCTTGGGCTCAAAATTGAAGCGCACCAGCGTGTCCGGCCCCGTGGTCACGCCGTCGAGCATGTAGAAGTCGTGATCGTAGACCTGCGTATCGATGGTCTCCGTGCCCGTGTTCTTCAATTCGTGCCGCAGGACGAGAACCGGCTCGTGTTTCTCAAGCGTCAGCGTCTTCCGGTACGCATAGGCGATCCCGATGGGAGACTTGAGCCTTTGTTCGAAGGAGACGCTGCTGCGCCCGGCATGGACGGTCCACTTGCCCCCGTCGATCAGCGGAAAAGGCGCGGCAAATTTGAACGGCCCATCGTCGATCTTGCGCAGCACGCCGATGCCGATCTTCACAAACGGTCCGCCGGCCTTTGCCTTGTCATAGCCCATTGCGCTGTCGCCATCGCCCGAACGGAACTCCTCGACCGGGCCGGTAATGGCGTCGTTGATCAGCGGGTCGTAGTGCGGAAACCACACGCCGAAGTAGCTGTGGCCCATGTAAGCAAGACAGCCGACCACGCCCGACCAATCGAAGCGCGAGCCGCGATAGTAGCCAGTCTTCGCGTCGGGCAGATTCACCACCGCATTCATCAGCCCGTTTGAAATTGCAGCAGTCGGATAGCTGGTAAGCCCGCTGGAGCCGCAACCACGCGGCGCGGCGGCGTCGGCGGTTTGTGCGCCCCATGCATTCGCCGCCTGACACGCCGGCAGCAGAAGCGCGAGAGCCGCCAATGCAAACCAATGCGCGCTGCCCGTCTTCAATTCATTCATAACCGAACCCCAGTCTCCATCCCGCCCAAAGCAAAATCCGTCGCGATCTCGGATTCTTCCACAATTGCACACCGCGGTCAATCCGGAAGCGTCATCCGCTCAACCCGCCGCGCAATCTTTCAAGCAGGACCCGCCCTTGCGATAATCTCAGAAGCTATCCAATGGAGGCTCACTCCGCAATGTCCGCATCGACTCCCGCTCCCTTGCATGCCGTCGATCTGATTCGGAAAAAACGCGACGGCGGCGCGCTCGATGCGCGCGAGATCGGCTTTCTCGTCTCCGGCGCGGCCTCCGCTTCGATCCCCCTCGAGCAGCTTTCGGCATGGCTCATGGCGGCCTGGCTGCGCGGCTTGTCGCTCGACGAGATTCGCTCCCTCACCCTGGCCATGCGCGACTCCGGAGAGAAGTTTTCACCCGCGCGGCTCGGCAAACAGGCCGTCGACAAGCACTCCACCGGCGGCGTGGGCGACAAGACCAGCTTTCTGGTTGCGCCGCTGGCCGCAGCCTGCGGCCTGGCCGTGCCCATGATCAGCGGACGCGCACTGGGTCACACCGGAGGCACGCTCGACAAGCTCGAGTCCATCCCCGGCTTCCGCACCGCGCTCTCGCTCGATGAGTTTGAATCCGTCCTTCGCCTCTGCGGCGCTTCCATCGTGAGCCAGACCCCCCGCCTCGTGCCCGCCGACCGCGTCCTCTATGCTCTGCGCGACCGCACCGCGACGGTTGAATCGCCCGGCCTCATCTGCGCGTCGATCTTGAGCAAGAAGCTGGCCGCGGGCCTCGACGCGCTGGTGCTCGACGTGAAGACCGGCTCGGGAGCCTTCCTGCGCAAACTGCAAGACGCGGAGTACCTGGCAGCCCTGATGGTGTCCACAGCCGAAGCCGCCGGCACGCGCACCGTGGCCCTGCTCACCGACATGAGTCAACCCCTCGGTTCAGCCGCCGGCAACTGGATCGAACTCGTGGAAGCAGTCAACCTGCTGCGCAACAAGCGCCCGGCCAGGAGTCCTCAAAACAATAACGACCTTCGTGAACTCTCGCTCCTGCTCGCCGGATGGATGATTCATCTGGGCGGCCAGGCCGCGACCCCGGAGGCAGGCTACGCGCGTGCCGAAGCCGCACTCCTTGACGGATCGGCTCTGCGCATCTTTTTTGCGATGATCCAGGCGCAGGGCGGAGACATTTCGGTCTTTGACGATCCCGCGGGCTTTCACAAGCCGGGAGCCACCGCAGTGGTGGCAGCGTGGGAGAGCGGCTACGTGGCCGAGATGGATACGACGGCGCTGGGCTGGGCCGTCCAGCGCACTGGCGCGGGCCGCGAAAAAGCCGGCGAGCCGGTCGATCCACATGCGGGCATCCTCTTCCACGCCCGCCGCGGCGCGCGCGTTGAAATGGGGCAGCCCTTCGCCACCGTCTACGCCACCTCCGCGGAATTGCTTGCCGAGCCAATTGAGATTCTCAAGCAGGCCGTGCGCTTCCAGGCAGCGCCTCCCCACCCAGTGCCCCAGGTCGCCCGCATCTTCACCAGCAAATCAGCAGAAGATTACCTTCGCGATACTGTAAGGTAAGAACCAGTCGTCAGTGAACATTGAGCAGTCATCAGTGAACAGCGAGCGATGAACGGGTCTCTAAATTCAAGGCTGCTCCAGCATCACTGACCAATGTCCACTGATCACTGACCACCGCTTTTGAGGAGGCTCTGCCTTGGTTCGATTCACGGGAGCGCTGGGAGTTCTGGCCGTGCTTCTTGCAGCCTGGCTGGGCTCGACCGACCGCCGGCACATCCGCTGGCGCACCGTGGCCTGGGGCCTGGGCCTGCAGATCGCCTTCGCCTTTCTGGTGCTCCGCTTCGACTACGGGCAGCGCGCGATGGCCTGGGCCGGCGGCGTGGTCACCAACATGCTCTCGGCCACATTTGCGGGGACGCAGGTGTTGTTCGGCCAGCTCGGCCTTCCCAACTCCGGCGCGTTCGGCAGCATGCTGGGCCCCAACAAGGGCGCCATTTTTGCGTTCCAGGTTTTGCCCACCATCATCTTCATCTCCGCATTTTTTGCGGTGCTTTATCACATCGGCCTCATGCAGATCATCATCCGCGGCATGGCGTGGGTGATGCTGAAGACCATGCGCATCTCCGGCGCCGAGAGCATGAACGTGGCGGCCAGCATCTTCATGGGTCAAACCGAGGCGCCGCTCACCATCCGCCCTTTTCTCTCCAAAGCCACCCGCAGCGAGCTGATGACGATCATGACCAGCGGCATGGCCCATGTTTCCGGCGGCATCATGGCCATGTACATCGCGCAGGGCGTTGAAGCGCGCCATTTGCTCTCGGCCGTTATCATGACTTCGCCCGGCACCATCCTGATTTCCAAGATGCTCGTGCCTGAAACCGAAGTTCCCGCCACCGAAGGCAAAGTCGTGATCCCCAAGGATGAGCTTCACCACGAGGAGAACCTGATTGGAGCCATTGCGCGCGGCACCATCGACGGCGGCAAGCTGGCCATGAATGTGGCCATCATGCTCATCAGCTTCCTGGCCCTCGTGGCCCTGCTCGACATGCTGCTCACTTGGGTGCACGGCGGCGTGCCCTGGGTTCCCGGAACGCTGGGCCAGATTCTCGGCTACCTGTTTGCGCCGGTTGCGTGGCTCATCGGCATTCCCTGGCACGACTGCATGGCCATCGGCAACCTGCTGGGAACGCGCATGGCGCTCAACGAGGTCATCGCCTACATCGCGCTGGGCGCGCAAAAAGCCACGCTGGCCCCGCGCTCCTTCACCATCGCCACTTTCGCCCTGTGCGGCTTTGCCAATCTCGGCTCCATCGGCATGCAGATCGGCGGCATCGGCGCCCTCGTCCCCGAGCGCCGCAACGACCTGGCCAGGCTCGGCGTGCGCGCCATGCTCGCCGGAACCATGGCTAACCTCATCTCGGCCTCCATCGCCGGCATCTTCCTGGGTTAAGCGCGCATGAGGTTGCAGAGATTCCCAAAGGTCGCAGCCCTGCTCCTCGTGCTCTGCGCGGCCGCGCCTGCCCTGCCGCAAAGCTCCCTTCCCGCTCAAACCACTTCTCCCCACAAGAACTCCTTCCTCGTTCAAAACTCTTTCCTCGGCTTCGACAGGAACGATTATCCCGGCGACCAGGCCCTGGCCGTCTTGCGCCGCACCTTTCGCTCCACCGGCTACTGGCTCAACAATCCTCCCGGAGAAAGGCAGAACAGTTGGGTGGGCAAGCGCGCGCTGCTCAAGCAAACCGGCTTCGGATTCCTGGTTCTCTTCAATGGGCGCACCGATGCGGAACTGAACGCCGCCCTTTTGCTGGGGACTGGCGCCAGAAACGCGCACGCTGCCGCCCTGGGGCTCGCCGACGGAAAGGCCGCCGCAGCGGCGGCCGCACGCGAGGGTTTCCCGGCCAACGTGCTCATCTTCCTCGACCAGGAAGAAGGCGGGCGACTGCTCCCGGAGCAGGCTGCCTATCTGTTCGCATGGATCGATGCGGTGCGCACGGCCGGCGCACGCGCCGGAGTCTATTGTTCCGGCATCGACGTGCCCGACGGCAGCAGCACTATCAGCACCGCGCGCGACATTGCCGAGCGGGAGACTGTGCGCCAAAAAACCGGCGAAATCGCCGCGAGCCCAACCCTGGCGCTCTGGATCGCCGACGACCAGTGCCCGCCGTCGCCGGGATGCACGCTGCAAAATCCAACTTTGAACGCCGTAGTTTCTCCAACGCTCGCGCCCTTCGCGCGGGTATGGCAATACGCGCAATCCCCGCGCCGCGCGGCATTCAGTGCCGCCTGCCCCGCAAACCAGGCCCCCGACGGCAACTGCTACGCTCCCGGCCTCGCGTACGGCAATCGCACATTCATCGACCTCAACACCGCCGACTCACCCGATCCCTCCGAAGAGCGGTAGCGTTCCGCCTGTTTCTTATCCCCGCAATCTGCTCATCCGATAGAACAGCGTCAGCGAGGTGACCGTGCCGCAGGTCAGCAGACTGGCCGCCATGCCCAGCGTGAGCGAGAGGTCATGCTGATAGAGTCCGTGCACAATGCCAATGGCCTGCAGTACGCTGAAGCCTCCAAAGGTAAGCAGCGAAATTCCCTCGTCGCTCTTCTGGCGCCAAACCGCCAGGGCCTGCGGCACAAACAGCAGCGCATTGCACCCCAGCCCCAGACCAAAAATCAGGGCAACAAATTCTTTCATCCGATCCGCCTCCGCGCCTTGGCCCTGGCCGCCTCTGCTTCGCGATTCCGCGCCGGCGCATGTGTCTCAAGCCGGCTCAAAAAACGCGCCGTCACCTCGGCAATTTCATCCACGCCCTCCGCAAACGCGGCCTCATTAGCCTTTGAAGGCTTGTTAAAGCCACTCACCTTGCGCACAAACTGCAGTGATGCCGCGCGAATCTCCACTTCCGTCACCGGCGGATCGAAATTGAAAAGCATTTTGATGTTGCGGCACATGGCATGAGACCTCCATCGCTATTTTCGCCCATCGCCGGGCCGATTGCGCACTCGCCCCGCGTAGAGCAGGGTGCCCCATGTGCCTCGCTTTTCGGCACATGGGACGGTGGCCCGTCACCGTCCGGGAGATTCGAACTTTGCTATCCTGTTCCGTGCAATACGAACATTTCCTATATCCGTCCTACGACACGCCCCTCGTCGAGGCCTACGATCGCCGCTTCGAATCTGTCTTTGTCATCCTTCATCCCTTCCTGCGCGTACCCGGTGAGCTCGCCTGGAAGACGGTGCAGAGCTACCCCAGCGACGAGCAGACGCTTGCGCACGCCGCCAAATGTCCGTGGTCTGAAGTTTTCTCCACCACCGGCTTGCACACTTGCGCAAAGCTGAACCAGGCGCTGCTCACATCCATTCGAGCCATCGACGAAGAGGTGTGCGACTTTGCCGCCGAGCAAAAACTCCAGGCCTTGCTCAAATCCGAGCCTGTGTGGATGCCCACCGAAGGCCGCTTTGAACCCCTGCTGCAAATCGACTTCCTGGCTGCCTTCGAAACCGCCCGCAAAGCCGAGCTCATTTTTGTGCCCGAGTTCCCCGAGGCCGACAGCGTGAAGCGCTTTGAGGTTGCCATGCTCAAGAGCCGCGCAATGCAGTTTCCCGCGCGCGGCAGCCTCGTGCCCGACGACGCCTCGTTTCTTATCACCGTGGACTGGGACAGCTTCTTCACGCTTTTCTACGGACCGCGCGCCTTCGTTGCCGAGGTCGCACGCCGCCGCAATCTTGAAGGCTTCTTCGCCAGTCAAACCTTGGAGCACTTCTGGTTCAATTACTCCATGGGATGCGCCACGGTCACCATCTCCCCGGAACATTGGGCCCTGGCGGAATAGCGCGCCGCGTCATCCTCGCGTGCCTGTAGAATGCTCACAAACGCACTGCAGGGAACCTCCATGACTTACTACGATCAAGTGACCGAAGCGGTGGAGTACCTTCGCGGTTGGCTGGGCTCGCTCGCTCCGCAGTTAGGCATCGTTCTGGGCTCGGGACTCGGCGCGGTGGCCGACTCTGTCGCCGGCCCGGTCTTTGTCCCCTACTGCGACATTCCCCACTTTCCGCAATCGACCGTCGAAGACCATGCGAGCCGCTTGGTCGTCGGCGTGCTGGGCGGCGCGCCAGTCGTGGTCATGCAGGGCCGCGTCCACTTCTACGAGGGCTACACGCCGCTTGAGGTCACCTTTCCCATGCGCGTGCTGGGCATGCTGGGCGTACGCGCCGTGGTGCTCACCAACGCGGCCGGCGGCATTCATCCGAGTTACACGAGGGGCCAGTTCATTGCCCTGGCCGACCACATCAACCACATGGGTTTTAACCCGCTCACCGGCCCCAACGAGCCGCGCTTCGCCCTCAACAGCAACGCCGGACTCCGCTTCTTTGACATGACCGAGGCCTACAGCAAGCGGCTGCGGGCATTGGCAAGGCAGGCCGCTCGCGAAGAGGGATTTGCGCTCGAAGAAGGCGTCTACCTGGCCACCCCGGGGCCAAGCTTTGAAACCCCCGCGGAAATTCGCGCCTTTCGCGCGCTGGGGGCCACTTTGGTGGGCATGTCCACGGTGCCCGAGACGATTGTGGCGCGCCACATGGGCATTGAGGTGCTGGGCCTGTCCTGCGTCACCAACCTCGCCGCCGGCTTAGGCGCAACACCCCTGAGCCAGGGGGAGGTGTCAGAGACCGGGCGCCAGGTCGAGCGCCGCCTGGCTGCAATGCTCGAGCGCCTCGCGCCCAAAATTGCAGCCGTTATCGCTGCGGATGAGGAAACAGATTCGTGAACATGAAGGAAGCCACCTAACTGAAGACTGCGCCCTGAGGACTGCGCCATCGACCGGGTGCCACAGGTCTGGATTTTCAAGCCTGGGAAAATACCACCCCTCACGGTCACAGAACCAGAAACCAGAAACCCATCCGGCGGGAGCATTTTCAATCGCACGCGGAAGGCCGTCGGTAAAGCCTCTTCTGAGGCGCCGGAGCGCCCGCGCTACTTCCCCGCTGTCAACGCAGCAATCGGAACCAGCATGTCTTCCTTGCGCATCACCAGGTTGGTGGCGTTCAGCGTGGCCAGTTCGAAGCCGTGGCCGTGGGTAATGGCGTCTGTCGGGCAGGCTTCTACGCAATAGCCGCAAAAGATGCAGCGGTTGTAGTCGATGTTGTAGACCTTGGCGTAGCGCTCCGAGGAGGAGATGCGCACTTCCTCGGTGTTCTCCGCAGCCTCGATAAAAATACAGTTAGCCGGGCAGGCGGCGGCGCACAAAAAGCACGCCACGCATTTCTCCAGGCCGTTTTCGTCCCGCTGCAGCACGTGGGCGCCGCGGTAGCGCTGCTCGAGCACTGCCCCGCGCAGAGGACCGGGACCGTCGGGATAGTTCTCTACCTGCGTAGGTTGCAGCATCTCACCGAAGGTAATGCTCATGCCCTTGGCGATGCCGGCCACGTTGCGCACGATGGACATGACCCTAGTATACGATGGAGGCGGGGGTAGACTCACGATGAGGATCGCGGTTTGGGCGGTTTTGATGCTGGGGTTGAGCTTGGCAACGGCGGGCGCCGAACCGCCGGCGGGCTCCCAGGCTCCGGCGCCTGCGCAGAGCTCGACGGATGCAATGGACATGGGCCAGAACGTCAACCACCCCAAGCCCGCCGACTCGGGCGCGGGCATGGACATGGGCCACTGCGGCGGCATGGGCCATTGCATGGATTCGAAAACCATGGACATGAGCCAGGACAAGAATCTGCCTCCGCTCGCCGCCGGAGTCCTGCGCGTCACCTACGGCGGAAAACTCTCTGACTGGACCCCGGCCGCGCTGGCCGCCCTGCCCCACAAATCCCTGACCGTCTTTAACGAGCATGCCAAGGCCAACCAGACCTACTCCGGAGTGGCGCTCATTGACCTGCTCACGCAACTGGGCGTGCCTGCCCAACCGCATGGAAAAGACCTGGCGCTTTATCTGGAGGCGATCGGTTCCGATGGCTACAAGGCCGTCTACTCGGTGGCCGAGGTCAATCCCGGCGTGCATGACGCCACCGTGATTGTGGCCGACAGCGAAGACGGAAAGCCGCTCACCGCCGATGGGCCGTTTAAGCTCGTAGCAACCGGCGAAAAGCGTCCCGCGCGCTGGGTGCGCGGTCTGGTCGGGGTGCGGGTTTTCGCCGCACAGTAACGCCGCGCCACGCACCGCTCCATTCGCCCCGTGCAATTTCTCTCAGCGGTGAACCCGCGTCGGTGTGGACTGGCCCTTATTATTCGCCGGGGGCGTCGTCACCGGTCTGCGTTCCGGCGTCTGCGGCGCCAGCTTCCTGCACAGCGCCGAGTCCTGTCCGCGCTCCAGGTCGGGAACCGCATCCTGGGCGCGGCAGATACGCAGTTCCATCGCATCCGCGTCCTTGCCCGCCAGCGGCAGGCTGCGGTCCAGCCCGCTGAATGGGTCCACATCGTAGACATAAACGTAATCGCTGGCCGGCTTGTTGTTGTCGTAGTCGAAGTGGCTCCAGGTGGCGATGAACTCGCGCCCGTTGGGCTCGGCAATGCCCGCGTAGGCTTGCGTCCATTCCACGCCCGGCGGCGTATTCGAGCTCCACATCGGCACTCCCTGGCCGTTTTGGATCCAGCGCGCGCTCCAGCGGTGCTGCCTCACGTCATAGTAGAAAGCGGTGAAGTAGGTATTGGCGGCGCAGTCGCGGCAATTGTCATAAAGCACGGCTAGCTCTTCCGGCGCGCTGTCTCCAAAGCGCATCCAGTCAAGCCAGCGCAGGTTCACTCCCCGGATCACCGGGGCCACAATGTGATTGGTGAGCGAAACGCTCCAGACGGAGAAGGTATCCGCATTCGCATCGCTCTGCGGTGTGGCGCGATTCGTGGTCACCACCAACGCCGCATCGTATTGCACCGCGATCTCGCGAATCGCGGTCCAATCCTCCACAGCCAGCGAGCGCGTAACCCAGACGATGGTGTCCTGATCCTTCGGCGAGTGGAAGTTGATCCAGCGAAAGTTGTCGGGAGCCTGCTGGGAAACGAGAGGAGAAGCGGTGGCCAGCCCTGCAGCCATGAAAGCAAGACCCCACCGGACAACAACGCAACGCATAAGTTTAGATATAGCAGACCAGGCAGCCGTGGTTCTGCCCGCGCACAGCCGGGTGCCCCAGAGCCTGCCCTGAGCGTAACCGAATGGGTCCCGATTGTGGCGCCTGGGACTGACCCCTGGCTAAATCCCCAGCTTCCCCCACAACTCATCCACCCTGGCCTTCGTCTTCCGGTCCATCTCCATCATCGCCGGCCACGGCCTCTCAAATCCTTCCGCCTTCCATTTCCGCGTAGCGTCAATCCCCATCTTCGATCCGTAGTTGGGTAGCCGCGCCGCGTGATCCAGCGAATCCACCGGACCCAGCGTGAACTGAATGTCGCGCTCGGGATCGATGTTGTTGGCCACCCGCAGCACCACCTCGGCCACGTTCTGCACGTCGCAGTCCTCGTCCACCACCACGATGATCTTGGTGAACATCGCCTGGCCCAGCGACCAGATGGCGTTCATCACCTTGCGCGCCTGGCCCGGATAGCTCTTCCTGATCGACACCAGCATCAGGTTGTGGAAGACCGCCTCCACAGGAAGATGAATGTCCACAATCTCCGGAATCGTCATCTTCATCGCCGGCAAAAAGATGCGTTCCACCGCCTTGCCCATCCACGCGTCTTCCATCGGCGGCTTGCCCACAATCGTCGTGGCGTAGATGGGATCCCTGCGATGCGTGATCGCTGTCAGATGGAACACCGGGTAGTCGTCGGTGAGCGTGTAAAACCCCGTGTGGTCGCCGAAGGGACCCTCGCTGCGCAGCTCGCCCAGCTCCACATAGCCTTCGAGAACAATTTCGGAGTGCGCCGGAACCTCAAGGTCCACCGTTTCGCACTGCACAATCTCCACCGGCTTGCCGCGCAGAAAGCCCGCGATCATGAACTCTTCTACCTCGGGTGGCGCGGGCACAATCGCCGCAAAGGTCATCGCCGGATCGGTGCCGATGGCCACCGCCACTTCAAGCCGCGAGCCTTTCAGGTTGCCCGTGACCACCTGCGGCAGCCCGCCGATCGGCCCTTCGGGAATCGCAACCGCGCCCCCCGCCGACTCCGCCATCGCCGCCACGGCTGCGCCCTTCGCACCGAATTCATTGAGCGGATCGCTCGATACGGCATTCCGCAACGCCTCGCGATAATGCTCGGCCGCCACCTTCTGCCGTTGCCAGTGCATGCCCGTCGATTGGCCGTCGTACACCTGCATCCTGTACATGCCCACATTGCGCTTGCCCGTGCGCGGGTCGCGCGTGTGGACACACGGCAAGGTGATAAACCGCCCGCCGTCGTACGGCCAGCACTTCAGAATCGGAAACGCATTCAGATCGAAGTTGCCCTTGAGAACCACTTCCTTGCACGGCGCATCCTTGGCGCTCACCGTCTTCGGAAAGGCGCTCGTCAGCGCGCCCAGTTGCGGCAGCATCTTGAGCTTGTCGAGCAGGCCCTCGGGAGCCTTCATATGCATCAGGCCCTTAATGCGCTCGGCGATCTCGTTCAGGTCCTCCACACCGAGGGCCATCGCCATGCGCCGCTCGCTTCCGAACTGGTTGATGAACACCTTGTGCCCAGGATGGCCTTTCACATTTTCAAACAGCAGCGCCGGCCCGCCGGGAGCATATTGATTGCCCCCAGCGGCAGATTTGCTGTCCTTCGCGGTTCCCTGCCCGCCGCTCTGCGAGCCGATCTTCGAAACCCGGTCGGTGATCTCGGTGATTTCCAGTTCGGGCGACACTTCTTCGCGGATGCGCTTCAGTTCGCCATGCTTTTCAAGGGTTTTAATCCAGTCGCGCAGATCGTCGAAGGCCAAAGGTGTGCTCCCCTGCGGAATATAGCTGTTCCGCAACCCTTCAGCTTACCGCGTTGCCTATAAGGCGCGCACGAATCCCGGGTCGGTCACCGCGTCCAGCGGAAAGCCGAGCCGCTTCCACTCATCGTAGCCGCCGCGCAGCGGACGCACCCGGTCGATGCCCAGCTTGTGCAGGTTCATCGCGGTTTTTGCGGCGGTCGCCTCGCTGGGGCAGGTGCAAAACAGCACGATGTCGCGGTCGCGCGGAATCTCTCCATTGCGGCTGGCCAGCGACTCCGGCGAAAAATGCAGCGCGCCCGGCAGCGTAAACGGATCCGGCAGCAATTCCAGCGGATGGCGCAAGTCGACAATGAAGACCGCCTCGCCCGCATCGAGTTGGCGCTTCAATTCCTCCGGCTCAAGGCGCGCCGCAGCCAGTTCCTTGAGGACCATGCGGCGGCGAACCACGCGGGCCGCAAAAAAGGCGAGGATCGCCGCGACCAGCAGTGCGCCCGAAAACCGGCCTGCCCAGTCCAGCACCCGCGTGTCCTGCTTGAGCAGGTCGCCGAAGAAGCGTCCCGCGGCCAGCAGCGCACCCACCCAGAGCGTTGCGCCTATGCCGTCAAACAGCAGAAACGCGCCGTAGCTCATCCCGTTCTCGCCGGCCACCGGCGGAGCTAGCGTGGCAAGCCCCGGGATGAACTTGGCAATCATCAGGCTGAGGCCGCGCCGCCGTCCAAATGAGTCCTGCGTCTTGCGGACGCAGGTCGTCGGTTCCAGCGACAGCTTGCACAGGATGCGCAGCACATGGTGGCCATAGCGCCGTCCCACCAGAAACCATGTGCTGTCGGCCGTAAGCGTGGCCGCGACCGCGCAAACCAGAGCTAATGAAACGCTGAACAGCCCATCGGCCGAGAGCGCGCCTGCCGCCAGCAGAACCGGCGTCGCCGGCAGCGGGATGCCGAACTGCTCCACCAGAACCCAGCCAAACAGCAGCAGGTAGCCGTAGGTGAGCAGAATATGCGTTGGTAAAGCCATGAGGCACGTTCCTGTCGTCTGAAGCGGGGAGTGCGGCTGCCTGGCCCAGCCTGCGGGAAAAAAGCCGGCCCCCGGGTAGTCTCACCCTATCGGATGATTCAGCCGCACATTCGCTTCACAGGATTTTGAAATCTGTTCAACCGGATCGCGTGTAAGCCAAAGGACGAATGGCTCTACTGCGAAGCAGCCTGCCCGGCCTCGGAAGACCCAGCCGAAGAGGCCGGCTCGGTCGCTCTGGCAACCGCGGACTCCTTCTGCGCAAAGTAATCCTTGTCCCACAGATTCTTGTAGAACTCGCCCGTAAGCTCCGCAGCCCGGGGGCCAAAGGTGGGCCGCCCGCCTTCAAGGAAGAACACCGTCACCAGGCTGCCCTCCGGAGAATCGGAGTAGGAGGCAAACCAGCCAAAGCGCGTTCCGTTGTCTGAACAGGTTCCGGTTTTGCCGAAGACCGGCAGTTCCTGAAAGTTGGCGCGCAGCCGCCGCGCGGTGCCGTACTCCACCGCTCCGGCCATGCCGTCCTGCAGGTCGGGCACGTACCTGGCGATGTCGAGGGTCCGCTTGACCTTGGGCACCATATGACGGGCCTCGTCCTGCGTGGTCGGGTGCTGCAGATAATAGAGGGTTCCGCCGTTGGCGATGGCGGCCACAAAGGCGCCCAGTTGCAGCGGCGTAAGCGACACGCCCTGGCCAAAGCTGCACATGCGGCCTACGCCACCCTCTGAGGCGGGCAGTTCCTGGTCGGGATACTCGCCCAGTTGCTCGCCCGCGATGTTATACCCGGCCAGTTCGCCAAGACCGAACTCGGTGGCATAATGCCGGACGCGTTCAAAGCCAAGCTCGCGCCCCAGCTCTTCAAAATAGAGATTGTTGCTCTTGGCCAGCGCCTGCGTCATATTCATGCGGAAGCCGGCCAGTTGCACCGGCGTGTCGCGCGTAACCAGTCCCTCCGACAGCGCGGCCAGCGCCACCGTGAGCTTGATGGTGGAGCAGGGCTCGGCCCCGGGAGAAAGCGCCAGCTTCTGGTTCACCATGGCCAGAATGCGGCCGTTCGAGGGATCGATCACCACGGCCGTCCCGTTCATGTCTCCGAGCGCGTCTATGGCTGCCTGGCGAACGACTGGGTCTTCGCCGCCCGTAATGTCTCCCTGGCCCACTTCTCCGGTCACAAAGGAGCTGGCGGTAAAGCGCTCGTAATAGCGATGCCGGCGGGAGTGGATCGAGGCCCGGCGCAGCGTGGCTTGCGGCCTTCCGCTGCCTGCCCCCCGCACCGCCGCTCTCGCTGGCGCGGCTGCCGTCGTCCTTGCGCCCGCTGCCCGTGAATGGGCTGCGCCATGGGAGGCGGATGAGCGCGCCGCCGCGTGATGGCTGCCCGCGCGACGCGCCTCGGTGCGATGGGTCTCAGAAAGACGCGGCTGCACCGATCTTGCGTGGTGCAGCGTATGCGGGGCATCCAATGCCGCCGCGCCCGGCCTGGCGCCAACGACGCCCACCAGGGCCAAGGCAACTGCGCAAGCGCAAGAAAGCTTCATCTGATAAAAATCCCCTTGAAATTCTGTCAGCCTGCCCCAGGGCAGCGCGCTCATGCTTTCCCTTACGGCTTACAAATCGGCCCTTGTCCGGCAACTTTCAGGCCAGCCCGGCAGATTTCACTTACTTTGACCTACACATCGAACAAATGAAGTGACCTGAATCACCCCATTACCTAGATCACCAAAGTAACCGCATTTAGATTACAACTGTAACGCAAAGAATATCCCCCAACATCCGAATCTTACAGAAGGAAACCGTATTTGGGGGCGTGTTAACACTATACCCCCCGGACAGCACAATCCAAAACGGGCCTCCTACCGGCAAAACCCGATAAAGGCTCGGGAAAGGGCGAAAGCCAAACCTACATCCTCAAGTCAACGCGCCCAGCAGGGAGCGGCTATTCTGATCCATCTCAAAAGTCCACCATATCTCCCGAGCTGCCTTAAAACTGGAAACGGCGCAGGAATGCGGGAACGTCCAGGTCCCTGTGTTGTGGCTCCTCGACCCCCTCCGCGCCCTCAGCCAACATCGATGCCGACGGCTGGGCATCCTGTTCCACCTGCCCGGCCTGCAGGCTGGCGACTTGGGTGTTCTCCCCCGCGCGCATCCCTCTGCGCTCTCTGGCCTGAACGCTTGCGCCCGGCTCCGCTTTCACTTCGTCAAACCTGGGCATAGACGTCGCAGCCTGTCCTGTCTCAACCCGCCCCGTCTCAACCTGCTTCTCCTCAAAGAAGTCGTCGTTCTCCTGCGTTCTGGCCGGCGCACCGGCCACGGTGACTGTCGTGGCTACGGCCGGCCTTGACGACGAGAAAAAGAACGCCCGATCCGACTCCCCCGTCTCCGCCTGCTCGTCTTCGTCCTGGCTCTTGAAGCGGGGCAGCACCGTGGGTGAAAACTCGTCCGCGGGCCCGGACGGGTCAGTGGACGCTGCGGCCGGCTCCTCTTCCTGGAGCCAGTTGTCCGGCGCTTCGACCGGTACCGCAACCAGCGGCACCGAAACCACCGGCGCTTCTTCCACGCTCAACATGCGCGCGCGCCGCTCCGGCATCTGGTCGCGAAAGCCGGTCGCGATCACCGTAATCTTGACCTCTTCGCCCATCTTCTCGTCGAGCACCGCGCCGAAGATGATGTTGGCGTCCTCGTGCGCGGCCGACTGGATGAGCGTGGAGGCCTCGTTCACCTCCGACAGCTTCAGCGAACTCGACCCGGTGATGTTGATCAGGATGCCGCGTGCGCCGTCGATGGCCCCGGCTTCGAGCAGCGGAGAGGCCATGGCCGCCTGCGCCGCCTCGATCGCCCGATTCGAGCCCGAGCGCACCGCCGTGCCCATAACCGCGTGGCCCATGCCCGCCATGGTGGTCTTTACGTCGGCAAAGTCGCGGTTGATGATGCCCGGGATGGTGATGATGTCCGAGATTCCCTGCACGCCCTGGCGCAGCACGTCATCGGCAATCCGGAAGCTCTCAAAAAACCCGGCGTCCTTGGCCACAGCCAGCAGCTTCTCGTTGGGGATCACGATCATCGTGTCGACGCTTTCGATCAGCTCCTTGAGCCCGCGCTCCGCCTGCTGCAGGCGGCGCTTGCCCTCGAAGGCAAACGGCCGGGTGACCACGGCGACCGTCAGAATGCCCATCTCGCTGGCCAATGAAGCAATCACCGGCGCCGCGCCTGTGCCGGTGCCGCCGCCCAGGCCGGCAGTCACGAAAACCATGTCGGCGCCTTCCAGCGCTTCAATAATCTTTTCAGAGTCTTCGAGCGCGGCGCGCCGGCCAATGTCAGGATTGGCGCCGGCCCCCAGCCCCAAGGTGAGCCGCACGCCGAGCTGCAGCTTCACCGGAGCCTGCGAAAGTTTGAGCGCCTGCACGTCCGTGTTGGCGGCGATAAACTCTACACCTTCCATGTGCGCCTGGATCATGCGGTTGACCGCGTTGCCCCCGCCGCCCCCCACTCCGATGACCTTGATGCGCGCACCGCGTGTCGGTTCGTCGTGATATTGAATGCGCATCCCTCCGGCCTCATTCTTCTCGTTTTCCATCTCGGCTCGACCCTCCTGCTCTCCGGGTGCCCCAGGTCCCTCGCTTTGGGGACCTGGGAAACCAACAAATCTCAGCGCCCCTAATAACTCGCCGCAAACATCGATCTCAATTTCGCTCCAATGCTGTTGTCCTCTTCCGCGCGGCTCTTGCGCGTCCGATGCGCATACAAAAGCATTCCGATAGCGACGGCAAGACTCGGATGCAACAGTTCGCCTGGCATATGGGAGAGCCTGACCGGCATGCCGGTTCTTGCCGGAACCCGCAACTGGCTCTCCGTTACATCCAGCATACCGGGCAGCATCGCGCCGCCCCCGGTCAGCACGCATCCGGCGCCCAGCGCATCCACAACGCCGCCGTGGCGCAGGCTCTCTTTCACGTAGTACATCAGTTCCCGCGCGCGCGGCTCAAGAATCTCGGCGATCGTGCGCAGGCGCAGCATCTGCGGCTGCGGGTTGGCGATCTCAATCTCCGCCTGCTGCGGCACCGCCGTCACCACCGCGTTGCCAAACTGCCGTTTGAGCTCTTCAGCCTGTGCCACCGGCATCTGCAGGCCGATGGCCAGATCGTTGGTAAAGTGCGCACCGCCGATCGGCACTGACCCGGTGTGCGCCACCGCGCCCTCGAAGAACACCACCAGGTCGCTCGAATGCGCGCCGATATCCAGAAGACAAACACCCAGTTCGCGCTCGTCCGTCGAGAGCGTGCCTTCCGCCGCCGCAATCGACTCCAGAACCGCCTCCGCCACTTCGAGGCCCGCGCGGTTGGCGCAGGTGATCGTACTTTGCAGTGCGCTGCCCGAGCAGGTGGCGATGTGCAAATCGACCTCAAGCCGCGCGCCCACCATGCCCACGGGATCGAAAATGCCTGGCTGCTCGTCGAGAATGAATTGCCGTGGCAGCAGGTGCAGAATCTCCCTGTCCGGCGGCAGCGCCACGGCCCGCGCTCGCTCCACCGCCGTGCGCACATCGTCCCGGGTAATCTCGCGCATCCGATTGCCCAGCTCGAAGCCCCCGTTGGTGTTGAGCCCGCGAATGTGCGGTCCACCCACCCCCACCGCGCACTCTGATATGTTCACCCGCGACGTGCGCTCGGCCTGCTCGTTGGCCGCGCGCACCGCCCTGGTGGCCGCGCCCAGCTCGGCAATCAGCCCCTTCCGCATGCCGGCAGACTCCACGATGCCGTGGCCGCGATAGCGCGGTACGCCCTCGTTCAAATCGGCCGCCAGCACGCGCGTCCACAAACTTCCCACGTCGAGAGCGACAATCAGGTTGTCCTGTCTCTGCGGCATCGCGCTCACTGCCCTTCCGACGCAAGTGCGCGCGTGGCCATTGCGCGGCTATCGGACGGGCGCGTGGCGGGGGATGGTTTCTTCTTGCTCTCGCTCGCCGTCGCAGTCCCAAGGCTGTCAGTCCTCACCGTCGCAGTCCGGGCCGTTGCAGCTCTGGCCGTGGCCGCTCCGGCCGTGGCAGCTCTGGCCTGCGCCGTCTTCTTATGGGTCGTAGCCTGGGCTTTAGCCGCGGCCGTCCTGGCCCTGTTTGTGCTCTTGGCTGTGTTTTTCGCAGCGCTTTTAACGGCAGTCTTACCACCGGCCTTGACGGGCGTGCTCTTCATCGCCGCCTTGCCGGCGGGCGACTTCGCCGGGCTGGCGGCCTTCAGCACCGCTGCAGCAGCAAGAGCCGCGTTCGGTGCGCCGTCCTGGGTTATGCCCGGTCCCGCGTAAGATAAAGCACCCGATCGAGCATCGGCGTCTGCCGCCGGCGCCGCGGCTGTCAAGCCCGAGGCCATCTCCAGCACCACCTGGTGCTCGTAGCGCAGATCCACAGCCGCCAGTTTCGGATACTGCTGGCGCCACTCCGCGATGTGCGCCTTGTAGCGCTGGTAGCGCTCCAGAAAATGATCCTCGCCGAAGTGCGCAACCAGGTCGGCGCCCTGCTCGGGCATCAGCACACGCGCATCCTCGGGGTCGGTCAGGTCGATCTCTGAAATCTGTTCGGAGTTGTGCTGGTTGTTGGCGTCCAGTTCCGCCATCAGCCGCGTATACACGGTCATCCGCGCCTTGCGCGACTCGGCCGGGTCGCCCGGATCGATCCCCGTGACCACTGGAAACGAGTAGTGATGCGCGGCCATGGTGGCCGGCGACATGTCGAGCAGAACCCCGTTCGCGTCCACCAGGCCGATCTGCTGGCCGTGGCGCGTGAAGGCCACCGGTTGGCGCTCCACCACCTCGACGCGAAGCTGGTCCGGGAGCAGGCGCATCACCGTGGCCCGCTCAACCCAGGGAATCGCTTCAAGTTCTTTGCGCCGTTCGCCGATGGGGACAAAAAAGATGTTGCGCCCGATGTCTTCTCCGAACACGGGAAGCAGCTCCGCGCGCGTCACTTCGCTCAGTCCCACGGCCTCGATGTGGCTGGTGCCGGTAATGCGGAAACGCGCGTCGCGTTCCAGGTAGGTCCTCAGCGCCACGCCGGCGGTCGTAAGTGCGCCCAGAACCAGCAGTGCGCCCAGCGCAAGGGACACGCGGCCGAGAGTGCTGGCAGGCCGCCACCAGCTCCGGGACAAAGTGCCCCGGCGTGAACGCGGCGGGTCCTCGCCGTCCCGGTCCTCCATCTCCAGCGGCATGCCGGGCAGCGCGCGCCCCGCGCGGGGCACACCCTGCTGCACGCGCCGGAAGCGGGACTCCGCGGGCGCTTCATCCTCCCAGTTCAGAGGCCGAGTTGTGGTATTCCCTTGATTCTTCACGCGTGAGCAAGGGCGTCAGAGCCGCCAGATTTCACTATAGCCCGCGGCTTGGCGCATGATTTCCCCCGTGGAACATGGGGAATCCGCACCGTTACGGGGAGGAGGACAGCCTTTAGCTTCGAGCTTCCGGTTTCTGGATTCAGGCGTTCAGCTCTGAGGCGCTCAGCCCCTCACCGCCGGCTGCCGGGCGGAGCGGGTGGCCCGGGTCCCTCGCTTTGGGGACCCGGGATAGCAAGAAACTCAACCCCAACCCAGGAAATCAAACAGTCACGAACCCAGCGCCTTGAGGATCAGCGGAGCAAGCTGGCTCACATTCCCCGCGCCCAGTGTCAGAATCAAATCCCCTTCGCGCGCCGAGCCGGCAGCCGCCGCGACAGCGGCCGGGAAATCGGAGACGAAGCTCACGTGCGGCCCGACAATTCTTTCCGCCAGCCGCTCACCGGTCACCCCGATAATCGGCTCCTCGCTGGCCGCATAAATCGGCAGAACCAACACGCTGTCCGCATCGATGAATGCTCCTCCAAACTCGTCCATCAGGTCAAGCGTCCGGGAGTAGCGGTGCGGTTGAAAGACAACGTGAATCCTCCTGTGCCCGCACTCGCGCGCCGCGGCCAGCGTGGCGCGAATCTCCGTGGGATGATGGCCGTAGTCGTCCACCACCGTCACGCCGCGCGCCGTCCCGCGCATCTGAAACCGCCGATCCACCCCGCGAAAATGGCTCAGACCCTCCGCAATCTTGTCCGCGGGAACCTCCAGTTGGTGCGCAATGGCCACGGCCGCCGTCGCGTTCAGCACGTTGTGCCGCCCCGGCACGTGCAGCTCAAACGGACCCAGCGCCCCTTCCGCCGTGCTGACAAAAAAGTGCGCGAAGCCCCCCCCGACGGACACATCAATGTCCCCTGAAAATTCAAGCCGATAATCCGCCTCTCGGCCCACGCCATAAGTGAACACCCGACGCCGCGCCCGAGGCAAAATCCCCTTCAGCAGCGGGTTGTCGATGCATGCCGTCACCGCGCCATAAAACGGAACCCGATCCATGAATTCAAGAAATGCCCGCTCCACGTCGGCCATGTCGCGATAGCAGTCCATATGCTCGCGGTCCAAATTGGTCACCACGGCCAGAATCGGCGACAGCTTCAAAAACGATCGGTCGCTCTCGTCGGCCTCGGCCACCAGGTACTGCGTGGTCCCCAGTCGTGCATTCGAGCCCAGAGCGTCCACGCGCCCGCCCACCACCACCGTCGGGTCGAGCCCCCCCGCAGCCAGCACCGAGGCCACCATCGAAGTGGTCGTCGTCTTGCCATGCATGCCGGCAATCGCGATGCCGTACTTGAGCCGCATCAGCTCGGCCAGCAACTCCCCGCGATGAATCACGGGAATCTTCCGCGCATGCGCCTCCACGACCTCGGGGTTCGTCGCGCCCACGGCGGAGCTGGTCACCACCACCGTAGCTCCGGCCACGTGCCCCGCCTCATGCCCTTCGTAAACCGTCGCGCCCAGTTGCGCCAGCCTGTCGGTAATGGGACTCCGCCGTAGATCGGACCCTGAAACCTTCATGTCCAGGTTGAGCAGAATCTCGGCAATCCCGCTCATGCCGATCCCGCCGATCCCGATGAAATGCGCGTGCTGTGAGGTAGCGAACATGGAGGATGAAACTCCACTCTAACACTTGAATCACAGGAGACAGCGTTCGGAGATCACGCATCCATCAACAGCTTCCAGCCCCGCTCCGCAGGAACATCAATTCCCTGTTCCCAATCCCCACCCAAAAGCCTTCCCGGCACAAATCCAGCGTCAGCCGCCCCTCGCTCTCCACCTTCACAGGTGCGTGTATCCAGCCGCGGCTAGCGCCAGAGCGCGGAAAGCCTGCGAATCATCCTGCCGGAAAGTCCTGAAAACGTGCGCTCCACCGCCATCTTTGTCGCCAGCAGCTGGATGCCGGTGGAGTAGGTCGGGTAGGGATGGATGGTTGCGGCCAGATCGCTCAGCTTCAGCTTGTTGCGCATGGCAATGGCGATCTCCGTGATCGTCTCTCCAGCTCGCTCGCCAACCACGCTCGCGCCCACGATGCTGCCGTTGCGCCGCGCGATCATCTTGATCAACCCCAGACGATCGTCTTCATTGATGGCGCGATCGACCTTGCTGATGTCGAAGGTCATCACCTGCAGGTCGCCGCTCTTCATCTCTTTGCGCGCCCTGCCTTCGGTCAGCCCGATCTGCGCAACCTCGGGGGCGGTAAAGGTCACCCGCGGCATCGCGGCGGATGTGCCCGCGTTGTTGCCGGGCAGCAATGCATTGCGCACTGCCTGGAATCCCTGCCATCCGGCCAGGTGAGAGTACTGCGCGCCTCCAATCACATCGCCCGCCGCATAAATGTGTCTGGCCGTCGTTTGCAGATGCTCGTTCACCTGAATGCCTCGCTCTGAAAAACGTACGCCCGCTTGCTCCAGTCCAAGATCGTGAACCACAGGCGCGCGCCCGGTGGCAACCAGAAGAAGGTCGCCGGTCACACTCCCAGCCTTCGTCTTTACGGTGATCGCGCTGCCTTCGCTGTTGACCCGCTCGGCGCGCGCAGGCATACGCTCAATCCCTTCCTGCGCAAACACGCGGTTCAACACTGCCGAGACTTCCGGCTCTTCATGCGGCAGCAAATGCTCGGCGATCACCGTCACGCGGCAGCCAAGCCGGCGATAGGCCTGGGCGATCTCGCAGCCCATGGGGCCGCCTCCAACAACGAGCATATGTTCGGGCAGCCGGTCGTTTTCAAAAATCTGCAGATAGGTAAAGTACGGTACATCCGCAAGACCGTCGATCGCGGGAATGCGCGGCGCCGCGCCGGTGTTGATCAGAAACTTTTTGCCGCGAATCTTCCGCTCGCCGCTCTCGATCGTATGCGCATCGAGAAATCGCGCCGCGCCGATGTAGACTTCCATGCCTTTTTTCCGCAGAGCCTCCGGCATGGTGGGAATATAGATCTCTTGAATCGTGCCGCGAAGGTACTCGCGCACCGCGGTCATATTGGTAACCGGCGCGCCGGCGCCGATCCCGTAGCGCGAAGCCGTGCGTACATCATGCGCAACCGTCGCAACCTTGATCAGAGACTTGCTCGGCACACATCCGCTCCACGTGCAGTCGCCGCCGATGGGCCCTTTGTCCAGCAAGGCCGTTCGCGCGCCCAGTTGCACGGCAAAATCGGCGGCGATCAATCCCGAAGCGCCCGCACCGAGAATCACCAGATCGTATTCAGGCAAGTTCATCGCATTCCTCATGGGGTGGTGCCCCGGGTTCCGTTACGTTGTGAAGCAGAATCAGGGCACAGATGCCCACCAGCACAGTTCCCAGCAGCAGTCCGTCCACGCGCAGCCATTTTCCCAGCGCCCCAGCCAGCAACGACCCGCCGATTGCACCCAGGCTTAGTAACACTGAGTAAATGCCCATGGCTGCTCCTTTGCCGGGGCTTGTGCCCAGTGACTGCGCCAGCCATGCCAGGGCCGCCGGCGTGAAACCGCTCTCCACCATCACCAGCATCGCGGTCGCCGCCATCAGCAGCCAGCGAAGGTGCGGCGCCACATGCGCGGAGTGATTGATGGCATAAAGCCCAAGACAGACCGGCAGCATAACAGCCAGCGACAGCCGCATCGCCGGGCGAATGCGCGTGCGTGGAAGCAGAAAACTCCACCCCAGCACTCCCAATCCGAAAACGATGGCATAGCCAAGCAGAAGCCAGCCCACCAGGGCAGGGCTCTTTGCGAAGATCCCATCCAGGTACTGCGAACTGCCCGGCCGCTGGGTGAGCAGAAACGGAAGTGTGGGGCCAAGCCAGAGGCCCACCACGGCGTTTACCAGCAGCCACACCGGGGCCAGCGAGCGCACTGAAGGGTCTTTCAAGGTGTGCAGCAGCCCCTGCACTGCCGCAAGTGAACCACGCGGCTGGCTGCCTTTGGCTCCGAAGAAAAGAAGCGCGGCGCAACCCAGATAAGCCACGGCCGCCAGGCTGAATGCGTGAATGCCGAAGCGCTCCCAAAACTCGCCCGCCATCAATCCTCCCAGCGCCAGGCCGGCAAGCAGCGACAGTTCAAAGAAGCTCATTACGCGAGCGCGCAAGGCCGAGTCGTGACGGGTCGATTCAGCAAGGTAAGCCAGCAGCGGAGGCGTCACGGCGGCCACGCCAATCCCTTCCAGGGCGCGGCTCAAAAAGAACACCTCGACATGCGAACTGAGCGCAAACAATTGCACGGCGAGCGCCCCGGTCAGCGCGCCGGCCACCATCAGCCAGCGCGGCGAAATCGCATCGGATGCGATGCCCAGTGGGATCGATGCGGCCAATTCAGCGCCGAATGAGACCGCTCCCAGAACCCCAAGCAGTCCCGCATCGAAACCAAAACCAATGCCGCTGAGCTTGGCAAGATAGATGCCGATCAGAATGCCGCTGCCGCTGCTTGCGATGCGCAGCACCGCATGGGCAAAAATCGACACCGCTAAGCGAACTTGCGCCTTTTCCATGCGCTGTCGGCGATCCCCCTCAGATTAGGATAGTTCGCCAATCAAAGCGTTACACAGAAACCCTGGCACGTTCGAGAGAATCCGGGAACGCCTTGTAACCTTTTCCTTTCGCTCCGAGTCTTCAAGTCAGCATTCCTATTCACACCGCAAGGGTTGTAAAGTTTATCCTCTAAGGTGGATCATCCCCGTGGAGTCTCAAAAAGAGTCGCTCAGCACCGTCCCTCACTCCGGCCGGCCCTTGAAAAAAGACGCCGCCTACGTCTTCTATGAGCTCACCCGCAGCATCTGTCCGCAATGCCGCAAGGTGATCGACGCCAAAATCCTGTTGCGCGACAACAAGGTTTATATGGCCAAGCGCTGCCCTGACTGCGGTCCCTTCGAGGCGCTTGTTTACTCAGATGCGCAGGCCTACACAAACTTCAGCAAGTTCAATAAGCCGGGCACCATTCCACTCGCTTACGGCACGGAGATCAAGGACGGCTGCCCGCTCGACTGCGGCTTGTGCCCCGACCATCAGCAGCACGCATGCCTTGGCATCATCGAAGTCAACAGCGCCTGCAACATGGACTGCCCGCTCTGCTTTGCCGATGCCCGCCCCGGCTTCAGCCTGACCCTGGAAGAAGTGGAAGCGATGCTCGACGATTTTGTCCGCACCGAGGGCAACCCTGAGGTTGTGCAGTTCTCCGGCGGCGAGCCGACCATCCATCCGCGGATCATCGACTTTGTGACGGGCCGCTCACGCGCGCGCCATTCCCTTCGTCATGGTCAACACCAATGGCAAGCGCATCGCCAACGACGATCGATTCCTTGAGCAGCTCGCCGAGGTGCGCCCCTCCATCTACTTTCAATTCGATGGCTTTGACAGCGAGACCTACCGCATCATTCGCGGCGAGCCCGGCATTCTCGATGAGAAGTTGCGCGCCCTCGACCGCCTCGCCTCCATCGGTCTCAACGTGACTCTTGTGCCCGCCATCGAACGCGGCGTAAACGCCCACGAGGTGGGCAAGATCATCGATCTCGCCATCCACCACCCCGCGATTCGCGGCATCAACTTTCAGCCTGCTTTCCATGCCGGCCGCCACATGCACCACGATCCGATGCAACGCATGACGATCCCGGACATCGTCAACCTGATCGAGCAGCAGACCGCGGGCAAATTCGTTGCCGCCGATTTCATTCCCGTTCCATGCTGCTTCCCGTCCTGCAATTCCGTCACCTACGCCTTCATCGACGGCGAGCAAGTCACTCCGCTCTCGCGCATCGTCAACGTCTATGACTATCTCGACTACATCACCAACCGCGTGATGCCCGATTTCAGCCTGGAGATCAAGAGGGCGCTGGAAGGACTTTGGTCTTCATCCTCAGTCTCCGGCTCGCAGAAATCGGCCCAGCAATTTGCCGTCTCGTGCCAGGCCTGCGGTCTTCCTGAAAGTCTCACCGTGGGCGACATCGCGAAGAACATGCTCATGATCATGTTGCAGGACTTCATGGACCCCTGGACCTTCAACCAGAAAAATTTGATGAAGTGCTGCAAGGCGTTCCTGCTCCCCGGAAACAAGCAGGTTCCCTTCTGCGCCTATAATTCCGTGGGCTATCGTGAGCAGGCGCGCGCGCAGCTTGATGCCATGGAACCGCGCCGCAAGCAGGCTCGCCGCGATGGACAGATCTACAAGCCCCAGCCGGTCATCTTTGACATGCACGCAGGCAACGAGCGGATTGAAGTCGCATCGCTTCATCAGATCGATCGCAATCGATAGCTTTCGAGGACCGCATGGAAGAGCCAGGCGTCAAACAATGCTGCGCCACATTTTATTCAAGCGACTTCGCGCGCCTCTTGCTGGGTGACAGCTTTCATCCCGGGGGAGCCAGCCTGACTCACCGCCTGGGAACCTTGCTGAATCTTTCCCCTCGCTCCACTGTGCTCGATGTTGCGTCAGGCCGCGGAACCAGCGCCATCCATCTGGCCGAGTCCTTCGGCTGCAAAGTCACCGGCGTCGATCTGAGCGAAGAGAATATTCGCCTGGCTGCCGAGCAAGCGAGGCAGCGTGGGCTTGGCTCTCTCATCGATTTTCAACTCGGCGATGCGGAACGATTGCCATTCGAGGATGCAACCTTCGATGCCATTGTTTGCGAGTGCGCGTTTTGCACCTTCCCCGGCAAGCCCCTCGCGGCGCAGCAATTCCATCGAGTCCTCAAGCCGGGTGGCCAACTGGGCCTCAGCGATCTGACCCGCTCCGGCGAAACACTTCCGGGACTCGAAGGATTGCTCTCCTGGATCGCCTGCATCGGCGATGCCTTGCCCGCGGACCGATACGTCGCAATCTTTAGAGAGGCTGGCTTCGAAGTCGGGAGCGTTGAAGACCACAGCGGCGCGCTGGTTGAAATGGTCCGGCAGATTCAAGCCAGACTTCTCGGCGCAGAAATTATGGCAGGGCTCAAGAAGATCGACTTGCCTGGCGTGGACTTTGCTACCGGAAAGCAGTTTGCCCAGGCTGCCTTGCATGCGGTTCAAAACGGCGCTCTTGGCTATTCGCTCATCACGGCGAGAAGCGCGGCGCGCACACCGCTGCAACTTGAAGGCGAGCCGGCAAATCCGTAGCCAGGTGCAAGCGAAGAACCTCAATCTGGAAGCTGCCCCACTTGTTCCCTCGTTCTTCCTCGCCGTCTGCGCTTCAAACCAGCTTGTAAAGAAAGCCCGTGGGCGTGCCCCACAGGTTGCGTGCGCGGTCCTCGTAGAAGATGCTGAATTCAATGCCCGACATGTCATAGTCAAACAGGGGAACGCGGTCAAAGGTGTAGTCGCCGCGCACTGAATACTCGTCGCCTCCGCAGTCGATCATCAGCGTCTCGCCTGAAGAAAGGCGCTCCGGATGGGTGAGCAGCATGCAGCCGAAGGCGAACACCCCCATACCGTACTCGTTGCCGGCCATGGCGACGCGGGTACGCCGGGCAGAGGAGCCGCGATGAAGCAGGCCGGCCTGCCCGGCCACCACCAGAATGTCGCTGCCCTCCTGCTGTTCGCCCAGAATCGTCTCAGCCAGCTTGGAGCGTTCGGTTTGCCGAAGGTATTTCTCGCCCAGCTTGCCGGCAATGCGGTTCGAGAATCTGCGCTTCGCGATGAGCGTGTCCACCAGCATCTCCACCGCGTCGTTGTAGCTGGGCGCGAGCGCCTGCCAGCGGGGGATGGCGAACCATGCCTCGGCGCCCTCGGGGAGCTGCCGCCGCGCCAGCTTCTCCTGGCAAACACCCAGGCTCGGGAAGAGCTTGCGCAGCTCCGTCGCCTGCGCCTCCACCGGCCGCACCCGGTAGGTGGGCGGGTAAATCCGCGTCGAGCCCACCTCTTCGTCCTTGAACTTGTCGCTCACTGTGTGCCGATGGACGATCTCCACCACTTTCTCTGAGATCTCGCGCTTCAGCTTGCGGTCCATGTCAAGAACAGATTGCACGCTTTGCCGATCGAGTTGCTCGATCGCCGTCTCGTACGCCGTCTTCGCCGCCTCGGCCAAAAACTCCTGCAGCATCCGGTTCTGTTGCTCGGTCGTGTTGCCGGACAGATGCAACGGAACAATCTGGTGTGGAGTGGTTGTCGAGGTGCCCATGGCTGTCACGCTCCGCGCTTCCGCGCTGGACTCTGTCTCATCTATCGACACTCTTGCGGAATTCTCCAGCCGGGAAAACGCGAAACGCTCGTCGCGATCGGCATTTCCCTGCCCTGTTGCACCAGGTTCGCACCACTTCCTTGCATCGGTTACCGGATGGGAAAAGACAAATGAAAAAGTGCTCCCGTTAAGGGTGCAACGCAAAGAGGCCGGCAGGTTCGCCGGCCTCTTCGCATTGCGTGCGCCAGATTCAGGAGATCGAGCCGACTGCAACTCCAGCCGCAGCCGGGTGCTGGTCCGGCCGTGCCTTTAGCAGCGGCAACGCCACGTGCAGCACGTCCTCAATGCGGCTGGCGTAGTGTACGGTCACGCCCTCCATCATCTCCAGCGTCAGATCCTCTTCCACGTTCTGGCGGTTTTCGGCGGGCAGGATGATGGTTTCCACTCCAGCCCGGCGTGCCGCTAGAAACTTCTCCTTGATGCCACCCACCGGCAACACGTTGCCGCTGAGCGTGATCTCGCCCGTCATGGCCGTCAGCGGGCGTACCGGCGTATCGGTCAGCAGAGACGCCAGCACCGTGGCCATCGTGACGCCGGCCGAGGGTCCGTCCTTCGGAATCGCGCCGGCGGGCACGTGAATGTGCAGATCGATGTCCTTCGTAAAGTCCTCCGCAAGCCCGAGACTGGCCGCGTTGGACCGTACCCAGGTGAGCGCGGCCTGCATGGATTCCTGCATCACCTCGCCGATCTGCCCGGTCATCGTAAAACTGCCCTTGCCCTTCATCTTGTTGGCCTCGATGAAGAGAATGTCCCCGCCAGCCGGCGTCCAGGCCAGGCCCACGGCCACCCCCGGCCGCTTTACTCGTTCCGCCACCTCCGTATCGACGCGTACCTGGATGCCGCCGAGGAACTCTTTGATCACCTCGCGGGTCACGACAAGCTTTTCCTGGTGCCCCTCCACGACGCGCCGCGCCTGCTTGCGGCACACCGTGCCGATGGCCTGCTCCAGTTTGCGCACGCCCGCCTCGCGCGTGTAGTGGCGCACGATAAAGCGCACCGCATCCTCGGGAATTTCGATCTGTTCCGGCTTGAGCCCGTTCTCCTTGATCTGGCGCGGAATCAGATAGCGATCCGCGATGTGCACCTTCTCCTCTTCGCTATAGCCCTGCAGCGGAATCAGCTCCATCCTGTCCAGCAGCGGCGCCGGCACCGTGTCGAGCATGTTCGCCGTGCAGATGAACAGCACCTTCGACAAGTCGAAGGGCACGTCAAGGTAGTTATCCCTGAAAGTGTTGTTCTGCTCCGGGTCGAGTGTCTCCAAAAGCGCTGAGGCCGGGTCGCCGCGGAAATCTCTTCCCAGCTTGTCCACCTCGTCCAGCATGATCACCGGGTCGTTGGTCTCGGCGCGGCGGATGCTCTGGATGATCTGGCCCGGCAAGGCGCCAATATAAGTGCGGCGATGGCCGCGAATCTCGGCCTCGTCGTGCATGCCGCCCAGCGAGACGCGCTGGAACTTGCGGCCCAGTGCCCGCGCAATCGACCTGCCCAGGCTGGTCTTACCCACCCCCGGGGGGCCGACGAAGCACAGGATCGGTCCCTTCATGTCCGGCTTGAGCTCAAGCACGCTCAGATAATCGAGGATGCGGTCCTTCACCTTTCTCAGTTCGTAGTGGTCCTCATCCAGAATCTCCTTGGCCTTGCCGATGTCGATCTTCGCGGCCGAGCTCTTGGCCCACGGCAGCACCGCTAGCCACTCAATGTAGTTGCGCGTCAGCGAGTAGTCGGCTGCCATCGGCGACATGCGCGCCAGGCGCGCAAGCTCCTTGAGAGCCTCCTTCTTCACGTCCTCGGGCATGCCCGCGGCATCGATCTTCTGGCGCAGCTCGTCGCTCTCGCGCTGGCCTTCGTCCTGCTCGCCGAGTTCCTTCTGGATGGCCTTGAGCTGCTCGCGCAGATAGTAGTCGCGCTGCGACTGCTGCACCTGGTCCTGCACCTCTGACTGGATCTTGGTGCGCAACTGCTGCACCTCAATCTCCTTGGCAAGATGCTTGTTCAGCAGCGCCAGCCGCTCCACGATGCCCGGGGTCTCAAGCAACTGCTGCTTGTCGTCGGTGGTCAGAAAGGGCAGCGAGGAGGCCACAAAATCCACCAGCCGGCTGGGCTCATCGATGTTGGCCGCAATCGTGCGCAACTCGTCAGAGAGCGTGGGCGACTCGGAGACGATCTGCTGGAACTGCGCAACCACGTTACGCTCCAGGGCCTCAAAGTCCGGGCCGCCCGCCGGCTCGACGTCGTAGATGGTCTCCACCTCCGCCACCATGAAGGGCTCGGTCTGCACGTAGCGCACCAGGCGCACCCGGCCTACCCCCTCGGTGAACACGAAGCGGCTCTGGTTGGGCATGCGCACAACTTTATGCACGGTGGCCAGGGTGCCCACCACATGCAGATCGTCGGGCTTGGGCGAGTCGAGACGCGGGTCGAGCTGGGTCGTGACCACAATCATGCGCTCTTCGCCCAGAGACTCGATCAACTGGATGGAGCTTTCACGGCCCACCGTCAGCGGTAGCACCGCGTGAGGAAACAAAACCGTGTCCCGGACCGGCAGCACCGCGACCCGGCGCACCGCCGGCAGTTCCACGGGTGTCTGACTTTCCGATTGAGGCGACTTGGAGGGCTGGTTTGGCATTGAGTGTCCTTTTGTCAACTTTCCTTAATTAGACAACGCAGACTTTGAAAAGTTTCACGAAAATCCGCCCTGCCGTCCCACGGGCTCTCGCGAAGGCTGCCTCCTGACGGCCGTTCTTCCACCTTTTACGGGCTCGCTCCTCACCGGGTTCCCGTGCCTGGCCGGGATTCGCCTGTCCGCTGCCGCCCTTCGCTCGTCTTCTGCCCCTTGCATCTTCGTAACCTGCTATTGGCAAAGATTTTAGAGCGGTTCCGAATGAATCTAACCGTCTTGGGCTTCGTCAAGGTTGGCTTTTTCTTGAGGAAAAAGCCACTCAAGTGCTTGCCCTCCGTTTACAGCAACCCGAGTACCGCTATGCGCGGCCGGCTTCCACGCCGGTCGCTCAAGCCGGCCTTGAATCAATCCCGTTCCAAGGATGTATCGGCGAAAGCGGGTGGAAGGTGAGCTGTGCAAAGCGGCTCGATGTGGATTTTGCCGGGGTGGCGCCAGAAGCTGGTACGGTTGGAGCCTCCGGTCAGTTGGAAGGGGCCGGCTTCGCGGGCCCGGCATCGGTGTCGCCCTCTTCAACCTTGATGGCCGACTCGATCTGTTCCCAAAGTTTGTCGGGCGGTTCCACCGCGGGAAACAGCTGGCGAGCAGCCTCGGCAATGGTTTCAAGGTCGGCCAGCAGGGCGCCGCAAAGCTCGCAGCTTTTGATGTGGAGGTGGTCCGCGGCGCTGGCGCCGGAGCCAATCAGCTCCGGCAACTGGGCTTGGAACTCGGCGCAGGTCATCTTGCTGGGATCGCCGGTCATACCTGCGCCTCCTTGTGCGATTGGATGCGAAGCGCGTCACGCAGCCTTAGGCGCGCCTTGTGCAATTGAGACTTGCTGTTGCCGATCGAACACTCGAGCATGGAGGCAATCTCATTATGCTCGTAGCCCTCCACGTCGTGAAGGATAAAAATGAGCCGGTAGCCTGCCGGAAGATCGGCAACGGCGCGTTCCAGTGCCAGGCGATCGATGGCGCCGGTAAGGGCCAGGTCCGGGGTGCCGAAACTGCGGCCCGGACCCTCGTCGGGAACCGGCTCCATGGCTTCATCCAGCGAAATCAGGCTCAACCCTTTTTTGCGCAACTGCATCAGCACCACGTTGATCGCCAGCCGGTGCAGCCAGGTGGAAAACGCGGAGTCGCCCCGGAAGGTCGAGATTTTACGGTGTAGTTGAAGAAAAGCCTCCTGGGTCAGGTCCTCGGCCTCCGCAATGTTGCCCACCATGCGCAGGCAAAGGGAATAGATGCGTCTTTTGTGCAGGGAGTAGAGTTGGGCGAAGGCCTGATGGTCGCCGGCCTGCGCGCGGGCCAGGGCAAGGGCTTCGGATGGATCGGGCTGCGCCGTGCGGACATAGGTTCCACGGTGGGCGGCCGCAGCGGGAGGCGCCACGCCCACATCAGGGGATCTATCTTCCGGAGGCGGCGTGGGGAGTTGGGAACGGGGCATCGGTTTCCTTGGGGGGAATCGCTCTTGAAACCGGGCATTCCGGCGCAAGGCTCCTATCCTCGCTAGTATAAGGGGAAAGGGGAAGAACCTGGAAAGCCGGAGCTTCTGCGATCGATGACCGCAGCCTCAGCCGTAAGGATTCTCGCCGCGAGGCTTGACTTTCGCGCCAACGGGGCAGGCGCCCCGTGCTTTTTGGGAGAGACGGATTTGCGGAGAGCGCCGGCAGCGAAGTTCGGCAAAGGCGGGGTGGTTCCGTGCAGGGTGCTGCTCGCATGCGCCCTTGTCTTCGCATCGGGCCCCGGACCTGCCGGCTTTGCCGATGCGGCGCCCGCGCAAGCCAAGCCAGCCTCAGCGCCTCTCCTCGAATGGCAGGGCCTGTTGGTCCAGCGCATCTCCTTTGCCGGAGTTACGGCGGCCCGGCTCGCCCCGCTCTCCGCTCATCTGGCCCAGGCGGAGGGAAAACCGCTCGACCCCGAGGCGCTGCGGGAGAGTCTGCGCCAACTCTATGCCACCGGCCTCTACCAGACCGTTCAGGTGGAAGCCGTGCGCGACCAGGAAGGCGTCGACCTGCTGTTTCGCGGAATCCCGCAAAACTTTATCGGGACGGTGGCCGTGGATGGAGCAAGAGGGGCCACGTTGAATACGCAACTGGAGCGCGCCAGCCAACTCGAGCCCGGCACCCGTTTTACCCAGCCCCGGCTCAGTAGCGCGCTGATCGCGATGCGCCAGACGCTGGCGCAGAACGGATTCTACGAGCCGGCCATTACCCCTGCACTGACTTCCCAATCCGGGGAGCAACTTGTCAACATAGCCTTCAAAGTGGCTTCCGGCCCGCAGGCGCGGGTGGGCAAGGTTGCGGTTTCCGGCGACCCGGGAATGAGCGTTGCCGAATTCCGCCGCTATGCGCATTTGCGCAATGGGGAGCTTGTGGACCACGATACCGGCAACCGCGCCCTGGCCGGCGTGTTGAAGCACTACCAGGGGCAGCAGAGATTGGAAGCCGAAATCAAGATCGTGTCCGAGCAATTCGACCCGGACAGCAAGAGAGTCAATTTCAGCTTCTCGTCCAACCGGGGTCCGGTGGTCACCTTGCTGGTAAAGGGAGCGAGCATCAGTCCGGACCACCTGAAGCGCATCATTCCCGTCTATGAGGAAGGCAGCGTCGACGAGGATTTGCTCAATGAAGGCAATCGCCGCCTGCGGGATTTCTACCAGTGCTTCGGCTACTTTGACGTGAAGGTGAATCACGAACAACAATCCGAGAGCGGCCAGGAGGTGGTGATCGTCTTCAATGTACAGTTGGGGCCGCGCCGCCGCGTGCAGAGCGTCTCAGTCGCGGGAAACCATTACTTCGACACCGCGACGCTGCAGGATCTGCTCAGTGTTCATGCCGCCGGCACGCTTGACCGCCATGGCGTTTACAGCCAGGCCCTGGTGGCCAGCGACGTGAGCTCGCTCGAGGCCGTCTACCGGAACAACGGTTTTGCCCAGGTCAAGGTCACTCCCGACACCAGCACCCCCGAGACCGGCGACGCCCAGGCTGCAGGCCCTCCCGCCAGGGCCGAGGGCCACACGGCTGCGCTGGCGGTCACCTACCGGATTGAAGAGGGCAATCAGTTCCGCGTGGCTTCGGTGCGATTGGAAGGAAACGACCATGTGGATGCGGGCAGGCTCACGCCCCTCTTGAATACCGCGGCGGGCCAGTTGCTTTCGCCCATGAACCTGGCCGGAGATCGTGACGCGCTGATTACCGACTACCTGAGCCGTGGCTTTGAGCAGGTAAGTGTGGACGTCGCCCAGAAGGCGGAAAGCGCCGATCCCAACCAGGTGGATGTGACCTTCCGCATCACAGAGGGTCCGCAGATTTTTGTGCGCAATGTGCTGCTGACCGGGCTGCATTACACCAGGCCGGCTACGCTGGCCCGCGCCATCACGCTGCATGAGGGCGATCCGCTCAACCAGACGGCGCTCAGCGACACGCAGCGCAATCTCTACGAGCTGGCCCTGTTCAACGAGGTGGACGCCGCGGTTGAAAACCCCAATGGCGGCGAGACCCGCAAGACCGTCCTTCTGCAGGCCATCGAGGCCAGGCGATGGGCGCTCACCTACGGCTTCGGCTTCGAAGCGCAGACCGGAACTCCGCAGAACGACTGCGCGGGGGCAACAGCGGGCGGTGTTCCCTGCAATCCCAACGGAAAAACCGGAGTCAGCCCGCGCGTGCTTGCCGACCTGACCCGCAACAATCTCTTCGGCCGCGAAGAATCGGCCTCGCTGCAGGGCACCTACGGCTTGCTCGAGCAGAAAATCGACCTGCTCCTCCAGGTTCCGCATTTTGAAGGCAACCGGAACTTTGGAGCCACCTTCTCCGGCGGCTATGCCAACAGCCAGGACATCACCACCTACGTGGCGTCCAGGCTTGAAGCCGGTTTCCGCATCACCCAGAGCTCCCAGAACGCCGGGTTCCTGTTTTCCAAGGCCAACACGTTTATCTACGAATACGATTTCCGCAGGGTCAAGGTTGCGGCAAGCAGTCTGCAGGTGACTCCCGGCGAAATTGAGGAACTGTCGACCGCCGTCCGCGTTGCGGGTGCGGGCCTCACCTGGATTCGCGATACCCGCGACTCGCCTCTCGACGCCCACCGCGGAACCTACACCAGCTTTCAGGAATTTCTCTCGGAAAAGCCGCTTGGCGCCGAGGCCGAGTTCAACCGGCTCGATGTCTCCAATTCAAGCTATTACGGCTTTGACCACGGCCGGTTTGTGCTGGCCCGCAATTCCCGCTTTGGGCAGGTGCGGGCTTTCGGCACGGGATCGAGCGCGCTGATTCCGCTGCCGGAGCGGCTCTATTCCGGCGGGCCCACCTCGCTGCGCGGTTTCTCCTTCAACGCCGCCGGTCCCCGCGATCCCGAAACCGGTTATCCCATCGGCGGCGCCGGCGCGCTGGTCAACAGCACGGAGTTGCGCTTGCCTCCGCCCACCCTTCCCTGGCTCGGCAACACCGTCAGCTTCGTCCTCTTCCACGACATGGGCAACGTCTTCACCAACGCCCGCGATGCCTGGGCCAGCATCTTCCGGTTTAATCAGCCGGATCGCGATGCCTGCAAGGTCATTGCCACTGTCGGCCAGCCCTCCACCTATCTTCCGGCTGGACCCACCACCTCGACCGGGCAGCAGGGCAGCTGCAGCTTCAATTACTTTTCCCAAACCCCGGGAGTCGGTTTGCGCTACCATACGCCGGTCGGGCCCATCCGTTTCGATTTCAGTTACAACCTGAATACGCCCATTTATCCCGTCAATATCAACTACTCCATAGGCTATTCGGCGGCAAACCCCTTCGGTCCTTATCAATCGCCGCACGTGGGCGAAGCGTCGCACTTCAACTTCTTTTTCAGCCTGGGGCAGAGCTTCTGATGCGCACACAGCCGCCAATTCTCGCCAGCAAGGCACGCCGCGGGGCCGGTGCGTGGCGATTTGCGCTGTGCCTTGGCCTTTGCTTCGCCGCTCCCGCTGCGCCTGCGCCCGCCCAGGCGCCCGAACCCCCAACTCCCACCCCTCAAGCCCCCGTGGTGCTTGACAAGGTGGTGGCCGTCGTCAATCGCCGCGTCATCCTGGCCAGCGACATCGATGAGGAGATGCGGCTGTCGATTCTTGACCCCGACCGCATCGGCCAGGGCATTCTTACCCGAAAACGCGCCCTAGATCAGTTGATCAGCCGCGCGCTGATCGAGCAGCAGATCCGCCGCGAGGATGAGCAAGCCGAGCAGCCCTCCCAGAATGAAGTGAATGCGCGCCTGATGGAGATTCGCAGGGATCTGCCTGCCTGCGTTCGTCAGAACTGCGCCTCTGAACAGGGTTGGATTGACTTTTTGGCGGCCCACGATCTGACCCCGGAGCGGGTTGAAGCCTACGCGCGCTACCGGATTGAGATTCTGCACTTCATTGAAGAGCGTTTCAGGCCCGGCATCCACATCTCTCCGCAGGAGATCGAAACCTACTACCGGCAGACGCTCATGCCTCAATACGCTCCCGGCGAAGCGGTCCCCTCCCTTGATCGCGTCTCGTTCCGCATCCAGGAGATCCTGTTGCAGCAGCAGGTGAATCTCCTGTTCGACGAGTGGCTGACGAACCTGCGCAAGCAGGGCGATGTTGAAGTTTTCGATGAAGCGCTCGAATCCTCCGATCCCCACAGCGGAGCGCAATCCATCTTGCCCGGCGCAGTTGGCAACGCAATCGGCGCGAAGGGAACGCCATGAGCGAGCCCCGGAACCCGCTCCCCGTACCCCAGCCGCCGCCCCGGCCTCGCCGTCTGCGCCGCTTTCTTCTCCGCCACGTTCCTCTGGCGCTGGCCGGGTTGGTGGTCCTGGTGATGCTCGCAACGGTTGGCATGTACCTGTGGATGAGTTCCGCGCAGTTCCAGAACCTGGTCCGCAGGCGCCTCATCGCCCAGCTCGAACAGTTCACCGGCGGCCAGGTTGAGGTGGCTTCCTTCCACTGGAGTTTGCTTCAACTGGAGGCCGAAGCCGGCGGCCTGGTCATTCACGGCAGCGAAGCGGCGGGCGAGGCGCCCTACGCGCGCGTCGACCGGTTGCGGGTGCGCTTCAGTCTGCTCGATATCTGGAGTCCGTCCGTTCAGCTCCACGACCTTGAAATCGACCATCCCGCGCTGCACCTCATCGTCTATGACGGCGGCTCGACCAACCAGCCCCATCCGCGCAAGCCGCGGACCGCGAAAACCCACCCCCTGGACACCCTTTTCAACCTGAAGGCCGGCCACATCTCGCTGGTGCAGGGAGTGCTCGACTACGACAACCGCGCCGCCAGCTTCGATTTCCAGGATCGGTGGGCGCCTCTCGACTTTCAAGCCAGCAATGTCTCGCTGCGGTTGAGTTTCGTCCCTCCCACCATCGCAAATCCTGAGAGCTATCGCATTGAGGCTGGCGCCACCGACCTCAACCTCACCCGAAGCCTGCCGTCGCGCACCTCGAAGCAAGAGCTCCAGCAGGTGCACGGCTACTTTCAGGCCACGCTCGAGCTGATGCGCGATCGAGCTTACCTGCGCTCGCTGCGGCTGACGGCCAGGAGCCGCGACGGCGGAAGCCATGCGCTCGAGATTACAGGAACTCTGCAGGATTTTGCTCGGCCGCGCTGGCAGGCCGAAGCCGCCGGCGATCTGGACATGAGGCTGCTGGATTCGATCACCGGCTATCCCTTCGCACCGCAAGGCATCGCTCATCTCGACTTGGCTGGCGCGGGAGGAGCCGGAGTGTTCCGTATCGATGGCAACCTGCGCGTCGAGGATGGCTCTTATATCGGCACCGGTGTTGTGGCCACCGGCCTCCACCTGGATACGCATGTGCATGCCGACCAGGATCGCCTCCTGATCACTTCCATCGTCGCGCGCTTCCGTCAGGGAGGACAGATGGAGGGCGTGGTGGATTTGAGCCCCTGGCTCCCCGGGGTTCCCGGCGGCGCTGAGCTCAGAGCGGCGGGATCCGTGGGCGAGCGTGCCGCGCCCACCCGCAAAGCAGTTCCTCTGCACCCTCCGCCGTCCGTCATTCCCATGAACGGCAAGGTTACATCGGAGCTGAAAGGTGTTTCGCTCGATACCATCCTCGATATGGTCAGCCGGTCGCCCTTCAAGCGGCTGGGAATCGGCGCACTGCTGAACGGGTCAGCCTCCGCCATCTGGCAAAACGGGAATGCGCGGACCCTCACTGTTTCCGCAAACCTTAAACTCAGCCCGCCCCTGCAGACGCCGGCTGCAGAATCGCCGGCCAGCGGCGCCGTGGATGCAACCTACGCGCAGCGCGATGGGTCAGTGGCTCTGCGCAAGCTTGAAGTGGACATGCCTGCCAGCCAATTGACGGCGCACGGCAACCTGGGCGCCTACCCGGTGGTCAGCCCTACGGCGCTAACCATCGACTTTAAGTCCACGAACCTGGGCGAGTTCGATACTGTGCTGCGCAGCCTAGGCCTGAGACGCGATGGCAAAGCCGGAACCGCGGCCCTGCCCGCCGCTCTTACCGGGCTGGCGAGTTTCCACGGATCGTGGACCGGCTCGCTCGAAAATCCCCGCCTTGCCGGCATCGCGAAGGCGACAAGCCTGGCGATCGAGATTCCGGCGGCGGGCGCCCTAGGCGCCGCGCCAGGTCAGTCGCAGTTCGTTCACTGGGATTCGGTTGAGGCCACGGGCAGCTACTCTGCGGCGCGCATTGCCGTCGAACACGCCGTGCTGCTGCGCGGAGGCACGAAGATCGCTCTCAGCGGGTCGCTGCAGGCCGCTGACGCATCGGTCAGCAGCAGGCCTGGCTTCGACGAAAACTCCATCTTGCATCTCCGCCTTGAGGCCGCAGAGGTCGGCATCGGCGACGTGCAGCCCTTCCTCACCCAAAAGTTGCCGGTCACAGGCGATGTCGATGCTCAGATTCAGGCCGATGGGCCTATCCATGCCCTCGACGGGTCGGGCTGGATCGAACTGGACAACGGCAGCCTTTACGGCGAGCCCGTGACGCGTGTCCATGCGCAGGGCACACTTGCCAACGATCGATTGAGCCTCGCTTCCGTGACCCTGAGCGAACCCGCGGGCTCGGCCGCGGCCAACGGCAGTTACGATCTCAAGTCCCGGCGCTTCCAGGTCAGCGCCACGGGTGCGGGCCTTGACATCACAAAGGTCGGATGGCTGGCTGAGAAGGGTTGGCCCGTAACCGGGCGGCTGGATTTCTCGATGCATGGATCGGGCACTCCCGATGACCCACAGCTCGAAGCCAAGGCCACGCTCAACGATCTGGCACTGAGCGGGGAACCGGTCGGCGAGCTCGAGTTTGTCGCCCACACCGCGAACCGCTCGCTCGTCTACGACATGACATCTCGCCTTCAAAGCACGGAACTCACCGTGCATGGCCAGACGGCTATCGATGGCGACTACGCGACCCAGGCCCGCCTCGAGTTTTCTCGCTTCAATATCGATTCGTTGCTCAAGCTGGCCCATGTGAAGGCCCTCAACGGCGAATCCGCGCTGGCCGGCACGGTGACCGTCGAAGGCCCGCTGGCGCAACCCGGGCAACTGCGCGGCGAGGCCAGCCTCCAGGAGCTGGATGCCACGATTGCCGGCGTTCATTTGAAGAGTGCCGGCGGCATCCATGCCACGCTGGCCAACAACCGCATCCGGATGGATCCGCTGCACATCACCGGCGAGGACACCGACCTGAGAGCCCAGGGAAGCCTGGCGCTCGACGGCGTCCATCAACTGGATTTGGCCGCCAGCGGCTCCATCAATCTGAAGCTTGCCGAGACCCTCGACTCCGATCTCACCGCCGGCGGCACCAGCACCTTCCAGGTGGAAGCGCACGGACCGCTGAAGAATCCCGGATTGCGCGGGAAGATCGATTTTGAGAACGGTTCGCTCTCGTTTGAAGACCTTCCCAACGGCCTGAGCCAGTTGCACGGCACGCTGGAGTTCACCCAGGATCGCCTTGAGGTGCGTTCGCTGACCGCCATGAGCGGCGGCGGCCCGTTGAGCGTCGCCGGCTACCTGGCTTATCAGCACGGCCTTTACGCAGACCTCTCGGTCACCGGCAAGGGCGTCCGTATCCGCTATCCGGCCGGGGTCAGCTCGCTGGCCGATGCCACCCTGCACCTGCAGGGGCCGCAGAATAACCTGCTCCTCAGCGGCGATGCGCTCATTACCCGCTTCTCGATCAGCCCCGACCTCGACATCGCGGCCCTGGCAGCCCAGGCCGATGCGGTGCAGACCATCTCCGCGCCTGACGCGCCCAGCAACCATATCCGGCTCGATGTTCACATCGTTTCCTCGCCGCAGTTGAACTTTCAGAATGCCTTTGCCAAGCTCGCCGGCGACGTGGACCTCCACCTGCGCGGAACCATTGCCACGCCCGCGTTGCAGGGACGCATATCGATCACCGAGGGCAACGCCATCATCGCCGGAACTCGCTATGAGCTGCAGCGCGGCGACATCTCCTTCACCAATCCCGTCCGCATCGAGCCTCTGATCGACCTCAGCGCCTCGGCCCGCGTTGAGGACTACGACATTACCCTCAGCCTGCATGGAACTCCCGGCGAAATGTCCGTTACCTACCGCAGCGATCCGCCCCTGCCGGAGTCCGATGTCGTGGCCTTGCTGGCCCTCGGCCGCACTGAGAATCAGCAGCGCATCTACACCCAGCAGCAGGAGCAGGCCCTCTCCAGCCCCACCACCGACGCCTTGCTCGGCGGCGCCCTCAACGCCACCGTGTCCAGCCGTGTGCAAAGGCTGTTCGGAGCCGGATCGGTGAAGGTCGACCCCAATTATCTCGGCCCCTTCGGCAACTCCACCTCGCGCATCATTGTTGAAGAGCAGCTCGGCCGCAACCTTACCCTCACCTACGCCACCGACGTCAACACCACTGGACAGCAGTTGCTGCAGGCCGAAATCGCCATCAACCGCCATGTTTCGCTGCTGGTGGCCCGCGACGAGGACGGCGTCTTCTCCATGGTCCTGAAGGCTACGCGTCGGTTCAAATAACAGCGGTCAGGGAACAGGGGCCAGGGGTCAGAGAACAGGAATCAATGACCCGGGGGGCTACCGGCTGCGGTCGCAACATAGAATTTGCTGCCAACCTTTTGGGCCTTCCGGCGTCGTCTGGCACGCGCGCAAAGCACCCCCGGAAACCCGCAAAAACCGCGTAACTTTTTCCCAGCCGGCGTGTCTATTGGAACGGATGCCGTGCAGGCTGTGGAGTCACTTGCCGGCCCGCGGCATCTAATCATTCGAGAGCGAGGAGGAATCGAACATGAAAACAAAGATGCAGAGCATCGGATTCGCATTTGCGGCAATCATGCTCGCCGCAGCCCTCCTGAGTCTTCCCCAGCAAGCACGTGCGGCCGCCTTGCCCTATGGCGCAAGCGCCCTGCCGCAGCAGGAAAACCAGGCAGGCTCGGCAAATGTTGCCCCGGCGGTGGAGTCGCGGCTCAACAAGAAGCAGTACAAGAACGTGCATGTAACCGTGGACAACGGCGTTGCCACGCTGACGGGCACCGTGGACCTCTATGAGTACAAAGAGGATGCCGCCAAGACAGTCCTTCATGCCAGGGGCGTGACCGGCGTGCGCAACCTGATTCAAGTGGCCGGTCCCACCATTTCTGACAGTGCGTTGCAAGCCAAACTTGTTGAAAAGCTGGAATACAACCGGGTGGGTTTCGGCAATGTCTTCGACGCTATTGGCGTTAAGGTCCAGGACGGCGCAGTCACCCTCGGCGGCCATGCCCACGACTACCCGAATCGGGACTCTGCGCTCGGGTTGGTGGCTACAACCCCCGGTGTCAAAGACCTGGTGGACAACATCGAGGTTGATCCGCTCTCCCAGATGGATGAGCAGACGCGCTTTGCCGTGGCTCATGCCATCTACGGTTACTCGGCGCTGCAAAAATATGCCATCGATCCGGCCTTGCCTATCCGCATCGCGGTGCAGAACGGCAACGTCGAGCTCTATGGCCTTGTGGATTCCCAGGCGGACAAGAGCATCGCCTTTATGCGCGCCAGCACCGTTCCGGGAGTCTTCAGCGTAAAGAACTACCTCGCCGTGGCCAACCAGCCCTCCGAAACCAAATAAGCGGCACGGCCTGCAGGCGTGGCAAAACGCAAAAAACAGCCCCCCAGAGGCTCTCCCTCTGGGGGCCGTCTTTTCTGACCCCTGTTCCTGTTCCCTGATCCCTGCTGTTCAATACTCCGTGCAGAGCAGCCGCAGCGGTGCTTCGTCCTCGACGATCTCGGGGAAGCGAGGCAGCGGATCGAGAAAATAATTGTCGGTCGCATCGTCGTTCACCGAGGAAACCTCGCCGATCAGTGCGTCGCCGTCAACGCCGTAAAACTGGTGGTAGAGATGGGGCGTCAGCGTGATGGACTCGCCGGGACCCAGAATTACGGTGCCGCCCGCGTCCACCTGCCGCAGCATTCCGTCGCACTTCACGCTCACGCCGGTCTTCGCTAGCTTGCCCTCGGGCGTCGAGTTGTAAAGCTGCACCGCCAGCTTGCCCGTTCCACCGCCTCCGCGATTGATGATGTCCTCGGTTTTGCGCACATGATAGTGGAAGGGCGTCACCTGGTTTTCGCGGACGAACATGATCTTTTCGGCGTACACTTTGCCGCCGCCGGCTGGCGATCCGTTGCGCAGCGTGAAAAGCGTGAGCCCCAGCGCATTGAATTTGCCGGAGCTGAAGTCGGTCACATCCCATCCCAGCTTATGGGCGCGCAACTCTTCGCCTTCGCTGCCCAGTTGTTGCCATTGCTGCGGCGTCCACGCGCTCCAGGGCGGCAACTCGAAATGATTCTCCGCAAAAAACAACGCCGCTTCGCCGATCAACCGATTGATCTCCGACCTTTTCATGCCTTTCCGGCCTCCAGCTCTTTCCTCCACAAGATACACCCGCGCAAAGGCCGGCCGATCCGTCGCAGCCTGCTTCGAGCAGTCGTTCCAGACTCCTCCATCAGGGCTCGCCGAGCGTGGTCTCAAGTACACTTGGAAAGAGCAAATCATGGCTGGCCTGCTTTCCAAAACGCGCACCACTCTCGAGATGATCAAGTGGGAACACTCCATCTTTGCGCTCCCCTTTGCGCTCACCGCGGTCCTGCTGGCGGCCAACGGACTGCCCGGCTGGCGAACCCTGGGCTGGATTCTGGTGGCCATGGTCGCGGCCCGCTCCTGCGCCATGGCTTTCAACCGCTGGGCCGATGCGGAGCTGGACGCGGCCAATCCCCGCACCCGCGGCCGCGCCATTCCGGCAGGCTTGCTCTCGCGCCAGTTTGTGATGGGTTTCACGGTCCTGATGGCGCTGGTCTTTGTCGCCGCTTCAGCCGAACTGAACCAGCTCACGCTCGACCTGTCTCCGCTCGTTCTGGCGGTCCTGCTCGGCTACAGCTACATGAAGCGGCTCACGCGCTGGTCGCACCTGGTCCTGGGCCTGGCGTTGGGGCTGGCTCCGTCGGCCGCGTGGATTGCCGTGCGCGGCAGCCTCGACCCGCGCATCGTCGTGTTGACCGCCGCGGTCACCCTCTGGGCTGGCGGCTTTGATGTGCTCTACGCATGCCAGGACTACGAACACGACCGCGCCGCGGGCCTCTACAGCCTGCCCCGGGCTGTGGGCATCCGCAAAGCCTTTTGGGCGGCGCGCGCCATGCACCTGGCCATGCTGGGGCTGCTGGTCTGGTTTGGCCTGCTGTTCAATTTTCGCGCCCTCGGCTGGGTGGGCATTGCCGCCGTAGCTCTGCTCCTGGCCTATGAGCACTCCCTCGTTTCACCACGCGACCTGCGCCGCCTGAACGCCGCGTTCTTCACCATGAACGGCGTCATTGCCATGGTCTTTCTGCTGTTTGTGGCTGCCGACCTGTGGGCGCGCAGTTAACGTTGCAGGCTCACCCGTCGACTTGGCGCGCAACCCCGGCGCCTTGCTTCGAGTCTTGAACTCAGCCCTGTACTATGGTGCCAGAGTGGTTTGCCGAATCCTCTCTGATCGGCAACAGTATTGATCGCCACCCGCATTCATCTGCACCAGTATTGATCGGCACCCGCATCGATTGAAGGAGCAGCCCGCGCTGCCATGAAGATCGCCATTCAAGGAGAACCCGGTTCCTTCAGCCACGAGGCCGCCCTCAAGCTCGTCCCCGGCGCTGCCATCGTTCCCTGCGCGCTCTCCGCCGAGGTCTTCACGGCCCTCACGACCGGAAAAGCGGACGCCGCGGCAATCCCCATCGAGAACAGCCTGGCGGGTTCGGTTTCAGAGCACTTCGACCTCCTCCTGGCCAACGATGTGAAGGTGGAGCGGGAGACTCTGCTCCGCATCCGGCACAACTTCATCGCCAACCCTGGCGTTACGATTCCTGAAATTGACCGCGTCTACTCGCATCCCGTTGCGCTGGCTCAGTGCCGGCGCTTTCTCGGGAACCACCCCGGCATCAGGGCCCTGGCCTTCTATGACACGGCGGGCAGCGTCAAGCATCTGGTGGAGCAGAACGATCGCAGCCTCGGGGCCATCGCCAGCCGCGCGGCAGCCGAGTATTACGGGGCTGAAATTCTTGAGGCCGGCATCGAAGACAACCCCGAGAACTTTACCCGGTTCTTCCTCGTGCGCCGCGCGGTCGAATTTGCCGCCGACCCTGCCGCCAACAAGATCAGCCTCGCCTTCTCCGTAGAAAACCGCCCCGGCTCGCTGGTGGCCGTGCTCAACGAGCTGGCGGCGATGGGCACAAACCTGACCAAAATCGAGTCGCGGCCCGTGCACGGCAAGCCATGGGAGTACATTTTCTACGTCGACTGCCAGATTCAATCCTCCGGCGAGGGATCGCGGGCGCTCCAGGCGCTCGGCAGGCATTGCGCCATGGTCAAAGAGCTGGGACGCTACAGGGAAGCGGCTTCCTAGATCCGAAAACACGGGCCGGGACAGAATTGGAATCGATCCTCGCACCAAAACAAAGGGGACGGGCCGCAGCCCGTCCCCTTTTGGCTATTAAGATCCACCGGCCTAAAAGTGATAAGCCACGCCAATCACCGGATTGCTGATGTTGTACCACCGGTTGGTGGTCAACTGGGCGTCGTTAAACGTGGGCACCTTGGTCACCCAGCCGCGATATTCGACGCGGATGTCGAAGCTCGGGCTGACTTCGTAAGCAAAGCCGGCCCCGTAAATGCCCCCAACTTCAACCTGCTGCTTGACGTCGAGTGAAGTTGTGCCCGTGTTGCGAATGGGCAGGAAGATGAAGGCGCCCGGTCCAGCCTCGACAAATGGATTGAGGTTTTTCAAAACAAAGGAGCGAACGAAGGCGCCTGAGGCCTCCTGCGTGCGGGTGTTCACCACGTAATGGTTGGTGTTGCTGATGACGTAACGAATACTGTTCTCGTAGGTCATCGAGTAGTTGCCCTCGAAGGCGCTCGTCGGCGTGATCATGAATCGATAGCTCAATAACCCGCCAAAGGCTCGGTTCGCGCTCACATCGACATCTGTGGTCGAGGCCCTGAACGGCTCAATCAGGGCCGATCCACTCAAACTGACATCCTGGCGGCTTTCCTGGGCGCGAACTGCAGCCGCACTTGCGGCAAGCAGAAATACTAATAAGGCGATCTTCTTCATTCGGTCCTGAACCTCACGACTGCGCAACCGTCCGGCTGGCAACGAACTTGTCGATTCCGGCGCGCCGGTTGATTCCGGGCCCCGCTCTCAGCATTGTAAATGCCCCGGCCGGGTGGGCGGGAACTCGTTCGGCAACCGTTACATGGGATTGTTCCAACGCGTTAGACTCCAGTCCCGGCAAAGGGGCAGCGGGCGGGGTCCAAACCGCGCCAATCGCCCGTTTATCCCGCCCTTTCCACATGAAAATAAAATGGCGGCCCCTTTTCCCGCGCCAGCGCCTTGAGGGAGCCGAGAAAGGCCTTGCCCGCATAAGAAAGCGTGGCCTGCCGACGCTGCACCAGCCGCAGCACCCTGCGGACTTCGAGCTCGTCGACGAACACCCTCACCAGGTCGCCCGTCTCCAACTCGTGCGCCACCGCCAGGTGGGGAACCAGAGCAATCCCGTTGCCCATGGCCACAAACCGCTTGATGGCCTCGATGGTCGGCAGCTCGATGCCCATGTTGAGCGGCGTGCGGTAACGCTGGAAGGCCTCAATCACCTTGCGCCGCAGCGGCGAGGTTACGTTGTGGGCCACAAAAACCTCGCTGCCCAGGTCGGTGATTGAGACCCGCTCCACCGTCGCCAGCGGATGTTGCGGGCCGACGATCAGCGCCAGGCTGTCGGCATAGACGGCGATGGTCCGGAACTGCGCGGGATCGGGCTTGTACGAAATCACGCCCAGCTCGAAGGTGCGCAGGCTCAGCTCCTCGGGGATGCGCGAGGCCAGCATGCGTTGCACCGTGACGCTGACCTGGGGAAATTCGCGCCGAAAGGCGTCGATCGCGGGCAGCAGGTACATGCAGGTGTACTCGTTGGCGGCCAGTTGCAGGTGGCCGCGCTCCATGCTCTTTAACTCGCCCAGCGCGCTGGTCGCTTCGCGCCGCAGCGCCATCAGCCGCACCGCGTAGTCCCGCAACAGCACGCCCGCGGCGGTCAGCGAGCCGTCCCGCGCGGCGCGGTCAAAGAGCGTCTCGCCCACCGCCTCCTCCAGTTTGCGGATCACCTGGCTCACCGCGGGCTGGGTGCGGTGCAGCTTCACAGCCGCGCGCGAAAAACTGCGCTCCTCCGCCACGGCAAGAAACGTCTCGAGCTGCGTGAGTTCCAAAAAGGCCTCCCAAAAACAGTGTCCAGGGATCAGTGACCAGGGATCAGTGTTCCCTGGTTCCCCGTCCCCTGTTCTACCATAAGCAATTCTAATCGCTTCCACAAAAAGAATAACTTTGCCTTATACTGCCTCTTTGCGAGACACTAAATCAGGCCAGGCAGGCGTCTACCCCTGGCAGGCGAGTTCATGAGCTCAAACCACGTAGTCTTTTTTGACACCACTCTGCGCGATGGCGAACAGTCCCCCGGCTGCAGCATGACCACGCAGGAAAAGCTGACCATGGCCCATGCCCTTGAGGATCTGGGCGTTGACATCATCGAGGCCGGCTTTGCCATGGCCTCTGAAGGCGACTTCGCGGCCATCGCCACCATCACCCAGGCGGTACGCAAGCCGCGCATCGCGTCGCTGGCCCGCGCCAAAACCGAGGACATCGAGATGGCCGCGCGCGCGCTGCAGTTTGCCGACCGCGCCCGCATCCACGTCTTCCTGGCGTCGAGCGATCTGCATCTGGAGTACAAGCTGAAGATCGGCCGCGCCGAGGCGCTCGAGCTCTGCGGAGAATCGGTGCGCCTGGCGCGCTCGCTGGCCGACGACGTCGAGTTTTCGCCCGAGGACGCGACCCGCTCGGATCGCGATTTTCTGGTCGAGATGGTGCGCGTGGCCGTTGATGCCGGCGCCACCACCATCAACATGCCCGACACCGTCGGCTATTCCACCCCTGAGGAATACGGGCAGATGTTCCGCGATGTCCGGGATCGGATTCCGGCCATCGATACGCAGGGCATCGTGCTCAGCTCCCATTGCCACGACGATCTGGGACTGGCGGTGGCCAACTCGCTGGCCGCCATTGAAGCCGGCGCGCGCCAGGTGGAGTGCACCATCAACGGCATCGGCGAACGGGCCGGCAACGCGGCTCTTGAGGAGATTGCGGCGGCCTTGTACGTCCGTGGCGACCGCTATGGCCAGACCACGTCCATCAAGCTTGACCAGCTCTATCCCACCAGCCAGGTGCTCGGTCAGATCATCACCTTCAAGCCCTCGCCAAACAAGGCTGTGGTGGGCGACAACGCCTTTGCGCACGAGTCCGGCATTCATCAGCACGGCATGCTGGCCAACCCCCTCTGCTACGAGATCATGACTCCCACGCTGGTGGGCGTGGCCAAAACGCATCTGGTGCTGGGCAAGCACTCCGGCCGCGCTGCGCTGCGCCATCGTCTTGAGCAGATGGGCTACGCCCTTACCCGCGAGGAGCTGCAGCACGTCTACTACCGCTTTGTGGCCCTGGCCGACCGCAAAAAGAACATTTACGACCAGGACCTGGTTGGCCTGTTGCCCGACCAGATTCGCGAACGCCGCCATGAGCCGGTTTCAGAACTGGATTAAGCACAAACTCGAAAACCGGCACATCGAGTTTTTTGGTCACAGCACGACTCGCAGGTCAGGCTTTAGCGCTGGCAGCGGAACGGCTCACAATCGCAGCGGTCTTGAAAGTGCACGGCTTCAGCCGTGCAAAATGCAACACAAAATAAGCGTGGGCTTCAGCCCCTGAGGGATACACCTGAAATGCACTTGAAGATTCTGGTTACGGCCGGCGACGGCATCGGCCCTGAAGTCACCAACGAAGCGGTTGCGGTGTTGAATGAAATCGCGGCCCTCGGCGGCCATCAGTTCGAATTCGACGCCAAACCGATCGGCGGCGTCGCCATTGTTGCCCACGGCACGCCTTTGCCCGCGGATACGCTCGCAGCCGCGCTCCGCTCCGACGCGGTTCTCCTTGGCGCCGTTGGCGGCAACGAGTTCAACGCGCTCGCTCCTGACAAGCGTCCCGAGGCCGGTCTGTTGCAGATTCGCGCAGCTCTCGGCGGCTTTGCCAACCTGCGCCCCTGCTTCTCATTTAAGGAGCTGACGTCCAACAGTCCCCTCCGTCCGGAGATCGTCGAAGGCACCGACATCATGTTCGTGCGCGAACTGCTCGGCGGCGCCTACTTCGGCAAGCCCCGCGCGTACGACAAGCAAAAGGGTGTCGGCTACAACACCATGATCTACACCAAGGACGAAGTGGCCCGCGTTGCCCGCATCGCCTTCCAACTCGCTCAAAAGCGCCGCAAAAAGCTCACCAGCGTCGACAAGGCCAACGTGCTTGAGGTCTCGCAGCTCTGGCGCGCCGTCGTCATCGAAGTCGCCCAGGAGTTTCCTGACGTGGAACTGGAACACCAGTACATCGACGCCATGGCCATGCACATCATGAATCGCCCGCGCGACTTCGATGTCGTGGTCACGGAGAATCTTTTCGGCGATATCCTCACCGACGAGTCCGGCGTCATCACCGGCTCGCTCGGCATGTTGCCCTCGGCCACCATCGGCGGCAAGGTCAACCTGTACGAGCCGGTGCACGGCTCCGCGCCCGATATTGCGGGCAAGGGGCTGGCCAATCCGCTCGGCGCAATCCTCACCGGAGCACTCATTCTGCGCCACTCCGCCGGGCTTGAGGCCGAGGCCGCCGCGGTTGAAGCCTCGGTGCGCAAGGTGCTCGAGCAGGGCTTCCGCACCCCCGACCTGGCGCGCGGCAACAGGCAGGGAATGACCGTGCTCTCGACCACGGAAATGGGCGCCAAAGTCCGAGAAACAGTGAAGGAGCAGCTTCTGGCGCCGAGCCGTTAGCTCTCAGCCTGAATGTGTGAGAGCGGGCAGCATCGGCAAGACAAATTTCAGAACGGCTCCTGTTGGAGCAGCGAAAACTCAAACTGGCAACACCGTAACTGATGGCTGATAGCTGAAAGCTGAAAGCTGACAGCTTTCACTCAAGGAGTTCAATGAGTACCGAACCAAAAACGCTGTTTGAAAAAGTTTGGGAGCAGCACGTAGTCGTCGCGCCCCAGGGCGAGCCGACGCTGCTCTACATCGATCTTCAATTGCTCCACGAGGTCACTTCACCACAGGCTTTTGAAGGCTTGCGTCTGGCCGGGCGCAAGGTGCGCCGTCCCGATCGTTCGGTCGCCACCGTGGACCACAACGTGCCCACCACGATCGAAGGCCGGCTCAATATTATCGACCAGATTGCGGCCACGCAGATTGCCACGCTGCGCAAGAACTGCGCCGACTTCGGCATCGAGCTCTACGACGTGGATTCGCGCGAACAGGGAATCGTGCATGTGATCGGTCCCGAGCTGGGCATCACCAAGCCGGGCATGACCATCGTCTGCGGCGACTCGCACACCTCGACACATGGAGCATTTGGCGCGCTCGCCTTCGGCATCGGCACCAGCGAGGTGGAGCACGTGCTGGCTACGCAGACCTTGCCGCAGTCCAAGCCCAAAACCTTTCGCATCGCGGTCGAGGGCGAACTGCCGCGCGGCGTCACAGCTAAAGACATCATTCTCGCCATCATCGGCCAGATCGGCACTGACGGGGCCACCGGTTGCGTCGTTGAATACGCGGGCTCCGCCATTCGCGCGCTCTCGATGGAAGGCCGCATGACCATCTGCAACATGAGCATCGAGGCTGGCGCACGCGCTGGCATGATCGCTCCCGACGCAACCACGTTCGCTTACTTGAAGGGCCGCAGGTTCAGTCCCAAGGCAGAAGCCTGGCAGCGCGCAGTGGCCGAGTGGAGCAAGCTGCCCAGCGACCCCGGCGCAAAGTTCGATCGCGAGCTGGTCATCGACGCCGCCAGGCTGGTTCCGTACGTCAGTTGGGGAACCAGTCCCGGCATGGTCGCGCCCATCACCTCCGCTGTGCCCGATCCCGCCACGGTAGAAAATGAGCAGGAGCGCAAGGGCCTCGAGCGCGCTCTCGAATACATGGGCCTGCAGGCCAAGACGCCGCTCGACTCCATCGCCATCGACCGCGTGTTCATCGGCTCCTGCACCAACTCCCGCATTGAGGACCTGCGCGCCGCGGCCCGCATCGCCTCCGGCTACAAAGTGGCGGCCAAGGTGAGCGCGATGGTGGTCCCCGGATCGCAGGCCGTCAAAGCGCAGGCCGAGGCCGAGGGTCTCGACCGCGTCTTCCGCGAGGCCGGTTTTGACTGGCGCGAGCCCGGCTGCTCCATGTGCCTGGGCATGAATCCCGACACCCTTTCGCCGGGCGAGCGTTGCGCCTCCACCAGCAACCGCAACTTTGAAGGTCGCCAGGGACGCGGGGGACGCACCCACCTGGTTTCTCCGGAGATGGCCGCTGCCGCCGCCATTGCCGGCCACTTTGTCGATATTCGCAACTGGGCAGTGCGCGAGCCGGTAGCCCAGGGAGGAAAAGCCTGATGGAACCCTTTCGCACACTCACCGCGCTGGCCGCGCCTCTTGACCGCGCCAACGTCGATACCGACCAGATTATTCCCAAGCAGTTCTTAAAGCGCATCGAACGCACCGGCTACGGCGAGTTTCTGTTTTTCGACTGGCGCCGCACCCCCTCGGGCGATCCTGACCCCTCCTTCGAGTTGAACGATCCGCGCTACAAGGGCGCGCAGATCCTCATTGCCGGCAAGAATTTTGCCTGCGGATCGAGCCGCGAGCACGCTGCCTGGGCGCTCAGCGATTACGGCTTCCGCGCCGTGATTGCGCCCACCTTTGCCGACATTTTCTTTTCCAACGCCGGCAAAAATGGCATCGTTCTTGCACGGCTGAGCGAAGAGCAGGTGGCCGAGCTGCTCCACAACGCCAAGACGATTCCCAACTATCGGCTCACCGTGTCGCTCGAGGCGCAGACGGTGACCGACGGCCGCGGATTTACGGCGTCCTTCGAGGTCGATCCCTTCCGCAAGTTCTGCCTGCTTGAAGGCCTCGACGACATCGGACTCACTTTGCGCCATGATGCGGCGCTCGACACGTTCGAAGCAAAGCACGACGAAGCAACCTGGCTGAAAGCAAAATAACCCGGGTGCCCCAGGTCTCGCTTCTGAGACCTGGGATGCCCACACACTGTTCACTGACCACTTACCACTAGCGAGCAAAGCGAGCACAATGACCATCGAAGGCAAGCGACAAAGCATTCCGTTGACCGAGGGACCCAGCCGGGCTGCTGCCCGTTCTTATCTGCGCGGTTCCGGCTTTAAAAAAGAAGACCTGCACAAGCCCATCATCGGCATCGCCAATACATGGACCGAGATCGGCACCTGCAACGTGCATCTGCGCGATGTGGCCGAGGCCTTGAAAGAAGGCATTCGCGAAGCCGGCGGCACGCCGATGGAATTTAATACCATCACCATCTCCGACGGCATCACCATGGGCACCCAGGGCATGAAGGCCTCGCTTGTATCGCGCGAGGTGATCGCCGACTCCATTGAACTCGTCGCGCGCGGCAATTTATTCGATGGCCTGGTCGGCATCGGCGGCTGCGACAAGAACATGCCCGGCATCATCATGGCCTTGTGCCGTCTCGACATTCCCGGCATGATGGTCTATGGCGGCTCCATCGCTCCGGGCAAGCTGAACGGGGTCGACATCACGATTCAGAATGTCTTCGAGGGCATCGGCTCTCACGCCGCGGGCCGCATCGACGATGCCGGCCTCGAGGCCCTTGAAGCCAATGCCTGTCCGGGCGCCGGCGCATGCGGCGGCCAGTTCACGGCCAACACCATGGCCATGAGCGCCGAAATTCTCGGCATCTCGCCCATTCAGCTCTCGGGCGTTCCCGCTACATCCAAAGACAAGCACGCCGCCACGCGCGAGGCCGGCCGCATGTTGATGGACGCGGTGCGCGCCAATCGCCGCCCCTCGCAGATCATTACCCGCAAGTCGCTCGAAAATACCATTGCCAGCGTGGCCGCCAGCGGCGGCTCCACCAATGCCGTGCTCCACCTTCTGGCCATCGCGCGTGAAATGGGCATCGAGCTCTCGATCGATGACTTTGACGTCATCTCCAAACGCACGCCCTACATCTGCGACCTCACGCCGGCAGGCAAGTTCGTGGCTTCCGATTACCAGGCCGCAGGCGGCTCGCGGCTGCTGGCCAGGCGGCTTATCGACGCCGGCCACGCCGACGGCTCCACGCTCACCATCAGCGGAAAAACGCTTGCCGAAGAAGCGGCCACGGCAAAGGAGACTCCCGGACAGGTGGTCATCCACACCTTCGAAAAGCCCATCAAGCCCAACGGAGGCCTGGTGATCCTCAAGGGCAATCTCGCGCCCGAAGGCTGCGTGATGAAGATCGCCGCGGCCAACAAGCTCAGCCATCGCGGTCCGGCGCGCGTCTTTGACTGCGAAGAAGATTGCTTCGCGGTCGTGCAGGCCGGCGGCATCAAGTCCGGCGACGTGGTCGTCATTCGCTACGAAGGCCCCAAAGGCGGTCCCGGCATGAGAGAGATGCTGCAGGTCACCGCGGCCATCTCGTCGAATGCGGAGTTGAGCGCCCAGGTGGCTCTCCTCACCGACGGCCGCTTCTCCGGCGCAACCCACGGATTCACAGCCGGCCACGTGGCTCCCGAAGCCTTTGTGGGCGGACCCATCGCCGCCGTTCGTGAAGGCGACATCATCAACTTCGACATTGCCAGGCGCACCTTGAATGTCGAAATCAGCGACGCGGAGATGGCCTCGCGTCTCAAGAACTTTAAGGCGCCGGCCCTGCGCTGGCCCCAGGGCGTCTTCCGCAAATACGTCGATCGCGTCCGCTCTGCTTCCGTGGGAGCAACAACATAAAAGCTGCTTAAAAAGGAGTCCAACTATGGGAACCAACGCAAACACCCAAGCCTCGAACGCGCACCTCACCACGCCCACCCGCCTCACCGGCGCTGAGATCCTGTGGGCCACGCTGGTGGGCGAGGGCGTTACCGACGTCTTCGGCTATCCGGGCGGCGCCATCCTTCCAGCCTACGACGCGCTGCGCAAGTTCCCCATCCACCACGTGCTGGTGCGCCATGAGCAGGGTGCCGCGCACATGGCCGATGGCTACGCGCGCGCCTCGGGCAAGGTGGGCGTCTGCATCGCCACCAGCGGCCCCGGAGCCACCAACCTCGTCACCGGCATTGCCACCGCCATGCTCGACTCCATTCCCATGGTCTGCGTCACCGGCAATGTTTCCAGCAAGGTGTTGGGCACCGACGCGTTTCAGGAAGTGGACATCACCGGCATTACGCTGCCCGTGACCAAGCACAACTTTCTCATCAGCCGCACTGAGGATCTGGCCGGCGCGCTGCGTCAGGCCTTCCAGATCGCCAGGTCCGGCCGTCCCGGCCCGGTGCTCGTCGACATTACCAAAGACGCGCAGCAGGGCACGGCGATCTTCGACTTTGAAGCCGCCAAGCCCAGGCCTTATCGTCCCCACCCTATGCTGAGCGTTGAAGAATCGGGACTGGCGCAAGCTGCCGAGCTCATCCGCAATGCCAAGCGGCCGGTGATCCTGTCCGGCCATGGGGTGCTCGAGTCGCAAGCCATGGAGCAGATGCGAACACTGGCGGAGCGCGCCCAGATTCCGGTAGCCCTCACGCTGCTCGGCCTGGGCGGGTTTCCCGCTTCGCACCCCCTCAACATGGGTATGATGGGCATGCACGGCGAGTCCTGGGTGAACGACGCTATTCAGAATGCCGATCTGCTCATCGCCTGCGGCATGCGCTTCGACGATCGCGTCACCGGCACTACCTCCACCTATGCGCTGAAGGCCAAAAAAATCCACATTGAAGTGGATCCCGCGGAGATCAACAAGAACATCAAGGTCGATGTGGCCTTGGTGGGCGATCTGGCCGAAGTGCTGGAGCAACTGCTGCCCCGCATTCCCGGCCGCGATGGCTCCGCATGGCTCAAGACCATTGCCTCAAGCAAGGGCGCTGCCGCCGTGTGCGACATCAAGAACCTGCCTGACTCCGGCCACCTGTACGCGGCCCACGTCATGCACGATCTGTGGCGCATCACCGGCGGCAACGCCATTGTCGCCACTGACGTCGGACAGCACCAGATGTGGGAGGCGCAATACTTTCACCACGAGCATCCGCGCACCCTCATCACCTCCGGCGGCCTGGGCACCATGGGATTTGCGCTGCCCGCGGCCATCGGCGCAAAATTCGCCTGTCCTGACAGGGAGGTCTGGGTCATCGCCGGCGACGGCGGCTTCCAGATGACCGCGGCCGAACTCTCCACCATCGTGCAGGAAAAGATCAAGATCAACATCGCCATCATCAACAACGGCTACCTGGGCATGGTGCGCCAGTGGCAGGAGTTTTTCTACGAAAGCAACTACGAGGCCACACCGCTGGTCAGCCCCGACTTTGTGAAGCTGGCCGACGCCCATGGCATCGGAGGCCGCGCCGTCCGTACCCGCGCTGAGGTGGCCTCCGCCGTCCAGGAGGCACGCTCCGCCAAAGGCTCCTTCCTGCTCAACTTCATGGTCGAAAAGGAAGACTCGGTGTACCCCATGATTCCCGCCGGCAGCTCCTTGCATGAGATGATTCGCCGCCCCGGCAAGGACCCGCTGGAGGAGTCGCCGGACGGCAAATGACGCGGATCAGGTTTCAGGGCTTAGGCGTCGGATTCCCGTGCGTCCTCAGCCCCTTTTGAGTCGTTTTCTTGAGTCAGTCAACCTGCGGATAGGGAGGGAATGGAAGAGAGGGATCACGTTGACTGAACTGGTCCCTGACCCCTGATCCATGATCCCTGGAAAGGCATTTATGCTGCATACATTCGTCGCATACGTTGAAGACCTGCCGGGCGTGCTTACGCGCGTGGCCTCGCTGTTTCGCCGTTTGAACATCAACATCAACTCCCTCACCGTGGGGCGCAGCGAGCGCGCGGGCCTTTCGCGCCTGACGCTGGTTTGCGAGGCCTCCTCTGAGGCAGGCCATCGCGTCCGCGCAAGCCTGTTTAAACTTGAAAATGTTGTCGACGTCGACGACATCGCACAGGCTCCGTCCGTGACCCGCGAACTGGCGCTCATCAAGGTGGCCGCCACCCCGCGCAACCGCTCGCAGATCTTCGACCTGGTTGAAGTTTTTCGCGCCCGCATCGTCGACCTCACTTCGGAGTCGCTGATGATCGAGATGACCGGCGTCGAAAGCAAGATCGAAGGCCTTATCGAAGTGCTGCGCGAGGACGATGGACGCATTCTTGAAATCTGCCGCAGCGGCAAGATGACCATGCGCCGCGGCCATCACACCAGCGGCGTACTTCGCGCCATGGGCGCCGGCGACCGCGAACCGGCGGAGCCTTCCGGCGAGATTGCGGAAGACAATCCCGTGATCAAGCCGGAGTAGCCGCGCCCTGCAGCCAGCCTAACCGTTTTTTTTTGACTCAACCCCAACCGCGCAAACAAGAAAAGGAAAAACCGAGAAAATCATGGCCAAAACTTACTACGATCACGATGCCGACCTCTCCCTCATCCAGGCCAAAAAAGTGGCCATCATCGGCTACGGCTCCCAGGGACACGCACACGCCCTCAACCTCAAGGACTCCGGCGTTCAGGTGAAAGTGGGCCTGGCCCCCAACTCCAAATCCATCGCCAAGGCGCAGAAGGCCGGCCTTGAAGTGGTCACCGTCCCTGAAGCCGTCAAGTGGGCCGACGTGGTCATGGTCTTGGTCCCCGATCAGACTGCGGCCAAACTCTACGCCGACGAAATCGGCCCGAATCTCGCCCCCGGCAAGCTGCTCCTCTTTGCGCACGGCTTCAACATCCACTTCAAGACCATCGTTCCCGCGCCTGGCATCGACGTAGGCATGGCCGCGCCCAAGGCTCCCGGCCATCGCGTCCGCGAAGTCTTCGTCGAGGGCGGCGGAGTGCCCTGCCTCATCGCCGTCCACCAGGACGCCACCGGAAAGGCTCACGCGCTCTGTCTCAGCTACCTCAAAGGCATCGGCGGCACCCGCGCCGGAGTGCTCGAGACCACCTTCAAAGAGGAGACCGAGACCGATCTCTTCGGCGAGCAGGCTGTGCTCTGCGGCGGCGTGAGCGCGCTCATCAAGGCGGGCTACGAGACCCTGGTCGAAGCCGGCTATCAGCCTGAAAGTGCCTACTTCGAAGTGCTCCACGAGCTCAAGCTCATCGTCGACCTGATCTATCGCGGCGGCCTCGCGTACATGCGCTACTCCATCTCCGACACCGCTGAGTGGGGCGACTACGTCAGCGGCCCGCGCGTCATCAACGACGAAAGCAGAAAGGCGATGAAGCAGATTCTCGCCGAGATCCAGAACGGCGCCTTCGCCAAGCGCTTTCTTGCCGACCAGAACTCCGGCCGCAAGGAGTTCATGGCCTTCCGCGAAGCCGAAGCGAAGCACCCCATCGAGATCATCGGCAAAACCCTGCGCGCGTCCATGCCGTTCCTCGATCCCGTCACCGTCGAAGAAGTCTCGAAAACGCGGTAAGGGTAAGTATTTGTCAGAAACTGTAGCGATTCACAGGCCGCCATTAGGAATCGTTACAGTTTCTCGCACCATGGCGCGGGTCTAACTGGTCCTGTCCAATCGTTTGTGCGTCTCTAGCCGGGGCTTGGAACGCCTTTCGAACCGCTTCTTCGATTGCGCGTTTCATAATTGGGTCAGCCGAGCGTAGGGGCAACCGCTCGTATAGCCACCTACGTTAGTCCCGGTTCGACACACGACATTTCGAGAAGTGCCGATTTAAGTTTGTTCTGCTGCACGGTGCCCAGGTCTCGTTTTCGAGACCTGGGATCGTAAGTCAGCCGTTCCAGAAGAAACAGACGGGAGAATCTACCCCGCCCGTCTATAGCGGTTTCAGGATTGCTGTACCCAAAGGCATTGCACTCAAGTCGACCCGACCCCAAGGAGGGGCGACCTGGCACGAAGCACAATAGGGCATACCTATCCTGAAACCGCTCTAAGTCTTCGTTCCGCCTCCAGCCTCTCCGCCAAAAAAACCTTCAGCAGCGACTGATAAGGCACATCGCGCTTATTGGCGAGAATCTTCAGGTCTTCAATCATCGCCACGGGCAAACGCAGGGAGATGGTTCTCAGCGTGGGCTTCAGATTGGGGAACTTGACGCGTTTTGCCTGCGACCAATCCACAAACTTCGTTGAGTCCGCACCCTCGCCGGTCGAGGACCAGAACTCGAATTCTTCGGCTTCACTCTTGAATTCAGGAATCCCTTTTTTCATGGCGTTGGTACTCCTCGACTTCTCTTTGGCTCATATCTCGCACGGAAATGACACGGATCAAGGTTCCCCTCACGGTGAATGCAACAAACAGCCTGCGGTCCTGTGCCGTCCTCCCCAAGGCTCGATAGCGTCTCTCTCGCTTCGAATGCGCTGTGTCTGAGCGGAGCACAAACGGATCGTGGAAGAAAACATCCTCGGCTTCCTGAGGAGTCACACCGTGCCGCTCCCAGTTCTTCGCGATATTTCCTTCATCCCAATCAAAGCCGGTGCATGCCGCCAGGGGGTCTTTCTCGGCCATGTCTTGTATATATCACAGATATACTGCGCTGCGGAAGCTCCATCTCCGCGTGATAAGGCAGGCGACCCCTTCGGTGAGTTGGGGTCGCGGACAGTAACGGCCGTCGACCGGGCATCAGAGCGGTTCCACAGTACTTGTAGCCTCTTCTGGCGCTATCCGAGGTGGCTTTGTCCTGATAAAAAGCCACTTAGCCTCATCGCTTCGGGACACGGCAACTGTGCAACCGCTGTAGCCGTTTTTCTCGGGCTCGGCTGAAGTTTCGCTCTGCAGCGAAACCTCCCAACCATCCCCATCCCTGTAAAATCAACCTGAACCCCGCCTCATTCCGGCACCGGAGGCCCCTTGCTTTACTGGCTGCTCTACGAAAAGCTGTTTCCGTTTTTTCACCCCTTCCGGATCTTCCGCTATCTCACCTTCCGCACCGCCTTTGCCTCGCTCACGGCGCTCTTGATCGCGCTGTTCATCGGGCCTTACGTGATTCAAAAGCTGCGCGAGTTCCAGATCGGCCAGTATGTGCGCGACGACGGGCCCCAGTCGCACCTCAAGAAGACGGGCACGCCCACCATGGGCGGCGTGCTCATCATCATCGCCATTCTGCTGCCCACCGTGCTGTGGTCCGATCCGGCCAATCCCTTTGTCTGGATCGCTGTCTATGCCACGCTCGCCTTCGGGGCTATCGGATTTGCCGACGACTACATCAAGGTCGTCAAGCGGCGCAGCCTGGGGCTCACGGCGCGCGCCAAAATTGTGTGGCAGGTGCTGGCCTCGGTCGGGGTTGCGGCGGCCCTCGCGGTCTTGTCGCAGTTCCGCCTGTTTTCGACGCAACTGACGGTGCCCTTCCTCAAGAGCTGGCGTCCTGACCTGCTTTGGCATTGGCCCGGCACCATTCCGCACCTGGGCTTCCTCGTCTTTCTGCCCTTTACGGTTTTTGTCGTCTTCGTGCTGGTCGGCTCGACCAACGCCGTCAATCTCACCGACGGGCTCGATGGGCTGGCTATCGGCAGCACCTTCATCGCCGCCGCCGCCCTCACCTTGCTTACCTACGTCAGCAGCAACGTGGTCTTCGCCGACTACCTTGAACTGCAGCACATGCCCAAGGTGGCCGAGCTGACCATCTTTTGCGGTTCCATGGTCGGCGCTTCCATCGGTTTTCTCTGGTACAACGCCCATCCCGCCGAGATCTTCATGGGCGACGTCGGCTCGCTGGCTCTCGGCGGCGCCATCGGCACCATCGCCATCATCATCCGCCAGGAACTGCTGCTGCCCTTCATCGGCGGCATCTTCATCCTCGAGGCGCTGTCCGTGGTGCTGCAGGTGGGCAGCTACAAACTGCGCAAAGGAAAGCGTATCTTCAAAATGGCGCCGCTGCATCATCACTTCGAGCAGTTGGGCTGGAGCGAGTCCAAAATCATTGTCCGCTTCTGGATTGGCGCCCTGGTGTTTGCACTGTTTGCACTCACCACCCTCAAACTGCGCTAGACAAGACCCGCGGAAATCCCGCGCGGTGCACAATAAAGAGGTAACACAAGCCTCGGGACAGGTTCGCATGATGGAGCTCAAGGGCAAAAAGGTACTGGTTGTGGGACTCGGGAAATCCGGCCTGGCCGCGACCCTGTTTCTGCGCCGCAAGGGCGCCCAGGTCACCGTCTCCGACCTGCGCAGCGCCGAGGCCCTCGCCAAGGATATTCCCGCCCTGCTTGAAGAGGGCGTCATGGTCGAGACCGGCGGGCACGGCCTGCTCACCTTCCGCCGCCAGGACCTGATCGTCGTCAGCCCCGGCGTTCCTCTCGATACACCGGAGCTGGCCCAGGTCAGGAGTTTCGGTCTGCCGGTGATCGGCGAGCTCGAACTGGCCTCCCATTTTCTCCAGGGCAAAATGCTGGCCGTCACCGGCTCCAATGGTAAAACCACCACCACGGCGCTGCTCGGCGAAATTCTCGGCGCGGCCGGGTTGCCCACCCTGGTCGGCGGCAACATCGGCGTGCCGGTCGTCTCGCTCATTGAACAGAGCACCCCTGAAACCTGGTCCGTGCTCGAAGTTTCGAGCTTCCAACTGGAGAGCACGGTCGAATTCCATCCCGCCATCGCCGTCATCCTCAACATCACGCCCGACCATCTTGACCGGCACGGCTCCTTCGAAAACTATGCGCGGGCCAAGGAACGCATCTTTGCCGCGCAGACCGCGCAAGACGCCGTGGTCCTGAACGCCGACAATGCGCCCGCTGCTGCCGCCGCGGTCCGCACCTCCGCCGCGGTTTACTGGTTCTCCGTTGAGCGTGAAGTCGAGCGGGGCGCGTGGCTCGACGATGGCTTCGTCGTCTTTCGCGCAGCCAAGCATCAGGCCGTGGAGCGGGTGATGCCGCTTAAGCTCATTCCCCTGAAGGGCGCGCATAACGTTGAAAATGTGCTGGCCGCCGTGGTTGCGGCGCGGCTTGCCGGCGCCCTGGCTGAGGCTGTGGGCCGCGCCGTCGAAAAATTCCAGGCCGTCGAGCACCGCCTGGAGTACGTGGCCACGGTCAACGGCGTCGAGTTCTACAACGACTCCAAGGCTACCAATGTCGACGCCACCGCCAAGGCCATTGCCGCGTTCTCTTCCGGCGTTCACCTGATCCTGGGCGGCAAAGACAAGGGATCGGACTACACCCTGCTCACCCGCCTCCTCAAGGAGCGCGTTCGCGCGGTCTACACCATCGGTTCGGCCGCGGCCAAAATCGAGTCCCAGTTGCGCGGCCTGGTTTTGCTCCAATCCTGCGAAACCCTGGAGCGGGCGGTGAGCGAGGCTGCCGGCGCGGCCCGGCCCGGCGAAGTCGTGCTCCTCGCGCCGGCCTGCTCCAGCTTCGACCAGTTTGAAAACTACGAGCAGCGCGGCCGTGCTTTCAAGCAACTCGTCAGCGAACGCCAGGGATGGAAGAAATGGCAGCACGCGTAGGCTTTGACAAGTGGATGTTCTTCACTACCCTCTTGCTGGTGGTGGCGGGCCTGGCCATGGTCTTTTCCGCCTCCGCCGTGGTGGCCGAGGTTAAATATCACTCGGAGTTTACCGACCTGGGAAGGCAGGCGGGGTGGGCGCTGGCCGGCGTGCTGTGCATGCTGGTCCTCATGCAGATCGATTACAGCCTCTACAACTCGCCCCGCTTCATCTATCCTGCCGTCTGCGTCACAACCTTGCTGCTGGTGCTGGTGTTTTTTATTCCCGGCTCCCACAACACGCATCGCTGGGTCCGCTTTGGTGGCCACTTCACTTTTCAGCCCTCTGAGATCGCCAAGCCCGTGCTGGTTCTTTTTCTGGCGTGGTTTCTGCATTCCCGCCTCGACGCCATGCGCGACTGGAAGCACACCCTGCTGCGCGCCATCGTCATGCCCCTGGTGTTTGTCGCCCTGATCCTCAAACAGCCTGACCTGGGAACGGCGCTGGTGCTGGCCGGCGTCACGGCCATCCTCCTGGTGCTGGCGGGAATGGAATGGAGGTATCTGCTGGCCGGAGTCTGCGCCATGCTCCCCGGCCTTGCCGCCCTGCTTTTCATGGTGCCCTGGCGCCGTCAGCGCATGCTGGTCTTTCTTCACCCGGATCAAGATCCCATGGGCGCGGGCTTCCATATCAACCAGTCGCTCATCGCCGTCGGCACCGGCGGTTTCTCCGGCCGCGGCTACATGGAAGGTATGCAGAAGCTCTTCTATCTGCCCGAGGCTTCCACCGACTTCATCTTTGCCAACATCGCCGAGGAACTCGGCTTTATCGGCGCCATCGCCATCGTTCTGCTCTTCGTTTTCTTCGGCGTGCGCGGCCTGCGCACCGCATTTCGCTCCAAAGACCCCTTTGCCCGCCTGGTCGCTTTCGGCATCACCACCACCATCCTGCTGCAGGCCTTTTTCAACATCAGCGTCGTGCTTTCGCTGGTCCCCACCAAGGGTATTCCGCTGCCCCTCATCTCCTCCGGCGGAACCTCGCTGTTTTTCACCCTGGCAAGCATCGGCATTCTGCTCAACATCTCGCGAAAAGTCGACTGAATTCCCAGATCTGCAGGCGCCAATCATCCGCGGGATTGCATCTGTCAAGGAATCAGGATCTTTTGAATGTAACTATGGTAATCTTCTGCTGTTCCTCGGGATGGGAACAAAGCGAGCGCCATGCTCTTCCTGCCAGGCCCTCCCGTGTTTCTCTAGAAAGGCAAGAGATTGTCTGACCTGCGGGTCCTTATTGCCGGCGGCGGTACGGGTGGCCACGTGATTCCAGCCCTTGCGGTTGCTCACGAGCTGGTAATTCGGCACCAGGCCGACGTTCTCTTTGTCGGCACCGCGCGCGGATTGGAAATTCGTCTGGTGCCCGAAGCGGGATTCCGCTTGCGCCTCATCGATGTCGGCCCTCTCAAAAATGTATCGATGGCCACCCGCCTCCGCACCCTGATCGAACTCCCGCGCAGCATCCTCGCCTGCAAGCGGCTGATCCGCGAGTTCCAGCCTGACGTGGTCTTTGGCGTGGGCGGCTACGCGTCGGGTCCGGCCATGGCCGCCGCGCTTCTGCTCAAAGTGCCCACCATGGTCTTTGAACCGAATGCCATGCCGGGACTCGCCAATCGGCTGGTCGGCAAAAGGGTGCAGGCCGCCGTCATCAACTTCCCCGCCGCCGCCGCATGGTTCAAAAACTGTGAGCTGACGGGAATTCCCGTGCGCCCCAGGTTTTTCACCATTGCGCCGCCCGCTGAATCCGCGCCCCACCTGCTGGTCTTTGGCGGATCGCTGGGAGCGCGCATCTTCAATATCCATCTCCCTGCCATCATGCGGGCGCTGCTCGAGACCGTTCCCGGTCTGACGGTTCTGCACCAGTGCGGCGCGCGCCATATCGAGTCCACTGAGGCCGCCTACAGCGCCAGCGGAGCCGATCCGGCCCGCTGGAAAGTCTGCCCCTTCTTCGACGACATGCCCTCCCGCTTTGCCAGTGCGCACCTTGTCCTGGCGCGCAGCGGCGCTTCCACGGTGGCTGAACTGGCCGCGGCCGGAAAGCCCGCGCTGCTGGTGCCCTTTGCCGCCGCCACTGACCAGCACCAGCGCCGCAACGCCGAGGCCATGGTGGCCGCCGGCGCAGCGGTCATGCTCGATGAGCGGCAAGTCGAGGAGCCGGGCAGGTTGCTCCACACACTCGCCGCCCTGCTCACCGATCCTGTGCGGCTGGCGGCCATGTCCGCGGCGGCGCGCACCCAGGCCCATCCCGCCGCTGCCGAACGCATCGCCGACCGGCTTGCCGTCTTGGGCGCGGCAAGAGTCCCGCAACTCCAGTAACGAGGCGCAAGATCAACCCCACGAGATCTGTTTGAAGATTCACTGTCAACTTAGCTAGGCGCCGCACTTGGCGCCAAACGCAAAAAAGCCCGCCTGCCGAAGCAGACGGGCTTTTCTCTGGGGGAACTGAATGGCTTACCGGTGTCCACCGCCACCACCGTGGCCGCCGCCGCCGAAGCCGCCACCACCGTGGCCGCCACCGCCGAAGCCGCCACCACCGTGGCCACCGCCACCGAAGCCGCCACCATGGCCGCCACTGCTGTAACCACGAGCTGCGCCGCCACTGTAACCGCGAGCTGCGCCGCCACTGTAACCGCGAGCTGCGCCGCCACTGTAGCCGCGAGCCGCGCCGCTATAACCGCGTGCCACGCCTCCATAGGCGCCACCTACCCGTGCGCCACCGGCATAAGCACCGCGCCCGCCGTAGCCATATCCGCCGCGTCCTCCGTAGGCGTATGCACCGCGCCCGCCGTAGCCATATCCGCCCCGATACCCGTAGCCACCGTAGCCGTAGCGTCCGTAGCGTCCGCCCCAGCCCCAGTGGTACCAGGGACCTGCGCCGATAAACACGCCGCCTACAAAGTAGTCAGGTCCGTAATACCCGTAAGGGGCGCACGCATAGGGGTAGTAAGAATAGTAGCCCCACTCGCACGCAGGCGGACCGTAGGCATCACCATAATCGTAGGGAGCAGCAACCTCGGGGCCAACGCCAACACCCACAGCTACTTGCGCGTGGGCCGCCAGAGTGAACCCCACAGCCAGTGCCATTGCCAGCAAAACTGCGCGGTAATTCCGCATGACATCCTCCTTGTGCTGCCCCGGCAGGCTCTTCTCACGCTCGGGGAACCGGAGGCGACCTCCGTTCTCAGCACTTGCCGGTTACGGGGTTTCTGCTCCCATCCGGCCTCTGTACTCTCTAACAACTTTTTCGCGGTTTAGTTGCGCTCCACGTTCAACAATCGTTCACATCGCTCGAAAAGAGCAAGCCTTTTCTTCTGCTTTCCCTGCGGCTGAATATCCTTAGAAGCGCCAGCCTGCCATCCGGGTCCGGCGCAGCCCTTGAAAGACCGTCCAACGCCTGTCCCCCGGCCATCAATGAAACGCTCCCCCCTCCGACCTGCCTCGGAATCGAACCAAGATGCGCCCATCTTCGCGCCTTCCCATCTTCGCGCCTTCCATCTTCGCGCATTCCCTCTTCGCGCATTCTTGACGCGCGTAAAATGTGCTCTTTGTGGAATTTGGAGGAATCAGCCTGCCATGTCGGCCTGAATCGTGAACGGAAATTCCCCAATGTTCGCATGAAAGGCTCGAATCCCCTCCATCGAATCACCTCCCCCGAATCACCTATATCGCCAGTCAAGCCTCGCGCAATCAAAGTCTGTTCGCCATCCGCACCTCTGAACCGGCCTTTGAGCAACAGCACGGGAGGCACCGTTCACGCGGCCCGTTTCATCCCGCTGCCGGGATGCTTCGCTCTCTTGAGCGCAGAAGCGGCCCTGGCCCGGCAACACCAACGGGCAGCGGTACAATTCGGGTGGATTGATTCAAGAAAAAGGGAGACCCCGAATGACAACGCTCCTCTCGCGCATGCCGGCTTCGATTGACCGTCTTCTGCCCCGCGCGCTTCAAACCGTGGCTCTGCTCATCCTTTTGGCCATGTTGCCCTATGCGGCAATGGCGCAAAACTCCGCGGCGGCATCAGCCGTAAACCCGATCATTGGCACGGGAGACGGTCCAGGAGGCGGCATCAATTTGTTTCCCGGACCCGCCATGCCTTTCGGCATGGTGCAGCTCAGCCCCGACACCGAGAGCCATGGCTACGGCTATCATTACGGGCAATACGCAATCCAGGCCTTCACCATGACGCACATGAGCGGCCCCGGCTGCCCCAACGAAGGCGAGGTCTCTTTCACCGCGACCACCGGCCCTGTGCACACCCTTGTCGAAGATTTCGGGTCGGCCTTCTCGCATAGCGAGGAATCCGCCGCGCCCGGCTACTACCAGGTGAATCTGTTGCAGTGGGACATCGACGCCCGCCTCAGTGCAACCGACCACACCGGCATCGCGCAGTTCACCTTTCCCGCCGGTGTACCGGCCAACATCCTTGTGCCCATCAGCCGCACGCTCAACTTCACCACCGCCGCCTCCATCCAGGTTGTGGGCGATCACCAGCTTGAGGGCTACGTCGAAAATCACGCCTTCTGCGGCAATAAGCAAGCCTACAAAGTCTATTTCGTGATGGACTTCAGCCAGCCGTTTTCGCAGTTTGGCGCCTGGAGCGACGCCAATGGCCGCAAACCGGGAACCGTCGAGGAAGGCGCCCGCACCGCAACCCAGACGATCTTCGGCCAATGGGCCGGAGCCTACGCCACATGGCCCGCTCAAACACATCCGCAGACCATCACTGCCAAAGTTGCCATCTCCTACGTCGATCTTGATGGCGCTCGCAACAATCTCAAAGTGGAGTCGGCGGGCAAGGATTTCTCCGCTATCCACGCCGAGGCGCAGGCCGCGTGGAACCGCGCCTTGAGCACCATCGAAGTCACCGGAGGCACCCCCGCCCAACGCACCGTCTTTTACACCGCGCTCTATCACTCCCTTTTAATTCCCAGCATCTTCAGCGATGCCGACGGCCGCTATCTGGGCTTTGACGGCAATGTCCACCAGGTCGAGCAAGGCCATCATGTCTACGCCAACTACTCCGGCTGGGACATCTATCGCAGCGAGATGCCGCTGATCGCCATGGTCGAGCCGAGCCGCATGCAAGACATGGCGCAATCCATCGTCCTGATGTATCAGCAGGGGGGCTGGATTGGCCGCTGGCCGCAAATGAACCTCTACACCAACGTCATGGCGGGCAGCCCGCTCACCGTTTCCCTCGCCGCCGCCTGGCTCGATGGCCTGCACGGCTTCGACATCAAATCCGCCTGGCAGGGAATGCTCGAAGACGCAACCCAGGCTCCGCCGCCCGGCCATCCCTATACGGGTGAGGACGCCATCGATTGGATCAACAAGGTCCACTACGCCCCCGATGACAAAACCAGCTACGGCTCCGTCTCCCAGATTCAGGAGGACGCTGTCGCCTACGCTTCTCTCTATCGCCTCGCGCTCGACATGGGAAAGACCGACGACGCCAAAATGCTTTACAGCCGCGCCATCGACGAACGCAACGTCTTCAACCCCGATGACCGCTTCTTCCGTCCCCGCAACGCCGATGGCCAATGGGTTCCGGACTTCGATCCCGCCCAGAATGATCACGGCTTCATCGAAGGCACCGGCTGGCACTATCAGTGGCTAGCTCCGTCTGACATGGCCTGGCTTGTCCATGCCGTCGGCCCCGATCTCTTCAACCAGCGCCTCACCGAGTTCTTCAACTACAAAATTCCTTCCTGGTACAACCAGTTTTACAACCCCTACAACGAGACCGATCTCGAGGCGCCCTTTGAGTTCAATTTCTCCGGCCGGCCCTGGGAAACCCAGCGCGTCGTCCGCCGCGTGCTCAATGAAAATTACACCGCAACGCCCGACGGCATTCCCGGCAACGACGATTTGGGAGAGATGTCTTCCTGGGCGGTGCTCAGCATGATGGGCATCTACAGCGTCGATCCCGCCAGCCTCGCCTATGAGCTCTCCGGGCCCGTTTTTCCCAAGGTGGTTTTAAATCTTCACAGCCCCTACCCCGGCAAAACCTTCACCTTCGTCGCCGCGGGCGCTGCCGGGGACGCCCCCTATATCCAAAGCGTGGAATTGAACGGGCACACCCACTCTCAGAACTGGATCTCGTTCCACGACATTGCCGCCGGCGGCACACTGCACTTCAAGCTCGGCCCCAAGCCCAATCAGTCGTGGGGCGCCGCGCCAGACGATGCGCCGCCGTCGTTGAGCATCACGCAGCCATAATCCCTTGCCCGGGCAAGCTCCCTGCCCGGACAAGCTCCCCTGCCCGGGCAAGCTCCCCTGCCCGGGCGAGCTCTCTTGCCCGGTCAAGCTCCCTCAAGCCAGACTCAACAAGATCTTTGGCACAGCGTGGAACCGGCTCTGAATCAAGCCGACGTCCCGACGGCCGAACCTGCCCGACCCCTGACCCCTCGCTCCCTGATCCCCGTTCCCTGCCCTGCACTTTCGCTTTTTATTCCCCTACCACGCCCCAGCCTCCCTGTCCAGCCCTGGAACCGAAGCCGTTAACACAAGATGTAGGGGTCCTGTGAATTTCTCTATCTATTCGTAGAATTTTCCACACCTCAGCCCCGCAAACCCCGCTTTTTGCCCATTTTCCGCTTGGCGGGCTCGCAGTTCAGGGGTACTATCACCGAAGTGGTCAAAATTGGAGCAAAGTGTAGTTGAGTGGAACCTGGGGAGGCCCTCTACTGACTCCATTGCAAGTTTAACCCCGTTTTCTCCCCTTAACTCGGTTGCCAGGGACCAAAAAACGCCGTGTACCACCCTGGCTAACCGGAATCGGCTCCGTACCACGGGTATCCGGTCCGCTGCACGTTCTTGAAAGCAAGCGCGGAAGGCTATGAGGCAAGGCAATGTTTCGCGGCAACCATCCAGCCAAGGTCGATGAGAAGGGCCGTCTGAAGATCCCGGCTGCTTTCAAGCAGCTCCTCGATGCTCAGAACGACACCCAGTTCTACATCACCAGCCAGGACGGAAAAAGTGCCGAGATCTGGCCGCTCCGGGAGTGGGAGAAACGCGAAGCCCAACTGGCCGACTACAGCACCCTGAACGATGCGGTGCGGAAGTACCTCAATATGACCAGCTATTTCGGTCAGCAGGCGGAGATCGATAACCAGGCCCGCCTCCTGTTGCCGCAGATTTTGCGGGGTAAGGCCAGCCTCGACTCTGAGGTTGCGGTCTTTGGAAGAACCAGGTACCTCGAAGTCTTCAACCTCCAGAACTTCGAGCAGAGCATGGCCGAGAACGATATGAACGCTGACGATCGCAAGCAACTGGACGCGATCTTCAGAACCGACAGTTGATGCAAACAAGCCCCCCAGGGGGGAGCGCATGACGAAGCCGAATGAACGCCATGTGCCGGTTCTTTTTCAACAAGCGATTGATTTTCTCCGTGTGCGCCCCAAGGGGACGTACGTGGACTGCACCCTCGGTCTTGCCGGCCACGCGGAAGGCATTGCCAGGCTTCTGGGACCGGAAGGAACCCTGATCGGATTCGATCGGGACACCGAGGCCCTCGAGCTGGCAAAAGCCCGGCTCGGCAGAGTTCGGCAGGAGCTGGGCAGCCAGGCGCCCAACATCAAGCTGATCGCCGAGGCCTTCAGCTCCATCGCCCGGCACCTTCAGCCGGCTTCGGTGGATGGTTTACTGGCCGACTTTGGCGTCAGCAGCCTGCAGTTCGACGAGGCGCACAGGGGATTCAGTTTTCAGGCCGACGGGCCGCTGGATATGCGCATGGACACGCGCTCCGGCCCGACAGCCGCACAAGTGGTGAATGAGATCAGCGAGCGCGAGCTGGCCAATCTCATTTACGAGAACGGTGAGGAAAGGAGGTCGCGGACAATCGCCAGAGCCATTGTGCGGGGGCGGCCGGTTACAACCACGGGGCAGTTGGCCCGGATTGTAGCCTCAGTCGCCCCGCCAATGAAACATGGCCACATTCACCCGGCAACCCGAACCTTTCAGGCTCTCCGTATCTACGTCAATCGCGAGCTGGACGAAATCAAGGACCTGTTCGAGGCCGCACCAGCGTTGCTTAAGCCCTCCGCACGGCTGGTCGTCATCAGCTTTCATTCTCTTGAAGACCGCATCGCCAAAGACAGCCTGCGCGACGGAGCACACAAAGGAATCTGGAAGATCCTGACCAGCAAGCCGGTCACCGCGGAAGAAGAAGAGACAGACAGAAACCCCCGCTCAAGAAGCGCAAAACTAAGAGCGGCGGAAAGACAACAGGCAATAGGGACTAGGAATTAGGGAACGGGCAATCACCTTTGCACAACGAAGAAGGAGAGCAATGGCGGCATACACAACAACCTACTTCGAAGCCGGCCGCGGCTGGAGCGCGCGGGTCGCCGAGCACAACGCCCAGATGCTGGCCCAGCAGGCCATGCTGCGCCGCCGCATGCGCACCCCCGAGTTCCACTTTCCCCTGCGCCTCGACAACTCCCGCCTCGTCAAGGCCGCCGACCCCATACGCGTCCGCGAGATGCGCCTCTTTGCCGGCGCCATCTCCGTCCTCTTCTCCCTGGTCATGATCTACGGCATGCAGCACTTCTACGCCATCGAAAGCAGCTACCGCGTCGAGTCGGAGAAGCAGGCCCTCAGCCAGCTCCACGAACAGAACCGCCAGTTGCGCCTTGCGCAGGCTGAGCTCACCCAGCCCGCCCGCATCGATATGATGGCCCGCCAGCTCGGCCTCGCCGCGCCCCAGCCCGGACAGGTCGTTCATCCCGGCTTCCGTCCCGACAACTCCGCTCCCGTTCTGGCCCAGTTGACCCCTCCAGCGCCGCCCGCGCAGTAAAGGAGCTGCAAGCTGGAAACCGTCATGCCGGCCACCGTTCGTTCCCCCCGTAGCCGCAAAGACCCTCCCCGCGTCATTCCCCTCAAGCGGACACGCTTCTGGATCATCTGCCTCTGCTTTGCCGCTTGGGCCTGCGCCATCGCCGTCCGCTTGTTCATGCTCCAGATTGTGCACCACCAGGAGTACGTCGAACGCGCCCAAAAGCAGCAGCAGCGCACCTTTGAAGTCGCGCCGCGCCGCGGCGTGCTCTACGATCGAAACCTCCACGAGCTGGCGATGACCGTGCAGGTCGACTCCATCTTCGCCGACCCCTCTGAAATCGACGACAAGCCCGCCGCCGCGCGCACCCTTGCCGCCCTCGTCCACGTCGATCCCGAAGATGCGCGCACCACCGAAGGCGAAATCGCCGCCCGCCTCGCCTCGGGTCACAACTTCGCCTGGATCGCCCGCCGCGTCACGCCCCAGGTGGCCTCAAGCGTCCGCAACCTCAATATGAAGGGCGTTTATTTCCAGAAAGAGTTCCAGCGCGTTTATCCCGACAACAACATTGCCGCGCAGGTGCTCGGCTATGTGGGTGTCGACGACAACGGCCTCGGCGGCCTCGAAGAAAAATTCGACGCGCAACTGCATGGCGTTCCCGGCGAAATGGACACCGCCATGGACGCCCGCCGCAAAATTCTCGGCTCCAGCGAGCAGGACCCCCAGCCGGGACGCAACATGATGCTCACCATCGACGAGAACATCCAGTTCCTCGCCGAGCAGGCTCTCGACCACTCCATGCAGAAGACCCAGGCCCTCAACGGCACCGTCGTCGTCGAGGACGTCCACACCGGCCAAATCCTGGCTCTCGCCATTCGTCCCACCTTCAATCCCAACAACTTTCGCCACACCACGCCCGAACTGCTTCGCGATCACGCCGTCAGCGACGTCTACGAGCCCGGATCCACCTTCAAGCTGGTCACCTACGCCGCGGCGCTGGACGCAAAGGTCGTTACCCCCGACGACATGGTCGATTGCCAGGGCGGCCAGATCAACCTCTATGGCCGCATCATCCACGACGACAAGAGCGATCACTTCGGCGTGATTCCCGTGCATAGGGCGCTCGAAGTGTCCAGCGATGTCGGGGTCATCAAGGTGGCGCTCAAGCTCGGGCCCGATCGCCTCTACGACTACATTCGCTCTTTCGGCTTCGGCCTGCGCACCGGCATCGAACTGCCGGGTGAAACGCGCGGTCTGCTGCGGCCTGTCAAGAAATGGCAGCCTGCCTCCATCGGATATGTCGCCATCGGCCAGGAAGAGGCCGTTACCCCGCTGCAGCTGGTCTCGATGGTTTCCACCTTGGCCAACGGCGGCGTCTACATGCCTCCGCATGTTTTGCTCACCGACCCTGCCAATGCCGCCAACGCTCCCTTTCGGGCCGCGCCCTTCAAACCCGGCGGCGACCTGCCCAATCCCCTGCCCAGCGGTGCGCACCGGGTCATCTCCACGCTGGCCGCCGCCGAGATGCGCAAAATGATGGAGGGCGTGGTCCTGTTCGGCACCGGCAAGTCAGCCCAGCTCAACGGCTATTCTTCCGGCGGAAAAACCGGCACCGCGCAAAAAATCGACCCCCTCACGCACACCTATTCGAAGTCCATGCACATCGCATCCTTCGCCGGCTTTGCGCCGGTCAATAATCCTGCCATCTCCGTTGCCGTCATCATCGATGATCCCAAGGGCGCCTACTACGGCACCGATGTCGCCGCTCCTGTCTTTGCTGAAGTGGCGCAGCAGGTGCTCGAGTATCTTGGCGTGCCGCACGACATCGATCTGCGTCCCGCCGCGCCCCAGCCAAAATCCGCGCCCCTCAAAGAAGACGACAACCCGCAAAATCAACAGGACATTCAAGCCCTCTACGATGCCGCCAACGATCTGCCCAGCGACGATCCGCTCCGCGCAGCTCCGGCGCAGTCCGCAAGCCGGCCCGCCGCTCAATCCGCAGCCTCTGCCTCCAGCGCCAAACCCGCATCGGCGTCGGCGCAGCCTCCATCCGCCGCGCAGCCGCCGCAAGTCCGCTCCCCGCAAAAGGCAACCACGGTCGTCGCCCTCCCTGACAGCACCCGTCTCCGCGTTCCTTCGCTCGTCGGCCTGCCCGTGCGCCAGGTCATTGAGCAGGCCGCCGCCGCCGGCCTTGAAGTCCAGATCATTGGCAACGGCACCTCTCGTCAGCAAGCCCCCGACCCCGGCGTCATGGTCCCCCCAGGCACCAAAATCGTAGTCCGCTGCGGCAGATAATCCCGCAATGATTCGACAGATAAACGAACCGTCCAGATCGTCCTCTTGTTCCCCTGTTCCCTGGGGAACAAGGGACGAGAGGCGCATCGCCGCTCTAGCGGTTTCAGGATTGCTCGACCCAGAGGCATTGCACTCATGTCGACCCGACCCCAAGGAGGGGCGACCTGGTTCGAAGCACAATCGGGCATACCTATCCTGAAGCCGCTCTAGCGTTCGTCTTTGCCGGGCCGGAGCATGAGGTCTTTGATGGCTTCGCGGGGGTCCTTGCCTTCGTTGAGAATCAGTTCCATCTGCTCGGTGATGGGCATCTCGATCTGGTGGCGGCGCGCCAGCTCGAGGGCGGCGCGGGCGGTGAGAACGCCTTCAGCAACCTTGCCGCCCAGCGAAGCCAGAATTTCAGGCAGTTTCCGTCCCTGGCCGAGCGCCTGGCCGACGGTGCGGTTGCGGCTGAGGGAGCCGGTGCAGGTGAGCACCAGGTCGCCCACGCCGGAAAGGCCGGCGAGCGTTTCGCGGTGGCCTCCGCAGGCCACGGCGAGGCGGGTGATCTCCGCGATGCCGCGCGTCATAAGGGCGGCGGCGGAGTTGTACCCCAGACCGGCTCCGGCAGCCACGCCGGCGGCGATGGCGATCACGTTTTTGAGCGCCCCGCCGAGCTCCACGCCTACTACATCCGTGGAGGTGTAGAGGCGGAGCGTTTCAGAGGCGAACTCCTGCTGGACGCGGGCGGCGACGGCGGGGTTCTGAAAGGCGACGGTGAGGGCGGTGGGCTGGCCCTGGGCGACCTCGAGGGCGAAGCTGGGTCCTGACAGCGCGCCGAAGTCGAGATCGAGCCGGTCAAGAAAAGTGGGCGCGGCCTCGATGCCGGAGGAGCTGACCTCGGGCGCATCGGGCTCAGTGAACACTTCGAGGCGGGTGTCGGCGTTGGGCTCGGCCGGTGGCGGCGGCAATACGTCGAGCGCCGAGGCGATCACCTCGGTCATGCGCAGGCAACTGGCGTGCTCAATGCCCTTGGTGGCGGAGACGACGACCTGGCCGGGACGGAAGTGGGCTTGCAAACGGGCGATGGTGGGACGCAGAAACTCGGAAGGGACGACGGAGACCACCATTTCCGCCTGCGCGATGGGGCTGGGGTCGGCCGTAACCTCGATGGAAGCGGGCAACGGAAAGCCGGGCAGAAAGAGGGTGTTTTCGCGGGCTCCCGCGATGGTGGACGCTTCTTCCTGAGAATGAGACCACAGAAATATCTGGTGGCCGCCGCGGCGGCTGAGGGCGAGAGCGATGGCGGTTCCCCAGGCTCCGGAACCCAATACGGCGATGCGGCTCATGCGGTTTTCTTGGCTCCGAAGCGGGATTCCGTGCCCGCGAACAGGCGGCGGATGTTCTGGTGGTGCTTGACGATGATCAGCAGGGCCACGGCACACTGCACGGCGAGATAAATGCGCGGCCGCGGACCCTGGACCAGAAACCAGGCGAAGATGGGGAAGCTGGCCGCGCCGAGGACGGAGGCCAGCGAGACATAGCGGCTGAGGAACAGGACAATAGCAAACACCGTAATGGCCGCCAGCGCCGAAGTGGGCGCGGCCACCAGGAAGACGCCGAAACCGGTGGCGACGCCCTTGCCTCCGCGCAGCCGTAGCCAGATGGGGAACATGTGGCCCAGGACGGCGCAAAGGGCGGCCACGGCCTGTGCCGAGCGCAAGGGAACGCCGGGAAGAAGCCAGGCGCCGAGCAAGCCGCCGAGCCAGACCGCGAAGGAGCCCTTGAGCATATCGAGCAGGAAGGTGGCAGCGCCCAGGCCTTTGCCGCCGGAGCGGAGCACGTTGGTGGCGCCGATGTTGCCGCTGCCCACCTTGCGAATGTCTTCTTTGCGGAAGATGCGGACCAGCAGGTATCCCATGGGGATGGATCCGAGCAGGTAAGAGACCGCAGCGATGAGAGCAATTGCACCCAGCATGTCGATTGAGAGTGTAGCAGAGAGGTAGGGGTCAGGGGCCAGGGACCAGAGACTGAGAGACCAGGTGTTCTTGGCGGGGTTTACAACTGGGTGATGGCCAGGCGGGCGGAGCGGACTTCGGCGGCCAGCACCTGGAGGACCTTTACCGAGAGGGCCGGATCGGTATGCATGAGGGCGTTGAAGTCGCTGCGGGCGATGAAGCCGACCCGGGCGCCGCGGCAGGCAACGGCGGCCAGCGAGTAGGGCTGATTGCCGATGAGTCCCGGCAGGCCCAGCAGGGAGCCCGCAGTGGCGCGGATTGACAAGATGGATTCGCCGTTGTCGCCGGTCATGGAGATCACCGCCTCTCCCTTGCGGAGGATGTAGAGGCCGATGGGAGGGTCGCCCTGGCGGAAAAGGGCGCGGTCTTCGTCGCAGGGGATGGATGTCGCGTGCTTTTCGAGCGCGTCAAGCAGTTCGGGATCGGCCTGGAATGCGGACGGGTCTAGCTGCATGGGCAGGCCTCACCTGGGGAATGGAGTCAATCCTGTTCACAATCACAAGGGGAACATTGAGGTCATGATGTCATTCATGGAACTTCAAATTATGTGATGTGCATCACGTGTTCTGGGTTAACTGGAGCGGGTTATGAAAAACTCGATGCTTACTCCGGCAGGGAGCAGGGCCGCACGGGAGCGCGACCGCCCGTGGGGCGCGATTTCCTACTTTTTCCCCTGCTGGCGGGCCAGTTCGGCCTGGAAAGCCTGCTCGCGGCCGGCTATATAGGCCTTGTCCAGGCGGGGTTGGTGGCAGCGGCGAGCGGCAGAGCGCAGGCCAGCCCGCCCAGGCCGGTCAGCAGGGCGACCGTGCGGATCAGAGCGCGGAAGGTCAATGGGCCTCGACGGAGGGGGTGCGGTTCTCTAGAACTTCTATGGCGCGCTCGAGGTGAACGCCGCGGGAACCTTTGATGAGGACCACGTCGCCGGGGGCAAGGTTTTTGAGGAGCCAACGGCCGGCGGCGTCGGCGTCCGGAAGAAAGACGGAAGCGACGCCGCCCGCGCAGGCGGCGGTAGCCAGATGTTCCGCGTTGCCCTGGACGCCGGCGACCAGATCAAGTCCAGCCTCGGCGGCGGCGCGGCCGCAGGCGGCATGCAGCGCGGGGCCCTGCTCGCCGAGCTCGAGCATTTCGCCGGCAACCAGGATGCGGCGGCCGGCGGGACGCGCGGCGAGCGTCTGAATCATGGAGCGGAGGGCCTCGGGGTTGGAGTTGTAGGAGTCGTTGAGGATGGTGGCGCCGTCGATGGCCAGCAGCTGGCCGCGCTTGTCCCCGGCGGTGAGCGACTCGAGGGCGGCAACGGCGGCGTCAAGATCGACGCCGGCTTCAAGCGCAACGGCGAGTCCGGCCATGGCGTTGGCGGCGTTGTGGCGGCCGAGCAGGCTCAGGGTGAAACTGCCCTCGCGCTCGCCGGCGCGAAAATCGACGTGCAGCCCGTCGAGGTCTTCCCAGGCGGAGAGAACCCGCGGGTCGGCGCAGGGTCCCTCGCCAAAGTAGACGGCGCGCCCCTGAAAATCGCGGCCGAACTGGGAGACGTAAGGATCGCAGCAGTTGAGAAAGGCGACGCCGTTGACGGGCAGGGCGGCCACCAGCTCGAACTTTGAGCGTGCGATGCCGGCCTGCCCTTCAGCAAAGTTTTCAATGTGGGCGGTGCCGACATTGGTGATGACGCCCCAGTCGGGCGAGGCAATGCGCGCCAGGGCGGCGATTTCTCCGCTGTGGTTCATGCCCATTTCTACGACGGCGAATTCGTGCTCGGGCTCCAGGCGCAGCAGTTGCAGCGGCAGCCCGAAGGCGTTGTTGAGATTGCCCTGCGACTTGAGCACGCGAAATTTTGGGGCCAGAGCGGCGGCGACGGCTTCCTTGGTGGTGGTCTTGCCGGCCGAGCCGGTGATGGCGATGACGCGCCCGCCCCAGTGACGGCGCACGTGCGCGGCCAGCGCTTGCAAGGCAAGGAGCGGGTCTTCGGCGATCAGCAGCGGCGCGGCCAGCACCGCATCGGGCAAGGCGGCGACGCAGGCGCGGGAGACGACGGCGGCCCCGGCTCCGCGGGCCAGCGCCGCGGCGATGAAGTCATGGCCGTCAAGCCGCTCGCCGCGCACCGCGAAAAACAGATCGCCCTCCGCCGCGGTGCGCGAGTCGATCGAGTAGCCCGAGACCAGCAGCGCTCCCGCATTGGCAACCGAGGCCGGCGCTTCGAGTATGGCGCCTGCGCCGATGGCCGCCTCTGCAAGCGTAAGTTTCATTGCCCTTTACTGTAACCCAATTTGACGCCGAGCTCCTGGAGCGCCGCAACAGCAACTTCAGTGTCGTCGAAGGGAATTGTATGTCCGCCGAGAATCTGCTCCTTTTCGTGGCCTTTGCCGGCAATCAAAACGACGTCGCCGGGCAGGGCAGCCTGCAGCGCCAGACGAATGGCGGCGGCGCGGTCGGGCTCGATTTTGTAGGGAACGCCGGATGCCTTGAGGCCGGGCTCGATTTCAGCCAGGATGGCGAGCGGATCTTCTGAGCGGGGGTTGTCGCTGGTGGCGACGACGAAGTCGCTGCCGTCTCCTGCGGCTTGGCCCATCTTGGGGCGCTTGGTGCGGTCGCGATCGCCGCCGCAGCCAAAGACGGTGATCACGCGTTTGCCTTCGGGGGCCGTCATCTGCCGGGCGAGCGCGGTCAGATTGCGCAGGGCGTCGTCGGTGTGGGCGTAATCGACGATCACGGTGAAGGGCTGGCCGGCATCCACCGACTGAAAGCGGCCGGGAACGGATTGGAGCCGGGGCACGGCGCCAAGCAGATCGTCAAAGGGCACGCCCCGCGCGTGGGCGGCGGTGAAGGCGGCAAGCAGGTTGAGGACGTTCACTTCGCCGGCAAGTCGCGAAGTAACCTGGGCCGAGCCGGCGGGGGTTTCGAGATCCAGGATTGCGCCCGTGGCCGTGAGCGAGCAGCTTTGGGCGCGCCAGTCGCCTTTGCCGATGCCGTAGGTGCGCACCTCGGCGCCGGCCCTGCGCGCGGCCGCGGCCAACTGCGCGGCGTGGCCGTCGTGAGCGTTGATGACCGCCACCCGGGGTGCAGGGTAGACCGTGCCGTCGAACAGAAGACGCTTGGCGGCGTAGTAGTTCTCCATCGTCTGGTGATAGTCGAGATGGTCGCGAGTGAGGTTGGTGAAGACGGCAACGTCAAAGTTGACGCCCGCGGCGCGGCCCTGGTCCAGTGCGTGGCTTGAAACCTCGGTGACCAGCTCGGTGGCTCCGCGGCTCACGCCTTCGGCCATCAGCTCGAAGAGGTCGCGGGACTCGGGCGTGGTGTGGACCGAGGCACGCGTCTCGCCGGCGACATGGTACTCGATGGTTCCGATCAGCACGGTGGTCCGCGCAGCGGAATTGAGGAGCGACTCCATCAGAAAAGCGGTGGTGGTTTTGCCGTTGGTGCCGGTAATGCCTGTGGCCGCGAGAGAGCGTTCAGGATGGCCGTAGAAGGCGGCAGAGGCCTGGGACAGCGCGCGGCGGCCGTGCTCGACTTCAAGAATGGGCAGGCCGGCTTGAAAGACGAGCAGGTGATCGAAGCAGGGCGCGGAGTCAGTCACGATGGCCAGCGCGCCGGCGGCGATGGCCTTGTCGACGTACTTGTTGCCGTCGGTGGAACCGCCCTTCATGGCGACAAACACCGCTCCGGGACGGACGCGGCGGGAGTCGTACTCGACGCCGGTGACGGGGTCGTCGGAACTGCCGCTGCGGCCGACGGCGGTGATTTCGTCGCTGAGTTCTTTCCAGTCCATGGCAGATCTGATTGTAGATTGCGGGGTGGGGACCAGGGACCAGTCTCCAGGCCATATCGACATTTGGCCCCGGAACGATATGGCCCCGGAATGCTCCAGAACCTTATTGCCCCTTCTTTAAGGCCCATGGCCGCTTGCGGGTGCGCCCTCACCAGCGTCGAATCAATCATCAGGTACTGGCTCTTTCTATCCCGCGCCAGTCCGTGAAAGATCCGCTCCCACTGCGACTCATTTAACTCCTACCGGCTCGCCCTACATAATCTGAAACAGCTCAATACCCGGTGGCAAAGTCTATATATCGATACGGCCTAGTTTTTCGTCGCCGTCAAACTATCCGGCGGCGCCTCCTGAATCTCCGGCACGGACTCATGTTGCTGCAGCGGCGCCAGCAGGCTCTCGTCGAAGGCCGTCGCCGCCAGGCTGGTCACGCTCGCCGTCACAATCTTCCTGCCGTTCAACTCCAGCTCCAGCCGGCTGGGAAACCGATACTGCCCAAAGGCCATATAACCCGCAAACGCTTCCCTGCGCCGCTGGTCTCCGGATTCCTTCCAGTCGTCGCTCAGAATCTCGTGCCCGTCACGGCTCACGCACACCTCATGCTGCTCATTGTTAAAGCGCGTCAGTTCGCCCTTCAGGCACTCGGCAGATTCGCCATTCTCTCGCCGCTTGCTCTGCTCCTGCACGGTCATCGCGCCCCGGTCCACCTTCTCCTCGGCAAACCCCAGCAGGTTCAGCAGCTCCTTCACGCCCGCCGGCGTAAAGTCCGCATTGCGCGCCGTGTAAATCTTGTCCCCCAGCCGGATTTCGGTCTGCCGGAACCCGTTCATCTCCACCCGGCGCCACCACCGGTCCTTCGCCTCCCATTTCAGTTCCAGGTGTCCCGGCACAGCCTTGCCCATGACCACGGCAAAGTCCACCTCCAGCTGAAACGGACCCGCCTGCCCGCCCAACAGATTGGCCTGTTGTTCGGCTGTGATCAGCAGCTGTTGCACACGCGGATCGGTACCGGCGAAAACCGGTACAACGCAGACCATGAGGAAGAAAGTAGTACAAACCAGCCGTTTCATCAATGCACCATCGTAGACCCGAAGCGGCTCAAATTCACATCAAAATTTCATGAGGAAAACTCGCCGCCCCCGCGGCTGCCCCGTCATCCCCCCACCCCCATGGCTCTTCCCTGGCCCGACGGCTCTTCCTCGGCCCGCCTGGCACGGTCAAGAGGCCTGGCCCATCCCTCCGGAATCCCCTCAGAATCCAGCCAAACCCGCGCTTCCTGCTTCTTGCGGCCAGTCACCCAGAGCCGCCGCGGAGGTCACCGCCCGCGCGTCTCCCTTATTTCTCGTGGAAGGCGATCCACATGCCGAATTTTCCGTAATAAACGCGGATGTTGCACTGCTTCGGCGCCATGTGAGGGAACGCAATCTGAAAGGGCTGAGCCTCGTCCAGCTTTCCGGTTTGCATCGGAGCGCGCACCAGGTCATCTCCCTCGTCGTACTTGCTCCCCGCGGTCACGTTTTTGTTGATCACCAGCGTCCACTCGTCTTCGCCGGGAATCAGGTACATGGCATACGCGCCCGCCGCCAAATCCTTACCCCCGACGGATACATCGGCCTGGGTCAGCAAATACATCGGCGCATCGCCGGGACCCCAGATCTTACCCTTCGGCAATTCTTTCCTGCCATCTCCGGCCTGTGGCTGATAGTCCGCCGACATGCTCTTCCCGTCTGCGAATGTGCATGCGGTCGTGAGAGTCGTCGCCTTGCTCGACACTTGCCCCAGCGCAGGCATCGCCATCAATGTGCACAAAGACAGAAAGTAGATCGTTCTACAACGCATGCTCCCTCCTCCATTTCATCCATCTGCATTCACAGTTGGATGCGGAAGGCGCGTGCGAAGTGAACTCTCGATCGCACTTTTTGCGTTTCGTGCGCCCGTGTTCCCTCGTTCCCTGGCCCTAAGTCCCTGGTCCCTGGTCCCTCCTTCCCTGGCTCCCTCCCTCGTTCCCTGGTTCCCTCGTTCCCTTGTTCCCAAGTTTCAACTCAGGGCCCCGCGCAGCGGTTTGCCCGGCGCACTCGATCCAGACACAACCATCGCCCGTTTGCCTGCCTTTTGATCGGCGCACTCATGCCGTCTGGGAGCAGGACCCCAGCCACCCTCAGCGAACCCGCAGCATAAGAGTGCCGTGCGCAGCCACCGTCGTCGAGTATTCCCCTTTGACGAATTTCACCTGGGTGTGCGCCCACAGATCGCGCGCCCCGCTGACCGAGCCTTTCAGCGGCAGCTCGCTCGCCTTCACCGTAGCGGTCACCGGCGCATTATCGAGATTCACCACGCCCACAGCCACGCCGCCATCCTTCAAAGGCTTGATCCATGTCTCCAGGTTGCCGTTCTTCACCGGGGTTGCCTGTTTCCCCAGCGGGTCCTGATCCACTGCAATCACTTCCTTGTTCAGAAGAATTGACTTGATCGCGTCCGACATTTTGCGGATATCGTTGCCGGCCAGCAACGGCGCCGCCGACAGCGCCCAAAGGCTCATGTGCGTGCGATACTCGTCGTTCGTCATGCGCCCGTTGCCGATCTCCAGCATATCGGGATCGTTCCAGTGCCCCGGCCCGGCATAGGGAGCCGAGGGCACCTGCTCGTGAATGTTCTTCATCATGCTGTCCCACTCATCGAGAATGTCGCCCGTGGTGCGCCACAGGTTACCGCCCACGGCCGGGCCCCACTTCCACACATCGCCCAATCCGTACTCGCACAGGCTGAAGACGATCGGCCGTTTTGTCTCCTCCAGCGCCCTGCCCATCTTCTGGTACACCGGCTGCAACTGATCGTTCTTGTAAATGCTGCCCGCGCTGCACCAGTCGTATTTCAAATAGTCGATGCCCCATGAAGCGTACGTCTTCGCGTCCTGCTCTTCATAGCCATAGCTGGCCGGATAGCCCCCGCAGGTGTCCGGCCCCGGCGAGGAATAGATGCCCAGCTTCAGCCCCTTCGAATGCACATACTTGGCCAGCGCCTTCATATCGGGAAATTTGCTGTTAGGCCGGATGTTCCCCTGCGCATCGCGCGTCCCCTCCCACGTGTCGTCGATGTTCACGTAGGTGTAGCCGGCATCCCGCATCCCGCTCGTCACCATCGCGTCGGCAATCCCCCGCACCACCGCGTCATCGGCGCTGCCGCCAAACAGATTCCAGCTATTCCAGCCCATCGGCGGCTTCTTCGCCAGCTCGTTGTAACCCACAGGCTTGATCGCCGGCGGAGCGATGTAGGCAGGCTCTGGAAAAACCTCCGCCGCCGCAGCCGGATGCAGAACCGTCTCCTGTCCCTTCCCTGTGTTGAGATCGTTTTCTCCGTCCCACCGCACATGCAGATCGCTCCCCACCAGGTCTCCAACCGCAAAAGGCTGCTCCGGGTACCAGGGGGCTGTCAGCTCGAAATGAGAGCCACTGACGGTGCCCTTCATTTCCGTCTTGAAGGCTGGGGTCTGCACCTGCGCCGTCAACTCGTTGCCCGATTGCGTCATCTGCAGAAGTACGTTGTTCGTCTCCCCATTCAGGAGCAGCTTCTCCGGTCCCGTCCACTTGCCCGTCAGGCTGGGCTCCTTCTTGCAGGCGGTCAGCGTCATCGCCAGCAACACCAGCGTCGCGCCCGCGGTCAGCCGCAGCGCCCTTCTTGCCCTGCATCCTTCAATGGTCATGGATTCCTCCTCTTGGGGTATTCGGCGCTTCCCTCCCCCAGGCCGGGATGACAGGAACGAGCTCGCGCCGCCCCTCCCGGTTCGCAAAGCAGAAGCCACCTGAAATTCGCCACCGCAAGTATAGTTGAAAGCCGCCAGCCGCCCCGCTCGCCGCTATTGTCCTACTGTGGTCTCAATCAGTGTCGATGGTGTACTCATCATTCCGCGAGGAGCAACGATCCACGGAACAGTGGCGGAATCCAAGCAGCCTGGCGCTCTAACCGGCAGTCCTCACCTGATCATGAAATGGACGTCCCTCGATAAGCAGCGACAGCTCGGCATGCCGCAAAGAATTGTCGAAGGATGATAAGCCCGTTTGCCGTTAGCGATCTGCGAGATTGGCTGAGCGTTCGGCGATCCTGACCTGACGAGGCGAACGATTTTCCATGGTGCTAGGGCGCTGGCCTATTTATCTCCGTCTTGCATATTTACATAATGGTTATTTAACCGTATGTTCGACGGGTTGGCGACCAGAAGGGATCCCACGCGGATGCCTGCACCTACTCGGATCTCAGGGCAATCATCGGATCGACCGTTGCGGCCCTGCGCGCTGGAAGCCAGCAGGCAACCGACGCTGTCAAAAAGATCACCACAGCGATCGCGAGGTAGGTCGCCGGGTCATAGGGGCTCACACCGAACAGCAACGACTGCATCAGACGAACTGTGGCAAACGCCGTAACAATCCCGCATAGAATGCCAACCCCCGTCAGAACCAGTCCATCGCGGACAAACAGAGAAACGATCATGCCGCGCTGCGCTCCCAATGCCATGCGTATCCCTATCTCCCGAAACCGCTGTGTGACCGAGTACGAAATCACTCCGTAGATGCCAACCATTCCCAGCAGCAGCGCCATCGCTCCCGCAACCGCCAGCATCGCCAGCGTAAAGGATGTTCGCGCCGTTGACTGGGAGTAGTAGTAGCCCACTGTATTCGGGTCTGCCAGCGGCAGGCTGGAATTGTCCGACCAGATCGTCTGCCGCACCTCGTTCATGAACGCCTGCGATCCCGCCCGCGGCGTTCGAATCACGAATGAAACGCTGCGCTGTACCCGCTCTTTCTGGGTATCGAAGTTATTCATCATCAGGGGCCAGTACACGGTGGTTGGGGGTTTCTCGTTCACGCCGTCATCGTGCACATCGCCGACCACACCCACAATCTGCCGCCAGTCATCCGTCGTGCCTGTCCGCATCCGCTTGCCCAGTGCGTTTTGCGGGCTGCCCCAGTATTCACGGGCAAAATTCTCTGAGATCACAGCCGCCGGAAGCGTTTCGAAGCTGTCTTGCCAGGTGAAATCACGCCCCGCGATCAGTCGAGTGCCCAACGTCTTGAACAGCTGCGGGGAAACCCAGACGAACCTGCGCAGCGGCGGAATTTCTCCGTTGCGATAGACGCGGTCCTGGGCAAAGATCAGGTCGTTCGAGTTGTATCCGCTCATGGGAACCTCGCTGGTCAGACCCACTGACTCCACCCCCGGCAGGGCTCCCAGCTTGTTCATCATGTCCTGCTCCAGGTGCACGAGTTTGTCGCGGTCTTTGTCCGATATTTCCGTATCCGGTATCGATACGCGGAACGTCTGCAGGGCGTTTGGTTCCGTGAATCCCGGACTTACATGCTCCAGTGCACGGAACGTACGGATCATAAGTCCCGAGCAGATCAGAAGAACCAGCGCCAGGGCCACCTGGACCACAACCAGCGCATTGCGCGCGCGATGCCGTTCCCTGCTCTGGCTCAGCGCACGCCCTCCCTCCCGTAATCCCGTATGCAATTGACCTCCGGCAAACTTGAACACCGGGACCAGCCCGATCAGCAAGCCCGTCAACACAGCCAGCACCAGAGTGAACAGAAGCACTGGAATGTTGAGCCCGATCTCATAGGCGCGCGGCAAATTCTTCGCCAGCGCCAGCAGCGCCCGCAGTCCGGCGTAAGCGAACCCTAGTCCCAGCACGCTGCCGATCAGCGTCAGTACGAAGCTTTCAATTAAGATGCCGCCCGCAATCTGTTTCCATCCCGAACCAAGAGCGGAGCGAATCGCCAGTTCCTGCCTTCGCCCTTCCACGCGGACCAGCAGCAGATTCGCCACGTTTGCGCATGCAATCAGCAGCACCATCGCGATCGAGCCCATCAGCACCCACAGAACGTTCCCCACGTCGCCTACAACGTCCTGCTTGAGCGGCCGCAGATACGTCCTGAACTGCGCGGCTTCAAAGAGGCTTGTGCTGTAACCTTGCGGAGGCGGAAAGCTGCGTATGGCAATCGGAATCAGCCGCTGCAGGTCTGTGCTCGCTTGGGCAATGGTGACACCCGGCTTCAGCCGGGCTAGCCCCTCATAGCTGAAGTTCCCCAGTTGTGTCTTGCTACGATCCCATTGCATTGGCACTATCAGGTCCGCATCCTGCCAGTCCAGGAAGTGAAATCCCTTGGGCAGCACACCGACAATCTCTCGGGACGTGCCGTCCGCGGTGATCGATCGCCCAATGACCGACTGCGCACCGCCGAACTTGCTTTGCCAGTACGCATAGGAGAGAATCACGGCCTTCGGGCCCGCAGCCGTATCCTCCTGCTGCGTGAATAGCCGTCCCAGTGCGGGCTTTACACCCAGAATCGGCAGTACGGCCTGGGTCACGTCCAGCCCGCGAACGTTCTCCGGCTGGCCGGCGCCGGTTACGCTCAGCGAATCGCCCGCGTAGGCGCCGATGTCTTCCAGTGTTTTGTTCTGCTCGCGATTGATGAAGTACAGAAAAGGAGCTATATTGAGGTTCTTGATGTCGATCTTCGGGGTCGTATACCAGACTCCGATCAAGCGCCCAGGCTGCGGATACGGCAGCGGCTTCAGCAGCACTCCATCCACCACGCTGAAGATCAATGTCGTCGCGCCAATGCCCACCGCCAGCGTGATCAGGGTAAGCGCCGTAAACAACGGGGCGCGCCCCAGTCTCCTCAATACCTGCCGCAGCCCGTCGCCGGCCATACCCATCGCTGACCTCCTCCATGAATTCACGCGCATTGCGGCATCCGGCCTGTGCAATGAAATCCACTACGCTTCTGCGACTCGGGAAGTTCCAAATACTCCTCGAACCGATCTCATCAACCAGATCCGCCAACTCGCCGGTTTCATGGGACCCGCCTTGTTGTTGGGTCCCATACTCGCCGGATAAGCCTCCGGGGTACGGGAACACGTGGGCGGACGTTCCCCGCGGCCATTGGTCACTACCGATAAGTCGGCATGGCGGCAGGGATTCCGCGATAGAGCACTTCTCGGTGATTCCCGTCGCAATGCCCGTTTCCGAGGATGTCTCCCAAGTATCCCTGACTCTTGAGCAAGATCGACTTTCCAGGCGAAGCCCGCTCAGACCATGAATTAGTCTGGCAATTCCAATTGCGGAACACCTGGACCGCTCAGGCAGAGTTGAAGTGGTATAAAACATGTGAATCCCTGAGCCGCTGCGCGCGGTGGCGTAAGAGAGGGTGAGGATTGAATGAAAGCAAACCGCTTTTTCTCCCGCAGAAGTTTTCTCGGCCAGTCCACCTTGTGCCTCGGTGGAGCGCTCCTCCCTCTGAGGTTCGCGCAGCGGCTTCCGGCCCAGGACCTTGCCCACTTCAAGCCAAAAATCAGCGCTCATATCTGGGTCTACGCCAGCGCGTTTCCACCCGACTGGGATGCAACCCCGGTGCTGGAGAAGGCCTTCAGCGATTTGCATGTGGCGGGGCTGGACGGCGTTGAACTGATGGAGGTGGTTCTGCGCCACGACGATTCGGTAGAGCATCTGAGCCGGCTGGCAAAGCAGTACGATCTGCCGGTGACCGGAGCTTCCTACGGAGCGGCCATGTGGGACGCTGCCAAACACGCGGAGATTCTTCCCGATGTAGCCTTGGTCGTCAAGCGCCTGGGCATGCTCAATGGAAAGACCCTGGGAATCTCAGTGGGGGATGCAGGCAGGCCGAAGACGGAAGCCGAGCTGGACGCGCAGGCTCAACTGCTGACAAAAATCCAGGCCATTTGCGGCGATTCCGGCGTTGTCGCCAACCTGCACAACCACACGTATGAGGTGGGAAACGGGATGCACGACCTGAAGGGAACGCTGGCGCGGATTCCTGACATCAAGCTGGGGCCCGATCTCAATTGGTTGATCCGGGCCGGAGTCGACCCCGTCTGGTTCATCAAAACCTACGGACACCAGATGGTCTACATGCATCTTCGCGACCAGTATCAGGACGGTACCTGGACCGAGTATCTGGGCCAGGGCGTAACCGACTTCCCCGCCATCGCGAAGGCCCTCAAAGATATCGACTTCAAAGGCCGTGCGGCGATTGAGCTGGCCTTTCCGCAGAACTTTGTGCCGAAGTATCCCCTGGCTGAGGATTGGAAGCGAAGCAGGGACTACGTCAGGACCGTCTTCGGCTGGTGAGTGCCGGAGGCAATCAACTCTGCCCCCGGGCGGCGTGATGTTGCCTGCCCATGCCTACTTCTTCGGAACTGAAACTGTGATGTTGCGGTATTTCAGGTTACCCGTGTGATCGCCCTGGAGGTAGAAGGGACCCGGATCGCCTTCGTCTGCGTCCAATGCGCCGCCCGTGATGCCCTCGATCACTTTGTGGTCAATGGTGGTCACGCCGTCGTGGACTTCGGTCACGGTGCGGCCCACCAGTGTCACGTCGAAGGTCTCCCACTTTCCCGGCGTGCGCGGTAGTTCAGGTTGCGGCGCGATTCGTCCGTAGATCGATCCCATGCGGCGCTCGACAGGGTCGGTCAGTGGCACTTCGGATTCGACCTGGACCTCATAGCGGCCGCGCAAGTAGAAACCACTATTGCAGTCTTCTGGGCAAGTCACTTCAAAATGCACCTTGAAGTCGTCGAATTTGCGGGTCGTCTTGAGATTTGCACCGCGAGCCGTGTTCACCAGCAATCCATCCTGGACTATCCAGTGGCTCGACGCGGCATCGCCAACCGGCTCCCATCCATCGAGGTCTTTGCCGTTGAACAGCGGCTTCGGATCCGTCCAGGCCTTTGGAGCGTCGCGCTTCAATTCCGGCGCGCGCACTCCTGTCAGCGCCGTGGTCCTGTTGCCGGTCTTTTCCTCGCCGACGAGTTTCCCGCCCTTGGCCTCGAGTTCCCAAGTGTCCCCCGCATGGCCCTGGGAGGCAGGAGACACAACCAAAGTCATATGGGCCCCATTCACGTGAACATCTTTCACGAGGTAGACATTGCCACCGCCGGGCTGATACCAAACCTCAAGTTCGCCATCCTTATCTGTCACGCCAAGCCATCGAGCGCTTATCCCGTTCGCCGTAGCGACGTCGAAATCCCACCGTCCGGCAAAAGAACTATTGCCTTTCTGCGCAAGGGCAGGCGTCGAGAAGACGCCTGTCACCGCGGTTGCGATCATCAGGGACAGCGAAGCGAACAGCGCCAGCCAAACCGGCTTCTTCATAGAAATCCTCCATCGACCGAAAAACATGCCAGTGCAAGAGTAAGCCACGGAACCCGGCCGTTCAAAATCACAGGTAATCCTGGGTCGTGTCGGCGATTTGCTGGGGCTGAAACCGCGAACTGGTTCAACCGGAATCTCCGTTTTGCCGTTCGGCTGCGAGCCGTCAAAGTTACAACGTCTTGTGTCGAGAACATGATATGTTTATGTGCGATATGAACCACATGCTTAATCGCCGCACTTTCATGAAGGCTTCGTCGCTGGCTGCCGGGGCTTCCGCTCTGGGATTGCACCCACTGGAGGCGTTCGATACAGCGCCGGCGCGCACGCGAAAAATCAAACTGGGTTTGGTCGGTTGCGGCGGGCGCGGCAGTTGGATCGCCGGTTTGTTTCAGCGGCACGGCGGCTACGAATTTCATGCCGTCGCGGATTATTTTCAGGCCAACGCCGACAAGTGCGGTGATGAGCTGGGCGTGGAGGTTTCACGCCGTTTCAGCACGCTTTCAGGGTACAAGCGGTTGATTGAGAGCGGTGTCGAGGCGGTGGCGCTCGAGGTGCCACCCTATTTCTTTGCCCGGCACGCCCAGGCGGCGGTGGATGCCGGACTGCATGTTTACATGGCCAAGCCGATCGCCGCCGATGTGCCGGGTTGCCTGGCCATTCAACAGGCGGCTAAAACGGCGACCGGCAAGCAGCGCTGTTTCCTCGTGGATTACCAAATGTCCACGGACCCGGTGAACATCGAGGTGCGCAAGCGGATTCTTGCCGGCGGGTTGGGCAAAATCTCCCAGGTGTCCACCATCGGCATCTGCACCGGCTTCGCCGATCCACCCTTGCAGAAAACCATCGAAAACCGGCTGCAAGGATTGACCTGGGTAAACGACATCGCCCTGGGCTGCGACTTCAACGGCAATTTTGACATTCATGCGATTGACGCGGCGCTGTGGGCCTTAGGCCGGCGTCCGGTCGCTGCCATGGGCGCCTCGCAAATCGCCCGGCCCGATCCGCATGGCGATGCACATGACGTGTGCTCGGTGATTTATGAGTATGCCGACGGTCTGGTCCATAATCATTTTGGCCAGGCGCTGCCGAACCAGCTCCCCTCCGCGCTGACCTGCACGATTCACGGTCAAAAGGGATTTGGCACGCTGAATTACTGGAGCAAGTCGGAATTCCGCAGTGACGAAGACGCCTATCGAGCCGACGTGGTCAACCTATACGAAGCCGGGGCAGCGCGGAACATTGACACTTTTTATCGCAACGTCACTGAAGGACATTTCGCCAACGACACCGTTCCCCGCGCGGTGGACTCCGCATTGACGTGCATTCTTGGCCGGGAAGCCGCCGCGCGCGGCACACGGCTGACGATGGAGCAGATTCTGGCTGAAAACAAGAGCCTGGAAGTGAATCTTGCTGGTTTGAAAACGTAGTTCTGTTCGTATCGCGACAGTTCGACCGCGACGATCGAAGTAGCTGCGCCACGAATATGCGGTCTATCCAACACGAGCATTAGCCGGCAAACGTCAATGCTATCCGCGCAAACCGGCCAGGTCCATCAACCGGCTGGTTTCCCCGTAGGCCTCTTCCACCCATTCCACGATGCGCGCGGCATCGGGGGAGTATTCCAATTCGATTGAGACGACTCCATCGATATCCAGTTCCTTGATGGCCTGGAGATAAGGGCCGAACTTCACGATGCCTCTTCCCGGCGGAAGATCGCCATGCACCTTTCCGTCGCAATCGCTGATGTGCACATGGATCGCCTTGCCTCTCAACAGCCGCAGCGAATCCGGGCCGCTGTCAGACAGCACGCAATGGCTGATATCGATGTTGGCGCGCACGCGAGCGTGAGCGCACTCGTCCACGAAGCGCGCCATCGCGCCGGCGCTGTTGAGTAGGCTCATGCGAAAAGGCTCGAGCTCAAGCGCTATATCCACGTGCTTTCTGTCGGCGTAGTCGCCCAGCATGCGGCAGGTCTCAAGCGCCCAACCCCACTGAGCCTCAGGTGGGATCACTTCGCGCTGCCACAAGTACTCGCCCAGCACCAGCAGCACATTCCTTGCGCCGAACTCCGCTGCAAGGTCGATATAGCGCTTGCAGCGGGTCACGTGGAAAGCGCGCACCGGCTCGTTGAAATCGATAAGGCCGGTGGCCACAACCGGCAGCGACATGATCGGGAGCCCTTCTCTATCGCAGGTAGCCGCTATGGTGTGCTTCTCCGCGTCGGAAATGGTCATTGCTTCGGTGAAGATATCCACGCAGTCGAATCCGATCCGCGCAATGTGCTTCAGGCCGGTGGCCGTATCCATGCCCACCTGCGCGAAGGCGCTGTTAATGATGCCGAGTTTCATAAGTCTCCCTTCCTGGAACTGGCGTGCGTGATCTCCCGCGGAGATACCATGCGGTGTTCCGCGGCACTCAGGGCAGCGGCCTCCACCAGCGCGATGCTATCTAAGTTATCCCGGCCGCCGATTGCGGGAGCCTGGCCGGTTTCAAGGGCGATGAGCAACTGGCCCATGGTGGCGCCGAATGCGTCCGGGAACCAGCTCTCCGCTGGATTGAAGTGCTGAAACCCCGCGTCGCCTTTGCGCGCGAAACGCAGAGTCGATGGCGTGGTGAAAGGGTCTTTGCACCAGCCGATATCCCCCACCGCGAGGCCATCCATGCCCTCGATGCGGAACTCGATGCGCACGTCGCCTGGGCAGCCTTCCTTCACAGGTCCGCACCACACGTCGTCGGTGATCGCGCAACGAAGGCCGCTTGCGTATTCGAGGATCGTGGTGCAGATTCCGTCCCTATGCGCGAATGCGGTACGGGGATCGGGGCGGGTACTCGAAAAGACCCGTTCCGGGTCGCCGAACCACCATCGCATGCAATCCAGGTGATGAATCGACATGATCCACAGCGTCGCGGAACCGATCTCAGCTTGCCACGTCTGCCAATGCGGAACCGCGCGCATGTCGATCGTGGCAAACACAGGAGATCCAAAATGACCTTCCTTGAGAAGCCTATGCGCGGCGTAAACTGACGGATCGTAGCGCATGTTCTGGTTGACCGCGAGTTCGATTCCGGCCTGCTCGCAGCAGAGCACGGCCTCCTCGGCTTCGCGGTAGCTCAGGGCCAGCGGCTTCTGCGCCAGAATCCCCTTCACCGTACCGCGCGCGCAGGCGGCGCGAATCAAGGCAAGCTGATGCTGCGGAGGAACGGCAATGTCGAGAACCTCGATCGCCCGATCGTCCAGAAGCTCCTCGTAGCTTTCACACACACGGGGAATCGAGTGGCGAGCCGCCACCGCAGCCGCTGCTTCCCGGCGGCGGCTTGCAATCGCAACCGGATTAAATCCGCAGCGGCGATAGCTGACCAGGTGGCAATCGTTCACGATGAACCCGCTTCCAAGAACTCCTATGCGGAAGTCCTTCTTGCGCGGTACCGGTGGAGAAATCAGCAGTTCGAGGTTCGACATTTGGAATCACAAGAATTATAGGGTGTGAGTTTTCATCCATGCGCCCGATCGGTACCGATATGTCGGCAAGGGTTTATGAATCCCCTGGATTTCTTGGAATGCTCGCAGAGTAGGTGTGACGTGCCCCCGTTTTCTCAACCACCGATTCTCAGTACGGATCTTTCTATATCCGGCCTTTGAGAATAGGAGCCGCGTCAGGCCTGGAGGGAGTGAGCTGTCGCCGAAGCAGGAACGCTCCTGACGTAGCATGGCAGTGAGCGCCATCGCCGTATCTTCCATGCCAGCGGGGCAAGAATGACAGCTTGCAGCGGACGGGTGCTTGCCCTATGGAGTTTGTTGTTGTAGATGTGGAGACCGCGAACGCCGACCTGAGCAGCATTTGCCAAATCGGTATTGCATCCTACCGAGACGGCCAGTTAGCGGACGCATGGGTGTCACTGGTCAACCCGGAGGACTACTTCGACTATGTCAATGTTTCCATACATGGGATCGATGAAAGTCAGGTCCAAGATGCTCCGACTTGGAGGGCAGTCCTGCCAGAAGTCAACTCTCGATTAGGTGGCAGAATTGTCGTTTGTCACACACCCTTCGACAGACTCGCGCTGGCACGGGCGTGTGACCGAGCCGAGTTGAGTGCGTGTGAATGTACTTGGCTGGATTCCGCAAGAGTGGTAAGAAGAGCATGGCCGCAATTCTCCAAATCTGGATATGGCCTCTCCAACGTGGCTGCACACTTCGCCATCGACTACAAGGCGCATGATGCGCTTGAGGATGCTCGTTGCGCTGGTCTATTGCTCCTCCGTGCAATTGCAGATACCGGCTTGAGCGTTGAGCAGTGGCTTGTTCGTGTAGAGCAGCCTATCGATCTACACAGCCTACACGGCTACACTGCCAAACGAGATGGGAACCCAGATGGGGAGCTATTTGGAGAAGTTCTAGTTTTCACTGGTGCGCTTATGATTCCTCGTCGGGAGGCCGCAGACGCAGCGGCAGCGGCAGGGTGCCGCGTCGAGGATGGCGTTACCAGGCACACCACAATGTTGGTTGTGGGTGAGCAAGACTTACGTAGACTTGCGGGGCATGAGAAGAGTTCAAAACACGTCAAGGCCGAGATGCTCATCGGTAAGGGCCAGCAAATTCGTATTTTGGGCGAAAACGACTTTAAGCGTCTCGCCTTGGAGCATTTAGATGCTTGTGTGAACGCAGCACATCACTAATCGGAATTCGCCAACTTAACTTACGTCACTGAATCGAGGTTTCTGAGGATGCCCAATAGACTGTACCGCTCGATCAATACGCCAATACGGGCGGGCTTGTCATGGAACGAAAGATGGCGTGGCCCGGATAATGGCCTGATATTTTGCTGGGAACGGGGGCGGGAAGAGAGAATTGAACGTCCTGACGACGCTGAACGGGCTGAGAGGGGAGAATTGATTGGGCTGGACTGGAAAGGCGGCGTCAAAAGGAAACTTAAGGCCGAAAGGGTTCATGGGGTTCTGCCTTATTTGGCGACTTGGCAGGGGATACGAGGCGAGGATTTAGACATCAACCTTGAAGGCGAACGCATCATTGTGTGTTCCAAATTCGGACAAGCGGTGGTGTTCAGTGCCTCCCTGCCTAAAGACGAAGAAGCAGCATGGTCTACTCCCGCTGCACTGCCCATGTAAGCAGTACATTCGTTCGGCGGGTGCCCCCTCGCATTCGGGGACCGGGGATGCCACAGGCCTCAACCCCGGAACCCGAGCCTCGCTCCCTGGGTCCCTTGGTCCCTACCTCTCTGACCCCCGACCCCCGACCCCTGTTTTGCAGAAAATTACCCGCCCTCGGCGCACACTATCCATAGAAGACAAACACCCCACCCTGCTCCCTGGGATTCAGAAAAAACCATGCGCACCGTTCGCAACATCACCGTCAGCGTTACCCCCGAGATCGATCGCCAGGCCAGCGATCCGGCACCCTTACATGGGGAAAAAAATAAAGATTTCGGACTGTGAAACTGTGGAATTTATATAAATTATTCATTGCAAAAGAATTACAAACCAAAATTCAACCCAGTACAGCGCCTGTATGGCTGTAAAAACCAAAACCCCCTCGTAACACCCTCATAATACAAATCTTAGAAAACGGGCCTCCCACCCCATACAGCGGCTGCAAAACTGTAAAACTGTAAAACTGTACTCCGCCTGGCGCTTTTTGGGTAATCCTCTGCAGCCCTTCCGTCAAAATCACGCTCCCTCACTGGTGAATATCCTTGAAAAACGTAACCTCTCAAGCCAACATTCGAGGGGTAATCGACACCACTTGAGCGAACATTTGCCTCTTTCCAGAAACACTTCAGGCCAACGTTTCTCATCTTTCCCCGCGCGGACAGAAGAACACCTTTATCATCAGGACTATGCGGTTTGACATCGTCACCATCTTCCCCGCCTTCTTTGCCGGAATCTTCGAGCACGGCATCGTCAGCCGCGCTCAGGCCAAAGGTCTGGTGACCGTTCAAGTGCATGATCTCAGAGCCTTTACCCACGACCGCCACCGCACCGTCGACGACCGTCCCTTCGGCGGCGGCGAAGGGATGGTCCTCAAGCCCGAGCCCCTGGCCGAAGCCCTCCACTCCCTCGGCATCGAACCCAAAACCTCTCGCAACAGTCCGGTTTTGAATGAATTAGCCGCAGACTCCCCCGCCCAGACGCAGGTGATCCTGCTCTCCGCCCAGGGCCGTCCCTTCACCCAGTCCGTCGCCCGCCAGCTCGCCTCCCTTGATCGTATCTTGCTGATTTGCGGCCGTTACGAGGGCGTCGACGAGCGCATCAACCAGCTCTATTGCGACCAGGAGCTTTCAATCGGCGATTACGTCCTCAGCGGTGGCGAACTCGCCGCCGCCGTGGTCGTTGACACCGCTATGCGACTCATTCCAGGAGTTTTAGGAAATGAGGCCTCGGGCGAATTTGAGAGCTTCGGCGTCCCCGACGCCGACATATCCACGGATACCGAGCTCGTCCCCAGGTCCCAGCACGGCGCCGGCGGCCTTCTCGATTACCCCCACTACACCCGCCCCGCCGAGTTCGCCGGCCTCCGTGCTCCCGAGGTCCTCTTGAAAGGCGACCACTTCCAGATCCGCCGCTGGCGCCGCCGGCAGCAGCTGCGCAAGACCCTCGCCAACCGCCCCGATCTGCTTCAAAATGCTTCTCTTAGCGACGATGACCTCCGCGTCCTCGATGACCTCCGCCGCGAACAGGGCTGACAGCCCGCACCCCGCAATGTTTTACTGTTCCGGGAGAAAACCCATGGCCAATTCCTCGCTCAACCACCCCACCCGCCGCTCTTTCCTGCGTGCCGCAACTGCTGCGGCTGCAACAGGTTTTGCGGTCAGCACTCCAAAATTGATCGCCGCGCCCAGTGCAGTCCAGGCTGCGGCGCCGTCTGCCCCTCAAACCTTTCAACTCTTTACCGCTGAACGGCTTGCGGCGGAGTGGCAGGCCCTCGACACCGCCCCCGCCAACAAAACCCTCGTGGATGGCGGTACCTACACCATCATGTACACCGTTGAAACCGCCCACAGCGCCCAGGAGTTCGAGTGGCACGAAGGCCGCGACCACATTCTGCAAATCGTTGACGGATCAACAGTTTACGAGGTAGGCGGCACGCCCAGGGGCGCGCACAGCACCAGGCCCGGCGAGTGGCTTGCCCCCGAGTCGGAAGGCGCAACAAAAATGACTTTGAAAAAAGGCGACCTGCTCGTGATTCCCCGGGGCACGCCCCACAAGCGCATCACCCCCACCTCCGTCACCCTTACGTTGATTTCGCCCATGGGCGTAAAGGCCTAGACGCAAAAGCTTTAGGACTACGGCTGATCAGTCATTGCCTGAAGAACGACGCGCGCGGTCGAATCCTCATCCTCATGGGAAGAGATCATTAGATCGTAAAGGTGCGGGTTGCACCAGTTCTTGCCAAACCTCTGCTGCAGGTATTTGGCGCGCTCTTCGTCCACGGTGCGGATGCGGTGTTCGATGCTTATTCCCTTCGGCAGCCGCTTTTTCAAGCGCCTGATGCGCTCCTGAAACGGCGCATAAACGAAAAGATGAAAAACATCCGCGCGATTTTCCAAAATGCACTGCGCCCCTCGACCCACAATGACGCATTCGCCGCTTGCGTACGCTTCCTCGATGATGGTGCGCGTCAACTCAGTCATGACGTGGGCGTCGAAGATGTCGTTTTCGCCGAGCGGCTGGCCTGAGGCCATGGCGACGCCACGCACGGCCTGCTCATTGATGCGGCGCAGCCAGGAGTCGACACGCTCATCGTAGTGGCTGACAACATGCGAATCGACGTGCCCACGACGGGCAATGGCAGTAATAATGTCGCCGTCAAGCAGCTTCCATCCAAGCCATCCGGCAATCGTGTTTGCAATGCGTCCGCCGCCGCTGCCAAACTCTCTTGAAACGGTCAATGCACGGTACTTCACGGTGTCCTCCCCGTGCTACCGACCGCCTCAAGGTTACTCCTTTTTGAGGCTTCGACCCAAGTCCGCGGACAAGGTGGGCACTGTTTGTGCAGGGATGCGGCGGCCTGCACGGCCGCGGCGGGCATTCTATGAATCCTGACGTACACTGTAGCCGTGCAGATCCATGGCGGCATGGCCCGCACGCGTGCCGCCATGCAACAGGAGAGCAAACATGAAGACGATCGGTATTCTGTTCGGCATGGAGAACAGTTTTCCCGGTGCGCTGGTGGAGCACATCAATGCCAGAAACATCGAGGGGGTGCGGGCAGAGTTTGTGCGGACGGGCGCGGTGCATCTCGAAATGGCTCCCCGGTATTCGGTAATCGTTGACCGCATCTCCCACGACATTCCGTTCTATCGCGCATTTTTAAAGCATGCGGCCCTCCATGGAACGGTGATCATCAATAACCCCTTCTGGCAGTTGGCAGACGACAAGTTTCTTAACTACACACTCGCCCAGCGGCTTGGTGTAGCTGTGCCAGCGACGGTAATTCTGCCACACAAGCAACTGCCTGCGGAGACGACGGAGCGATCGATGCGCAACCTGGAGTATCCGCTGGATTGGGAGGCCGTGTTTGCGTATGTGGGAGAGCATGGATTTCTGAAGCCGGTGGATGGAGGAGGTTGGCGCGACGTCTACCACGTGCGCAGCCGCGAGGAGTTCTTCAGGGCCTACGATCAGTCGCGCGACTTGTGCATGATGTACCAGAAGGCGGTGGACTTCAAGGATTACTTTCGCTGCTTTGTGGTGGGGCAGAAGAAAGTGCGCATTATGCCGTACGATCCCGGCCGACCGCACACCGAGCGCTACCTTCATGGATTCGCCACGATCCAGCAGAGCGCTGCTGAAGCGGATGAAGCAGGACGCGCTCAAACTTTGCCGCGCACTGGGGTACGACCTGAATACTGTTGAATTCGCCGTGGAGAACGGCGTTCCCTACGCCATCGACTTCATGAATCCGGTGCCGGATGCGGATTTGAACTCAGTGGGCGCGGCCAACTTCGAGTGGATTGTGCGCACAGTGGCGGAGATGGCCATCGCCAAAGCCAAGGCGACGCCGCATCTTCCTGAGTTGCGTTGGTCGGCGTTGCTGGGCGCTACGACAGGCAAGGCCGCGAAAGGGAGCAAAGGAGCGAAGAAAAAGGCCGCTGGGAAGAAGTCTCCAGCGGCCAAGGTTTCAGCAATGAAGCAAAACGTTTAAGCGACTGCTACGCCAACTGAACCTTCAGCGTGATGCCTATGTCGGATAGCCTTTCGACAGGCATTTTCACCTTCAATGCCGCGTCTTCCTGCTTCCATGCAAGCTCACCCTTGTGGCCGAGCAGTTCCACTTTGAGAATCTTGCCGGGCTGCTGCGGGCTGGCAAGGCCGAATGCCTGCACCGTTGCTTCCGTCTCCGGCCATCCCATTACGAATGCATAGAGAGTGCTGCCTTTGGCGGTGAAGCGGACGTCGTCGGCAGTGAGGCCCTTTTGCTGGTCTTCGTTAAAATTGCCGGCATTGAGCTGCTGGAGTGTCGATGGTCCTTCACCGTAAATCTTCCAGGGGCGCGTCGAATATATGCCTTCGCTATTGATCTGCATCCACTCGGTGATGCCGTTCAGTGTAACCATTTCTTCGTAGTCCAACTCACCCGAGTTGGGCAGCGGGAAGTTGAGCAGCAGGTTGCCATTCTTGCTCACAATGTCTGTCAGCAGATCGATAACTTTCTTGGCTGTCTTGTATCTCTCTCCGCGCTTATAGTGCCACTGACCGATGCAGGTATCGGTTTGCCAGGGATTGGCGGCGATGCCGTCGGAGATTCCGCGCTCGCGATCGAGCACGCAGGTACCGGTGGTGCAATCTGATGGCATCTTACTGGTGTAAACGGCCTCAGTGGCGCCGCCGTGCCTCTGCGCGCTCACGTTATAAAGATGCGCGACCATCTTCATGCCGTATTCCTCAAAGGGAAGGTGGCCGTCCGTGTAGAGCAGATCGGGCTGATACTTGTCGATGAGGTCGGTCATGCGATCGAGATAGTGGCGGCGCCAGGAATCAGGAATGCCATTGTCGTCCCATTGGAGCGAGTCAACAAACTGCGCGCAGCCGGCATCGTGATACAGATCAGCATATTTAGGATCGGCGCCGTCGTAGGCGACGCCCGCCAGGGGCCCGGTCTTGTCTGCGCCGTGACTCACGGCAAACCACTTGTAGCTGATCCAAAGATGCTCGCTCACGCCGAAGCGCAGGCCATTTCTGCGCGCAGCGGCGGCCCATAAACCGACTACATCCTTCTTCGGGCCCATATTCACGGCATTCCAGCGCTGATACTTCGAATTCCAAAGATCGAAGTTGTCGTGGTGAACGCCCATCGAGAAGAAGTATTTTGCGCCTGCCTTCTTGTAGAGACCTATGAGATGATCAGGATCCCATTTGGCGGCCTTCCAGATATCCACCAGGTCTTTGTACCCAACCTTCGACGGATGGCCGTAGGTCTCGCATTGGTAGAGGTAATCCGGCGAACCCTGCATGTACATGTTGCGGGCATACCAGTCGCCATACTCGATGGCCGACTGAGGCCCCCAGTGCGACCAAATACCAAACTTGGCATCGCGAAACCAGTTTGGAACTTCATAGGACTGGAGAGACTGCCTGGTTCCGATGAAACCGCCAGCCTGAGCCTTTAGATACTTCGAGAGAGCAAGGGCGGAACCTGCGCCGCCCAACGACTTAAGCAAATCGCGCCTGTTGATTGCCATCTAAAACCTGTCCTTTCGCTGGATGATTCGTGCAAAACTTTCTTGCTGCAATCGAGCTGCTTCTGTCCTAAGTAACCGTGCGACCTCAATCCCGGGCTGAAGACCGCATTTCAGAGGGGCCAGGCCGCTCACTGTTCGGCGGCGCCATTGAAGGCAACAAATCCATGAGCGTGGCCTTCGTTGCCGGCGTCCTTCGTCTCCCTTGCCATCTTACATTTGAAGTTGCGGATCAGCCTTTTGTGTCGACGGCCAAAATTGTATCGCGCAGGAGCTGCTCCGCTTCAGCGTTCCAGTAACCGCAATCGAGTTCGAAGAAGACCGAGGTATAAGGGATGGTCATATCGGTCTTGATGATCAGGATGCGGAAGACCTGTGCGGATCGATCGAGTTTCGCGATGATCTGATCGTGGGGAAGGTACGCGACGCCGGCGCCATGAAGCGCAGCGCTGAGTTCCTTGCGATAGTCGGCGATACCGGGCGCGTCAACTTCGGTGACGAAAGCGAGTTCCTTGTCGGCATAGACGTTCGCTCTGACGTGGCTGGAGGCGGTGATTGCGCCCAAAACTTGCTGCACAACCTGAACCTGATCGGCGCCGGACACAATAGTCTCGATGCCGGGATTCGCTTGCGCGGGATAGGCAGAATCGGCCACGACAATCCAGTTGCGATGGCCGAACAAGGGAAGGATTTCGCTGAGACGGGCTTTCCAATCATTCATTGCGGGTTCCGAGGTGGCGGGCATCCGTTCGCTCTCCGAGTTGTGGATCTACTTCAATTCTTCATCTGCGCAGACAGCCACCTTGCCGCACTTGCCTGAGGACATCAGCGCGTAGGCTTCGGCAGCGCGATCTAACGAAAATCGGTGAGTGATGATGTCGGCGGGGTGCAGGTTCCATCGGACCAGCCGCTCCACCAACTCCTCCATAAGCCAGATGGACGTGACCCACGACCCGTAAATCGTCTTCTGATCGTGAATAATATCGGGCGAGGGATTGAATTCGACCGTACCGCCCTCGCCGAGGAAGACAATTCTTCCCCACTTGCGGGTGGCGCGAATGGCCGCGGCGCGCGCGGCATGGTGGGCCGAACAGTCGACGGCGCGCTCCACGCCCTGGCCGCCGGTAAGGCCTTTGACCTGGGCCACATTTTCAGGACCCGAGGTCAGAACCGCGTCGCACAGCCCCAGGTCGATCGCGATCTTCATGCGTTCGGGCACCACATCGATGCCGATGATCTTATTGGCGCCGAGTTTGCGGCAGAGCGCGGCAGCCGCCAAACCCACGGGACCGAGCCCGGTGATGAGCACGGCGTGATTGCCGTCGATGCCGATTTTTTGAAGGCCTTCGTAGACGGTGCCGAATCCGCACGCAACCTGAGCGCCGTCGGCATAGGAGAGCTCATCCGGCAGGGCGATGAGGTCCTTCTCTTCGGCGATCATGAACTCGGCCATGCCGCCGTCTCGCTGCCATCCGTAGGCGCGCCGGTACTTCTCACTGGTGCAGGAGATCATGTAACCACGACGGCAATCGTTGCACACTCCGCAGCCGGAGATATGGTAGACGATCACGCGGTCGCCAATCTTGAAGCGACGGCAGCCCGGGCCGGCGGCTGCAATCTGCCCGCAAGGCTCGTGGCCGGCGATTACGCCTTGATAGCCTTCAGGACCTTTGCCAAGATGCTCGTGGTAAATGGCGCGGATGTCAGACCCGCAGATCGTCGAGGCTTTAATGCGCAGAAGAACTTCTCCGTGGCCTGGCACTGGAACAGGCACGGTACGCATCTCGACGGTAGAGTTGCCGGGCAGATACGCAGCGGTCATTGTTTCTTTCATTGCACTCATCTCCACTGATGTCCCGCTCCTTGAGCAGGCAAGAGCCCTGAACTTGCAGTGCGGCAGATTACGGTGGCGTGATTTCTCCGTCCACGTCCCAGAGCGCTTCCCAGGTCTGGCCTTCTTTCCACAGAAAGACCTGGCCCTTGATGAAGCGGCAATTCCGGTCGATGCCGGCAATCGCCCGCATCTCTTCCTCAGTTAATGGATCGGCCGTGACGCATTCCAAATTGTCGCGATAGTGATTCACCGAAAACGGGATGGGTGTTTGCCCGCGCTGCACGGCCCATTTGATGCATACCGCGGCCGGAGAAATTCCATGACTCCGGGCAATGCCGACAATAACCGGATCCTGGGTTGGCGTGGTGTCTTCCGGAGTTCGGTCGCGCTCAGGACGGCCGGGCGATCCAATGGGACAATAACCGATGGGTTGCATGCCGTTGTCGACAACAAATTTGAACAGGTCCGGTTGCTGAAAGTGCGGGTGCAACTCCATTTCGTTGCACGCGGGCCGGATGCGGGCGTCGCGGAGAACCAGCTTGAGCTTGGGTATGGTCATGTTGGAGGTCCCGATGTGGCGAACCAGCCCCATATCGACGAGTTCTTCCATCTTGCGCCACGTCTTCATGTAGTTCTCGTGAATGTAGGGTTTCGCGTTGGGGCTACGGGAAGTGACATCGCAGTGCGGCGGATGAAAGTTGGGAAACGGCCAATGAACGAGATAGAGATCGAGATAATCAAGGCGAAGATCCGAGAGCGACTTCCGGCAAGAGGCGATGACATCCTGCTCGCCGTGTTTGTCGTTCCAGAGTTTGGACGTGATCCAAAGCTCCTCACGCTTGATTCCGTTGCTCTGAATTGCCTGCAGCGAAACACCAACTTCAGCCTCATTGCCATAGACCGAGGCGCAATCGAAATGCCGGTAGCCGACCGCCGCCGCGCCTTTCACAGCCGCGGCCACCTGGTCCGCGGTAACATAGTCGGAGCCGAATGTGCCCAGTCCGACCGCAGGCATGGTAGCCCCGGTATACAACTTTCTTTGTGGAACTGAAGCGGGATCGACGGCGACGGGTTGGAACTGGTTCGCGTTGCTCATTTGGGACTTCCTGACAATAAAGTTATCGTTAACTGCAGCGCACGAAGCATACGTGATCCGGCCACTCATGTCAATGCCGAAAGTCATGCAAAATAAGAAGGGTTATCGATAAAGCTCGTGCCGGGATGATAAGTTGTTAATGGAGGGTTGGGACGCAAACCAATTCTAGCGCAAGAGAACGGGTGCAAGGGAGATGACAAAGCCACCTGGCGGCAAGCAGATCCAGCCGGTGTTTCGTGTTGGCACTCCTGTCCGGATGAAGGATATCGCGCACGATATGGGCCTTTCGACGGTGACCATCTCGAAGGTGCTCCGCGGACACTCCGACATCAGCGAAGAGACGCGAAAGCGCGTTCTCAGGCGCATGGAGGAGTTGCACTATCAGCCAAATCTGGCAGCACGGTCCCTGATCACTGGTCGAAGCTGGACAATTGGGCTGGTGGTTCCCGACCTGCTCCATCCCTTCTTTGCGCAGGTCGCAAAAGGCGTTTCGGCGGGAATCCGGGGGCAGGGATACAGCCTGATCATCACCAGCTCCGAGGACGATCCGGAGCTTGAGCGACAGGAAATTGAACAGTTGCTGGCGCGGCGCGTGGACGTGCTGCTGATCGCGTCGGCGCAGGAGACAATGGAAAGCTTTCGCCGAATTGAGGAGCAAAAGATTCCCTATATCCTGATCGATCGCTGTTTTTCGGGACTTAAGGCAAACTTTGTCGGCGTGGATGATGAAGCCGTGGGCCTGATCGCCACCAGGCATTTGATTGATCAGGGCTGCCGGACCATCGCTCACGTTCGCGGGCCCGAGGCCAGCACGGCTCTGGGGCGCCTCAAGGGGTTCAGGCGAGCGCTTGCGGAGGCGCATCTAGTGCCCTTACCGGAACACATTTACTCCATAGGCAGCTCAGGGGACGATCGAGCAGAATCTGGCGGCTACCAAGCCGCGAGAAATCTATTGAACCTCCATCCGCGCCCGGACGGGATATTCTGCTACAACGACCCCATCGCCCTGGGTGTAATGCGCGCGATTCTCGATGCGGGGCTGCGCATTCCTGAAGACATTGCAGTGGTGGGATGCGGAAACGTGCTCTATTCGGACTTCCTGCGCGTTCCACTCACGTCGGTAGACCAGGACAGCTTCGCCATCGGAATGCATGCAGCGAAGATGGCTTTGAAGCAGGTCACGTCAAAGACACCGGTGCGTCGGAGAACAAAGCTGATCGACCCGACACTTGTGGTGCGCGCGTCGACTCGGCGCGCCTGAGCGCGGCTTTTTGAGCGGAGCTATCACGTTGTTCGGCGATTAGGGGAATGAGTCCGGCGCTCCAGGGATCTCCAGATGAAGTCGAGCAAAAGCTCTGAATCGCTGGCGGGAGCCGGATTGCTTTGCGCAAGCAGGCTGCGCTGAATGGTCCCCCTTGTCATGTCGACAATGAGCCACGCCGTTCTTTCCGGGTCGAGGGCCCGGATCTCGCCCTTTTGCGCGGCCTTCTCGATTGCCGACGCCAATCGAAGCACGGGCTCGCGGAGCCAGTCGCGGTATTGGCTGCGCGTGTAAGTCAAAGAGTGGGAATCCGAATCCATGATGCGGAAGATTTCCCGGTTGGCCGCCGCATTCTCAAGACGGGCAACGATAAAGGCGCGGATCTTGTTTTTCAGGCCCTTGGCCGCATCGAGACGCTCCAGCGTGCTCTCCTTGATTGCTCTCATATCGTGATCGAGAACGGCCTTGTAAATTTCCGTCTTGTTGCGGAAATAAAGATAGAGGGTTCCTTTGGCGACTCCCGCCTCTTTGGCAATCTCATCCATGATTCCAGCCGCAAATCCTCGGCGCGCGAAAACCGTTCGCGCAGAGGCGACGATCTCGGCACGGCGGAATTCCGATACAACCTGTTGCTTGGTCTTCATCGCAATGCGGTCCGCTCCTTCCCGGATCTGGAACTCCAGAAGCAATACTGACTGCATAGTATATTAAACTGACTTTATGGTCAGTCGAACCACCATCGGCACGGCAGCGAAGCCACAAGGCGCTGCGAGCATGAGCACCGGAGAGGCCGATTGGAAGCCCACGGTCAATCCCTGGTTGGTGGCGACTTCGGTGATGCTGGCCACATTCATGGTGGTGCTTGACTCTTCGGTCGCCAATGTCGCACTGCCGCATATCGCCGGGACCCTGTCGGCTTCAACAGACGAGTCCACGTGGGTGCTGACCAGCTACCTGGTGGCGAATGCAATCATGCTTCCGGCGTCGGGATGGATTGCGCGGCGGATCGGGCGCAAGCGGTTGCTGATGATCTCGATCCTGGTGTTTACCGCCGCTTCATTGCTGTGCGGGATGGCGATCGACATGCCCACGCTGATTATGTCGCGGGTGTTGCAGGGGCTGGGGGGCGGCGGAATGCAGCCGCTGGCGCAGTCGATTCTGCTGGAAAGCTTTCCGCCCACCAGGCACGGGGTTGCGATGGCGGCCTACGGAATGGGGATTGTGGTTGCGCCGGTCATCGGCCCCACCCTGGGCGGATGGATTACCGATAGCTATTCATGGCGCTGGATTTTTTATATCAATCTGCCGGTGGGTCTGCTGGCGCTGTTCATGGCCAATCTTTTTATCGAGGACCCGCCCTATCTGCGCCGTGCCTTTCGTGGGGCGATCGACTACCTCGGCTTCGGGCTAATGGCCGTCTGGTTGGGCACTATGCAACTGGTTCTGGATAAGGGACAGGAGGCTGACTGGTTTCAGGCCAACTGGATCCGCGTGACGGCGGTCGTGTGCGTAGCCGCGTTTGCCGGCTTCGTGGCGCGCGAGTTCATGACCGGGGAACCTATCGTGCAGTTGCGCGTTCTCGCCAACCGGAGCTTCTGCGTGGGTACCCTGATCGCCACCATGTACGGCTTTTCGCTTTATGGCCTTACGGCCCTGTTGCCGCTTTTCCTTCAGACCCAGTTGGGCTACTCGGCAATGGACAGCGGATTGGCTGTGAGCCCACGCGGCCTGGGCTCGCTGATTGCCATGGGCGTGGTGGGCATGCTGGTCAATCGCGTGGACAGCCGCATTCTTTTGGCCTGCGGCTTTGCCGGGTTCGGCTATACGGCATTGGTCCTGAGCCACATTAATCTCAGCATCTCGACGTGGTCTGTCGCCCTGCCAAATTTCTTCAACGGCTTTGCCGGCGGCTTTATCTTCGTTCCGCTGACGACGATGACCATGAGCCGGCTGCGCAAGCAGGAGATCGGCAATGCAGCCGGCATTTACAACCTGATGCGCAACATCGGCGGCTCGATCGGCATCGCCACGATCACCACATTTCTGGTTCGGGGCTCCGAGACGCACCAGAATTATCTGGCAGGCAATATCGCGGCAGGCAATCCGGCGGCGACGGCGCTGCTCCAGGGGTTGCAGGCAAGATTCGTCCGCGAAGGCTCCGACGCCGTCACCGCGCACCTGGCTGCGCTGGGTGCGATTTACAGGAGCCTTGAGCAACAGGCGGCTCTGCTTGCCTATGCCGACAACTTCCGTTTGATGGCATACCTGTCGCTGCTGTGCATACCACTTCTGATTTTGCTGGGGCGGCAAATGCATCGTACCGAAGGCACAGCGGGGAGTGTCAGCGAGTAGCCGCTATCAGCCGCAGGGCTCCTTATCCTTCGGCGCGCAGGATCAGGCAGGTGATGTTGTCGCCGCCGCCGGCATCGTTCGCGGCAGCAACCAGGCTGGCGCAGATCTCCTTGGGCGCCAGGCCGCAATTGAGAAGGGATTCGATCTTCTCGTCGGGGAGTTCGCGGGTAAGGCCATCGGAGCAGAGCAGGAACAGGTCGCCGGGGTCGGCTTCAAGATCAAAGATATCCGGCGTGACGCGGCTCTGGGTGCCAAGCGCCCGGGTGATGACGCTCCTGAGCGGCGAGCGCAGTGCTTCGGCAGGACTCATGCGACCCAGCCGGACTTGCTCATCGACGAGAGAATGATCCTGGGTGATTTGCTCGAGATGCTGGCCGCGCAGGCGGTAACAGCGGCTGTCGCCGATGTTGAGGACCCTGACGCGGCGTTCATCAACCACAATCGCCACAAGCGTGGTGCCCATGCCGCTGAATTTTGGATTGCTTTCGGAGCGGGAAAAGATGGCCCGATTGGCTGCGGAAACAGCCTCTTCAATGACCTCGTCGAGCGCCATGCCCGGGGCGCGGCCGGTGAGCCTATGCATCACTTCATCGACTGCCAGAGAGCTGGCGATCTCCCCTGCCGCGGCTCCGCCCATGCCGTCACAAACCAGATATACGCCGTATTCGATGGAGTATCCGAAAGCATCCTCGTTGGAGGCGCGCTTGCGGCCCCGGTCGGAGACCGCCGCAGCCGAATAGTGAACGACAGCCGTGGCCAAGAGGAAGCTCCCGTCGGCTAGTGTACACGGGTTGACGAAAATTGGGCGAGTAACCGCCGGGTAACGGATTTGAGCCCTTACCGCCACTCTTGGAACGGAGTGGGAGTAAAATCGCTGCTACGCTAACCTTTGAGGGTGAAAGCCGTGAAATATTGGCCGTGGTATAAGATCCTTGTCTTCCTTGGCTTCCTTCTGGTCGTGGTGGGCGTGATGCCCGGGGCTTACGTTGTATTCCAGTTGGGGAGCGGTAACCACGCGAAACCCTTTTCGGTCCCGGTTTCACTCAAGCAGGGTGTCTTCACGTCGCCTGAGTTCACGTCGGATTCGAGCGGCCCATATCTGGTCGAACTGGATTGGACGGGGTTTCCCCCCAGGCAGACGGCTGTGGACCTGGATTGGATGATCGTTGCCGATAACGGATCGGTGATCCAACAGGGAACATTGAGCACCATTCTGCGGGGCGCCAACACCCTGCCGCTTGGGCAGTATAGGCCCAGTTCCGGACAACGCCAGAAGGTCGTTTTGAACGTCCATACGGATACCGCGGGGACGGGCGTAAATGCGCAATTGGAAGTAGGCCCGCAGGCGAGCTCACTGACTTTGTCCTCCGATCTCCCGTTGGTTTCCATGTGGGCGCTGTATGTTGCTCTTCCTGGCGCGCTCCTGCTGCTGGTGATGCTGATCGTGAAAGCGATGCGCGAGAGAAAAGCTGCCCGCTGAAGCGCTTTCGGGATTGCCGTACCCAGAAAGCAATGCACTTAAGTCGACCCGGCCTCAAGGAGGGGCGACCTGGCACAAAGCGCAAGAGGGCTTACCTATCCTGAAGCCGCGCTGAAGGGCGTGCTGCAATTGGAACGTCGAAACCAGGCAGCGGGGACGCTCAGCGAGCGGCTCGTTTCTCTGACTTGCCAGGCTGCGGTAGCGGCCCCGGAAACGGGGGCGGAGCAGGCAGTTCGAAGACTTGAATGGCCCCGTCATTGAGCACAGCGGCCCGGCGGCCTGAAGGTGAGATCGCCGCATTCCCGCCGGCATCGAGCACCGGGCTCAAAGGCGACTCAAACGCCAGTTCGCCGGTGGCTGCATTGAAGACTCGAAGCACCTGTCCCTTGACATCTTCGCTGTCGAGGGGCGCATAGGTGCTGACAGGCCGGGAAACGGCCAGTGTCTCCTGTGCGATGCGGAGCCCATCGGGCGAGCGCGCCAACAACGGCCAAATTGCCGTATCCGGGTTCAGATCGCTCCAAAGGGTCTTGCCTTCGGTGGTCAGAGCAACCAGTTTGTGGGCTCCCAGGGAATCGCAGGCTATCGCCAGCACCTCCTGCTGCGAAACAAACTCCAGTTCGGGAGCGCATACCGAGTCAATTCTGCCCAGAATCCTGCTGCCGCCGCTAAAAAAGTTCAGATTCAAGACCCACTGCGCACCCCTTCCTCGCAGGCTCTCAAGGTAGCTTTCAGAGTTGATGGGTAGATGAACCTCGGACCGGGCGCGGCTAACCAGCATCACCTGGCCGGACTCACGCCGGAGGATGCGCACTACGATATCCGAATCGCTGGAGGGGTTCTGGTTGCCCGACGTCATGGAAGTCTGTGCCGTGGCAGGACTGTCAACCGTACCGGGCTGGCTGGGGGCTGCGGCTGGCTCCAACGAGTTAGAAACAAGGAACTGCTGGGAAGGATCCATCTCCAGATCGAGGAGCGAACCGGGAAACTGGAGCAATGGTTTCACCTCCAGATGGGCGTCGCCCAGCCCAAGGTTTTGCCTGTCCCGGAGCAGAAAATGCCCATCCTTGAGCATCCACAAGTACCGGGCCCGGTCATGAACGGTCCACAGGGCCTCCGCTTCGACAGTTCCGGCCGGCAGCTCAAGAACCACCGCCCGAATCTGGCGCTCGTCCCCTTCTCCGCTATCTCCAGGCTTAAGCTGGCGATGAATGAGCCCGGGAACGCGGAAGGTGAACAGAAGATGGTCTTCGTCGACAAAGTCCAGCGAGACCAGGCTGTTGCGCTGGCCCAGGTAGAGCGCGCCGGGAGGGGAAAAGCCCAAAGCCTCAACAGGAATGGTAAACGTGGGCGGCAACGAGGGCTTGAGGGGGTAGCCCCCGGGCAACACGCGCTCCCTTACAGCGAGGGATCGATCGGGGGCGAACCCCGAGCCGGCCTGCGCAGGCGCAATACGAATGGCTGAAAACACCAGGCTCACAGCCGCCAGCCAGCGACCGGCGTGCACAATCAAGCTCCCCCTCATCAGCCGTTTCGCCATCGATATGTATTCTCGCCGATACAGGCCGTTTTGGGCAGTGATACTCACTTCTCTCACCTGTGCGAGAGTAAAGATGGGATGGAACAGCACTCCGCAATAGATCGGCGCATCAGGCTTCTGGGTTACGGCGCCTGTGCATTGGCAAGCTGTCTTTGGGGCACCGGGTTCTACTTCGGCAGGCTGGCGCTCAACGAGATGAGCGTAGAGTCGATGGTGCTCTATCGCTTTGTTTTTGCCTCCCTGGGCATGCTGCCGGTGATGCTGTTCCATCGTGGCGGGCGGGTGCGGTTAACTGGTGCGGAGGTGCGCCTGCTGCTTGTGGCGGCGGCCTTCGGTGTGCCCATTCAGTTCCTTCTGCAATTTCAAGGGTTGGTTAGGACGACGGTAAGCCACGCCTCGCTGATGGTGGGCGCGATGCCGGTTATGCTGGCCGCGGCTGCCGCGCTCTTTGCCCGCGAAAGGCTCGACCGGCTGGGTTGGGTCGCCCTGTGCGGATCGACCGTAGGCGCTGCGCTGGTGGCCTTCGGTGGGAGCAACGCCGCGGCGGCATACGAAGTAGCGACACTGGCGGGGGACATGATGGTGATCGGTTCCCTTTTCGTCTCTGTGGCGTGGATTCTGCTGAGCAAGAAGCTAATGGAGACCCACAGCCCGCCGGTGGTCACGGCCTACACCATTCTTTCCGGGACGGGGATGCTCGCATTGTGGGTTCTGGGGCCGTGGCTGCTGTCTCCTTTGACTCACGCAAGTGAGAAGGCGCCGCCGTTCGCGCACGTGAGCAGTACAGCCTGGGCGGCGCTGGCCATCAGCGGTCTGTTGTGCACGGCGACCACCACCTTGTTGTGGAATTGGGGCATCCATCATGTGCCCGCTTCCCGCGCAGGAGTCCTCCTGAACATTGAGCCGGTCTTGGGCGCCTGGATGGGCGTGGAATTGCTCGGCGAACACCTGGGCCCGTACGCATGGGTGGGCGGTGCGCTGATTTTGGCCGCGGCCGTAGCCTTGACCACGCGCGGGCGCGAGCCGGAGCCCGCCGTGATTCTGGAATAAGCGGCAGAGATTGCCTTAAGATCGAGATTATGACGGCCGGCAGGGCTTCGAACTTAGATGACGTCAGCTCGCAAGCGGCTCGAAGCAAACGGCGGGCACTGGCGGAGATTGCGATTGCCTACGGGCTCATTCTGCTGGTGATCTGGACGCCGAGGCCGTTGCAACGGTGGCTATGGCTGGTGGCCGTGGGCGCGCTCGCGTCGATGACGTGCTTTTCGATCACCCCTCGGTGGCGCGGCGAGCTTCGCGCCATGGGACTGCGCAGAGAGAACTTCCTGCGCTCTCTCTGGATAGTGGGCGTAGCCTTGGCATTGGCGGGGATCGCCGTTGCGGTGGCAATTCATTTTCGTACCCTGCAGTTGCCCGGTCCCCCGGCAACCGATCCCGGCATCATTCCGTTCATCATGACGTATTGGGGCTATGCAATCTGGACATTTGTGCAACAGTTTCTGCTGCAGGGCTTTTTCCTGTTGAGGCTCCTGCGGCTCTTGCCCGGGCCCCGAACGTCGGCATTCGCGGCTGCTGGGTTGTTTGCCCTGGCGCATCTGCCCAATCCCATTCTTGCGCCGGCCACTTTGATCTGGGGGTTTGCCTCCTGCATGCTTTTTCTTCGCTACCGCAACCTCTATCCTCTTGCCATGGCGCACGCAATCTTCGGCATCACGATCGCTATTGCGGTTCCCGGACCGGTGGTGCGTAACATGCGAGTTGGGCTGGGGTACCTGCGCTACGGACACATGCACAGGCCGCACAACCTACTTGAGCCACAGCGACCAGATAGCATCCACTGAGGCGTGCGTCACGGCGGATGCGCCCACGCGGCGATCGCGGCGCCATGCGCGGCCATAAAAGAAGCCCGCCATCGCGGCCAGCAGCACGTAGCGCCAGTTGAAGTGGACGGCGCGCTTGTTGAAGTGGGCCAGGCCAAACAGAACCGACGTGAGCAGCAGCGCGCTCGTGCGCCCTATGCGGCGCTCAAGAAGATTCTGCAGCCAGCCGCGAAAAAATAGCTCTTCAGGAACGGCGATAAAGAAGAAGGTGAATAACCATGCCCCAGTGATTGAGGCTGGGCCGGGCAACACCGCGTGCAGATGCAGGAATCCCAGGCTCAGGCCGAGCGCCAGAGCAAGGGGCGTGTAGAAAATCACTTCGCGCAGACCGATGGCGGCGTCGCGCCAACGCAGGCGAAGGTCAAAGCCGACGCCGTCAAGATTGCGCAGCAGGATAAATCCGTAGATACCGGCATCGAGCAAAAGCACCTTGTTGAAAATGGCCAGGTGGGGCGGCCAGGCGGATTCGAACCAGCGGAGGTCGACCGAGAGGCCGAGCACGGCCAGAACCAGAAAATCCTGCCAGGTCCCGCGCTGCGCGGAAGGGCTTTGCGCCGCCTGCCACAGCAGCAAGGCCACCGTGACGGGTAGGGCAGCATAGAGTGCTAACCAGCCCCAGCAAAAGACCCCTGCGGAGCAGCAAACAAGAATATAAGGCAGGCAGAGAAGGACCGGGCACGCAAGCTGAAAACCGGCAGGGAGCCTGCGCACCCCTGCGGCAACCTGCTCAGGAAAGAAGGCCGCGCTCAGAAATGGAATGAGAGCCAGCAACGCCGCGATGACATTGGCCGGAGTAACAAGAGTGGGCAGATTCATGGTGCGCCTTTATCCATTGTGCGCCCTCGTCGGCAGAAACTGCCCCCACCAGCCCATGTGGAGATTGAGGGCAGCGAACCAAACCTTAGTCACCGGAAGGCGCAGATTGCAGGTAACGCGGCAGCGGAAACCGACGATATGTCCTTCAGTGATTTGTGGAGGCTCATGTGTCGCTTCTAACTTGGAACCACGCCTGCTCGGTGGACGTTCGCGCCATGGACGACCAACACGGGATCCTGATGGATACGATGAACGAACTTAGATTGGCGCTGGTGCGGGGCTGCGGGCGGGAGCAGGTGAGCGAGTTGCTTGACCGGCTCATCGAGTTCACGCGGATGCATTTCCAAAGCGAGGAGCAGTTGATGGAGCAGGCGGAGTTTCCCGGCCTGACGGAGCATCGCACAGAACATCACAGGATGTTGGCGGAGATGCTGCAGTCGGCTCATCACCTGCAGCACGGCAAAGACGTGCAGACCCGACAGATGCTGTGCGCGCTGCGCAACGGGTATCTCGAACACATTGAGGGACTGGATCGTGAGTATGGTCCCTGGCTGAGGGACCGGAATATTCTCTAGCGCATTTCAAGATTGGCTGCGATTCAAGGGTCGGCGGATTTCCATTCAACCTTCTGTTTGCGCGTCCGATATATTATTTGTCGGCCCTTGCCGGCGGGAGGGTGCGCATGGCGCTTTTAACCTGGAGCAGCAAATACTCCGTTGGGGTCGAATCAATGGATAAGCAACACACCGTACTCTTCGGAATTCTCAACGAGCTTCACGCTGCAATGATGAAAGGCCAGGCGCAAAACATGACTGGCCCTCTGCTGCGCAAGCTGGCCAACTATACCCGCGATCACTTTAATTCGGAGGAGGCGATGATGGCGGCTGCTCATTACCCCAAGCTGGCTCAGCACCGCGTCCTGCATGGCGACCTGTGCAAACAGGTCGATGATTTCATCGTCCGTTTCGAGCGCGGCGAAGGAAGGCTGAACGTGCAACTGCTGAATTTCTTGCGTGACTGGCTGGCAAACCACATCCAGCATGAAGACCAGCAATACTCCCCATGGTTGCAAAAGAGCGGCGCGTACTGAGCGGCCCCCTGAGGCGGAGTTGGAATTCGGGAAGGGAGCACACGAGACTGGGCCTTTCCGCTGCTGTTTAGCAAATCTAATTCTCGAAGGACAACTGTGCCGATGCCCACGCGGAGGCAGCAGGTTTGGGCTCCGAAGCCAGATCATAGACCAGACGCTCGAGGACCAGACGCTTGTCAGGCGGCGACGAGCGCAGTTCGAGGTCGGCGCGGGCCACAAGGCGGAGGGCGCGCGTAAGTTCGCGGCGGCTCTTGTACCGGCGCGCCTGGCGGATGAGATCGTCGGCGGCAAAGGGCGGCATGCGAAAGCCCTGCCACAATGCCTGCCAGATGGCGCGCGAGTCGCGAACGTTTTTCTCCAGAATAACCAGCATCTGGCGAAAGGTGCGGGCGAGCATGTAGAGGTGGCCGATGGCCGCGTCCTCGCCGGCGTCTGAACTATTAAGTAATCCCTGCAGCAGTGCCAGGGCGCGCACCCGGTCGTGGGCGCTGATGGCGTCTGTAAGTTCGTAGAGCGAGCGCTGCTTGGCGCCAAGAACCATGGTCTCAACATCGCCCAATGTGATACGAGCGCGCCCTGAGGCATAAAGCAGCAGCTTTTCCAGTTCAGAAGAGACCAGCATCATGTCGGCGCCGAGAGCGTCCACAAGTTCGCGCGCTGCATCGGGATCAACGCGGACTTCCGACTCCTGGGCCCTGGAAACAATCCAGCGCATGGCATCTTCCTCGTTGACCCGCGCCAGTTCGACCATGCCGCAGTGTTGGCCCAGGGTCTCCGTGAGGCGCTCGAAGCGGTTCTTGTCGTCCATCTCCATGCGGCGGATGTCGGACGGAATGCGCAGAAAGTCGGCGATGAAGAGCAGAAGTGCCTGCGGGTTGGGAGAACGGAAATAGCGTTCGAGCGCCGCAAACTCATCCTTCTTTGCTCCGCGCGTGTAGAGCTGACGCACATTGCGCACAAAAATCACCTGGAACGGCGCCATCAGTGAGGGAGTCTGAGCTCGATCGAGCACCTCGAAAATTGACGTCGAGGTCAGGTCAAGGTCGGATAGGCAGAAATCCCTCAGCTCCGCCGGCACAAAGGCCTTGAGGACTGCGGCACGGCATCGGTCCAGCAGGAAGACCTCGTCGCCGGCCAGCACGTAGCCGGGCCGAAGCGAACCCTGGTTGACCGCGGCAGCCTCAATCTCTGCGACAAAGCGGCCTGTCGCGGCAAATCCAGCGCCCCAGCGCGCGGCGGTCAAAGCGCGGGCCTCCGCAGGTCCTGAAAAGAACCCTGAGCCCAGATCGGCAGATCGCCGTGAATGGGTGCGTGGATCATGCGGCTCCAGAATATCCTGCGCGGGACGAGGAGGCCAGCGCGGAAAACCGGGCGGTTGCCTGATCTTGCAACGTTTGGCTGCGGACTTCGTCTGTTCTTCGCTGGGCCGGGGGCGAAACGCCTGGATGGAGGCTCAAAAGCCTTCAAGCACATCCGCAACGAGCTGCCTGGCAAACGCGCGGCAGAGCCGATCCACGGCAGCCGGATCCTCCTGAATGAACGTGGCCAGGTCAGTGGTGGATTGGTACTGCTCCCGGTAGACGTAGTTCTTGTTCTGATAAAGAATTCTGCCGTCGGAACCGTTGAGGGTCACGGAGGCCACGATCGTGACGAGAAAGCTAGAGGATTGTTGTGTGGAGGAGTTGTAGGTGAGAGGGGCTACCGCTTCCTTCAGAATGACGCCGTGGAGAACGGCGCCGGCATCGGGGCTTGCGCCAGGGGTCACGCGCAAATGGGTACGGGCTGCAAATTCGCGAATGACCGCATTGGTCATGACGATCTCAGAGTGATAGGACTCGGTGCGCGTGGAGAATTGCGGCACAGACAATGTTCTTATGTCGGGAGGCAGATGAGTGGCGGAGCCCACGGTGTGATATCCGCATCCGCAGAGAGCGAGCAGGACGGCGGAAAGTGAAGTGAGGGCGAACAGACGCATGATTCATCTTAGCCTGCGAATCAGCCTTGCGGCGTGGCTAAACCCAAGCGGTCGCCAGCATACCCAGGCCTGCGGGAGAAAGCTTGAGCCCGTCGGTGCGGTCTCGAAAATAGAGCGTGTTGAGCTGGACTGAATCCACCTGCTCGATGCGCAGAAATCCGGCTGCGCGCGTTTCATTTTCGAGTTGATCGGGGGCGAAAAACAGCCGGAAAGGCTCGCCGGCAGCGGCCACGCGCGCCGATAACGAGTCGAAGACCAGGCGGCGCCTCCAACTGAGAGTCTCCGGGGGAAAGGCGTAATCGAAGCTGACGGCGGTTCCAGCCGGGAGCAGGCCGATTGTAGCGAGGGTCGAGCGAAATGCATCGAGCGTGAGGTAAGGAACGACGCCCAGCCAGCCGAAAAACGCCGGGCAGGTGGCGTCGAATCCAGCCTCGGCAAGCCCCTCCGCGAGAGTCTTGTGCTCAAAGTCGAGAGGAACGAAGGTCAGGTTGGGGGGCAGGGCCACGGCGCCTTCCGCCAGCAACTCTCGCTTCCATTGCTGGGTTGCAGGAAAGTCCACTTCGAAGACCCGCAAAGCGGGAAACGGATTGCGATAGGCGAAGGTGTCCAGGCCGGCGCCGAGGATCACATACTGCGAGACTCCCTGGGCAACCATGGCGGCGAGGTGGTCCTCGGCATAGCGGCTGCGGGCGGCCATGAACAAGCGAAAGTCGCGCGCCACCGGATGCATGGCGCGCTCCATATCGCGGGCGAAGCCTGGGCCAATCAGGCGCACCGCGATGGGGTCGTCAAGCACACGAGGCTGATCGATGAGCTGGTGCGCTGCGCGGCGAATGGCTACTCGAAGGGCTGTCCTGCTGGCGCGGCCGGTCTGCATAATTCGAGTTTAGAGTACCTTGCGATGCGATTGCCCGCGTACCATGTTCTTCATGAGTTGGATCGGATGGGCGCTGCTTTCCGCCGCCTTTGCCGCCGCCACGGCGCTGCTGGCCAAGGTGGGCGTGGAGCATGTGGATTCAAACCTGGCCATGGCCTTGCGTACCAGCGTGGTGTTGGTGTTTGCCTGGGGCATTACGCTTGTACTCGGCAAGCACGGTGAGATTCGAGCGCTGGACCGCAGGACTGTGCTTTTTCTCGTCCTCTCGGGGCTTGCCACGGGTTTGTCCTGGATTTGCTACTTTCGTGCTTTGCAACTGGGCCCCGCATCGCGCGTGGCGCCGCTGGATAAGCTGAGCGTGCCCCTGGTCATGGTGTTCGCCTGGTTGCTGCTGGGCGAAAAGATGAACGCGGCAGCCGTAGTCGGCGGATTGCTGATTACGGCGGGGGCAGTGGTAATGGTTCTCAGCTAGGCGCGGCGGTGACGTTAACGAAGCTTCTCTATACTGGAAAGAGTGCGCGCTGCTGTCTTCCAGCGCATGAGGTTTGTTTGCCGGATCGAAACAAAGCGGAAGTCTCATCCTCCCTGAACCCCGCGTCCCCACCAGGGTTGTCTTCGCTTGCCGGCGCACAGCCAGTGCATCGGCGCATTGTGCTTACCGGCTTCATGGGCTCCGGCAAGACAACGGTGGGCCCGTTGGTAGCTGCGCGGCTGGGCTGGCGATTTGTGGATGTGGATGACGTGATCGAAGCCGAGGCAGGGATGACCATTGCCGAAATCTTCGCCCAGAAGGGCGAGACGGCCTTCCGGGAACGGGAGCGCGAGACAATTGCGCGTTTAGTCGAGGGCGACGAGCTGGTACTGGCACTCGGCGGAGGCGCCATCGAGACCGCTGCAACGCGGCAACTGTTGAAAAGCGGCGAGGGCACTTTGCTCGTCCACCTTGAAGTTCGATTGGCAACCACGCTGGCGCGCTGCGGGGGAACCGAGCACACGCGGCCCATTTTGGCTGACCAGTCCAACCTGGCCCGCCGCTACGAGCGTCGACTGCCGCTTTACCGCGAGGCTCACCTGTCGATTGCCGTCGATGCATTGACTCCGGAACGGGCGGCTCTCGCCATCGTCCAGGCTGCACGGCTGGGCTGACTGCGCTGGCTCGGCTCCCCCGCTTGCTATCATTAGAGAGAGGCACATTGTCCTTTCGGGCCTTGCCGCTGAGGGCTTCTTCCCAACTGATGAATCCTGCTTCCCACGCCGCCAACCCGGTGGAACTGACCACGCCTGCCGGGAGCCATGCCCACGAACACGTTCACGCCCCTAAACCTGGAGCTACGGCTACGCTGATCCACGACCTGCGCGAACTGTTCAAGGTCAAGGTTGTTGGGTTGGTGCTTGTCACCGGTTGGGGCGGCTTTTACCTTGGGTCGATGTTGTCGGGTATCTCAAGCGTGCAACGCGGTTTGCTCGACACACTGCTAGGCATTGGCCTGGTGTCGGCCGGAGCCGGCGCGTTGAACGAGGCGCTGGAGCGCAAAACGGATGCTCGCATGAAACGGACCGCCGACCGGCCGCTCGCCTCTGGCCGCTTCTCCCTCGCACTGGGCATTATGGCCGGGCTTGGCGCGCTGGCGCTGGGCGCGGTCTGGCTGGCGTTCGAAACCAATCTGCTGACGGTATCGCTGGCGCTGCTCACTGCCTTCACCTATGTCGCTATTTACACGCCGTTGAAGCGAGTGACCGCAATCGCCACCTTTGTCGGCGCATTCCCTGGCGCGATGGGCCCTCTGCTGGGCTGGACAGCAGCGCGTGGCCGCATCGAATGGCAGGGCGTTGCGCTGTTCGCCATTCTTTTTGTCTGGCAGTTTCCACACTTCATGGCCATCTCCTGGCTTTATCGCGACGATTACGCGCGCGCCGGTATCCGCATGTTACCGGTGGTGCAGCCGGATGGATGGTCCACCGTGGCCGAGGCGCTGTTTTTCGCGGTCGCCATGATTCCCGTCAGCCTGGTTCCCTGGAAGTTGGGGATGGCAAGTTTGCCCTATGCGGTGCTGGCCGGTGCGCTGGGGCTGGTGTATCTGGGCTATACCATTCGTTTCGCGGGCATTCTGCATGCCGGCGATGACAACGAAAGCCGCATGCTGGCGCGCGACCTGCTCAAGGTGAGCGTACTCTACCTGCCATTGCTCTTCACCACGTTGATGGTCTGTGCGATTGCGAAGCATTAAGCGCGAAATAATAAGGATAGCGAAACAATGACGACCACAACCGCACCCCAATCAAGCACAAAGCCCGCAATTGCGGCGATTTTGGCGATCAGTGCGGCTGCAACACTCTTTCTTTTCTGGCTGATTTACATTCATCCAGCCGCGGCCACCAGCGCGCAGTTCGCCTTTTTGCCGGCTCTTAACGCCGCGTTGAATGGGCTCGCCGCGACCGCCTTGTTGATCGGTTACACAATGATTCGCGCTCACAAAATCAGAGCGCACAGGGCTGCGATGATCACGGCCTTCGGCTTCTCGACGCTGTTCCTGGTCAGCTATATCCTGCACCACGCCCTGCACGGGGATGTGCGCTACCCGGCGCACGCGGCGCTGCGGTCGGTTTATCTGCCGCTCCTGGCAAGCCACATCGTTCTGGCTGTGGTGGCGCTGCCGCTGGTGCTGGTGACCTTTTTCTTCTCGCTGAGCGGGCGCATTCCGCAACATCGCAAGGTCGCCCGCTGGACATTCCCGCTGTGGCTCTACGTTTCCGTCACCGGTGTCATCACCTATGCGATGTTGCGTCTGGCGCAGGGATCATGACGGCTCAATCGCAGAACTCGCGCAAATCCCTTCCCGTGCCAACCCGGGCAGCCGAGGCCGATGACGGAACCCGGCAACTGCTGCAATGGGGCAGTTCGATCTTGGGCGCGGGTCTGCTGGCTGCGTTGCTGCTTGAAACCGTGTTGGGCGGCTTTTCGCATACCGGAGCGAGCACGAATACCGGTTGGTTTGCGCTGATCGTCGCGCTGACGTGCATTCCCTTCGGCGGCCTTCTGCTGGCTCTGGGCGTCGCAAAGTGGTTTCGCAATCGGCGAATCGCCCGCGAACCCTGATCCTCTGCTATTCTTTTCAGTTACTGGAGTGCACCGATATGGCCAAGAGCGTTAACAAAGTCATCCTTTTAGGAAATGTGGGCAAAGATCCCGAAATCCGTTCCACCCCAAGTGGCACCATGGTGGCACAATTCGGTTTGGCCACCAGCGACCGCTATCAGGACCCGCAAGGCAACTGGCAGGACCGCACCGAGTGGCACAACCTGGTGGCCTTCAAGCGCACCGCCGAGATTGTCCGGGACTATGTGAAGAAGGGTTCCAAGCTCTATATCGAAGGATCGTTGAGAACCAGCAATTGGGAAGACAAGCAGACCGGACAAAAGCGCTACAAGACAGAGATTATTGTGAACGACCTTTCCCTGCTGTCAGGTCGAGACGAGGGCTCGGGAGGTTACAGCCGGCCTGCGGCATCCTCCAGTTCCGCAGCCAGCTTTGACCAGAGCCCGCCGGCTGGCCATGACGATCTTTCGCAGTCGGCCGAGATCTCTGACGACGACATACCCTTTTGAGATGTACCTGCGACACGTTTTGTAAAGTTTTCTCTGAAACGCGTATTTGGAGCGGGCGACAGAAGAAACTTCTTGACGCTCGTGTTGCGACTCGGGTAAGTTTCCCAACATTATGAAGAACGCTGCAAGAATTCTGACCGTGATTGGTCTGGCTGTGGGCGGCTTGCTCGGCATGGCTGGAAGCATGGTCGCGCAACAAAATCTGCGCTCGTTTCTGTGGGCAATCGACGGCGTTGGCGTGATCGTCGCAACCTGCCTGTTGGCCATTAGGTACTTCAGAAAAGGCAACGACTGCGTGGCTGCCGGTTTTCTTGTCTACGCCATCGGCGAGGCCGTGATGCTTGGCGGAACGGCTGGTAGTCTTGAGGCGAGTGTCCCCTCATTTGCCGCGGGCACGGCCTTGTGGTCCGCCGGCCTGCTGCTCACGGGTGCTCCCAGGGAATTCAGACTGTGGATTCGCACAGCGAGCATGGTGGCCGGTATTTTGTTTGCCATTACGTCGCTGAAGATTTTCTGGGGCCAGTTGGTGACGCCAATTGCCAGGCCGCTTCCCTACTTCGCGTATCCCATCCTGGTGCTGACGTTTGCCGGGTGGATTTGGACGGTGCTGAAAGCGGATTGAAGAAAGCGGCTGCGAAGTCCCCGGAGAGTTGCCGCGCTGCTTTACGAGCCGTTTGCCTGCTCTTGCCCGGGCTCGCCCAGGGGGTCGTTGTCGCGGTCGGTAACTTCGGCAAGGGCAGAGAGGCGGTCTGCCAGTTCCTCCGTCCAACAGTTCCCCGGTGCGCGCCAGCTCCAGTTGCCGGCGGAGACGGCGGGGGTATTCATACGTGCTTCAGTGCCCAGTTCCAGCAGATCCTGCGCGGGAACCACAGCAATTTGTGCAACGCTCGCATAAAGAACGCGTATGAGAGGCCAGACAGGCTGGTTGTCGACTGAACCCACAAGGGCCTCGACGGCGGTACGTTCCGTCTTGCTCGCAGAACCCCACCAGCCCAGTGTCGTGTCGTTGTCGTGCGTGCCCGTGTAGGCGACCGTGTCGGGAGTAAACCGGTGTGGCAGATGAGTGTGCGCTCCTTTGTTGCTGAAGCCGAACTGCAACACCTTCATGCCGGGTAGCCCGAGTTCGATGCGCAGGGCCTCGACCTCAGGGGTAATGAGGCCCAGATCTTCGGCAACCAAAGGGAGCGGTCCAAAGGACGCTTCGAGCGCGCGGAAGAGTTCGAGACCGGGCGCCTTCACCCATTCGCCTTTCACGGCGGTCTTCTCCTCGGCGGAAATTGCCCAATAGGCCTCGAAGCCGCGGAAGTGGTCAAGGCGCACAATGTCGTAAAGCTCGCAGGCGCGGCGGATGCGCTCGATCCACCAGGTGAAGCCGCTCTCGGCCGCGACGTCCCATCGATAAAGCGGGTTGCCCCAGCGCTGGCCGGTGGGCGAAAAATAATCCGGCGGAACGCCGGCGATCCGAATAGGATTGAGTTCCTCGTCCAGCTCAAACAGTTCGGGATGAACCCACACGTCCGCCGAATCCATGTTCACGAAGATGGCGACATCACCAAGGACCCGTATGCCACTCTGCGCTGCAACGCTTCTCAGCTCTTCCCACTGCAGAGAGAATGCGAACTGCAGCACCTTCTCAAGGTCCAGTGCCCGGGCGTGCTCTTCGGCAACTTTTGCGAGCGCCTTGGGATCGCGTCTGCGCAGAGGCTCCGGCCATGCTGTCCAAGCTCCGGTGTTGTGCTCGCGCCGCAGCACGGAGTAGAGAGCGTAGTCGTTGAGCCACGCCGAATGGCTCCTGCAGAATTCATCGAACTGTTGCCAATGGGCCTGGAGCATTTTGTCGTGCGGGCCGCGATCGAGGAAATTCCCGGCCGCCTCGTAGAGCGCGGGGATCTTTCGTTCTTCCACGTCCTCAAAGTCGACATTGCCCGCATTGCCTCCCAGGCCGGCAATGCGGCCGCCCTCAATCCAGCCCCACTCGGAGAGAGATTCCAGGCTGATGAGATAAGGATTCCCCGCAAAAGCCGAAGAGGAAGCATAAGGCGAGTTGCCAAAGCCGGTGGGCCCAAGGGGAAGTACCTGCCAGATGTGCTGCTTGGCAGCAGCGAGGAAACCGACAAACTCGTGTGCAGCCGGACCCAGGTCGCCGATGCCTCCGCGGGAAGGAAGTGAGCTGATGTGGAGCAGAACTCCAGAGGAACGCTGAAACTGCATGCTTCCATTATCGCCGGATGAACGCCGAGGTTGAGCCGCTGGCCGGGGCGAACCACTATAATCCCTCTGGCAATCCTGATTTCGGCGAAGCGCGCCGCAAATAAGCTTCTGGAAAGTCTCGGGGAGTAAACCGTTGCAAACACAAATCGACCGCTCATTCCTTTTTGTTCTGGTATCCACATTTGCCATGCTGGCGCCCGTATCCGCCGTAGCTAAGTCGAACCCTCCTCCGCAGTTTGCCCTTGCAGGCGGCTGGCTGTTGCAGGATGCGGCCAGAACGCAGCAGTCCGCAGCAGAGGTAGCTTCGCCGGGCCTTAACACTGCCGGCTGGTACACGGCCACGGTTCCGGGCACAGTGCTGACGACTCTCGTGAATAACCATGTATATCCGGAGCCGCTTTATGGAGAGAACAATCGGCCGGAGGTGATTCCCGACAGTCTGGCGCGGACCTCCTGGTGGTACCGGACGCTGATCGAGGTGCCGAACGCGTACAAAGGCCACCGCGTTTGGCTTAACTTCGACGGCATTAACTATGCAGCGGCGGTGTGGGTAAACGGCGCGCAAGTGGGCGCCATCCGCGGAGCGTTCATACGCGGCATCTTCGACATTACGGCGCATGTGACGCCGGGCAAGCAGGCCGTTGTTGCGGTTCTGGTGACGCCGCAACCGAACCCCGGGGTTCCCCATGAACACACGCTGACCGCGGGCATGGGAGGCAACGGCGGCATTAGCGCCATCGACGGACCGACGTTTCTGAGTACGCTTGGCTGGGACTGGATTCCGGCGATCCGCGACCGCGACACCGGCATCTGGCAAAAGGTATTTCTCAGCGCCACGGGGCCGGTGATTGTGAAGGATCCGCTGGTGACCACCGACCTTCCGCTTCCTCGGACCGACTCTGCCGACGTTATGGTGCAAGCGACGGTTGAGAATGTGAGCGACAAGCCGCAAAAGGGTTTCCTGAAGGGAACCATTGAAAACATCGCGTTTAAGCAGCAAGTGGAACTGGCGGCCCACAGCAAGCAGACGGTGACGTTTGACGCGAAGACCACGCCGGCGCTGCACATGGAACATCCGCGGTTGTGGTGGCCGAACGGCTACGGTGAGCCGAACATGTACAGGCTGCATTTGAGCTTCGATCAGGGAAGCAGGGCTTCAGATGCATCGGATGTGGATTTCGGCGTGCGCAAGATCAGCTACAGCGTTCCCGGCACCGATACGCTGACCGTTTCAGTGAATGGCGTGGAAGTATTTATCCGTGGCGGCGACTGGGGACTCGACGAGGCCATGAAGCGCATACCGCGCGAGCGGCTCGACGCCCAGATTCACATGCACCAGTTGGCGCATTTGAATATGATCCGCAATTGGGTTGGCCAGAGCACGAGCGAGGATTTCTACGAGTTGTGCGACAAGTACGGAATTATGGTTTGGGATGAGTTCTTCCAGCCCAATCCTGGCGACGGTCCGAATCCGACGGACATCGACACGTACATGGCCAACGTGCGCGACAAGATCCTGCGTTTCCGCAATCATCCTTCGATTGTGCTTTGGTGCGCGCGCAACGAGGGGTTTCCGCCTCCGGAGATTGACGCGCTGCTGCGCAAGCTGATGGCGGAACTGGAACCAACACGCCGCTACCAGCCCAGTTCGACCGACGGCGCCGGTGTGCGCTCGCACGGACCATATTCCTGGCGAACGCCACGAGAGTTTTACAACGTGACCGACGACTACTTCAAAACCGAGACCGGCAGCGTTTCAGTGCCTACGCTGGAGTCGATCCACGGAATGATGCCGAAGAAGGACTGGGAGTCGATCAACGACGATTGGGCCGAGCACGACTTTGCCAGGGGAAACTCGGGCGCAGACAAGTACCCCGCGATTCTCGCCGCGCGTTACGGCAACATCGCCAATCTGCCCGATTTTGTGCGTAAGGCGCAACTGGCGAACTACGAGGCATTCCGCGCCATGTACGAGGGGCGCAACGCGCTGCTCTTCCATCCGACCACGGCGATTCTCACCTGGATGAGCGATCCCGCCCAGCCGAGTTTCGTGTGGCAGATTTATCATTACGACCTGGAGCCCTTCTCCTCGCTTTTTGCCGTCATGCATGCGAGCGAGATGGTCCATATCCAGTACAACGAGGCCAATGGCGAACTGCAAGTGATCAACAATCGGCCCGAACCCGCAGCGGATTTGGTCGCGCATGAGGCCATCTACAACCTGGACGGAACGCTGGCTTATGAGCATGAGACAAAGCTGACAGCGCAGCCCGACATGGCGACGAATCTCGGCACGGTTGAATTTCCGGCCGCGGTTTCGCCGGTCCACTTCCTCAAGCTGGAATTACGCGACCCGAGAGGACAGGTGCTTTCCAGCAATTTCTATTGGCTTGGTGCGTCCGAGCATCCCGATGACCTGACCGATCTGAACAAACTTGCGCCGGTCACGCTTGAAGCCACCGCGGCCACCGCGGATGCAGACGGCAAGCGGACGGTTACGGTGACCCTGCACAATCCATCGCAGGAAATCGCGCTGATGGCGCACCTTCAATTGCGGCGGCTCAAGACAGGTGAGCGCGTGCTGCCGGTGTTCTACTCCGACAACTATGTGTCGCTCGTCGCAGGCGAGACGCGTACCGTCACCATCGAAGCGGACTTGACCGAGTTTAACGGCGAGGACGCACTGGTGATGCTCGATGGATGGAATGTGACGGTGGCTCCGGCTGCATTCAAAGGCGTATCCGTTGCGCCAAATCTGGATGCGCAACCGGACCGCTGGCCGGTGACCGGGCTGCCCTATCAGACAGAGGGGTTGCGATAGGGTATCTTTGATCGCCAGACAATACAGCGGTTCCACAGTTGCTGTATCCCGGAGCGATGAGGCTGAGTGGCTTTTTATCAAGAAAAAGCCACCTCGGATAGCGCCAGAAGTGGCTACAAGTACTGTGGAACCGCTCTAAGCGGCCCGCAACTGTCAGGTTGCGGGCCGCTTTTCAATTCTGACGCGCATTGATCGCGAGTTACATTCCAGGCAACGCCGGAGTTTGCGCCTTGGCATTGAGGCGGATGCGGTTGTGCTTTTTGTAGTCGGCGAGAACGCCGCTCATGAAGATGTTGAAGGCGTCGGCGCGGCGTTGATCCAGAAGCTGGTCGCGCGTCTGGTCGAAGTTTTTCTGGATCTCGTCGGCAGATGGCTCCTGCTTGTCAGTCAGCTTGGCCACCACGCCGGTGCGCTGCGCGTTGATGGGTCCGCTGATATTGCCCACCGAGAGATCAAAGAGCTGTGGGGCCACCTGCTCCACTTCGCCAAGATCGGGCACCTGACCCGATGCGCCAACCAGGTCACTGGTTTTAACGGTTGCACCCACTTCTTTTGCCGCCTGATTCAGATTGTTCTCTGACTTGGCACGCTCGGCAAGTTCGGCGGTCTTTTGAGCCAGCAGGCGGGGAAGCTGCTCGTCGCGATAGTCGTCGAGAACATGGGTCTTCCAGTCGGCGAAGGCAGGCGCGTGGGCCGGCACGATACCGGTGACTTGGAAGATGGCATCACCCTCGCCCGTGGGTGCGGCCTGCGGAGGATCGCCCTGTTTGGAGGCGAATGCCTTGGTGAGAAGCTGCGCACTGTCAGGCAGCGCAGCGATCACTCCCTGGCTGGCGACGGGGGCGGTGGTCACCAGGTCAAGATGATGAGCGGCTGCCGTTTTCTCCAGACCGTTCTTGATGGCCTCGGAGGTGAGCGCCTTCGCGTAGTCGTCCTCCGCAGATGCCTCATTCTGGCGGAGCAGCGTTGCCTGAATCGTAGACTGCACATCCGCGAGCGATTGCGCATGCGCCGCATTGCGCTCTTCCACCTGCACGACATGATAGCCAAACTGGCTCTTCACAATTTGAATATCGCCGATCTTCTGGCTGAAGATGGCGTTGTCGAACTCGGGGACCATGCGGCCGCGCTGCGAGAAGCCGAGCTCGCCGCCTGAATTCTTGCTGCCGGGATCATCGGAGTCTTTCTTGGCGATATCGGTCCAGTTGCCGCCGGCCTGCAGTTGCTTCAGAATCGCTTGTGCCTTGGCCTTGGCGGCGGCGTCCGTCTTGGCGTCGGCGCCCGCAGGCACTGAGATCAGAATGTGCCGCGACCGAGCCTGCTCAGGAACCGAATACTCGGCCTGGTGCGCCGTGAAATATTGCTGAATTTGAGCTTGCGTTGGCTGTGGTACGCCCGCCGGCAGTTGGCTGGGAGTAAACGCAAAATACGTTATTTTGCGTTCTTCGGGGACGGCGGTTGCGTAGCGGGCCGCATTTCTTTTGAAATATGTTTCCAGGTCGCTGTCGGAGGGATTGATGGTCTTACGGAGATCGTCAGAGGAGATGACTGCGTAATCGAATTTAATTTTTATATTTGCTTTTCGGTAGAAATCGCGCACTTCCTGACTACTGACGGTGACTCCGCCGGCGATGAGGGCCTGCAGGCGACGGATGATGATGTCGGTTTTGATGCTTTCTTCAAAATCTTTTACCGACATATTCAATCGGTCGGAGATGAGGGCAGCGTATTGCTCGTCGCCGATGTATTTGCCGTTGGGAAAGAGCACCTGACCTGTGGGGCCGGTTTGCAGGTACTGGCGCACATCGTTGTCGGTGGCGCGAATGCCGAGGTGATCGGCGACCTCAAGCAGCACCTGCTGCTGCACGAGCTGCTGGCCAACCTGCTGCTCAAAGAAATTCAGAATCATGGGGTTATCAGCATATTGCGGACTGCGCTGCTGCAACTGCTGGCGGGCCACCTGCTCCACACGCACCTGGCTGACCGAGTCTCCTGAAGAGAGGAAGCGACTGTACCAGTGGGGGTAGATGACGGCGTAGGTGTCAGAGGAGGCTTGTCCGCCGCCGGCGAGGCCGGGGATGAGGTAGACGCACATGGACACGGAGGCCGCGCCGATGATGACCACCAGAAGAGCCTTGGTCATGCGATTGTCTGTCTGCAGGAAACGAATCATGGATGGATTTGAACCTTCAACTCTCTACGCGCGAACGACTCGGCTCCCGATGCGGCCGATGGGAGGGCCATGGAGGGGGCGGATCCCGCGGATGCGCAATTGTCGCTTGACGCGATTCATTGCCATTATAGACGAGGCGACGGATGGCTCGCGGGAACGCTCGAAGACCGGGGTCGAGGGGGGTGCAGGACAAAGGAGCTGGGACCAGGCGGGGTACAGTTTTGCAGTTTTACAGTCTTACAGCCGCTGTACGGGGTGGGAAGGCCGGTTTTCTAAGATTTGTATTATGAGGGTGTTACGAGGGGTTTTTGGTTTTTACAGCCGTACAGGCGCTGTACTGGGTTGAATTTTGGTTTGTAATTCCTTTGCAATGAATAATTTATATCGATTCCACAGTTTCACAGTCAAAATCTCTATTTTTTTCCTCACGTGAGGGGTGCAGATCGCTGGCCTGGCGATCGATCTCGGGGTGACGCAAACGGTGATGTTGCGAACGGTGCGCATGGTTTTTTCTGAGTCCCAGGGAGCAAGGTGAGGTGCTTGTCTTCTATTGGTAGTGTGCGCCGAGGGCGGGTAATGATCTGCAAAACAGGGGTCGGAGAAGCAGGGGACAGGGGTCGGGAATCAGGGGTCAGGGGGCAGAAGGAGGGGTGGGTTTCGGGTTTCAACTCTCGGGTTTCAGCTCCTGGCTTTTGGCTACCGGCTTCCGGCTTGCGGCTCTCCGCCTGGCGCGGTTCCCGGGCAGCGTGCAGGAGGGGCTTGGGCGACTGTCCTGAAAATCGCTACCCGCACCACAGCATTCCGATTGCTTCCGGATATCCGCTCCAGCCGTTTCGGAACACCCAACGTCTCAAGAAACCGCTCAATGCGGCATGAAAGGCTCGGTCTCCATTTGATCTAAGCAACTGAAACCACACCTTTTCTCAATTGCACCGTCGAGGGCTCGAAAGCGCACGGATTCGGAAACAGTGATCAGGCCGCCCGAACCGGGGTCGATGCAGACCCGTCGCAATAGTTGAAGTGAAGCGCGCCTCGGGGTGTACCGTGGCGAGGTCAGTATTCCATAATGGAAATCACAGGTAAATTGACTGACCGACTATGCCTGAAGCCCCTGAAAGACCGGACCTCGGAGCGCTGCGCATTGACGCCCACAAGCGCGGCGCTCGAAAAGCTGGCGCGCGCATCACGATTGTTCTTTTCGTCCTGCTGGCTGCGCTCGTAGTGGTGGGCGCAGTCTACGCCTACATGCGTCAGACGCCGTCGGTGCGTGTCGCCACGGTAGAGGCCCCGGAAACCGGGCCAACGGCCCTGCTGAACGCGAGCGGATATGTGACACCGCAGCGGCGTGCCACAGTAGCGGCAAAGATCACCGGGCGCGTTACGGGCGTCTTTTTTACCGAAGGAATGCACGTAGGCAAGGGTTTTGTGCTGGCGACACTGGACGATTCCGATGTGCAGAAGGCACTTGCGTCAGCGAAAGCAGATCGCAATGCCACGCAGGCAAGCATTCTCGACCTGCAGGTGCAATTGAAAAACGCTCAGATCGAATTGCATCGCGCAGAGGCATTGAGGGCAGCAGGAGTTCAAACTCAGGAAGCGCTCGACAATGCGACGATGGCCGCAGACAGCCTGAGGGCGAAAATCGAATACACGGAGCAACAGGTGCTGGCGGCGGACGCGCGCATCAAAGAGGCGCAACAGGCGGTGGATAACTGCGTCATCAACGCTCCGTTCGACGGGATTATCGTTTCAAAGGACGCGCAGGTGGGAGAAATGGTGTCGCCGATTTCGGCCGGCGGTGGGTTCACGCGCACGGGCATAGCGACGATTGTCGATATGGCCTCGAATGAAATCGAAGTGGACGTCAACGAGAACTACATCGCGCGCGTCAAGCCCGGCCAGGACGTGACCGCGGTTTTGGATGCATATTCGGACTGGAAGATTCCGTGCCACGTGCGCACCATCATTCCCACGGCCGATCGGGAGAAGGCGACTGTCGAGGTGCGCATTGCCTTCGACAAGCTGGATCCGCGCATCCTGCCCGACATGGGCGTGAAGGTCACGTTCCACGGGGAAGAAGTGAAGCAGAGTGGAAGAGCGGCGGCGGGCGTAGCGGTGCCGCAGAACGCGGTCCGCGATGATGGCGAGCAGAAAATCGTGTTCCTGGTGAATGGCGATCACATCGAGCGCCGCGCCGTGAAGATGGGCGCGAACAATGGCGCGCAAACGCAAATTCTGGCGGGGCTCGCGCCTGGAGATACAGTCGTAGTTGAGGGACCAACCAATTTGAAAGATGGCGAAACGGTTTCGATCAAGCGCTAGTGGGGTTGTTGCGATTTAGTCCTCATTCGGTTGTGATTTGGTGTTACTGTTTCGCACACGGAATGCCTTGCAAAGGGCGCCACCATTTCTGTGAGCAAGCGGAGATGGCGAAAATCAAGGAGCGTCGATCATGGTTCGCGTGGATGGCAATGGATCAGCGGGCAGTCTGATTCAAGTGCGCGGCTTGGACAAAACCTATCGCCGCGGCAACGAGGACATCGACGTCTTGCAGGGCTTGAATCTTGATGTCGATAAGGGCGATTTCGTGGCCTTCATGGGACCGAGCGGCTCGGGCAAGACCACTCTGCTCAACTTGATGGGCGGCCTCGACGTTCCTACGCGCGGCACTATCAGCGTGGCCGGCGACGAAATCACCCACATGTCCCGGGGCAAGCTGACCGACTGGCGCGCGCGCCACGTCGGTTTCATCTTCCAGATGTACAACCTCATCCCCGTGCTCACCGCGTTCCAGAACGTCGAATTGCCCTTGCTGCTGACCAAGCTCTCCAAGGCCGAACGCCGCAAGCACGTTGAGACCGCGCTCTCCATCGTAGGTTTGGGCGAGCGTATGAGCCACTTTCCGCGCCAGCTTTCCGGAGGACAGGAACAGCGTGTTGCCATTGCCCGCGCCATCGTCGCCGACCCCACTTTCCTGCTCTGCGACGAGCCCACTGGCGACCTGGACCGCAAAAGCGCCGACGAAGTGATGGGGCTGATCAAGCGGTTGGTGCAGGAGTACGGGAAAACCGTGCTGATGGTCACGCACGACCCGGTGGTTGCGCGCCAGGCCACAACCACGCTGCATCTCGAAAAGGGCGTGCTGGTAGAAGCAGGCGCGCGGCAAGGCGCTGTCGCGGGAGGCGTCTGATGAAATTCAGCAGACTGATTCTGGCCAATCTGTTTCGCAAGAAGGCCCGGCTGATTCTGACCATCGGTTCGTTCGCGGTGGCGCTGTTTCTGTTTGCGCTGCTGGGCGTGGTGAACGACGCCTTCAGCCGCGGAGCGGACGTGGTGAGCGCGAATCGCCTTGTCACCATCAATCGCACCTCCATCATCAACACCATCCCGCTGTCTTACCGGGATGAAATCCTGCGCATTCCGGGCGTGAAGTACATCACGCACGAAAACTGGTTCGGCGGCGTGTATCAGGATCCCAAGAACTTTTTCCCGCAGTTCGTCATCGACCCTGAAAACCAGCGCCAGGTTTTCCCGGAGCTCATTGTTCCCGACGACCAGTGGAATGCGTTCCTGAAAGATCGCCAGGGCGCGATTGTTGGCGCGGCCACCATGAAGCGTTTCGGCTGGAAGATCGGCGATCGCATTCCCATCAAGACAACCATCTATGGGCTGGCGGGTAAAGCCTTCGAATTCAACGTCGACGGCGTTTACCACGGCGCCAAGCCGGAAGATGACGAGACCCAGTTCTGGATCCAGTGGGAATACTTCAAAGAGAGCGTACCAGATCGGTCAAGGGCCAGGTTGGCTGGTACACGATTCTCATCGATAACCCCGACGATGCCCCGCGCATCGCCAAGGCCATCGACAACATCGTACCTGAATTCGCCCTACGAAACCAAGACCGAGACGGAATCCGCGTTTGCCGAGGGCTGGGTGAAGCAATTCGGAAACATCAAATTCCTGATTATTTCGATCGGGACCGTCGTCTTCTTTACACTCCTGCTGGTCACCGGAAACACGATGGCCATCTCCGTGCGCGAGCGAACCAATGAACTGGGCGTGCTCAAGGCCATCGGTTTCCCCGATCGCCTTGTCCTTGGATTCATCCTGGGCGAGTCCATGGTAATCGCGCTTGCCGGTTGCGTGGGCTTGCTGCTTGCACTGATCGCTATTCCAGTGCTTAGCCGCTCCATGGCTGGTTTGTTGCCGCCGCTTATGATTACAGCCAAAACACTGGTGTACGGTGTCATCGCCGCTCTCCTGGTCGGCTTTGCCAGCGGAATTCTTCCCGCCTACAGCGCCATGCGCATGGGCGTTGTGACTGCCCTTCGGAGGGTCTGAGCATGATGCCAAAACTCATTTTCGGTGTTCTGATCACGCTGGCGGCCGTCGCCGCCTTGCTCCTGATTCTGGTCATCGTGGGCGGAATCGTTGGCGGATTGCTGGCGCCGCTGATCGGATCAGTGCCAATCTCTTACAACTTCAGAAGCATTCGCGCGCGCTGGACTTCCACCATCGTGGCCATTCTCGGCATTGCAGGAACGGTCGGCGTCTTCGTGGCTATGCTTTCCCTGGCGCGCGGCTTCCGCGCCACGCTGGTGGCCTCAGGTTCACCCGACGACGCGCTGGTGATGCGTGCAGGATCGACCACGGAAATGATGGGCGGCATCACTCTCGATTCCATAAAGCTGGTACAGGATAAGCCGGGCGTCGCACACGATGCGTCGGGGCAGCCGCTGGTCACGCAAGAAGTTGTTGGCGTTGTTCCCATACCCCTCATCACCACCGGCACGGACGCGAATGTGGAGGTTCGCGGCGTTTCGCCCAACGTGGAGGAAATCCGCAAGTTTGTAAAGATCGTTGATGGACGAATGTTCCATTCCGGTCTGGATGAGCTCGTCGTCGGCAAGAATGCCTCGAAAACCTACGCCGGCCTCACCGTCGGCAACACCGTGGCCTTCGGTGGCGGGCAATGGAAAGTCGTAGGTGTCTTCGACGCGGGCGGATCGTCGTTCGATTCCGAAGTATGGTGCGACGCGCGCATTCTGAACGAGGTGCTCAAGCGCCCGGAGAATATCTTTCAATCGGCGACCGTGCACCTCACTTCGCCCGCGGCCTTCGACAAGTTCAAGGATTCGATCACTTCCGATCCCCAATTGAATTTGGAAGTCGAGCGCGAAGTGGAATACTACGCCAAGCAATCCTCGGCCATGACGCAACTGATCACCGTGCTGGGCGGTCTCGTGGCTGCCATCATGGCCATCGGCGCGGTATTTGGCGCTCTCAACACCATGTACTCGGCCGTCGCCGAACGCGGACGCGAGATTGCCACCATGCGCGCGCTCGGCTTCTCGAGCATGAGCGTCATCCTTTCGTTCCTGTTCGAGGCGCTTCTGATTTCGTTTATCGCCGGCATTATCGGCTGTATCGCCGTGCTTCCGCTGAACGGCCTGACCACGCAGACCATGAATTTCTCGACCTTCTCGAACATAGCCTTCGCCTTCAAGATCACGTTCAACCTGCTCGTGATGGGAGTGGTTTTCGCGTTGGCCATGGGCGTTCTCGGGGGCTTGCTGCCCGCCGTGCGCGCAGCGCTGCGCCCCGTCGCCGTCTCCCTGCGCGAGTTGTAGGAAATCCATCACAAAGACGCTGTGATATAGAGCAGCCTGAAACCAGAGATAGTGATCATTCTCCGTAGTGAATGACCGACGTTGCGAAGGACGCGGTCAATGAGCGCGCCTTAGGGATAACAGCGATTAGTCCTCAGAAACGCCCTTCTCGCACGTTAACGGGGATGTGGGGCGGGATGGCATCGTCGCTTGATGAAAGCTTTCGACGGGATTGGGTGAGACGTTGCGCTTGTGAAGGCGTCGGCGCGGCCTTGTGGCCCAGAGCGTGCGATGGGCAACTGGCGTACTCGACTCCCGGGTGCCCAAAGGCGAGGCACCCGGGCCACCCATCTGTCGTGGGAGGATTGGGTGTTGGCCCTCGGGGCAGGCGGCCGCATTTTCTCAATGCGCGGGAATCCAGGTTGCTTGCTGGTGCGCGGCCAGGGTCACTGTCCAATGTGCGCCGGCGCTCGAGGTGCTCGACTTGCCCCGGAGCCGGTATTGGATGGTACCGGAGCCAAGGGACGACAAATCCACCTTGAAGCGCCTCGTCTTGTCGGAAAGATTCGTCAGCACAAAACCGCTCTCTCCATAGCTGTAGCGCAAGGCGTACTCAGAAATGTCCATCTCCACGGCGCCATAGCTGTTGATGTGCGGGGCAAGCGACACATCCGCATCCGCGGGAATGGTGAGCCCCAGAAATTTATCTATCAGGACAGCGGCGAATACATTGGGATACTCATAGTACTTCTGGGCTCCATGGGCATTTTTGCCGTCGATGTAATAGACATAGTCCATGTCGTATCGTTCGCCCATGAAGTAATTACTTTTCGCGCCCTCCGCGGCGACCGCTTTCAGCTGATTGAACAGAATGCCATTCTGCTTCTCCGATTCACGGAACGCGGCATCCCAGTACCAGTACCTGCCGGCCGCGCACAGGTCGTAGGGGCCACCACTGCCGATTTCGGACTTGGCGTAGGCGGCAATGTCGGCCGACAGAAAACTGGGAAAGCGCTCGAACTGGCCGTCATTCTTCTCGATAAGGCGGCGCACAGCATCGGCCTGCGCGGCGGTTGCATAGCCGAAGGTGACCGGCAGCTCATTGGCGAGCAGGTGAATGTGATCGTGAACCAGTCCCATGCGGTCGACCCAATCGACGAATCTGAGATTGCTCTCATCCCAATACCCGAGCGGAAGAGGCGCGATGAGCACGCCGGCCATCTTTTTTGAAACCTCGGCATAGTGAGCAGCGAGCTGCGGCCGTCCCAGCAGATGCTCCATGCCGGCCAGCAATCCGAACGTATAGGCGGCAAATGCCTGGGCTTGTGTGACGCGTCCGTCCTTGATGACCTGATCTTCGTAGTAAACGTCGGACCACAAGCGGCCGAACCGATCGACGCCGGCCAGGGTCCAACCGGCCGCATCTTCGAGGTTATCTATATGGGAGCGCAACCAGGCCGCATCCTTTGTGGCCTGGTAATAGCGCCAAGCCTCTTCAATGACTTCGATATTGCCGGTAAACGGGAACATGGCCGCGTTCTGACGCCTGTCCATGCTGTTTCTGCGCACGTGGTATTCGCGTGTGCCGTTGGGCTGCACCGAAGTGGGGGCGCGATCAAGACGCTCCGGATCGTCGTTCATGAGCTTGAACTGGAGCTCAATCATCCGCTTCACAATATCCAGATCGATCTCGGAGCCCATAGCCAGCCTTCCTTTGATCTGGAACTCGTGATCGACAGCGGGATAAGAGCCGGCGTAAGAACTGGGGATGAGGGTGCTGAGAACGTAGCCGTCGCTGTAAGGGAAATGAGCGGCCATGGTTTTCTCGACCACCGAGGGCAGCATCGTGCCCCAATAGAAGCCGGCCAGCGCGTCTTCAAGTTCAGCCCCGCCGGCAAGCTGGAGGGAGAAGCGGTGATCGAAGGCATCGCTGTGAGGACGGGCCTCGGCCCGATCGACCGTGATGCGATCCGCCTGCAGGTCGACTGTTAATCCGGTCGCGGTTTTGGCAGCAGTTGCGTGGCCGCCGTGCAGCTGGATATACCAGGAGCGATCGTTTGACGCCGCATCCAGCGGCAGAACCCACATTGCGCTGTTGGCGTCAATGAGCGCGCCGGTTGCGCTGATCGGAAGCACCCACCACCGATCGTGTTCGCGTTGCACGCCCAGCCCCTGGCAAGCAGTGAAGACCATCCTCACCGGCGCGCGGGTGTCCACTCGTGTCAGGAGCAGATGCTGGCCTGCGGCCGTGACGCCGGCATTCTGGATCGACTGGAGAATCCCCTCGCCGGCCCCCAGCTTCAGAGAATCCAAAGTGGCTCGGCGGTCCTGTGCAAACAAGAGACCTGACATGCCGAGGAACAGACACAGCGCTATCGGTGGTTTCACGAATTACCTGCCTATTGGCTCTGCGGATTGGTTCGGACGATTGGATTATAGCGGGTTCATTCGCTCGTCGCGGCGTGGTGGAAAAGGATCACCGGCGTTGGAGGCAGGTGGAAGAAAAAGGGATTTCGCAGGTTGCTTTGGCGTGTTTTGACGTTTAATGTCGCGAAGAACGGGAACTGGTGAGCCCGGCATCGGTGCAAGAGGCGGTCAGAGACCTGGGTTGGACCGAATCCGGGAGGCGGTTATGGAGCATGGGGTAGAAAACTCGGCAAGGGCCAGCTTATAGCAGGCCTACAGTGGTTCCACAGTTGCTGTATCCCGAAGCGATGGGGCTAAGTGGCTCTTTATCAAGAAAGAGCCACCTCGGAGATCGCCAGAAGAAGCTATAAGTACTGTGGAACCGCTCTAAGTTCCGAGTTTGATTCCGGGGTTTTGATTTGACTCACATATTCTTCGAGTTAGTCGGACTTGAAGCTCGGCGTCACATGGGTAAACCTGAATTTCCCTAAGCAGGCGTTGGTCTTTTATGAAGAGATTGTCATCTTGGTGGGGGATTTATTCACGCCGGCGAGGGTTATCAGGTCGGGAAGAGTTACCATTTCAGGAATTACAACTTTAGCTTATGAAAATCTAAACTTAGGTCATTGACAATAAAATCGGGCGGTGGCCAACTTGTATCGAAAGTCAAGCAACGATCCGGGCCTGGGAGAATTAAGGCAATCCCCGAGTTGAGTCATTCATTGCCGAACAATTCCTTCGCCGGGTAATCCATGGTCGAGTTGTATCAACCGCCTCCGGAGGAATGTCATGTCAGCGAAGAAATACGCGTTTTTGGTTGTTGTCCTTTTAACGTTCTCATTCTTGTTAAGCGGCTGCGGGGGTGCGAAGTCGGCCAGCGTCTCGGTGACGGCAGCCGCGGCGAATGTGGACGGCGGTGACAGCACCACGTTGACAGCGACGGTGACCAACGATTCAACCTCCGCGGGAGTGACCTGGAGCGTAAGCGGCGCCGGCACGCTGTCGAATACAACGACAAGCGCGGCGACCTTTACCGCGTCGGCGGCCACCAGTTCCTCGCAGTCGGCGACCATCACGGCGACCTCGGTAACCGACACGTCGAAGAGTTCGACGGCGACGATCACGGTACCCGCGACGCCTTCGGTGACCTCGATCAGCACTGACCTGGCAGGAACGGTGGGCAGCAGCTACTCGATCCCACTGAAAGTGAGCGGGGGCATTCCGCCCTATACATGGACCTTGGGCACCGGCACCACTCTGCCGTCGTGCCTGACGCTGAAATCGACGGGCGTTCTGACGACAACCTCAGGAACCGCGCCAACGGCCTCGTGCGCGGGCACATACTCAAATCTCACCTTCAATGTTACGGATTCCGGGACGGCGACGGCGTTGAGCGCAACCTCATCGGCCCTGTCGATCACCATCGCGGCGGCTCCGGCGATTGCATTTACGGGCACCATGCCGGCCACGGGCACCTTCGGCGCGACCTATAACGGCAGCGCGGCGGCAAGTGGCGGCGCGGGAGCGTTGACGTATACGGTTTCAGCCGGCAGCCTTCCGGGCGGCCTGGGCCTGGTCAGCACGACCGGCGCAGTGACCGGCAAGCCGACGCTTGCGGGCGTGGGCACATCCAATTTCACGATCATGGCGGCCGACGCTTACGGCGACTCGAACACACAGAGTTATCAGATTGTGGTGGGTTACCCCGCGGTTGCGATTGCGCCGCCGGCAGGGAGTTTGCCTTTAGCCGTGACAGGACAGGCGTATGCGCAGGCGCTGACCGCTTCAGGCGGCAGCGGAACGGGATACGTATGGACGGTAGTCGGTCTTCCCGCGAACGGCATCTCGTACACAGCGAACGGCGCCACGCTGAATATTGTTGGGCCGGCAACAACAACCGGGCCGGTGAACTTTACCGCCGCGGTAACGGACAGCGCGAGCAACAGCGCGGGACCGGCCGCCTACAGCATCCAGGTCGACAGTCCGGTGACCATTCCGTCGACGATTCCCGGCACATTGGCTTCGACCGCGAGCGCGGGCCTGGCTTACAGCGGAACGGTGATGGCAACGGGCGGCAGCGGAAATTACTCCTGGACAGTTGGGGGGCTGCCGACGGACGGATTGAGCGGATTAGCGAGCGGCGGAACCTTGACTGTGAGCGGAACGCCTGCTTCAGCCGCCACGGTTCCTGTGACCGTTACGGTAAAGGACACCACGACGGGCGTTATCTCGGGCCCCTACGTCTATACCATCAACGTCACGGGCGCGCTCACATTGCCTGCACCGAATCCGTCCTCGTTACCATCGGGTTCGACAGGCTACGCTTACACAGGATCGGTGACGGGCTCGGGCGGCAGCGGGAATCTCACCATCGCCGTCACAACAGCGCTATCACCGGCCAACGGCACGCTGGCCACGAGCATCAGCGGCACTACGGTCAATGTCACGGGCACACCGGCGACTGCCACAACAGAAACCTTTACGGTTCAGTTGACCGACAACACGACGCTCAACGTCATCAATCAAAGTTATTCAATCGGGATCAGCGCACCAATCGCGGTGAGTTTGCCGGCGCCGAGCGCGACGGTGCCGGGACCGGCGACCTCCGGGCAAACCTACACTGGATCGATTACCGCATTGAACGGCGTGGGACCCTATACATGGTCGATCAATGGAGTCACGGTGACAAGCGGCGGGTTGAGCCTGGGGAACGGCACGCTGTCGGCAACCAACAGCGGCGGCAGCACGCTCTCGATCAGCGGCACGCCCAGCAGCTCAGGAACAGTGACGCTGACCAACGTGGAGGTCGTGGACAGCGAGAGCCCCACGACGAACGCGACCTATACCTATAGCATCACGGTGCAGAACAACGGCGGACAGATCAGCGGCCAGATCATGCTGCCGAATCTCTGCGGCGCTGTGACGCTGCCCACCTTCACGGTGACCATCAACACTGTGCCCACCGCGACGCAGGTGCAAACCGACGCCAACGGCAACTACTCGTTCTCGAACATTCCCGCCGGAACCTACACGATCACTCCATCGGTTCCTGGAGCGACGAGTTCGATCTTCTATCCGGCCAGTTATCCAGGCGTGGTGGTGACTAATTCAACAAGCCTCACGGGAGAAAACTTCTCTGGAGTCGTGGGTTACACGGTATCCGGCACGGCGAGCTACACCGGAACGGCGTACACGGCGGGCCGGGTTTACCTGGAGGCGGCCAACACGACCTGCGGGCAGCAAGGTTCTCCGGGCACCAGCGTCGCCTATCCCTTCAGCTCCGGAGGCGCATACTCCATTCGCGGGGTGCCACCGGGGACATACACTGTGCAGGCCTTCATGGATCCCTCGACGATGGGCCAGGGCGCGACGAACACCAGCGATCCGACAGCCTCTTCGGCGTCGTTCACGGTGAGCAACGCCGACGTGACCAGCGGCGCCGATGTCACGATGGGCGATCCGACGATCGCGGTACCAGCCTCCAACCCCAGCATTGCCTCCCTCACTCCCAATGCCGGCGGCGTGACGATCAGCTATTCCCCGGCGATCAACAACAGCAACCAGGAGGAAGCCACGGTGTATGACGTGAACTGGAGCACAAGTTCCGCGCTGACCGCGAGCGGCGGGGTATTCACCACGGTGACCGGAACGACGACGTTCAAGGCAATCGGGAATAGCTCCGACGTCTGGATTCTGGATAACACGACGCTTGGTTCAAGCGCCTTTAACAGCAGCCAGCCTTATTACTTCCAGGCCCGGGCGCGCAACTCGGCCGGAGCACCGTCGGGATGGACGACTTTTGGAGGAAGTACGCCAACGGGTGTAACGATCGGGACGCCGACCTGCACGGGAACCTGCTACTCGGTGTCGGGCACGGCTTACATTCCGAGCACGGTCACCGTCGCCCCGGGTGCGCCGCTCTACGTAGGGGTCTACAACCTGAACACGGGCCAAGTCTTTGGCACCGAGATCGCCGCGCCGACAAACTCCGTCGCGGGGAACGCCTTCACGCTCACGAACATTCCGAGCGGAACCGGCTACTTCCTGTTTGGCATTCTCGACCAGAATAAAAATGGCCTGATCGATGTCGGCGACCCTTCCAATACCCGAAACAATAACGTCTCCGGCATCCCCGTCACGAGCAACCTGACAGGGAAGACCGTGACTCTGCCAGGCACAAACAGCACCGTCCAGGTGCAAACGGAGTACAACTCCAACAGCTGCACTGGATGCACACCTTCGTACACGGTCAACCTGAATGTCAATGAAGCGAATAAGCTGCCGGTGGCCGTTACCCTCAGCAGCACGACTGCGGGCACTCCCTATGTAATAACGCCCGTGGACATCAGCACATGCATCGATTGCGGCAATGTTCAGTTTGAATATTCCGCGAACCTTCCAGGGGGCACGCCGAGCCTTGGCGACAGCTTCGGTTTCACCGTGATCTACAGCGACGGGACGCAGGAGACGGGCACCACGGTGAACGGCGCAGTGACCGCCTTCGGCAGCACCGGAGCGGTGGCGGGCGCAAGCGATCTTGCCACTGGTCTTCAAACCGGCGGGACGAACGCTGACCAGCCTAACTTTATCTGGACATTCCCAGCTAACCCGAGCAATTACACTTACCAGTTCCAGCTTCAACCGGTCACCTGCTCAGGTAATTGCACGATCTGGCAGATACCGGGCAATAACTCAAACTCCAACGGATTCACCTACGCTGAGACGGAGACAAGCGCCAGCACCGGACAGATCACCTGGGGAACCGATCCGACCGGGGGAAGCAACACGCCGTCAGGCAGCCTGAGCGCGGCAACGGGCTACAACTGGTCAATCAAGGTACAGGACGCGAGCGGCAACTCGGCAGAGTCGATCGTGACCTATACAACGCCGTAGGACGGGGCATATAACCAACGAATAAGGGTGGCCATCCGAAAGGTTGGCCATCCTTTTTTTGGGGCTGCCGAGGGACGGATGCCGGCTCAGTTTTTCGCGGTTGCGAGCGGGTAGCCTTGCCAGAGGTATTCGAGCGCTTCAGGCAGGGTCTGGCTTCTGACGTCGTGATCGACGTGGCCGGCGTTCTCAGCGAAGACGAATTGGTAGTGATAGCCTTTAGCCGCCAGCACCGCGGCCATGCGTTCGTTGGCCAGCACCCAGTCATGCATGCCGTCGGCCATGGCATTGGGGTTGAGCAGGTCGCGGTCGCCGACCTCCATCCACAAGCGGATGGGTTTGGGCGGAGCGTTGGGGATGAGGTGCTCGTGGAACTCCCACGCGCCGTGGGGCGTGTCGGGGTTGGAGGGCCACTGCTGATTAACGTAGGTGCCGGAGTAGGTGAGCACGCGGTGGTAGAGCTCGGGGTGGTACCAGGCCATGATGAGGGCGCAGGAACCTCCGGAGCTGCCGCCCATGGTGGCGCGGCCGTCAGGATCGTTGGTGAGCCTGACGTGGGCCTTGGCTTCGACCAGCGGCAGCACCTCGCGCTCAACCCATTCGGCGTACTTGCCGCTCATGGTGTCGTACTCGAGGCCGCGCTCGCTGCCTTGCGCGTCGCCGCTGCCGTTGCCGATGGAGATGGCGATCATGACCGGGATTTTGTGCTCGGCGAGAAGGCCGTCGATGGCGTTGAAGAGCGGGCGGTCGGGGCCATCCGCGCCCACGATGAAGGGGGCGACTGTGCCGGGAATGTATTGCCGGGGCACATAGACGGCGACACGGCGAATGTAGGGGGCGGGATGGCTGGTGGTGACAATCAGCCTGGCGGGGTCGGCGGGGTCGGGTGTGCCGAAGGTGTTTGGATCGCGGGCGATGCCGGGATAGAACTTGCTGTCGGTGGAGCTCATGGTGAACTCGACGATGGTGCCGAGCGGCGAACCGGGGAGGGTCATTTCAGGCGCCGGCGTGTGGGTGGGGCCAAGGATGAAGTTGCCGTCGGCGTTGGCGGGTGCGTTGGCGCCGTCAGGGAGTTCCGTGGCTTCGACGTAGCCGGGGGTGTGGGGGTCGCGGGTGGGAAACTGGCGGGAAGCCGGCCTGGCCGGGGCCGGCTGGGTGGGCGCCGGGCCCTGAGCCTGGGCTGAGCCCGCTGCCAATGCTAAAAACAACACGATGCCGAAAACCTTGCGCATGAATCAACCTCCGGGGGCTTCAATGATCTCGCTCTTCGTCCGCAGTGAGTCTACCGCAGCGCCGGGCTTTGCGTCATGGCTTTGGCGGGGGGCTGTCTGGATTGGAGACTTGCCGTGGCCAGAACAGGCGGCCATTATGCGCGTTCAAAATCGCCGGCTGAGCGGCTCTGAGAAGAGATCATATGAAGACGTTCGGCGCTCTGGTGGGAGATCTTCCGCATGTCGGCGGGACTCGAGCGGTTTCACAGTTGCTGTGTCCCGAAGCGATGAGGCTAAGTGGCTTGGCGTGCCGGGAAAAGAATAGGACTTATCGCCAGTGAGTAACCAGAAAGCCGAGATTGCCTGTCACCACTGGTAAGTCCAGGCATAAGTCGTGTAGGTTGTGGTCTGCGGGTTCCGCGTCTCGCCGAACACCTTGTCGCCGCTCTTCTCGCCGCAACGGCACGCCAGCCGCAATCCGTCAGAGTAAACGATGGGATCGAGATCGTGAAAGCGATAGGCGGAGAACGAATGATCCTCATCGTTCCTGTGGGTCAGGCCGGCCTGAGGCAGGTGATAGAGCCCGCGATTGAAATAGTAGGTTCCCAGAAAATAGTCCTCAAGCCCTGAGGAGAGGAACTGGGGTGTTCCGTCGCTGCCGAAATACGCCCGCATCTGGGCTTCCATGAACTCGAAATTTGCGCTCCTGGCGGCCATCGTGACCATGAAAACCATGCCCGCGCCCTCGACTTTGCAAAGCGAAAATTCATCCAGCGGCTGGACCTGCAGATCTTCATTCTTATGCAGCCGCAGCCTTGCATGAGCGGGCATCTGAATGCCGCAGACCTCCAGCGGCATGTTCTCGATGCCGCGCACAATCCACCAGAACACCGAGTCGCGCGGGGCTCCTGCGGGAAGCTCGGCGGTCACGCGCATGCTCTTCGCAAAAGGCACAGGGTAGTTCATGAAGATACCACTCGGATTGCCCGTGATCCCGCTGAACTTGGTACCCCATGGCGCATAGGGATCCTCAAAGCCGACCCCGGCCCCCAGGCCAATCTCCATGTCGATCGACGGAACCGATTCGTCATCGACATAGATGCGCAGGCGCAGTCTGGAATAGTGCGGAAATGCTCCGCCGAACCACATGTGGTCGATGTAGCCGCTGCCTGATTTTTCAGCGAGGACGGCTTCTCTGTGCTCCAGGAAAAGCTGCTTCTCCTTGCCCACCTGGGTGAAGGTGGAGACTCCCGTGGGTCCCGGTCGCTTTTTCTGAAGACTTGTGGCTGCATGTACCGGGATGAGAGCGGTCGATGCCAGCGAAAAGCCGGCAAATGAAAGAGAAAAGTTGCGGCGATCCATGGCCTTCTCCCGTCTTGTTCAGCTGCAGATCCATTTTGCGATGACGGACCGACTCTCAACACGCCACTACTGCCTGCCGCATCACTTCCGCTGAGTATACTCGCTACCTTGGCTGTTCCGAAGCAAGGGACCCGGCGAGACTCGATCGGCTCGAGCGCCTCTTCTCCCTCGAAAAAACTGGCCCTGCCGTTGCTGCAACCGGCTCCCTTTTTCTCCTGCTCAGCAGTCCCCTTTGCGCCGCGCTGGACGCTCGGCTTTGATCGGGAGGCGTTTCACGGGACCTTCATGCAAGTCGTGATGAAATTTTTCGGCGAGGCATTGAATGCGCACGAATGACTTCTTGCCGTGACGGGCGGCGCCTGTTCCATCGACAAGGGCCGCGCCCCGAGAGAAACAATCGGTCAGTCAATCTTCGCAACGTTCGCAGCGTTCGCAGCATTCGTAGTGTTCGCAGGGTCATCCTTGGCGATGCTTCCGGCATTCCATGGATACTTTGCGGAAAGGGCTCGAACTTCATAACTGAACTTCAGGAACAGCTTCTCCCAGTTGGCAGCCTCTTCCGGCGTGTACTCGTAAAACCCCTTCGCGTTGCGAACGCCGAGGGCGCCCGACTCAACCATTTGCTTCATTGACACGGGAACGCTCTTGGCGCAATTCAAGTCAGGAAACAGATCTTCCATAACCATGGCATAGGCCGGAATGCCGGTGATATCCATAAATCGAAATGGACCTGCGAAGGTTGCCCAATAACCAAGATCGTTGCGGAAGGACCGATCGACATCGGCGTAGGTGGCATATCCTTCCTCAACCAGGAAGAACGCCTCCCGCATGAGGGCATACATCAGCCTGTTGGTAATGAAGCCGCGCACGTCGCGCTTGACCAATGTCGGCTCCTTGGACCAAAACTGCGCCAGGGCCACCACTCGCTCCGCATAGCGGATGTTGGTGTTGTCTCCGCAGATGACCTCGAGAAACCGGCTCACATGCGCCGGCTCTCCCCAGTGAATTCCGAGGATGCGATTGGGGTGGCTTGCCCCTTGCTGGAGAAGAGTTACAGGAATCGCAGAGGTATTGCTGCCGATGACCGCCTCGGGGGACACAGCGGCCTCGATTCTGGAAATAGTCTCAAGCTTCGCATTCATGTTCTCAGCGATGGTCTCGAACACGATGGATCGATCAAAGAGTGCGGAATAGTCTCCACTCAGGCAGAAGCGCGACACGATCTTGCTTACGTCGGCTCTGAGCAGGCCTTCATCCCGCATCTCTTCCAGCAGGCCGCGAATGTGATCGGGGGCATCGCGATGCTTATCAGGATTCCTGCTGAGGCCAATCACATGATGTCCGGCCGCGAGCAGGCAAGCGATCATGCTGGTACCCATAAGACCAAGGCCGACGACCGCAACCGGCACGTCGGATGGATTCTGCTTCTTAGCGCGCGCCTCGTCTTCGCCGGCGCCAAACTTCGGTGTCGATTCCATTAATGTCAGTGCTCCTTCTGTGATCTGTTGGCAATAGTGTCAATTCTAATCTGAAGGCCGGCAGGCCTGCTCTGGACGGTTGTGCGAGCGGAAGAGCACCACAAGAACAATCTGGATTTTCCGCGTAGAACCAATGGGACTTGCATAATTGGCGACCTGGCAAAAGTGCTTCGCAACCTCGAAAGGCCTGTCGATCGGAATCACGGTGCATTTCCTCAAGCGGTTATTCCAGATCGCTCTTGACTTTGCCGAACACACTTGGTGGTTGTCAATCATAAACATGCACGAATGAGCGTTCGATCAGTGTTTCTGCCGGCAGGTGCTGACCAGGCTGGACACACCTATCAACATCTATTTCTTGGATCCATCTCTTAGATCCATCTTTTAGTTATCATAACTGTCGACCATCAAAAGGGGCTCGAATCTAACTCCAGAACGTCCCCTGGGGCCCCTGCGCTGCTTGCCGATGGCCGCAACTACTTTCAAGAGTAGATTTTCAGTTATAACACTAACTGCCGGCATTCTCTGGGCCAGGAATGGATTGCAGGTATAGAATGGTCGCGTCCGGCAGCGGGGTGGAATCGGAGAACGGCCAAAGCCGAGGCGCCGGAGGGGGAAGACAGTGGACCGAAATAGGTACAGAAGGGCGGGCTGGATCGTCAGCTTGCAGCTGGTTTTGCTTTTCGCATGTATGGGTGGGTTGGCTGCTCCGGAGCGGTGCTTCGCGGCGTCATCCTCCGTTCAGTCCATGATCTTTCCTGCGCCAAGGGAGATGTCGGTTCAGGGCGGCGCATTCGCGCTGGACGATCAGGTCCGTATCGTGGTGCCGCCGGATGCTTCGCCGCAAGATCTGTTCCTTGCCGGAGCCTTGAGCGACGAACTCGGCGACCGCTTTGCCCTGCATCTGAAGACAGAGCACCTGACAACCTCCGCGTTGCGCGGGCGCGCCATCGTGATGGGGTCGGTGACGAACCCCCTGGTGCGCCGGTATTGCGCGGAACACGGTCTCAAAGTGAGCGCCGCAAATCCCGGGCCTGAAGGTTACATTCTGCAGATCAGCAAGGACGTTGTCCTCGTGGCCGGCAGTGACGATCAGGGAGCTTTCTACGGGATGCAGTCGCTGCGGCAGTTAGTGACAGAGCAGCAGGGGCGGCTGTTCTTTCCCGGCGTGCAGATTCGCGACTGGCCCGACAAGCCCTTTCGAGGTATCAAGCTCTATCTTCCCGGCCGCGAGGAGATCCCATTTTTCAAAAGATTTGTGCGGGACTTCATGGCGTTGTATAAGTTCAACACCCTCATCATGGAGATGAACGCGAACATGAGGTTGGACAAGCATCCGGAGGTCAACACCGGATGGCTCAATCTGATCAGTGACACTAACTACAGCCGCCTTAACTACCCTCCCGATCACTTTCACGGAGTGGAGCAGAACTCGTCTCATCAAGATACGGCGGACGGAGAGATTCTGGAGAAGGAAGAAGTGGCCGACCTTGCGCGCTGGGTAAAGCGTTACCGGATAGAACTGATTCCGGAGCTTCCTTCGTTCACCCATAGCTACTACTTACTGGCAAGCCATAAGGAGTTAGCGGCGGTACCCCAGCATAAGTGGCCGGATACTTACTGCCCATCGAATGAAAAGAGCTACCAACTGCTCTTCGATGTCTATGACGAGTACATCGACCTGCTGAAGCCGAAGATGGTCCACATTGGACACGATGAACTGTTCACGCCGCTCGACACGACCGACCAGTGCGACGACAAGGACATCGGCGAGTTGTATGGGCGGGACGTGAAAATGATTCACGACCACCTTGCAGCAAGAGGCGTGAAGGTTGCGCTGTGGGGCGATATGTTGCTCGAGTCTGTGCGCGGCAAGGGGACGCAGAAGAGAGTGGCGCCGGATGGATGGGCCTACTCTGTGGCGGGCGGCATGACGCCTGAGCAGGTGCGGAGGCTGATTCCCAAAGATGTTCTTGTGTTCAATTGGTTTTGGGATTCGTACGCACCGGACGCGGATCCCAAGGGACCAAGCCACGAAGAAGAACTGGAGCGGATGGGCTTTAAGGAGATCTACGGCAACATGACGCCCGAGGTCGCGGGCTGGGACCGGGAGAAGACGCGATCGTCCATTCTGGGCGGTGCGCCCTCGGCCTGGTTTCGGACCAATGAAGTGGGATTTGGCAAGGACCTGATGGCCGATTTTCTGGGGACAGCAGATACTCTGTGGACGGGAGATACAATTGCGCCCAAAGAACTCTCGGGAACAATACAGGCGGTGCTCCCCGAGATGCGAGTCCGTCTTCATGGGGCCGTTCCCCCGAGTCAGACCGAGAGCAACATTGTGCCAATGGATATCTCCGCGAGCTTTAATATGCCGGCTAACTCGAGGGCACTCGGCGTCGACCTGACCGAGTTATCCACCGGGATAGAACATCTTGGCAAGATTCCCTTCGACCTGAAGGACGCCAACGGCAAGATTGCGATTCAGGTGGGAACGGATGGGAAAGAATCCACTGGTCTTGCGAAAGAGGTCTCAGGAATTCCGATAGGTCAGGATGCGACCAGCCTCATCTTTCTGCAGGCGTCGGCCAGACCCGCTTATAACAGGGAAAGTTATCGTGTGCTCTGGGACCAGGAGGATACGGCCGATCTGCTTGGGTGGTACGAGGTGGTTTACGAGGATGGATTTGTCGTCACCATTCCCATTCGCTATGGCGTGAATATCGCGGAGTGGAACTGGGATAAGCGCGCCTCCCCGCGGGACTATTGCTACGAGAGCGACGCTATGGCTACCGGCGGGACTGAGAGCCAGGGGATTACATTCTTCGCTTATGAGTGGACCAACCCGCGCCTGGGCAAGGTCATCAAGGAGATCCGTCTGAAGGGCACAACGGGGTTCCGCGGAGGGTCCGACGAATTTATCGACGATTATGGACCGGTGATTCCGAGCAACGCTGTAATTCTGAAGGCCATAAGCGTTGTCAAAGCGCGAACCTCTGTTGACGTGAATGTGGATCGCAAGTAACTCATGATTTGACTTATGGAGCAGGAGGCAAAGCTGAAGAGAGCCGGAACAACCTCTTCAGCGCATCAGGTAGCTCATCCCCGGCGGCGGCAGCTGGGGGAGTTAGAGTAAGCCTAACTCCGGACAACCTTTGCGCGCCGTGGATAACCAGGGCCTGCTAACAGGCCCTAATTCTTCTTCGTGAACATACTGAGATCGATTGCGGCGGCCATTGCTTCATATCCAGCATCTTTGGGATGGAGATGGTCGCCGGAATCGTATTGCGCGGCAAAGTGCTGCGGATTCTGGGGATCGCGTACCGCTTTGTCGAAGTCTGCAACCCCATCGAAGATGGGGCTGGCGCGAATCCAATCATTCACCGCGTTACGAACCTCGTTGCCCGCGTCGGAATAATAGCCGCAGCCCTGATACGGGGTCAGCGTCGCACCAATCACCTGAATGCCATGTTGATGGGCCTGCGCCGCGATCTGAGCGATGCCCGCCTCCAGGCGCTCGGTCAGATCTCCATACGGTTGATGGTCCGAGGTGAACCGCCCAATATCATTGATGCTTTCCAGAATGATGACGTAGCGAGCCCCGCTGCGCGCAATGAGGTCGGGATTGATGCGCGCCACGGAGTTTGGCCCGTAGCCATCAAGCAGAACGCGATTGCCGCCGATACCGACATTGACCACGCCCAGCACGCCAGCCTTCTTTGTGTCAGGATCGGCCGCCAGACGGGTAGCGAGATAATCGGGCCAGCGATGATTTTCGTTCACCGTCGCGTAGGCGCCATCTGTAATTGAGTCGCCGAACGCAATGACGGCGGAGTCTCCGGGCGCATCGACATCGACTCCGGAGACAACATACCAGGGTCCGCTCGGCGAGGAATTGCCGCCCAGGTCGGCCGCGCCGACTTGATTACCGATTGCTCTATAAGAAATCTGGTGGGAGTCGGAATGCTCCGTGCTCGCCAGGGTGCGCTCAGGGAAATAGAGGCTGACGGCGACATCGGTCAGCGCTGGAACGTCCAACACGACCGGATCGCTGACCACCTCACCCCCCGGCGGAATGACAACCGAGTCAAGGCCATTGAACGTCAGTGCATGATCGGTGCCGGCCTGAACTCCGCTTTGATTCGGAGTTCCATGGGCGTCGGCGCCAAACTTTTCGCTGGAGCTCAAAGCTATGTGCGCCGCGCCAATGTGAAGGGGCTCTGTTCCAAAGCGGTTCGAGAACCACACACGCGCCCGGTCTCCGCCAACACTGGTGTGCACAATCTCACGCAATGTCTGGCCTGTGAAGTCCGGCGCGTTGCCAGGATCGATGGCCACCATGCCGGCCCCCCACGTCGCCACCCAGGACGAATGCGCGCCCGCCGCATAACAGGCTGGAGCAACAAGCAAGAAGGCTGCCATCGCAAAGGCTGCGAAACCGAAGGCCAGCTTGCGGGAGATGCGGCAATCACGCGCATCGAGACTCAAAGCAGATTTGAAGAAAGTCATTTCGCTCCTCGAAAGGTTGGTGTGTGTGGCAAATTTCGCTCTAAAAAATCCGACTTAACTCGATCTCGACCGCGACCGGTTTTCTTGCTCGTCCTCTTCAAGGACCTGGCAACATGCTCTGCCGAAGAGCCCAGATTCTTTATCGGAATAAACGCGAACAGGCGTCCGCCTTATTCAATGCAATCCAAGATATCACGGCCGCCAGCAGAGACACTTCCAAGCTATGGTGCATGGCGGAGCGCCGCGCGTCAACAACTCGTAATACGGCGACTGGGGCTTCGGTGGCGGAAGTCACCTTACCAACTGACCATCGCTACACAATACGTATTCAGCTTAGGAACGGTAAACACGGCCTCAGGGCCACGCATTTGAAAGTTCAGCGCGCTGGGCGAGCCGGACTCCGGCGCGTAAAGGGTGACCGCGTGGGCCGAGTTCCCTTCCGGCACGGCACACCTTACCTCGATGCCCTCGATCGACGGCACCTGGGTGATGTTGTAGTTGACGAGGTGAACGAGCCTGCGGTGCTTCTCTCGTTGCTCGACCAGGTTGGCGCCGAGGAAGTCAGGACCGGCAACGCGCATGGCCAGATCGTTTCGCGCGGCCCAATCGACAGCATCCACCAGTTGCTTCCAATTCCCGGGACGCTTAAAAAACTTCGTGCCAATGGTGAAGTACTCGTCGAAGGCTGGTAAAGGGCCATCAAAAACAAGTTCCGGAAGATAGACGACCCGGCCACCGCCGAATTGGTTGCGGACAACAGAATCCGGAGCGAGTTGGGCCGCTATCGCCGTTTGCCCATCCGCGGCAGCAGGCGCTTGGCCAGCAACAAGATCCAGCAACCCCGGCGTCACCCTTACGCGGCGCCAGGAGTCGTAAAGCCCAGCCTGACCCGTAACAATCAGGCCTCCGCCCGCGTTCACATATGTGCGCAGTGCCCCGAGTTGCTCGTCTGACAGGCATTCAGAATCCGGCAGGATAAGTACCTTGCATTTGGATGGCGAAAGCCGGCTCAGATCCTGATCGAGGATCAGGGTGAAGGGAATCCTGGCCTGGATGAGGGTCTGTTCCGCAAGAATCGCGCTTAAGCCGGCCTTGGCGAAGTGGTATGTGATCGATGGATAGGAGCGGAAAACGGCCACGGGTGCAACGTCTTGGGATCCGACATACATGTCGCGGTGGGTACGGTAGAAAGCAATGTACTTCACCATTTCGGGAGTAAGTGGGATGACACCCGAGAATCCAATCGTCTGATTGAATGCGAGACTTTCCGCGATCGCCAATTCGTAGTCCCAGGTTTTGAGCAAAGCCACATTCCGGTAAACGCGGGCGGCCTTATAGGAGCGAATGGCGGTCATCAGACGGCCATCCCGCAGATACTCCGGCCGGGCATCCGATTCATCCCAAAAGGAGCGCGTGAGCTTCAGAATTCTCGAGTGGTCTGTGCCCCGCGTCCAAGGCGTATTGTCGCCCGTCAATCCGCCGCAGTTCACTTCAACAACAACGTCGCGCTGGGAAGACTGAATCAGATGGGCCATCTGGCCGAGGGCATCGGCCATGGTCTGACAGCGGAAATCAATCCACTCCTGGATGCCGGGATCGGCAATGATATCCATTTGTTCAGGTGGGTTTTGCCGATTCCACCGGGGCGGGTTAACGAAATCGACGTTCTCGAATCCGAATCGTTCTTTGCGCTCCTGGGGCGTGTACTTGGTTTGAAGATAGGCTCGAAAGCCATTTCTGCAACTGGCGCAGTGGCATGAGTAGGGTTCCGCATCGAGCCCGAAGTTATCGAAATGGATGAAATCGGTTTTGACTTCATCCAGCGCAAAGCGCACAACTTTCTTGAGGTAATCCAGGTATTCCTGATTGGCAAAGCAAGGAATGTAGCGGAACGACTGCTGATACCCATACCAGAGCATGATGGGCTGTCCAAAGGCATCGCGTTGGATCCACTGTTCTGCGCGCGGCTGCTCGGCGAAGAAGGTCTCGTACATCATCGAGCTCCACTGAATGTAGGTGTCAATTCTCATACCAAGGCGATGAACCACTGCCGCCGTGCGCACCGTGTCTTCCATTTCCTGTTTTTCGGCGGCCATGCCGAAGCCCTTGTACAAATGGGTGTGGAAGACCTCGACTCCCTGGCTCTTGAGTTGACGGATGGTCTCCTCGCTCTGCTGGTCCTGGTAAATTTGGGCAGCATTGAGGCTTTGGCCGCCGCAGCGAGTGACAAAGGTGAGAGGCTCGTGCGTGCCGCCGGCGTCGATCATGCCATTGTCGATCCACGAAGGGTGCGGCCCCGCTTCCCCTGCCGCATTGCTCGCGTCCTGCGAGTACAAAGCCGCGGCTCCGAGCTTGCTGACGGCGATACCCCCGGCCACTCCTTCAATGAAGTCCCTGCGATTCATCGTTTTGTCCTCCTGCTTTCAAACGTCGCCTGCGATCGATGCGGCGATAACGCGCGATGGAGTCATTGCCCCAAGCTCGAGACCCGCCGCAAAGTCCTGATGCATCCCGGCGCATGGATTCGGAGTTGGGTTTTCTCTAAAATCACGGCTCCGTCGGCCCCAGCGGACGCGCGCTGGAAACCGAATCCGCATCCGGGCCTGCAAACCCTGAAAGCCTGCGGCAGCCCGGCATTCGCTTCATACCCAGGCGACAAAACTACGGGCAGACAATAAAAAGCGAATCATAGACAGGGAAATTATCCCATGTCAAGTTCAGAACCATAAATCGATGCATCTAGTTTATTTTTAATAAGATATACTCAAATGAAAGGCGGGATGCCTTGGCATTTGAGGACGGGCCGGCCAAGATACTGCCGCTTTTTGCTCGTTTTTAAGAAATATTTCTTGCCAAATGCGGGATTTTTCTCTATTCTTGTGCCGCAACCCGGAATGGCTATCTTCTTGAATTCCGGAGCGGCCGGCAGCGCATTGAGAATGCGTCGTGTTGCCTCAAGGAAGCCGAAAAAAGATGAAGGACCGATGTTTTAAAGTTAAGGTTGGCCTCAGAGATTTTGAAAGGAGGGCAGGCGGAGGTTTCGCAAGAGCTTGCCTGGTCCTCAATAGGGATAGCTTGATGCGGATTTTGAATCGCCTCTTTTGACCCTCAATCGATTACCGGCGCCGGCGGAATTCATCGGAAGAGGGTTTTAAGAATCTCCTGGTAGCGCTCGCGACGAACAGTCAACGAAGCCAACCAACGGTTGCAACCGCATGATCGAAGGTCGATTCATACTACTCTCGATATCCATGCCGCACTTATGAAGGATGCGAAGAATGGAAGCAAGATGCATTGAAGCAGAGACCTTGAAGTTGCGGATTTACGCCGACCGAAAGGCCGCTGGAGAAGCGGCGGCACAGGACGCGGCAGAGACTCTCAGGCAACTGGCTCGTAACAGGAGTGAGATAGGAGTGATCTTCGCCACCGGCGAATCACAGTTGGAGACACTTCGTGCGTTGACCTCGATCGCAGGTTTGCCGTGGGAGAAGGTGACCGGCTTCCATCTGGACGAATACGTTGGAATGGACGAGGGGCATTTTGCTTCATTCAGGCGGTATCTGCGCGAGAACCTGACCCAGCGCGTTTCAATGAAACAGTTCTATCCGATCGATGGGGACTCTTCCGATCCGGACCGCGTACAACGTGAATATGCGGAGAGGCTGCGCGCAGCCGACCCACAACTCTGCCTGCTGGGCATAGGAGAAAACGGGCATCTGGCATTTAACGATCCTGCGGAAGCCGACTTCCACGATCCAGAAGCAATAAGGATTGTGGAGCTTGATGCAGACTGCCGGCAGCAGCAACTCGCCGAAGGATGGTTTGAGCGGTTTGAGGACGTTCCCAAGCAGGCCATGACGCTCACGATTCCAACCATAATGAAAGTGAGTAAACTGATTGTTTCCATGCCAGGCCTGCGCAAGGCCCGGAGCGTTCGGCGCACGCTGCTTGATCCCATTTCGACGGCGTGCCCTGCCACAATTCTGCGCACGCATCCGGATGTGACTCTCTATCTCGACGAGGAGTCGGCGGCTGAATTGGATGGAGTGGTCTAGAGCGGCCTGCGCGAGGTCGTTCGGAGTTGGGGCCGTGTGCGTTCATGGATTCCCTGCAGATTTTCTTTCCGACGGGTAAGTTGAGTCGAGGAGATAACTGACGACTTATGGCTGTCCCTGAGGTACTTCAGTCCGATCAGAAGATCCGGATCGAGGCAGTTCCCTGTCCGGATTCCCGGCCCCAGCCGTCGAGAGTGGTCTCGATCGACATTTTCAGAGGCCTAACGATGCTGATCATGGTGTTTGTCAACCAGGTAGGGGAGATGAAAGGCCTGCCCTGGTGGACTTATCATATGCCGGCGTCTGCCAATGGGATGACTTATGTGGACGTGGTTTTCCCTTTCTTTCTATTTATTGTAGGAATGTCGGTTCCGCTGGCAATTCGCCGCAGATTGTCAGAGGGGGAATCCGTATGGGCGACGTGCCTTCATGTGGCGTCGCGTTCCGTGGCCCTGGTGGTTCTGGGTTTGATTTTGGCAAACAGCGGAAAAGCCGACCCGCACCTGACGGGGATGAGCACAAGTCTGTGGACGTTCCTCGCCTTGCTGGGCGCCATTCTATTCTGGAATCGCTATCCGGACTCGCTTCGGTACGGGAAGATTTTCAAGGGCTTGAAGATGGGGGGCCTGGTTCTGTCGGTAGCCATGCTGATCATTTTTCGGCGGCTCACGGCAAGCGGCCATGCCGGATGGCTGGACATGAGTTACTGGGAAATCCTGGGGATGATTGGCTGGACTTATTTCAGCGTTTGCCTCCTTTATATTCCAACCAGGCGATGGCCGTGGGTTCAGCTTGCGTGGTTCAGCGGACTGACGGTTTTAAATATTCTTTGCGGCCTGCATTGGGTAACGTGGGCTTATCACGCGCCCTTCTACATCTGGCCGTTCAAGAGCGGCGCATTCGCTTCCATTGTCTTCGCAGGCCTGATGACTTCGCTTCTTTTCCTGACCGATTCGTTCACGGCGAATCGCACACGAAAAACAACGGCGGCGCTCGGTTTCGCGGGGGCGCTCTTTGCAATGGGGTTGTTGACCGTGCCTCTTGGCATTTCGAAGGTTCGGGCGACGCCCACGTGGTGTCTCGTCTGCAGTGCCGCCGCCATCTGCGCGTTCCTTCTGCTTTATTGGATTTGCGACGTAAAGAAACATGCACGATGGGCCGGGTTCGTTCGACCGGCGGGATCAAACACGCTCTTGACCTACCTGCTTCCTCCCTTGTGCGCCGCGGCTTTAGGCAGGGAAGTTTTCTTTCCGCACTGGGACTACGGATGGTTTGCCGTAGCCCAGGCCGTGGTTTTCACAACTGGGATCATGGCGCTCGCCGCTCTTCTGACGCGATGGAGAGTCCGCGTGCAGTTGTGAATTTGCAACTCGGTGATAAGCGCAAACTCAATGTGGATTGGGCGGGTGAAGGAGCGAGGATGAAGGTCAACGTGACACGGCGGAGATTCCTCCGCACCGGCGCTGCGGGCATGGGCGCGGCGATCGCAGGCTCGACCGCGGTTGAAGCATTTTCAGCTTCGAACTCAGGGTCCGCCCGGGGGCTTTCCGAGCCTGAATTCGAGAGCGCAACCACGGGTGCGGAAAGCTCGATCGATGCGAAGATTCTGATTGCGGCGGGTGAACCCGTTCGCGCGATGCGCGGCGGAATCGGTGCATCGTTTCACACGATAAGCGCTATCCTGCCTGGAATGACGCCGTCCGGCGGTTCCTGGTCAGGCAGCGCGTGGGGCGGAAACCCCGAGGGCGACGATGGCCCGCGCTGGGAGGAACTGTTCAAGCATGCGGACTGGTTGGGCGTGGATTGGTGCCGCGTCGAGCTTGAACAGCGCATGTATGAGCCGGAGCGGCGAATCTTCACCTGGGACAACCCCGAGATGCATGCGCTTTACCGCATTCTGGATTGGGCAGAGAGACGCGGCGTGGACGTTTTTCTGCAACAGATGTGGAGCGACGTGGCGTGGAACGCATACCCCGGCAATGCAGTGGATCCGATAAGGCGCCTGCGCAGCGCTCCGTACTCGATCGAGGAATGGGCCTATGGCCTGGGAGAACTCCTCGATCACCTGGTGCGCGTCAAAGCGTATCGCTGCATCCGCTGGGTCTCGGTTTCAAACGAGCCTGGATACGACGACTTCTCCTGGTGGCAGGATTCAGATTTGAAGTGTGCGCCCTTCACTCCGGGGCTGAAGGCGGCGCGGGAGGAATTCGATCGGCGCGGTCTGTCGGTGCCTGTCTCGGGTCCCGATCGAACCGATCTACCCGAATTCAAAGCCGAAGAGGTTGATTTCGATTCCTACATTGGCGCCTACGATCTTCACTCCTATGATGCTGTCTTCGACTCGATGCACGAGGGTTACACGCTCAGTGAGGCCGAGCGACGAATGACCCGCTGGGCGGAGTGGGCACATTCAAAGAACAAGCCTTTCTTCCTTTCGGAGTTCGGCACCATGGCCTACGGATGGGGCCATGACGATCCGGGACCAGCCTGCTATCAATCCGGATTGAAAAACGCCTCGCTGGTGGTGCGCGGCATCAACGCGGGTGTCGATGGTTTCAATCGCTGGAGCTTTAGCAATCGCGGCAACCTGGATGGCCAGTGGCAACTTGTCCGCACCTGGGACGTTGATCGCAACCGATTGCTGGACCGGTTTTCGCCCCAGCCGAACGCGTACTACCAATTCGCGATGCTGTCACGCTATTTGCCAAAGTACTCCCGCGTGCTCGCCACGCACGTTGCAGCGCCCTTTCTAGAGCCTGACCGAAAACTCGTGGCTGCCGCGCTGGCGAGCCGCAAAGACGACCTCACCATCCTGTTGGTGAACGAAAGCTATCGCGCTGTTGACGTCACGATAGAACTGGAAGGTTTGCACGCACCTGTTCGCTTGCTGCGGTACGCGCTTACCAGGCAAATTGAGGATAAGGTGCTGGTGGACCTTCGTTGGGACCGCGGCTTTGAGGTGCGGCATTCGCTTTCTGACCGCATTCCGCCCATGAGCATCGTGGTTTTCTCAACATATTCGTTGAGCCCCGAGGCTCCGGGACTGGTGGCTTGAGGCTGAGTCCCCGGTTGCGGCAAGCCTGCGGGCCCTGCACCGTGCAGAAGCTGCAAGGCATGGCGCAGGATGGGGCGCGTTAATGGGCCTGCGGAACCATTCGCAACAACACCACACCGTGCGACGGCACGACGGTCTTATATTCGTGGGCGATCACGCCCAGATCCCGATGGGACCAGAGATCGCGCGCGCGCACCGGACCGTTCATCCCAAGGTCCTTCAAAAGAAGGTGCATTTTCGTCTTTGCCGCGGTTCGATTGAAAAGCAGAACAGCCTGCGCAGAGTCCTTTCCCGCGAGAGGCCGGGCCCACACCTGGAGTCCCGGCGCTTGTTGTGCAACCAGAGTGCCAGGCCGGCCAAGCGCATCCTGATCGACAGCGATCACTTCAGGATTCACAAGAATCTCCAACGTTTGTTTAGACATGGTCACTAAGTCGTTGCCTGCCCAGAGCGGCGCTGCGGAGATGGCCCACAGGCTGAAGAGCGCCTGTTCCTCAGTAAGATTGATACCCGGGACGCCGACTTCGAGCATGTCGGGATCGCTCCAACTGCCAGGGCCGCCGCTCGATGAGTGCAGCGCATTGTCGTCGAAGTTCGAAAGGATCTGTTTCCATTCAGCGCGACCGGGAACGCCCACATCGCTGGTACTCCGCCACGCGTCGCCAATGCGCAGCGCCCAGGTCCAGGTGGATTCATCACCCCAGTTGCAGATGTAGAAAAACATGGGACGGCCGGTATGGGTGATCGCGGCGCGCATTCTGGAGTAGAGCTGAGCGCCTGTGAATCCTTCCGGCTTATGGCAGAAGTCTTCCTCGATCAGATCGATGCCCCACGACGCAAAAGTGCGCGCGTCCTGCTCTTCGTGATTGAAACTGCCCTCATAATCCGCGCAGGTCTCCGGACCCACGTCTGTGTAGATGCCTGCTTTCAGACCCCGCTGATGAATGTAGGCGACGAGCGCCGGAATTCCGTGAGGGAACTTGCCGGGATCGGGGATGAGGGTTCCGTCCTGAGTTCGATGGCCAGCGGGCACGATGCATTCCTGGATGATGAGATAGCGGTAGCCGGCGTCTCTCATTCCGGAGGAAACCATGTGATCGGCGATGGCGCGAATCGTGCTCTCGTCATAATGGCAGCCCATGCTGTTCCAGTTAGCCCAGCCCATGGGCGGCGTTGGAGCCAGCATGGGGGACTCGCCCTGGGCGAGGGCGACAGAGGAAAACAGGCCGAATGCGAACAAGGGGAGCCAACAGCTGAGCCCCAGCGCGCAAGAACGATTGGCAATTTGACTTGGCATGGTCACCTTTTAGGGCTTTGGAATCTGCCTATAGAATATAAGCGTTGAACTGGGCGAGTCGGCAAGTCTAATCTCGAGATGGGCGAGGTCTGTGCCCTGCATTTGCTTGGTTTGACCCCGGTCATACGTCGTCCGGAATTCGACATCGTAAGACGCTGTGGGATCGATCTGTTCAAGATGCAATTCCATCGCCGCGATTGGACTCCTGGGGCGGCGCAGCGCAATCACCAGACCGTCTTTAGCGTCGGGCCGGTCCCACTGCCACACTGTCCAGGTTTGGTCACTCAGGCTGTAGGGCTCGAGTGGGTAGAAGTCGCCATAGAAGTAAGGCTGCGCCTCTCTGTACTCGGCGATGGCCTGCTTGATCCACTTAACCCATTCATCATTGTCAACTCCCGCGGCTCCGGGAGTGGTGCCATAGCCTGCATCATAGCCGAGGCGCATGAGATACAAGTTCTTCGACGTCGAATAAGGTCCGGGTGTGGTCCATGGTTTCGATTGCGTGAAGCTCTCGAATCCCATGTTATCTGGAACCCAAGGCGCGAGCGCCTGTGTCTGTGCCTGTTCCGCCAAAGTGTCGGTGAACCCAAGATCGGTCCGCCAGACAATGAAGCTGCGCGACATCATCTCGATGTCAATGCGGCGGCCGCCGCTGGCGCAGTTATCAATACGCAAGCCGGGATGGCGTTTCAGTAACTCGTCCCACATGGCATAGAGACCCTCGACGTGGCCGATCTCGGTCATTCCGATGCGGTCCGGCGTGTCCGCCATCTCCCAGTAGCGGCTTGGCCTAACATTCGAATCCTGACGATACCAGGTCATTCCAAAGTCAGTAATGAAGCCTGAAAGCATATCGGTAATACCCTGCCGTGCCGTGGGATTGCCGAGGTTAGCGAAGGATTCGTCCGTTTCCACCGGCCGGTCACGATGAAGAAACCAATCTGGATGATCCCTGATGATTTTTTTGCCGTACATGGTGGCTTCCGGTTCGATCCAGAGCGAGAATCCAAGCCCGGCATTCTTTAACGCCTCGCCGAGCGGCTTGATTCCATGGGGGTAGTAGAGGGGGCTGGGAAACCAATCACCGCGGTTCTTCCACCAGGGATTGGTGGAGTCCAACTCGGCGCCGACCGAGGCACCGTACCAGCCGGCGTCAACGGCATAAACGTCAACGGCAATCTGGTGGTCGTGAACCCATTGGATGTAGGCGAGCTTATCGTCGATGGGCTCGGAACCCCAACTGCCAAAAAGAATCGGCCCTCTCCAGTTGGCGCCGTTGTGCTGGGGTGTATAGTGCGCGAAGAGAAGACGCCGCCAGCCGTTTTGGGCCTTCAACCAGTCGCCTCCTGTCCAGCTCATGAGTACGATGCGTGGAGTGCGAATCTCTTCTCCGGGATGAAGGAGGAGATGCGTCTTCGTCATTCCGGCCGACATCCGGATAGTTTTCCCGTCCATCGCCGTTGCGAAATCCGCTTTCCAATTGCCTGTCCAGCCAATCGCTCCGATGAGTCCTCGGTCGCCGGTTTGCAGATTGAAGAAGGGCAGCGTAAACACGTTGGATGGATCTCCAGAAAGAGATTCGAGGTGCAGGTCTCCACCCGGAGTGAGACGTTCGTCAAGGGGATTGAAATCGTCCGGCTCGGCCGCACTGCCTCGATCATGATGAACGACATTGTCCGCGGGAGAAGACGGGAGGGCTAAATTCAATGGCAGAATGTTCTCGATGATCGCCGTATCCGACGATCCCTGGTTACGAAACCGGAGCACCCAGTCAACCACGCCGGGAAACTCCGGATAGAGACGGACCTCGGCAGTCACCTTGAGCTGGGTGACAGGGTCCACATAGGTGTAGCGATGAAGCTGGCCATTCGCGCCGGCCGCAGTGTCGGCGGAAAACTGCCACGTGCTGAGGAACGACGCTGACTCTTTGCCGTTATAGATAAATGAGAAAGGAACGTGGTGCGCGTCCCAAAGAAGCGGCGCGGTGACGTCGGCTGCAACAGCCTGACTTAGAAGGTTTCCCGTTCCAGCGAAGACGATAAGGAGACTTATCAGGGCCTTTGCCAGACTTGCGTATTTTGACGGCCGACCTAAAAGCGATTCCCGGATCCAAGTCATCTTGCACCTCGTAACTCTGTCAATCGGATTGGCATGATTCCGTCACGATCGATTTCCCGGACGGAGGAGTGATCAAACAAAACAGGCAGACTGTCGCGACAATAGGCATAAGAGCCGCGGCCACGAAGGCGGGGGTATACGAGAATCGATCGACCAGGAACCCGACGGCTAGAGTAAATGCCGTGCCAACGACGCCTGCTGCGAATCCGCTAAGGCCTGTGACCGTGGCTACAACGTCTTGAGGAAAAAGATCAGAAGGCAGCGTGAGGCCCATCGTGGACCAACTTGCATAGCCCCAGAGTGCGACACAAACCAGGGCAAGCGCCGCATACGCGCTGTGCACATGAGCTGCCGGGATGCCGGCCAGGATGGGAAGACAACTGACGGCACACACACCCATGCGTGCGCGAATCACAGAAACTCCGTGCCGGATGCAAAAGCGGGAGACGAACCCGCCGGTGAAATTGCCGAGATCGGCGGCGACGAACGGCAGCCAGGCATACATGGCGATTCGTTGCAGACTGAATCCTCGAGCATCGCTCAGATATTGCGGAAGCCAGAAGACATAGAACCACCAGATGGGATCGGTAAGCGCTCGGCCGAGAACGATTCCCCAGACGTTCCGGCTCCTGGCCAATGCAAGCCATTTCTGAATGCCATTTCCATGAGACAGGTGAGCCGTCTCCTGGCCTGCGCGAATGCGGGCCACTTCCGCGGGCGAAACGCGGGGATGTTGATCGAGCGGATGATAGTTGTAGAGCCACATGATCAGCCAGAGGAATCCAAGCACCCCCGAAAAAACAAAAGACCAGCGCCAGCCAAAGATGATAGCGATCCATGGGATGACCATGGCCGCCAACGCTCCTCCGACGCTCGAGCCGCTGTCGAAGATCGCGACGGCGATGCCGCGCTCATCGTCGGGAAACCATTCCGCGACCGTCTTGCTGGCGCCAGGCCAGTTAAATCCCTCGCCTATTCCAAGAAAAAATCTGGAAGTGGCGAAACCAAATGGGGAGTTAGCAAAGCCCGTAACTATATTCACGAGTGACCAGAAGCTTACCGCAATACCCAGGCCGAGCCGGGTGCCGAAAGCATCGAGGAAGATGCCTCCCAGCAGCCAGGTAACTGCATAGGACATCTGAAATGCGCCGAGAATTCTACCTATGTCGGTGTGGCTGAGGTGGTATTGGAGGGCAAGCATCGGCGAAAGCACCGAGAAGGTCTGCCGGCTGATGTAATTGGTGACCGTGGAAAAAAACAGCGTCCAGACGATCCACCAGCGCACATGGCCGACACCCCGAGCGTTTCGAGGCAGGTGACCTATCTCCTGCTTCTCACCATTCAGAGAGTCCATTCCGCCTCATGCTCACGGCTAAGTCTTTCGGTCATACGAATCCGTCCAGCTCCGCGGCGAACTCCCGGTAAAGACAAGGTGTGACGCTCGAGGAGAGCGGAGTATCGCGAGGCCTGCCCGGTATTCGTTCATACCGTTGCGGACCGAGGCCGCGTCTCACCCAACGTCTTGTCGCGAGCGGGGCTCATGGGACCGCACGAATCTCTCTTGATAAACTCGGTCGGAACCGTGGCGCGCTGGGGTTCCTGATCGGGCTTAGCGAGACGATTGAAAACAAATTCAACCAGTTGCTTCCCTAACTGCTCGGGAAATTCGCGCGTGGTGCTCAAGGCTGGATAAAGCCATGTGCCCACGGTATCGTCGCAGCCGACGACGCTCACATCGTCGGGGATTTTCAATCCTCTGTCTCTGAGCGCCTTGTAGACACCGTGAGCGGTTGGATCGTTGCCGGCAAGAATTGCCGTGACTGACTTATCGCGAGACAGCAGCGATTTGGTCCCCAGATATCCGCTCTCGGTATCATTTTCAGAATCAATCGAGCTTTCGCGCGGCGTCAGGCCCGCCTCTTCCATCACCTGGCGATAACCTTCATAGCAGCGATTGAACCATGGCAGACGCGTGTTGCCGACAAACCAGATGTGACGGTGCCCCAGCTCGGTTAGATACAGGATCGCGTCTCTGCTGCCTTGGATATCATCGGCAAACACCACATCGCAATCCTTCAGATCCTGCGGCTCGCCAATCAGATTATTGCCAAAAACGACGAAGGGGATGCCTTTGTGCGTCAGCAGCCTGGTGAGGTTCGTCGAGTTGGTGCCGGCCAAAATGACTGCCCGCACTGTATCCTGACGTTGGATCAAGGCCGGCAAATGCAACTCTGTCCAGGGAACATTGGAGGGGTAATTAAAAGACAGAAACACCACGTTCCATCCGTGGGCCGCGCTGTGCGCTTCCGCACCACTGAGAATGCGCGAATGAAAAGCATGCGGCATTGCACGATTGCCAAGAAGAAATACCAGGGTCTTTGCCTTGTTCCGCTGAGAAGATTCAACCCCAAGTTTCTTGGCTTCCTGCAAAACAATCTTCTGAATCGCGGGATCGACGCGGTTGTTTCCGTTCAAGACGCGGGAGACGGTCGCGATGCTTACGTTTGCCGCAGACGCGATCTCACGAAGTCCGATCTTATTCTTCTGAGTATCCATCACGTTCCCACTCTATCGTTTTGCGGCCGCTTCCAGAACCAGGTTTCACCGGAGTTGGACGAGCTTCGCATTCCCTTCGTAAACGATAAGTGTAGAGAAAATGTTCACCAATAACAAGAAAATATATCCGAAACGCTCAATAAAATGCGCGCGGATCGGGATCAAGATGCAGGACTCAACGCATAAGTTGCGGCATAACAGGGGTATGACGGAGCGTACGGGTTTTACCTTGACAGGGATAATTTTCTTGGCGTAAAGTGCTCTGGAATCCGTATAAGTCCGGAAATAGCGCACGGCTGACCTTGATCCCGGCCGGCTGCGCAAGAATCGGTTGGCTTGAATTAGCCGGCGGTCGCGATTGAGGGCTAATTTGGCCGCATCCTGCGCAAGTGAGGCCCGGATCGGATTTGAGGAGCCATGAACCAGATGTCAATGCGGTGCTTTATTGGATTATCGATTGCTTTGGGTTCTCTTTCGGTGTTACCAGCCCTGGCCCAGCAGCATCCTCCAAAACTGATTGACGTTCACGTCCATTACAACGGCGAGCCGGGGATGTTACCAAAGCTTCTCGCAAAGCTGGATGCCCAGGATGGAATGGCGTTTCTGCTGGTAACGCCCAAGGGCTTTCCGCAGGCAATTGAGTTTATTCATCAACATCCCGACCGGCTCGTGGGTTTTGGGGATGTCCAACTGGACGACCCGAACGTGCTCAGCGAGATCGACCATTTTCATGACGCTGGATTTCGGGGGTTGGGCGAGATCACCTCGACCGAAAGGAACTACGACGATCCAGCTTATTGGCCAATTTACGATCGAGCCGAGAAGTACCACATGATCCTTCTGTTTCACACCGGCATCGTGAATCGATTGCACCCTGACCAGCCTGCGAATATAAGCTTTGACCGCAGCCGGGTGACGCGCCTCGATCTGATTGCGCGACAGTGGCCCGCACTGACGATCATCGGCGCACATCTTGGAAATCCTGACTACGCAGAGGCGGCGGAAGTTGGGCGATGGAATCCGAATCTCTATTTTGATGTATCCGGCACCACACTTATTAAGAAAAAAGACGATTATCGCTTCTTCCGCTCCATCTTCTGGTGGACAGGAATCGTAAGTCCCCACACTCCGGCTGGCAATAGCAGCGCTTTTGAGAAACTCGTATTCGGCTCAGACGTTTTCGGCGGCGATCTTGAGGAATTTGATGCCGCGCTCGGCCGGTATCACGAGATGCTCGATGCGTGCCAGGTACCCCAGGAGGCACAGGCGAAGATATTCGCGGGAACCATGTGGCGCATCCTTCAAGGGCAGTGACGCACTTAGGAAACGAACTGGATTGGCAGGAGCGAGCCTGTTTCCAGGTTCCAGCGTGCCGGATAACTCCTTACTTAGCGCCGCCGAAATGGATCGTTCCGAACGACGCCGGCTGGTGAAAGGTGCCGCCTGAGACACGAACGGGCAGGCGTCCCCAAATGAGCAATCGCCTGGTGCTGTCGTCTCCGGGCCCCTCGCACCGATAGAAGTTGATTCTCCAATCCGCGCCTTCACGGATTGCTTCGAGTCCCATCGAGCGAACCGGGATTCTCATCTCCGCCGTCCAGACCCGCTTCACGGCATCGACCCGCGTCACATGGTCAAAACCTGAATTCCATCGCGCGTCGTTGAATGGCGTGCGCGTGAGATCAATCTCCAGATCGAGCCATTGGTTGTTCGGTGCAACTTCAAACTCATAGTAATGCTGGGGCGATTTTTGATCGGGACCAATAAAAGCCTCAACCACATCGCGCTCCCACAGGCGGTCACGCTCGATGCTCGCATCCTCCCCCTGATAAACCGTGAGCGATTCATAGGGACACCAAAATGCAAGATAGAGAAACTGCGCTGTCCAGCAGCTCGCGACTTTGGTTCGAAGGCCTTGGTAGCGGGAGTCAGAAAAGGCCGCCTGATCGAACCATATTGGCCTGGCTGTGGACCACATTGGCTTTCCAAGATTTCCGTCAGGCTTGTAGTTACGGCCGATAAACTCTGAAGCGATGACTAATGGATCAGTCTTTGAATCTGCCATGCAATGCACTCCTGTTGCACTACCCACTGCAACTCCGAGCGCGGTGTGCAGAAACTGGCGGCGCGTTAATTCTCTCATGACTGCTTACTCATTTCTGCCCGGCGCAGTGCGCGGCACCAGAGCTCTTGAGGCGTGCCGATCTCCGAGGCGATTTGACGTCATTTGAAAGGCCTGCGCTGCTTACTCTGTTGCCGCTAACGCAATGCGCGCTCGCCAGTAGAGCGGATCAACAGCAAGAGCTTTGTGGAAGTCTTCGCGTGCGCCCGCGATATCTTCACTGTACTGCTCCGCCATTCCTGCATCGAACAAGGCGCCGGCTGAAGCCTCTGGTTTTTGCGCATTCCGGAGGCATTGCTGCAACATTTCGTGAGCCTGATTGAGCTCGCCGAGCTTTTCAAAAGAGAGTGCCGCAAACATTTGACAGGAGCCGGCTGAGTCCAGCTTCTGCTTGGCAGCGTTTCCCCATTCCTGTTTGGCTTGCTCGTGCATGCTCTTCGCTTCGAGCGTATTGCCCAACCAATAAAGCTGCTCCGAGGTCGCCGGCATACTCGGCTCGCCCGTGCCAAGATTCTCCGGATACAACATTGCGTCGCGGAAGTATTTCTCCGCCTCCGCGGGACGGTGGTCCGCCAGTTCCCGTTGACCGCTCTGCATGTTGGCGGACACATAGAGGTTGTGAACGGAGACCCCGCCTTCCCAGGGCTTGAAGTCATGATTTGCAAGCTCTCTCAGGGCGTCCTTATCTTTCTTCATCTCCATGAGGAAGATGATGTGACGCGCGCGGACGGTATCGTGGTCGAGAACTTGCACAGGAGCTTTCTGGAAGAGCTCGCTGCGCGCAGTCATGTCGTTCTCGGCTTCGTAGATCTCATCCAGGTCAGCATACAGCCTATACTCACCGGGACTTAGCGCGATGGCGCGCGTGTAAAATTCTGCGGCTTTCGGCAAATCATGCTCAACGTACCGCTCGAATTGCCCCATATTCCGCAAAATAACAGGGTCGACGAAGCCTTCTTCGATCGATTTGCTCCACAAGCTTCCGGCTTCTTGATATCGCTCGTGAGCAAAGAGGAAATTGCCCAGCTCATACTTGGCCTGGGGGTCTGTGGGGCTCGACTGCAGCGCCTCTCGCAAGACCGCGCAATCTTCCAGGCGATTCGGAAAAACCGCCACGGTTTTTGACGCTGCTGGAGCGGCTTCGTCGAGTGCGGCTGCCTGCGCATTACCTTCATGCCGGGCATCGGATGCCAGGTAGTAATTCACCATGGGCAAGATAGAAAGCGCAGATGGATCCTTTTTTGCGGCTTCGAGAACGAGGTCGGCAGATTGCCATGCGCCAAGACTGTGGTACCAGGCCGCAATCGCCAGATAGTTCTGCGCGTCATCCCCAATCATCTCTTTCCAGCCGCTCCCAGTATTTAGCTTTGCAGCAGGGTCAACCGCAAGAGACCGTTGGTCTTCGAATTTTTCAGCAAGGGCATACGGCAGCAATGGCATCAGTGCGCCAGCCTTCTCCGCGGCGGCCATGGCGCCTTTCACGTTTCCTGACAGCCGTTCGGCAACGGACAGGTCAGCAAAGGCGAAGGCATCTTCTGGATTTGAGCCAACTGCCCGTTCCAATAATTCGACGGCTTTGAGATAGTCTGTCTGGCGAATTTCAATCTCACCAAGTTCGACAAGGGCAGCCGGGTTTAAGCTACCGTAGTGAATCGACGCCCAGAACCCATCCATTGCCAGACTGGGACGGTTCTCTGCGCGGTAAACCACTCCCGAAGCGTACTGCGCCTCGGTATTGGTCGCATCTCGATTTAGCGCGCGAGCGATTAGGTGCTCAGCATCAACAAGGTCGTCAGCCTGATAGTGGTACCAGGCTTCACGCAAGAGAGCGGGAATATAATCCGGATCGCGTTGCAGCACTTCACCGTAGACCTTCAGGGCGCCCTCGATATCGCCAGTTTTCTGCAGGAAGACTCCTCGCAGATACAAGGCCTGCGTCGGCGTCTGCGCTGAGTCGGGGATCTCCGATTCCATCCGCGTGCCCGCATGAGGAACAAAATCAGGATTCCCGTCGAGGGGCTCAGTTGCTGACCAGCGCAAGGTGCGCAGCCCGGCCGCCGATGTGACCTCGACTTCCAGGTTCCGCTTTGCCGCTTCTACGTTCTGCACGGGAACGGTGTAGACCTCGGTGTGCAACGGCAGAAGGTGGACCTCGTGGATGACTTTCAGGACCTTTTCGCCTTGTTTGATCGCGACCGTCAAGCCGGCCGCTTCCACCGTCGGGTTTACCAGTACGGTTGCCTCCGGCTTTAGGTCATTGTCTGCAGAGTAAGTCACGTTGATGGCCATCTGGCTGGTGGCATCGACAAACCCATCCTTCAGACCACCGACCGGGTACCAATACTCTGTCCACTTCTCAACCCGGCGCGGGCTCATAAACTCCCGGAACCCCTGCGTAGGGAAGCGTCCACTCTGAATCTCGTTGTACGCCCCATCGCTATCGCTGAGAAGCTTGTCCCATATGCGGCCGCTGCGAGCCGTGCCCCAGCTCCAGATCTTCTTTCCCGGATCCTGTCGAAAGTCGGCGACATGGACGACCCCATAGTTGGACTCGTGATAGTAGATACCGAAAAAGTCCCGATGCACTGCCCGGCCAAATGCGGCCAAGGCGTCCGGATCATTCTTGTACCAGCTCTTATCAACCCCGTTTGACACCGGCCATGCGCCCACGATGGCAAAGGGATCATCATCGATGATTTCGCGCATGGGATACACATACTGCAGATCATTGGTGGCTTTGACAGCCGCGTTGGTCCAGAAAAGATAGAGGTTCGCCTGCGGTGTGGCGTTGAAGAGAGTGACATCTTCCTGCAGCCGGGCCGTATCGGGACTGAGGGTGAGCGCGATCTCGGAATACATATTGGAGACCCAGTCAATGGCTCCAATCATGACTGACGCGCTTCCATCAGGATTGTGACGAATCATCGACTCGACAGGCGACACCGTGTTCATCGTGTGCGCGTAAGGAAAGCTGAATTCCATGCCGCCGGCGATCCACGCGCCACGCGGACCTACCAGACCATACTTGACCACGTTATTCCGATAAAGAACCTCGCGGCGATTTACCTTGTCGTAGAGGGAATAGACGTGGCCGCCCAGTTCTGGAAGGATGATGACTCTCAGGTATTGATTCTCTAAATAGAGGGCGGTATATGTCTTGGGGAGGCGGTTGTTGGTCAGGTCATCCAACATCGAATAGGGATAGACCCGGCTGGAATTGACGAGCGGAAAGGCCGGATTCGGATCGGCCGGACCCAGAGAATAGGTTGGGATTGTGAGTTTTCCACGCCACGCCTGAACAGCCGCGGCATGACCGTATGTTGCCATCCACAGGCAGGCAAGCATAACGTGTGCCGAGATGACAAACCTCAATCTTCTGGTCATGTAGCTCCCAATGATGAGTGAGGACACTCTGAACATGGATCGCTCGTGATTCTTCCGAACCACTAAAGCCACTTGAATTATAGACTCATTCGCGAAGGAAGCGCCGGACTCGGACGATTGATTCCGAGGGGAGGCAGACTGCTGATTGTCTGGCGCAGCATGGAGATACAGTGGTTGTCTGAAGGTCGGCAAACGCCCTTCCGCTCGGGAGAATTGAGTGAGAGCCGGCTGCATCCATGCAGCCAGCTTGAGAAAGTCCATCTCTCAGGGGTTAAAACCACAGATCTACGCGCCTTGAAGGGTACGGCGGAAGCCGTGCTCTTTGAAAGCACTACTTATGCAACAAGATATAGAGAGGGCACGTGCACTTAGAACGACGCCTTGTGCTTGAAGCGGATGTCCCGCGGCAGTGCCGCGGGACATCACGGGTTGGTTAGAAAGCGTAGACCAACGATAACTGAATCTTCCGAGGTCCTGAGGCAGTGCCGCTGATGACACCCCAGGCAGTTGAGGCATTGCCACCGATATAGCTGTTGGGCGTTCCGTAGCTTGAGATGTTGAAAGCGTTGAAAGCGTCGACTCGAACCTTCAGACTCTCCTCCCTGACGGTTGCGAATCCCTTGGAGAGGGAGAGATCGTAGTTCTGGAATCCCGGTCCGCGTTCCGTTCCGACACCTGTGGTCCCAACATCCTGGTTGGTGCGGCCATAAGCGCAGACCGGATTCGATGAAGACGGCGTCGTGCTATGCGAGGTGCAGGCCATCGCCGATGGGTCGGTGCCAAACCACCTGAAAATGCCGTCCGAGCCTTTTCCCCGATCGACGATCTTCATGGGTCCGTAGTGGTTTACGAACTCAAAATAGTCGCCGCTCAGATTCTGCGAGCAGTTGTTATTGCAATCGGCGCCTTGATGCATGGTGAGCGGATAGCCGGAGTTGAGTTGCAGGTTCATAGAGACCTGCCATCCACCAAGCACTTCATCCGTCATCCGGTTCCAGCTTGAGCCAAACTGCTTTCCGATTCCGAATGGCAGTTGATAGACCAAGACGCCGGTGACAATCTGCCTGGCGTCAAAAGTGGATGGGCCGTAGTCTTTCCTCGGGTTATTGATGTCTTGCCAGTAGGAATCGTCGTCGTTGTAATTGTCGGTTCCGAAGTATCCAGGGTTATTGGTGAGGGACTTTCCAAAAGTATAGTTGACCAGGACGTCCAGACCCTTGGATTGGTGATGTTGCAGCGTGGCCTGGAGAGAATGGTAGTTTGAAATGCCGCGAGATACCGTCTCCTTGAGCACGTCGCTGCCGGGGTTGTCCGGGCTGTTCGGGTTGCCGACAAGCGCGAAATAGGGCTCGATCGTCTGGTAGCAACTATCAATCGCCGCCGCTGATCCAAGACCCGCGCAGGTGTCGTCGGTGGTGTACTGGTTGACCCACAGCGGGACTGCCAGGTGCTGGCCCGTCTGGCCAACATAGCCTGCCTGGACCGACGTATTGCCGTCGATCTGGTATTGGAGGCCGAGGTTAAACTGCTGGATCACGGCGGGCCGCATATTGGGATCCCACGCGTAATACTGAGCTCCGGCGCCGGAGGCTGCGGCCGCGGTTCCAACCAGACCGCTGGCGAGCGAGAATACACTTCCCTGCGTGGTTCCGGTGGGTCCAGTCGAGTTGTTGGTCACCGCGGGCTGGAATTGCACGTTCTGCGTCATGCGGAGCGATGAGCCGGTCGATTCCAACTCATCTGTGCTTCCGTATCCACCGCGAACAACCAGTTTGGGCATCGCCGTGTAGGCAAAGCCGAAGCGCGGCATAAAGCCTAGACGGTAGGGATTGATCAGCGCGCGGCTATTCGCCTTGCCCGTGGTTTGGTTGAATTGTCCAGCGTACTCCAGCATGGAATCGATCGGAGTACCGGCCGGCTTCCCAATCGCATAGGCCAGATTGACGTTGACCATCTTGTTGTTGACTTCATAATTGGGCTGCTCGTAGGAATAGCGAAGGCCCAGGTTCAGGGTCAGATTCGGCAGGATCTTCCAGTCGTCCTGGGCGTAGATTGCATCGCGCCACTGGCGCTGGCCGAACGGCCCATGAACTCCGGAGATCTGAGCTTTGGAAGAGGTATCGAGAACAAACTCAGCGAAGCCGTAGCCCTCGTCGCAGATGGTAACGCAGCTCCAGTTAGCCGTATCGTTGCCGTTATAACCAAAATATCCCAGCGCGCCGCCGGTATCGCTCGAGCTATAGTAATCCTGCTGATAGCGCAGTAACTCAAATCCAAACTTCGTAACGTGCTTGCCGTGTTCCCAGTTAAGCACATCGTTGTAATCGAAGTTGTTATCGACGGCGAAGCCTTGAATCGGCGGCTCGGATCCAAAATTATTGATGTCCCAACCTTCGCCGCTACTCACATCGATATAGGAAAATCCGGGAACTGTCTGACTAAAGGTCGATGGCATGCCAATCCCGACCTTGCTGTTGCCGGTCGTCCCGAACAGGCCCGACAGGTCCTTCGGAATACTGGCATTGAGAGAAATGCGCGTGAATCCTACGCGAGCATTGTTGACAATCGTCGGAGAGACAATGTGTGTCCATGTGATTGCTTCGTTGGTGAAAGGGTAGTCATCGGTAAACGGGACGACGGCGGGAACCGGAACCTGAATCGGCTGATCCCACGCATCGCCGTAGCTGAATTTGGCCATCACCGTGTCTTTGGTATTGATCGCATAGTCCACACGAAAATCGCCCTGGTCATTATGCGTGACGGTGGAGCTGATGCCTTGGTAGTTTCCACCAAGCAGAGCCCCGGGGGCGGCTGCGTGATTGGGCAGAGGGTAGGCTTTGGGATTACTGACCAGGAACGCGAACAACTGGTTGCTCGGGTTGATCGGTATGCAGACGCCCGCAGGGGCCGAGCCCTGGGCTGGATATAACTGTTCGTTGTTGTACCCGTTGGTGGTGTCCCACAAACCGGTCAGGCCATAATAGCCCACTGCCGCGGTAAAGTCGCCGTAACCTGCCGGACAAGTCGAGGCCGTGTCATTAACTCCGGATGAGGTGGATAGGCCGCGCATGGCCGAGGTGGGAACACTCCCCGTACCTTGACCAGTGGACGTGTTGCGAAATCCTTCATAGTTACCGAAGAAGAATAGCTTGTTCTTGAAGATGGGGCCGCCGACCGCTGCGCCAAATTGATTCTGTGTATAGTCGGCTCTGCTATTGCCGACATTCTTGTTCGCCCAGGTATTGGCGGTAAGTCCGCCGCTCTCATGAAATTCAAAGATGCTGCCATGGAGCGCATTGGTTCCATTCTTGGTGACCATCACAACTTCGCCGCCGTTGACGTTTCCAAACTCGGCATCCGCATTTCCGGTGATCACATGGACTTCCTGGATGGAATAAGGAGAGGGATTGTAACCGAGCCCGTTCTGGAGGGTCTCATTGATATCGACTCCGTCCAGAATGTAGCTGTTCGACTGTTGGCGATTGCCGTTGAAAGATGGCTGCACATCGGACGGCGAGCCCTCATGCACGGTGTAGGCATCGCGCTCCGTGCCCTGCGTCCCGCCCATCAGGGCGGAATTCGGGTTGATCGATCCCGGCATGTAGAGAGTCGCGGATTGAACATTGAGCCCGTCCATGGGCATGTTTTCCAGGGTGCTCGAACTGATCGAGGTACTGATCGTCGAGTTCTCGGTATTCAGAAGCAAGGCCTGGTCCCCTATCACGCTGACCGTCGTGCTTGTGGCCCCCACCTGCAGCTTCACATCGGCCGAAACGATCTGATCGATCTGCACCATAAACGGACCAACCGTGCCCGCGTTGAAGCCCGGCACGGTCGCGGTAACGGTGTAATTGCCGAGCACCAGAAATTCGAAGTCGTACAGGCCGCTTTTATCCGCAGTGGTTTGTCCGGTGACACCGGTGCCGGTGTTGGTGATCGTCACCCTGGCTCCAGGCAAGACCGCGCCGCTCGGATCCGATACGATTCCGCGCACCGACCCGGTTACTGTTTGGGCCAATGCTGCTGTTCCGCTCAAAAACAGAACCAGAAAACAAAGCCACATCCCTGTCCATTTCCTGTTCATAAAGCCCTTCCTTGAGAACTGCGTCTGTTGTCTCCAAAAGTTGAACTGCCCGGACCGCATCAATCCCCCTGCAGGAACGCTTCGGCGCCGTTGCCGAGGCAAACCGCATCACCAGCCCAAATCCCGTCCATCCCCAGGCGCACCGGCGTTGTTGCCCGTCCAGCGCTTCCTTCTTCGCGCTATTCGTAACCCCGGCAAGCGCCGCGGCGCCAGATTTTCCACCAAGAGCCCTGCACAAGCTGCATTCCCGTTCTTCATTCGGCTTGTTTTTGCCGCGGTCGCGCATTCACCCACGAACCGAAATTTAACCGCGACTTTTTACGCTGCGAGTCCAAAGCGAAACTCGGGAATGACACCTTGTAAACCGCCGCAGAGAAAAATGCAAGGAAAATATCTCATTTACCAGAAAATTTTTCTCACAAGGGCCGGCTTGGGATTCTCGCGACGCACTTGCACCTCAGGCAAAGGCAGGCGGGGCCTGCAATTCGGCTCGAAAACCTTCCGGAGGTCTCCGCAAACCGACCATTATGTTCACATTATGGAAATGATATTTGTAATATAGACAATTTGAGGGAGAATATATAGAGAAAAGGCGTGATTTGCTTTCACCGCTGCTGCTTTACCACGTCTGGCGGGTAGTGGTCTTCGCGTTCTTGAGCCTGTTTCTCCGGGCCGGCGTGATCGTCCGGCGCCAAGCCCTCAGCGCATCACTTCCCAGTTTTGGATTGAATATCCCGAAGCGCCTTCGACAGCGTTCCCTTTCGATTTAGCCCCGTCGTAGGAAAGCTGCAGTCCGCTTTCCGCATCCCGCTTCCCCAGCAAAAACGGCAGGGAGCCATCGCCATAGACTCGAACCGAGATCTGCCTGGTGGCGGGATCTTGAGTCGAACTGCCACTGCCGCCAATAGGAAATACGGATCCCCACTTAACGTAGACTGGGATGCGATCCAGGCGGGTGGTCATTTCAAAGCTTCCACCGCCCTCCACCGTTTCTCCCGTCCAGAAGTCGCACCATCGTCCGACAGGCAGGGTGACGCGCCGAGTGGCCTGCCCGGCAAAGACGGGAGCGACCAGCATCCGATCGCCAACGAGGAATTGGTCATCGATATTCGATAGCCGCTCGTCATGGGGATAGTCCATCACCAGGGCGCGGAACGGGGGCGTGCCGTCATCGTGGTAGCGTTCGAAGGCGGCCTTCAAATAAGGAACCAATTGCATCCGCCATCCAATGATTTCCCGGCAAAGGTCCTCAGTATGCTGCCAGTTCTCTGCGAACTCATTGCGATTGTTCTTGTCCGTGTCCACTTGTTTCCAGGGAGGATTCGCAATATACCAGGCATTGACCATGGCAACGGGCGAGAAGACGACCGACTGCAAACGCCGGATCAGGTCTTCAGTATTTTCCCCGTTGCGTACCTCGGGGCACCAGAGCAAACCCGAAAATCCGGAGTTGACCAACGCACGAATGAAGACGCGGTGATCGTAGAGGTCGCTGTAAAGCACAAACGGATAGGGCGCCGCCAGCGATCCACTGCACCGCACCAGAGAGTAGGTAGGCTTGCCGGCTTTGGAAAACGCGCCTAGGATCGCGTCCTGATAACGCAGGCCGAAGACAGAGTGCATTTGTTCGCCGTCAAGGCCTGACGGGTAGCGACTCAGTTCGGGAAAGGACCAGCTACCGGTAAAGTCGGAGTTATCGCACTCATCGAGCTTGAATCCTGAGACGCCGAGGTCGACCAGGTGTTCCTTATGATAGTCGCCGAAGATTTGCCGCGTGGCCGCTTCTGCAAAATCAGGAACGCGGCCGCCAAATACGGCGTAGTTACCGGCATGTCCGTTCAACTTGTCAAAGAGTGGCGAAGTCGGATGAGTGAATGCGTGCTCCCAGAGATTGGTCTTGAACAACATCGTTTGGAGCGATTGGATCATCGATTTGGGATCGGGAAAGACGGAGCTCCATACGAAGGTGCACGAGTAGGCATGCGACTGCCAGCCAGGCTCAAGCCCAATCACGTCACATGGAATCCTGCGCTCGCGAAACTGCTTGGCGTATTCCATCACGCGCTCTTGCGTAGAGTCGCCCGCAACACGATACCAGAAGCCAAGACCCCAGTCCGGAGGCAGGCAACCGCCGCCCGAAAAGAGGTTATATCGCTGCACGGCCTCTTTCATTGAAGGCCCCGCAAAGATGTAGGCTTCAGCTCCAGCTACATTCTCGATCTCGATGACAATCGAGGATGCGGCCGCGGAAGGTTTCCTGGGAGGCTCGGCAGCGGCCTCGGCCATCTCTTCAGGGGTGTGCAAAGCATCGACATAGAACGTGGCATAGCGCGCCGTATCGATGAAGACTCCGTAACCGCGCGTGGTTACGAAAAAGGGCACCGGGGCGTGCGTATCTCCCGAATCGGAGTGTGGATCGGCATTGACGCGAAGAACTTTCTTCTTTCCCCGCTGCTCGTGCGAATACAGCTGCAGGCCCAGTCCATAAACGCGTTCGCCTTCCGCCAACGGAATCCGCAGAACGCATCCGCGATGCGAGAGCTCGGCTTTGATCGAGACCGGGGCATCCTCCACCACGGTCAATTTGGCCAGAGACTCTTTGGCGGGGAGAAACTGCCGCATGGAAACCGGGGTGGCGCGCTCGGCAGTTCCGAAGGACATCTTCCAGATGCCGGGCAGAACCCGCTCACGATGCCCGTCCAAAGGCCGTGCCGCATCGCTCGATCGGGGCAGAGACGCCGCCTCCGCGCTCACGTTGTGACCCACAGACAGCACCGTGCCCATTGCCAGCCCTTGCATCATTTCTCGCCGATTGATTTTTTCCATAATCCCTTCAGACTTCGTGGATGTGCGCCGCGGACTGAGGATGAGCACCCTGGTTTATGCTCAATCAAAATGTATGACCGCCCAAACCTGCGCGCCGAAAGCAGGACGCTATGCGGCCTGCTCAGTCCCGATCATGATAGCAGGAGGAAAACAAGGCTTGCGCAGATCGTCGGAATGCACATTCCGGGAGTCCGCGCATTCGCCGGATGTCTTTCCTTCGAAGCAAAGACAGCCGCATTCGCGGGCCAGCCTCATCGGTTGGCAAGTCTGGCGGCTGCGTCAGGATGCTGTAAATCCCAAACTCTTGCCGGAGCGCGTGACCAGCCCGATTTGTTCCGACTGATGATTTCTGCCGTTATACCAGAGCTTCCAACCGCCGGCGGAGTAGACCGCGCATGGCTTGTAACAGGCGTCGGAATCCCAACCGCCGGGAGTAGGCCGCACGATGGGGTTGCCCGCGTGACGAACCCAACCGGAGATTCCATCTTTTGATCGCGCCATGCCTATCTGCGCATGATCGATGTCGCGGAATCCGATGTAGAAGGCGTAATACCAGCCCGACCACTCGAGAATCTGCGCAGCGGTTACGCGATTCTTCTCCCAATCGCAGCGAGGGTCAGGGACGAGAACCGGATTGGCCGGATGCTTATCCCAGTGGAGCCCGTCGTTGCTGGTCGCGTAGCCGATGGCATTGGGCTCGTACTGCTCCCCGCCGGAATACCACATCTTCCAGAGCCGGCGGGAGCTGTCCCACATCACGTCGGGACACATCACGGCGACGCCTTCCCAGGCAGCAGCCGACACCAAGACCGGTCGATCGGATTGTCTGACCCAGACGATGCCGTCGACGCTGGTCGCGTAGCCGATGGAAGAACTGCCTTTCGCCTGTCCGGTGTACCACATGTGATATCCATCTTCACGACGCACGACCGTGGGACGGTTGATGTCGTCTTCCCAGCCAGTCTGCAGGCGCGGCCCGAGAACGATCTGCGGCGGGCTCCAGTGGATTCCATCTGTGCTTTCGGTGAGGGCGACGCTCTGCTTAGGACGCCAGGAAACCCACATTCTGTATTTGCCTGATTCGTGCAATACGCAAACGTCGAAGCAGGTTCCGTACTGACCGCCGAGCACGGGGTTGCCCGGATACTTTACCCATCCATCTTCGCCATCGGCACCAGCAAGCCGCGCGGCCTGTGAAAGCGATGGTTCGATTCCCGCAACCGCCAACAAAAGCATCAACTCTCTTCTGGTCATGGATCAATGAGTCCTATTCTCAGGGTGCATGGTTGAAGTGCATGAGCAGACTGCCGGCCCGGAATATGTCGCGAAACGCGCATTCGGCCCGCGCAGCGGCAACCTCACGGCCGAACCGGGACCACGCGTCAATCCCGGGCAGAAGATAAAGCGGACAGATCGTTACATGTTCCGCGGAGGGTTGGCGCCAGTGATCATGGCAAAGCCCAGCGCATCCGGCCCCTCAGTATTGTTGTAAGCATAGCCGGTGACAGGCCCGGAAGCGGGGATTACAGCGAAGACAGCGTTGATGAATTTCGAGGCCGAAGCACTCAAGAAATCTTTGAATGGAATGCGGGATTGACAGGGAGAATTGCGTCTCACTAGCATTCATGGGGTGAAATCTAAAAGCGCACGTCCTGTACCCGTTCTCCCGTTCGCGCTCGTCGATTCGCCGCTCATTGAACCAACCGCCATGCGGCAGAGCAGAGGGGCACGGCTGACCGCGCTGGCCGCGTGCGCTTGCCTCGGATTGTTTGCGGCGTGGAGCTGGGGGCAAGGCGGCTCCCGAGAAGCCAGTGCGACAGCCGGTTCCGCTTCTGCCCCTCAAGTGAGCGATCGGGCGGTCCAGAATGGCGCTCACGGCGCGAGCTCCACGGACGGCGGGGGGAGAGCGATTCCGCTTGGCGCTCCGCCACCGCCTGGAATGAAATGGCATGTATTGGCGAACGATCGCTTCGACAAGGACCGTTCAATTCGTCAGGCGCTCTGGAATGGCGGCACGGGGGGCGGCATGCCTCAGGGCTTTTGCGGCACAGTGGCCACCAGTTGCGGTTACACCGGCAAGGATTGCCAGAGTTACTTCGGCACCTATCCCGCCCCACCCTTTGCCGCCATCGCTCGAGGACTCGGGCTGGTGATTCAGGCCTCCCATGCCACGCCGGGTGACGCCAATTACTACGACAATCAGATGGCCGACATCCAGAGCTACGGAAAGATGACCCTCCATCCGGGCTCGTTCGTCGAATGGGAAGCCAGGATGCCGACAGACCTGCACGGCGAGGGCGATGGGTGGCACGTCGATCTTTGGTGTTCAACCCTCAGCCGCCATCGCTGCGACGATTCATCCGAGGTGGATGTTGCCGAGAAGGTTTTAAGCCAAGCGAACAGTGCGAAAGCGACTTACGTCGTCCACGACGAGCCGGCCGGACTGCATACGGTGATTGAGACCCGCTATAGCGCGCCGGGGGGCGAGGACCTGTCAGCCGACTTTCATATCTATGGCCTGTTTTGGCGCAACGATCACCTCGGCAAAGAAGGATCGTTCCAGGCGTACATCGATGGGAAGCCGATTGTGGACCAGCCAGCGCCGATAAACGACCCATCGTGGGAGAGCGGAGCGTACTGCTACGCGGGCTGGATGCAGCAAGCACTGGAAGTTTTTGGCGGCGGCGCAAAACTCGACTCGAGTACCGCGTCGAACGACCCTCTCGTGATCAAGCGCTTCACGGTTTGGCAGGCATACTAGTGCGGACTACCTGTAGGCCTGCTCATCGGCCCAGGCCCCAATGATCGGGAGCTTGACGCGCTTGCCGTTCAACGCGCCAATCACACACCAGAGCCACATCGTGAAAGCAACCAGCAGCAGGAGCCATACAAGCCCCATCAGGACACGAGGCTCGATGAACTTGATCGACGGCAAGATGTCGGCCAGGGCGTATCCGATGGTAATCGCAAAAACGTTGAACAAGAGCGACTGCCAGGCGTGGAATCGAACATAGGGCCGCTTATTGTAGCGCCGAATGGCCAGAAAGAAGACCGGGATGAAGGGAGTGAAGTAGGCGATGGCGCCAATCGAATTATCAGAGAGGCCACTTTGTTTTGGATTGGTCATCTTCGCTCCTTTCGGGATCTGAAGAACGTTATGAGTAAAGTTGTACACGCTGGAACGGCTGCTTGCCTACCTTACCTCCGGGGAACCGGGTAAACCGGTGCGGTGAACTACTTCAACTCCGGTCCCCTGCACCAACCTGTCCCTGAAGATGCAGACGGCAGGCGGACTTGCTTTTCTGGTCGAGCTTATCGACTCTCAGGAGTTCCGCTTCTCTCCTTGTGAGTTGATCGCAGCGCGAATGTCCACCACCGCTTCCCCTATTTGTCCGAGATACCGGCCGTTGCACAGCACGTCCGCGGCAATTGCCTTGCGATCGAACGGCCCGCGCCAGCCTGCAGGAATCATGATGTTGGCGGCGGCGCGATTTTCTCCCCTGGCCGCAACCGTCAGCTTGACGACCGCCGGCTCAGCGCGCCATTCCGCAGGCAGTGCAAGCGCAATCTCAAGGTTCAGCGGCACAGTGCGATGATTGCGCACGCGAATCTCTACGGCCGTAGGGCGCCCCGGCACGCCGATCGCCTGGTAGGGGTAGATCTGCACCCACGCTGGATCGAGCCCCACATCGGTATCGGGATCGGCGATGAGCTCAGTGAAGAATAAATCCTGCTGCTTCACTCGCTCGGTTAAAGCGCTCATCATCGAGTCCGTCACCAGGAACGGCTCACCATGACCGGGCGCAATCACGTCGGGCTTCATCTCCAGAATGTTACGAATCGATTTCGCATGGTCGCCGCGCTTGACGTCGTTGCGGTAGATCAGATTTTGATGCATCTCGGTCTTGTCATAGGCGAAGAAGGCGTCGCCCGTAAATGCAATGCGCGTGTTGTCGATGGTGGCGAACAGAGCCGACTGGTAATCGCTGTGCCCCGGCGAGTGGCGGATGGTGAATTCGAATTCTTCCCAGCGAAACGTCTCCTTATCGTGCAGCGGCCGATCCACTTTGATGGCCTCTCCGAACGTGCAGCCAAGAATGCGCCCGCGCGGGTTCTCGAGAATCTCCACCATATTTTCGTAGCACCAGGTTTTCGTGCCATAGCGGCGCGCCAGGTGCGGAAATCCGTTCAAATGATCGTCGTGCATATGGGTGGGAATCATCACGTCCACACTGCGCAAACCGTGCGCGCGCAACTTGTCGATGCTGTGCTCCACAAAACGGACGTGGTTGAAAGTATCGTCGGCATCGCGGAATGTGGTGAAAAAAATCATGCTCGCCGATCCGTAATCGACGAACATCGCTTTGCCGCTATCGCTGATGATGGCGTAAAACGTGGAGAAGGGGAGCGGGTTGGCAAACAGGTGCGGCGTAATCTGCAGGGGCTCGAATTCAACGGTTGTCTGTGCGCCCGGTGCGTGCCAGTAGTGGAACCAGCCACTCAGATTTTCAGAGAGCTGCTTCATCCCGGCAATCGGATCGTCCATCTCTTTGCCGTGCGACGGGCACAGAAGCTGCGGCTCCAGCTTCATCAGCGCATCCAGCGAATAGATGGAGAGGTCGGCGCCTTCATGCAGTTCGTACTGGTATTGCAGGTCGTAGAGATTTTGCACTTTGCCCGGCGAGTGCATCAGATCGCCGGAAAATGCGGTGGTGCGCCCATCGATCTTCACCACCAGGCTGATGGACCCGGACGTATGGCCCGGCGTGGGCTGGATGAAGAACTCATAGCCGCGCCAGCGAAAGGTATCGTAATCGGCGAGCGAGGCAGCCACCGGGACATTTTGCGTGAGCGAGAAGAAATCGTTGCGCACCTCGTAAAGCTCAAAGACGCGCCGGTTGTTCCACAGCCGCTCTGCGTCTTGAAAGAAATGGCGCTCGTGCGCGGGCACAGCAATCGGAATACCTTCGGCAACCGCCAGAGAATCGCCCTGCGCCTGGTCGCGATGAAAGTGCGTGTGCAGAATCCAGTCGATCTGCGCAATGCCAAGCCCCGGCAAATGCTTGAGCATCATGCCGGAACCGAAGTCGACGAGAACGCCGTGGCCGCCATCGCGCACCAGGTACACGTTGCAGGTATCTTCCAAAACAAAAAGATTTTCAGAAATCTTGCGGGGCTGCGCATCGGTTGAGAAGTTTGGGGCAACCGGCGTCTCCGCGTGAAGCACGGGCAGCTGAGGCACCGCGAGCGAAGCGACGCCGGCCTGCAAGAAACCGCGCCGCGACAATTTTCCGGGAACGGAACTGTCCTTCATAATTCTGCCTCTCGTTGAATTCCGCACCAGAACCACAACGTGAAAACGGCCAGCGTCGCGAACCATGCCAGCCTCATCAGGACACGAGCCCCGTCAGGACACGAGCCCCGTCAGGACCGGAGCTTCGACGAACTTGATCAACGGCGTGATGCCGGCCAGGGCGTATCCGATGGTGATCGCAAAAGTGAAGCAGGCGATGGCTCCAATCGAATTGTCAGCGAAGCCACTTTTTCGGATTGGGCATCTTCTCCCCTTCTGGGATCTGAAGAAAGTTATGAGTAAAGTTGTACACGCTGGAACGGCTGCTTGCCTACCTTCCATCCCAAGAGCAAGGTAAACCGGTGCGGGCGGCGCTGGAAACAGCTACGGAGTGAATGGTGTGAGAGATGAAAGGACCAAAGCAGGCTCGATACCCGGACGCACCCGAGCGGTGAACGATTGCAGCGTCGGCGAGCCAGATTGCAATCTTGTTGATCCCTACGTGATTGCCGAAGTCAGAGAGCGGCCGCGCGTCGTTGCTCGGTTGGTGCCGTTTCCGCCTTGACCCAAAACAGCGCCTTCCCGCGGCGCAAGATGCCGGGGACCGGCCACACCTTCGAAATTCGCTTAAAATGGGAAATAACTTCAATTCATAGTTAAGAGGTGTTTCATTGCCGGCTTATGAGTACGAGTGCATGGGATGCACGCATAAATTCGAACGGCGGCAGAAGATGTCAGATGAGCCTGTAAGCGTATGCCCGGAGTGCGGCGGCGGGGTAAAGAGGCTGATCAGCGGTGGCGCCGGCGCCATTTCAAAAGGGGGCGAGCACTCGCTCGCCAGCGGACGGAGGGGATGCGATCCTGGCTCTCCCTGCTGCGGGCAGAGCAATTCCTGCTGCGGCGGAGGGTTCTGCGAAAACTAGAGGGTCTTTGGTAGCTCCTGCGCACCCGGAAGAGCATGAGTCGTGCGGCAGAAATGGCAGCGGTCGGGCCGCCGAGGCCGGTTGTTGATGGATAGGCGTGTGGTGCGGCCTTGCTGCGTTGCAGGCAAAGCACAGGGGCTCACTCTGCGATCGCACGCGTGAACCAGCGGCCAGGACTCAAATGAAAACCGGGCTGCTCGCGGCTTATTTATGCAGATGCTTCTCCCTGCCAATCAGCAGCATCATTTTCAGGTTGATGCTGAAGAAACGCCACACTTGCCATGGCAGAAACGTCCGCATGAACAGGGTAAAGCGCGTCGGTTGTGTCGCGTATACGTTGGTATTGAGATCTCCCACAGCCGTTCATTCCTTTCGATCGTTCCCTTTTTCTGCCGCTGCACGTGTTTACTCGGGAATGGCGCGCCATCCCGGAAGCAAGCGAGCTTTGTAGAGAAACATATAGTGGAGAATCACCTTGATCCAGTGACCCGCCAGGCCAATTTCTCCGGTTGTATACTTCAGGTCGCGTCCATACTTGGGATAACGCTGATAGTCGGGAACGATCGGGAAGACAGTCATGGAAGCAGCCGTGCCCTTCAGGAGGCTGGAGCCGGAGGAGGCAACACAGGCAGCGCCCAACTCCGCCATCGAAGCTGCGTGAAGCGGGCCCTGCTTTCCGGTCACCTTGTCAGCGATGCTGCGCGCCACCACCCTGCCGATTGTCGCCGACGGCATGCCCGTACGCGGAGCCGTTGCATAGATCGGCGTTCCGTGGGGGCTCTTATAGGGGCGCGAAATCGGATGGGGCGGGGCAAAGGCGATGCCTGCCGCGAAGATGTTGGGATAAGACGGACACTGATAATTTCGAGGCCAATCCGCGGCTTTCCATTCCTCGTAGGGTTTTGGGGTGTAGTCAGCGTCCACCTTCATAAACCCGTTGGCGGCGAACAACCGCGAGGTGATTTCTTCACCGGCGCGGTCGAACGCCCGCAGCCCGACCCCGACAAAGGGCGGCAGCAGCATTGCCATGTCGAAGGTCAATTCGTTCGATTCACCCGCCAGGGTCTCGTAGAAGATCCGGCCCTTTTCAACTTTGCGCACATGCGCGCGCGTGATGGACCAGATGTCGCGCTCCGCCAGAACCGACTCGGTAAAAATGTTTGTGGGCGTGATGTAGCCGTTGCGGCGGATGAACGCTCCGCCCATGCCAAAATCACCCAACTCATATTCATTGGTGAGAAAAATCACTTCGGCCTTGTCTCTCACGCCATGTTGCCGCAGTTCAAACTCAAGGTTGACCACATATTCGAAGGCCGCGCCCTGGCAGGTGCACTGGCCGTGACCGGTCCCGATAACGAAGCGGCACCGATCGCCCTTCTTCATTCGCTCCACCAGCGACAGGAATTCATGGGCGGCTTCAAGGGCGTGGTCTGGCGTGCAAACTGAAAATGTGTGCTTTCCCGGCCCCAGCCCTTCAGTGGCGGCGAAGTTCAGTTTTGGCCCGGTCGCGTTCACCAGGTAATCGTAAGGAAGCGAATCGCGATCGACAGCCTGCCCTGGAGCATTTTTCTCGATGACAACGAAGGGCGCGGCACTTTGCTGGCCGCCTTCAGGGTGGATTTCCACGGCTCGGCCCTGCACAAAGCGAATGCCTTCGCGCTGGTAGACCGGCGCCAATGGGAAGGCGACCTGTTCTTCCGTCATCAAGCCCAACCCCAGCCAGATGTTGGACGGAACCCAGTTGTAGTAGGACTGCGGCGACACGACAACCACTTCGTGCGACTTATCCAGCCATGTACGCAGGTAAGAAGCCGCGGTATGACCGGCAATCCCCGCTCCCAAAACAATGACTCGAGCCATTTCTCGTCTCCAGCACAACGTGCGCGGCCAAGCCTGAAGCAACAGGTCTGCCGGCGCCAGCCGGGCGTGCACTTCGAATGAAGGATTTCTATTGCCAAGAAGTCTGAGCGGTCTACGCAGGCTTGTCAAGCGATCGCATGGCGCCGATGCACGTCTTGCACGTCAGAGATGAGATCGCGATTTCGATCTGCGGGTTCCGGAACGGCAACGACGTTTGCTTGCCGCCGTCCGGCGCCGAGCTTTCTGCACACCTGAATTCCCCCTGTGAAGTGGGCCTGTTCCCCGGTCCAGATCCACGAACTATTGTCCTGCTGTCGAAGGCTCGGCTGTCGTCTGGCTCCACGTTTGGATTGATGGGCATTGCTAAAACGGCATGAAAGTCTTTCGCTTCCCATATAGGGAACGTGCAGGGCGCAAGATCGCTCCCGGAAGGCGAAGATCCGGGCCGATGCACAGATCTACGCGCGGGAAGGCGAGGTCTGCCGCAGTGCTCTCTATCAACCTGAGGCCGCCCTCAGTGGGCGGGTGAGTCCGCAGCCGGACGGGGGTGAGAGGCTGTGCTGCCCTCCGTCATTCCAAGCGCCCACTTGATCGCTTCGAAATACATCTTTCGGATATCCGGATCGTCCCAGGCCGCTTCTGTGTGACCAAGGGTCGAGTAAAATACTCTTCCCTTGCCGTAGAGCTTGCTCCAGGCAACCGGGAAATCATGGTCGGCCCGGTGGATGCGCGGGTTGTTCGCATAGTCCAGTTTGGACGGATCGAGACTGAGCAGCACGTTCACTTTGTCGCGCGACCAGGCCTTCGGCTGATAAATTTCGTCATATTTGACGAACGCGCCCGGCAGGTGGCGCACGGCCGGGAAACTCGGGTCTTCGTTGATGATGGGCGCATTGAAGGTCATCCAGGGATGCTGGTCGAACCAGCCGCCGATCATCTCTCCGTATTCCGGCCAGGTGTAATTTGTATCGAGCGCGGCGTGGATTCCGACAAAGCCTTTGCCGTCGTCCTTGATAAAGGACATCATGTCCCGTTTTTGATCCGCGTCCATATCCAGTTCGCCGGTCGTACTGGCAAAGACCAGCACGTCAAAGTAGTTGAGATTCTTCGCGTTTCTGCCCAGGTCCTTCTTGGTGAGCAGTTCCGTATCGGTGCGCATCATGGTGTCCCATAGACCGCTCTCTTTACCCATGTTGTAAATGGCGGCCATGGCAGAGGACACGGAGTCGTGTTCAAATCCCTTGGTCTCGCCGATCACCAGCACATGCTTCAGGCGAGTTTCTTTGGCGTGGGGCGGAGGCGGCAGTGCTTCGCCCTGGGAAAACTGCGCGTGAAGGCGATGAGCCTGGCCGAAAATCGCCAGGCCAAACAGGGCTGCAAAGAAAAAGCGAACGGTGTGCTTAGAGAGCATTTGACCTCCTGGGGCTCTGCAACATCAGATCTTACCGCACGCCACCAAAAGTTGAGAACCTGGAGCCTGTTAGGAACTAAAGGGTGGCCAGCGCCGGGAGCGGCATTGCGATCAAACGCGCATGCGGGATCATCATCCCGCTCAGTCCTCCGCCGCTCATAACTCCGGCGGTATCGGCTACATCAGTGAACGTACCATCGTGGTTGTTGCGATAGAGGCGGTTCTTGCCGAAGTTAGCGACGAAGATATCGAGCCATCCGTCGTTGAAGTAGTCGAGCAGGCAGACGCCCGAGCCGTTGGTTTCAACGATGAACTTTTTCTCCGGAACGCCCATTTTGTGACGCCATGTGGAGAGGCCGGTTCTGCTTTGATCCAGGCACCGCGAGCCGCTGCCTGCAAGCCTGGGAGGTCAGTGTCCCGCTTCCACCTCCACGATTCCATCGCCGCTCCACGCGGTGGCCCCGGTTTGGGTCAGTTTTCCGGCCGCATCGTCCCAATGCAACTTTGTGATCCGGCTATCGCCTTTTTCGTAGGCGTAGGTTTGCCCATCGTCGTTGAAGAGCGTGAAGTCGCCGTTGGCGCCGGGATAAACCTTCACATGGGCGATGGTCTGCCGGTCATGCGTGCTCTCGACCACGCTGCCCAAGGGAATGATGGCGCCCGACCTTACAAAAAGCGGAATCGTATCGATAGGTGCATTGACCTGGATTGTCTGGCCGCCCGCAAACCGCTCGTTCGTCCAGAAGTTGTACCACCCGGTTCCGGCCGGCAGGTATACACTCCTGACGGTCTGTCCCTGAGAAACGACGGGCGCCACCAGCAATGCCGGCCCGAACATATACTCATCGCGGATGTCCCCAACCTGCGGATCGTTGGGGAAGTCCATAAACAGGGCGCGCATCGAGGGTGCGCCGGTGAGCCAGGTTTGATAGCTCAACGAATAGATATACGGCATTAACTCGTAACGCAGGCGCAGATATTTTTCAAGGATCGGTTCGGCCTGCTTGCCATACGACCAGACCTCGTTTTCAAGGCGGCTTCCGTGCGTGCGAAAGAGGGGTTCGAAGGCGGCGTACTCAAACCAGCGCGTGTAGAGTTCCGGATAGTCGTCGTATCCGCCAACATTGGCGCGGGCGTCGGAGGGGTCGAGGAGCGGCGGGTGTTCCGGAACGTGTTTGGGAGGCAAATACTGCCAGCCGCCGGTGTCGTTACACCAGTTCGCTATTCCGGAGGCCGTAACATCGAGGCCGGTGGGAATCTGGCGCTTGAGTGTGTCCCACGTGGGATAAATGTCAGAAGACCAGAAGATGGTCCCATTGCGCTGGGCTCCCGTGAAGGCATCGCGCGACAGAATCAGCGCACGCCTGCCGGGCTCGTCGCTTCTGAATCCGTTGTAGAGCGCCGCGGTATGGAAGAGCGGATAGACGTTGAAATATTGCGTCCCGGGCCCGACATGGAAGTAGGCGCCGTCGGGAGGCAGGTCAGGCTCGGTCTCGTCCGCCCAGAGGGAATCGAAGCCTTTGCTGATAATGTTGTCGCGAATCGTTGCCCAGTACCACTTGGCGGCTTCGGGATTGGTGGTGTCGATGTCGGAGCCGGCGCGGTCGTACGGCAAGCCGTTGATGGGAGTGCCGTCGGCCTTGCGAATGAACCAGCCGTTCTTCAGAAGCTGGTCGTAGTAACGGTCCCCCGGCGCGAAGCGTGGCCAGACGCTGATCATGGTGGAGAAGCCCATGGCGTGGAGTTGCTTGTTCATGGCCGATGGGTCGGGCCAGTATTTTGGATCGAAGTCCATCTGGCCCATTTTTGTGTAATAGAACCAATCCACGACCAGAACATCGGCGGGAAGATGGCGATCTCGATATCCCCTGGCTACCGACAGCAACTCCTGCTGGCTGGCATAGCGCTGTTTGCATTGGATGTAACCGTATGCCGCCTTGGGCAGCAAGTGCGTGGGGCCGGTCAACAGCCTGTAGCCGGAGTAAATTTCATCGGTGGTGGCGCCGGCAATCACAAAGAACGAGACGCGGTCGCCGACTTCGGAATCCCAGCGGGTCTGCTCGTTGAAGCCCGGCGAGATGGTGGTCTTGGAGGGGTTGTCCCACAACACCCCATAGTCTTTATTCGTGACCAGGAACGGGACGCAGAAACTGGGAGCGGCAGGAGCGTCGTAATCGGCCCAGCAGCGAACCGGATGGCCGCGATGATCGAGAAAGCCCTCGTGATTTTGTCCCAGCCCGTAGTAGTGCTCGTCGTCGGGCGAGGTAAAGGTTGCACCCACGGTGTAGAACGGCTCGTCGGTGGGACGCCTGTCTCTGTCGAGGTGTGCGGTGCCATCCTTCTGGTTGGGGACGGACTGGGACCAGCCCGTGAGCTCAAGCAGCATTGTGCCTTCGGGCGTACGAAACGTGATATGCGCGCCCGGAGTGGAGCCATTGAAGTACATTCCAATGTCCGCCATCGTCTTCATCGGCGGAGGGCCCGCGGGATGCTCGCGGTCCACGGTGACCACCATCCGCGACGAGCTGTAGGTGTCGGCCTCCATGGTCTGGCCCTGGCTCCAGCCGGCCGCATCGGGCGACGCGATGATCCCGTAACCGGGTGCGCGCAAAGCCGAAGCGCGCTGCAGGCTCAGGGTGACGCGCACGATGTTCGGCGCATAGGGCTCCAGCACAATTGTTTCGCCCACCCGTCCAAGAACCACGGTGGAACTCTGTGCATGGAGAGCGACGCCTCCGAAAAGCGCCGCCATCACCAGAATCACAGGACAGCCCAGCTTTGCAATCACGTTCATCCTCTGCTCCTTGCGCGCATCATCGAATCAGTGTACTGCCGGCCGCGCCTGCACGCGTTTGACCGTTGACCCGGAGTTGCATTCATCCAAAATACCAGCGCGAACCGCATCCGTGTATGAGCGATTGAAGAGGTTGAAGACCTCGCCCTTTGCCTCAATCTTCAACTTCTCATGGAAGTGCCACGGAACCCCCGAAGAATTTGTCAAAAGTGCAGCCGGTCTTCTGAACTTCGTCCTCAAGGAAATGAAAAGAGCCTTGCAGCGTGACCAAGAGGCGGTTTTTCCCTTCGGCAAGCCGGTAAAAATGAAACGCCACTTCAGCAAGTAGTGGAATCCGGAGGGGCAGAACTGGATCCTGCGCGGGTCGCAGGGTGACGCGGGATGGAAAGGACGAGGGAAAAAGCCCGGACCGAGGCGATTGGATGTAGAATCGCTGGGGGCAAAAAAGCCACAACGGAATTCATGGTTCAGGCCGGAGCCGCGCAACCGATAACACCTGAAAACGGAAGGTACGACACGGCAATAGACCATCGCGCTGGCGGAATGTCGCGCGCCCGTCAACCAGCAAGCGAACAATAAATCGTCTGCGAGGAGATTCACCATGACTGCATTTACGCGTCGCCGCTTTCTTTCCACCGCCTCCACCGTTGCCGGAACAATTGCCGCGGGCGGCCGCCTGGGCTTTGCCGAGCCCCCGCAAGGCGAACCGGACAACCAGACCCTCTGGTACACCGCGCCCGCAGGCGAATGGGTAGAAGCTCTGCCCATTGGAAACGGACGCTTGGGAGCGATGGTCTTTGGCGGAGGCTGGACGAATCCCGTGGACCGCGAAACCCTGGACGAACCGCGTGCAAATGATGCCCAGACCGTCTCCACGTCTCCCGATCCCGCGAAGGAAACCCTGCAGCTCAACGAGGACACGTTGTGGTCGGGCATGCCGGTCGATGGCAATAACCTCAAAGCCAGGGAGTATCTGCCCGCCATTCGCCAGGCCGTGCTCGAAGAAAAGGACTATCACAAGGCCGACGAGTTATGCCAAAAGATGCAGGGTCTGTTTGCCGAGGCCTACCAGGTGATGGGTAGCCTGCATGTGGATTGCGACCACCCGGACGCGGTAACGGAATACCGGCGCGAGCTGAACATGGCCACCGGAGTCGTCCGAACGAGTTACAAGGCAGGCGACGCGCAGTTTGAGCGCACCGCATTCTCCTCCGCGCCCGACCAGGCAATTGTGCTCCGCATTGCCGCCCGCAAACCTGGCGCGTTGAACGCAGCCATCTGGATGGACGGCGTGCTCGCAAAGCCGGCCAGGGCCGTCGGCCAAAATCGCCTCTTGCTCACCGGCAAAGCCCCAAAGCACGTCGCCGGAGCCGGACATCCGGACAGCGAGAAACCTGTGCTGCTCTCCGATCTGCCGGGTGAAGGGATGCATTTCGCAGCGGTGCTTGAAGTTCGGCTTGAAGGCGGCCATGTGGTCGCGGAAGGCGACAAGCTCAGCGTGCAAGGCGCAACGGCCTGCACCGTTGTGCTGACCGCTGCAACCGGTTATCGCGGATTCGACAAGATTCCCGATACGCCGCAGGAGCAAGTGAACGCGCAAGCCGCGCGGCAACTCGATGCGGCGCTCAAGCAAAGTTATCCTGTCCTGATCGAGAGGCACGAAGCCGATTTCAGAAGAATCTTCAGCCGTGTTTCGCTCCGCCTGGGGTCAGATGCGGCGGCCTCGCAGCCGACCAGCGCGCGCCTGAAGAGCTTTGCCGCCACTCCCGATCCCTCGCTGCTGGCCATGTACTTCCAGTTTGGACGCTATCTGCTTATCTCCAGCTCGCGTCCGGGATCGCAGCCCGCCAACCTGCAGGGAATCTGGAACTACGAGGTGCAGCCGCCGTGGAGTTCCAACTGGACTTCGAACATCAATATCGAAATGAACTACTGGCCGGCCGAGACCTGCAACCTCAGCGATTGCACCGAGCCGCTTGTGGCGCTGATTGAGGACCTGAGCAAAACCGGCGCACGCGCCGCCCAGGAGACCTACGGCCTGACCGGCTGGGTTACGCATCACAACATCGATCTGTGGCGCGCGGCCAATCCGGTAGGCATGGGCGTGGGTTCGCCCACTTGGGCAAACTGGGGCATGAGCGGCCCCTGGCTCTGCGCGCACCTCTACGAGCATTACCGGTTCACCCGCAATCGCGAGTTTCTGCGCACCCGCGCCTACCCGCTCATGAAAGGTTCGGCCCAGTTCTGCCTGGCGTGGCTCATCGAAGACGGCAACGGCCATCTCACCACCTGCCCTTCCGAGTCCACCGAAAACGACTTTCTCGCGCCTGACGGCAAACCGGCGATGACAAGCGCGGGTTGCACCATGGACATGGCCCTCATCCGCGAGCTTTTCAGCAACTGCATCGACTCGGCAAAAGAGCTGGGAGTTGACGCCGAGTTTTCAGCCAAACTTGCAGCCGCGCGTGAGCGCCTCGTTCCCTATCAGGAGGGCCGGTGGGGCCAGTTGCAGGAGTGGTCGATTGACTTTGAAGAGAGCACGCCCGGACAGCGCCACATGTCGCATCTCTATCCGCTCTATCCCGGCGGTGAGATCACGCCGCGCGGCACTCCCGCGTTGGCCAGGGCTGCGCAGGTCTCGCTTGAGCGCAGGCTCGCCAACGGCGGCGCATACACGGGATGGAGCCGCGCCTGGGCCATCGCATTCTGGGCTCGGCTGGGCCACGGCGACAAAGCCTGCGAGTCGCTCAACATGCTCATGGGCAACAGCACAAGCATCAACATGATGGACATCTATGAGGGCCGCTCGCACATCTTCCAGATCGACGGAAACTTCGGCGCCACGGCGGCCATCGCCGAACTGCTTCTGCAAAGCCATACCGGGGTCGTTGACCTGTTGCCGGCGCTGCCCTCTGCCTGGCCCGATGGCGAAGTCAGAGGACTGCGCGCCCGCGGCGCGCTCCAGGTGGACCTGCGCTGGGAAAATGGAAAGGCAACCGCTGCCACCCTCAAGCCCGATTTTTCAGGCGAATTCCGCCTGCGCGCGCCTGAAGGGCAAACGATCGGCAGCATCGCCGCGGACGCAGCACTTGCTTTGCGGCCCCACGACGACGGAAGTGTCGCAGTGTCGCTCGAGGCGAAGCGCAGCTATCGGATCAGTTTCGCTTAGAGACGTTTCGCCTGGAGAGGTTTCACTCTGACGGGTTTCAGGACAAGTTCGCCCCATTGCGCCGTGCGCCCGTTCGCCCCTTCTTGAGGCCGGGCCGGTTTGCGTGCATTGCTTTCAGGGCGCAGCGATCCTGATCGCCGACCTAACTCCGCTCTCCCTCATCGGGCTGCGCCGCTTTCTGCACCTGCGCCCGATCCCTGCTTGATTTCGATTGAACCGAGCGCATACCAGCCATCCGGCTGTCGTCCCTGAATCGCGAGGCGTATTGCCGGCTTTTCCGTTGCCGGGTCAAGCAAGCCGATGCGCACCTGATAACGCCCGGGTTTCAGGTCACTTGGAATATAGAGCGATTCATCGACCACCGAATCCCCGGGGAGCCACTTCGACACATCCGCGGGCACCCGGATCACAGCCTGGTTATCCTGAGCCTGCAACTGGATGGCCAGGAAGTAATTCCGATAGATGGGAGCAACGCCGGCATTGAACCACCACATATGCACGGGCGCCATGGAACCCGGCGTCACTTCGTCTGGATACTCCAGTCGACGGAGAATGAATCGGTATCCCATGTGTTTCTCGAAATCCTCAAATTGCGCGCGCCATTCGGGAGGAATCGGAGAGGACTTCAGGTTTACAGAAGTGACGTGCCAGCGCAGGGCCTGGTTCAAGATGTAATTGAGATCGTAACCAGCGCGCAGCCAGCTCGAAGGCGTGCCGCAGGTCTCAAGAGACACCGGACTTTGCTTCCAGACATCCTGAATTCCGGTGCGCGCAATTTCTTCCGGATACTGGTCAAGCATTTCACCGCCCGCTCGCATATCTCCCCAACAATCCAAACGCCATCCGGCCCCGTTTCGGGTGCCATAAGCGAGCGCCTCCGGCTCATCGAAATTCATCAGCAACGTGGTGCGGGGAAACGCCCGAAGCCATATGTCGATCAGGGGCTTTTGGAAGGCAAAATCGGGCATATAGTCGCTCCAGCCTTCACCCCAGTATCCGACCGACGATATATCGACGCTGTCGAGCCAGGGATTGCCATCGTACCGCTTGCCGGCTTCGGCAACCAACGCGCCCCAGTACTTGAGGTAAAGGGGATCGCTGAAATCCGGCTGCCAGATCGCGCCGTCCTTATCGGTGGGCAGATTGGCGCGCCGTGCTCCCGAACTGCGATACCAGTCAGGAAGAGGGTCCCGATCTGAATATGGCATGAGACGAATGGCCAGCCTTTGGCCATGCTTCTGCGCTTCGGCGAGAGCCGTGTCTACGATGTCCCACCGGAACTTCCCCGGCGCCGGCTCGATGGCGCTCCAGTACCAGCGAAGGTAAGCGATGGAAGTGTCAGGGAAATCGGGAGGGGAGCCGGCATCAGGCAACGCAGTGACCGGCCCACGCTCTGACCAGGTGTAGGCGGGGTTGGTTGGTTGCCCGTTGAATCGCTGAAAAGTCGTAATCCCCATCCCGGGGTTGACAAGCACATCCTGGACTTCAACCGGACGAATCACGACCGGCTCGTTCTGCGCGTATGCTTCAGACAAAACGGCGCTCACGATCAGAGCGCAAACCATAACCTTATGCTTCATGGTGCTCCATGCAGTAACAGCGGACTTACCACGCCAAAGATGCCTCTCGGCGCAGTGGGCTGAACGATCATGATCCCGTAGACGACCGGGTGCTCAAGCGTCAACGAGCGCCGCAGATGCGGCTTCAGAAGAACTCAACCTGGCTTGCTCCATCCCCTCACGCGGATGTATATTTGCGTTGCTCTATCTTCTACACTTTTTGCTTTCGAAAAGAAAGTCGAAATTCCCCGATACCCAATCCTTTTTGGCCGATGGCCAGGAGCACCCAAAATGAATCGTCGCCAGCTTTTGTACGGAACCGGCCTGGGACTCATGTTGCCGATGGTGGCTCGCGCCGGCGGCGAGGCAGCCCCGCCCGCTGACCGGCAATCTTCTTCGAAAACACTCAGTCTATTTGAATATCAGCCCGCCAGCATGCTGCATGTGCGCGAAACCCAGGTGGAGCGGGCGCGCTTCCCGGTCATCGACATTCATACTCATATCACCGAGTGTGCCAGAGCAAGTCATAACGTGCCTCTGTCCGGCGAACGAGTCTTTCACGCGCCTCCCGATGAGCTGCTTGCGGTGATGGATCGCAGAAATATTCGATCCATGGTGAACCTCACCGGGGGATTTGGACCGGGATTGACGGAAACCATCGAAAAATATGACAACGCGCATCGCGATCGCTTTTACACCATGACCGAGCCCATGTACGCGCAGATCCTTGAGACTGGATATCCCGGCAGGCAGGCTCAGGCCATCGAGCAGGCGCAACAGAGCGGAGCGCGCGGGCTGAAAGTTCTGAAGACCCTCGGCCTCTTCCTCCGCGAGAACATCACCACCGGAAAGCTGGTGAAGATCGACGATCCGCGTTTCGATCCCATGTGGGATGCGTGCGGGCAACTGAATATTCCGGTCGCCATCCACATCTCGGATCCCATCGCCTTCTTCACGCCCACGGATCGCTTCAACGAGCGCTACGAGGAACTCGCCCACCATCCCGACTGGTCCTTCTACGGGCGCGATTTTCCCTCCAATCGAGAGTTGATTGAGGCCAGGAACCGCATGATCGCGCGCCATCCGAAGACGCGCTTCATCGTGCTCCACGTGGGAAACTTTGCCGAAGATCTGGGCAACGTCTCCGAAAATCTGGATCGCTTTCCGAATATGAGGGTCGATATCGCCGCGCGCGTCGGCGAACTGGGCCGGCAGCCGCGGGCGGCGCGCGCGTTCTTCGAGAAATATCAGGATCGGATTCTCTTCGGAACCGATGCCATCCCGCACGCCGACAACTATCCGCAGCAGGTCTTCGGCGATGATCTCTATAAGATCTACTACCGGTTTCTGGAAACCGATGACGAGTACTTTGACTATGCGCCTGCCAAGGTGCCGCCGCAGGGCCGCTGGCGCATCTCCGGAATCAATCTTCCGGAGTCGATCCTGGTCAAGGTGTACAACCAGAACGCCGCCCGCGAACTGGGGATCACGATTTAGGCATCCGATGCCGGGTCACGGTCAACCTGACGACGATGAATTTGCTTTCCTCGACAGGTTTGGCCAATGGATGGCTCTGAACAGCGAGGCAATTTACTCGACGCGTCCCTGGAAGATTTGCGGCGAGGGTCCGACGAACGGAGCGGGCCAAACGCCCTATGGCCCGCTTCCTTCCTACGTCCCTGGGGATATCCGGTTTACAACCAAGGGCGATTCACTCTACGCAATTGCGCTGGCCTGGCCCGAGAACGGAATGCTGACGATCAAATCGCTTGCTTCAAACTCGCCGCTCTATCCCGGAGGAGTTGCTCGCATCGGCCTGCTGGGTTCGGAACCGAATCTTCGCTGGCCGCGGAGTGCGGATGGAATTACGGTGAAGATGCCGGGGAACGCGCCTTGCGATTACGCGTATGTATTCAAAATCAGCCCGTTGGGAGCATGAAGGTTATCGCGTGCTGAGAAAACCAATCAGGGCTATCAAACATGGAGAGGAAAATCAAATGAAACCAGAAAAGAACCCTGGAATTCGAGTCCTGGCAATCCTGTTCGCGAGTCTGTCTCTTTCTGTTGCTGTTCTCGGCCAGGCGGATCATGCCGCAGGCATCGGCCCGAAACCGTTCATCGACTACTTCAGGCCAATTCCTATGTCGGGCCATCTGTCAAAGGATGCTTGGGGTGCGGCGACGGTTGGTCCGCGTGACCCCAACAACGGGCTCGAAGATCCCACCATGAAGCGCTGGGATTATTGGGACGGGAAGATCCTGCGCGGACCCGATGGCAAGTACCGGATTTTCGTCAGCCGCTGGGACCAGGCTTTAGGGCATAGGGGATGGTTTTCCTCGAAGGCGGTCGAGGCGATCAGCGATACCAGGCTGGGGCCTTACCACGACCAGGGCTTGTGCTGGCCCGACAGCCAAGAGGGCAAGGGTCACAACGTAACGGCGCTGGAATTGCCGGACTCGAGCTATGCGGTGGTCGTGAGCGAGACCCGCAATGGCGAGGTATTTACGTCGAAGTCGATCGATGGCCCATGGCATGATCTCGGCCCGATTACAGTCAACCAGGAAAAATTCCACTCGTTGGGTAATCCGGCCGACACGCAGCCGCTGCAAGGACCGAATCCGCGCCCATGGCATGGCTCGAACGTGAGCCTGATCCTGCGGCCCGACGGCCGGTTCGAGATCATCCAACGGTCCGGACAGATCCTGATCAGCAAAGAGAACGTGCTCGGCCCCTATGAAGTGGAGGGCGACAGCATCTACCGAGACTTGCCTGGGATGCCTCAGGACAATCTGGGCGACCTGGAGGACCCCGTGATCTGGTTCAGCGGCGGCTGGTACCACGTCCTGGTGAACAATTGGTCCGATCGGCGTGCGTATCACCTAATATCACGTGATGGAATCACAGGCTGGAAGTTTCAAGGGCTTGCCTACGAACCAGGAGCCGACTTTATCCGCTTCAAGAATGGAACAGTTGACCACTGGAACAAACTGGAGCGCCCGGGCGTTTTGATTGAGAAAGGCCACGTGACAGCGCTGACATTCGCAGTGATTGATGTTCCCAAAGACGACGAACACGGCAATGACGGCCACGGCAGTAAAGTGATCGTGGTTCCTTTCGATGGGAAAGCGATGGATCGGGATCTCGCCCATGCCGATCAGGCGCCGTGAGAACTCAGGCGAGATCACGGCATGTTAAATTTGCTGGCATCACGGCTGTTGAAGGTGGCTTTCTTCATTCCCATGGATTCAGAAACTGAAGGCAATTGGCAGCTTAAGAAGGTGGCAAGGTTATGAAGATCAATCGGCGAGAAGCACTTCATTCGATCGCGGGAGCACCCGCGATCCTCCTATCACGCGCGTCCCACAGTTGGGCTTCCAAACTTTGGGAAACAAGAGACTCGATAACCGGCGCCGTCAGCTCCGGGATCCCCGACTTGGAGATCGCCTCGGGTGCATTTAAGGGCACCCGGGAATCGCTTCGAGAATGGCAGGTTCCGGAATGGTACCGCGATGCCAAGTTTGGGATTTGGGCGCATTGGGGACCACAGTCCGCAGTTGAATACGGCGATTGGTACGCCCGCAACATGTACATTCAGGGGCACACGCAATACGAGTATCACGTAAAGACTTATGGCCACCCGACCAAGGTCGGATACAAAGATTTAATCCCCTCCTGGAAGGCAGCAAAGTTCGATCCCGATCATTTGTTGGGGTTGTATAAGAAGGCTGGAGCACGGTATTTCTGCAGCATGGCCGTACATCACGATAATTTCGATCTGTGGGATTCCAGGTATCAGCCGCGTTGGAACGCTGTCGCTACAGGTCCGCATCGAGATATTGTGAGCGCGTTTAAGGAGGCTGCCAACAAGCACGGCCTCCGCTTTGCGGTGAGCGAGCATCTTGCTCCCAGTTATCACTGGTTTGCCACATCGCATATGAGCGACAAGACCGGGCCGTTAGCAGGCGTGGCTTACGATGGCGTCGATCCGGCGTATGCCGATCTGTATCACCAATTGCCCAAGTACTATCCCTATAGTGATCGCATTCTCAACGACCGCCAGGCGCCGGATTCATGGAAGATCCACTATTTCCGGCGCATCAAGGACCTTGTCGACAAGTATCAGCCCGACCTGCTTTACACCGACGGCGACATTTTCTTCGAAGAATATGGGCTCGCGCTGGTAGCAAATCTCTACAACGTCAGTGCCGGGCTCCATGGAGGACGCTGCGAGGCAGTCTACACCAGTAAATTGCCCAGCGACTGCCAGACCGGAACCTGCGTGTTGGACTGGGAGCGCGGCGTGGCTGGAGGGATTCCGGAAAATCCCTGGCAGACCGACACCTGCATCGGAGACTGGCATTACAACCGCGAGGCAAAGTACAAAACGCCGAAACAGGTCATCGATATGCTCGTCGACGTCGTGAGCCGCAACGGAAATCTCATGCTGAATTTTCCATTGCCTAACAGCGGCGAACTCGATTACGAGGAAATGGTCATCCTGAACGAGATCACACAGTGGATGGCGGTGAATAGCGAAGGGATATATGCCACCCGGCCGTGGAAGACCTTTGGCGAAGGACCGATTGCCACGCAATCCCCATCGAGCGGCGGCACGCGATTCAACGAAGCAGGTCGTACCGATTTCACTGCTGAGGAAATCCGCTTCACTACTAAGGGCGACGTGCTCTTTGCATTTGTTATGGGCTGGCCGGAGAAACAAGCATTCATCAGGTCATTGGCAACCACGAGCAAGTTGTCGCCGCCGAAAATCCAGAATGTAGAGCTTCTGGGTTACGGCGGCAAGGTCGAGTGGGCGCAGGACGAACAGGGCCTGGTGGTAGAAATGCCCGATCAGAGACCCTGCGATTATGCGATTGCTTTGAAGATTGTTTAAGTGGAATCTGAAGAAATGAACCTGGCTGAAGTTAATGTGCGTGTCGGAATCCGCAAACTAACTCCAGTTCTTGATGCAAGTCGCAACCCAATTTCACCGGATTAAGGATTCCGATTGACCTGACCCCCTGAAATTTCAATCCAGCCTTGGCCGAGAGGGTGATGCTTTATTGGTTGCCGGCGCGAGCAGTGCCGGCAACCAGTCTGCTGTGGATTTTCTGTTGAGGGGTCCATCATTCGCCGAGTTTCTTCGCAAGATTGAGCGGAAGGGTCACAAAAGCCGCACTTTGAACTACTGCTGGAGGGCCGTAGCGTGGGGGAAATGTTGCGCGCTCCACTGTAGTGGCCTATCGAGTTGTCCCCTGGCAGCTCGTAGTGTTTGCTTGCCCGGTATTTTGTACTAACGGGAGTGTGAGTGGAGCGCAGCAGGAACCGAATCCTAGGTGGTCGCGCGGTTGCCAAGGAGCAACAATCAACCTCCCCATCAAAGCGCCGTGCGACGATGCATACTTCTTCAACTGCGGCGAAGACGATGGGGAGCTTGCAGGAAATGGATGACGAACTCAGCATTACGCAAAATCCTCTCAATGGAATAGACATCCTGCTGCGCTATCGAAACAGGCGAGGCACAAATTCGTTCAGATCGCGGCGCCAGGTGAGCCACTCGTGAGATGTGCCAGGCGAGGAGAAGTAAACGTACTTCACTCCCGCCTTGTCGGCCATGGCTCGGAAGGCTCCGATGGCGCCCGGGAACGGATTGGGCTCCTCTGTGCCCTTGCCGAGCCAGAGCAGCTTTACCTTCCGGTTGAATGCCGCGCCGTCTTTGAACACGCCACCGAACGCCGTGTCCGGATCGAGCGGATCGGTGCTGAAGCCGTTCATGGTGCCGCTGAATCCAGCCATTTAGGCGAAAGAATCCAGGTTGTGAGTGACAATCTGAAGCGCCTGGTTCGCTCCCATGGAGAGCCCGGCCAGGGCACGCGCATCCGGATCGACGCGGCTCTGCCGCCGCGCGTAACACTGACGGCCTGGCCAAAACTGTTATGGAGATTTCTGAGGGAGCAATGGGCCGATGCCCGACTTTCGAAACGCACCGATGCGCATTCTTATCGTGGATGAACCCCCGGTGGCGCTCGCCGGCCTCACCAAGAAGCAGATCGGCACCGCCCTCGACATCAGTGGCAACACAGTCCGCAACCTCGTCAACAGCGTGATTGAAAAGCTGGGAGTGCCGGACCGCGCCGAGGCAGCCGCCACCGCGATTCAGCGCGGCCTCATCGAAATGAACGACTGATCGAGCGCCAAATCCTGTTGAACGCCTGATCGAGCGCCAAGTCCTGCTGAACGCCTGACCCAGCGCCAAATCCTGCGGCCGCATCCCTGAACTAGGCCATCTGTACCATGCGCGGGAATCGAGCGCGCTCTATCATGTTGATGCCGACGCGTGACCTGAGGAGACGAAAGTGATTTCCTGTCCGAATCTCTCTATCGACCGGGGCTCGATTGGCGGAGTGGAACGATGCGAAAATTGATTTTGCTCGCGGTCTTCGCCGCGATTGCGTCTCAGCCTGCCAGGGGCGAAACAGTGGCGCAATTGCAGCGGATTTTGACCGCCGCAAGAGCCTCGCACAGGTCGGACACTCAGATTGCGCGCCAGATCAGCCGCCTGGATCTTTCAGAGCGGCTGACCGATGCCACGCTCGGTCACCTTACCGCCGACTTCGCTTCCTTTCCCGAGACGGCAGAGTCCCTGCAATTGCTCGCCGATAAGTCGGCTTTTCTGATGCCGCCGGCAAAAGAAATTCCGGCCACCCCGCCTCCCGATGACAATGCCCGAGAATCAGGAGCAGTGCCGCAGAGGCAGAGCCGTTCACGGCGTAGCCGCCACGGCCTGCTTCGCGACGGTGAATGTGAGATGATCAGCGCCAGAAGTGCAAGCGCTGAACACCGGAGGAGTGTGTAACGGGTCTGGTGTGCTGACTTCGAAGTATCGGGACCGCAGGAATGCTTCGTAGGGCATGCCGACTACATTCGGTGCGAGTCGGCTGAAGAGTTGGTAGGTTTCACAAGGTTTGCTCGTGCATTTCGGACTCCGGTGCGGAATTTTTGTTCAAATCTCGGTCGCTCGTAACCTATGTTTTGTACGGAAAGTACCTTGAGTAAAGGAGCACGAGTTTCTTCACGCCAGTAGTCGAACACGTTACATGCCAGTGCTGAAGACGACCAAAGCGAGTACAGTTTGCCAACATCCTCCGGCGTACTCAGTTCGTCTCCATCGCCCTCACTCATCTCTTTCTTGCTCTCTGGATGGAGAGGAGCGAAGAAGTTGTCATCGAGATTCTTCACACGTCCGTTTGGTGCAACAGAGATTCCGCAAGACGCAGCCCAACACCGTTGACGTTGTTTAAGCAGTTCAAGCGTTGTGGCCTTATCGCCCTCCTGCATGAAATACTCCGGGAATCCGGCGGAAATACGCCTTCGCCATCGAAATATGGTTCCCGGAGCAGCGCCACACTGAGTGCGCGTCCAAGAGAGAAGGGCTCAAGAGCGGTTTCAGGACAGGCAGGCCCGATTATGCTTTGTGCCAGGCCGTCCCCGACTGGGGTGGGGTCGACTTGAGGGCAATGGCTCCGGGACCAGCAATCCTGAAGCTGCGACAGACGGCTACGATGCAGCCCCTAGCGCGTCGTCAGCAAGCGTCAGCTGCATGCGCTGGACATCGCGTCCTGCGAAAACCAGCGCAGCCACCAAGAGCAAAATGCTGGCGATGACATAGGACACAGAGGTCAAGGCCATGGCGTGGCTCAGACCCACCCGGTCAGCCAAAATGCCGACCACGAGCGGAGCGGTGCCGCCGCCGGCCAGCCAACCCATCATGTTCATAAATCCCGTTGCCGTGCCGCGCGCCTCCGGGCGCACAACATCGAAGACGGACGCGAAAATATTGGCTTCATAAAAGCCCTTGCAGATTCCCCAAAGGAGCAGGCTCACGATGAGCCAGGTCATAGAACCGGTGAGGGCGCACCAGGCCGCAAAGGGAGCTTCAAATAAAATGCCGATCGACTGGACCAGGATTCTTCCGCCAGCCATGCGCTTGCGCAGTGTATCGGCCAGCCATCCGCCGACGGGCGACCCCAGCATGCTGGTGAGTTGCACATAGAGGGTCGCGGTGAGGCCGGCCATGCCAAGGCTCAAGTGAAAGTTCCGGTAAAGATAGGTCGGCATCCAGGTAAACAAGACCATGGCGGTGAAGTTTTCGCACATGAAGGCAGCCATGCACAACATGAGTGTGGGTGTGCTGCGGACGAGCTTGAAGAAAGCGCCAATGGAGATGCGCGTGGGGGCGTGCGGAGCGGTCGCGTGAAGTGCGAGGTCTGCCTGATCGGCGGCGCCGCGCACAGGTTCTACGATGAGTTTGCTGAGGATGAAACCGAGCACGATTCCGCAACCGCCGAAGACCACAAAGGAGGAACGCCATCCATAGCGCTGGCCAATGGCCCCCGCGAAGAATCCACCGGCAATGGTGCCGATATAGACACTGGTCTGATGGGTGCCCATGGCCCGCGAGCGGGTCGACTTGCCGTGATAGTCACTGATAAGCGACATCGATGCCGGGAAATAGACGGTTTCGCCAAGCCCCTCGGCGGCGCGAAAGAAGAGCAGTTGAGCAAAGTTGCGGGATAACGCCGTCGCCATGCAGACGAGGCTCCAAATGCGGAGGCCACCCAGGATGGCGGTCTTGCGGCGAACACGGTCGACAATGCTACCCGCGAAGGGAGCCGAGAGCCCGTACACCCAGGCGAAAGAAGAGCCCAGCAAGCCCAACTGCGTATTGTTCAGATGGAACTCACGGGAGAGCAGGGGGAACACGGAAAAGATGGATTGCCGATCAGCATAGTTGAAGAAGGCGATCCACCACAGCATGCCGACGACGAACCACTTGTAACTCTTGGCGGATGCATTCATCGGGGATGGCTCTGCGCCAGAGGTCCCTGGGCAGGGAGAGAATCGGAACCGGGAGTGAGCTTGCGCCGCGCCTCCGCATAGACTGCCGCGCGATCGAGATAAGGGATCTCATCCGCAATCCAGTCACGCATTCGCTTCCCCTCCTCGCACTCCTGCGGAGCAGAGATAAAGTCGAGCTGAAGACCGAGACGCTCCTCGAGCGCGCAGGTTAAGACGGGCCAAATGGCGCCAATGTCCCCGGTGATGGGAATACTGCCTTCCAAGCGCGCAAAACCGGACATTTCCATCCGAAACGGGATTTTAGTGCACTTGGTTTTGGGTAAGCCGCGATTGATTGCTTCCTGCACTTCGGTGCCCTGGCGCTCCATCTGCCAGACGCGCTCCAGATTGGAGTCGAGATCCATGCGGATGAGTGTTTTTTTCTCCAGGCTGTAGGTGGTCAAATGATCCCAGGCAGCCCAGATGCCATGTCCCGTATAGGTCTCGAGGGGTCCGTCATGGATCTCCTGCGAGAGCGCGATGGCGGATTCGATGATGACGTCGGCGCTGCTGAGCAGCTCAGCGATGGCGCGGGACCGGCGGGCAATCGAAATCGAGTCGCCAATGGAGATGCCGACCGCACCTCCGCCGACAAGCTGCGGAATGGAAACTAAAACGGGCACTCCCTTCCGCGCGCCGGCCCCGATCATGGTCATGGGGCTGGCTCCCAGGCCAGCGAGATATTCAAGCGAAACGCCAAACTGGCTGGCCACATTGCGGAGTTCCTGGGCGAGACGCTCGGTGCGCAGCCCTACCGGCCAGGCCATATTCCCCGCAGCCTTGATGAGCGAAGTTCCCGGGCTGTCCGCGAGGCGATCATACATCTCCCAGCCAGTAGAGAATTCCTTCTCCATCTCAAGACGCTCTTGGGGCGATAACAGGGTGATCTCGAAAACCCGGCCGCGCGGAAGCAGGTCAATGGGAAGTTCGAAATCCTCATCGGGCTCGATGCGGACGCGCTTGACGCGATCAAGCGTCCCCGCCATCTCATGGGCAACCACCGCGGAACTGGTGATGACGCCGTCAATGACGCCGTGGTGGATGAGCTCGGCGATCTGCGTGGTCACGCCTTCGTGCAGGTTGGGGCCGCTGCCGGTAACGACAACCACGCGCCCACCGCGCTGCTTGGCTTCAACGATGCTGGCAATTGCATTATTTAAATGGTCTTGCGTGGAAGCGGGAAAGGACTCCCACAGCCGCGCGACCGTAGTAGCAGAAGGTCTCACCCCTTGGCTCCATTCGCAGCAAGAATACGACGGACACGTTCCAGATCCTGCAGCGTGTCCACAGAAACCAATTCGCCCTGGCACTTGGTTTCGATCACCTGAATGTGAATTCCGTTTTCAAGGGCGCGCAGTTGCTCCAGCCTTTCGATCTGCTCCAGGTTGCCCGGCGGCATGCTGGAAAGCCGGGCCAGGCAATCTTTTGTATACGCGTAGAGCCCGATGTGTTCAAAGACTCCAAAAGAAGGCGTGCGAAATTGAGGATAGGGAATAAGAGATCGCGAGAAGTAAAGAGCTCGTCCGCGCAGATCCCGGACCAACTTCACGACGCTGGGATCCTGATAGGCATCTTCGCCGATTCTCTTAGCCACCGTGGACATGCCCACGTCTCCATAGGGAAGCGCATCCTTCAGACCCTGAACGCACTCGTCGATCATCACCGAATCCAGCAGCGGCTCATCTCCTTGAACGTTGACGACCAGATCGGCATTGGAGGCCGCCGCTGCTTCCGCGACGCGGTCGGTGCCTGACGCATGATCCGGACTGGTCATGACAACCATACCCCCAAAAGCCTTCACCGCCGCGAAGATGCGTTCGTCATCCGTGGCCACCACAACGCTATCCAGGCACGATGCCTTGCTGGCATTCTCATACACGTGCTGCACCATCGGCTTGCCAAGAATATCCGCAAGCGGCTTTGCCGGCAAACGAGTGGATTTGTAGCGTGCGGGAATGACACCGATGGTCTTCATGCCTTTTCGTTCCCGGCCGGCTTCACGTGGCCCAGAGGGATATTGTTCCAGACCTGATCCAAGCATAAGCCGCGCGTGTCGGCCCAATTTCGCAGCCAAGCGCGGAGTTCCTCGATCTGCCGCAAGCGCGTCGGGGACGGGGGCAGATGCATGGGGCCATTGGGGACGCCGCGCACTTCAAGGCCCACCCGAACGCCCCACGGAATGGGCAGACGCACCACCTCTTCGATTAACAGGTCAAGCATCGCCTGGTAAGAGGACGCCAGCTCCACATCCCCGCTTCGATAGCTTCGATAGACGGCGCTGATCAATTCCGGCACAAAACATGCGATGCCGGAAACAACGCCATCCCATCCAGCCTGCAGGGCGCCTAGAAGCAAGCAGTCGTCCCCAACGAACAGAGAGAAACCGGACTGGCTGCGCGCGTCTGCGAGAGGTTTCAGGTCGCCGGGATTGCCGCTGCTGTCCTTCATCCCGATCAGATTCGGCACCCCGTTCAACAGACGGATGGCGGTGGAGACTTCGATCTCGTTGGTAAACGAAGGCAGATTGTAAAGCAGGAACGGCATGGGGACCGCGGCACAAACGGTTTCGCAATACGACTCGAGATCATCCTGGCTGTAGCGAAAGAAGCAGGGCATCGGCAACACCAGCGCATCACAACCGGAGTCCGCGGCGCGCCTGGTCAATTCGAGAGTGGAATGAACGGAAGAGGTTCCGACGCAAACCACGGAGCGCCCACGGCCGGCCATGCGGCGAACCGCATGCGCAGCGAGAACGGCACGGTCATTCACATCGAAATGCGGATACTCGGCAGTTGCGCCTCCGATCACCAGGCCATCGACGCCTCGCTCCAAAACGAACTCAATGACAGATTCAAAAGCGGCGAGGTCGGGACGGCCAACTTCGTTGATCGGAGTCACTAAAGCAGCATAGACACCGGAGAGTTGTAGTTTCATTCTGCGAGCTCTCCCTTAACAGTTTAATCAACGTATCATTTGGAACCTGGCAAGTCAACAATTTTAAAACGAGGTTTAATATTAGAAACAAAAGAATGAGGAGTGCCCGACCGCCTGCCAGGTGACCGGTGGGATCAGGAACGATTCCACGCGAACGACCGGCCGCATCCCTCGGAGACGGCGTATATTCCGCGATCTATGGGGAATTTCAATCATTTCGAGCCTTTGAGGCATTCCGCAAGACAGGCGAAACTTCCCTTCGGACGAACCTGGGCTGAGATCGCCCGGCAGCCCAAATGACCCATAGAAGGACGTGCAAGCTGCGACCATTTCAAAACGAAGCTCCAGGGCGGTTTCAGGATAGGTAGGCCCGATTGTGCTTTGCGCGAGGCCGCCGCTCCCTGGGGTGGGGCCGACTTGAGCGCAATGGCTCTGGGTCCATCAATCCTGAAACCGCGAGAATTCCCGCAGATTTCGCGGATAATCGTCCAATTGCTCCTATGCTTGCGCCTTCCTCACCTGGGGAGTCCGCGGATGCCTCAACCAACCAGGAAATTGACCAAACGCTGTTTCACTGGTAAATTTCTAGGCCAGGTTGGAATTCTGACATTGATCACGATGCAGCGGGCAAGGGTTAAGGGTCAACAATCAAGGGTCAGGGATCAAGGGTCAACAATCAACGGTCAGGGCAGTTCAATTCGAAGAAATGCAGCCTCGACGAGGCATCCTGCTTGTTTCGGACTGCATGCGTAGAGTCCCATTTGCGCCACCGGTTCGGAAGCAGAATGCAGGTGGGCGATACGCATCAGGTTCCATGGCCCCGTCTCGTTTGCCGCGTGTTCGACGAGAAAGTCGAGGCCTTCGCGGCGAACACGCAAAGCATAAGCAAGGGTGTCGCCGTAGGGGAAGTTCTGAAGCGACCAATCGGAAAAACCGAAGTTCGTAACCACCGTCCCGAGATGGCTCGGTTGCTCGGGTTCGAATTCGCAGGAGGCCTTTAACCAGCAGTCGGCGGAGAAGCGCACCATCAAGCCGGCCTGGTCATATTGATGGACGGGATGACAGCGGAATGCCGCCGTGACGATGGCATCGCCGGAAACCTCGGCATACAGGAAGTGACCGTTGTCCGCGCGAAACCCATAGTGGGTTTGTTGCCAGAAGTCGGTGGCGGCATCGGGTTTGAGCAAGAGGCGCGCATGGGCATGGTCGATCTCCCAGAACGAGGGCGGGTTGAGCCACTTGAGGCGAGGATGAAGAATTTCGCGGTTGAATAATTCGTTGATCAGCAGGGCAGGCATATGTTTCGCACCAATTCGTTCCCGGGGTCCAATTTCTGCTACTGTTATGAGTGATACTTTTCAATGAGCGCAAAGAGCAGGACTAAAAAACCGGAGGAGTCGTCCCCTGACGAGTCCCATCGCTACTACTCCAGAGCCATCGGAAATGCACTTCGCGTTCTCGAATTACTTCAGCAAAGTCACGAGCCGCTTGCACTGACCGAGGTGTCGCGGCGTGTAAAGGTTCCCAAGAGTTCGGCCTTCCGCATTCTGCGCACCCTTGAGATTGCCGGATATCTGCAACGGCTCGAAGGCGAACGCTTCTCGGTGATGCCGGGCGCTGGGTTCATCCAAAACCACATGATGAAGCAGGTCACGGATGCGTCACGGACCTGGATGAAGAATCTCAGCCAGGAATTTCGTGAAACCATAACCCTGGCATTCCTTTTCGAAGGCCATATTGCGGTGACCGCGGTCATTGATAGTCCTCAGCGCATAAGCATGGGAAACATGCTTGGCAGCCTTATCCCTCCTCATGCAAGCTCTCTTGGTAAATGTATTACTACATTCCAACCCGACGCGCGGCGCGAGATGCTGCTGCGCTCCTTCGGGATGGTCCGGTTTACCCCCAGCACCATCGTCGAGGAGAGCACCCTGGAAAAGGAAATGCAGTTGGTGCGCGCACAAGGGTATGCAAGCGATATTGAAGAGACCACGCTGGGCGGATGCTGTCTGGGTGCACCGATCTTTGGCAAAGACGGCCACGCGGTGGCTGCCATCAGCATCTCCACGCCTAAAATAAGGTTCACCAACCAGGAACGCTTGATCGCCGCGGTGAAGGATGCCGCTGCCGCCATCACCGCGGAACTTCGGACAAGCTGACCGCGGACCCTGCTAGTTAGAGCTCTTCGCCGGGCCATCCGGCCGCCCAGGATCCCATATGGTCGCGTCGATCTGGCGCTCATGGTCCGGTGCGTCATTGAAGTAATAGACAGTCACCATTTTGCCGTCGGGGCGCTGCACGCTCCTGGTATAACCCAGGTCCCAACTGCCTCCATCCTTTCGAAGAACAATCTCATCACCCCACGTTGTCCCGTTGTCGGAACTGATGCGGGCACGGATTCCAAACGGATAGGTGCGCCGGCCATAGGTCAGGACGAGACGGCCATCCGCCAGATGAACGAGGCTGGGCGGATTGTCAGTGTTCGGCGCGGGGCGGCTCACATGCCGCCAGGTCTTCGCGTTGTCGTCGGAGCGGTACAAATCGATCCACTGCCTGTAGCGCACCGCGGTGAGGATTGTGTTGGGCGAGAGGCGCACCGACGAGGGCATGATGGCATGATCCTTTCCCTTTGGTTCCGGGGTGACGAAGGCAACGAACTGCCAGCTCCTTCCGCCATCATGGGTGCGCACGCAGATCACTCGGCCTTCGTGACCATTCGATTTGGCAGCAGTCAGGAAGACCGTCAAATCATGCTTGCCGTCGATGAGGTAGTCGGTGCGCGCGGCAATTCCTATTTGCCCGAAGTTGGGAACTCGATAAGGCCCGGAGAAGGTTTTTCCCCTGTCCAGCGAATCATAGAATCGCGAGGGCCCAATATCGATATCGGCCATGCGAAAGGTGGCGATGAAGTTTGGATTGCTGAAGTCAATTCCCCCGGGGCAGTCGGTAACCTGCTTTCCTCCGGGTTCGGTAGGCACGCCGTTGACCTTGGTGCCTGGCGGGGGAAGCAAGCCGGCAGGCTTTTCGATAGTCCACGTCTCGCCTCCATCCAGAGAGCGAGCAAGCAGATGCTCTGAAGGGCGGGTGAAGTCGATCGAATGCTCCTGTTCGCGAGGCGCCCGGAATTGAAATGATCCGGACTCAAAGCCAACCAGGATCTCGTTGCCCCACGACCAGATGCCATAGTTTGCCGGCCACCCCGCAAAGCGTGCCTGCTGCTTATAGACGACGACGGAATGCTCGGCTGTTTGCGCCGCAAGCGAAAGCGACAGACCCAGGGTCGCAAGAAGTAATCCACCTATGTTTCTCATGGCTCCACCACCACCTTCAGGCAATCTTCCCCGCCCGTAGCACGGAACGCTTCCAATGCATGATCGAGGGAAAAGCGATCGGTGACCACCGAATCGGCTTTGAGCCGTCCGCTGGCAAGCAGATCGAGGGCGCGCGACATCGTATTGGGATTGTTGTACGATCCGCGAATTGTAATCTCGTTTTCATTCACGAGGAAAGGATTGATCTCGAGATTCTGATCCTTGTGGCACACGCCGAAGAGCATCAGCATGCCTCCGCGCATCACCAGCGCAAGCGCTTGCTGCACGGCGGCGATATTGCCGGAGCAATCGAAGACCACCTCAATGCCTTCTGGATATTGGTCTCGAATCGCCTGCACGACGTTGGTGTGCGTCGGATCGATGACCCAGGATGCGCCGAGCTTCTCCACGCGGCTTCTGCGGCCTTGCTGGGGGTCGATCATGATGACCTGGCTGGCTCCCTGCATCTGGGCCAGCTGCAAAATCAGCGCACCCATCGGCCCGGCGCCAAAGATCGCTACGCGATCTCCGGAAGTAATTTCTGCCAGATCAAGGCCGCGCAGACAGCAAGCCACCGGCTCGGCCAGCGCGGCGTAGGCCAGAGGCAGCTCTTTGGGGATTTTGTAGGCCTGGGAGACGGGAACGACACATTGTTCCGCGAATCCCCCGGGGATGTTCACACCCAGCGCGACCAGGTTCTTGCAGAGATGAACCTTGCCGCGGCGGCAAAAGTAACAGACGCCGCAGAGGATATTGGGATCGACGGCCACATGGTCGCCTGGGGCAAAGCCTTCAACGCCATCACCCACCGCCTCGACCACACCGGCGAATTCATGACCGGGAATCAAAGGCAGGTTGGCAGGATAGAAACCATGCAGAATATGAGGATCGGTGCCGCAGATGCCGGAAGCACCCACCCGCACGCGAAGAGTGTGCGGGTGGATCTCAGGCTGCTTTGCGCGAATGAGTTCGAGCTTGCCGACCTCGGGAATCTGTAGAGCGAGCATAGCGAGCGTCTCCTATCAAGTTTGACTTGCTGCGCGTCAGTTTTGACTTGCTGCGCGATCGGTGTCAGAAGTAGGTATCGTCAGCGGCATAGGGAACCACGTGCATGTACTTGTAGTTGTCCAGGTCCACACCGCGGCGGCAAGCCATGTAATAGAGCAACCATAGTTGCGCCTGGTACAAGACGAGGGCATCGAATAAAGGATGGGCATTGGGAAGGAGCTCGCGCCCGTCGAAGACGACTGTTTTCGCGCCATTTCCTTTGGCAAACTGGATGCCGGCTTCGGCGAAGGGCCGGGAGCGATCGTTGCCAATGAGGAACAGCATCGTCGGCTCGCCCGGCTTTACAATCTCCAACGGACCATGGCGGAACTCGCCATAATGGATGTAGGCGCAGTATTCCTTCAGAAACTCACCGAACATGTCATAGGCCATCATGTAGCCGAGGGTATAGGCGGAGCCTCCCGAGAGCACGAGCAGCTTTCCCGAATCAAGTTCGGGCGCCAGACGCTCGGCCATTTGGCGGCTTGCTTCGGAGATGGCTTGCAATTGCGCGGGAAGCTCCTCTAACGCCTTTTCGAATTTGTCGAGCTCGGGCGACCCTTCACCACGAGCCCGCGCCAGGTCCACCACCAGCATCATGGTGAGATAGGCAGGCGAGGTATAGAGCGCGATGGACTCGTAGGTGACCGACCAGGTGGCGCCTTTGGCCAGTTCGGCGTCGGCTCGCCGCGTGAGCGTGAAGAGCTTGGCACCGCTCTTGACAATGAATTCCTTGGCGCGAATGGTGTCCATCGTCTTGCCTGAGTAGCTGGCGCCGATGGCGACGGTATCGCTGTCAAGAATGGCGGGCGATACGCTCAAGATATCCGGACCGAGCAGATAGTTCGCCGGAAGCTTGAGAAAATGCAGAGCGGTCCAATAGCCGCTGTACAGAGCCGCCGAGGAACCACCGCTCCCGAAGAAAACGATATTCCGCGGGTTGTGGGCGTGGATCTCCCGGGCGACCTGGCGGATCGCCTCTCTCTTCTCGCTCCACATTCGAGCCAATTCCCCGGCGACAACCGGGGCCGAGAAAATCTCGGCTTTCAAGTTTCGTTCTTCTAACGTTTGAGTTGCGGGCATACTGCGTCATCCTCCTAGTTTTTGGGTTTTGGCGAGTGCATCTTGTAAAGAATCCATTACTTTGAATTGAGGCCGATAGCCGAGCATCGCGCGTGCTTTCTCAATGCTCAGCGAATAAGAGTGAATTCCGCGACAGCGAGCTGCGATGGTGCGCATGCCGGTGGCTGAAGCCAGCTGCGCCCCGATATCCACATAACGAAACGGCTCTGGACCGGCGATGTTGAATGCTTCTCCGGGCGCGGCATCGCTCTCGAGCGCGAGCACAACAGCCCTGGCAGCGTCGCGCACATCGCACACATGCTCGGTAAAAGCACTGCCGTCTTCCTCGCATGGCACGGCGATGATGCCGGGTTCGTTCCACGCATTCTGATCGTCTTCTACCAGATAATCGCGATAGGGCGCTTTCACAAACAGGTCAAGAATTTCTTCAGGTTCCAGCGTCCATACAAACCGAAGCCGTACGATGGGAACCTTGTGCAGTTCCTCAAAGTAGAGGCACAGACGCTCGCCCAGCACTTTGGAGAGGCCATAGAACACAGACGGATGTTGCTCCGCGTTTTCCATAATGGGAGCGGAGTACGCGCTGAGACTCCAACCTGTGCAATAGGTGGCGTCGGAGCTGGCAAAGAGCAGCCGCGGCTTGTTTTCGCTCGAGGAAATGGCCTGAAGAATGCGATAGGTGCCTTCGATGTTGGTGCGGAATACCTCATCGTCGGAGGCGGGCGGCATAATTCCGCCCAGATGAATCACGGCGTCGGCACCGGACACAGCTACCTCAATGCCCTCGCTTGGCAACGTGGCCTGCACCACTTCGACCTGGTTCAACCAGGTTTCAGAGGTGTGGAGGCGGCGCATCATCGCGCGCACGCGATATCCGCGTTCAAGCAAGAGGGGAACGACGTGGCGTCCAATGCGGCCGCCTGCGCCGGTGATCAGGATTGTCTTCATTCGCGGCTCCTTCAAGATGCCTGGCCCATGATCTGGATGAATATGGTGCGCGCCAGGGGGCCATCGTATTCCACGAAGTAAACTCTCTGCCGGGCGCCGCGCACCACCTTCCCATCCTCGATGGGAAAGAATGTCTGGATGCCTCCGATCACGCTTTTCAGATGGTCCGCCGCGTTGTATCCAAGGCGTCCATCAAAATCGAGATAGCGATTGTGATAGTAGCCATAGGTACCCTCGGGCGGTTGTTTCGGGGCAAGCCGCTCCAGATGGGCGGGAATATCGAGCTCCAGGCACCACACGCCTTCGGTTACGATGATTCCCGAAGTCGTATGCGCAGTGGTAATGAAGACGATCCCCTGGGCGGCTCCGCTGGCCTCAACCAGGCGATCCACTTGCGGGGTGATGTCGATCATTTCCATGTCTTTCCGCGAGATAACCTCGATGCGGTGCAATTGAATGATCATGCCCGTCCTCCAAGCAGTACTTCGGCGTTTTCACGGAAGATCAGATTGAGACATTCCTGGGAAAACCCCAGCGACCGGATCGCCTGCGCCATAGTCTTGATCTCAATGCGCGGATTGTTGGAGCCGAACACGATCTGCTTTCGCAAGCTGCGTTCAAACACCGTGAGAGGAACCTGCTGCGTCATGGCATAGCGCAGAAAATCATGGGGATTGTCGAAAAAGAGCGCCGACGTGTCGAGATAAACGTTGGGATACTTCAAAGCCAGCGCCACCGCATCCACCACCCAGGGCCAAGCCAGATGCGCCAACACGATGTTGAGTGCGGGAAAATCGGCGGCGACGTCCTCGAACCGCAAAGGATGGCCGTATTTGAGGCGGCTGCCCGGTTCCCAGCTCATGCCGGCGTGAAAAAGGATGGGGATTTCGAGCTCCTGCGCCCGCGCGTAAACCGGATAAGCCTTTCGATCATCGGCGTAGAACTCCTGCATCGCAGGCGCCAGTTTGAGACCGCGCAGTCCGAGATTCTCGATGGCGTGGGTGAGCGCCTGCGGGGCCGCTTCCTGATGCGGGTCCACACTTGCGAACCCGATGAGGCGATCGGACATGCGGCAGACCTCCACGATTTGATCGTTCGTATAGACGGTCGCATTGCGGCTGGTGGTCGCGTCGATGGGCAGGACAACAGCCTTGTCGATGCCGGCTATGTCCATCTCAAGCAGCATGACTTCAAGGGGCTGGAAATTGTTGCCGCAGTAATAGGTTTCGCGTGCGGCCCGCTCCAGGCCGGGATGTTTTTCGACCATCTCGCGAACGAGGACGGGATGCGTATGAAAATCGATTCCACCCTTCATGATTGGTTCGTGCCTCCGTCAGAAAAAGTTTTCAAGAATGCTTCGGCTTGCTCTTGAGTGGGTTGGGCGCCGGTGCCGCCGAGCGAGCGGGTTGAGTAAGAGCCGCACGCTACGCCCAGCCTCAGGGCATCGGTCAACGATTGACCGCGAAGCCAGGCGTGCAGAAAGCCGGCATTGAAGCAATCGCCGGCCCCGGTCGGATCAACGGATTCTATTTCAGGCGCATGCACATGAACAGGCTCGCCGTTTTCGAGCGCCATCGCACCTTGCGCGCCGAGCTTCGCAACCGTCAGCGTCGTAACGCTTTGCAATGCGCGGAGTGATGCAATGGGGTCCTTGTCACCAGTGATCCCTTCCAGTTCAACTTCGTTGGGCAGGAATACATCGATCGAGCGAAGCACATCCTCCAAGCCGGATTTCCACTCATTGGCCGGATCACATGCGGGATCGAGCGAAGTCGTCAAGCCTTGCCGCCTGGCTTCCGCAAAGACCTCTGCAAAACCAGGATGCAGCCCGGTTTGCAGGAAATAGGACGAACTGTGAACATGCCGGAACGGTTGAAAAACGCCATCTGAGAAACGGGCTGACGTTAAAGCGGTGGTCGCGCCCAAATAACTGATGAGGCTTCTGTCCTGGCGAGAGGCAAGGGAGACCGTGACTCCTGTTTTCAGACCATGGTCAAGTTTCACCCGAGAAACATCCACGCCCAATTCGGACATCCGGTCCAAGCAGAGCCGGCCCGCGAAATCGTCTCCGGTGATTCCCAGAAAGGCCACTGGATCGCCGAGCCTGGAGAGCCCAGCAGCAGTAATGGCGGACGAACTCCCCAAAGTCAGGAGAAAATCCTCAATCAGGACCTCACGTCCCGGGGATGGATAGGATGTGTAACCGCGCAGGATGATATCGAGGTTAATTTCGCCAAACGCTAGAATTGTCAAACATTTACACGCATTTCGGCGTCACTGGCCTCTGCAAAGTCGAGCGCAGTGAGTAGATTGAGGGAAACGAGCAACCTGAGCCCGATAGTAGCCCAGTCGGAAACCCAAGTCAATGGTTAAATAGAAACGCCATGCCAGATTTGAAAAATATTTCTATAACCCTCTTGCAAGATGCTGCTGCCCTGTGGTACGTTCGGCAATGTTTCATATGTTGCATGAGGTCTCATTTTTTCGTAATGATGTGCCAAGTGCCCTAAAGACGCGCCGTTCCCCGGCCAAGAACTCCATCGCGCGTCCTTGAACTCAATCTCTCAGGAGGCTTTCGCCATGACTTCAAACGTGATTTCAAAATGCACAATCTGCGTTGTTTTCGCGATGCTCGCAGTGGGCACGATGCTCAGGGCTGCTGACATTACAGGATCCATTGACGGCGTCGTGAAGGACGCAAGCGGAGGCGTCGCACCGGGCATTAGTGTGGTTGTCACAAATGTGGCAACGAGCGCGGTGTTCAATACGACGACAGATTCCACGGGCACGTACAACATCAGCGTGGCTCCCGGCGATTACCAGCTTACGGTGCAGGCCCAGGGCTTCAAGAAGTTTACCGCGAGCGATATCCATGTGCAGGTGAACGAGCAGGCGCGCGTTGACGTTACCCTCGAGGTAGGAAGCGTCAGTCAATCGATAAGCGTAGCCGCATCGGTTGAAACCGTCGATACCTCGTCGATGGCGCTGAAGACGGTTGTGGATGAGCAGCGAATTGAGGATCTGCCGTTGGATGGCCGTAATCCCGTGCAGTTGATGCAGTTGGTGGCCGGCGTGGAATACGATCCTCAGAACTCAAATGTGACCTCCGGGACGACCTACCCCGGGGTCTTCCCGGTGTCAGTCAACGGCGGCCGCGACAACACCACGAATTACATTCTGGACGGCGCGGAGAACAATGACCACTACAGCAATGCGCCCAATCCCATGCCCGATCCCGACGCCCTGGAAGAATTCAGCGTGCAGACCGATTCGTTCAGCGCGGAATTTGGCAGAAACGTTGGCGGCATCGTGAACGCGGTCACGCGCTCCGGCACCAACCAGCTCCATGGTTCCGCATTCGAATATATTCGCAACACCGCCGTAAACGCGGCCAACTACTTTGCTCCTCTCAATCCGGATGGTTCGAAAGAGGGTGACGGCCTGAAGCGCAACCAATACGGCGTCACGCTGGGCGGTCCGGTGCGGATCCCGAGGATGTACAACGGCAAGGATCGCACCTTCTTCTTCTTCTCCTACCAGGGAACGCCCACACGCATTGCTCCCACAACCCAACAGCAGGTGGTGCCGACCAACGCGGAGCGGTCGGGGGACTTCTCTGCAGTTGGATATCAGCTTTACGACCCTTTCAACAATGAAGCGCCTTACACGAACAACCAGATTCCGCTTACGGAGTACGATCCCGTCATTCTGGCCTCTCTGAACAGCTTTATCCCCGCGCCACCGGGATTAAGCGACACGATCTCCTTCGCGTTGCCGAACAGCCTCACCGACAACCAGTTTCTGGTGCGCGGCGACGAAGTGCTGAACAGCAAGCATCGCTTCATGGGGAGGTTTTTCCTGTCGCGGGCCAACCAGCTCGGCTTCCTCTCTCCTACCGATTACTTCGCCTCTCTGCCTGGCGCAATCTGGCAAAACACCAATGTGACCGGCTCGGAGACCTGGGTCATCAGCCCCAGGCTCATCAACCAGGCGATCATCTCCTATAACCGCACCAATAACACCAACGATCCGATCTATCCTTCAAAGGGCGTCGCCGCGCTGGGCGCGAACTACTACAACGACACGATGCCGGAGATCTACTACCAGGTAGACTCCTACTTCCTGCTTGACACCAACGACACAAACTCCTTCTTCCGCGGCGAAGAACAGTACAGCGACACAGTGCGCTGGATGAAGGGTAAGCACTCGCTGAGTATCGGTGGAGACATCGGCCACGGGGTCGGCAACATCGTGAATAACTACCGCTCCAACGGCTATTTCACCTTCGACGGCTCGGCTCCCTTTACCGGAAACTCCCTGGCGGATTTCATGCTCGGGAAGTTTCAAAATCTTGAGCAGGGTGTGGGCGAATACAAGAACACGATCATCAACCACTTCGATGTGTTCGCCCAGGATGATTTCCGTGTCACGCCCAGGCTCACGCTCAATCTAGGTCTCCGCTGGGATCCGTTCTTCCCTTATACGGACGCGAACGGCAAGATCGCTGCCTGGCGGCCCGGTCAACAATCGACGGTCTACCCCAATGCACCGGAAGGGATTCTTTACGAAGGGGACCCCGGACTTCCTCCCGGGGGTTATAACCGGGCCTGGAAGAACTTTGGTCCTCGCGTCGGCTTCGCCTGGGATGTTTTCGGCAACGGCAGCACTGCAGTCCGCGGCGGCTTCGGCATGTACTACGACACGCCCAACACGATCTCCACCAACTCCCAGGCTGACCAGGCTCCCTTTGGAACCGTGGTCAATATCAGCGGCACCACAGGGAACAGCATCAGCGATCCATACGCCGGCACCACCAATCCGTTCCCGCAAAGTCCCAACCCTCCCCACGATGTCTCGTTCCTTCTTCCCGATGTGGCCTACGTCTTCACGGAGGGAATGCGCAATGCCGAATTGAGCAGCTGGAATTTGACCGTGGAGAGGCAGCTTCCCGCACAGCTTGTGGCGCGCGTCGCATATGCAGCATCGAAAGGAACCCACCTTCCCAACCTGGTGCAGGGCAACCCGGCGATCTACTCCGTGGGGGCCACAACATCCACCACCGACCAGCGCCGCCCACTCTATCCCAACTTCGGCTCCATGACCTTTGTGGAGGCCAACGGAAACTCAAGTTACAACTCGTTTCAAGCATCCCTGCGGCGCCGCTTCGTGAATGGCGTGACGATTCTCGCCAACTACACCTTTTCAAAATCCATTGACGTGACCTCGGCGAACAAGCAGACCGGACAAACCGCGACTGATCCTTTTGACCTCAGATTTGATCGCGGGGTGTCGGACTTCAATCATCCCCAGGTTTTCAGCTTTTCGGGACTTTGGGATCTCCCGATCAATCCAACGGACAGAGTCTTGCACGGTGTGGTCGGAGGCTGGCAGCTCTCTGCGATTGTCTCCCTGACCAGCGGCGAGCCTTTCTCGGTGTATAGCGGCGTGGATGATTCGCTCTCGGGAGTCGGCAACGACCGCGCGGACCTGGCCAGCAGTCCCTATCTCAGCGGAGGCCGCAGCCGCGCCGCAAAAGTAGCGGAGTGGCTCAATCCTCTTTCCTTCAATGTGAACGCACTGGGCACCTTCGGAGACACGGGACGCAATGCGTATTACGGCCCCGGCTTTGCGGGCACGGACGCTGCCCTCGAAAAGACCTTTCACCCCGTCGAGCGGTTTAACGTGATGTTCCGTTTCGAGGCCTTCAATATCTTCAACCGCCCCAACCTTGAGAACCCAACGAACACCGTGGGCTCGCCCCAATTAATGGTGATCAGCACGGCATTCGATCCTCGCATCCTGCAGGGAGCCGTTCGCTTCCAGTGGTGATTTTCTGAACGGACGGGGCTGGACGGCAAGATCCGGTTGAGTTGCCATGGGACTTTGATTCAACAAAGTGCCATGGCAGCTCAGCCTTCTCGTCTGCAATCCATCAACCCGTGTTCGATGGCATGGCGAATGCGTCTATGACGATCGTTGCCGCGCTGCACTCAAAGGCTAGAGCCTTCGTTGTTTTTGGGATACGAATGACTTGATTCGTCGTGATGAAGGGATTGTAGCGAAGGCGGGTGTTCCTATTGAATATAGGAACGCCAACTACGGAATCTTAGACCATCTGTGTCCATCGCACGTCCAAGGCACATGAGCTTCCCGGAGGAATCGATGAAAGGTGCCAGGTTTCTTGTTCTGACTTCTTGCCTCATCTGGAGTGCTGGACTCTGCGCGCAGAGCGGCCTCAAGCTCGGTGAGCCGGCTGGGCCAGTCACGCTGGTTTCGCCGGAAGGCCTGCAAATCTCAATGAACAACTATTCCGAGCGGCTGGGCACGGCAGTTCTGTTTCTCTCGTCGCGCGACGAAGACACAGCAGCCCAGGCCAGCACCATCGTGATGTTGAATCAAAAGAACCGTCATCACAGAATTCTGCTGGTAGGCGTGTTTCCCGCGGCCGACGAACCGGGGCCGGAAATAAGAGCTTTCAGTCAAGCCCACGGTTTCAATTTTCCCGTGTACCGGGATCCCACCGGGACAGCGGTGGCGAGGTTCGGTGCTCGCGTGACTCCGGAAGCGTTCCTGCTCGATAAGGAAGGGAAGCTGGTCTACTTCGGCTCCATCGAGGGGTTAACCAGCGCCCTGGAGGCGATGGACTCCAGTGCGCCGTTCCCCGCTTCGATGGCGGAGGTTTCCGGTGCGGCCATCGGCAAACCACTGCCGGAACGGGCGATTGTGGATCCATTCGGCGAAATCAACTTTTCTTCCGAGCTTATTTTTGACAAGATCCCGGGCTATCCGGTCTTTCACTGCTCCTCCATTACGCAAGCTCCCAATGGCGACCTGCTTGTTTCCTGGTACGGAGGGAGCTATGAGTCTTCAGACGATCAAGTGTTGTTTCTTGCGCGCAGAAAGAAGGGGACACGGGTATGGTCGAAGCCCGAGATTCTTATCCGCAGCCCGGGACGGCCGCCAGGCAATGCCGTGCTGTTTACCACACGGGACAATCGCGTATGGATGGTCTGGGGTCGCATGGATGGCACGCAACCGATGCTCCGGGGCACCGGCTGGAGCGATTGCACCCTTCTCTATAGAACTTCATCGGACAACGGCGTCACCTGGACGGCGGATAAGCCCTTCTTCCATGACACGCTCGGCTGGCTTCCCCGCAATTTGACGATCTTCCTTTCAGACGGAACGTTAGTGTTGCCTTTGAGCGACGAGCGCAATGGGCACGGCGTGGACCTCTCGTTTTTTCTTTCGACAAAGGACAACGGAGCCACGTGGACCCGCAGCGGGATCATGCGGGGAGGAGAGCAGCCCACATTCATTCAGCGCGGCGATGGCTCGCTGCTCGCCTATCTGCGCGTACGCCCGAATATTGTGAGTGCGGAGTCGAAGGATGGCGGCAAAAGCTGGACCACGCCAACGCCCACGCAGTGGAAGAACCCCGATTCCGGCATCTCGATGCGCCGCCTGAAAGACGGTCACCTGGTACTGGTGTTCAATAACGAGGATAATGCCCGCTCGCCATTACATATTGCGATGTCTGCGGATGACGGCCGCACATGGACCAAGCCGCTGGTACTCGAAAGCAATCCGGGAGAATATTCCTACCCATCTGTCTATCAGACACCCGATGGAGAGATTCATATCATCTATACGTTTCGCCGCTACTCCATCAAGCATGTTGAAATGAACGAGGATTGGTTCACGCGTCTTGAACGGCCCGATTGATTCCGCTACGGTATCCGCTACAGTGCATTTTTGAGGGGTTTGATGGCTGCTCTAGGTTATTGAATCTATGGTCGGGCCGGAGGGATTCGAACCCCCGGCCCTCGGCTCCCAAAGCACACCGCGTAACTAAGTCTACTTTAGTTTGTTAATGATGTAAGTGCGTTCTCTGACACAATCGGCCAGATTTGAGTAGGCCGCGTCACGTTACATCACAATTCTCGCCGGCCGAACCCGCACCGCACTGGTATACGGAGGACACCACGGTTTCGTCGGCAATTTTAGGGAATTACTTTGAATCAATAACTTACGCTTTTGTTTTCTCCAGGGCTGGTGTAATCTCCAAGTTAGAGATTGAGCACGGTCCGGTGAACAGCAAGCCTGTGGAAGCCGAAAAGTAACCGGACGACGCAGGAATGCCCTTCAGACCCCTGCCCTAACCGGCACGCGCAAAGTACCTCAGCGGCTTCAATCCTTCCTAAACAGACAAAGCAGATTTGGTGCGTAAGCACAGTCCCTGCACCTGTCCCTGGTGACGTGGGAACGCGCTTGCACTCGCATCGGAGTTGGAGAGACGGTCTGCGCCGATTGCTCTGCGCCGATGGATTCAGGGAGGGCCTGCCCCAAGTGCCAGAGCCAACGCTCTTCGTATTTCGGGCTGATCTTCCATGACCTTCGCCGGACTGCGGCGCGCAATCTGCGGCGCGCTGGAATCCCTGAGACGGTGATTATGAAGATCGGCGGCTGGCGGACTCGCAGCGTGTTCGAGCGTTACGCGATTGTCAGCAGGACCGATATCGCTGATGCAATGCGGAAACTACAGCAGAGCGAAGAAGCTACTCAAGCCCAACAAAGTCACGAAACAGTCACGACGTCTGTCCCACCCGAAGAAGGAGTTCATGGAGGTGATCGGGCCGGAACGGATCGAGCCCAACTCTTCGTCCGATGCGCCGAGCGCAATAGCTTCGTGAACTCCGCGTCCGACCACGGTCGTATTTCGATCTGCCCTACATCCGCCAAATCTTGTCCTGCGGCAGCGTGCTCCGCACCTGGCGGAACCCCCATGTTCTATCTCAATCTAATGACACTTCCGTCGGGATTGATTACCGCCCGAATGCTTCTGGATTTCGCGTTATCTGCAATCTGTCTCGCTATCTTCATCTATGTACCGCCTCAGAAACTCGGGACGTATTTCCGGAAGCTTGCTGAACTAGCCTGTCTCGTTGTTTCCATTCCATTCCATGTCGCGAGTTGGTTGTCCACTAATTCCCGCCCCCGGCAGTGCCGGGACCACAATTTCCATCTGGGAACTTGCGATCACCTACTTTTCTGGCCAGTTGTAAGTCGATAGAAGTCTGCCGTCGGCGCCGACCAGTAGAAGGGCCGCTCGCCCATTCTGCAGCGTTCCGGCAAAGTGTCTGCCGCTGCGCACGTCGTTAAACGAAATCTGCATCTGGCTCGATTCAGAAGTGAGCACATACAGCGTTGCATCGGGAAAGCGCGTCGGACAAATGAGGATTCCAGGATCTTTCAGCGCTGTAGTGTACACGGGCGCGACGTCCGCGGTCTTTAGCGCGTATGCATACACGTCTCCCAGCGCCTTCAGATTATCGTTCAATTCCAGTGGCAGCGCCGAGGATAGAATCTTACCTTTGCCTAATGGCTTTTCGATCCAATCTTCGCCATTCGGCAGGACGGCGCGGTTCAAAACTGTCGTCTTATTCCCTGAATAGACCAGGCTCTCGTCGCCACCGGGAAAATGAAAATCCTGGTCGCGAATTGTTAGTGGCGCGGTGCGATACGAAAGTCCGACTGATTCTTCTCGCCTCGTAGAATGAAGATGTGCATCCCCATCGAACGGTCCCGTTACCAGCAGGACAGCCCCAGCCCTGACCTTCTGCTCAATGACTTCCCATGCGGTTGAAGTCAGTCCGAAAGGCGAAGGCAGGATGATGAGTTTTGGCGAACCGAGAAGCTGAATCTGATATTCGCCCACTGCGTAAGCCTCGCCGCGAGCGTAGCCATAGAGACCGCGAACCGCATTCTGTTGCGCCTCCAGGGCAAGCGCATTGTAAGCCGATAATTGAAGAGATTGCGGCAGGACAATAGCTACCTCTGGCAGATCGAGAGCAGTGGCAGATGGCGATGCCTTCTGTGCAAACTCGCCCAGGTCGCGCATCATATTCTCCCAGACTTTGGCCGAGCCGTCACTTCGTTGCATGCCGAAATCCACTTCGCGGGCCCAGTCCCACTGCATTGCTCCGCTTGAGCCGGCCGCGAAGCCGAGAGCCCATTTCCGCTCAGTCAAACCCAGGCCCCTGAACTCGTCGTAGCGCCAAGTTCCGTCAGGAGCCCACACAGGCTGGTAGCCTGTTTCACCGGTAATATTCGGGATGCCGGGCCGCTTGGCCGCCACGGAATCCCATAGAAGGGCATCATCTTGCCAGTAAGTATGGTTGGTAGTGAATGAAACGCCCGCGCCGCCGTAGAACTGATTCAGCACGCGATCAGTTACCCCGCCTTCGTCCTGTCCCACGTCGATCAGTTGCTGGCTGCCCGAGTTACGAATCAGCGCCACCATCGACGTCACCCAGTCGCCGAACATGTCCTGCGCAAAAAGGTTGTAGTCGAGCGCCCGTACCTCGTCAGGGTTCCGATATCGTTCATAAGTCATGTCCGCGACTGTAGGTAGTGGAATAGCGTCGAAGTTCTCCAGTTGCTCCGCTGGAACCGACCATGCATCAGCAACCTTGGCGAGCTTGTCCTCGTATCGGCGGCGCAGCCACTTATGCCATGCAGCTATTTCAGTAGGATCATTGTTCGGATAGTTTCCTTTGAAGATATGGCGGGGATTGGAAAAGCTCGGCTCGTTAATCAGGTCCCATGAAAGCCACGGCACTTCTTTGAAATATTGAACGACCGAGCGGACGTACGCCTGCTCCGCTCTCACCGACGCCGGATCGGTATATGGGTTAGGCAGGATCGAGTCAGGGTTCTCGCGGCCAGGATTGCCGGAGTGCGGAGAGAATGCGAAAAAAGTAAAATTCACTGCGATCCCATGGCGCTGTGCACACAGAAGAAAAGCTTCAAGATTGCGCAGGAATCGCTCATTCACCCCACCCGTGCTGTCTTCGATGAATCTGCCGTTAGGCATCCACACGCCGGTGCGCACAAAGCTGACACCGTGATGAGACATCTCGTCGAAATCCTTTTCCCATACCCATGCATTCCGTGGTCCCGAAAAATCCCAGCCGTTCTCTTCGGTTGTGAAGTAATTAGTACCAACGGGAAAAAACGGAGCCCCATTTCGCGTAAGAAAATTGCCGTGTGCGCCTAACACAGGCCCGGCTGACAAGCTCTTTGGTTCCGCAACCCAAAAGCCATTCCGGTAAAACTCGCGGAACTGACCGCGCTCACTGTAAACACCGGAAACGGTATAGAAGCCTGGCGCCAGCGCCTTATCGAAGGGCGCCGCTAAATCTGCAACTCCATTTTGAGCAGTAACTGGGAGCGTTATCGAATCGAGAACTTCCTTTCCGGAACTAAGTGTCAGTTTTACCTCACCCGATACCGGCTTCAAGTGATTTTCCTGGCCCAGACTTCGCAAGTGCACCGTGATCAGCGGAGGCTCGTTCGGCCTGATAACCGAGAAAAGAGTTTCGATAGAAAATTCGGTCGCGCCCTGGCACGCATATCTCGCAGCCTGACGAATCAGCGAGATACCATCATCGCTCTGCCAGTAACTGGGCTCCGCATCGAAATCGAGTGCAACGACGCGGCTGCCCGCCATCGCACCAGCAGCGTGGTCGGCGACTATGACTGGCGCAGCAACCAGCAAGCCTGTGGTGTCAACCATGTAGCCAAGCCCGTCAAGTCGGCCTTCCACGGCAAAGAAACTGCGCGCGTGAATGTGCGGCGTTTGCGCCATGGCATAACCTGCCTTCCACGCAAATTGCGCATCCGTCGGAACTGGAACTTCGTATGTATGTCGAAAATCGAGGACGCGTGCGTAAGTATCCTGTGGACGGCCAAGCACATATCCGTCGGCTGATTTTGTCACCGGCACTCGCAACGGCTGACCGCCAATCACAAGCAGGTCGCCGCCCGCGTGGAGATATTGCCCGATGGTTTTCCATGCGTCAACCGGAAAAGCCGAACCGTATGGAAGAATGAGCAGATCCGCACCCGCAAGCGTAGCGGGATCATTCAGGTTCGCCAAATCCGCGAATTTTGCGTCCATTCCGTCAAGAGCCTTTGTCAAAGCGGCGCGTTCGACTGGCCCGGTTGCCGCGGTCGGAAAACCAAGTTGCCAGAAAACGACAACCTTGGCAAACAAGTTCGTCGGCAACAAGGAGACCATGAAGACAACAACCAAAAGCTCGCGCAGACGAACAACCGGAAAACAAGAGCGCAGAAGACAATTAATGTTCATAGCAGAACTCCCAGCTCTCGAGCCTGTTGGAAAATTGGCCTGAGCAGGAAGAAGGACAGGTCAAATCCGAGGTCGATTCGCAGCAATCGAGATCGTCCATTGACGGCGTTGCGAATTGGATGATATCGTTCCCATCGAAACATAACAGACCCTGTTCGCGGTGGCAAGCGAAGAGGGAGTATTCAGAATTGCCTTGGAGACATGAGATGAACTACCGCTTCGCCTTTCGATTCCCTGCACTGATTGCGATTGGCGCACTCACATCATGCGCACCCGTCGTCATCTCTGCCCAAGCCCACAATGAGCAGGTTGGCATCTTTCAGGATCATGGCGACGTCGGCACCGTGCTCCATCAAGGCTCCGCCCGCTACGACAGCGCAAATGCCAGTTACACCGTCACCGGCAGTGGCGAAAACATGTGGTTCGGCGTCGACGATTTCCAATTCGTCTGGAAGAAAATGTCCGGCGACGTGGCGATCTCCGCAAACATCAACTTCGTCGGCGATAAGGGGAACAACCATCGCAAGGCCGTCCTGATGATTCGCCAGAGCCTCGATGGCGACTCGCCAGCCGTCGACGTTGCCCGACACGGCGACGGGCTTACCTCATTGCAGTTTCGAGACGCCCCTGGCGTGAATACGCGCGAAGTCCAATCGAACGTCTCCGCCCCGCAGCGAGTGAGACTCGAAAAGCGCGGCGACTATTTCTACGCATTCGTTTCCGGTAAAGACGGCAAGCTTGAGGCGGCCGGAGCGTCGACAGAGCTCGCCCTCAACGGCCCGTTCTACATCGGCATCGGCATCTCGGCCCACGACAAAGACGACGTGCAGACGGCGATCTTTTCCAACGTGAGAGTCGAGCAGCTGGCCTCGCCCGGAGACACCAAGACTATCCTCTACAGCACACTCGAGACGGTACCCATCGCATCGGGAGACCGCAGAGTTGCTTATGTGGCGCCCGCACATTTTGAGGCTCCAAATTGGTCGCGCGATGGCTCCTACTTTCTGTTCAATCAGGAGGGCGGCATCTATCGCCTCGATAGTCGGCGGAGACGATCCGGTGCGCATTCCGACAGGACCCGAAACGAAGTGCAACAACGATCACGGAATCTCTCCTGACGGCACGATGATCGCCGTCAGCGATTCCTCGCAGATGGGCAAATCGATGGTTTATACGCTCCCCATCGCAGGCGGTACGCCGCGTCAGATCACTTCGAACTCGCCTTCTTACTGGCATGGCTGGTCGCCTGATGGCTCGACTCTGGCATTTACCGGCCAGCGTGGCGACAACTTCGACATCTACACCATTTCCGTCAATGGCGGAGAGGAGAAAGCGGCTCACGACTGCCGCGGGACTCGACGACGGCCCCGAGTACTCGCCGGACGGCGCTTGGATCTACTTCAACTCAGAGCGCACCGGCATCATGCAGATTTGGAGAATGCATCCCGATGGCAGCGGCCAGGAGCAGGTCATCTCCGACGAGACCAACGACTGGTTCCCGCACATTTCTCCCGACGGCAAATGGATGGTCTTTCTCTCCTACGAAAAGGGTGTCACCGGTCATCCGTCCGACAAGGATGTAAAGCTGAATTTGATGTCGATGACCGATAAAAAGGTCCATATGCTGGCAACGCTCTTCGGCGGCCAGGGCACCATCAATGTTCCATCGTGGTCGCCCGACAGTTCCAAAGTCGCTTTCGTCAGCTACGAGTACATTCCGGAACAACCCCGCGACTGACATGGTCGTTCGAGCTACTTGTCGCCCGCTTCATCGCGAAAGAATCTGCGGGTCGTCATAGAGAACGCGCACAGCCTGTGCCGTCGCATCGGCCGCTCCAGCATGCATTGCTTCCGCCCGAGGCAGACTGGGGAGCCAGCAGAAACCACGCCCAGTCTCTTTCTTTCGCGAATAATGCGAGATCGGGTACGGTTCCCTCGACAGATATGCCGATCACTTTCCCCGCAGCGAATGATTGAAGGAATTCGTCGCTTCGAAAACGGGAATCTATGCGGCTAGTGTCAAGTTCGAGAGCGTCAACATACAACAGCCCGGGGAAATACTGAGCCATAGGAGCCCGTGGCACCCGGACCAAAGCCCGGCGGCGCGGCCTCCCACACCCACACCAGATTGCGTACGCGATCGTGATGCACGAGCCGCTCGAAGAGCATGCGATAAAGCGCCGCACTGCCGTGAATCCCCGCGTGGCCAGCCCACCAATACTGCTTTCCGTTCGAGTCCGGGTAAGCGGACCACATCACCACGACGCCTTTCTGCTCGAGTTGTTTCAGCGCGGCGGCAGCCGCGTCCACTTGTGCGCACCAGCGTTCATTCAGGTGGGTGCCGGGCGTCATCAATTCCTTCCACTCAAAATCCGTAAGCAGCGTTTGTCTTGCATCGCCACCCGCACGGCTCGCGGCAGAATCGAGCTCCGCGGGATTGGGTGCTATCCAGCGCAAACTGACAATCGACTTTTCCCGGTTCTGCCGAATCGCCTCATCCAAAACTGGCTGTATCGAAATCCCGCCGCTCGTCGTGTCCAGATCGGAAGCGTAGATCGCCGGCTTCCTGGCGGTCGTCTCGAATATCTGCTGCGTTGCGCCACGCCGGTGAGTCCGGACTGTTCACCTGGCCACTCAAAACGCGCGTACCTTCGGTCTCATAAAGATGGTCAAGTACTTCCCTTACGCCCGACAGAGCTTCCGGCGTAACCGGATCAATTGCTTTTAGCGCCGGGGTTGCCGTTGCGGTAAATGGGGCATCTCCGCGGTTGAGCAGGTTGGGCGCGTGAAACATAGTTTGCAACTGATTCGAGAGAATTCGCCGTTTCGGCCAGCCCACTCCACATCATGAAGTAAGCCCAGCGGGGTTGCTTCGTCAGCACGTCGAGCGAAGGCATGGCGCCAACTTCAGCAAGTGCAATCGGCTTGTCACCGGCCAGTAAGAGGATATCGTCGTAGTAGCTCTGCTTGAATTCGCCGTAGATATCCATCGTGACGACATCGGCGTAATGCGCGCCTGGGTAATAGGCCGTAATCAGACCGGCGTTCTCGCTCGGGCTGTTCACATTCCACACCCAAACAAGATTGTTCAAATGATGGACATTAACGAAGCGATCATAGAGTTGCCGATAGAGCGCCGCTGAGCCATGTTCGCCCGGTCTGCCGCCCCACCAGAACCAATTGCCGTTCATCTCGTGATAGGGACGGAAAAGCACAGGCACACCGGCTTCCTGCAACTGACGCAGATAGCCCGCAATCACGTCGACTTGCTCGACCCATCGATTGTTCAGTTCCGTTCCAGGGGTGAGCAGTTCATTCCACTCAAAGTCCGTGAGGTGTCCTTGCACACTATCTCTGAAGGTCACGGGCTCATCGTCAGTCGGTCGCACCGCGTGCCATGTCAGGGCAATCACCGCACCGTTATGGTATTGGCGCTTCACCTCTTCGACCATCGACGGTCGGCCGTCGACGGAATCTTTATCCTCGCCGCCCGAAAATCCAAAGTCCTGCCCGAAGATTGCCGGATACTTGCCTGTCAGATCGTAGATGCGGTCAGACCAGCGGGAGACGCTGTTGGGAAAATTGTGTTGTCCTGTCAGCGTCTGGTGGCCCGAGATCGCATCTATCCTGCTCAACAACGCTCGCGCCTCGGGAGTGGCGTTGGGGTTGACAGGCGCCGCGTGAGGGGAGACCCCGTAATTGGGAACGACCTGCGCTTTCACATGAGCTGAAGCTGCGACCAGCATCAGGCCGAGCAACGCAGAAACTTTGAGAATTCTCATGGCGCAATCCCTCCCCTTGGCCCCAAGGTCCGAAATGCAAGAAAGTCTCTCCAATTGAATGAGCCTCGAAACCTGGGAATCATGTCTCGTGGGAACGATATCACGCTTTGCCTTTTTCATGCCAAAATTGAAATTGAAATGGCCGCACAGCGAAGATTCATGAGGTCACGTCAATGCAACCATTAAAGCGTGACGCGACGGATCAATCTCCCCTGCGCCCAGTGATTCGGCAAGAAGGCTTGAGCTTTACGACGCGATGGTCGACAGCAACCTGCATGCAATTGCCTTGACCACCGGCTCTACACCGTGAAAAGGTTGGGTCTATCATATCCAGTGACCAGTAGAGGGGGAGTAAGACCCGTGAACCGCGCGCCCCGCATGAGCGATGTCGCAAAGCTTGCCGGCGTCGGCACAATGACGGTTTCGCGCGTCTTGAGTGGGAGCGTTAGAGTCAGCGAAGACACCGCCAGGCGTGTTTTTGACGCCATCGCCACCTTGAATTATCGGCCCAACGAAGTGGCTCGCGCGCTCCGCGACCAGCGCTCCCATCAAATTGGCGTCATTGTTCCGAACCTGGTCGATCCGTTCTTCGCCATCTGTGCGCAGACCGTGAGCGTGGTCGCGAAAGAGCACTCGTACTCGGTCATCATCGCAACCGCGGACGAAGATGTAGACAGCGAGTACAGCGAGGCCAGCCGTATGCTCCGCCGCCAGGTCGAAGGTTTTGTGATTATTCCGGCTGCCGGAGGTATTTCGCGCATAGCGGGCAGCGAGTTCAATCGGATTCCCATTGTCACCCTCGATCGCCCCATCGAGAACAGCGCCTACGACAGCGTAGTTGTCGAAAACAGGTTCGGCTCGCAACTCGGCGTTGCGCATTTAATTCAGCATGGCCATAGCCGCATCGCTTTCTTTGGCCTGTCGCGCAAGCTGTATACGATCAAAGCGCGCTACGAGGGTTATCGTGACGCCCTGAAGAAGGCTAACCTGAAGCCTGAGGCCTATTTTGGCAATGCTGCCCAGATGGAGATGCTTGGCACAATTCGCGGAGTGCTTGACAGGAAGAACCCTCCAACAGCGTTTTTTTGCAGCAACAATCTCATCGCACGGAATGCTGTCCATGCGCTCGCCCACCTGAAAGTCAGGATCCCGGAGACGGTTGCGCTGGTTGGGTTCGACGACTTTGAGACTGCGAATATTCTAAATCCGCCGCTCACCGTTGTACGGCAGCCAATAACCGACATGGCTCGGATGGGTGCTAATATTCTGTTTTCACGCCTTCTAAACGGCGACGTTTCGGAGCACGGCAAGCGCATCGTGATTCCCGTCGAGCTCGTCATCCGAGAATCCTGTGGATTGCGCCACAAGTCTGCAGCATCGCGCAAGAATGAACAGGCAGAGACTTTGCTTTTTCAAACCTGACGGACGGCCATGCACAGCGCATTGCAATTGGGGCGTCGCTGCGAGCATCACTTCACCGAGATCGTCTCTGAATCCACGTTCCATCCCCTCACGGTGATATCGGGTTTCGACTCGCCGGCCGGGAAATCAATCGTAATCGCGCGTGCCTCATCCGGCAAGAGTGAAACGTAGTTCTCGCCGTAGCAGGCGGGCAGAATCCGCCTTCCCGTTAGAGCGTCCTCGACTGTCAGCTTCAACAGAAGTGCCGGCGAAGGGCCCGCATTCTTCACCCGTACTGTCACCCTCCGGACTGACGCTCCCCGGAAATATCCCCTCGAACAACGTTTCGGTGTATAACAGTACCAATTTCACTTGAGCTAAGAACCGCCTCCTGAACATGTGGGCAGGCCGGCTTCAACGTTAATCAAGGGGCCCAAACGATGCGTGCTGTCCCACGTTCCATCGCCGCTTTTTTCGTCGTCCTTCTCTTAATGCCCTGTCTGAATGCCGCCGGTCAGTCCGCGTCAAACCCCAAATCTCCGTCTCTCCACTCTGGGCTACTTCGCCGACCCATCGAGCACATGCAGGCCTCTGTGGAGCTGGCGCCCGATGCGCCCGATGCACAAACGGCGCGCGACAAGATCTCGATTTGGCAGGTCAAGGCCAAAACTTAGAAGTTGGCACCAAGGAGACGGGATGAATTGCGCAAGCGCAAGATGGTTCTCATTCGCCTTTATCGTCGTAATGATAAGTCCTGCGCCGGTGAGAATGGCCCAAGCGCAAGCGCCTGCGCACATGCCGAAAGAGATGGGCATCTGGGAAGCTCGCCGTAGCACCGCACTGTTAAATGTCGAGCCGGTGGATGAACATTATCGCTTCAGTGCGGAGAGTTTCGAATTCGAACCTCAACCAACGAGCCCGAAGAAGGCACGGGAGGCGGTCAAAATCGATCTGCTGACGGCTCCTGAGGTGAAGGCAACGTGCAACAATTCAGGATGCAGGATTACCGATGAGTCGGGAAGGCCTTTTGGGAAAGACACCGGTCTGGGTAAGCTCTTTCACTTGAATTGGGTCAATGGAACTCCTTCCAAGCCTAGAGGCTGCATTGACGTTTGTTTGACCGGAGTCAACCAGTATATCGACGCCTTCAACTGGCTGAGGACATACGCCAGAGACGCCGACTCGCCCCTGCGTACCTTCCCACAACGGGCCGCGGTTTGGCGCGCGCTGGCCACCAAGCCCACCATCCCGGAAAAAGTGAATGTGCAGCGCCTGATGGCCGAAGATGCAATTAAGGAGAACAAACCCTACGAGGCCCTGAACTTCTACGAACTCGGGATTCAGCTCTATCCCACCTGGCCGGAGGGCAATTTCAACGCGGCACTTATCGCAGCGGAGCTAAAGTACTACGCCGATGCGGCCGAACATATGCAGGCGTACCTGGAATTGGTTCCCGACGCACCTGATGCTCAGGCTGCTCGGGACAAGATGCTGGTGTGGAAGGCGAAGGCCGCCGCGCAGTAGGCGCTGTAGCCGTGATGCGGAATGACATATCAACTTGAACAGCAGTTATTCAGCCACAAGCAAAGGATCTGGAGATGAATCGTACCATGCGTATTTTCGGTTTTCTTGCGGGCGCTGCGCTGCTGCCTGCAATGGCTCAGCCGCAAACGACCCCCGCTCCGCAAATCAGCTCCTTGAACGCGCGTACGGTGTTACTCGAGGCAGCGCACTGGATGACTGTCACGAATAACGCGAGAGTTGACCTCAGATGGTGGGACGCAGACCCCGAATCCATCCAACTCGCCAGTGACGGGCTTCGTTTCGATGCGAAGGAGGTACGGGGAAAGCATGAAACGCTCCACTTCTTCCTCCCGATGAAACCTGCCGACTCGTTCGAAGCCGATTGCAAAGATAATTACCTCTTTTGCGTTCTCCTGTCGAAATCCACGAGGAAACAAATCGAACTATTCGACGAAACACAGAAGGGACACTACTTCCTGATATTCGGCGCCGAAAATAATCAATTTCATTGGAGACCATCTTCATGCCGCGATACTCCGCAAGATAAGAAAGCCGCATGTCTGCAGGCGGACGCGCAATTCGCGGCGGCCTTGAACGCAATCGCCGGCTTGGGCTCGCACCTCTATAGTGCCGAGGAGTTCAGCAAGGCAGCAGCGGCCTGGCGGGCGCTGGCCGTCAAGCCGCCCCTCCCCGAAGATGTTCACATCCAGCAGTTGCTGGCTGAAGATGCCATTAAGAGCAACAAGCCCGAGGACGCGCTCAGGTATTACGAGAAGGGGCTGAACCTGGACTGGACCTGGGTGGACGGATGGTTTAACGCGGCCATCGTCGCCGGCGAACTGGGCCAGTACGCCAACGCCGCAGGCTACATGAAGAACTATCTGGAACTCGTTCCGGATGCAGCGGATGCGCAGGCGGCAAGAGACAAGATGCTGGTTTGGAAGGCGAAGGCCGCCGAAGGGAAGTAAGGGCGTCCGGGTTTCGGGTCGAGCACATGCAGGTTCCAGAATCGAGATTCCGACCCCGGGAACGACGACCTGTTCGCGGGGTTGCCGGCCAATCGCCGTCTGCGGCACAGCCCTCACTGCAGCCTGGCGAGAAGTAAGACTGTCGTGTGCAAACAATCTGTTGTGTGTACCCAGGTGAGGAAATTCATGAAGAACGAGATCGCACGTTTTTTGGCCCTTGTTATTCTGGCTTTTCTACTCGTGCCCGGAATGAGTCTCTCGGGCCAAACACAGTACTCCTCATCGCCAACCGACACTTTGAGCTACTGGCAAGCCGGACGCGCCGTCTTCAACGCCAGCAAGTATCTCACCGTGGTCCATTGGGGCAAAATGACAGCTCAGTTATATTCCCTCAATGCCGGCAGCATCAAGGTGACGGCCGCCAGCCTGGAGTTTGATGTCGTCAACAAGAAAGGCGGAACGAAGCATCTTCAGGTTAATGTCAAGGATCTGACGACGGTCTCGGCGACATGCGGCGGACAATCGTGTGGCCTGATTCCCGCGGTTGCGGTTCAAGATATGGAGGGAGTCCAGTACTTCCTCTGGTTCGGATGGAGTACAGATGGGAAACCGTGCCAACTAGCGGAGAATGACGCCGAATGTATGCATGCGGCAGACTGGTTTGCTGCGGCCCTCAACAGTTTGCACGCTTTCGCCATCTCGCATCCTGCCGGTTTGGACGACTTTCACAAACAGGCCGCTGCCTGGCGCGCGCTGGCCACCAAGCTCCCCATCCCGGAAAAAGTGAATGTGCAGCGCCTGATGGCCGAAGATGCAATTAAGGAGAACAAACCCTACGAGGCCCTGAACTACTACGAACTCGGGATTCAGCTCTATCCCACCTGGCCGGAGGGCAATTTCAACGCGGCGCTTATCGCAGCGGAGCTAAAGTACTACGCCGATGCGATCGAACACATGCAGGCGTACCTGGAGCTGATACCCGATGCATCGGATGCTCAGGCGGCTCGCGAAAAGATCATGATCTGGCAGGTCAAGGCCAAACAGTAATCGCCCGGCAAATACGAATTGCTGCCGCTTCTATTACCGTGTCCATCAGGTTTCGTGCAGTCCCAGTTCCCAAGTGCACGGGCCTGGGGCACTCAGATTCATTCGGTTTGTTACGAAATCGCGAAGACACAGTTCTAGTGCCCTGAGGGGGTCGCCGCAACACACGCCGGCGTGCCGGGCGGCAAAACCGGAGTCGCATTCAATTGCTGATCGATCTCGCGGATTCGTGTCACCAGCGCCTTCATCCGCTCGCCGTTCTGGCGCACGATCTCGGGATACTGCTCTGTATTCCGGTTGAGCCGGTCCACGTTGTCCATGGTAGCCATCATGTCTGTCAGGTCGTAGGCGTTGTCGATCAGGTCCTCGTAGCACCGCAGATAGGATTGAATCTCCGGGTTCAGAACAGACAATTGCCGGATGCCCTCATCGATCATCTCCGCTTTGCCCTTATGGCTTAACACCCATTGCTGGAGATCGTCGAAACCCTTCAGTTCCTTGGCCCGCTTCAGCCAACTCCACTGCTGCTTGTCGAAATCGGACATCTTGCCGATCCCTTGCTTCTCCAGACTCTCCGTACCTTCGAAGATTGCTTCATTCCTGTCAACGAAGCTGTCGAAGACCGCGTTCTTGAAAATGCCGACGAGATGTTCCTTGACGCGCGTCTCCCCCGCTTCGGCTTCGTCCTCCCAGACGGCGTACTGCTGCTGATCGAGCTGGATGGTGCGATTGAAGCGCGTGATGGTGTTTTGCAGGCTCTCCAGTTGCGCACGCCGCACGGCCAGCTCGGTTTGCAGTTGCTGCCGGGTGGGTACAGCCTTATCGACGCCGTACGGGCAGTCTCCGCCGGCCACAGTGGAGTTACCGGTGTCTGGACCAGTCGCAGGCAATGTCCGGGCCCCCGATGGCGCCGGAGATATTCCGGCAGGTAGCGGCGGTGGAATGGAATGTATCGCCAGCCGTGCAATTGTGGCAGCACTGCGAGGCGGCGCCGTTGCCGAAAGCTGCACCTGCGGCGCACCTGTAGCGTTAGGTAACGCCACCGGCGTGCCGGCACCCGGCGCCAGCGCACCAGCAGCTGGCGTATCGAATCCAGTCCGCGCCAAAGCTGCCGCGCCTTCCGGAGTAGCGGCAGTGACGGCAGCCTGCGAAGCGCCGGCAATCTGCTGCAACTGCGCGGCGACGGGTTGGCTTGAAGCGGCCGATGCAGTCGGTTGCGGCGGGGCAGCCGCGCCCGCTCCGGCCAATGGGGCCTTGGCCGCACTCGCGGCGGCGTCCATCAGCCGCTGCTGCTCGGCCGGGGGAAGACTTGCGATTTTGGTTGCCATATCCGCCAGTTGCTGCGGAGTCATATTGCGCGGGTCCGTGGCGCTCCCGGCAGAGTCAGCCGATGCGGCTTGCGACGCAGAGGAGCCGTGCCCGGGCGCGGATGCCGACGGAGTCGGACTGTCATCGCCCATCTTCAGGCTCAGCGCCGGATCGGGAGGGCCGGAGGTGGCAGATTCGCTCGTCGGGCCATTGGTGTAGATGCCAGGCAGTCCGGAGATGCCGTAAGGAGTCGAGCCTCCATTCCCGGTGGTATCGTTCAAGGCGATTCCTGGCAAGCCCCGAATGCCGACGTGGCCGTTGCTGCTGCTGTCGCCCAGCTTCAGTTGGAGATCGCTTGAGGCAGATGCGCTGCTCTTCAGTTTCAGGTCGGGACCTCCGTAGAGTTTCAGCGACGCCTCGAGACGATTGCAGATCTCCGCGAGCTGCTTTGCCTCTGCGATCTTGTTCAGGCGCAGTGCCTCTTCCTCGCGCTTCTGCATTTCCACCATCATCTGCTGCTTTTGTGCGTCGGCCTGGTCGTCCGAGCTGAAGAGCATCTGCAAAAAGTTCCCGGCTACACTGCTGAAGACTTGATCCCTGATCGCTGTGTTCATGTTCACGGGGCGCGAGTAACTGCCCGAGGATTCAGTCGAGGAAGAACTACTGCCTCCGCAATTATTTCCCGGTACGGCCGTGTCGCACACCGGTCCGGATGCAGGCGGTATATATTGCGCGCTCACGTGACTCACGCCTGGGAATCCAGCCAGGATCATCAAGCCTGCAAGCATGGCGGGCCGAGCGCATCGGTGTGTGAATGAGCGCTGCGTGGAAGCGAAGGAGGGATTTTCACAGGACAAGAGGTCAAAAGCACTATAGGGCAGTCTCATATTGGACGTCTCCCAGGAGAATTGGGATTATATGCCGGGAATCAAGAGATATGTGTACGCTGCATCACGCAGTACCAACGCGGTATACATCACAGTTTTGCTTTGTCAGGGTGTTTGCTCTGCCCAAACCGAGAATTCAGGTCCGGAATTTCGCGAAAGTGCGACAGAAGGTTCATTGACAGGCGCCGCAGAAAGGCAAAGAATGCATGCGAATCCAGACTTAGGCTTAACCTGCCCGGGTATTTTCTCCGCCGCTCGCTCCATGTTCGCCGCACGCACGTTTCGGTTCAGGAGCATCATGAAAACACCCCACGCTCATTCGTTCTTCTTGCAGGACTATCGCTGGCGCTTATGCCAGCCGCTCAAGCCGCGGGCCAGACACAGAACTCACAACCGCCTTCGGATGAGCTGAGCGTTAAGCAAGCGCGCCGTGCCATCGTATCCGCCAGTAAGTATGCCATCGCGTTCCATCCTGCGACTTTTTTTTTGATCAAATTTATTCAGTCAATCCAAGCAGCATCTTGTTTACTCTCGACAGCATCGAGTTCGATACCACCTACAGATACAAGAATCAAACGAAGCCTTTTTCGATCGATCTCAAGAATCTTAAGAAGGTGACCTCAAAGTGCAACGGCAGTTACTGTTGGCTGGCGACCGAGTCGGGAACGCCATACACGATTCAGGACAAACAGACAGTTCAGTACCGTCTCTATTTCAGTTGGCCGGCTTGCAAGACCGCGGAGAATGTCGACGAGTGTTCCCAATCCGCTTGGCTTGCCGCAGCGCTCAACCGCCTGCACGCATATGCCAACTCGCACCCGGCCGATGCGCGCGACTTCCACCAACTGGCTGCGGCGTGGCGCGATCTGACCGCCAAGCCCTCCGTGCCTGAGGAGATCCGCGTCTTCCGCACTAGGACGTAAGACCGACAAGTGTCCATGCTGCCGACTTTACAGACAAGTGGATCATTGACTTACTCAGTGACAAGGTACCTCCAGGGCCAAAGCCATGTGCGGCAATTGATCCACTGGTGTACGCATCGGTTGTGACACACGCGAGTCGCCCACTCTTCGGCGAGTTATCCGTGATGCAGACGACCAAGGCGTCTTACGCGCCAATCGAAATCAGCCCCATTATGTCCCCAGAAGGAATTTTGGCGATCACAACCCATCGAATGCTTTTGTAACTCTACGCCGCACTACTTTGCCGGAACCGAAACCGTCGCTACTGGACTCGACGGCCCGACCTTGCCATCAGCTGAAACATAGCTGATCCGGTAGCTCGCGCTGCCCGATGCAGGAACATTGTTGTCGTTAGCATTCTGTTGAGCGAGCGGACCCGCGATACGAATCCATGAATCCGAATGCGCATCCTGCCGCTCCACAATCACGTTCAACCCCGCCGGAGGCGCCGCAAACTGCAACGCCATATGTGGGAACGGATCGGTCGTAAAACTCGCCTTCGGAGCAGCCGGAGTCGGCAACTCTGGCGAGCCAACGCGAATTGCAACCGCCTGTGTAGGATCGCTGCGATTGCCATTCGCACCGACGGCAACCAACCGGTACCAGTAGCTTTCGCCCGGGCTCACATAGAGATCGGTGAACTCGCGCGCATCCCCAGCCAGCGGATCGCCGATCACAACGCCCAGGTCCGCTTCCGATCCGGAACGCAGCACCAGGAACTGCGCCGACCGCGTCGCCGGCAGCGCCGGAGTGAAATTGATCTGTGACTTGCCATCAGCGCCGCTCGCAGCCGTAATCGAAGGCGGCTCTGGAATCGAGATGTCCGGCACAACTACGCGCACTGAGTTGCTCGGCGTGCCTTCTGCATTGTCGAAGCCCACCGCGAGTACGTGATACTCCATCGTCACGTCCGAAGTCATGCCCAGCATATCGTCGTACAACGGCTCCGGAGTCACGCGCGCATTCAGCCGCGCCCACTGTTCCGGCGTGCTGGCACTCGCAACGACCCGCCGCTCCACGAAGTATCCCGCCACCGGAAAGTCCACCGGCTTCCAAGTCAGCCGCACCCGCGTCTGCCCCGCATCGGCCGCCAACCCGTCCACCTTCGGGGGCGCCCCGCTCCCCTTGGCCACCACCGTCGCCGCCGCTGACGCGCCTCCCAGGTCTCCCCGCGAGTTCACGGCCCGCACGCGGTAGTAGTAGGAGGTACCCGCCCGCACCCCATCGTCCTCATATTGCGAAGTCCCCGCAGGCACCGCCTGCGCAGTCAGCGCTTCATACGGTCCATCGAAAAGAAAAGCGCGCTCCACAACATAGCCCGCAAGATTCGGCTGCTGAACCGCCGGCCAACTTACCGTGACCTTTCCCGCAACGCTCGTCGCTGTCACCGGCTGCGGCGGCTCCAGAGCATGGAAATCCGGGAAAAAGATCCGTATCGACGCCGGATTGCTGCGCCGTCCAAACGCATCCACGCTGTACACGCGATAAGTCAGCATTTCGTTCGGCGGAGCATTCGAATCCAGGAGCAGGGGAATCTTCGGATCCCACTTCACGCCCGGTACGATAGGTTTGGCTGTAACCGCGGCACCAGTCTGCCCACCTCCATCGCGCTCCACAACATAAGCGATCGCCGGCAACTGCTGGTTCACCACTGGCGGCGGCCATGACAGCAACACTCCCCGCTCATCCGACTTGATCTGCACTCCATCCGGCGAAGGCGCCAGCGCAGTCGCCACACCCGCATCTACCGCCGGACTCGTCAACTGCCCTCCGCTGGGATTCCCGTTCGCATCGAGTCCCTGCACCGAATAAGTCCTGCTCCCCGGCGATACATTCTTGAGCGTCCATGCAATCCCAAGTGCCCGCGCGTACGCCGGATCCGTCAACGCCCGCAGTCCGATGATGTTGAACAGCTGCATCCGCTTCGAACTGGCATCCGGATTCGCCAACACACGCGGCAGCCGCCGCAGAGCATCCGCATCCTCCACCGACAGCCCTTGCAAAGTAGTCTCGTCCGCCATGCTGATCCTGGGCGCAAGCGTCTGCCCTGTAGAATCTGTCAGCTTCCATCCACCCCCCGGCCATTGCGATGGCGGCGGAAACCATAACAGCGAAATCTGCCCCTTGCCATCGGAAACTGCGAACATCGCTCCATTCGCCTGTTGCGCAATCGCGCACCGCATGGCGAGCAACAGCAAGCCCAATGCCAGTAACCGAATCTTCACGCGACCATACATATGCTTGCCATCATTCCACTACAAATGCGCCGAGAAGGAAATCGATCCAAGCGGCCAGGGCAACCCGATACTGGCGTTTGCCTCGACCTCGAGCGGCAGCGCCTCGGCATGGATCTGCGCCGAGACGTCCGCATTCACACACACGTTGTCAACACACACACCTGCGGAGACACTCGCCGAGAAATCCCCGGAGATATGCGGCTGCGGAGTAACTGTCAATCCCGCATCCACATCGCCGCGCACATATGCCGACGCAACCGAGTTGTCGCCAACGCCGAGATAGATGTCCTCCCCGCCTCCAATCGAAAGCCCGGCATCGGAGAGCATGAAATACATATTTGCGGTAGTACTGAGCAACTGCCCGCTGATCCGCGGCCCTTGCTGTTTACCCGCGTCGATGTGCCAGGGTCCGCTGGGCCCGAAGTGCAAATCGACAGCCGCATTGCTCGCACTGCTGCCCAAATCAACTGAAGCTATCCCGTCGAGCAGGTTGAGATGGCCCCAGAGCCGCGCATCGAAGTTGCCGCCCGCGTACTGCAGATAGCCCTTGAAGTCTCCGCCGCCGCTGTCGGCCATCTTCAATAGCCACGCATGAAAATCGAGACGCGCGCCGGAATCCTGGCCTCCGGCCTTGATCACCAAATCGCCATCGAGTGTATAGGTAAACTGGTCCGGCATGCCCACGCGGATTCCCGCCATGAACAGGAATGAATTGTCCATCGAAGGCACTGCAGAGTTTAGAGAGCCTGTGTCTTCAAATGCACTGATGGGAAAGTTGTGGCCGATGCCGCCTTGCACGCGATAAAGATTCATCAGCGGAATCGGGACAGAGATAATGGGCAATCCTGTCGCGCCAAGGGCATACGTCACGCGCGTTAACCAGTAATCATGTCCGCCCTGGTAACCCAGTCGAAATTCACCGGTAATCGGCGGGCCGCCTAGCTCAGACAGATCTACCGATCCGGAAATCTCGTCGCCGCTTGTCCCGCCCGCTCCGGAGTAGACCGGATGAACCGTGGCGTCAGAACTCGGCTGACCCGCCGGATAAGGAACGTCAATCGTGAATGGAGCAAATGCAGGTCCGCTCGCCGAGTAGCTCGAGCTGTTGTTGTCGACCGAATAGTTCACCTGCGCCTGGGCCGCGGCCATCACTTCTGACAGGTGCACACTCGTGTTGAACATGGCCGTCAACACCTGCGGTCCTGAGGTTGGCGCCGTCAAATGAACCGAGGCAAGATTCACCGGCGTCTGGCCGAGTGTCGAACTGCCGCCCAGCGAGATATCTTTCGTCGTGTTTCCTTGCGCAAAATAGCCGCGTCCGTCCATTCCAAAATAGAAAACCTGGTCGAACGCTGAAAAAATCTTGCTCTGTGCGGAGAACACAAAATGCGTATTAGCCTGCACTACCCAGCCCACATTCTGTTCCTCAGTGAATGTGAGATTGCTCGCTGTAAAGCTGAAGTTGCCATAGTTCTTTGAGACTGAAGGACTCGTCAGTGGGAAGGTCATGTTGGCTTGCTTGCCGCCGCCGGAAAGCAAATCTGCATTGCCCGTTAAATCCGCATCGAGCCATGGCACGTGCACGTCCATATCGTTGTATTTCGCGTCGAAGGTTCCACTCGATGCGGTCGAAACAATCGACTTGATCTTCACTGTTCCTGCACCGAGGTTTATCGTGACGGGCCCGGTACTCGTCGTTCCACAGAGCCCGCTGCCGATCACGCCCCAATCTGCAGGACTGGCCTGCACGGGCGCGCCCGCAACAAGGTCGAACATGTATGGCGTAATGGCGAGATTCGGAAAACGCACGCCCACCCAGTCCCCGCTCGTCCGGCTTCCGCACAGCGCGCCCGCCGCGTCCCCGTCGTGATGGCTCAAGTCCAGGCGCACGGAGTTCGATTGCATGGTGAAAGCGCTCCAGCCGATCAGCGTGATCGGCAGCGTCAGTCCATCCTTCACCCAGTCGCCGTTCGACTTCAGCTCCGCCTGCACGCCGTTCCAAACTACCGGCTTTTCACCCGGCTGGCGCAGCGTGTCGTCACTAAGCTGGACGTTCAGTGTTGCATCCAACTCACCCCCGGCCTGCCCGCTCAGGTGCGCGATTGTTCCCGTCAATGCCGGCAAGCTCTGGTCCAGCGCGAGGTTCGGAGACACGTCGATGCTTCCGGTCTGCACGTTCAGTCCATCCGGAACGCTCCAGTTCTTGATCTCGACGGGAATGGGCGGGTACTGCAAGTAGCCAAGGTGTTGATCGGTCACCATGTGAATGAGAAGTTTTCCCGTGCCGTTGTACGTGCTCCCTTGCTGCGTCACTCCGCTCTGCAACCCGCTGATCTCGAAGGCGCCGCCGCTCTTCACCGGGAACATGAATTTGCACGGCTTCTTCGGATCCGATGCAACCACTTCATAGGTCTTCGAATCCGACGCGACGTGTTGGTCAGGCACCGAGCCGCTCATTTGCGAAACCGCCTGCTGCAGCGCCCCGTTGACGTATTGCACCGCGCCCAGGCCCGAGACACTCTGGTTCGATCCCGACAGAAGGCCGATCTTCAATGGCGGCAAATTGCTGCCCGCGGGCGACGCCAGCGTGTTCAGCAGCGATTGTGCTTCAGCAACATTCGGACCGGTCGCAACGTTCGTCCCACCTCCGCCACCGCCGCCAGCCAGACCCGTTTTGAATCCCGATGGAATCAGCGACCCCAGCGCTCTGCCCACCGCGTTGGATAGATTCGGCACTGTCGGCTGCGGCATCACTTCCGCCGCCACTTCTACGCTGTGGTTGCCAACCGGCTGCACTCCTAATGGCTGCGAGTAGACTGGCTTGCTTTGCGAGACTTTGATCGGCGGTTCGGGAACCGGAATCTGGATCGCAATTCCCCCCAGGTCGATCGTTTCAAATCCCTGGCGCGTCAGGTTCATGCGCTTCTCCGACGGACCGAGAGGAAACGTCGTCTGCGATTGAACGCCATCCACGGTCCACGTCAGGCGCACCTGACCTTGGCCGTAATACTTAATCGTCGTCTCCGCATCAATGCCGTCATCGCAGGTGCTGCAAATCGCCACCGGCTGGGGCTGCGCTGCGCGAATGGGCACGAGGTCAACCGGGCCTTTGCTGCTTGTCTTTCCCTGGGTCGCTTGCAGACTCGGCGTCGGACGTATTGGCGTTACGGTCGCCGGTTGCCCCGTCTTGCCCAACTGATCGCCCGGTCCGAAATGATCGACCACCGCGGTCTTGGATCCCGCGATGTCGTACGCTCCAAAGTCCGGATCGGCGATGCTCTTCAGATGCAAGGGACCATCCGCGTCCAGATCCTCGACAGGTACGATGTCCACCCGATGGCAGTAGAGCATGTAAGCGTCGCCGGCCGCCTGCGACGCCGCCGAATTGCCACCGCTTTGGCCAAGCAGTTGCTGAAAATTGGACTGCACGCCGCTGACCGTGAGCCCGCTTTTGCTCAGCCCTCCCGAAGAAGTCATCTTCGAGAGCAAAGCTGTCATCAAAAACGGCGTCGTCGGCCCGTCCACGCTCGAAGAAATTGCCGACTCGCTCACGTGCTGCAAATCGTCGTTCGATATCTGGTAAACCCGAATTGTGAAGCTATTCAACGAATGATAAGCGTGCTCCATCGGACTGGGTCCATTTGAAGGCAGCCCAAGCGGCTGGCTTGGGTCCCAGTTGGTAACATTTTGTCCAACCGGTGGCGCGGCCAGCGGCACCACAGTGCCATCGCCCCAATCCACAAACACGTTGCTGAAACTCACCTGCGACACATTCTTAGCCAGGCACGGGCTGCCACATTTGGGAGGAGCAACGGTCTGCGGCGTGTAATCGGGCAGATAAGGCGAGCGCGAGAGGTCGATGTTCCCGCCCAGCGCCCATTTGTCGCCCATGTAGCTATTGGGATCGTTCGCAGGCTTCGAAAGATTCTGTACCTGCAGACTCCCCGTGGTATATCCGGTTCCGTTGCACGCCATCCCGGTCGGCGCAGCCGGCGCCATCAACGGCCAGCGATCAGAAATTTCCACCTGCACATCGACGGTCCCGCCTGTATTTTGCGTATTCGCCGCATTTTGCGGCGTATTCGCATTTTGCGCCACGGCGATGTTCAGTTGCTTGACCTGCGGCTGCGTCGTCACGCCACTCTTGTTGTAGGTATGGAACCCAGCGACCTCCCATTGCAGATCGCCCTGGCTGAGTTTGCCGTTCAGTTGATCGGGAACAACTGGAGGCGTGGCCCCGTTTGCGGATCCGCTGCTGGTTGGCGTTGCAGTATGAATTCCCATCGCGCCAAGCTGCACACCGCCAAACACCAGCCGCCGCGTCGGTTCCAGCACAGCTTTTAGAAATGCAGGATCGGGGCGGAAATATGTGGGCACTACTGTGACAAAGCCGCCGGGTGCCCCGAGTGCGATTTTCTTTGTGCCGGTAATCTGTTGCGTGGCCAGCAGCGTCTTGCCGTCCTTGGCGTAAACGCGAAGTTCGTAATAGTCAGCCAGGCCCGGGTTTTGTTCATGCCATTTGAAAACCGCATTGTCATCCAGCAATGGAACTGCAAAGGTTTGGTACTGATCGCTCTGTGTTACAGCGCCAAGCGGCGCATCAAGCCCGATTACGCCCTGGGTAAACTTCTGCAACGTGATTGGCAGAATCTTCAGCACCGTCGGCGGGCCCGATGGCTTCGCCGCCAGCACATTCAACATGCCTTTACCGGCCACGGCCTGCGGCGCGGCTGACCCAAGTTGCCCATTCACGCGGAATGCATTTCCTCCCGGCGGCTGCAAATTGATGTCGCGGCCTCCGGGCAGTGCCGAGGGAAGTACGTTCACGCTCACGTGCATTTCGGTACTGTCGAAGTAGCGTGCCGGCCCGTTGGCGATCACGGCTGCGGGAACACCGGCTCCAATGGTAAACGTCACCAGCGTGCCAGGTACAAAATTCGTCCCTTCCAGCGTCAGGTCGACATTCTGGCTCCCCGCGGAAATCTGGTTGGGAATCACGCGCAGAATCTGCATGGGCGTAATTTGCTTTTGCGGCGTGCCCGACATCACGGTGAATGTGTTCGACGCTGTCATCCGGTTCTTCCCGCCACCCGTGACGACAACTCCGCGCGATCCCAGCGGCGCGTCCGGCGCTATCGAAATCTGCGCCTGAATCTGACTGCTGTTCGTAACTGTGGCAGATAAGACTGTGAGACCGCTGTTCGGAGTGAACTGCAACTGTGCTGGTCCGGCAAAGTTAGTGCCGGTGAATGTCATCGAAACGGTGGTCCCTTGCAATCCCTTTACCGGCGTGAATTCGCGCAAAGCCGGCGTCGCGTTTTGCGTGGTGCCGCAGGCCGCCGGGGCGAGCATTCCAGGCGGGCAATTATTCTGCGCAGGCGCTGTAATCGCGAATAATGTACTGATGCGCAAATCGTGATCCGCATCCACAAGAAACACCTGGCGATTGCCCAAGGGCGCGCTGGCGGCGATTTGAACCTGCGCCGTTATCTGCAGTGCTGAGGTAACATTCAAACTGCTTACAGTAATTCCCTGTGAAGGCGAGAACGTGAGATTCATCGCCCTTGCAACGAAGTTAGACCCATTAAAGGTCATCGTTACGGTTGAGCCAGCAGCCGCTTGTGTCGGAGTGAACGAAGTAAGCGCAGGCGGTCCTGCTGGTTGCGATCGCGCAACAGGCCTTTGCGCCATGCGATTGTTCTGCGCCGCGTGATTGTTTTGCGCCACGCTCGCCGTGCCCGTCAGCGCCGTGAATAGCACCGCGAAAAAAAGCCGTCTAGCGCGCAAAACGAGGCGCCCGATCTTCGCGCCTGGAATAAGGGCGCGCTTATCGCAACTGCAAATACGACGATCGCAACTGGCCCGCTGCATTTTCATCGTGACAGGATTCCGCTAAAACGTATGCTTATGTCCCCAGGTCAATGTCCACAGCACGAGCAACTGCGTTGTGTTCGTATCGAGCATCGCAACATGATCGTGATTCTGGTTGAAGCTGCCCTGCGCGGAGAGCGTGCTGAATTTGAGTTTGCCTGGCATTGTCCAGGAAAGCTGGCCGCCATACTGCCCGGTAAAGGTATTGCTCGTCGCCGTTCCCCCGGTCAGCACTGTCTGTCCAGCCGTCATCGTTACCAGCGGCGAAACTTGGACCCCCGGCCGCTTCCACACAAATGCCGGCTGCACACTCACCGTGTAGTTGCGCGTGGTTCCCACCGTTTGTCCATCCGCCGCAACCCAGTTCACATTTCCCTGCGCGTTGAGCTGAAAGAATCCGCGGGTCGTCAGATTTGCGCCCACGTTGATCGACGAGGTAATCGTGTCCGCGCTCGTCATGTAGTTGTTCCGGCTCCAGTCCCGTGTCGCGCCCGCGTTCATCGATACGGTGCCGATTGTGCGGCTGACAGTTACGCTTCCGAAAAGGTCACGCAGGTCCTGGGCGCCGGTTTGTGCCGGCGGCATCCCCATTAATGCTGCGGGAATTGTGCCCGTACCGGTGAGCGACTGTCGCGCCTCGACTGAAAGATTCGCTTTCACGCCCAGCGCCTTGCTCCATGTTTCGTCGAAGCTGTTCATACGCAACTCTGCAGTGGTAGTCGGATGAACGTTGTTATCCAGGAAGGTATAAGTCATTCCGAAGTTGCCCGCCTTGGTTACATCGTTCAGCGAAGCATCCACACCGCGCACATTCGGTTGACTGGCCTGCGTCAGGCTTGGATTCGAGGGCGTGCCGAAGTTCGCGCTCAGTTCGCGATAGTCGGCGCTCGTATTTATCTTGCCGGCCTGCCCCGTCACCGCGCTCCGCCATGCGCGGCCGAAGAGCCTTTTCGAAGTCGGGTCTGAAAGATTAGCGTTGTCGTAGCTGATCGCGTACTCCGATGTCCACAGCCACTTCGCGCCAAGATGCAATTTAAGCAGCGCGCCTATCGCATCACCGGCCGACACTGGAGCCACCGGGTCAGGGAGAATGATAGGATTTCCCATCGAGTCATAGCCCACTGTTGTCGGTGCTCCCGTATCCTTCGCATTCAGCCACATGCCGCGCAACTCCGCCCACTTCGGCAACGGAAGCTGGTAACTCGCTCCTTCGATCTGTTGATGGAAGTTGATTCCCGCGCCGCCTCCCAGCGCGGTATCGTCGGTATTCACAAAGCCTCCCAGCGTCCCCGCCGGAGACTTCAACATCAGTTCAACACCTTGGCGCGGGGTGGCTGCGGTTACGAATTGTGCGTCGGTATAAAGTGCGGGGCTTATCGTTCCGAAGCGGAGATTCGCACCCCAGTTACTCTGCTTGTAACCGGTCTGCAGTACGTAGTCGCTGAACAATCCGTGACTGGTGCGTTGCTGCGGTGGATTCAGAACCGAATTCAGCGCGCCGCTTCCGTTCGCTTCCACGTGCCAGGGCCCCTTCTGGTAGGTGTAGTGCTCCGCGGCTGAAATCACATTTGTATCCGGCGGATTGGACCCGGAAACCCACTGCGTGTTCGCGCCAATTTGTCCGTCGAGCGTAGGCCGCACTTCATTCTTAGTAGACTTCGGCGCTCCGGTCTCTGCCGGAGTTGCAGGGTGTTGCCCCGTTGCCGCCTGCGATTGATGTGCGCTGGCGATCGTCGCTGGCGTTGGCATGCCGCTGCCTCCGAGAGGTGCCGCGGGCGGCGCTTCGGCATCGGTTCCCGGCGTGAGCGCCGGTCCGGTTGAAGTCGCCGATGCTGTTGGAGCCGACGCTGCAGTTGATGAGGATGGAGCACTCGCAATGACAGCCGCCTGCACGGTGAACTTCCATGACGTAGCATCGCTGCCTACGGTCAGACTCACGGTATGATCGCCGCCCTGCAGCGCCATCGGCGGCGTAAAACTCACCTTCGATTCGGTTACCTGCGCCAACGTCGTGATGTCCACGTCATCCACCATTAAACTCACGTCCGCGGGATTCACCGGTGATTGAAAGCTCACCGAGATTGCGGGCTGCAGCTCGGTTGTGCTGCTGCCCGACGCGGGCGTTTCTGCCGCAATCTGGCTGGATAGATCTGCCGCCACCGCGGGCACCGCGACCGGCGCGCCGAGTGAAGCCAGCAGAACCGGTTCTGCCACCTCCGGCAGCCGCGACTGGGCTCCGACTCCAGGCTGCGCCACAAAACTCTCCACCGGTCCCGAGAACAGCAATTGACCCGTAGATGAAATCGCGTCCACTTGCCAGTAGTACGTTACCCCCACGAGCAACTTTGCTTCAACTGCGCGCAAATCCAATTGCGGATCCCTGGTAAGGTATTGCCGCACAATCTGCGTGCCGGAAAAATCGCGGCTGATCGTCACAAAGTAGTATCCGTTCTGGATTGCCGGTTTCCATTCCAGCAGCGTATGGCCCGCGGCAGTTCGTTTCGGTATTATTTGCGTCGCGCTCAATCCTCCCTCTGCCGCGTGGTAAATGCTGCGCAGCGGCAGCGCCCTGCGCGGCACGCCGTTGGCGTCGATCGTCCGTACCGTCCAGTAAAGCGCTCCGGGCGGTAGCCCCTGCCACACTTTTGCGGGAACCTCCCAGCGATTGTCTTCCACATCGAACCATTGGCTCACCGTGCTGAGATACGGCTGATCGGTAAAGCCAACCTGGTATTTCTCAGCCCCGGGAACGGGACTCCACAAGAACGCCGGTGGATTATCAGCGTTGAATGCTCGTCCATACTCAGGCAAGATCAATTGCTCCAGTTGCCAGTTGCCGGGATTCACGACCACTGTAATGGGAACGCTCGCCACCTGATTGGGCTGCACCATGCGCAACTGCAGCCGGTGCACACCTACGAGCGAAGTCGGCAGCGACTGATGCGTCGTAATCGTTGTGCTCGTTCCGCCAATAAAGGATGCGGAGAACTGCTCAACTACATTTCCGTCCCACACCCACTCTCCAATTACGGTTCCTGATCCCGATCCGCCCAGAATCGCATCCGCAAACAACTCCTGGTTACGCATCACCACAGTTCCGTTGCGCGGATGCGACAGGCTCAGGTTCACAACCGTAACCGGCGCGCCAATTGAACTGCCTGCCAGCACACGCACTGGTTGCGAACTGCCGCCCGCGGCAATTCCCACCCCGATCGCGGTGCTTGTGCCATCCGCGTTGAGCACGTCCACCGCGCGAAGCCCCGCAGCGGCCGCCGGGCTCACGTTGATCCGCGCCGTCATTAGACCAGGATTCACCAACCTTACATTCGTCACGCTCACATCCGTAGCTTGTGTCATGCCCGTTGAAGCGCTCAAGCTCGCCAACGGTGGCGAAACCACAACGGTTGCTCCTGGTCTGAAGTTCGCGCCAACCAGAGTCATGAGCACCTGGGTTTCGCCGCGCACCGGAAAGCCGGGCGTCACGCTGGTGAGGGTTGGTGCGGGTGCGGGCGGCGCCACAGTCAGCGTTACCGTGTTTGAATACTGCGGGCCTCCCGCTGCGGAACTGTTGATCACCTGCACCGGCAAGGGGCCCGCCGTCGCTACCAGGTTAGCCGGCACAGTCACCATCAGTTGCGTAGCAGTTTGCGATGAAGGCGCAAGAGCGAATGTATTCACGCTCACTGTGGACGTGGCGTCGTAATTGGTCCCCGTCACCGTCAACACGAAGGCCGCGCTGCCTGCATTTACTGTACTTGGGTTGATGCTGGTAATCGTAGGGATTTGTGCGAATGCTTGAGGTGCGATTGAGGCCAAAGCAAGCGCGGCCACCGCTGCCATTCGGCCGACGCGCACGCGCACCGGCCACCTCCGCTGGCCCTCCGAGGAGCTCTTCCACAACCAGCAAGCCATCAAACGTTCTCCATCTACAAAAGTGCGGCAACTTGTAAAGTGGAGCAATCGGTAATGTGCGGCAATCTGTCGATCCGTTTCAAGTGGCAAGGGATTTTGGCAATTACACCCTCACGCAACCAGTCTGCATATCGGGCGCCTCGTTCGAACGCAAATTGCGCAGTATTCGTCGCATCGAGAGACAGCGCCAGCGAGATCGATCTATCGGGAGCACCAATACAGAAAGACTTGGTCCTCCGGACGATCCTGTTTAAACGCCCTGCAGTCAAAGTGTCCTTAGGAATGGGAAAGGTTGCGTTGTGTGAAATTGTGCTGGAAGAACTACCCGCCTGCATGGCTCGACATGTCCAAAAATCCGGGGTAAGAACGTGCTTTTGCTGTCGCGGATGCAACCGCACAGAAGATATATACATGAACTTACGATGCCTGTCATTAAAAAATTTGCGGGCGCACCGTAACTAAAGGAACATGCGCCGCGATCGGGGCGTGAGCTCAATGAACGGGATGGGCGCTGGAGTTCGTTTCTTCCAGCGCACGCCGTACAACTAATAATCTAAGTGAAATTCAAAATGGGAAAACCGGGTCACAATGAAGACGCAAGAAGTGGAGGGGCCCTTTTCCATTTTCATGACAGAGCCGAACGCAATAAATGCGGCCAATTCACAATCGCCAGCCGGTCCTCTTGTCTCCAAACGAGTATGAGGAATGGCATGCCTGACGGAGCGCCAACCAGTGCATCTGCCGGCAAGCTTCTCGTAAAAAGAACCGGCGATCGATCCTGTCCTTCGAGCCTTATTCGCCTGAATTGACAATGGCCGCGCATTGCGCTGATATCGAGATCGTTATTGGGACGGCGCGGACAAACTCTCTCTCCCTGGTTTTTAAAGAGCGGTCCAAGTTTCGAGATTCGATTGACCCTGGCGAGGCAAACGCAGTCGCATAGAAAGGGCCCTTGAATGCTCCCGTGACTTTCATGGCAAATGAAGTCTGAGCCATCGAAATAGACGCGCAATCGGCGTGGCTGCGGCAACTTGTTCCAGAAAACGAAGGGCGGCACCTGGCACATGAAGTATTACCGGCCGAACCCCGAGACGGACACGTCGGAGTGTGTAAGGGAATGTGCGTGGACGACAGATCGGACCTCTGCGCAGAAGATGCTAAACGAGCGGCTGGTACAGATTGCCCGCGGCGAGCTGTTCGAAGTGGGAAAGCGCGTGACCGTGGCGAAGCTCTACGAGGCTCTTCAGACGGCCACGAAGAACAACAACCCCCGGCCCCGCGCGGCTAAGGGATCAGGGTGGCGCTGGAAACCTCCAGCCATCCTTCGGCCACGTATTCGCCGCCGCCGTAACTACGGAAAGGATAGAACAGTACAAGCCCGCGCGCCGAAAGGACAGCGCTACCCCTGCCACCGTCAACTGCGAGCTGGCCGTGCTGCGCCGCCGGCGGGCTCGTTTCCCAGGTGAAGGCTTCAGCGATTCCCACCTCTGCCGCGGAAGACATACCTGAGGATGGGGCACGCCTTGTCTTGTTGCTGCCAATTTTCTCTACTGGCTGTCGAGCATTCTTGCTTCTGAACGTGATCTTGCTGCGATGAAAGCAGCGGCCGTAGAGTTACAGTGCCTTCTGGCACGGTCTGAAGCTTTCAGATCCGCTCAGGTCAATGCGC